>CAWBFH010000004.1:0-271629 GCA_963788005.1 uncultured Solirubrobacterales bacterium | reverse complement strand
CCCTCCCTCTCCGTTGATAATCCGAAAAGATGCCTCTATGCGGGCATTTTTTACGTCTCCGAGCGCAGCCGGCAGTGACTGCTACTCGCCGCTCACACATCGGTCGAGACAGCGGCAATTCTCAGTCCGTTGCCGGTGTCGTCAGTTTCCTGCCGTAGCGCATGATCGTCAGCGGATCGCCGGCGATCGGCTCCATCGACGGGGGCGCCCAGCGTGACGTCAACACGACGCCGGCGCACATGACCAGCAGCGCGGACACCGCCCCGACCAGGGCGGGAACGGTGCTGTCCAGGCGCTCGCCGAAGATCAACACTCCGAGGATGATGCTCGCCAACGGGTCGACGATCAGCAGCGCTGGCTGAGAGGCCGAGAGCGGGCCGACGTTGAAGGCGGCCTGAGTCAGCACCGCGCCCAGAATCCCGGTGACCACCAGCGCGTAGAGCGGCCAGTGGTCAAACGCCCCCAGAATGCCGTGCAGCTGCAGCACGTCCGTCAGCTGCTTGACGAAACTGGCGTCCACCGACCACACGAGCGCGGCGGCCGCGCCGATGCAGGCCGCCCGCCGCGCTGGAGACCCGCGCTGGCCGACCACGACCAAGACGGCCGCGACAAAGCCCCAGACCAACACAGCAACCGCCCACTCCGCCGCGCCGGGCACGCGCGTGCCACCGTGGAAGTTAGCCGCGGCCAGAAATCCACCCAACCCTAAGCACACCAGGGCCGCCGCGTACCAGGACTTCACCGGGATGGGGTCGTGCAGCCGAAACCGGCGCAGCGCCAGAGCAAAGATCAGCTCCACGACCAGCAGCGGCTGCACGACAGCCAACTCGCCGAAGTACAGCGCCACACCGCTCAGCACGAACACGCCGACAGCGAACGCCTGTCCCACCAGCCAGACCGGCTGGCGGACCAGGTACCACCCCAGCCGCCATCGGGACAGGCCCTCAGGCGCCGTGACGCCGGCCAGGCGCGCCAACACCGCCCACGACGCATTGCAGAATGCGGCCCCCAACGCGCAGATGACGGTGATCACGATGATCCTCTCCGGCTCAGGTGCGCCTACCCCGAAGCTTGCGGCTCAGAAGCCAGGATCCTAGCCCCCGGCTTCGGTCTCGACGCACCTCGTCTTGACGCACTCAGGGCCCTCGAGTTCGGTCTCGAGGTGGCGCAATCCCTCGCGTCCGGCCCAGTAGGTCCGAGCAAGCCGCGCAACGGAGCGTGCGTCGGCTGCGTGGTGCTAGGCCAATCTCCAGTGCGGCTGTACGATCGCGCGCATTCGACCGAAACCGAGGAGGGGCTCAAGCCGTGCGTCGGCGGGACCGGTCGCAAGCCGTGGCGGAGGCACTGGGTGAGTCGGCCTGAGTCGCGAAGGACCTGGGTGTGAGCATCGTTCTGGAGATTCTGCTGCTGTTGCTGTTCACCGTCACGGTCGGCAAGCTGACCGGACGGCTGCTCGGCGTCCGCTTGGGTCACTGGCGCGGGGCGCTCGTCGGGCTGGTGGGCTGGTTCCTGGGCCTGCTCGCCGCCGCCTACACGATCGGGGCGCCATCGCCCGGAGGTGGGCGAACGATCGAGACCGGCTCCTTCGGCGAGGTGTTGGAGGTCGCGGTCGTAGTGATCGTGTTCGGGGTGTTCGCCGCTATGCCATTCGCGATCGGGCTGGATCTCGTCAGCCGCAGGGCGCGTACGCGACCGACACGGCGGCGGCGTCGGAGGCTGGTCCACCCGATCCAGACCGTGCGGCTGTCGTTCTCGCCTTACGGCCGCTTGCGCGAGTTGGTGGCCAACGCGCGGAGCGCCAACCTGCTCCACTTCCGCTACGCGTCGCGGTCGGCCTTGGAGTCGCCCGACGTCGCGCGCCGGGTTCGCGAGGTGCTCGAGGAGTCGGGCGGCATGCTCGTCAAGCTCGGCCAGATCGCTTCGACCCGAACCGATGTGCTGCCCGACGCGCTCACTGACGAGCTCTCCGAACTGCAGGCCGACGTCCGCCAGGTGCCCGAGGACGACGTCCGCGCGGTGATCGAGAAGACTCTCGGGGA
Organism: uncultured Solirubrobacterales bacterium; assembly: GCA_963788005.1. Taxonomy (GTDB): domain Bacteria; phylum Actinomycetota; class Thermoleophilia; order Solirubrobacterales; family Solirubrobacteraceae; genus Palsa-465. The sequence goes on along the minus strand of CAWBFH010000004.1, from coordinate 269,590 downwards.
GCCGGTGGAGAAGGCGTTTGATTCCTTTGACTTCAAGCCGCTAGCGGCGGCTTCGATCGGGCAAACGCATCGAGCCGTGCTGTTTGACGGCAGGCGCGTGGTCGTCAAGGTGCAACGACCCGGGATCGACGAGGTCGTCGCCCGCGACGCGGCGGTCCTGCGGCTCGCCGCTCGACGGCTGGAACGCCACATGGCGCACGAGGTGGGCCTCAACGCATTCAGCGAAGAGCTGATCGCGGGCCTCAACGAGGAGCTCGACTACCTCCACGAGGCGGCGATGGGGATGCAGTTGCGCGAGAACCGAGCGCGGGACGTCGGCATCGCGATGCCCAATGTCTACTCGACGCTGTCGACCGATCGCGTGCTGGTCATGGAGGAGGTCGTCGCGCGCTCCGTGGCCGACGGTGATGCTCTGGACGCGTCGCCCGTGCCCCGGCCCCAGCTGGCCGAGCGGCTCCTGTCCTCATTTTTGGGCCAAGTGCTCGACGACGGGCTGTTCCACGCGGACCCCCACCCCGGCAATCTCCTGATTGACGAGGCCGGAACGATTTGGATCCTCGACTTCGGCTCCGTAGGCCGGCTCGATGCCCGGGCGCTCGATGGCCTACGCGGGATCGCGCTCGGCGTCGCCATGAACGACGTCAGCGTGCTGGCTCGCGCGGCGCGCGATCTTTCGGGGAATCAGAGCATTGATCTGCGGGCGCTCGAGACGGACCTGAGCGCCCAGTTGGCGGCCCTGGGCGCCCCTGGCGGCCTTGACCCGCGCGTGATCGGCGAGGTGCTGTCGGTCATGCAGCGCCACCACATGCCCCCGCCGCCCTCGATCACCCTCCTGGCCCGCTCGCTGTTCACGCTCGAGGGCACGCTGACCACCATCGACCCTCAGTTCAGCCTGGTCCAGAAGAGCGAGCAGATCGTCATGGCCGACCACCGCGAGATCCTCGGCACTCCTCAGGAGATCCTCCAGCGCGAGGCCCTGCGCTCACTGCCCGCGCTGCGCACGCTTCCCGAGCACGCCGAGACGCTCGCCAACCAGCTGAGGGGCGGGCGCCTTACCGTCCGCACCGAGCACTTCGCCGGTCAGGACCACGACGCCGTCGACTTCTGGGTCGACCGCCTCGTGCTCGCCCTGGTGGCGGGCTTCTCGGTTGTCGGGTCGGCGGTGCTGCTGCTGGCAGCAGGCGTGACCAACGACCACGAAGTGCGAGCGGTCCTGTGGATCCTCGGCTTCTCAGGACTGGCGTTCTCGACGACACTCGCGATGCGATCTGCGGCGCGGGCGCTGCGGCGTCACCTCGAGCGGGTCGAGTAAGGGACGCGCGCCCCGGCTGAGCGCCTGCTGGCGGCCTCGTTGCCAGACGTCGTCCCCTGACGGAGGCAGACTCACGCCCGTCGATCGCGGCGTACCGCTACCGCCTCGATCTCGACCAGCTGCTCGGGGTAACCAAGCATCGCGACTCCGAGCAGGGTGCTTGGCGGCCCATCGGCGCCGTACACGCGCTCGTATTCGCTCCATGCCTGGAGCAGGTCGTCCCGAGACGAAGACAGAACGAACACGGTCGTCTTGACCACGTCGTCCGGCTGGCAATCGGCCTCGCGCAGAGCGGTCGTGAGGTTCTCGAGCGTCTGCCGGGTCTGGCCCGGGATGTCTCCGGGGGCGACGACACGCCCGTCGCCGTCAAGCGGACAAGCTCCGGCCGTGAAGACCAACGTTTCGCCGGTCGCAGCCGCCGCATAGTGGTAGCGCACCCCGCGGTGCAGGCTGCTCGCTGTTGATGAGCTCTCTTGTCATCGGGTGCTCTCCAAGATCGTGGGGGCTGGTTGCGAGACAGAGTGCCCGAATCGTCGCCGGCCCGGAGTCGCGGCTAGCGCGATGACGACGTATGTAGGCTGGATCGGTGGCTGATGACCTACTGCGTGCTGAGTCTGATTTATCGGTCGCACAGTGGATAGCGCCGCGCCTGGCGGAGCTCGGCTCGGTTGCCGGCACCGCGCCCAGCGGCTTTGAGGCCTACGTCCGCGTCTGCCATCCCGCTGATCGCGATGGTCGCCTCTACACCTGGGCGCAGGTAGCCAGCGAAACCGGCCGCACCGTTCACCCGCTGATGCAGTGGCACGCGTTGGTGGGCGCATCGGATTGTGTGAACATGAGCGATTCGACGTGGCCCGGCGGTGATCCCGACCGGGGCAACCTTGAGCCGAGCGTGCTGGGTGTTCTGTGCGCGGTGCTCGGCGAACACACCGTGACCCCGGAGGCGTGCGTGCTCGGTGTCTGGTACGGCTACGGCTTCATCGATGGGGGCTGGGTGACGATCGGCTACCCGGTCGGCAGCGGACGGGTGGGAGGCAACAGACGAGTCCCGCCCGCGTTCTCGCGCGACCGGCCGACGCTTGTGCTTCCCATTCGCGAATATTTCCTATTTCGCGGCCCGGTCGACGCCGCGCTCGAGATGAGCTCTCGTTGGGGTCAGTCGCCCAATCTCTTCTGGCCACGAGGATCGGGCGTGGTTCATGGCCAGCGAGATCGACTTCGACTCGACTGTCATCGGTGGATCGAGCGAGCTTGCACGAGCGCTGCTCGCAGAGCCGAAACTCGACGCGTGGCCCGTCGAGGCCGGGGACCTGCTCACAGCGAGCGCAGACGAGATCAATCACGTTTCGCCAGCCTCCCCCGAATTCACGTAAGTTGGCGGTTGTGGCACGACCGCTGCTCGTCCTCCAGCACATCGCCTGCGAGCCTCCCGCGGCCTACGAGGATCGAGCTGCGGGAATGGAACGTGGATTTCGTGCGGGTGGAGGTCGATGCCGGTGAGCCGCTCCCCGACTGGCGCGAGCATTCAGCAATCATCGCGATGGGCGGCCCGATGGGGGCGTATGAGGATGAGCGCCTGGCGTGGCTGACCGCCGAGAAGCGGCTGATTGCCGACGCGGTCCGCTCGGGCGTGCCGTTCTGGGGAGTGTGCCTCGGCGTGCAGCTGCTCGCGGCGAGTCTCGGGGCGCGCGTGTTCGCCGGGGAACACGCCGAGGTCGGAGTGCTCCCTGTCGAGCTAACCGCTGCTGGCGCCGCAGATCCGGTCTTCTCTCAGCTTCCGCGGCGATTTCACGCGCTGCAATGGCACGGAGATACGTTCGAGTTGCCTGCCGGCGCCGTTCAGCTGGCGCGCTCCGGTGCCTACGAGCAACAGGCGTTTCGCTTCGAGAAGGCCTATGGGTTGCAGTTCCACCTGGAGGTCGACGTCACGCTGGCTGCCGAATGGGGGACGGTCCCGGCCTACGCGCAGAGTCTGCGCGCGCTGCTTGGCGACGACGGGCTGCCAACGCTGCTCTCGGCGATCGGTCACCACGAGCGCGAGAGCGTTGTGCTTGCGCGGCGGCTGTTCGCTGCCTGGCTTGAGCGTGTGGTCGGTCTTGCGCCTTCGGTCGTTGCTCAGCGCGACCCGGCGTAGCGCACTGTCGAGGCGCCAGATCGGTGCTTGAGATTGGATTTGCCGGCGCTAAGCTGCTGCGATGACGGTGGACAGGACCGTCCTGACCACGTGTCCGCGTGACTGCTATGACGCGTGCGGAATCGAAGTCGCGGTGCGTGACGGCGCTGTTCGCCACGTCCGCGGAGACCGGAGCCATCCGGTCAGCCGCGGCAAGCTGTGTCGCAAGTGCGCCGCGGGCTACAACGGCGTCTTCCTGGACCCGAACGCCCGCCTGACCGAGCCGCTGCTCCGGGATGGTCCCAAGGGCGGTGGAGCCTGGCGCGTCGCTTCGTGGGACGAGGCGATCGCCGTGGTCGCCAGCCGGCTGGGAGAGATCGCAGCCGAGGATCCCGGCGCGATCCTCAATACCCACTACACGGGTACGTTCGCATTGCTTGGCTACGCGTTCGGGATGCGCTTCATGCGCGCGCTCGGTGCGCGCGAGGTCGATCCCGACACGATTTGCAACAAAGCCGGTCATGTCGCGCTCGGATACATGTACGGCACGTCGGAGGATGGTTTCGATCCCCGCGGCGCTGCCGATGCGCGCTGCATCCTGGTGTGGGGCGCTAATCCCTCGGCATCGGCCCCGCACCGTCACGAGCACTGGCTGCCCGAGGCGCCGGGCAAGGTGGTCGTCGTCGACTCCCTGGCGACCGAGACCGCGCGCCAGGCCGACCTGCACCTGCAGCCGTTCCCCGGTTCCGATGCTGCGCTCGCGTTCGCCATCGCTCACGTGCTGCGCCGTGATGACCTGCTCGATTTGTCGATGCTCGCCGATCACTGCGTCGGCTGGGATGAGCTCGAACCGCTGCTGACTGGATGCGACCCTGCGTGGGCGGCCCAGGTCACCGGTGTACCCGCCGACGACATCGAGCGCGCGGCTCACTGGTACGGCGCCGGCCCGTCGCTGCTATGGATCGGTCAGGGGTTCCAGCGCCAACCGCGTGGCGGCAACGCCGTGCGAGCTGTCGCCCAACTGGCCGCGCTGAGCGGCAACCTGGGCCGCCCCGGCACCGGCCTGCTGTACCTCAATGGCACCGACAGCCGCGGCCTGGACTTTGATGACGTGGCCACCGGCGGCCTGCCCGACAACTCGCCGGAGCCGATCAGTCACATGGATCTCGTCGACTGGCTCGAGGATCCGGCTCGGACGCGGGCGCTGATCTGCTGGAACATCAACATCGCCGCTTCCAACCCCCAACAGGCGCGACTGTGGCATGCATTGCAGCGCGAGGATCTGTTCACCGTCGCGCTTGACCTGTTCGAGACCGACACCACCCGGCTCGCCGACGTGGTGCTGCCGGCAGCGAGCTTCTTGGAATGCGATGACCTGGTCGCCTCGTATTTCGATATCAGCCTGTCGGCGCAGGTGGCCGCGGTCCCGCCGCTGGGCGACTCGCTCCCCAACACCGAGATCTTCCGGCGGCTTGCCGCCGCGATGGGCTTCCAGCAGGCCGCCCTGTTCGAGTCCGATCGCGAGATCATCGACCGGCTGCTCGCCGCCAGCGGGGTCGGAATGACGTTCGCGGAGCTGGCCCGCGTCGGGACCGTCGCGATCGGTGACGTGCCCCGGGTCCAGTTCGCCGATCTGCGCTTTGAGACTCCGACGGGACGGATCGAGCTGGCCAGCGCCGCCGCCCAGGCCGACGGCCACCCCCACGTCGCGCAGCCATGGCATGACGAGCGCCCTCAGCAGGGGCGGCTGCGGCTGCTGACCCCCGCGTCCGCGTGGTCGCTGAACGACATGTTCGCCAACGAGCCCAAGCTCTCCCGACGCCGCGGTCCCGCCACCGTCACGCTGCACCCAGCTGACGCCGCCGACCGGGGACTCGCCCTGGGCGATCGCGTGCGGCTGGCCAACGAGACCGCCGAACTCGAGCTCCAGCTCGCACTATCCGAGCTGATCCCCCGAGGCGTGGCCTATTCGCCCAAAGGCCGCTGGCCTGGCCAAGAGGCCACGGGCGCCAACGTCAACGCGCTCAACCCGGGCATCCCGTCAGACATCGGTGCCTCGACCAGCGTGCACGGCATCGAGGTGACCGTCACGCCAGCCGGCTGAGTTGACGTCCAGCGCCGCCAATCACCGACGAGTCGCGGGTCAGCCAGGTGGCCGCTCCAAGACGGCAGAGACCAGCTGGTGCGCCTCGCCGTTCGCCGTCGCAGGAACCCACTCGAACACGACGGTCCCGATCCGCATCCGCAAGTCTGTGATCTCCGCGGCCAACCTCAACAACGAACTGCGACGACCTTGACGCTCGCCATTGATGTGTGCGATCAACAGCCTGGAATCCGACCGCGCGGTGACCTGGGCAAGACCAAGCTCATGGGCGGATGCCAACCCAGCCAACAGCGCCCGGTACTCCGCCTCGGCCGCCGTCGCCGTGCCGATCCCCTCGGCATGCTCGACTAAGCGAACCCCGGCGTCGTCATCGATCAGATAGCCGATCGCAGCCGGTCCCGGCGTGCCGCGCGCTCCACCGTCGGCGAACAGAACGGCGAAGCCCGGCCGGGGTGGCCTCATCGGGCGGTCAGGCCTCGCATGCGCTTTCGCCAGCGCCCGACGCTCGGCGTCCTTAGTCGCCCCGCCCTTCCGGCGGGGGCGGCGACGCCCCTGCGGTCTGGTGGTCCGGTCGCGCAGAAACCCATTCTCCCCGGAATCCCTGAGTGCCGCTCTCTCGCCCCACGCGGCCCCGTTCGGAATCTGGCCGAACTGAGGTCGGGCTGATTACGATCCGGTGATGGCTCCAGACGTACGCGATGGCAGTCTGAGCCGCTGGGCGCTCATCGGCCTCGGACTTGTCGTATTCGCGGTGCGGGCGAAGCAGGCACGAGACGTCTACGTCCACGAGGTCTCGTCGGGCAACAAACCGATCGAAGGGGTCGCCACGGCAGTCGCGGCCTTCGTTGGTCTCCTGCCGGGAGAACCGATCGATCCAGCGCCTCCCGCTAGGTGAGTTGCCGCTTTGGCGGTCGGGCTCAGAGGTGCTGATGCCGGGATCTCGAGCGCATCAAGCTCCAGAGCACCACCGCGCATGTGAGCGCCGCAGCGAGTGCGACGGCCAGTGACGCCGCCATCGCCGGGCCATGATGCGAACCTGCGGCCGGAGTCCACAGGTTGAGATCTCTGAGGTGTCCCAGAACCGGGACCATCGCCGCGTGCCGCACGTGCATTGTGATGAGCACGCCGAGCACCGCCAGCATGAGCGTCACCGCGCTGACCGCACCGATCAGGCCGGGGAGCGGCACACGCGGCCGCCTCAGAGCGCGACTCACGGGCAGGTCGGTGAGGAGCCCGTCCAGCTCAGCGACGGTCCGTGCCGCGTAGACCGCATCGAGCCGTTGTCCGAGCTCGTCGACGCTGAGCCGACCCTCGGCGGTGGCATGACGTAGACGTTCGGCCGCCCGCTCTCGGTCATCGTCTGAAGCGCGAAGCGACCGCTCGATCTGCATGCGTTCCGTGTCTAACATGGCGCGGGTAACGGGCGCGTAACAGACAGGGAGAGGCCGCAGACAGTAGGTACGATCGGCGGCAACGGCCGTGCTATTTCACCCGACTCGTCGCCGCTTTCAGACTGCCGGTGTCGTCGTTTCCCGCATGCTGGTGATCGCCGGCTGCGCGTCAAGCAGGCCAAGTACGGCCAGCAAGAGCGTCTCGAATGGGTCGATGACCGGCCTCGCGTTTTCGCGTTGCATGCGCTCACACGGGGTAACGCAGTTCCCGGATCCCGGGACGTTCATGCCCGTCAACCCGCCCGCCTACGGCAACGTGGACAACATCAACGGCGCCGTCTTTGTGATCCCACGCTCCATCAATCTTCAGTCGCCAGCGGTCCAGCAGGCAGCGAGCGCCTGCCAATTCCCCGGCGGTCTCTCGTGAGCGGCTCATAATGCCACGGGCTGCGAATCGCGAGCACCGCCCGGCGGCGACCGCACGCGCCAGCCGTAGGTGCCCTGCTCCGCCACCGTGCGTAGGCTTCGCGGCATGAGCTACACGATCAAGAACCTGCGCGAGATCGATGATGTCGCGCCCCGGTTTGGCTTTGACTCGATCCAGGAGGCGCGCTTCGCATTTCGCGACCTCAATGCTGATGACACCGGTCTTGCCTACCACGTGATCAAGCCCGATCAGCACGGCGGGGCGCACCGCCACGAGGCTGCCGAGGAGATCTACGTGGTGATCGCGGGCAGCGGGCGCGTCAACCTCGACGGCGAGACAGCCGAGCTTCGCCGGCTCGATGCGGTGCGGGTGGCGCCGACCGTCGCGAGGGCCTTTGAGGCTGGGCCTGATGGGCTCGAGCTGTTGGTGTTCGGCCCCCGGCGCGAGGGCGACGGGGAGATCCTCCCCGACGACCCGTGGTCTGCCTGAGCCGGTCGGCTCTGCACACCGGACAGGCTTCGGGCCGGCTACGTACGTGGATCGGACCGCTCGCCCTCGTATGTCAGTAGATGCGTACCGCGAATGACGTAGTCGACTACGAACGACAGCGAGGCACGCAGGAGGGACGCTCTCTATCAAGAAAGACCGGCGACAAGAGAGCCGGAGAAGACCGAGAAGGGAGCACCAATGAACATCAAGAAACTGCAGCGCAGCCGGAAGCTGGCGATCGGGATCACCTGCACGGCCGCATTTGCCCTGCTCGCCGGGACCGCGACGGCCGGAATCGTCAGCTCACTGGGAGTAGCGAGCCGGACCGTCTCGGGCAAGCCCAGCAAGATCGTGGTCGATCGCCGCGGGGACACGATCTACGAGCTCGGCGGCGAGAGCCTCGCCCACCTGAAGTGCGTCAACTGGAAGTGCCTGAAGCAGTTCCCGCCAGTCGAGGTCAGGGGCTACAACGCCAAGGTTCCCGTCGCCCCGGGCGTGCCGGGCAAGGTGACGATCATGCGGCGCGTAAAGGCCAACCTCTACCAGGTGATGCTCGACAAGCACCCGCTCTACTACTACTCGGGCGACACCCAGGTCGGCATGACCAAGGGCCAGGGCGTCAAGGGGCCGGGCGGCACCTGGCACGTCGTCAAGGCCAGCTGACGCGAGCACCCCACGCGCGACCTGCCTGCAAGCAAGACGGCGGGGCGGCTCGATCCGCCTCGCCGTTTCGGCGTGCCGCTTCGCCATTCCCGGTTTCAGGCCGCCCGGAGCTCGTGCACGACGTAGGGGCTGTGGATCAGAAAGGCGCCGGGATCTTCGTTGCCGTCGCGAAGGACCTCCGTCATCGCATCTCGTGCCTCGGCTTCGGCCCCGGCCCGTTCCAGAACGGGCGCGACCGCCAGCGCCATCGGAAGCTCCTGGCCGCCCGCGACGTACGCGTCCGGTGAGCTGTCACGGATCTCGAGCTCGCCCGCCGTCGTCGACGTGAGCGCGAGGCCGGCATCTGACGCGATCCGGCAGACCTGGGCTTCGTCGAACCAGGCGAACCGCTGCGGCGTGGGCGACCCGGTCACGCGGCCCACGATCCCGCCCAGCGCGGCGATCATGGCGGCGATCGGACCCGCGGGCACCCACGCGCTGATCAGCGCTCGCCCCCGGGACGGAGAACTCGCCCGAGTTCGTTGATCGCGTCGGCGGGATCGCCGGCGTAGGTCACGCCAAAGACCGACAGGACCACGTCCGCGGCCGCGTCGCGGACCGGCAGCGCGAGCAGGTCACCCTCGCGAAAGTCGATCTCGAGTCCCTCGGCGCGCGCCCGTTCCCGGGCGACCGCGAGCAGGCGCGACGCCGAGTCGACCCCGATCACACGCGCCCCGCGGGCGGCAGCCAGCAGCGCGGCGTTGCCGGTTCCGCACGCGAGATCGAGTACCTCGTCACCGTGCGCCAGCGCCGCCTGCGCCACCACCACCGACGCCACCGGCTCGATTTCCTCGGCGGCCCGCTCGTACCTGCCCGCGCTCCAATCGACCACTGTCGCAATCATCGCCCACTTGCCCGCCCGACGGGGGGTGTGTCATCGAACCGTCCGTGGCCGACGGTTAGACGACACACCCCCGGTCCGATGCGCCGGCGGGGCGCCCACGCCAGGCGCGCCACCGTGTGCCGGGGCGCGACACTTGCGGCGTGTGCGCGATCAGCATCCCGCCGCAGCTCGCCGGTGCGGTCACCGACGATGCCGGTTCGGCTCGAGTGAAGTGGCTGGAGGCTCTGCCAGAGGCCGTGGCGCAGATCGCCGCCGACTGGGAGCTCGAGCTCGGCGGGCCGTTCCTGCCGGGTGGTGTCTGCGCCTGGGTCGCGCCCGCCCGCAACGCGGCCGGCGACGAGCTCGTGCTGAAGGTCGGCTGGCGCCACTACGAGGCCGAGCACGAGGCCGACGGGCTGCGCCACTGGGACGGCGACGGAGCGGTGCGGTGCTTCGCGGCGTGCTCACACGGAGACACGAGCGCCCTGCTGCTCGAGCGGTGCATCCCCGGCCGACAGCTAGGACCCCTTCGGCCCGAGCATCGGCAGGACGAGATCGTCGCCGGGCTGCTGCGGCGGCTGTGGCTGCGAGCGCCCCGGGAGGGGCACCCGTTTCGGCCGCTGTCGGCGATGTGCGATCAGTGGGCCGATGGCTTCGAGCGCGGGTTCGCGGCCGACAGACGCGGCCTCGATCCCGGTCTTGCGCGCCACGGCGTCGAGCTGCTGCGACAGCTACCGCGCACCGCCGGCCACGGCCGCGCTGCTGTGCACCGATCTACACGCCGGCAACGTGCTCGCCGCCGAACGGGAGCCGTGGCTGGTGATCGACCCCAAGCCGTTCGTCGGCGATCCGGCCTACGACACGGTGCAGCACATGCTCAACTGCGACGGTCGCCTGGCGAGCGACCCCGCGGGCCTCGCAGCCCGGATGGCGGCGCTGCTCGATCTTGACTGCGACCGGGTTCGCCTGTGGCTGCTCGCCCGCTGCGTGCAGGAGTCGCTGCTCGACGTGACGTTGCGCGAGCCGGCGCGGCGCCTCGGTCAGGTCTGCGGCTGACCGTGGGTCTTGAGCCGTTCGATCACGCGCTCGATCTCCTCCTCTGGGAGGACGAACGGCTCGCCGACCGCGAGCGCTCGGTGGTAGGTGGCGGCGAGAAACTCGAGCAGGCCCGCCAAGGCAGCCGCGCCCTCGAGCGTGCCATCTAGCACGACGGCGCCGTGGTTGGCGAGCAGGACGCCTTTCGTGCCGGTGGCGCAGGCCCGCTCGAGCTCTCCGGCCAGCTCATCGGTCCCGTAGGTCTCGTACGGAACGACCGCGATCTCCGAGACGCCGAATGATGCGATCGAATAATGGATCGCGGGAATCGGCCGGCGCAGAGCCGCGAGCGCGGTGGCGAACGGCGAGTGCGTGTGGACGACGCCGCCGACGTCGGGCCGGACCCGGTAGACGGCCGTGTGGAAGGGCGTCTCCGATGACGGGCGCCGCTCGCCGTCGAGCACCTTGCCCGACAGGTCGCAGATCACGACGTCGGCCGCGGCGATTTCCGGGTAGGGAATGCCCGTCGGCGTGATCGCGATCGCATCGGACTCGACGCGCGCCGACAGGTTGCCGGCGGTCGCGCTCAGCAGCCCCTCCTGCTCGAGGCGCAGGCCGGTGTGCGCGACCCGGTCGCGGATCTGTTCGTAGACCATCGCTGTGCTCACGCCCTCGCGCACGCCTGCCTGCCACGTTCGGCGCCCGACGGCGGTTTCGCCTGTCGCCGGTCCGCGTCTGTAGGCAGCGATGTCGTGCTCAGTCCTTGCGGACCAGGGTGTAACGGACCGTCTGCACGCGGATCAGCCCGTCGCGGAAGACGAACGTGTCGATCCCGTCATCGGCCTTCGTGTGTTCGGACTCGGCGTTCCACTCGATCAGGAGGATGTCGTCCTCGAAGAGTTGCGTCGGCACCTGCCAGTTGGCATTCGGCAGATCGCCGAGCAGCTTCACGAACCCCTGCCGGACCCCGTCCTTGCCGAGCTGCACGCCGTTGGGGGTGATGAAGATCGCGTCGTCGGAGTAATCGCTGACGATCCCTTCAAGATCACCGGCCACCAGGACCTCCGCGTGGTGCTGGAAGATCGCTTCGGGGGTCCGTGCCATTGCGTTTGCCTCCAAGCTCGTGGGTGTCGGGCCAAGCCTACATCGGGGGATCGCCGAGGTCGGCGCCGGCGCGAGCGCGTCCTGCAAAGCAGCTGCGCCGCCGAAATGGTATGGATAGAGGACCATCACGATGTCGATCTCCGCGATACCACCGTTCAGCAACCATCTCCCGGTTCGGATCCGCTTCGGGGACGGCGTCGCGGGCGAGCTGGGATTGGTGGTCGCGGGCCACGGCGCGCGCAGCGCGATGGTGATGGTCGATGCCGAGCTCGAGCAACGCAACCCGGGGGTCGCCGCAAGCGTGGGCGCGCTCGCCGCGGCGCACGTCGACGTGACGCGGTTCGTCAAGGCCGAAGGCGAACCGACGATCGACGTGGTTGACGCCGCTGCGCAGGCCCTGGTCGAGGCCCAGCCGGAGGCGGTGGTGGCGATCGGGGGCGGTTCGGTGATCGACACGGCCAAGGCCGCCAGGCTGTGTGCCCAGCGGGGCTCGACGTTCGCCGAGTTTCTCGCCTCTGATCGGGCGGTGCGCGAGCCCACGGTGCCGCTGATCGCCTTGCCGACGACCGCCGGCACCGGCTCGGAGGTTTCGGGAGGGGCCGTCATTACTGACTCGGCCAATGACCGCAAGTCGGGGATCGCAAGCCCGCTCCTGCGCCCGCAGGACGCGCTCGTCGATCCGCTGCTGACGCATTCGGTGCCGCCCGCGACGACCGCGTTCACCGGCGTCGACGCGCTCGCGCAGGCGATCGCCGGCATGGTCGCGCGGGTCAGGACGCCGATCGGCGATGGGATCGCGCTCGAGGCCATCCGGCTGATCGGCCGCTCGCTGCCCGTTGCCCATCGCGATCCCGCCAACGGCGGGGCGCGATCCGAAGTTGCTTGCGGAAGTCTGATGGCGGGACTGACGATGAACATCTCGGACTGCACCGCGGAGCACTCGCTCGGCCAAGCGCTCGGCGGCATGTTCCACGTTCCTCACGGCCTGACGATCGGACTCGTGCTCGCCCAGACGCTCGACCGCGAGCGCCGCTACGTGCCCGGTCAGCTCGAGCGCGTCGCGGATGCACTCGGCGTTGCGGACGACGGCTCGGGAGATGGCTCGCGTGCGGTTCGGGGCGTTCGCGAGCTGCTGGCAAGACTCGACTTCCCGGTGATGAGCTCGATCGGCGTCCAAGAGGGACACCTGGCCGAGCTGACCGCGCGGGCGCTCGATGACTTCTTCATCACCCAGTCACCCGAGCCGTGGAGTACCGCCGAGGTCACGGCCGCCTTCGCGGCCGCACTGGCAGAGAACGCGCGCTAGCTCAAACCCGGCCCACCGTCGCCACCCCTTATCGCCCATACCTTGTCGAGCCCGTCCGCCAACGAAACCTACGTCCTGGCTACGCGCCCGCCGCCCGTCTGAGCGATGATCATCGACGCACAGCCGTAGCCGTTCCCTACGCGCGCCAATCGCCGTGGACCCCGCCAAGCCGACCACCGATCCGATCGCCGTCCTGATCGCCGACGATCAGCACCTGGTGCGCGCCGGCTTCAGGCTGATCATCGACGGCGAACCCGACATGTCGGTGATCGGCGAGGCCCAAGACGGCCTCGAGGCACTCGACCTCGCCCGCAAGCGGACGCCGGACGTCGTGCTGCTCGACATCCGGATGCCGGGCATGGACGGTCTCACCGCATCGCGGCGGATCATCGAGGAGACCGAGTGCCGCGTGCTGCTGCTGACGACGTTCGACGCCGACGAGTACGTGTTCGAGGGGCTGCGCGCGGGGGCGAGCGGCTTCCTGCTCAAGGACGTGCCGCCCGAACAGCTGTGCTGGGCGGTGCGCAACATCGCCGCCGGCAACGCTCTGATCGACCCGGCCGTCACACGACGCCTGATCCTCCGCTTCGCGGCCGCCGCGCGCGCGAGCGGCGAGACACCCGAACAGCTCCGACAGCTGACGGCGCGCGAGCTCGACGTCCTTCGTCTGATCGCCCGCGGACGATCAAACGCCGAGATCGGCGCCGAGCTCGTGGTCGAAGAATCGACCGTCAAGACGCACGTCGGACGGATCCTGATGAAGCTCGGGCTGCGAGACCGGGTGCAGGCAGTGGTGCTCGCATACGAGACGGGGTTCGTCACGCCGGACCTGCTCGGACGCTGAGACTCCAAGTCTCAGCGCCCAAGCGGCGGTCCCTGATCGGGCTTGCCCCGGAGCCCGTCCCCCGGTGCTAGTGGACCCCGCCCACTAGGAGATCTTCAGCGTCAGGTTGGCGTTATTGGAGCTCGCGACGTCGACCAGGGTCAGCAAACCGTGATCGTGGCGATAGGCGCCGGTGCCCTCGTTGATCTTGATCACCGTCTTCGGGGACGGGGTGCGGCGAGCGCTCCTCCCGCGCCGGCGATCAGGCCGCGGACACCGCGGCGGCGTGTCAGTGAAGTGGTCATCTCCTGCCTCCGTCGATTGATGATCTGACGGTCGGGAGGCCAGGCTCGCGCCGATCTCTCCACATCACGCTTGAGGACGACTTTCTTCCTGGTCGTGCCGTCCTCAGGTCGGACCCGCCGGCCGCAGCGACCGCCTCACATCTGGTGCATCCGCTCGCGTGCGGTGGCGCGAATCTTCTGATCGAGGGCGGGAACGCGACGGAGTAACTCGGCGAGGGCCACCGGTGCGAGCACCAGCAGGCGGCCGTCGTCGACGGCGACCACGTCCGCCGTGCGCGCATAACCGAAGCCGGCACCCCAGTCGAGCGCCGCAAGCTCGCCGAAGTAGTCACCCGTGCCCATCGTCCGCACGGGCTTGGAGTCGACGCGGGCCTCGAGCGTGCCCGAAATCACGACGTAGAAATGGCGGGTCCCCTGCCACCGGTGGACGACCGTCTGCCCGGACGTGAAGCTCAGCTCGCGGGCAGACTGCTTGATCACCTCGATCGCCTCCCCGTCGAGACCCGCGAACAGCGGGATCGACCCGATCGCCGTGCGGACGCTCTGATCTGCCTCGGCCCACCGCCGCGCAGATCGCCGTTGCGGTCCTCGAGCTCGCGCGCGCTCGCCGGCGAAGGGACGTCGGGCGCCTGAACGGGTGATGGTGACTCGGGGGCGGCGGCCGTCGCGAACCACTCGAGCGCTCCGGTCACGTCGGCGGGTCCACTCGTGTGGTTCATGACGCACAACCGGATTGCATACGTCCCGTGCAGACGTGTCGACGAGAGCAGCCCGCGTCCGGTGGCCTCAAACGCCGTCACCAGCTCGGCATTGAGTCGCTCGATCGTCGCCTCGTCGGTAACCCCGTCGAACCGGCGGCGAAAGCAGATGATCCCGAGTGACGCCGGCGAGAGCAGCTCGAGCGCCGGGGTTTCGCCGACGAATCGCTCGGCCAGCAGCGCCAGATCGATCGCACGATCGATCGCGGCCCGGAAGGCGTCGGCGCCGAAGTAGTTAAAGGACAGCCAGATCTTGAGCGCCCGCGCGCCGCGGGTGAGCTGGAGCCCGAGGTCGGAGAAGTTGACCGCCTCGCTCTTGTAATCGGCAAGGTAGTCCGGATGGATCGCGAACGCCTCGCCGAGCAGGCGTCCGTTCCGAACCAGCAGACACCCGCACTCGATCGGCTGATACAGCCACTTGTGGGGATCGAGCGTCACCGAGTCGGCGAGCTCGATCCCGGACAGCGCGGCGCGCCCGCGCTCGGTCAGGGACGCGAATCCGCCGTAGGCGGCGTCGACGTGCAGCCACATGCCGCGCGCAGTGCAGATCGCCGCCAGCTCGCTCAGCGGATCGATCGCACCCGTATTGGTGGCGCCCGCGTTGGCCACGACCACCAGGGGCTGTAGCCCGGCGGCCAGATCGGAGGAGATCGCGCCGTCGAGCGCGTCAATCCGGATCCGGTGATCACCGTCGGTCGGAAGGATTCGAAGCTGCTCGGGGCGGAATCCCAACAGCCGCGCGGCGCGCGCCACCGACGAGTGAGTCTGATCGGCGACGTAGGCGATCACCCGGTGCGACATCGGCCAAGCAGCGATTCGCGAGCACATGCGATCGCGGTCATGTTGGCTGGCCGAGCCGCCGCTGACGAGGATCCCCGCGGACTCGGGTGGATAGCCGATCCACTCCTTGAACCAGTCCAGCACGACGAGCTCGAGCTGGCTGGGGCCCGCGGCCGACATCCACGAGCCGACATCGATGTCCAGCGCACTGGCGACCAGGTCCCCAAGCGCCCCGGCAAACGTGCTCGACGCAGGGATGAACGCGAAGTAGCCGGG
This sequence comes from uncultured Solirubrobacterales bacterium, assembly GCA_963788005.1. Classification (GTDB taxonomy): domain Bacteria; phylum Actinomycetota; class Thermoleophilia; order Solirubrobacterales; family Solirubrobacteraceae; genus Palsa-465. The sequence continues at coordinate 253,842 of CAWBFH010000004.1, read as the reverse complement.
GTGAGCGAGCCGGCTCATCGGTCCGAGCACGTCGTCCGCGAGCTGATCCAGCAGCTCTGGCCAGGCGCGGGGCGCGGCGGGCGGTGGGCCGCCGAGCCGGGCGCGGAGATCGCGCGGGTCGCCGCGGCGCATCGCCGGGAGCGAGCGGTCGGTGAGCTGGTTGGCGAGCAGGTCGACGGTTCGGTAGCCGAGCTCGCGGATCTGTTCGGGCGTCAGGCTGAGCGGGTCACGGTCGAGGCGATCGTCGCGCCGCGGGGCGGCGGGCGGAGCGCCGCCGGCGTCGGCGGCCTGATCCCCTCTCCCCGAATCGATTGGGTCCCCGGTCACGGCTCGCGGCGCCAAGCATACGCCGCCCGCGGGGGCCACCTCCGGCTCGCGGTGGCGGGGCTGCCGGGTTGGGTCCGGCCGGCGTCACGGTCGCGCCGGCGTCGTGGTCGCGCCGGCGTCACGGTCGCGCCAGCCTCATGGTCGCGCCAACGCCGCAACATACACAGTGTTGTGTTTATTGCGGGCGGCTAACCGCCGATAGGCGCCCGCGGGTTGGCACCCCAGAACAGCTGCGTCCCGAGCATGCCGATGATGTGGACCGAGACGATGTTGACCACCATCGACTTGGCGGTCGCGACCCCCACGCCGACCGGTCCGCCGCTGGCGGTGTAGCCGTAATAGCAGCCGACAAGGACGATGACCGTGGCCATCGTCATGCCCTTGATGAGGCTGAATAAGAGGTCCCCCGGGTTCTGGAACTCCCAGAAGATCAGCGAGTAGCCGCCGGCCGACACGTTCGCGACCTGCTGGACCACCGCGACATAGCTCGCCAGAAAGCCCCAGGCGACGCCGCCGAGGTAGATGAACGGGAGCACCAACCATGAGGCGAGCAGCCGAGTCGCGCACAGGAACGTGATCCCGTTGATCCCCATCACCTCGAGCGCGTCGATCTCCTCGGAGATCCGCATCGAGCCCAACTCGGCGACGATCCCGGTCCCGACCTTCGCGGCCATCATGTAGCCGAATGTCAACGGGGCGAGCTCGCGCAGGTCACACCAGGCCGAGAACAGTCCGGCGTACTGAGGCGCACCCTGAGATTGGAGCAGGTAGGCACCCTCGATCCCGCACTGGAGCCCGATGATGAAGATCAGCCCCCAGATCACGACCGTCGAAGAGACGATCAGGATCCCGGCCTGGCGGATGACCTCCCCGAGGAAGCCCAGCACGCGCCCGCTGAACGTGTCGCGCAGCACGTAGCCGGTGAACTTCAGGATCAGGCCGGCGTTGTAGAGCGACCGGTGGACCGGACCGCGGAACTGTTCGTCGGGATCGTCAGGCAGCGGCGCCAGCGAGGGCGGGAGCGGCGGGGTTTCGGTGAACGAACTCACGCGGCTACTTGGCGATCGTCGTGATCGCCGGGTGGGTGGCCAGCAGCGCCTGCGTGAAGGCGTAGTTGAACGCGAAGATGCCCAGGAACGAGATCACCACCGCCTGGTTGACCGCCCGCCCGACGCCCGCCGCGCCTCCGGACGCAGTCATCCCCTTGTAGCAGCAGACAATCGCGATGATCGCTCCGAAAAGGGTCGTCTTGACCACCGAACCCCAGAGGTCGGTGGTCTCCGCGTTGTTGCCCAGCGTGGCGAAGAACGGCCCCAGCGGAGCGTGGTTGACGAGCGTCGCGAGCACGCCGCCGAAGATCCCGAACAGCAGGGCGAAGATGTCGAACAGGCCGGTCACGATCATCAGCACCAGGAAGCGCGGCACGACGAGGTTCTTGATCGGGTCGACGCCCATCACGACGAGCGCGTCGAGCTCATCACGGATCTTGCGCGCGCCGAGGTCGGCGGTGATCGCGGTGCCGGCCACGCCGGCCATGACGACCGCGGTGACGAACGGCGCGAACTCTCTGATCGAGGCGAGCACGAAGAAGCCACCGAGACGGTCCAGCGCTCCGAGCAGCGTCAGCGCGTTGGCCGCCTGCAACCCTGGCGCCTCGTATCCGAACGCAACCGTCGAGATCAGCATCGGGAACCAGCAGACCCGCAGCGTGAACAGGAACTGCTGCACGAGCTCGGTCCCGTAGGGATACGGTGGGCTGACGGCGGAGGCGATCGTCTTCGCCGTCAGGACCGTCATGTCCCCCGTCTCCTCGAGCGCGTCGCGTCCGGTTCCGTAAGCGCGCGTGACCCAGCCCCCCACACGATCGACGAACCCCGGCCCGGCCGGCCGGCGACGTGGCGCTACCTCCGGAGTCCGGACCGTTGTCGCCATCTCAGGAGCGGCAGCCCACGGATCCGTTGGTGGCGATCTGCTGGCCGTTGTTGAACAGCGCCAGCGCCTTCCAATTCCATTTGTGACTCGCCGGGCACGAGGTCGTCGACAGCCAGCTGCCGCGGCCCGCCGCGATATGGAGGGACTTGAGCACCAACGGCACGCCGGCGACGATCTGGAGGTTTCTCGGGATCCGAACGTGCAGCTTGTACGCCCAGATGCCCGAGAGCTTGGTCACGTTTCCGGCCACCGGCTCCTGGACCCGTGCTGGGTTGTTGAGCACGGTGTAGAAGTACACCACGTGTTGGCCCCCGTTGACCACTGTGATCCGCGGGAACGACAGCGTGTTGTCGGCCCGGGCGACGCCGCCGCCGCTACCCATGATCGACTGCTTTGGACACGCCTGGGGTCCGAAGGCGCTCATTCGCCTCGCCGAGCAGGTCGGGTATTTGGCGCCCTCATAGAGCGAGCCGCGCGGGAACCAGACGTCGATCTCCTTGACCAGCGGGGGCTCGTCGTTGACCGGGATCCCGATCGTGATCTTGACGCTGAGGTGGACGCCCTGGGGATGCGCCGCCGTGCCCGCCAGGTTCGGCGTCACCTTCGGGAACACCTTCACCGTGATCGGCACCGAGGTCTGCGCTACCGCCACCCCGGCGAAGACGGCCAGAAACGCGACGGCGAACGCAATCGTGCGGCGCATATTCTGCAAATAGTACTGTGTTTAGACCCGTCCAGGGCGGGGTCCGCGGGCGCCGCGGGCGCCGGCCAGCCCGCCGATGCCGGACACCCAGGGGACCGTGGGGCGGCGTCCGGTGGCCGCCCCACGTATCGCCTGGGCGATCGCTACTTGTGGCAGGAAAGCGACGACGCGTCCGTCGCCGAGCCGGTCTGATTGTTGTTGCTGTTGAGGTAGCTGGTCGTGATCTGGAACGGCCACTTGCCGCCCGAGCAGCCGGTCGTCTCGAGCCAGTTGCCCTTCCCAGCGGTCACGCTGAGGCTGGTGAGCTCGATCGGCACGCCGGCGACGACCTGCAGGTTGTCCGGGACCTTGACGCTGAGCGAATAAGACCACTTGCCGGACATCTTCTTGACGTGACCGATCACCGGCTCCTGGACCCGCGCCGGGTTGTTGAGCACGGTGTAGAAGTAGATCGTGTTCTGGCCGCCGTTGACGACCGTGATCTTCGGATGGGTTCTGGTCGTGTCCGCGTAGGCGGTTCCCGAACCCGTACCCATGATCGAGGCTTTGGGGCACACCGAAGGGCCGAGATTTCTCAGTGGCTTGAGCGGGCAGGTCTTGGTATGACCGCCGTTGTACTTGGCGCCCTTCGGGAACAGGAGGAAGAACTTCGTGACGATCGGCTGATTCGCCGACCCGAGCGCTGCCCAGTTAATCGTCGCCTTGAGCTTGACCCCCTGGGGATGGCTCGGCGTGCCGGCCTTGTTGGGCGTGACCGACGGCTTGACCGTCACGGTCGGCCACGGCGAGCTGGCGGCCAGCGCCACGGTGGTCCCGGCGGCCAGGACGACGCCGGCGACCGCGGCGATTACAAGCTTTCGCATATGTGATCCTCCCTACATAAGGTTGAGCGCCAAGCGCCGGCCGTGCAGACACGATAACCGACTTGCGCGAAGTCTTGCACACAGCACTGTTCCTAACCTTCACAACAGCTTAAAGTTGCGGTGGGATATGGCTTTCGCTGGGGTCGGTTACGGCTTGGTATTCGGGAACGCTCGCGTCTATACTGGCGCCGCGGCGAGGGCCACGCCGCTACGGCTCAAGGAGGAGACTCGCGTCGCCGCAAGCCTTGCCCACGCTGACTGAAAATGCCCAACCTCCGCCGGCGATACGACGGGGGTCGACGTCCGCAGGCACACCTCCCCGGCGGCGCCGCTCCCCGTGGCGCTGGCCGGCGTTCGGGGCCCTGCTGCTGATCGTCGGGGTCATCGTCTACCTGGCCACGAGGCCGACGACATACCAGTATCGCCTCGACTTCACCGACGCGGGACAACTCGTGACCGGCGACCTGGTGCGGATCGGCGGGACCGAGGCGGGCACGGTCAACTCGATCGACCTCACCCAGAACGGTCTTGCGCAGGTCGGAATCTCGCTGGACTCGAGCTTCGGACCGCTGCGGCAGGGGACGACCGCCTTGATCCGCTCACCGGGCCTGACCAGCGTCGCGAGCCGCTACATAGACATCAGCCCGGCCCCCAGCTTCCACGCGGCGCTCGCCAACAACGCGGTGATTCCGACGTCCAGCACGAGCGGGATCGTCGATGTCGACGAGCTGTTTGACTCGCTCAACGCCAACACCCGCGAGGGCCTGCGACGGCTGATCCGAGGCTTCGGCGCCTGGTATGACGGCCAGAGCACGCAGGCGAACCTGACCGCCCAGTACTTCCCGCCGGCACTGCAGGCCTACTCGAAGCTGTTCGAGCAGATCGACTCCAACACGGCGACGCTCAATCAGTTCGTCACCCAGACCGACCGCGCGCTCGGGGCGGTCGATAAGCGCGCGCCGCAGCTGACCGACCTGATCAGCCAGGCGCGGGTGACGGCGCTCGCGCTCTCGTCGGACAACCGCTCGCTCTCGACCGCGCTGGCGAACCTGCCGAGCGCGCTGCACCGGGGGTCGGCGACGTTCGCGCGGCTGCGCACGCATACGCTGCCGGCGCTCTCGCACCTGGTCAACGCGACCAGGCCCGTGACCACGCCGCTGTCGCAGTTCCTGCCCCGATTCAACCCGGTCCTCCGGGAGGCCGTACCGACGTTCTCCCTGCTCAAGCAGACATTCGACCAGCCGGGTCCGAACAATGACCTGCTCGATGCGCTGGTGGCACTGCCGCAGCTCTCGCACGAGATCACGAGCGACTTCCCGCGCGCGATCAAGACGCTGCACCAATCGACGCCGATCTTCGAGTTCGCCCGCCCCTATGTCCCGGACCTGGTGGCGTGGGTCGTCAACTGGGACGGGATCTTCGCGCCCTATGACGCCAACGGGCACTACGCCCGGACGGTTCCGGTGGTCAACGCGTTCAACTTTGCCGATGACTCGGCCGGCGGCACGCTGAGCCCGGTTGCGCTCAACATGCGGGGCACGGGAGGCGCGCTGCGGACGGGCTTCTTGCAGCGCTGCCCGGGCGGCGCGATCTCGCCGCCGCCGGATCACTCGGCGCCGTTCGTCGACTCCGGACCGCTCTCGAACCCGCACTGCAAGGCGTCGGAGTCGATCGGCGGCACTCCATGAGGATCGTCCGCCTGCTGATCGCGCTGCTGGTGTTCGTCGCCGCCGGGGCAATCGCTGCCGTTACGGTGGAGCGCCTGACCGGCGGCGGCAGCGGCGGCGGATACATGGTCCGGGCCGTGTTCGACAACTCCTCGTTCGTGATCCCGGGCGAGCAGGTGAAGGTCGCGGGGGTCACCGTCGGGACGATCCATGCCGTCCAGCTGACCGAGCAGAACAAGGCGGCGCTCGTCCTGCAGATCACCAACCCCAAGTTCGAGCCGTTCCGAACCGACGCGCACTGCGAGATCGGGATCGCGTCGCTGCTCGGCGAACAGTTCGTGCAGTGCACTCCGACGCAACCGCACGGCAGTGGCGATCCCCGGCCACCGGCGCTGGCGGCGATCAAATCGGGACCCGACCAGGGCCAGCACCTGCTGCCGGTCCAGAACACCACCACCCCGGTCGGGCTGGACCTGCTCAACAACATCACCCGCCTGCCCGAGCAGGAGCGACTGCGACTGATCATCTCGGGCCTCGGCGCTGGGCTGTCGGGCAACGGGCAGGAGCTCAACGCGGCGCTCCTGCGCGCTGACCCCGCGCTTCAGCAGACCGACAAGGTGATCCAAGTGCTCGCCAGCCAGGACCGGACGATCGCCCGCCTGACCGACGAGTCCTCACGGGTCCTCGCGCCGTTGGCGGCGCAGCGCCGGCACGTCGCGGGGTTCGTCCAGCACGCGGGCACGGTCGCCACCGCCTCCGCGCAAGAGGGACCGGCGATCCAGCAGAACCTGCGCGATCTGCCCGGGTTCCTGCGCCAGCTGCGGCCCGCCGCCGCGCGGCTCGGCAGCCTGGCCGGGCAGCTGACGCCGGCGCTGGAGTCACTGCACGCCCAGGCGCCGGCGATCAACGCGGCGGTGACCAACCTCGGGCCGCTTGCCAAGACCTCGATCCCGGCGTTCAAATCGCTCGGCAACGCAGCCGAGCGCGGCGAGACCGTGTTCCCCCAGGCCCACGCGGTCGCCGACCAGCTTCTGTCGCTCGGCAAGCCGCTGATGCCCCTGGCGACCGACCTCGCCTCGGTCGCCCAGAGCTTCGATAACGCGGGCGGGATCGAAGACGTGATGCGCTTCATCTACTACTACACGGGCGCCGTCAACGGCGAGGACGCGCTCGGCCACTACATCCGGGCGCTGGTCGAGATCTCGACCTGCGTCGTGCGGTCGAGCGCGGAGACTCCCGGGTGCGGTTCGACGTTCGGCACGACGACGCTGGGGAGCGCCGCCGAGGCGCGCGCGACCGCCACCACGCCCACGCCGATCGCCGCCGCGCTCACCCCGCGCTGGACGCTCACCTTCCCCGGCGCATCGTCAAGGCACACGAGCTCGGACAGCGCACCGCCCGCCGGCTCTCAGACGGGCTCGACCAGCCAGACGCCGGCCGCCACCGCGGGTTCGCCCACCACCAGCGCGACAGCCACCGCCCCGGCGACGAGCACCGGCACGGCGACCGCCCCCTGCCACGACGTCGGCCACTGGATCCACGTCGACAACGCCGGCCTCAACCACGAGCTCGACCACCACCGCGCCGGCGCCGTCCCAGCAGCCGGGGGACGGCACCACAAGCACACCTTCGGGCTCGCCACCGTCCGCATCGGGGTCGTTCGCGAGCACCAGGAAACTCCTCAACTACCTGCTCTCCCCGTGAACGGCCGCCGCTCGCAATCACCGTTTACCAACCGGATCCTGATCGGCGCCGTCACGGTGCTCGTGCTCGTGCTCGCGGTGTTCCTCGCGTACACCGCGAGCAGCCAGCTGCCGTTCGTACCGACCTACGACATCAATGCCGACGTCCCCGACGCGGCGGGGCTGATCCCGACCAACGAGGTACTGATCGGCGGCACCCGGATCGGCTACATCGGCAGCATCACCGCCGCCAAGGACGCGACCGGGAGCCCGATCGCCGTCCTGCACCTGAGGCTCAACACCTCGATCAAGGCGCTCCCGGCGGACTCGACCGACCTCGTGCGCCCGGTCAGTCCGCTCGGCTCCAAGTACCTGGCGATCACGCGCGGACACTCGTCGCAGACGACTCCGGCCGGGTCGACGATCCCCCTCTCGCACACGACGCTGCCGGTCGAGATCGATGACTTCTTCGACATGTTCACGCCCAAGACCCGGTCGGCTATCCAGACCGGCTTCATCAACTTCGGTGACGGGCTGGCGGGCCGCGGGCCGGCGCTCAACCAGGCGGTCAGCGGCCTTCAGCCGCTGGTCGACAACCTGCTGCCGGTGATGACCAACCTGCTGAACCGCCAGACGCAGCTGCCGCGCCTGTTCCCGAGCCTCGAACAGGCCGCGCACGAGGTGGTCAATGTCGCGGGGCCCGAGGCCCACCTGTTCGTCGTGCTCGATCAGACGTTCACGCCACTGTCGCAGACCACGCCGGCGCTGCAGGCCACGATCCGAGGCGGGCCGCCGGCGCTCGCCAACGCGACGCGCGAGCTGCCCGCCCAGGCTCGATTCATCGATGACACCACCAATCTGATCCACAACCTGCGGCCAGCGTTCGTGAAGCTCGGCCAGGCCTCCGCGCAGCTGGCCCCGGCCGAGTCGGCCGGGATCCCGGCGCTGCGGCGCACGCCCCAGCTCAACGATCGCCTGCGCACGACGATCGACGCGATCGGCAGCTTCGCCGCGAACCCGCAGACGATGCCCGGTCTGTCGCTGTTGACCAACACCGCTCATCTGATCGAGCCGACGGTGGCGTTCATCGAGCCCGCGCAGACGCAGTGCAACTACCTGGCGCTGCTGTTCAGAAACCTCGAGAACGCGCTGTCGGAGTCCGACCAGGTCGGCACGATGCTGGGGGTCAATGCGATCGCGCCGCCGCAGCTGCCCAACAGCGAGGCGGGGCCGTCGTCGGCACCCGCGAACGGTCCTCCGGCGCCGAAGGGCATCGAGGCCTCGCAAGAAGACAACTACCTGCACTCCGATCCGTACCCGTTCACCGCCGCGCCGGGTCAGCCCAGCATCTGCGAGGCCGGCAACGAGCGCTACGTGCCCGGGCGCCAGGTAATCGGCACCGCCCCGGTGACCCAGAGGGTCACCGAGCACACGAAGCGGGTGCTGCCATGAGGTGGGCGGAGCGAGGCATCTCGCCGGTCAAGGCGAGCCTGATCGGGATCCTGCTGTTTGCGATCGGGGCGTACTTCATCTTCACCAAGGCGCTCCCGTTCACCAGCCACTACACGGTCACCGCCGTGGTCCACAACTCGAACCTGCTCGAGCCGGGCTCCCCGGTCCGGATCGGGGGCGTGACGGTCGGCAAGGTCACCGCGACCGGCCGCTACAAGAGCTCGGACCTGGCCACCGTGACGATGCAGATCGACAACACGAGCCAGGAGATCCACTCCGACGCCACGATCGCGATCCGCCCGCGCCTGTTCCTGGAGGGCAACTTCTACGTCCAGCTCTCGCCCGGCACCCCGTCAGCGCCCGCGCTGCGAAACGACGGCACGATCCCGGTCGGGCACACGGCGGACCCGGTCCAGATCGACCAGCTGCTCGACGCGTTGCCCTCTCAGATCCGCCTCCAGCTCCAGCAGACGCTGCAGGGGTTAGGGGAAGCGGTCGACGTGCCGCCGACGGCCGCCGAGGACCAGAATCTCGACCCGTCGGTACGTGGGCTGACCGGCGGCGAGGCGCTGAACAAGACCTTCGATACGAGCGTTGCGTCGCTCCGCGACTCGGCGATCGTTTCCGAAGCGCTGACCGGGCCGCACGGCGACCAGCTCTCGCATGTGGTCTCCGGGCTCGCGCACGCGAGCGCCGGCCTCGCCCGCGCGGACGGCCAGCTGACCTCGTTCATCTCGGACTTCGACCGCACGCTGCGGACGACCGCCGCCCAGCAGCAGGCCCTGCGCCAGACGGTCCGGCAGCTCGGCCCGACGGTCACCAACGCCAACACCGCGTTCGCCTCGCTCGATCGGGCGTTCCCCGCGACTGAGCAGTTCTCCAATGACTTCGCGTCGGCGCTGCCGCAGCTCCCGCCGACGATCACGGCCGCGTACCCGTGGCTCGCGCAGGCCAAGCCACTGCTCTCGCCGTCCGAGCTACAGGGGCTCCTGCGCGACCTGCAGCCCGCCTCCGGCGATCTGGCCGCACTGACCCACAGCACGATCCAGTTCCTGCCGCAGATCGACCTGTTTGACCGCTGCATCACGAACGTCTTCTTGCCGACCGGAAACATCGTCGTCAAGGACGGGCCGCTGTCCGCAGGCGTCCCGAACTACCAGGAGTTCTGGTACGCGATGGCGGGACAGGCCGCCGAAGGCCAAGGCGCCGACGGCAACGGCAACTTCCTGCGGATCGGCGGCGGCGGCGGCCCGTACAAGGTCGAGTCGGGACAGACCAACTACTTCGGCAACATCGACACCGGCTTTGCGCAGATGGCCGCGCCGCCGTTGCGAACGCGGCCGGCATTCCCCAACAAGGTGCCCCCGCTGCAGCGGACCGCGCCCTGCTACAAGCAGCCGGTCCCGAACGTCAACGGCCCGGCCTCGATTGGACCGGCGGACGGCTCGCGCCCGAACGCCCCGCGGCCACCGCTGCCCAACGACCCGACGAGGCAGATCCCGTGAAGCACCGCGAGCCGATCATCAGCCGGAACATGCGGGAGGTCCGTCGTCAGGCCCACACGATCGTGCTGATGGTGCTGGTGGCGGTGTTCGGCCTCGGCGTCGGCGCCTACATCGTCGCCCATCAGCGGATCCAGTGGCCCAGCTGGGTGCCGTTCGTCGGGCAGAGCTTCTATGTCCTAAATGCGCCGGTGTCGGCCGTGTCGGGCGTGCTCCCGGGCCAGGGGCAGGCGGTCACGGTCTCGGGCGTGACGATCGGCGAGATCTCGGGCGTATCCCTGAAGCAGGGGCAACCGATCGTGACGATGAAGATCGATCCCCAGTACTCGGACCGGATCTACTCAAACGCGACGGTGCTGCTGAGACCGAAGACCGGACTCGCGGACATGGTGGCCCAGCTCGACCCCGGTTCCGCGCACGGCGGCACCCGGCTCCACACCGGAGCGACGCTGGCCGCCGCGAACACGCTGCCGACGGTGAACCTCGATGAGGTCCTCTCGCAGCTGGACACCGACACGCGCGCTGAGCTGATGACCCTCGTCTCGAACGCCGGTCAGGCGCTGTCGGGCGATGGCGGCCAGGAGCTCGGCAACGTGTTCCGCGATCTGGAGCCGCTGTCGCGCGACGTTCTGAAGGCGAGCCGGCTGATCTCGCAGCGCAGCACGGAGTTGACGACGCTGATGGGGAACCTGTCGAAGATCGCCACGACGCTCGGCGACAACGAGACCGAGCTGACCTCGTTCGTGCGCGGTAACGCCGGCGTGTGGCACGCGTTCGCGACCCAGGACAGCAACCTGACGCAGGCGATCAAGCTGCTCCCCTCGACGCTGCGGACGACGAACACGGCGTTGACCCGGGCCACGAAGTTGGGGAACACGGCACGCCCGACGCTCTCGGAGCTGATGCCCACCGCACGCGCGCTGGGGCCGACGCTGTCTGACCTGCGGCCGTTCTTTGAGCAGACGACCCCGGTCCTCCGCCAGCAGCTGCGCCCGTTCTCGGTCAAGGCGCAGCCGACCGCGAAGGTGCTCGCCCCGGCGACCGAGCGGCTCGCGAAAGCGACCCCGGGTCTGACGACACTCGCGCACGAGCTCAACAACATCGTCAACGAGCTTGCGTTCAAGCCCGCCCACGGCCAGAGCTACCTGTTCTACGTGCCGTGGGCAAGCCACGACACGAATTCGGCGCTCTCGGGCCAGGACGGCGTCGGGCCGCTCCGTCAGGGGATGCTCCTGTTCAACTGCGGCGCGCTGCAGCTGGTCAACGGCACCTACGCTCAGAACCCGAAGCAGAACCCGACCCTGCTGACGCTGCTCGAGCAGTTTGACCTGCCGAACTTCTCGAGTTCCTGCAAGATGAAGGGCGACCAGGCGGTGCCGAAGTGATCAAGACGCCGCCCAGTCCGCTTCGGCTCGCCGGGTTGATCGGCTTCGTGCTCGCGTGCGTGCTCGTGCTGACCTACCTGTGGATCAGCTTCGGTGGATCGATCCCGTTCGCTGCCCAGGGTTACCGGATCGAGGTCGCGTTCCCACAGGCCAACGAGCTCGCCGGTGGCGCGGACGTGCGGATCGCCGGCGTCGACGTCGGGACGGTTGTCGGATTGAAGGTCGACCGCCAGGACAGCCGCACGCTCGCGACGCTCCAGATCGAGCGGCGGTATGCGCCGATCCCCACCAACACACGGGCCACCCTGAGGATCAAGACGCTGCTCGGCGAGACCTACGTCGAGCTCAGCAGCGGCAATCGCAGCGGGCCAGATCTGCCGGACGGCGGACGGCTCGCCGATGGGCAGGTCCAGCCCGATGTCGCGCTTGACCAGATCCTGTCGACGTTTGACCCCGCCACGCGTAGGGCGTTCGAGACCTGGATGCAGGACCAAGCGGGTGCCGTGGTGGGACGCGGCGCCGACATCAACGCGTCGTTCGGAACGCTGCCGGACTTCGTCGACTCGGGTGAGAGCCTGCTCTCGACGCTCAACGCGCAGTCCGCATCGGTCCGCGGCCTGGTCGCGAACACGGGCGAGTTCTTCAACGCGATCAGCGCCCGCCGCGGGCAGCTATCGGGCCTGATCACGGCCGCCAACGGCCTGTTCTCGACGACCGCGCGGCGCAACCAGGACCTCGCCGACGTGTTCAAGGCGCTGCCCGAATTCGAGCTCCAGAGCCGGCTGACGCTGCCGGCTCTGACAGCGTTCGCTCACAAGGCCGACCCGGTCGTGCGCGCGCTTGACCCGATCGCGCCGCAGCTGACTCAGAGCTTCGGGCTCGCCGACCAGCTCTCGCCCCAGCTGCATCAACTGTTTGAGCGCCTCGGACCGACGATCACCGCTTCCAAGCGCGGTCTTCCCGCGCTCGACAACGTCCTGCACGAGCTGCCGCCGCTGCTTCAGGCGTTCGGGCCGTTCCTGCGCAACGCCGACCCGATCGTCAAGTACATCGGGCTGTTCAAGCCCGAGATCACCGGCTTCTTCGGAAACGTGACCGCCGCGTCGCAGGGCTTCAACCACGAGGCACCGTTCGCACTCGGCCAGGCGATCCACTACGTGCGGGCATCGCAGACGCTGACCCCCTCGATGCTGGCGTACTACGCGCGCGCGCTCGGCATCGACCGCAACGACGCGTACCGCTCACCGGGCGCCTACAACCAGCTCAAGTCAGGGCTGGACACGCTCAACACCGCGCAGTGCTCAGCGGGCAACCCCGCCCCGCCGACGAGCGCGATCGGTTCGATCCCGCTGACGCCGAGCGACACCGACCCGAGCCCTCCGAGCATCGCCCAACTGGTCCAGCAGACGGTGTTCCGCACCACGGGCCGGGACATCGCCGCGCCGCCGTGCAAGGCCCAGGGCAAGATCCCGGGCTTCTCGACGCAGTTCCCGCACCTCGAGGCCGATCCGCCGCCGAGCCTCGCAGCGAGCCGCTGAGCTCCGCGTCGGACCTAGTCGGCGCCGAGGATCGCCTGCTCTGATTTGGCGGTGTCGTCGGGGATCGCGGTCGGAGCGCGGCTCTCGGCCGGCTGCTCCCCGGCCGTGGCGTCGGTGACGAACCGGGCGCGCCGCTCGCGCTCGGCTTTTGACGCCGCCATCGCCCGGCGGTGGCCGAGGTAGGGAACGAGCGCGCAATAGACGAGATCGGCTACGAGGTCGGGCAGCAACTCGGCCTCGCCGTCGAGGATCTGTGTATAGAGGGCCTCATAGAGACCGCCGACGACCGCCTGGCCGATCAACTCCTGACCCTCCATACCGTCCGGCAGGCCGAGCCGGCCGGTCTCGAAGAAGGCCTCGAAGCGACTCAGCGCCTGGTCGCGGCGAGTCAGCGCCGGGCGTCCGGCCGCGAGCACCTCGACGATCATGAACCGCGCCAGGCAGGGCTCGGCGGCGAGCACGGCGGCGAGCGAGCGCAGCGCCGCCGCCATCCGCTCGGGCCACTCGAGATCGCCGGCGGCGTACGCGCTGCCGACCTCGGTGACAAGGCGCTCGGCGATCAGGTCGTAGGCGGCGAGAAAGCACTGCTCCTTATCGACGAACAGGTCATAGAACGTGCGCCGCGAGACGCCGGCGTAACTCGTGATGTCCTCGACCGTGACCGCCGGATACCCCTTCGTCGCGCACACGTGGACGATCGAATCGATGATCCGTTCGCGCTGGTTTGAGACGACGGCAGCGCGGGGAAGGCCGTGGCGGCCACGGGGCAAGCGCTTGGCACTCGGCCGATCTCCTGGTGGACCTGCCATCCCGGACCCGGTCGCGCTAACCCGTCTCTGAGCCGGGTCGGGCGGACAGCAAACCCGCACGGATGGCGGCGTCCTGCGGACCGTCGATCGCAACCAGGACGATGTACATGATCGTCGGCAGGAGCTCCTCGAGCTCGCGGTCGCGGCCGGCGAGCACCGACGCGTAGATGAGCTGCAGAATCGAGCCGCCGATCGTCCGCAGCAGGAGCCGAGGCGCGGGCTCCGGCGCGGTCACGAACGCCTCGTCGCCGATCAGCGCCGCCAGCAGGCCGACCGCCTCGTCGCGCATGGCAAGCGCGGCCGGGCCGGCGGCGTTGACCTCGATCACCGCCATGTAGACGAGGTCGGGACGCTCGGCGAGGTGGCGAAGCATCGCTCGCAGACCAAAGCGCGTCCGTTCATGCCAGTCACTACCTGCTGCCGCCGCGCCGCCGACCACCGCCACCAGTTCCTGGGCGTGCTGTCGGTAGGAGGTGACAAAGCAATCCTCCTTGTCACGGAAGTTCTCATAGAACGTCCGACGCGAGACGCCCGCGCGCGACGCGATGTCCTCCACCGTCAGCGCGACGAAGCCCTTCTCACGCACGGCCGAGGGCACCGCACGGATCATCCGCTGGCGCTGATGCTCGACGACCGCGCCGTGTGTGAGTCCGTGTCGCCCCCGAGGCAACTGACTCGCATCGTCGCTGATGCGCTCGCGTGCCATGATCGGGCAACGCTATCGCTCGGGGGTTGGACAATCAATAAAGACTGGCGCGTTTTTGGACATCGGGCAGTCGTTTCCCGGCGAATTCTTACGCGCTTCATAGGTTGGACGGGTTCCGTCTCCAGTCAGGGTGAACGGGACTCGAGATTGTCACGCTAGTGCCTTTGCACACATTCGTGTGTTCAATCGCGCCGTCCAGTGTGAGCGCGAGAGCCGCGTTACCGGACCTCGCTGGGCCGTGCGGCCCAGATCCCCGGTCCTCCGGAGGACTGCGCGGGACCAGAGCCCGCCATCATCGGGCTGCCCGGGCAGCCCGCCATCATCGGGCTGCCCGGCCAGCCCGCACGCGTCAGGTTGTGCGCAGCACGGAAATCTAGACGATCGTGTTTGCGATTGCATCTCACCGCGTACGCGCAGTTCGACCGCGAAGTTATCTCAGCTAACCCCGCTCCGCTTACCGGTGTATCGAAAGTGAGGTCGACGTAGACATGTATGTTTACCGGGTGCCGGCACAGCGAAAGCCGCGTACGCGTGCTCCGCATCAGCTGCCCCCGGGGCGGCACAAGCTTTCGCGCGACTACGTCGAGTCCAATCAACGGCAGCGGATCTTTGATGCGATCGCCGATGTCACCAGCCTGGCCGGCTACGCGGCGATGAGCGTGGAGCAGATCACGGGCACCGCGGGCGTGTCTCGACGCACCTTCTATGACGCGTTCACGAGTAAGGAGGACGCGTTCCTGGCTGCGCTCGACTCCGCCATCCGCCGCCTCGTGCAGCGTGTTCGCCGCGCGTACCGCGACAGTGACACGTTTCCCGAGGGCGTTCGCAACTGCCTGTCCGCGTTCCTCGACTTCCTCGCCGATGACCCGCGCTACGCGGACATGTTGATCGTCGAGGTGCTCGCAGCCGGAACGGACGCGATCGAGCGCCGCAACGAGATGATGAGGCGGTTCGCCGATCTGCTGCGACGGGGTGCCGAGACCGAGCCGCACGGTCTGCGGCCGCCCGAGCTGACCGCCGAGACGATCGTCGGCGGGATCTACGAGGTCGTCTACTCGCGGATCCTGCAGGGCCAGGCGACCGAGCTCCCCGCCCTGCTGCCGGACCTCGCCTACTCGATGATGCAGCCGTACATCGGCCACGACCGGGCGAAGCGCGAGGTCGCCAAGCCGCCCGCGCGCGACTCAGGGCACTAGGCCGGGAACAGCTGCCGGGCGCGCTTGACGATCGCGCCCGACGTCGTCAGCTGACGGACCGGCCGGTAAAGCGCCGTCGGCGTCATGTCGAGATCCGCGGCGTACTCGGCGACGGTCTTGCCCGGCGCCGCGGTGACAGCGTCGACCACCCGCGTGGCGAGGTCGCCGGCCGCCGCTTGGTCGGCGGCTGCGTCTCTGCGCCGTGCGGGCGCCCGCCGCGCGCGCCTGGAGCGGCGTGGTTGCGCGAGCGCCGACTCAGACCCGGCGGCCGAAGCATTCGGCTCGACGCCCATCTCGGCGGCCAGCTGCTTGAGCTCGTCGTACTCGCGCACGAGCGGCTCGAGTTCCGCTAACCGGTCCGCGATGCGCTGCCGAACGGTACGTGCCTCGTCAACGAGCGACATCTAACACCGTATGTAGCACACCCAGCGGTCACCGGGGGACACGCCGCGGCTGTGGGCCGGTGCTACGTCGCAGGCAGAGCCTGCTCGGGATCAGCGGCCTGCGATCAAGGGGCGCCCGCCGCGGCGAGCACGCCCGCGGTCCACTGCCCCGACTCGCGCGCCATCGACAGCGTGGCGTGCGGGAACTGCGGCGAGCGATAGAGGACGAACGCGTGGTCGCCCAAGATGCGAACGCCGACGACGCTCGAGGGCTCCTGCTTCTTGCGCAGTGACGCGGGCGTGCGTCCAAGGAGAGCGGCGAGCGCGACGGTGCATCCGTGACCGGATAAGCCCTTGGCGTGGGCCAGCAGCTGCTTGAGCTGGGTCTTGACCGGCGTCGACAGCAGCGTGCACGCCTCGGCCCAGTTGCCATCGCCGATCGCCGACAGGTAGCTGTGGAATGCGGCCAGCACCGCTGCCTTGTCGCCTCCGGCTGCCGGACGCCCGTACGTCGCCAGGCCTCCGTAGGAGCTCGTCGATGCCGCGCCGCTCGCCGAGTTCGAGCCGCCGCTCGCAGCCGAGCCGCCGCTCGCGCCCGAACCGCTGCTGGCGCCCGCACTGCCCGTCGTGCCCGAGCCGGCCGCAGCGCCCCCGTCCGGCTTGGAGCCATGGCCGCTCTTGCCGGCGCCGTGGTTGCCCTTCGAGCTACCGGATGAGGCTGATGTCGTCGTCGACGATGTCGTCGAACTCGAGCTCGTTGGAACGGTTGAGCTCGTGGCTGAAGCCTGTGCTGCGGCGGTCGAACTGCTTGAGCTCGACGAGGATCCACAGCCCGTTAGGCCTGTGAGCGCGCAGCACATGACTACAGCCAAAAGCGTCCTCATCAAAAACCAACCAGTGCTTCGAGCGCTGTGTGAAGCGCTACTTCTTGTGCTTCGCCACGCGCTTGCAGGGTGTCGCCATCTTGATCGACGACTTCTGCTGCTTGCCGGATTGCGCGTTGAGTGTAGCGGCGGACTTCTGTGCCTTGCCGCAGATGCTCCGGCCGCGACCCGTGATCACCAGCAGACCCTTCTTGCCACCGTTGATGGTGAGCTTGAACGACGAGACGGGAATGTCGGGAACGGTCGGGAACGTCGTCACCAGCTTGCCCTTGCTGACGGACGTCTGCGCCCGCAGGTCCAGGGCGACCGCTCCTCTGAGCGGAAGCAGCAGGGACGGGAGCGTCTTGATCTGCTGGCCCTGAGCGTTGGTCCGGATGCCCTGGACCAGGTAGATCTTCCCGCTCAGCGGCGACGAGAGCAGCGACGTCTTCGCGGTCGCTTTACCGACGATCGTGCTCGACGGACAGCCGACCGCGCCGCCGTGCACCGCCTGCGCGGTCGCGAAGGCGCAGACGTGCCTGCTGTTGTCCGGATCGAGCGCCAGCGACAGCGGCAGCGTCACCTTGGCGGACTTGATGTTCGCCTGACCCGCCTTCTGGGTCAGGTTCGCCGTCAGCGTCGGGTGGTCGCCGCTCTTCGTCTTGCCCTTGCCGCTCAGACCGAGCTTGAGCTTCGGAGTGAAGCCGAGGCTCGAGCAACCGGCGGCCTGGAAGCGCGTGCTGTCGTTTGCCGTCGCGCCGCCCGTCGACGTGAGCGCCGCGTTGATCGACATCGGGTTGCACGACGTCGGGTTGACCGTGAAGCCGGCGCGGTTCAGATCGACGTCGACGCGGCGCAACCGCAGCGGCACCCCGTCGAGGATCGTCGGCAGCGGCTGGCTGGTCACCGTCACGTGCGCGTCGGTCGGATCGATGTTCAGCGCCTGACGGACGACGACGACGCCGAGGTCGAGCGGACCGGCGACCGCCGGCACGATCTCGACCAGGCCGAATGGCGCACCGTCAAACGGGCCCGTCAGGTACACCTTGCCCGACAGGAAGAACGGGTCGGTGCCCGGCCCTGCCGCCGTCTCGACGGTCCCGACCTGAGTGCTGGCGGGGCAGCTGTTGACCAGCTCCTCCTGGGCGCCGGGCCGGCCGGGCTCCAGCGCTTCCGCGATGTCGGCGGTGGAGCACTGCGGGATCCCCGCCAGCTTCGCGGACACGCCCGGCGGCAGGCTGACCGTCAGACCCGAGAGGTCCTGATCGGTGTCAGACCGCGAGAACGACAGCTCGAACGGCGAGAACGAACCCGCCTGCGAGCTGACGGTGCCGGCCGTGAGGGTGGGCACAAAGCCGCTGACACAGCCGGAGTTGATGCTGAATGAGTCCGATGGAGTCGCGTCGGCTCCTGAGGCGGGTGACGAATACGGCGTCACATCACTCGTGGTCTTGAACGTGCCACACCCTTCGGGCGAGGCAAATGTAGCCCTCGCGCCACCGAAGAAATTCAGCTTGAAATCGCTGAACGGCAACTGCGGGCTGTTGGTGAAGGTCGTCGTGATCTGGCCCGTCACCGGATTGGTCTGGACGTTGCCCGCCAGCTTGATCAGCACGCCGTCCGCCTCGGTCGCGACGTAGATCGCGAACGTCGAACCGAATGGGTTGGCGTTCTGCTGCGCAAGCCAGATGCCACCCGTCAGTGGGTCGGCGTTGATCGGTGAGTCGATCTCGGCCGTGCCGATCTTCGATGCGTTCGGACACGTCGGCTCCGAGGCGCTATTGAGACCGAACTGGGCCTCCGAACACGCCTGCAGTCCATCGGCCGCCGACGGACTCAGCGAGAAGCCCTGAGGCAGCGTCACGGACGCGTTCTTGACATCCGGCGTCGCTAACGAGGTGGGAGTGTCCGCCGCTTGCGGGACGTGTAGGTCGACGCTCAGCCCCGAGGATGAATCGGCGACGGTCGTGTCCGGCTGGGCAGCGAGGGACGGGTTGAAGCTCAACTTGTCGCAACCCGTCGTTCCGGCGGCGTCGGAGCTGGCCGACGAGAAAACACCGGGCGTCTGCCACGAGTCGGCGCTCAGGGTCGACTTCAGGTTTGCCGTGCACGACGTCGGCAGCGTCAACAGCGGGGTCTGCGCGCCCGTCGACGGGCACGGGCTCACGAAGTTGGGGCAGGTGCGGACCGCATCATGCGACGAATCGGCCGGGACGCCCCACAGAGTCGCCGTGATGCCGACGAGCGGCAACAGCGTCGAGAGGTTGCTCGAGGTCGTCGTCAGCCCGTAGTCAGACCCGGTTCGCACCGAGACGTCCAGGTAGGAATTGACCAGCAGAACGTTGGCGCCGAACTCCGCCGGCATCCCGGCCGGTGGTACGACGTTGTAGAGCGGCTCGTTGATGGGGGAGTCACCGCCCCCGACGTTCAGGGTGATGGTCAAGACGCCCACCTGCGAGGCCGCCGGGCAGGTGTCGGTGTTCAGCAAGGTCACCGGGCACCTGGGCGTCGCGTTCGGATTGCCGATCAGGCCCGTCGGCAGGCCGACGGCGACGTCCTTGACGTTCTCGGTCGGGGCACCGCTCGCCTGCTGCGAGAGTCCGATGTTGGTGACCATCTCGAAGGGGTGCGAGCCGGCCTGGGTGTCGGGCGTCGAGTCCGAGTTGATGACCCGGTTCGAGAAGCTGGTGACGCTGAAGTTCGCCAGCGCCGGTGTCGCCCCGACGGTCGCGAGCAGGGCACAGCCGAGCACGAGCGCGAGCAGCCCTCTGCGAGCCTGTGACGGGCCTCGCCGCGTTGGGTTGATGCTCGCGTCTGAACGCACCTGAGTCTCCTTGTCGATCTGATTCATCGCGACCACCTACGCCTTCGCCGTCAGGTTGAACTTGACCGCCGAGGCGCTCGCAGCCGATGGCTGGTACGTCGCGAGGATGGAGAGGCTCAACTTGCGCTTGTGCTTGAGCCTGCTTCTCGCCTTGCCCGTCAGGTGCAACATCAACTTGTAGGTGCCCGCGCGTTTGACCGAGCGCGAGACCCGCGTGATGTCCGCGCCCGACACCACGAGCCGGCCGGCCGCGGTCACGGTCAGACGCAGCGCGAACCTGGCGCTGTGGACGGTGCGCCTGACGTGTGCCACCTTCAGAGCGGCGTGGCCGGACTTGGAGTTCTTCGGGCCTGTGAACGTCGAGCTTCCCGGGACCGGCACTGGCGCCGGGCTTGACTCCGGTGGCTTGCAGCTCTCGCCCTGACACGGCGGCGTCGGCGTGGTTACCGGGAACCCGCCGCCGACACGCGCGTCGTAGATGTCGTAGGCCCCATCGATGTCCTGAGGGACGAGTGGCTGGCTGGTCAGCAGGAACACGTCGCTGCCGTTCGTCGTGGCATCGAGGAAGAAGGAGTCGACGGGACTCGTCCCGGTCGAGAGCAGGTGGACCTGGCCGCTTTCGTATTCGTACACGTCCTGGGCGCCGTTCGCGTCGGCCGGCAGCAGCGCGTCGTCGGTCTGGAAGAACACCTGACCGTTGTCGGTCAGCGAGTGCTGGAAGTAGTCGACGCTGCTCTCGATCCCGGTGAACTCGGGCGCGGGGATCGAGGCACCGGAGGTGGCCGGCGTTCCGTCCGGGATGCAGGACGCGCATGACGGCCCGTCGGCGCTCGAATCCGATAGGAAGATCTCGCTCTCGCCGTTGTTGTTGTAACCCGTCAGCGAGTTGACCGAGGTGAAGGCGACCCACTTGCCGTCCGTGGACACGCGCGCCGAGAGGCAGCCGGCCTGCCAGTCGCAGCCGTCAGACGGATTGAGCGTCGCGATGAATGTGATCGGATCGCCCGACGTGGCGGTGTCGACCAGGTAGAGGTTGGGCTGGCCGCTCTGGGCTGTCTGGCCCTCACCGTTTGCGTTCGAGGCCAGCACGGAGTCGGCGACGAAGTACACGTGCGAGCCGTCGTCGCTGAGCCCGCTGACCCCCTGGACCTGTGCGCTGCCGCCCGGGGTGAGATCCGTCAGCGGCGAGCTTGCGGAGAAGTCATATTCGTCGAGTGCGCCCGTGCTGTCGGTGAAGAACACCTTCGAGCCATCGGCCGAGGCGCCGGCGAACGCGCCGCCGCCGCCGACCCCGGCGTCGACCTGCACGGTGCTCGACCCGTTCTGGCGGGCGTACAGGTTTCCGTTTGCGGTGAAGAAGACGGTCGAGCCGTCGTCTGAGATCGCGTGCAGGGCGTTGCCCGCGCTCCCTCCCGCGAGCGATCCGGCAACCGCCGTGCACGAAGCCCCCGAGCAGCTGGTACCCGACGACGGAACCATCGTCACGAGCGCAACGTTGCCGCCCGACCACTCGTAAAGGTCATCGGCACCTGCGCCGGGCGCGTCGCCCGTAAGGGTTGCGCTCTCGTCGAACACGACGTGGCTCAGGTCCGCCGTGGACCCGTCATAGTTCGCGTCCGCCGGCGTCGTCGCCGGCGGCGCGCTCTCAAGGCTGCTGACCAGCACGCTCGCGCCGGTCTTGCTGTTGCGTACGAACAGGTTCTGAACTCCGGGCTGCTCGCCGCTGCAGGGCGTCACCAGCGGAGTCGCCGAGCACAGCGGCAGGCCGCCAGAGGTCGTGCCCGGGACCAGTGGCGGATCGTCGGTGCCGCAGCCGCTGGCGCTGTTCGCGCCGTCGGCGAGGATGTTCGACGACATGTCGGACGAGAACGCCACCGTGCTCACGAAGGCCGAGCAGAGTGCGCCGGCCTCGGTCGACTGCGGCGGAACCAGGTCGGTGTTTGTCCAACCGCCGCTCCCCCGCGTGGCGAGATAGGGAATCCCGTTGAACTGGGAGCCCGGGAATCCGTACAGCGAGGGATAGCTGAACGCGTCGCCTGTCGAGGCGGCCTGGTAGCCACCGAAGACGCCGGCCCGGATGTACGGATCGCCGTTGTCCTTGTTCGCCGGCGTGACCTGCTCGTAGGCGCGGCCATCGGGCAGACCGGCCGCCTGGGCCGAGCTCGCCGCGATCGCGAGCACGCTCGCGCACGCGAGCGCAACGAGCAGCAACAGACGCCGACCCGCAGGCCGGTTCAGGGCCCGTCCGGCGCCGCCGGCGCGAGGGGCCCTTTGCCGAGTGTGCCGTCTGTCCGCCACCTGTTGCGTCATCGCGTCCTCCAGGCTCCTCTAGGAAGTCCACCAGCGCCATCTGGCTCCGGCGCTTTGCTTGTATCCACCGAGCTGACACTCGGGGCGGGTGTTTAGTAACTGTGCCTACTTGAACTTGCCGGTGAAACATATACACCGGCGTTCCTGTATGTCAATAGGGTGTGAAAAATATCGCCTACGGCGTCGGCCACGGGCGCCGCTGCGGGCGTGCGCGGCCGCGCGAACCCAGCGCGAACCGGACGAGCTCCGTCAGGCATGACGAGCCGGCGCCTCAGGGGCACCGGCTCGCCTGCCTATCTTCCCTGGGGGCGTTACTTCTTCTTCTTGTGGTGGTTGGCGACGTGCTTGCAGGGAGTGGCCATCTTGATCGACGACTTCTCCTGCTTGCCGGATTGCGCGTTGAGCGTCGCGGAGCTCGTCTGCGTCTTGCCGCAGATGCTCCGGCCGCGACCCGTGATCACCAGCAGACCCTTCTTCCCGCCGCTGATGTTCAGCTTGAACGACGACACCGGAATGTCGGGGACGGTCGGGAAGGTCGTCACCAGCTTGCCCTTGCTCACCGACGTCTGGGCCCTGAGGTCGAGGGCAACCTGTCCGCGGAGCGGCACCAGCAGCGATGGGAGCGTCTTGATCTGCTGGCCCTGAGCGTTGGTCCGGATCCCCTGGACGAGATACACCTTCCCACTCAGCGGCGACGACAGCAGCGACGTCTTCGCCGTCGCACTACCGACGATCGTGCTCGACGGACAACCCACCGCGCCGCCGTGCACCGCCTGAGCGGTGGCGAATGCGCACACGTGCTTGCTGTTGTTGGGATCCAGCGCCAACGACAGTGGCAGCGTCACCTTGGCCGACTTGATGTTCGCCTGACCCGATGGTTGTGTCAGGTTCGCCGTCAGCGTCGGGTGATCACCGCTCTTCGTCTTGCCCTTGCCGCTCAGACCGAGCTTGAGCTTCGGACTGAAGGCCAGGCTCGAGCAACCGCCGACCTGGAAGCGCGCACTGTCATTGGCACTCGCGCCGCCGACCGAGGTCAGCGTGGCATTGACCGACATCGGAGCGCATGACGTCGGGTTGACCGTGAAGCCGGCGCGGTTCAGGTCGACGTCGACGCGGCGCAAGCGCAGCGGCACGCCATCGAGGATCGTCGGCAGCGGCTGGCTGGTCACCGTCACGTGCGCATCGGTCGGATCGATGTTCAGCGCCTGACGGATCACCACGACGCCGAGATCGAGCGGACCGGCGACCGCCGGCACGATCTCGACCAAGCCAAATGGTGCACCGTCAAACGGACCCGTCAGATACACCTTGCCCGACAGGGCGAACGGGTCAGCGCCCGGGCCGGCCTCGGTCTCCACCGTACCCACCTGAGTGCTCGCGGGGCAGCTGTTCACCAGCTCCTCCTGGGCGCCCGGTCGGCCCGGCTCCAGCGCCTCCGCGATGTCAGCGGTGGAGCACTGTGGGATCCCCGCCAGCTTGGCGGACACGCCGGCGGGCAGATTCACGGTCACGCCCGAGAGGTCCTGATCGGTGTCAGACCGCGAGAACGACACGTCGAACGGCGCGAACGCACCGGCCTGGGCGTTGGTGCTGCCGGCCGTGAACGTTGGCGCGAACGCGCCACCGCATGGAGCGCCGATCGTGACCGTCGGCACCGGCGTCGAGTCAGGGCCGGAGCCCGGGCTCGACCACGGCGCGATGTCCGTGGAGCCGCTGAACGTACCGCACGTCTCGCCGGTCATCAGAGCGGCGCCCGGCCCGCCGAAGAAGTTCAGCTTGAAATCGCTGAACGGCAGTTGCGGGTTGCCCGGGAACTGCGGGGTGCCGTCGAACGTCGTCGTCAGCTGACCCGTGCTCGGGTTGGCGTCGATCTTGCCCGAGAGCTTGATCAGCGTCCCGTCGGCCTCGGCCGAGACGTAAATCGCGAACCTTGAGAAGAACGGGTTCGCGGTCTGCTGAGCGAGCCAGATCCCACCCGTCAGCGGGTCCGCCGAAATCGGCGAATCGATCTCGGCCGTCCCGATCTTGGCGGCATCGGGACACGCAGGTTCGGCACTCGTGTTCGGCCCGAACTGCGCTTCCGAGCATGCCTGCAAGCCGTTGGCGGCGGACGGGCTGAGCTGGATCCCCGGCGGGAGCGTCACTACGGCGCTCTTCAACGATGGCGTCGCGAGCGATCCCGCGTCGTCGGGCGCTTGGGGCACGTGGAGGTCAACCGATACCGCGCTGGGCGAATCGGCGCTCGACGGGCCGACCCCGACGTTGATCGACGGATTGAACGACAGTGTTTGACACCCGGTGATCGGGTTCGGGTCGGTGAACGTTTTACTCGCGCTATCGCCCTGCCACGAATCGGCGGCAATGCTGTAGTGCAACGAACCGCATTGGGTCGGCATCGTCAAGAGCGGCTTGTCTCCCCCGCCCGCCGGACACGGCGTCGTGCCGCCCGGGCAGGTGCGGACGTTGTCATGCCCTGGATCGCCGGGAACGCCCCACAGCGTCAGCGTGCTGCCGAACAGCGGCAGCAGTGTTGACGTATTGGTGAGTCCCGCCGTCAGGCCATAGTCGCCACCTGTGCGGACGTGAATCGTGATGAAGGCATCGATCAGCAGCAGGTTCGTCCCGAATTGTGCGGCGACGCCGGTCGGAGGCACCATGTTGTAGACCGGTGCTCCCGCTGGGGAACAGGCTCACCGTGGCGTCGAGCACCAGCGTGCCGATCTGGGAGTCCACCGGACATGCGTTGATGTCGAGCTCCGCGACCGTGCACTTCGGCGTCGCGTTCGGATCACCGATCAGCCCCGGAGGGAGGTTGACCGAGATGTCCTTCATGTTCTCGGTCGGGACGCCGTTCGCGTCGACGCTGAAATCGAAGTGCGTGGTCGACTCGAACGGGTGCGAGCCGGCCTGCGTGTCGGCGCTGCCGTCGGCGTTGGTGGTCGACGCGCTGAGCGACGCAACGCACCAGTTCGGTTCGCTGCTCGGGCACGCGGGCACCGGCGCATTGAACGTCCCCGGGGGGTTCGCCGCGCTCGCGCTCGCCGGCAGCAGGACCGCCGCGAGCAGGCAGATGGCTGCCGCGAGGGTCGCGATCAGCGCCGAGCGCCGACCGGTGCGGCCGCCAGCGTGCGGGTCGGCAAGCATCTGCGTGGTCATCGTCGTCTCCTTGCTCACGGCCACCACCTACGCCTTCACCGTCACGGGGACGATCGCGGTCGACGACGAGCCCGCCGCCGGCCGGTAGAGGACATGCACCATGATCTTCACCCGGTCTTTGCGCTTGTTCGTCAAAGCCCGACGTTCGCGGGCGGTCAGCCCGAGCGTCAGCTTGTAGCTGCGACCGGCTCGCACCTGCTTGCGCATCGTGTTCAGTCCGGATCCCGAGACCGCGAGCGTGCCGCGGGCCGGGACTCGCACCTTGATCGAGAACCTGAAGCCCTTGACCACGACCCTCGACAGGACCGCGACCTTCGCCTTCTTCTTCTTCTTGCCCTTGGTCGAGCTCGCCTTCTGGTTGCCAGGCCCGACGAAGGTCACCGTCGCGATCACCGGCGGCGGCAGCGGCGTCGTTGCCGGCCTGCACGCGTCCCCGACGCACGGAGGCAGCGGCGACGGTACGGGGAACCCACCATCGACGCGCGCGTCGTAGATGTCCTGCTGACCATCGATGTCCTGGGGCACCAGCTGGTCGCGGGTGGCGAAGAACACGTCGTTGCCGTTCGCGCTCGCGTCATAGAAGAGCGAGTCGTCGTCGCTCGTTCCGGATGTGAGCAGGAATTTCTGTCCGTTCTCGTATTCGTAGACGTCGATGTGGCCGTTGTTGTCGGTCGGGACGATCGCATCGCCGGAATCGAAGAACAGCCGGCTCCCGTCGTCGGAGAGGTTGTGCTGGAGGTACATGTCTCCGCCACTGAGCACGCCGCCCTCGACCGGGTCGAGTGACGATGAGCCGATCGGCTGCTTGCCGGTCACGTTGCACGACGCACACGCGAGGCTGCCGTTGCTGGCGTCATACAGGTAGATCTCGTCGTCGGGGCTGCCGCTGTTCGCGTCGACGTTGTTAAAGCCGTTGTCCGTGCTCGCGGCGAGCGCCGAGCTGTCGGAGTCGAACGCCACGTGCGTGCCATCCGGGGTCACCCTCGCCGTGTACTGGCCGTCCCAGTCCGAAGCGTCGTCACCGCTCAGCGTGGCGATGAACGTCGTCGTGCCGCCGTGCTCGACGTACAGGTTCTCATCGCCCGACGTCGCGCCCGAGGCGAGGGCGCCTTCGGCGACGAAGTAGACCGAGGAACCGTCGGCGCTGGCTCCGAGAACGCCGTCCACCTGGGCGAGGCTCTGGCCGCCGGTCAGGTCGGTGGTCGTCCCACTCGCGACGTTGTACTCATAGAGGTTCGCGCCGCTGCCCGAGACCGTGTTGCCGGTCAGGGCGGCGCCGTCGCCGTCGGTGAAGAACACCACCGAGCCGTCGGTCGCGGCGGTCATGAACGACGGGATCACCGAGCCGCTCGCGTTGGTGACCTCCGGCGCGATCTGCGTCGGCGTCGATGAGCCGGGGTGGAACAGGTCCAGGTTGCCGTTCGCGTCGGTCACGAAGATGTTCGCGCTCGAACCGTTGTTGTCAACGGCGTTTAGCAGGTGAGCCGGAAATCCCGCGGACCCCAGGCTCGCTCCGGCGCCGAGCAGCGTCACGTCCCCGGTGGCGCTATTCCACGCGTACAGGTTCAGCAGGCCCGAGACGCTGGTCGGCGTAGAGCCGGGGGTGAGCGCCGACGAATCGGTGAACACGACCGTGCTGAGGTCGGACGTGGCGCCGACCGGTGACGAACCTGAGTCGTTGTCCAGGCCGGCCTGCGGCGTCGTCCCCGCCGGAGCGGTGGCGAAGCTGTCGACCAGCTGCGACGAGTCATTGCTCTGATTGACGACGAACGTGTTCAGCCGGGCGGTCGGCTCGCCGGTGCAGGGAGTCGACGTCGTCGCCGGCGGCGTGGGGAACAACGGCGTCGTACACGTGCCCGGATCCAGGAATGGGAAGTCCTGGCCCGAGGCCTGCCCGACGGTCCCGCCGCCCACGTTGAGGAGGCCCTTCGAGAGGTCGCTCGAGTAGAGCGCGTAGCCGGGGAGTGACAGGGTGACGCCCGGGCGCCTGCGGCGGGAGCGTGTCCTTCGTCGTCCAGCCGTTCGGCCCACGCGTGGCCAGGTCGTCGATGCCCGGTCCGTTGCTGCCGTCGACCGGACTGAGCGCGACGTAGGCGAGTGAGTTCCCGTTCGGCGCGGCCTGGTCACCGCTGATGATCACGAGATGCTCGACCTCGGCCGCCTTCACGGCCGGGGAGACGAGCTCGTAGGCGCGACCGTCGGGGAGGCCGGCGGCGAGCGATTGCGCCGCGCCGGCTCCGAACGCGACCATGCCCGCGCCCGCGAGCACAGCGAGCAGCAGCCAGCGCCGGCCCGAGGGCCGGGAGGTACCGGCATGCCGGCCATCGACTCGAGAAGCCCTTCGCGACGTGTGCCGTTTCACCGCCACCTGTTCCTTCATCTGCGTCCTCCAGACTTCTCTCGGAATCCGCCGCGCTGGTCGCGCTTCGGCCTTCGCTCGTTCCCCCGCCGGCGCTCGGCGCCGGCAGAGGTAGAAACGCACTTATCTCTAAACAGCTTCGGGACCATATACACCGGCGTTCCTGTATGTCAACCCAAATATGAGAATTTTCGGCGTGATCCCGCAGGCGCTCAGCCCAGCGGCTCACGCGCACGGCTCCTACAGCCGTCGGCACGACGGTCGAGCCCTGCTCCTGCGGCTCATCTCGCGTGATGTGAGACCACCTCCGCCAAGCGCCGGGCCGCACACGCGGGCGGACGCTTCGCGCTCCGTGGTCGCTGACTCCGGGGCTGCAGACACCTCCGTGGGACGATTGGAACTCCCGGAAGGAGTCCGTGACATCTCAACCGGCCCCGGCCAGGCGCGGCGACGCATCACCGTATACAACTCTGTGTCTATCTGTCAAGCCTTGATCGGCGGCCGTTCGGCATCGAACGCCGCGGGCACCGCAGGCGGCTGGGGAAGTCCGCACGAGAATCGCGAGCTCGTCGATTGTGCGGGGGCGAAAACAGTGCGAGCCGGCGCCCGGGGGCGTCGGCTCGGCGTCCATTGGTTCGTGGCCTGTCCCGGGCCGGCCGGTGCGAAACGGGCCGGCCGGTGCGAAACGATTACTTCTTGTGGCCTCTTGTGCTTCTTTGACTTCTTGTGGTGCTTGGAGGCGCCCTTGCAGGGAGTCGCCATCTTGATCGACGAGTTCACCTGCTTGCCGGACTGAGCGTCGATCGTCGCGTGGCTCGTCTCGTCTGCGTCGCGCTCCGGGGCGGGCACTGCCACTCCTGGGGGGCGCGCTTAGGCGGCGGCCGGCTGGAACACGTAGGCGCGCGAGGTGAGCTCGGGCATCATCCCCGGCAGCTCGGTGATGTTGCCGCCGTTGACCGCGCTCGCGATCGCCTGGAAGGCGGCGCCGATCAGCAGCTCGAGCTGCATTCTCGGGACCTCGTTGTCACAGCGCCGGCGCAGCTCGGAGACGAACAGCTCGACCAGCCGGCGCCGGGAATCGGCTCGCATGCGGGCCAGCTCGTGGTCGCCGCGGAGCACCTCGACGAAGCAGAACCGCGCCTCGTCGGGATGCTCGGCCAGGCGCTCCAACAGCGTGCGGCCGGCGAGCGCGAGGCCGTCGTACCAACTGGGCTCGGCGGCGAAGGCGAGCGCAAAATCGGCGTGGATGCTGCGCGAAACCTCGTCGTAGGCGTCATACAGGCAGCTGGCCGCGCTCGAGTAGTGCCTCGCCAGCTCATCGGACTCGAGGCCGGATCGGAGCTCGAGACGCTCGCCGTTGAAGGACTCGATGCCCTCCTCCGCAACGATCGCCACGGCAGCACTCCTCAGCCGGGCGCAAGTCAAACACTCGGGGCTACAGGACGTCTCTCTCTCCCTTCTCGAGTCGCGGACTCTACTCTTTCTCCGACCAAGAAACAAGAGCGTATACCGAACTTGTCCCTCCCTCCAAGCTCGGTTGTCAGGCTCCTGTCACACCAGAAAATCGGGCATCGGCCGAAACGGCTCAATCCCTTAGCGGACGGCTGTCGGACCGAGATCCGATCGCGTATCCTGCTCCTCGAAGGCTCACACACACCACTGTGTGCGGATGTCGTGGAGGGGAATGAGGTGCGCTCTTTTTTTGTGGTGTGAAGTTTTCAGAAATGCGCGTATGTTTACGTCGGATGCAGACTGACAATCAGGGTCACGGGCGCGCGCCGCATCAGCTCCCACCGGGACGTCACGGCCTGTCGCGCCGCTATGTCGCCGAGCATCAGCGCGTCCGGATCCTCGACGCGGTGGCCGACGTCGTCAGTCTGGTCGGCTACGCGGCGATGAGCGTCGAAGCGATCGTCGGCGCGGCCGGCGTATCGCGAAGGACGTTCTACGACAACTTCAAGAGCAAGGAGGACGCGTTCCTCGCCGCCTACGACAAGATCGGGACCGAGCTGTTTGACCGCGTGCGCGCAGCGTACGCCGCGAGCGACTCGTTCCCGACCGGCGTGGTCGCCTGCCTCGAGGCCTTCTTTCAGTTCTCGGCGAGCCAGCCTCAGTACGCCGACATGCTGATCGTCGAGGTGCTGGCGGCGGGCCAGGTGGCGATCGAGCGCCGCAACGCGGTTATGCGCACGCTTGCCGAGCTGCTCCACGCGGGCGCCGAGACCGTGCGCGTCGGCGTCCGCCCCCCCGCGCTGATCGCGGAGACGATCATCGGCGGGATCTACGAGATCGTCTACTCGCGCATCCTCCATGGGCAGGTCAACGCGCTTCCGGACCTGCTCCCGGACGTCGCCTACTCGATGATGCTCCCGTACCTCGGGCACGAACGCGCGGCGGAGGAGATCAGCCGCCTCGCGACCGCGCGGTCCTGAGCGTCAGGCTGCCCGCTGGCGCTTCTGCTCGTCGCGCAGCATCCTCGCCAGTGACTGCAGCAGCCCCCAGGCGATCGCGCCGTTCTCGACCACCAGCGGCTGGAAGTCCCAGTACGTCAGCCCGTAACAGACCAGTTCGGTGGTGGCCGTGACGGTCGCCGCGCGCTCGCCGCCATCGATCAAGGCGATCTCGCCGAAATGGTCACCGGGCGCCAACCCGCCGCGCAGTTCGCCGCGAACTGTGACGGTCGCCTCGCCCGACCGGATCAGGAAGAATGCCGCGCCGCCGGAGCCCTCCTTGGTGACGATCTCGCCGGCGGCGAAGCGCCGCTCCTTGAACAGATGCGCGACCTTCTCGACGTCCTGCGGCCGCAGCGAGGCGAACAGAGGCACCTCGTTGACCACCTCCACCGGCGCCCCCTCGTCGGCCCGGGGCGTCGGCGCGGGCATTCCCTGGCTGCGCGTCACCGCTCGGCACTGCAACAGATAGAGCTGCCCGTCAGCGACCGCCCACTCGATGTCGCGCGCCGGACCGTAGACCTCCTCGCACCGGGTGGCGAGGCGGTTGAGCTCGGCCAACTGGCCGTCATCGAGGCACATGCGCGCCACCAGGTCCCGGTCCACCTCCTCCTCGACCGTGCCGCCGTCGGGCAGCGAGCGGACGGCGACCTTCTTGACGCCCGCCGTGCGCTCCAGCACCTCGCCCGACCGATCGACCCGGAACATGTCCGGGATCACGCGGCCGGCGACGACCACCTCGCCGAGCCCCCAGCTCGCCTCGATCAGCCGCTCGTCGGCGCCGGTGACCGGGTTGCGCGTGAACATCACGCCCGCCGCCTGGGGATCGAGCAGCGACTGGACGACGACGCCGACGCTGGGGCGGGTGAAGAGGCCGACCCGCTGGCGGTAGGTGATCGCCGAGTCGGAGTTGGCCGACCACCAGATCTCGCGCACCGCCGCCGTCACCTGCGCAGATGACGGAACGTTGAGCAGGGTCAGATGCTGGCCGGCGAAACTCGCGTCGGCGCCGTCCTCGTCGACGGCCGAAGAGCGGACGGCGAGCGGGGATGCCAGCGAGCGAATCGCCTCGGAGACCTCGTCGATCGCGGCATCGTCCCCACTCGCGATCGCCTCCACCAGTTCACCGGAGAGCGCGACCCCGGGGGGCAGCGGGATCCCGCCGCGCGCCGCGTCCCCGAGGCCGACCGCCTTGGAGCCGAACAGCGAGTCGTCGCTCGCTTGATCGAGCGCAACGGCCCTGCTCATTGCAGGACCGTAACTTCACCGGCGTCACCGTCGACGCGAACGCGCATCCCGTCGGCGATCCACTCGGTCGCATCACGTGTTCCGACAACGCCTGGGATTCCATATTCCCGCGCGACGATCGCCGGGTGCGACAGCAGCCCGCCGGTGTCGGTGACGATCGCGCCGAGCAGCGGCAACAGGATGTTGAACGCCTCGCTCGTCGCCTCGGTCACGAGCACGTCACCCTTGACGATCCGATCGAACTCGGCCGGGCCGGCGACGCGACGTGCCGGACCCTCGTACACGCCGCCGCTGGCGCCGAGCCCCCGCAGCTTGCTCTCCTCGTGCGGCTCCTGGGAGGGCATGAACATCGACTCCATCGTGATCCCGGCGGCCCGCATCATCCGCGCGGCGGCCGGCGGCAGCCCCGACGGATCAGGCGGCGGTGGCGGCGGTGGGCCGAGCGTCGGCGGCGCGTCCCTCGCCGTATGCGTCGTGCGCCATTGATAGCGCTGCGCGAGCTCGTCGGCCGACGGTCCGCCGGTACCCGATACGAGCGCGGTCATCTCGTCAAAGCCGGCGTCGATGAAATGCTCGGGATCGTTGACGGCGCCCCTGGCCGCGACCCGACGGCCGGCGGCGATCGCCGCGCGGCGCATGATCCCCGACGCCCAGATGTCGCTGTACACCCCGCGCTCGTCGCGGATCCGATACATCAGGCGCGCCTCGCCGAGGATGTCGTCGAACTCGGCCCGATGCTCCTCGGGCACCTTCGCCCTGACCTCGGCGACCTTCGCCTCGACCTCGGCTTCGGTGGCGTCATCACCGCCGCCGTCCACGTTGGCGCGGATCGCCTGGAGCAGTGCATCGGGCACTTCGAGCGCATAGCGGCCGGAGATGTCGAATCCGTCGAGCAGCCGATACCCGACCAGATCCAGGTACGCGGAGACCGCGCGCCCGGCGTCGCTGTCGAGGGCGCGCATCTGCGCGAGCACCTGCCCGGCGTCGCCGTCGGATTCGAGCAGGTCACGCGCGGCGGGATCGTCATTGATCGCGGCGATCATCGTCTGGAGCTCACCCGACGCGCCGGCCGAGACGGGGGCGGCGCCGCGCATCATGCTCAGCAGTTCCGCGGGCGGCACGTCGGTCCAGTCCACCGCGTGCGCGAGCAGGTCGCCGATCGCCACCATCGCCGCGCCGCTGAAGCGCATGTGCTGGAAGGTCATGTCCCGGTGGTGGTCGCGACAGCGCGTCAGGTAGGCGACGAGCGCCTCGTCGTCGAGCGCGTCCGGATCGACCGCCTGTAGCTCACGGTGGGTCTTGATCGACGCCGGCTTGAAGGTCTCGTCCCAGTCCCGAAGCTGGTCGCGCCACAGCTTGCCCTCGAACACCGCCTCCGCGCGCCGGATCCGCTCGGAGATCTGCTTCGGGGGCGCGGGGCGAACCGACGAGTACGCGAACCCGTTGACGTACCCGTATTCGAGCCCGTCGATCAGCATCCCGTAGTAGCGGGTGAACTCCTGAAAGCCCTGCTTGAGCGGCTCGGGTTGCATCTCGGTCCAGTACCGCGTGGCCGGTCGTGGGAAGTGCGTCGCGTCCAGGTTCCACGAGCCCGGGCCCGGCGGCTCGAACACAAGCTCGCCGGCGGAGTCCACTGATGTCATTTGCGTCCCTCTCTCTGATTGCTTGCGTCCGTGCCTGCCCCACGAGCGAGATTGCCGCCCGCTTTGGTCGGTCCGGGAAGTAAAACAGGCACCGGCTCGCGGCGCGCGCGAAGGTCGGCGGCTTACGCCGCACGTGACCGGCTGCGCCCGCGCTAGTCGCGGTCAGTGGACGCCGCGGACCCGGACCGAGATCGACTTGGTGTGCACCACGCAGCCCGACGAGCTACTTGACTGCGGGAACGCCTCGGCCAGTGCGTCGGCGATCAGGTGCGCACGGGCTGCGTACCCGGGCGAGTAGTAGTGGATCCCGTCGGGGATGAACCACTGGTCCTTGACGGCCGACGCCCAGTCGTAGACGCGCATGTTCGGGTACTTCGAGCACGCCTGGACGAGCGCCTGGTCCCAGTGCTCCATGTTCTCCTCGGAGTAGGGACCGCTCGACAGCAGCGACTTCACGTTGACCCACATCACCGGCTGGTTGCCGATCGCCGACATCATCCGGTCGATCCTGCTGCTCAACCCGACGTTGGAGCCGACGTAGACGTCGGCCGTGTCATTGGTGCCGAGCGCCAGGACCCAGCAGCCGTGGTAACCGTCGTGCAGGTACTGCTCGGCGACGTCATAGGCGTTGGTCGTACCGGGCAGGGTCTCGACGATCGACGTCGCGCCGGTGATCGCGAAGTGCGAGTGCTTGACGCCGACGCGGGCGTACTGGGCCCCCATCCGTTGGCGCGGGTCCGGCAGGTAGTCGCTCGACGTCAGTCCCTCC
The DNA here is from genome assembly GCA_963788005.1 of uncultured Solirubrobacterales bacterium. Taxonomy (GTDB): domain Bacteria; phylum Actinomycetota; class Thermoleophilia; order Solirubrobacterales; family Solirubrobacteraceae; genus Palsa-465. The sequence continues at coordinate 220,075 of CAWBFH010000004.1, read as the reverse complement.
GAGGTCGAGTCACCGATGTGAATCACCGACTGGCACGAGGTGCGGAGCTTGGCTGGGGTCGGGTCGGAGCCCGCCGACGTGGTCGTCGACGAGGAGCCGGCGGTCCGCGTCCGCGCCCCCTTGCCGCGCGAGCCGTGCCCGCCGGTCCCGTTGCTCGGCGTCGGCGGCGACGGCGATGCTCCGATCGCGGCCAGCTGGCTCTGCGAGACGCCGTTGTTCGATCCGCCCAGGCTCGGGGGCCTGACTCCGGCGAGGGCGACGCCGACGAGCACCAGCACCAGCAGCGACGCCGCGAGGCCGACCTGGAGCCGCTGGGGCAGCGCTCGCGGACGCCAGTGGACGGCGCGCGCCTGGCTCCAGATCCGCTTCAGCGCGCCCCGGCGGATCGGGTCTTCGACGTAGCGCCACGAGAGGGCGGCGATCACGAACGTCGCGCCGACCTGAAGCGCGGCCCGCAGCGGATCGGTCGCGCGGCCGAAGACCGGCGTCGTGAGCACGATGATCGGCTCGTGCCACAGGTAGATCGCATACGACCGCACTCCGATCCAGCGCAGCGGCTCCCAGCCCATCGCGCGACCGACCCGGCTGACCGGGTGTGCCGCGGCCGCGATCACGAGCACCGTCGCGATCGACAGGAGCACGATCCCGCCGTGGTAGAGGAAGCCCGAGTACTGGTTCGTCTGCCAGATCAACAGCCCGATCGCGATCAGCCCGACGATCCCGATCGCGTCGAGGATCGAGCGCGCCGAGTGCCCGACGCGAGTGGTCAGGTCCCGGCTCGGCCACATCATCGCCAGCGCGGCGCCGAACAGCAGGCCGAACGCCCGCGTGTCCGTGCCGTCGTAGATGCGCGTCGGGTCGAACGTCGGGTGGTAGAGGACGGCCATCTCGATCGCCGAGGCGGCGGCCAGCACGAGCGTGACCGCCGCCAGACGGGGGCGGATCCTGATCGGGCGCCGGCGCTCGCGAACCAGGTGGACGCCTGCCAGCAGCAGCCACGGCCAGATCAGGTAGAACTGCTCCTCGACCGCCAGCGACCACAGATGACTCAGCGGCGACGGCGGCCCGAAGCGGGCGAAGTACGACTGGTGCTGCGAGATCTGCCACCAGTTGTTGACGTAGATCGCCGCTGACGCGACTTCTCCGCGAAGCTCGTGCAGCAGCGAGTGGTGGCCGATCGCCACCCACAACGTGACGACGATCATCATCAAGAACAGCGCCGGTAGGAGCCGGCGGGCGCGGCGCAGCCAGAAGTCGCCCAGCCGCAGGCGCTTGTCATCCCACTGGGTCAGCAGGATGTCGGTGATCAGATAGCCGCTGAGCGTGAAGAAGATGCCGACGCCGAGCAGGCCACCCGAGGCCCAGCCGAAGTTCAGGTGATATGCGATCACAGCGAGCACCGCGATCGCGCGCAGGCCATCGAGCCCGGGCATGTACCTGCCCGAACGGAGCACGGGTTCAGGCATTGAACACCGCTCGCATCACGACAACACCTCAGCGATCCAGGCCCAATGCAGCCGACCCAGGACGGCCGTCACCATCCGCTGAGGGTAGAGGGTGAGCCCACGGACTGTGCAGGGCGGTCCTCAGCTCTCAGGGTCCGTCCGCGCCAGCGTCGAGCTGCCCGCGGTCAGCTGTCAGGCGCCCATGTGAGCGCCTGCAGCCGGACCGCGTGGGAACTGCGCCGCTACTTCACGATGACCGTGTGGACCCTGAGGACTTCGGTCTTCGACGGGGAGTGCGTGATCTCCAATGTCAGAAATGCCTTGAGGCGGTGGTGAGGAGCCTTGGAGAACAGCGATATGCCCTTGCCATTGAGGCGCAGGGTCAGGGTCTTGGTCATCCCTGCCGGCACCGTGCGGTGTCCGTCCGCGATCTCGAACCCTTTGGCACGAATCGTCGCGGTGGCGTCGCAATGGCCCTTGGGCGCCTCGCAGGTGACCGGCAGCTCGATCTTGCTCGGGTGGTGGAGCGTGAGCCGTGCATACGTGTTCGTCAGCGGCTCGAGATCTGCCACGTGCAGCCCCCCGTCGTCCTCCCAGGTCACGTAGCCGGCGCCGTTGGCCGCCACCGCCACGCGAGCGTTGTCGTTGATCGCGTAACCGCCGCCGACGTGAGCAATCGCCTGTCCGCCGGAGAAGTGTGCGCCCCCGTCGGTCGAGATGAACAGGTTCATCAGGCCGTTGTCGCCCGACGTGTCCGGCCACACGGCCGCCAGCTCGCCGGTGGTGTAGCTCTCCCCCAGCCCGCCCGCATCCGGGCCCAGACCGCTCGGATTGTGGACCCTGGCGAGGCGCTCGGCGGCGCCGAAGTTGTGGCTCGCGAGCTCGTAGGGGCGGATGTCCACGGTCGTCGGCGCCCCACTGCTGCTCGGATCATCGCCCGAGAGCAGGAACAGCCCCGCCTTTCCGCCCGCCAGTCGCGGGAACTGGCCGTCGGCGACCGTGGTCGGACCGGACCAGTTGTTCGCACCGGAGGGACTGAGGTTGACGCCAGGGTCCGAACCGCAGGGACCGGTGGGCGTGCTCCAGCGGAAGAAGCGGATGATCGGGTCATCGCCGACCTGGTAGGCCTGCACCTCGTCGCCGGGCGCGTTGAGCGAGCAGGCGACCGTGCCGCCGCCGGCCCAGCCGAGCGTCGTGTCATCGGTGCTGACGTCGTCTCCCTGCGTGAACCATTGGGCCGGGATCTTCCCCGGGGTCACGGTCACCGAGCTCGGGACCGCACACGGCGAGCCGTCGAAGGTGAAGTTCCAGAGCAGGAACGGATCGCCGGAGCTCATCTCGAAATCGATCGTGGTCGAACCGAGCGTCTTGGTTGACTGGCTGCGGTCGTACTGACCGCCGATTGCGTTGAATCCGATCACGTCGTCGAGGTCGGACCCGACGTTGCAGGTTTCGTTGTAGGCGAGCGGATCGGCTAGGACGGCGTTCGACGGACCCACGTACGCCGGCCCGAACGTCGCGCCGCCGTCGGTCGATTCCCAGATCACCATCTGCGAGGAGTCGTAGCTCGGCGCCACCACGTACACGTCGGTGCCGGGGCCGAGGACCGGGAATGGCGTGTTGGTGGTGGCCGGCGTCGGGAGCGACACCGACAGCCTGATTGGATCGGCGCACTTCGTCTTGCCCGCCGGAAGCTTGCAGAACATGTCGATGTCGTTGGCGCCCGACCGATGCAGCCAGGCGACGTAGCCGTTTCCGCTCTGGTCGACGGCGATCGGCCCCATCGAGTCGGCCGCGTGATCGAGCGTCGACTGGTCGGCGGCGGCCGCAGGCCCGGCGAGTAGGGCGGCGGCCGTCACTGTCAGCGCGATGACCAGTAGCGCGCGTATGGCGTGAGCAGTACGTGTTGTCATGGGCCGATCGTCGCCGCGGGTGGCCAAGGCCGCATCGGGCACCACACCTGATCTTTTGCGCCGTCGGATCCGGCGATCTCGGACTGACAGCTGTCGCGAAGGCCGATCACCGCCGACGTCAGAACCCCGACGGACCTCCGTTTGATCGCTGTCGAACCGGGCAGTGCCTGACCCAGCCGTGGTCTACAGGAGGTACACGATGCTGCTGCGCTCGCGCGTCCGGATGCTCACCGTCTCTGTCGTCGTGGGGGTGGTGGCGCTCTGTCTCGCGGGCCAGGCCAGCGCCGCCGGGTCGTTTGTGCTGACAGCGACCAACACCGGCTCGACGTACGCGCCGACCTTCACCGGCAACGGCCTGCTCGGCGTCCGCGTCCCGCCCGAGGGCCAGGGATACGCGGCCGGGACGGTCCCGGCGCAGTCGGAGCTGGCCGGGTTCTACGCCAAGCCCTCGACCGGACCGGCCTCCAACCAGGTCCAGCAGCGGGCCAACACCCCTACCTGGTCGACGCTGACCTTCTCCGACGGCGGCCAGCCGTTCTCGACCACGACCGGCACCACGTCGGACTGGCGCCAATCGATCGACCTCCACACGGGGATCGTCTCGACGCATGCGACCTGGACGGCGCCTGACGGCCACGTCACCGATCTCAGCTATCAGGTGTTCACCGACCGCGCCCAGGAGCATGTCGGGGTCGTACGCCTCGTGCTGGTTCCGCACTGGAGTGGAACCGCGACCGTGACCGACGAGATCGACGGCACCCCGGCGACCCTCACGAGCCAGACCGGCAAGGGATGGGACGCCGGGTCGCGCCGCGACTGGGTCACCGTGCAGACGGTCGGCACCGGCATCACCGCCACGCTCGCCAGCCAGCTTGCCACGAGCGCAGACGTCACCGCGCCGAGCACGCCGACCGACCAGCAGACCGATCAGAGCGTCGGCCAACAGGTGTCCTTCCCGGTCCAGGCGGGCAAGACCTACACGTTCACCAAGTACGTCGGCGTTGATGACTCCAACGACACGGCGGACACCGTCTCCTCGGCGCAGCAGGAGGCGCAGAGCGCCGCGTCGGCCGGACTCGGCGCGCTGCGCTCCGAGAACAAGGCCGCCTGGGCGGCGATGTGGCAGGGCCGGATCGATGTGCTCGGCAACCCGACCGTCGCGACCGACGTCAACGCGAGCGAGTTCTACCTCTGGTCGAGCACGCGCGCCGACCAGGATTGGAGCGTGTCACCGGCCGGTTTGTCTTCAAACGGATATGACGGCCACATCTTCTGGGACGCCGAGACCTGGATGTACCCGTCGTTGCTCGCTCAGCACCCAGACCTCGCGGCGGCGATGGACGCGTACCGCTTCAACCGCCTGCCCGAAGCCCAGCAGCACGCCGCCGAGACCGGCTTCGCCGGCGCGCGGTTCCCGTGGGAGAGCGCGCTCGACGGGACCGAGCAGATCCCGCCGCCCGTGTCGATCAACAGCGAGGGCCTCTATGAGCAGCACATCACGGCCGACATCGCGCTCGCGCAGTGGCAGTACTACTTGACCACCGGCGACAAGCAGTGGCTCTCGAGCCGCGGCTGGCCGGTGATCTCCGGCGCGGCCGCGTTCTGGGCCTCGCACGCCGTGCAGGCGTCCGACGGCAGCTACCACATCGACAACGTGACCGGTCCCGACGAGGAGAACCCGGACGTCAACGACGAGGCGTACACGAACGTGGGCGCCAAGACGACCCTGCAGGACGCGGTCCGAGCGGCCCACGTGCTCGGCATGACCCCACCCGCGGCGTGGTCGAAGATCGCGGCCGGGATCGCCGTGCCGATCAACTCGAGCGGGATCCACCCGGAGTTCTCCGGCTATGACTCGCAGCTCGTCAAGCAGGCCGACGTGACGCTGCTCCAGTACCCGTGGGAGTTCCCGATGTCGAGTTCGGTCGCGCAGAAGGACATCAACTTCTACGTGCCGCGCACCGACCCGATGGGTCCATCGATGAGCGACGCGGTCAACTCGATCGACACCTCGGCCCTGGGCTCGCCCGGCTGCGCCAGCTTCGTCTACACGCAGCGCAGCTATGAGCCGTTCATCCGGGACGTGTTCGACCAGTTCTCGGAGACCAAGACCGGCGGCGCGTTCACGTTCATGACCGGGATCGGCGGCTTTTTGCAGGAGTTCCTGTACGGATACTCCGGCATGCGCTGGGAGAACGGGGAGGTCGCGCTCGCGCCGAGCCTGACCAGCCAGCTCGGCGGGGTCGTACTGCACGACATCGCCTGGCGCGGCCGGACGTTCACGGTCTCGATCGGACCCAAGACAACGACGGTGACGCTCGACAGCGGCAGCGCGCTGCCGATCGGAACGCCTTCCGGACGGGAAATCGTGTCACCCGGGCAGACGCTGCGCCTGCAGACCGCGCGCCCCGATCTGGCCCACACCAACGACCTGGTGCGCTGCCAGAGTGCCTCGGCGTCGAGCGCCCAGCCGGGCGCGCCGGCCCTGGCCGCGGTCGACGGCAGCCCCGCGACCGACTGGGAGCCGACCACGGTCCCGGCGACGCTCACCGTCCCGACCGCCGCCGGCCCGCAGCAGGTCAGCCGTGCCGTCGTGCGGTGGGGCCGGGAGTGGCCGCCGGCGCCGGGCCCCAACATCCCGCCGCCGCCCGGTCCGGTCAAGACCCTGCGCGCGAGCAGCTACAAGCTCCAGGTGTCGTCTGGCGGGAGCACCTGGCAGACGGTCGCGTCAGTCAGCGGTCAGCAGACGGGCACCAGAGACGTGCTCCAGTTCAAGCCGGTGAGCGCCAAGTTCGTACGGATCAAGATCACCGCGAGCACGAACGGGACGCCGCCGCTGCTGCAGGAGGTGAAGGTCACGGGCTGAGGCGGCGGCGTCGCCGGTAAAGGCTGAGGCAGGTGTCGCGGTAAGGTCACGACGTGGCCGCAGACCGCGATCGTCCCCAGGGCAAGCCGGGCAGCTCCACCGCCGCGATCCACGGCGGCTCGGAGCAGCCCCGCCCGTGGCCGCGCGGCCTCTCGACGCCGATCTTCCAATCGTCGACCTACGAGCTCGACGAGGAGATCTACGAGGACATCGCGCGCACCGGCGGCGCCGAGTCCTGGTGGTACTCGCGCCTGAGCAATCCGACGGTCGACGCGGTCGCCGCCAAGGTCGCGGCGCTCGAGGGCGCGCAGGCGGGACTCGCGTTCGCCTCGGGGATGGCGGCGATCACCTCCACGGTCCTCACCGTCACGCCGCCCGGCGGCCGGATCGTTGCCGCGCGCCAGCTGTACGGCGAGACCTACACGCTGTTCGGCGAGACGCTTCCCGACACCGGGCGCACGGTGACTCTCGTCGACATCGATGACCTCGACGGATGGCGTCGCGAGCTTCCGGGAGCCGCCGTCGCCTATGTCGAGACGCTGTCCAATCCGACGCTCAGGGTCGCCGACCTGCCGGCGATCGCGCGCCTGGCGAATGACGCCGGCGCGACGGCGATCGTCGACAGCACCTTCGCCTCGCCGGTCAACGTCCGCCCGATCGAGCACGGCTTCGACCTCGTGCTGCACTCGGCGACCAAGTACCTCAACGGGCACTCGGACCTGACCGCCGGCGCCGTCGTCGGCTCCCACGCGCGGATCGCCGAGATCAGGGCGATCGCGAAGACGTTTGGCGGCTGCCTGGCCCCCGCGGCGGCGGCGACCCTCGATCGCAGCCTCAAGACCCTCGTCATCAGGATGGAGCGCCACAACGAAAACGCGCTCGCTCTCGCCCGCTGGCTCGAACGGCATGACGAAGTCGAGGCGGTCTTCTACCCGCTGCTCGACTCCCATCCCGACGCCGCGCTCGCCGCGACGCTCCTGCGCGGCGGCTCGGGAATCGTCACCGTCCGGGTCCGCGGCGGCGACGAGCGCGCCGGGGCGCTCATGTATGCGCTGCGCCTGATCCGCCAGGCGACCAGCCTCGGCGGCGTCGAGTCCCTGATCAGCGCCCCGTACAACACCTCGCACCGCCAGCTCGGCGTCGACGAGCGCGCCGCGATCGGGATCCTCCCGGGAACGCTGCGGCTGTCGGTCGGGATCGAGGACGTCGCCGATCTGATCGGCGATCTCGAACAGGCACTGGCCGCGACGGCCACCGCCGCCGTAGCCGGGCAGCTGCCGGCGCGCTGACGGCTACTTCTCGCGCGCGATCACGCGGTCGACCTCGACCATGGCGCCATCGCCGGTGTCCTCGAACACCACGACCACGGTCGGCGGCCCGCCGAACCAGGCGCTCGTCTCGCCTTCGCCCACGTACTCCGCGGGGCGCTGCGAGCCGTCATCCGCGATCACCCAGATCGGGTCTCCCTTGTGGAACTGGCTGTCGCCGATGTCGGTCATCTCAGAACGGGCCTCGCGGCTCGTAGGCGCCGCGGCGCGCACCGATCGAGACGAATGTCAGACCCTCGGGTCCGGCCACGGCCTGGCGGACGGTCTCGGGGTCGAAGCGGATGAACGTGCCGGGCCTGGCGGGCACGTCGGTGGTGCCGTCCACGCGCCAGTGGCCGGAGCCGCGGACGACCACCGAGACCTCCTCCTGCTCGCTCGTGATCTCGTCGTGCTCGGGCCCCGCCGCGCCGGCGGGGAGGTCGAACCAGTTGATCCCGAACGCCTCGACGCCCAGCTCGCGGCGGACGAAGCGGACCGCCCCGTCGGGACCGCTTCCCTCGATGTCGTCGATGTTCACGGCCGCGTAGCTCATTGCCCTGGAACCGTATCGGCTGGCGGCGGCGACGGTCGGCGGCGCGCCGGCGAAGGGTCATTACGCCGGCGCGCCCCCAGGTCTGACTGCGGCCTTACAGAATCGCCTTGAAGCCGACCCGACCCGAGTCGCAGACGTCATCCGCGTTGTTGGGAACCGTGAAATCGAGATGCAGGTCCCAGGTGCCCGAGAACGTCGCCTTCTTGCCGTTCAGCTTGCCGCTGATCGTGTCCGTCCCGCCAGCGAGCGCGACGCCGGAACTGTCCGTAGGGCCGGAAGGCGGGATCTGGATGGACGCCTTGAGCGCCCCCGCCTTGGTGAACGGCAGCTTCACCCACCCATCGGGGACCACCGGCTGATCCCCCAATGAGCAGCTCATGTTGAGCGCGGTCGCGATCACCGTGGCCCGAACGTCCTTCTTCGCGATCTGCATGACAACCGGCAGCTGCTGCGACGTGAATCCCCCGAGGACCCTGCCGGCCGCCAACAACTTTGCGGGCGCCTTCATCGCCCTCGCGGCGACGGCTTCGAGCTGTCGCTGACGTGAGACGCTCTTCGCGGACCCGCTCGACGCGGTCCCGACGACGACGACGAGCGCCGCCACCACGATCAGCACAGCGACGGGCAGCCACCTCCGACCTTCCTTGTGCGACGACACGACAACCTCCTTCCCGGGCCCGACGTCGGGCCGGTCCCTCGCGCGGTTGGTACTTCTTCTACGACGAGGACGGCGCGTCGATCACGCCCACCGTCCTCACCAAAGCCCCATGGACCCCATTTCACACCTTTGTGGGGTTAAACACAAGCGGTAGGTAAGCGAACGACCGCCCGCTCAGTGCACCGTTCAGCCGCGGCCGGGCGGAAAGCCGACCTGCACCCGGCTTCCGTCATCGGGCACGATCGTCGGCACGATCCCGCGGTTGTTCGTGTACCCCATCAGCTCGGCCTTCCAGGCGGGGTCCTTCGTCGCGTCGCGCTCCTGGACCTGTGTGCCCTCGGCCGCCAGGTGCTCGCGCGCTGCCTGGCAGTAGGGACAACCGGGCTTGACGTACATGACGACGGTCATGGCTCGGCCTCACAGCTTAACCTCCGGCCGGGGCTGCCGACCCCGGCGCGATAATGACGCCACCGTGGAGGAGGAAGGTGGCAAACCCCCGGTGGCCCGCCTGCTGACCGCCGGCGCGAGGGGGGCCGGGCGGGTGGCACATGCGACGGGCGTCGACCGCGCCCTCGATGAGGCCGTCGAAGAGGCGATTCTGCGGGCGCTGCGCAGCCCGGCGGTCGGCCGGGCGATCGAGCGGGCGATGGCCAGCCACACCGAGGCGGCGGGGCTCAGCAGCGAGGAGCTTGCGCAGATCATCAAGCAGGTCCTGGAGTCCGAGGCCGCCGAGCAGGTGTGGGGCGAGGTGCTGGAAAGCCGCGAGGTCCAGATGCTGATCGAGCGGATCGCCGGGGCGCCCGAACTGCGGGCGGCGATCGCGGCGCAGGGCGCCGGGCTGATCACCGACATCGGGGTCAAGTTGACCCGGTTGACCGAGGCGTTCGACGACGCGTTGGAGCGGATCGTCCGTCGCCGGGATCCCGACTCCGAGACCGACCAGGCCGGGCTGGCGACGCGCCTGGTGGCGTTCGGGATCGACTTCGCGCTGCTGTTCGCCGTCTATTCGCTTGCCTCCGGCGTGATCGCCTCGGTGGTCTCGTTCTCGTTCGGGGCCCATCTCACACTCGCCGCGGGCATCGCGCTCGGCGTCATCGCCTACCTCCTCGGCGGAGCGGTTCTGGTCCTGTTCTGGTCTCTGGGCGGCCAGACGCCGGGGATGCGCTTCTTGTCTATCCGTCTGATCCAGGATGGGTCGCGCGAGGTGACCCTGGGCCGCGCGACCAAGCGTCTGTTCGCGCTCGTGGTGGCGCTGCTCCCGCTGGGGCTGGGCGAATTCTGGATCCTTCGCAACCCGTCGCGGCACGCCTGGCAGGACACGATGACCGGGACCGAGGTCGTCTATGACGAGGCGCAACGGGCGCCGTACTTGCGGGCCGAGGCAGAGAAGCGGGCCGAGTCAGAGAAGCGGGCCGAGTCAGAGAAGAAGTCCTAGCGGCGTCTGGAGGCCTGCGCGGATGTCGGCGAGGAATTGGGCGGCGTCGGCGCCGTAGAGGATGCGGTGGTCGCAGCTGAGGGTGAGGGTGAGGTGTTGCTGTTCGGTGAGCCGGCCGTCCTCGAGCGCCGGTGTCGCCGCGGATGGCGCCGACGCCGAGGATCGCGGCTTGGGGTGGGTTGATCACGGGGGTGATCTGCGTCATGCCGTACATGCCGAGGTTTGAGACGGTGAAGGTGGCGTTTGACAGTTCGGGCGGGGTGATCGTCTGGTCGCGGACGCGTTGGGCGAGGCGGCGGGCGTCGGCGGCAATCGCGCGCAGGGGGCGCTTGTCGGCGTCAGCGATCGTCGCGACGATGAGCGCGTCGGGCGCGGCGACGGCGATCCCGACGTTGACGCTGGCGTGCAGTTCGAACTGCCCGTCGCGGTAGGAGCCGTTCGCGCGCGGGTGCGCGCGCAGCGCGAGCGCTGCCGCTTTGACGATGAAGTCATTGATCGAGGGGACCGGCTGGTCGTCGTCGGTAATGGCTCTGAGCTCGGCGCGCAGTTCCAGGAGCGCGTCCATCCGCGCGTCGGTCTGGACCTGGAAGTGCGGGATCGTGGCTTTGGACTCAGACATCCGCCGGGCGATGAGCTGCTGGGTGCGCGTCAGCGGCACCGTCTCGGACTTCGGGGCCGGGGCCGGGGGCGCGCTCGCGGGGGCGGCGGGCACGGGGTCGGGAATGTGGGCGTGCGCGGCGACGTCGGAGCGGGTGATCCGTCCGCGGGGGCCGGTTCCGTGTAGCGCGGTCAGGTCGACGCCGTGGGCGTGCGCGAGCCGGCGCGCGAGCGGCGTCGCGCGCACGGTCATCGGGGCGGCGCCGTTCCCGGCGCTCGCGGGCAGCGTGACCGGCTCGCGCTTGGGCTCGGGCTCGGGGGCGGGCTCGGGCTCAGGGGCGGGCTCGGGCTCGGGGGCTCGGGCGCGCGGTTCGGCCGGGGCCTGGTCCCCGAGCGTCGCGATCACCGCGCCGACCGGGAGCGTCTCACCGGCCTGCGCGACGATCGTCAACTGTCCCGCGGCCGGCGACTCGTACGCCATCGTCGCCTTGTCGGTCTCGATCTCGAGCAGCTCGTCGCCCGCCTGGACCTGATCGCCGGCCGCTTTGAGCCAGGTCAGGATCGTGCCGTCCTGCATCGAGTCAGACAGGCGCGGCATCGTGATCTCGATCGGCTCGCCGGCCATCAGATCAGATCCAGTGCCGCGCCGACGATCGTGCTCGGCATCGATCGAAAAGTACTCATACAGATCATCGACGTCGCCCGACTGCCCGAAGTCATCGACCCCCAGACACGCGATCGGTACGTGCCGGACCGCGCCCAAGAACGACAGCGTGTGCGGGTGCCCATCCAGCACGCTCACGATCGGCGCCGCTCGCTGCACGGGGAAGATCCGATCGAGGATCCGGTCTGACGCGCGCTCGTCCAGTCCCTGCCTGGCCCGCAACGCGCGGAACACCAGGTCGGCCGACGTCAGGCACACGACATCGACCTCTGTGCCGGCTGCTGCGAGCTCGTCGGCGGCGGCGATCACCTCCGGGATCACCGCGCCCATCCCGACCAGCGTCACCGACCGGCTGCCCCTCGCAGCGATGCAGCGGGTAGCCGCCCGCCAGCACCAGCTCGCGCCGCGACTGCGCATCACCGGCCGCCATGGCCAGCGACTGGTCGATCGGGCGAGTCGAGAGCCGGAAGTACGCCGACCCCCCGTCAGGCCGGGCCAGACGCCCGAGCGCCGCAAGCAGCGCCCACTCCAGATCCTGACCGAACGCCGGCTCCCATGCCACGCAACGCGGCTGCTCCAGGCCGACCGACGGGGTGATGATCGACTGGTGCGCCCCGCCCTCCGGCGCCAGCGTCACCCCCGACGGGGTCCCGACCAAGATCGACTGCGCGCCCGCATACAACCCGAACGACCACGGCTCCAGCGCCCGGTTGACAAACGGGTCATACAACGTCCCGATCGGCAACAGCGGCTCCCCGTCACGCGCCCACGTCAACCCGAGCTCCGCCAGCAACCCGACCAGGTTCCCCTCCGCGATCCCGAGCTCGATGTGCTGACCGTGCTCGGACTCGCGCCAACGCACGAGCGTGTCAGTGTCATCGGCAAACCAGTCGATCCGCTCGCCGAGATGCCAGATCCCCGCCCGGTTGATCCAGCCACCCAGATTCGTCGACGACGCCACATCCGGGCTCACGGTCACCACCCGCGCCGCCACCTCCGGCGCGACATGCGCGAGATCGACGAACAGCCGCCCGAACGCCTGCTGCGTCGAAACCCGCCCGACGTGATCACGACCCACGCTCGCCGGCACCCGCGGCGGCGCGACCGCCACCACCGGCTCGCGGCGCAACCGCGCCGCCGCCTGCTCGCAGCACTCCGCCTCTGCGCGACCCGGGCACAAACCGCTCCCACGGCCGGTCAGCATCAGCGCCCAGCTGCCCCGCCAGCTCACGCCACTGCCCCTCATCCAGCAGCGCCGAATGGTTCGCCGGATGCCCCTCGGTCGCCAGCCGCCACGCCTTGATCGTGAACGCGAAGATCACCGACGGACGATCGATCACCGCGTCCGCCTGCGCGAACGCGTCCAACAGCAGCCCAAGATCATGCCCGCCGAGGTCACGGACCGCGCTCATCAACTCCCCGTCCTCGAGTTCTGAGATCAGCCCCCGCAGCGCGGCGCGCGTCACCACCCTCGGGCAACCGCTCGCGCAGCTCGCCGGCCGACGAGCGCAGCATCCGCTGATACTCCTCGTTGGTCATCTCATCGATCCGCCGCCGCAACCCATCGCCACCATCACGCTCGAACAGCCCGGTCAGCTGACGGCCGTACTTGACCGTGATCACATGCCACCCCGCGGCCTCGAACATCGCCGCCAGCCGACCCGCCGCGATATCCGGCACCACCCGATCAAGCGACTGGCGGTTCAGGTCCACGATCCACATCACCTCACCCAGCCGCGACACAACCGGATCGACGATCGCCTCCCAACACGCGCCCTCATCCAACTCCGCGTCCCCGACCACCGACACCTGCCGCCCACCCCGCGGAACCTCAAAATGACCGGCCACATATCGGTGCGCGACCGCGCTCCAAACCGGCGCCGTCGCCCCAATCCCCACCGAACCAGTCGAAAAATCAGCCGGAACCGGATCCTTCAAACGACTCGGATAGCTCTGCAAACCCCCGAACTCGCGCAACGTCGTCAGATAACGCTCATCCAGCATCCCCAGCAGATACTCGATCGCGTGCAACACCGGCGACGCGTGCGGCTTGACCGACACCCGATCCGGATCACGCAAAAAATCGAAATACAGCGCCGTCATGATCGACGCCACCGACGCCGACGAAGCCTGATGACCCCCAACCTTCACCCCCGACCGCGTCTCACGCACCCGGTTGGCGTGATGAATGATCGACGTCGCCAGCCACAGCACGCGCGACTCGACCGCGCGCAGGACGCCGAGGTCAGAGCGTTCGGTGATCGCCATCGGCAGAGTGTGTTCGATCGGACTGGCCCCGTCCAGTCATGGCGGTGACTGAATGACAATGACCGAACCGGCGCTGTTTGAAACGCTCGCCGACCCCAGCGAGAGGGTCGCGATCTCGTTTCCGGACCGCGCACTCACCTACAGGCAGCTACGCGACGCGGCGCTGCGGATCGCCGGCTCGCTGGTCGGCGCCGGCCGCGCCGCGGTGCTCGCCGACCCCAGCCCGGAGACGTGCGTGGCGGTGGTCGGCGCCCTGCTGGCCGGCGTCCCGCTGGTACCGATCAACCCGCGGTCGGGCGCGAGCGAGCTGGCGCACATCGCGGCCGACGCGTCGCCCGAGCGGCTGTTGTTGGCGCCCGGCGCCACCGCTCCGGACGCGCTCGCGCACTGCGAGATCGTGCCCGTCGACCTCGATGACCGCTCGCCGCCGGGCGGCAGCTCGAGCGGCCACGCCGACGAGGATCCGGCCCTGATCGTCTACACGTCGGGGACTACCGGGCCGCCCAAGGGCGCGGTCCTGCCGCGGCGCGCGATCGCCTCGAACCTCGACGCGCTCGCGGACGCCTGGGCATGGACCGAGCGCGACACCGTCGCCCACGGGCTGCCGCTGTTCCACGTCCACGGGCTCGTGATCGGGATCCTCGGCCCGGTCCGTCGCGGCGGGACGGCCGTGCACGTCGGCAGGTTCTCGCCCGACGCGATCGGGCACGCGCTGAGCGGCGGCGCGACGATGGTGTTCGGCGTCCCGACGATGTACCGACGCCTTGCTGACGCGGCCGAGCGGGAGCCGGCGCTGGCGACGGCGCTCGGCGAGGCGCGCCTGCTCGTGTCGGGCTCGGCGGCGCTGCCCGCGGCCGAGCACGCCCGCCTGGCACGCCTCACGGGCCGCGGGGTGGTGGAGCGCTACGGGCTGACCGAGACGCTGATGAACACCGCGATCAGGGCCGACGCCGAGCCGGCGCCGGGGACCGTCGGCGCGCCCATCCAAGGCGTGGAGCTACGGCTCGTCGGCGATCACGGGGAGACGCTCGATGTCCACGACGACGAGACGATCGGCGAGATCGAGGTCCGCGGTCCGAACTTGTTCCTCGGCTACCTCAACCGTCCCGAGGCGACCGCAGAAGCGATGCGCGACGGCTGGTTTCGCACCGGGGACATGGCGACGCGCGACGCCCGCGGCTACGTTCGGATCGTCGGACGGCGCGCGACCGACCTGATCAAGTCAGGGGGCTACAAGATCGGCGCCGGCGAGATCGAGGGGGCGCTGCGCGAGCATCCGGCGGTCGATGACGCCGCGGTCACCGGCGAGCCCGATGACGATCTCGGCGAGCGCGTGGTCGCCTGGGTGGTCCTGCGCGACGGCGCCGACGCGACCGAACGGGAGCTCGTCGACCACGTGGCCGCGGCAGCTCGCTCCGCACAAGCGCCCGCGCGCCGTGCGGTTCCTCGATCAGCTGCCGCGCAACGAGCTCGGCAAGGTCCAGAAGAGACGGCTCGGCTAGACCTTGGCGTCGACGTAGCGCTCGCGCAGCGCCGTCTTCTTGAACTTCCCGGTCGCCGTGCGCGGGATCTCGTCGATGAACTCGAACCGGTCGGGCAGCTGCCACTTGGCGTACTGCTTGGAGAGATGGTCGCGCAGCTCGTCGCCGGTGGCGTCGTGGCCCTCGCGCAGGACGATCACCGCGAGCGGTCGCTCGCCCCAGCGCTCGTCCGGGATCGCGATCACGGCCGCTTCGGCGACCGATTGATGGGCCATCAACTCGTTCTCGAGGTCGACGGACGAGATCCACTCGCCGCCGGACTTGACCAGATCCTTGGAGCGGTCACAGATCCGCAGGTTGCCATGCTCGTTGATCGTGACGACGTCTCCGGTCACGAACCAACCGTCGTCGGTGAACTTCTCCGCGCCCTGACCGCGGTGGTAGGAGCGCGCGACCCACGGCCCGCGCACCTCGAGCTCTCCCATCGCCGTGTCATCCCACGCCACCAGCTCGCCGTCCTCGCCGCGCGCGCGGATCTCGACGAACGGCGATGCGAATCCCTGCCGGCCGCGGTACTCGTAGCGCTCCTCCTCGCCCGCGCCATCGAGCTCGAGCGGCAGGCGGCAGATGCTGCCCAGCGGCGAGGTCTCGGTCATCCCCCACGCATGGACGATCGTCAGGCCGTGGCGGTCAAAACCCTTGATCAGGCTCTGGGGTGCCGCCGAGCCGCCGACGACCAGCTGG
This sequence comes from uncultured Solirubrobacterales bacterium, assembly GCA_963788005.1. Classification (GTDB taxonomy): domain Bacteria; phylum Actinomycetota; class Thermoleophilia; order Solirubrobacterales; family Solirubrobacteraceae; genus Palsa-465. The sequence continues at coordinate 204,144 of CAWBFH010000004.1, read as the reverse complement.
CGCAGGGCGCTCAGGTCCCAGCGGTCGGGCTCAGCGTCAAGCGCCTGCAGCACCGCCATCCAGACGGTCGGCACGCCGGCGGTCATCGTGACGCGTTCATCGGCGAGCAGATCGAGCACGCTGACGGCGTCGAGCTTGGGGCCCGGAAGCACCAGGCCCGCGCCGATCAGGGTGGCCGTGTACGCGAGACCCCACGCGTTGGCATGGAACATCGGCACCACCGGCAGCACGGTGTCGCGCCGACTGACCGACTTCACGTCCGGCAGCGCGGCGACGAGCGAGTGCAGGACCAGCGCGCGATGCGAGTAGACCACGCCCTTCGGCCGCCCGGTCGTGCCCGACGTGTAACACATCGCCGCGGCCCGGCGCTCGTCGTCGGCCGGCCACTGCATCGGCTCGGCGCCGGCGATCAGCGACTCGTAGTCGAGGTAGCCCTCGGGCACCGAGCCCGAGCGCGAGACCACGATCACGAGCTCGAAGTCACGGGCGCCGTGGAATGACTCGAACGCCTCGAGCAGCGACTCGTCGACGATCACCGCCCGATCCTCGGCGTCGTTGACGATGAAGCTCAGCTCGTCGGGATGCAGGCGCGGGTTGAGCGTGTGCAGCACGGCGCCCATCGACGGCACCGCGTAGTAGACCTCGAGGTGCTCGGGTTGGTTCCACATCAGCGTCGCGACCGGGTCCCCAGGCTCGATCCCAAGGGCGCGGAGCGCGCTCGCCAGCCGGCGGGCGCGATCGACACACGCGCCGATCGTCGTCCGCTGCACTGACCCGTCCGGACGCCTGGACACGACCTCCCTCGAGGCGCTGAAGCGCTCCGCCCGCTGCACCACGGCGGTCAGCGACAGCGGGTAGTCGTCCATCATCAGGCCTTCGCGCATACCTACTCCTCGACTCGCGTTGACGTCTAGGCATTAGCCTACGCGGCGTAGCGGGCAAGCGGAGCCGGGACGTAGCGGCGAATACGGGCAGATGACGGATACGGGCCACAACGAGATGTCGTGGGCGGGGTGGGGAGACCCGTCGCGGGCGACCCCGTTGCCCGAGGCGATCGGGCGGCTGCTGAGCGAGGGGCTCGGCGTCATGGGCGCGAGCCCCGTCCCCGCCTCGATCGCGGACCTGAGGCTGGTCCCGACTCGGCTCGCGTCCGAGACCAGCGACGAGATCGCGGCGGTCATCGGCGCCGCGCACGTCAGCGGGGCTCATGAGCAGCGTGCCCGCCATGCGCTCGGCAGATCAACGATCGACCTGCTCAGGCTTCGCGGCGACGAACCGCTGGCCGCGCCCGACCTGGTCGTGTTCCCCGGCTCGCACGACGAGATCCTGGCCCTGCTCGAACTCTGCTCGCGCCGGCGCGTCGCGGTCGTGCCGTTCGGTGGCGGAACGTCAGTGGTCGGCGGACTCACGCCCGAGGTCGGTGCCTTCGCCGGGAGCGTCGCGCTGGACCTGCGGCGGCTCAACGAGCTGGTCGCGTTCGACGCCGAGTCGCGCCTGGCCACGCTCGGGCCGGGGCTCCGCGGGCCGGAGGCCGAGGCGCTGGTCAACGAGCGCGGCTACACGATCGGCCACTTTCCCCAGTCGTTTGAGTACGCGACGCTTGGCGGGTTCGCGGCGGCCCGCTCGAGCGGTCAGGCGTCTGCCGGTTACGGTCGCTTCGACGAGCTGGTGCAGCGACTCCGGGTCGCGACGCCGGCCGGCACGCTGGCGCTCGGGCGCGCGCCCAAGTCGGCCGCGGGACCCGACCTGCGCCAGCTGATCCTCGGATCCGAGGGCGCGTTCGGGGTGATCACGGAATTGTCCGTCAGCGTCCGCCCGACGCCGGCAGAGCGGATCTACGAGGGCTGGCTGATGCGCGACTTCGATCACGGGATCGCGGCCGTCGCGCGCCTCGCCCAGGACGGACCGACGCCGACCGTGCTGCGCCTCTCAGATGAGGCCGAGACGGCGATCGGGCTCGCTCGTCCCGATCAGCTGGCGCAGTCCGGCGGTGCGGGCTGCCTCGCGATCGTCGGCTGGGAGGGAAGCACCGAGGACGTGCTGAGCCGGCACGAGGCCACGACGCGACTGTTGCGCGCCGCGGGCGCGGCGCCGGCCGCCGGCGCTGGTGATCAGTGGGCGCGGGCGCGCTTCAGCGCGCCGTATCTGCGCGACTCGCTGCTCGACGCCGGTGCATTGGTCGAGACTCTCGAGACCGCGACCTTCTGGTCGTCGCTGCGGGGGCTGTACACCGCGGTCACGACCGCGCTGCGTGACTCGCTGACCGGACAGGGGACGCCGCCGATCATCCTGTGTCACGTATCGCACACATACCGCAGCGGGGCATCGCTGTACTTCACGGTCGTGTGCGCCCAGCTGCCTGAGCCGATCGCACAGTGGCGCCGGGCAAAAGCCGCTGCAAGTGACGCGATACTCCACGCCGGGGGCTCGATCAGCCACCACCACGGTGTGGGCATCGACCACCGTGCCGGGCTCGGAGATGAGATCGGCGATCTCGGCGTGGGCGTGCTGGGGGCGATAAAGCGAACGCTCGACCCTGCCGGGATTCTCAATCCGGGAATCCTGATCGAGGGATAGAACGGACGGGTTGCGGGCAACATGACTGCGGCCCAGACATGAGCGAACCCGAGGCGATGGCGACGATGTCCGAGGCAGAGTTCGTGGAGGCTCTGGCTCAGCTGACCGTGCGCCTCGGGGCCAACCTCCAGCCGGGCCAGATCCTGGCGATCAGGTCGGAGCCGGGCCAGGAGCGTTTGGCCCGCGCGATCGCCGACGTCGCCTACCGCGAAGGCGCTCGATTCGTCGACCTGAGCGTCTTCGATGCCCACGTGAAACGCTCGCGCGCGCTCCACGCCGACCCCGCCACGCTCGGCTTCGTGCCGCCGTGGCTCGGCGCCCGGGCGCTCGCGCTCGGTGAGCACCGCTGCGCGACGGTCACCTTGACGGGGCCCACCGAGCCCGACTTGATGGAGGGGATCGACCCGGCCCTGCTGGCGCGCGACATGCTCCCGTCACTGCCGGAAACGGTCCGGGTGATCGACGAGCGGACGACGAATTGGACCGCCGTGCCGTGCCCGACGCCGAGCTGGGCGGTGCGCGTCCATCCCGAGCTCGAGCCCGAAGTGGCGCTTGACCGGTTGCGCCACGAGGTCGCTCACATCTGCCGCGTTGACGAAGGCGACCCGATCGCCGCCTGGGAGGAGCGGCTCGCGAAGCTGGGCGCGACCGCGCGACGGCTCGACGCGCTCGGGCTCGACAGGGTCCGCTTCGACGGGCCCGGGACTGAGCTGACGATCGGGCTGCTGCCGAGCGCCCGCTGGGCAGCGGCGCGGTTTGAAACCGTCGACGGCATCGTCCATACGCCCAACATCCCGACCGAGGAGGTCTTCACGACGCCCGATCCCGAGCGCGTGGACGGGTTCGTGACCGCGACCAAGCCGCTGTTCACCTCCGGCACGACGATCACCGGGCTGCGGGTCCGGTTCGAGGGCGGCCGTGCGGTCGAGTTCGAGGCCGACCGTGGCGCCGAGGTCCTGCGAGGGCTCAGCGCGCGCGACGGTGGCGCTGTCCGGCTGGGCGAGGTGGCGCTCGTGGACCGTGAGGGGCGGATCGGTCCCCTCGAGACGGTCTTCTACGACACGCTGATCGACGAGAACGCGGCCAGCCACATCGCGATCGGCCAGGGCTACGAGACGGTCGTCAGCGATCCCGCGGATCTCGCACGCGTCAACCGGAGCGAGGTCCACGTCGACTTCATGATCGGCAGCGACGACGTGTCGGTCACGGGTCTGCGCGCCGACGGCTCGGAGGTCCCGCTGCTCCGCGACGGCACATGGCAGGTCTAACGGGGCAGAGCAGGTAAATCGGACCCGACCGAGTTGTCTAACGGGAACATATGGCCCGCTGAACAACTCGGTTCCGGATGGCCCCGGAGCGGACCACCGCGATCGCGCCACGCTACGCTAACCGCTCCCCGGAGAGGTGCCGGAGCGGCTGAACGGGCGCGACTGGAAATCGCGTAACGGGGGTGACCTCGTTCGGGGGTTCGAATCCCCCCCTCTCCGTCTCTCCCCCCTCTCCGTCTCTTCCGGCTCAGCCGGCCGTGTTGCTCAGCACGGCGACCGCCGTCTCCGGCGCAACGTTCCCGCCCGAGACGACGCAGCAGACGACGGTTCCGGTGACCTTCCCCGCGCGGACGGCGGCGACCGCTGCGGCCCCGGCAGGCTCGCACGCGAGCTTTGCCCGCTCGTACAGGAAACGCATCGCGTCGGCGATCTCCACCTCGCTGACGAGCACGCTCTCGACGTCGCGCGCCGCGCACAGCGCGATCGCGGTCTCACCCGCGAATGGCGCCGAGAGGCCGTCGGCGATCGAGCGTGGCTGGACCGGGACCGAGTGGCCCGCCTTGAGGCCTTCGTGCAGCGCGGGCGACAGCTCGGGCTCGACCGCGACCACGCGACAGTTTGCGGCGGCCGCGATCCCCGAGATGAGTCCACCGCCGCCGACCGGCACCACGATCGTGTCGACGTCCGGAACGTCCTCCTCGATCTCGAGCGCAACCGTGCCCGCCCCCGCCTGAACGACTGGGTCGTTGAACGGGTGCACCAGCGTGCGGCCGCTGGCAGCTTGAAGCTCGCCGAGGCGGTCAAAGGCCCGGGTCGGATCCGGCGACTCCATGTCCACGGTCGCGCCGTAGGCGCGCGTCGCGGCGACCTTCTGGGGGCTGGCGGTCGCCCAGGTCACGATCAGCGCATCGACCCCCTGCACCGCGGCGGCCCACGCGACCGCCTGGGCGTGATTGCCGGCCGAGATCGTGATCACGCCGCGCTGCTTCTCCTCGGGACTCAGCGTCGCCAGTTTGTTGAGCACCCCGCGCGGCTTGAACGAGCCGGTCTTTTGGAACAGCTCGGCCTTGAGGTACATGCCCTCGCCGAGGGCATGGCTGCTGAACACGGGCGTGCGGTGCAGGCGGCCCTCGATCGCCTCGCGGGCCCGGATCACGTCGTCGCGGCCGAGCGCCGGCGGATCTGAGAGTGCGCTCACGGCGGAGCATCCTAACTCGCCGCCGCGAGGGTGTTCGCGCATACCGGCATGACATGATGGATGGCGGATGGCGAGCACCTCTACGTCCACCCGAGCAGACTCCTCGCTTCCCGCCGAGGTCTGCCACAACGAACGAGTCACCCGGGAGACCGCTCCGGGCCTGCGCGTCCGCGACGCGATGGTGGCCTCACCGAAGACGGTGTCCGCGGACGCGACCGCGGGAGATCTGCGGACCCTGTTCACCAACCTTCACGTGGTCATGGCGCTGCTGGTCGACGGCGACGTGTTCGTCGGCGTCGTCCACCGCCAGGAGCTGCACGACCGGATCTCAGACGGCCAGCCCGCGCGCGAGCTCGCGCACCGAGACGTACCCACGATCGAGCCCGACGCTCCGCTGACAGCCGCGCTGGCGGTACTCGACTCGTCCAACGAGCGGCGGCTGGTCGTGCTCGACCCCGACCAGCGGCGGCTTCGCGGCCTGCTCTGCCTGACGAGCGATCGCGGCGGGTTCTGCCAGAGCTGACGTGACGGCGGCGGACGACGCGCCCGTCTCGGTGCGGGAGATCGGCAGCTTCCACGTGGGCGGCGGCCTCGTCACCCTTTCCGGGCTGGCGCCGCGCGAGCTCGCGAGCGTGCCCGGCGGCCCGGTCCATCACGCTGACCCCAACGGGGAAATTGCCGCCGGCCAGATGTACGTGCAGTTCGTGGCGCTCGCCGAGCCCCGCGGTCGCGTACCGGTGCTGATGTGGCACGGCGGCGGCGGCAGCGGCGTCAACTGGGAGACGACGCCCGACGGCCGTGAAGGCTGGCAGATGCGGTTCCTGCGCGCGGGTGTCGACGTGTACGCCTGCGACTCGGTCGAACGCGGCCGCGCGGCGTGGGCTCCGTACCCGTACGTGTACACGAGCGAGCCCTTCTTCCGGACGGCGCGCGAGGCGTGGGAGGTGACGTTCCGGTTTGGCCCACCCGGGTCCTGGGACCCCGACCCGGCGCGCCGGGTGGCGCATCCGGGGCAGCGCTTCCCGGTCGACGCGGTGGATCAGTTCATGAAGCAGACGATGCCGCGGTGGGCGACCAACGATCAAGCGGCCGAGGCCGCGTATCAGGCGCTGATTGCGCGTGTCGGACCGTGCGTGCTGGTCGCGCACAGCCAGGGCGGGCACTTCGCGCTCGATACGGCGCTTGCGGCGCCGGATCAGATCCGGGCCGTGGTCCTGCTCGACGCCTCGGGCGCGCCGGATCCGTCGCTCGCCGACGCGGCGCGGCTGCGCGATGTCCCGCACCTGTTCGTATGGGGAGACTTCCTGGACCGGCACCCATTTTGGGTCGGAACCGTTCCGCCCGTCCGGCGCTGGTATGAGGCCCTGCGCGACGCGGGCGTCGATGCCCAGTGGCTTGACCTACCGGGGCACGGGATCCAGGGCAACAGCCACGCGCTGATGATGGACGACAACAGCTGGGAGATCGCCGAGCTGGTGCTCGACTGGCTCCGGGCCCACGGGCTGATCGCGAGCTGATCGCCGTCACGGCCGGCCGTCGGCCCCGTCGAACAGCAGCGGCGCGAGCTCGGAAAGCGCCGAGATCGGCGTCGCGCCGAGCTCTCGCATCGCCGCGGCGTCGTCGTTGTCGGTGAGCGCGATCGCGCCCATCCCGGCTGCGATCGCGGCACGGACGCCGATCGTCGTGTCCTCGACGACCACCGTCGTGCCCGGTCGGGAGTTCATGACGGTCGCCGCGTGCAGGAACAGGTCGGGAAACGGCTTTCCGCGGCAAACGTCGTAGGCCGAGAACAGCGTGCCGTCGGCGAACAGGTGGCGCAGGCCGGTCAGCCCCAGGGTCAGCTCGGTCTTGCTGCGCCTGCCCTGCGACGCGACGCAGACCGCGACGCCGGCGGCCTTCACGGCCCGCACCGCCTCGGCGGCGCCGTCAACCGGGCGCAGCGAGCGCTCGAAGGCGCTCGCACGGTCACGTTCGAAGCGTTGCCAGAAGTCATCCGGGAGCGGAGATCCGCTGCGATCCCGCGCGTCGGCCGCGATGTCGCTGAGCGCCTTGCCGCGGTAGCGCTCGTACGCCTCTGACGGCGACGTGGGCAACCCGGCCGCCGTCAGGGCGTCCGCGAGGACGTGCGTCGAGAGCGGCTCGCTGTCCACGAGAACGCCGTCGCAGTCGAAGATCACGAGTGTGGGCGAGGGCACGCCGGGGCAGGATAGGTGGTGCATAACTCCACCTGTGGCGTTCGTCACATGACAGATTACACTGAAATTCTGAGCTAAAGGTTTCTTGCGCGGGTGCCGAAGTTCAAATAGACTCAACTCGCCAAGAAGGAGTGGCCTGGGCGGCAGGGGAACCGACTCGAGGCGATTAACGTGACACAGAGACCGGCACTGCGACTAGTAGAAGGCGGCCTAGCCAGGGACGTTCCCTGGCTGTGGTTCTGCGGGCACTGCGCCGCTCCCTCAGCCGATGGCTCGGCGCCGCCGCCCAACGGGCGGGTGTGTGGCTCGTGTGGGCTCGGGCTGCTGCTCGAGGCTCGCGAGGATGCCGTCCCGACCGATCGAGACCCGTTTGTGGTGGTCGACTCATCGCTGCTGGTGCAGGCGGTTTCGGTCGAGGCCGAGACCTTCCTGGGGGTTAGCGAGGAGACCGCCATCGATACGCCGGTCGCCGAGCTGCTCTCCCCGGCCGACGCCGAGGCCCAGGGCCGCACGGGCTTCGCGGCGGCAATCGCACAGGCTGCCGACGGCGAGGATCCGGAGCCCACGCGCCGGTTCGTCCGCCCTTGGAACACGTTCGGCGTCCGGATGCGCGCCCGGATCGCGACCTGCGGCCCGCCGCGCGCCGCGCTGGTCGTGCTCGAGAACGGCGCACCGCCTCGGCTGCGGGCCGTTGAGTCCGCCCGCGAAAGCCCGCGGGCCGTCGAGTCCGCGTAGAACGCCGCTAGCCGTCCGCCCCGGCCGGGGGCAGCTCGCGCGGTGCGCCGAGCGCTGCCAGGCGCTCGGGGAGCACGACCGAACCGTCGTCCTGCTGGCCGTTTTCGAGCAGGGCGATGATCGTGCGCCCGACGGCGACAGCGGTCCCGTTCAGCGTGCCGACGTGGGCGGGCTTGCCGTCGGCGTCGCGGTAGCGGATATCGAGCCGCCGGCTCTGGAAATCGGTCGTGTCCGAGCAGGAGGTCAACTCGCGGTAGCGGCTCTGGCCCGGCAGCCACGCCTCGACGTCGTACTTCTTGGCGGCCGAGGCGCCGAGATCGTTGACCGCGATCGCCACCACGCGGTAGGGAATCTCGAGCTCCTGCATGATCGACTCCTCGATCGCGAGCAGCCGCTCGTGTTCGGCCGCAGCCTGGTCGGGGACGACGAAGCAGAACATCTCCACCTTGTCGAACTGGTGCACGCGAAAGATCCCGCGCGTGTCCTTGCCCGCCGCCCCGGCCTCACGCCGGAAGCAGGTCGAGAACCCGGCATAACGGAGCGGCAGGTCCTCGAGCGCGAGAATCTCGTCGCGGTGTAGCGAGGCGAGCGAGACCTCCGAGGTCCCGACCAGGAACAGGTCGTCCTCGGGGAGGCTGTAGATCTGCTGCTCGGTGTCAGGCAGCATGCCGGTGCCGTACAGCGCCTGCCCCCGCACGAGCACGGGCGGCACCACCGGCTCGAACCCCTCGCCGATCAGCTTCTCGAGCGCGTACCGGACGAGGGCAAACTCGAGCAGCACGAGGTCACCGCGCAGATAAGCAAAGCGCGAGCCCGACAGCCGCGCCCCGCGCTCCATGTCGATCATCTGTCCGGCGAGCTCAAGATGGTCACGCCCGCTCGGCCTGCCCTCGCCGACCTCGCGCAGAACCTCGTCCTCGGCCGGCGCATCGTCGGCCGGCAGGTTCGGCAGTGACGCCAGCTCGGCGTCACGCTGGGCGCGCAACGTGGCTTCCTCGTCACTCAGCGAGCGGCCCCGCGCCGCCAACTCGGCGAGCTGGGCGCGCTGCTCCTCGCTCGGCGCGCCCCTGAGCGCGCGGCTGGCCTGGTTCTGTTCGGCGCGCAGCGTCTCGAGCTCCGTCGTAAGTGCGCGCCAGCGCTCGTCGAGCTCGAGCACGCGGTCGACCGCTTGCGCGGCGTTCGGATCACGGCGCGCGAGAGCGCTACGCACGGCGTCGGGTTCACGACGGATCAGCCTGATGTCGAGCATCGTGCGCTTAGGAGTGCGCGGTCTTGCTCGCGGCGCGCGCGTGCTTGGCCGATGAGGCGCTCGCGACGGCCGTCGAGGTGGGGCTGGCACTGGCGGCCGTGGCCGTCGAGCCCAGAGGCTTCACGCTCGCCTGCGCATCATTGGGAGGCTCGCCGTTGAACACGGGCGGCAGCGTGCCGACCGGTTTGCTGTCACACGGAGCTGTGCCCGGGATTCTCGGGGCGGCCCGCCCGGCAAAGGTGGCGACGAACTTGGCGACGTCGACGGCGTCCTGACCGACGACGACGTTCTGGGGCATGTATGCGCCCGAGAAGCCCCCGTTGATGATCGCGTACATGACGCGGTCGATCGGGCGCTCGCAGCGCACGTCGAAATCAGGTCCGCTGATCGCGGTCGCAGTCCGCGGATTCGCCGCCGAGCCGTGGGTCGCGGCGTAGGAGAGCGTGTGGCAGCCCGAGCAGCGCTGCGAGAACAGCACCGCCCCGCGGTGCAGCTGGACCTGCGAAACCGGCACGCTGATGCGCTGCGTACCGCAGGCCGCCGTCAGGGCCACAACCGCGATCGCAGCGCTCGATACGAGAAGGACCCTTACCGACCGACTCATCCGGCCGAGATCATAATCGTATTGACGTGATCGGAATCCGCCCCCGTCGCTCGCCCTTCCTGATCGCCGTGGCGGCGCTGGCGGTGGCGGGTTGCGGGGGCACGACGCAGGTCGCCAAGGACGACACCTTTCAGGTCGCGCTGACCGAATACCGCGTCTCACCGCAGAGCGTCAGCGCCCCGGCCGGCACGCTGACCATCTTCGTCCATAACTACGGCCGGCTGAGCCACGACCTGGTGATCTCAATCGACGGCCGCTCGGAGGCGGCGACCGAGCCGATCCCGCCCGGCGAGACGAGCGAGCTGATCGCGACCCTCGCTCCGGGCAAGTACCAGATGGCTTCGACGATCCTGTCCGATCAGGCGCTCGGTATCTACGGGACGCTGCGCGTCACGGGTTGAGCGTGGGTCGCGGCCGGTCGAAGGTGATCCGCTGGACGCCGCCGGTCGCGCTGACCCCGTTGCAGGAGGGAGCTGATTGGCGGCGAAACTCGCACTAGCCCCGACGCCGGTGTTGAGACGTTCGCCCCCACTTGTAAAACGCGTGCGTCCTCCTACGGCGGCAACCAGAGGTGCCGGCGTCGGGGTGCCCACTTTGGTCGCGCGCCCGGTCGCGAGGTCACGGCTCCCAGCGGTCGGTATAAAGCCAGCGATGGCGCCAGAGCCGGATCCCGAGCTGTTCCGCGAGGTGTTCGGGCGCTTTGCGACCGGCGTCGCCGTGATCACGAGCGCGAGCCCGACCGGCCCGGGTGGGATGACGGCGAACGCGCTGTGCTCGCTGTCACTCGACCCGCTGCTGGCGCTCGTCTGCTTCGAGAACCAGGCACGAACGCTGCCGATCGTCCGCGAGGCGGCACGCTTCGCCGTCAACGTGCTGGCCGCAGACCAGGAGGAGCTGGCAGGGGTGTTCGCGTCCAAGATGCCCGAGTCCGAGAAGCTCCAGGGCGTCCCGCATGGACTGCACAACGGCGTGCCGGTGATCGAAGGGGCGCTGGCGTGGGCGACCTGCGAGCTCGAGGAGCTGATCGCCGGCGGCGACCACACGATCGCGATCGGAAAGGTCGTCGAGCTCGGGCTCGGCGACGGCGAGCCGCTGCTGTGGTACTCGGGCCGCTACCACGCGTTTCCGCGCCCTCGCTCGAGCTGAGCCCGGCTCCGACACCTGCCGACACCTGCGGAATCTCCGGGCCCTCCCTGGGCTAAGCCCGGGCGCGCCATCTGCCGATGTAGTCATCGGGGCGGCTCGGACGCTGCCCCGCGAGCTGATCGGATTTCATGGCCTTGCACTCGGGGATTGAGAGGGCACGCTTGCTTTCAGTGCTCGCGCTTGCCGCGGGCATCGCTGCCGGCTGCGGATCGAGCTCGCCGTCGGCGCCGCCGGGCATCAGCCTGTCGCTGACGGCCCCCAGCTATCACGCCACGGTCGGCGTCCCCACGATCGACGTCCTGGGATCGGTCGATCCGGGCACCGCCGTCGTGCGCGTCAACCACGCCCGAGCCCGCGTCGCGCAGGGCGCTTTCAACTCTCCGGTGACGCTTCATCGGGGGTTGAACCGGATCAGGATCGTCGCCACCGCCGACGGCTTCAAGCGGGCCACGGTATCGCTCAAGCTCCGCTACCACCCGCGCGCCGGGGCGAATCCCCTGCCCGCGGTCCACCATCGGTTCAAGTCCTTCAGCGCGCGGGCAAACCACGATTGTGCGGTCGCCGACGGCGCGCTCGAGCTTCTGCCAGCGCCGACCACAGAGACAACGAAGGTTCAATATCTCGCGCGGCTGGTACCGATCCAAGCGAGGTTGGACGTGCAGCTGGCGGCGGTCACTGCACCCCGGGCCAAGGCTGCCGCCTATGCGGACCTGATCCATGCGTTGCAGCGAGGGCTCGACGCCGACAGCCGCGAGCTTGACGACATTCAGGCCGGTGACCTCTCGAACATGACCGTCCAGTTACGCAGGTTCGAGAGGCTCGAGTCCAAGGTCGGACGCCGGGCCCGCGCGCTCGGCTTGCGCGAGTGTTCGTGAACTTCGTGAACCCCAGGCCGAGCGGGTAATCCAGAACGACCCGGGTCCGCGGGCTAAGGCGCGGTCCCCCAGGCGCGGATCAGCAGCGCGAGCATCACCACCGCGGTCAGCACCATCACCCCGAGCTCGCGCTGGACGATCGAGACCACGACCTGGTTCTGCTCCTCCTTGGGCAGCTCCCCGACCGCCGCGGCCGACTCGAGCCCGCGCGAGTCGAGCACGGTCTGCGCCGATGCGATCCGCAACTGCTCGCCGACGAACGAGACCGCGATCGGCAGCAGGCCGTAGATCAGGTGGAGGTCGGACTCCTTGTCAGCCGAGCGCGAGCAGCACGCCGCCGAGCGCGGCCTCCAGCACGACGCACGCCTGGCCGGCGCGCAGCAGGCGCCAGAAGAGGCGCCCCTGCTTGACGCGGTACCAGCACCACGCCCCCCACCCGGCGGCGCCCGCGACGAACACGATGCAGCCAACCCCGACGACGATGTGGACGACCTTCACCGATCAAGTTTTGCGTGAATTTCAGTTAGCCGCATTCGGCACAAGTAACAACGTGTTACAAGGCAGTCGTTCGCAGTGATATAAGACCTAGTTGTGCTTCGCAGCTATCTGCCAGCGCTCGTCTTCCTGATACTGGGTGGTGCGATCGGGTTCGCGTTCTCGATCATGAACGTGTTCTTCGGACGCCGCCGCCCCGGGCTGAACAAGGACACCCCGTACGAGTGCGGCCTCCCGTCGGAGGTCCAGCGCGGCTTCCGATTCGGGATCAGCTTCTACCTCGTCGCGATGCTGTTCATCCTGTTCGACATCGAGGTCATCTTCCTGTACCCGATCGCGGTCCAGCTGAGGGCGTTCGGGACCTTCGCCCTGACCGAGACGGTCGTGTTCGTGGCTCTGCTGATGGTTGCTTTTGTCTACGTGTGGCGCCGAGGAGCATTGGAATGGAAATAAAGAGAGAGCCGCTGGGCGGCGGGCAGCCGCCGTCTGACTTCCGTTCGCGCCAGCTGCTCGCGCGCGACATGCTCAACGGCGACCTCGAGGGCGAGGCCCTCCAGCGTTACGCCGAGCAGGCTGTGATGACCACGACGCTCGACAAGGCAGTCGCGTGGGCGCGCGGGAACTCGTTGTATCCGCTCACGTTCGGTCTCGCCTGTTGCGCAATCGAGCAGATCACGGCCGTCGGCTCGCGCATGGACATCGCGCGGTTTGGCTGGGAGGCGTTCAGGGCTAGCCCGCGCCAAGCCGACTTGATCATCCTGTCGGGCCGCGTGTCGACCAAGATGGCGCCGGTCATCCGACGCCTCTACGACCAGATGCTCGACCCGAAGTGGGCGATCTCGATGGGGGCCTGCTGCTCGTCGACCGGTGTCTACAACAACTATGCGCTCGTGCCTTCGGACAAGTTCATGCCGATCGACGTCCACGTCCCCGGCTGCCCGCCGCGCCCCGAGGCCCTCATGCACGGCGTCCTCAGACTTCGCGACAAGGTCCACGGCACGGACCCGGCGGGCTGGCGCGATCGCTACGGGGCTACCGGAACCGAAGAGGTGTGGCCGGAGGCCGACCCGTCCAACACGGCTGAGATCAACATATTCCCCGGTGGAGATACTGCCGGTGCCTGACGCCACCGGTCTTGAGCTGACAGCCCACGAGCTCCGCGAAGCCGACTCAGGCTCGATCCTCGGCACCGAGTTTCAGCGGGGCCGCGCGACGCTACTGGCAAATGCGGAGCACGTGGTCACCGTGCTCAGCAGCCTGCAGAACAAGGGCTACACCTTCCTTTCTAGCCTCCACGGCTGCGACTACTACCCCGAGGAGCCGCGGCTCGGAGTGCTCTACGAGCTGCTCGACATGAAGAATGTGGACCGCATCACCGTCAAGGCACGGGTCCCGGTCGACGAGCCGCGGATCGCGTCAGTCGTTGAGCTGTTTCCCGGCGCCAACCATCCAGAGCGCGAGGTTTACGACATGTTCGGCGTCGTGTTCGAGGGGCATCCCGACCTCCGGCGGATTCTGATGCCCGAGGATTACGAGGGCTTCCCGCAACGCCGTGACTTCCCGGTCGGCGGCGAGCCCGTGCTGTTCACGTACAACGAGCAGACGTCGTACGGCAAATGGCACTGACGAGCGACTACCGCAAGCGCGAGGAATCGATCACCTTCTCGGCCGAGCCGGCCGGGCAGGGTGAGACGCACGAGCTGCTGACGCTCAACATCGGCCCCCACCACCCGGCGACCCACGGCGTCCTGCGGCTGATCGCGACGCTCGAGGGCGAGGTCGTGCGTGACATCAAGCCGATCATCGGCTACGTCCACACCGGGATCGAGAAGACCGCCGAACAGAAGTCCTACTGGAAGGTGATCCCGGTCATCGAGCGGATGGACTACCTGAGCTACTACTTCAACGCGATGGCGTTCTGTGGGGCGGTCGAGACGTTGCTGGATGTCGAGGTGCCGTCTCGCGCCCAGTACCTGCGGGTGATTCACCTCGAGCTCAACCGAATCGCCTCCCACCTCTTCTGGCTCGCAACCGGCGCGCTCGACCTCGGCGCGATCTCGATCTTCTGGTACTGCCTGCGCGAGCGCGAGATGATCATGGACCTGTTCGAGATGTCGTCCGGCCAGCGGATGCACACCCGGTACTTCCAGGTCGGTGGCGTAATCGAGGACATCCCGCGGGCCTTCCCGGCCAAGCTGCGCAAGTTCCTCGACGTGATGCCAAGCCGGGCGGACCAGTATGCCGACGTCCTGGAGAACAACCAGATCGCGTTCGAGCGCCTGCACGGTGTCTGCCCTCTCGACGAGGAGACGCTGCTGAAAATCGGTGTCACGGGACCGCTGCTGCGCGCCGCGGGCAACCCGTGGGACCTGCGCAAGGCAGCGCCATATTCAAGTTACGAGAACTTTGATTTCAAGGTCCCGGTCGGCACGGTGGGCGATAATTACGACCGCTTCCGGGTTCGCCTGGCCGAGATATACGAGTCGGTGAAGATCATCAGCCAGGCGCTCGAGGGCCTGCCTGAAGGACCGTTCATCACGCCCGACCGCAAGGTGGCGCTGCCGCCACGCCACGAGCTGGCGACCAGCATGGAGGCCCTGATCCACCACTTCAAGCTGGTCACCGAGGGGTTCCGTGTCCCGACCGGCGAGGCGTATTACCCGATCGAAGGTCCGCGCGGGGAGCTCGGGTGCTTCGTGCGCGCGGACGGCTCGGCGAAGCCGGCCCGCGTGCACATGCGCGATCCGAGCTTCGTCAACCTGCAGGCGCTCGCCCCCATGGTCCGCGGGGCGTACATCGCTGACATGATCGCGACGCTCGCGATGCTCGACCCGATCCTGGGCGGCATCGACCGATGAGCAGCGGCCGGATCCCGGTCCCGCGGTTCGGCCACGGGTCGCGCGTACCTGGCTGGGACGAAGCGGTCGACCTGACCAAGGATCCGGCGGTCGTCCCCGACCCGGCGACAAACCCGGTCCCGGACGAGCTGCGCACCGAGATCGAGGCCGCGATGGCCAAGTACCCCGACCGCCGCTCGGCGGCGATCCCGGCCCTCCACGCCGCGCAGGCGCTCCACGGCTGGTGTTCGCCGGAGGCGATCGACCAGGTAGCGACCGTCATGCAATTGACTCCCGCCTATTTAACTTCTGTGGCGACGTTCTACGACATGCTCGAGTTGACGCCGCGGCCTCCTCACAACGATGTCTACGTCTGCACCAACATCTCCTGCTCGCTGCTCGGCGCCGACGAGCTGTTCGACGCGATGGTCGGGGCCGCCGGCGGCCACGAGTCAGTTCACGTGAGTTCATTCGAGTGCCTCGGTGCGTGTGACATCGCGCCGATGGCATCGGTGAACGGCGAGTACGTCGGACCGCTGGTACCGGGCGACTGCGAGCAGATCGTCGCCGACCTCGCCGCCGGCCGGCCGGTCCTGCCCGACAAGCAGCTTCGCAACCGTCCCTGCGTCGATCCGTCGGTGAGCGCTGGGGCGGAAGAGTTCAGCGCGCCCGATTACGACCAGCGAGCCGATGCCACCGGGCTGAGCGCCACGGACGAGTCCGCCGACCGCCCGGGGCCGTCGGCGCCGCTCCAGACACCCCCCGACACGCCGACCGAGAACTGACCGATGTCAAAGATCCTGCTGTTCGACAACATCGACGAGCCCGGCCTCAACACGCTCGAGGTGTACCAGCGCCGCGGCGGCTACGAGATGCTGCGCAAGGCGCTGACGATGACGCCCGAGGACGTGCTCGCACAGCTTTCCGACTCGGCCGTGCGGGGGCGCGGCGGCGCCGGCTTCCCGATGGGCCGCAAGATCTCCTTCCTGCCGAAGGGCGACGTTGAGAAGTACCTGGTCTGCAACGCCGACGAATCCGAGCCGGGCACGTTCAAGGATCGCGAGCTGATGCAGAAGACGCCGCACATGCTGATCGAGGGGCTCGTGATCGCCGCCTACGCCGGTCAGATCGACCACGCCTTCATCTATGTCCGCGGCGAATACCAGCTTCAGGCGGACATCATCGAGGCCGCGATCGCCGAGGCGGATGGCGCCGGGTACCTCGGCGAGAACATCCTCGAAAGCGGTTTTTCCCTATCCCTGGTCCTGCACCGCGGCGCCGGCGCCTACATCTGTGGCGAGGAGACCGGCCTGCTGGACTCGCTCGAGGGCAAGCGCGGCAACCCGCGCCTGAAGCCGCCGTTCCCCGCGATCGAGGGGCTGTACGCAGGACCGACGCTGATCAACAACGTCGAGACGCTGTCGACGGTGCCCACGATCATGCGGCTCGGCGGCGCCGAGTACGCGGAGATCGGCACCCAGGGCTCGACTGGAACCAAGCTGGTCTCGATCTCCGGCGACGTCAAGCGGCCCGGCAACTACGAGATCGAACTGGGGATCCCGTCCCGCGAGATCATCTACGGCCTCGCAGGCGGCCCGCCGAGCGGGCTCGACGTCAAGTTCTGGTTTCCCGGGGGGTCGAGCGCCCCGGTCCTCACTAAGGATGACCTCGACGTGCCGTATGACTTCGACAGCATGGCAAAGGCCGGGTCGATGTTGGGATCGGGCGCGATCATCATCGCCGACGAGTCGCGCAGCGTGCTTGACACGGCGCTCAAGCTGGCCAAGTTCTACGCGCACGAGTCGTGCGGCAAGTGCGTTCCCTGTCGCGAGGGCACCAACTGGACGCACAAGATGCTGATGCGGATCAAGGCCGGCGAGGCGACGCCGATGGACCTCGACATCATGGCCTCGGTCCAGGAGCAGATCATCGGCAACTGCCTGTGCGTGCTCGGTGACGCGATGGCGATGCCGATCGGCTCGATGGTCGAGAAGTTCCGCCCCGAGCTCGAAGCGGAGATCGAGGCGGCCCGGGAGCGCGCGGAGGCCGGTCCGGCCGAGGACGTAGTCGCGCTCGGAGTGGCCGACGAGCACGCGGGCCCGCTCCCGGTTCATTAGCTTCCCGGCGACATGCCCCGTCCAGAGCGCAAGACGATCCAGCTGACGATCGACGGCAGGGAAGTGGAGGCGATCGAGGACTCGATGCTGGTCGACGCCGCCAAGCAGGGCGACGTCGAGATCCCGTACTTCTGCTACGAGCCGAAGCTCGGCCACCCGGTCGGCGCCTGCCGCATGTGCCTGGTCGAGATCGAGGGGATCCCGAAGCTCCAGACCTCGTGCTCGACGCCTGTCAAGGACGGGATGGTGGTGCACACCCAGACCGATCGCGTCCACCACGCGCAGAACGCGATCGTTGAGTTCCTGCTGGTCAACCACCCGCTCGACTGCCCGGTGTGCGACAAGGGCGGCGAATGCCCGCTGCAGGACATCACCTTCGGCTGGGGGCTGGGGCGGTCGCGGATGATCGAGCCCAAGCGCCACTTCGTCAAGCCGCTCGCGCTCTCGCCGCTGGTCGCGATCGACCGCGAGCGCTGCATCCTCTGCTACCGGTGCGTGCGCTTCTCGCAGGAGATCGCCGAGGACTACCAGTTGATCTTCGCCGAGCGCGGCGCCGACACGTTCGTCTCGACGCACAACGGACATCCGTACGTGGCGCCGTTCAGCGGCAACATCGTCGAGCTGTGCCCGGTCGGCGCGCTGACCTCACAGCCGTACCGCTTCCGCGCTCGCCCGTGGGACATCGAGAGCGCCGGCGGGATCTGCAACCTGTGCCCCGCTCAGTGCAACGTCACCTTCACGGTCCGTGACGAGCGCGTGATGCGCGTCCTGGCGCGCGACTATGAGGGCAACGAGGGCGTCGACGACGGGTGGCTGTGCGACAAGGGGCGGTTCGCGTACCAGTCGATCCACGTAGATGAGCGGATCACGCGACCGCTGGTGCGCGACGGCGGCGAGTTGCGCGAGGTCTCCTGGGAGCGGGCGCTCGAGACCGCGGCCGGCCTTGCCCGCCACCAGGGCCACGTCGGCGCGCTCGTCGGCGGACAGGCGACCAACGAGGAGGGCTTCCTCCTCCAGCGCTACGTGCGCGAGGCGCTGGGCTCGAACGACATCGACTCGCGCTCGGCTACCGGGGTGGACGCGTCACTGATGCGCGCGCTGTCGGCGCCGGCGCTCCAGGCCAGCGTCGTCGACCTCGAGTTCGCCCATACCGTCCTGCTGGTCGGGTGCGAGCCGCTCGACGACGCGCCGATCCTCGACCTGCGGATCCGCAAGGGCGTGCGGCGCAACGGTGTGGCGCTCGCGATCGCGAGCGCTCGGCCGAGCGCTCTGGACCGCAACGCGAAGCGCATCGTCCGCCACGCGCCGGGCGGCGAGGCCAAGCTCCTCACCGAGCTCGAGACCGCGCTCGGCCGCGACGGTGGCGACGACGACAGCGACCTGGGTGCGCTCGCGGGACTGCTCCGCGACGGCGGCCAAGACGTGGTGATCGTCTGGAGCGAGCGGATCGGCGGTGCCGCCGCAGCCACGTTGCTGCGGATCGCGCAGCGGCTCGGACTGGCCGACCACGATGGCGCCGGCCTGCTCGAGATCCCGTCGGGCGCGAACGGCCGCGGCCTGCGCGAAGCCGGCGTGATCCCCGACGCCGGCCCGGGGTTCGATTTGCTCGACAATGCGGGGCGCGGCGCGACGGAGATCGCCGAGGCCGCCGCGGCCGGCGAGCTGACCGCGCTCTACCTGGTTCAGACCGATCCGATCCGTGACCAGCCCAACCGCCGGCGGTGGGAGCAGGCGCTGCACTCGGCGGCGCTGGTCGTCGCACACGCCTCGGTTCTGACCGAGGGACTGCGCGAGCACGCCAACGTGATCTTCCCGGCCGAGTCGCACGCCGAGAAGGAGGGGACGCTCGTTCACCCCGACGGACGCCTGCAGCGGATGCGGATCGCCATCGCGCGGCCCGGCGACGTGCAGGCCGGGTGGGCGGTGATCGCCGAGCTGGCACGCCGCGCCGGCCACGACTTCGGCGTGCACCGCAGCGAGGATGCATTCGAGCAGCTCGTCGCCGCGGTGCCGTTCTACGAGGGCCTGACGATCGACGAGCTCGAGGGTCACGGGGTGCGCTGGCCCGAGCGCGCCCAGGGAGCAGCGATCACGAACGGCGAGACTTCCGGGGCTGGCTGGGCGGCCACTCAGCCTGGAGGCGACGGCGGCGGCGGTGCGGCCGCGACATCGAGCGGCGCCCTGCGGCTCGGGACCTACCGCCCGTTCTGGGCATCTCCCGAGGCCGAGATCTCGCCCTCGCTTCAGTACCTGATCCCCGGCCAGCAGGTCGAGCTCTCGCCCGAGGACGCGCGCCGGCTCGGGATCGCCGACGGCGACGAAGTGCACGTCGCGCAGAACGGGACGCGGCTGAGCGCGAAGGCGACGATCCGCTCGGGCGTCGTGTCGGGCACCGCGTTCCTCGCGACGGGGATCCGCACCGATTCGGCAAACGAGCTCACGGAACCGACGATCGAGGTGAGCAAGTGACGCTGCTCGCCGACGTCAACTTCGTCGAGCCCTGGTGGGTGCAGATCATCAAGGCGCTGGTGATCTTCGGCGTGATCTTCGCGGTCCTGCCGATCATCATCGTCTACGAGCGCAAGCTCCTCGGCCGCTTTCAGAACCGCTACGGGCCAAACCGCGTCGGCCCGTACGGCTTGATGCAGCCGCTCGCGGAGATCCTCAAGTTCGCGACCAAGGAGCCGTTCCGGCCGACGACCTCGGTCGGCTACCTGTTCCGGATCGCGCCGATGATCGCGATCCTGACCGCGGTCGCGTCACTGGCGGTGATCCCATTCGGTGACGTCCAGCACATCTTCGGCCAGAAGGTCGGCCTTTACGGCATCGATGTCTCGATCGGCGTCCTGTACGTGTTCGCGTTCAGCGGGATCTCGTTCTACGGGATCATGCTCGGCGGCTGGTCATCGGGCTCCAAGTACTCGTTTCTGGGAGCGATGCGCGGCGCCGCGCAGCTGATCTCCTATGAGGTCTCGCAGGGCCTGGCGCTGGTCGGCGTGCTGATCACGGCCGGGACGCTCTCGCTGACCGGGATCGTCACCGCCCAGGCGGGCATGTGGTACTTCATCCCCCAGATCGTCGGCTTTCTGATCTTCATGACCGCGTCGATCGCCGAGATCAACCGCACGCCGTTCGATCTCATCGAGGCCGATGCCGAGCTCGTCGGCGGCTACTTCACCGAGTACGGCGGGACCGCTTTCGTCGCCTATCTGTTCGCCGAGTACACGAACATGATCGTCGTCTCGGGGATCGTGGTGACGGTGTTCTTCGGCGGCTGGCTGCTGCCGTTCGGGATCGATCCGCCCGGGTGGGTCGACCCGTTCGTGGTGCTGGCCAAGATGTTCCTCGTAATCAGCTTCCTCATCTGGATCCGTGCGACGCTGCCGCGGCTTCGCTACGACCAGTTGATGTCGTTCGGGTGGAAGATCCTGCTTCCCCTGGCGACGCTGAACATCATCGTCACCGCGGTACTGGTGGTCACATGAGTCCTCCATACGACCCTGGCGCAGACGTCATCCAGGTGATCCGCTCGCCCGGCGCCGGAGCGGTTCGCGGCACCTACCGGGTGTTCGGCGAGACGCTCCGTGGACTGAAGACGACCTTCGCGCGGATCGTCGAAGGTCCGGTCACGCTCCAGTACCCGGAGCAGAAGACGCCTGTCTACCCGCGCTTTCGCGGCCGCCACAAGCTGCACCGCTTCGAGGACACCGGCCTTGAGAAGTGCGTCGGCTGCTCGCTGTGCGCCGCTGCCTGCCCCGCCGACTGCATCCGCGTCGTGGCCGCCGAGAACACGCCCGAGTACCGGATCTCCGCCGGCGAACGCTACGCCGCCGTCTACGAAATCAACTTGAGCCGTTGCATCTTCTGCGGCTATTGCGAGGTCGCTTGCCCGTTTGACGCGATCACGATGGGTCACGACTATGAGATGTCGGACTACACCCGCTCGGACCTGATCTTCACCAAGGAGATGCTGCTCGCCGAGCCGATCGAGCGCACGCCGCTGCGGCGCGAGGGCGAGTAGGAGACAGCGGGCAAGTGTCGGCCGTCCTGTTCTTCATCGCCGCGATCTTCGCGCTGACCGGGGCGATCGGCGTGGTGATGCTCCGCAACCCGTTCTACAGCGTGCTGGCGCTGGTCGTGCACCTGATCGCGCTCGCGGCGCTGTTCTTGCTGCTCGAGGCGCAGTTCGTCGCCGCCGCCCAGGTGGTCGTGTACGCCGGCGCGGTGATGGTCCTGTATGTGTTCGTCGTCGCCTACGTCGGCGGCGCCGACCAGCCGCTCGGCAGCGGGGGTGGCGCGCTCAAGATCCTCGGGCCGGTGTTCGCGCTCGCGGTCGCGGTCGAGCTCTGCATCGCGATGCTCGGCTCGGCGCTCGCGGGGATCTCGAGCCGGGGGGCGCACCTGCACACGACCTTCGGCACGCCCCGGGACATCGGCCGCCTGTTCTTGACGGCGTACCTATTGCCGTTCGAGCTCGCCTCGCTGTTGCTGATGGTCGCTGCCGTCGGCGCCGTCGTGCTCGCCCGGCGCCGACGCGGACTCGAGGCCGAGGAGGACGAGTACGAGCACGGGATCGTGGCCGAGCACCGCCCGGTCTACACCGGCACGCAGGCCGAGACGACCGGCGTCCGGCGCCACGCGGCGCTCGAGGCCGAAGCCGAAGCCGAGGCCGAGGCCGCGCCCGCCGGCAGCACGAGCGGATCGGAGGGCGGCTGGTAATGGACATCGGCTGGTACCTCGTCGTCTCGGCGCTGATCTTCTCGATCGGCGCGGCGGGCGTGCTCACACGGCCTAACCCGCTTGTGATCCTGCTCTGCCTGGAACTGATGCTCAACGCGGCGAACCTCGCGCTGGTCGCGTTCTCGCGCATGTGGGGAACGGCGGCGGGACAGGTGTTCGCGCTGATCGTGATGGTCGTGGCGGCGTGCGAGGTGACCGTCGGACTGGGCCTGATCGTCGCGATCTACCGCCGCCAGATGGCCATCAACGTGGATGAGCTCAACGAGCTACGCGGGTGATCGTGCCCGCAGCGGAGCGTAAATGAGCACCACCACCTTCGGCTGGCTGATCATCCTTTGCCCGCTCGTCGGGTGCATCGTGATCGGCGCCGGCTTCCGCCGCGAGCGCGGGCTGATCGCCGGCTGGATCGGAACCCTGGCGATCTTCCTCTCATTCGCGTTCGCGGTCGGCGCACTGATCTCGCTGCTGGGCCATGCCGAGGACAGCCGCGAGCTGACCTCGTCACTGTGGAACTACACGTTCACGGTCGGGGTCGACGCCAAGCTGGAGATCCTGGTCGATCCGCTGTCGGTGCTGATGGCCCTGATCGTGTCCGGCGTCTCGGCGCTGATCCACCTCTACTCGGTCGCCTATCTGAAGTCAGACCGCGGCTACTCGCGCTTCTTCGCCTACCTGAACTTCTTCGTGTTCTCGATGCTGCTGCTGGTGCTGGCGGGAAACTTCCTGGTCCTGATCGTGGGTTGGGCGTTCGTCGGCGCCGCCTCGTACATGCTGATCTCGTTCTGGTACCGCCGCACGACCGCCACCAACGCCGGGCTAAAGGCATTCGTGATCAATGTGATCGGCGACGTCGGGCTCGTGCTCGGCACGTTCTTCATCTTTCGCCACACCGGCACGGTCGACTTCGTCAAGACGTTCCAGTTGGCGCCGCACGTGTTCGGCCACAACAGCACCGATCTGGTCGCCGGGTGTCTGCTGCTGCTCCTCGGGGCGTTCGCGAAATCCGCCCAGGTGCCGCTGCACACATGGTTGCCCGACGCGATGGAGGGCCCGACCCCCGTCTCGGCGCTGATCCACGCCGCGACGATGGTGACCGCCGGCGTCTACCTGCTCGCGCGCATGCACACGCTGTTCGAGCTCGCGCCCGACCGCTGCCGACGTAGCCGCGATCGGCGGCTGCGCGACGCTGCTGATCGCGGCGACGATCGCGATCGTCCAGACCGACCTCAAAAAGGTGATCGCCTACTCGACGATGTCCCAGATCGGGTACATGATCATGGGCGTCTCGGTCGGCGCCTACTCGGCGGCGATGTTCCACCTGATGACGCACGCCTTCTTCAAGGCGCTGCTGTTCATGTCCGCCGGCTCGCTGATCAGCGCGATGGCGGGCGAACAGTCACTGGACAAGATGAGCGGCTTTCGCAAGGCGCTGCCGTTCACGTTCATCGCCTTCGTGGTCGGCGGTCTGGCGCTGTCGGGGCTGCCGCCGTTCTCGGGCTGGCTGTCCAAAGACGACATCATCGCCTACCTCGACCACCGCGGCGGCGGCTTCGAGATCCTCGGGGTCGCCGGCTACATCGGCGCGTTCATGACCGGCATC
The DNA here is from genome assembly GCA_963788005.1 of uncultured Solirubrobacterales bacterium. Taxonomy (GTDB): domain Bacteria; phylum Actinomycetota; class Thermoleophilia; order Solirubrobacterales; family Solirubrobacteraceae; genus Palsa-465. Next base: position 180,508 of record CAWBFH010000004.1, on the reverse strand, counting down.
TACACGTTCAGGATGATCTTCCGCGCCTTCTTCGGCGAGCCCTGCGAGGAGGCCCGCGAGCTCGAGCATGGCCACCTCGCCCACGCCGAGCAGCCCTTCAACCCGCAGACGGGGGAAATTGAGGACACCGACGTCGGCTTCCCCGGCCCCGAGCACCACATCGCCGAGCGCGACCTGGCGATGAAGGTGCCGATGGCGATCCTGGCGATCCTGGCGGTCGTCGGCGGTGTGTTCCAGATTCCGGGCGTGGACGCCTCGCTGACCCGCTTTCTGTCGCCGACGTTCGCCGGCTCGAGGCTGTACACCGACGATCCGTCGACCGGCGCGTCGTGGATCGGGCTCGTGATCGGTGCGCTGATCGCGATCGGCGGGATCTCGACCGCGTACGTGATCTGGGTCAGACGGCGCGGCCTCGCGCCGCGGCTGCAGGCGCGTTTCTCGACCGTGCACACGTTCCTGTTCCACAAGTGGTACTTCGATGAGTTCTATGACGTCGCGATCGTCCGGCCGGTCCTGTGGATGGGCCGGTTCGCCAACTCGGTGCTCGAGCAGCGCGTGATCGCCGGCGGCGTCACCGGCGGCACGGTCGGCCTGGTACGCGCCTGCTCGGCCGCGGTCCGCCGAGCGCAGACCGGGTTCGTCCGCTACTACGCGGCGGCGGTCCTGCTCGGGATCTCCGGCATCGCCCTCTACTTCCTGATCTCGGCCACATGACGCTCTCGATCCTGATCTGGCTTCCGGTCGCCGTCGGCCTGGTGGCGGCGCTCTTCCCGACCGCCTGGGTGCCGCGGATCTCGGTCCTCGGCAGCGTCGTGGCGCTCGGGATCGCGATTTCGTTCGTCGCCCGCTTCAAGAGCGGCGTCGGATCGCTGCAGTTCGTCACCGACAAGGTCTGGATCTCGGCCCTGGGGATCCACTACAAGCTCGGCCTCGACGGCCTCAACGTGATCCTCGTCCTGATGACGACGATCATCTTCTGCGCCGCGCTGCTGTGGTCCGCGTCGCGCGAATGGCCGCGAACGCGCGCCTTCTACTTCTGGTTCGGCCTCGCCCAGAGCGCCGTGTTGGGCGCCTTCTGCGCGCAGGACCTGGCGCTGTTCATCGCCTTCTTTGACCTGATGCTGATCCCGTTCTACTTCCTGACCGGCATCTGGGGCACCGGGGACCGGGTCCGGGCGACTACCAAGCTCGTCGTCTACACGCTGATCGGCTCGTTCTTCATGCTGGTGGCGGCGGTGGCGACCGGCGTGATCGCCTCCAGCGAGCACGGGACGCCGCTGACGTTCGTGATCAGCTCGCTGCGGGCGCTACCGCTTTCGCACACATCGCAGGACTGGATCTTCCTCGGCTTCGCGGCCGCGTTCCTGGTCAAGATGCCGCTGGTCCCGTTCCACGGCTGGCTGCCCGACGGCTACAAGGCGATGCCGATTCCGGCCGTCGCGGTCTTCTCGGCGGTGCTCTCCAAGGTCGCCGCGTACGGCTTCCTGCGGATCGTGCTGCCGTTGTTCCCGTACGCCTCCGCGCACTTCCAGACGCTGATGCTGGTGATCGCGCTGGTCTCGATCCTATGGGCGACGCTGGTCGCGTTCACGACTCCGGACGCGCGGCTGGTGGTCGCCTATTCGAGCGTCGCCCAGTTGGGCTTCATCACGCTCGGGATCTTCTCGCTCAAGCCGACCGGCGCTCAGGGCGCGCTGCTGCAGATGGTCAACCACGCGTTCGTGACCGCGCCGCTGTTCTTCCTCGTCGCGGCCGCGGCGGCTCGCGCCGGCGGCTCGGAGAAGCTGGCCGACATGGGCGGAATCGCGTTCCGGGCACCAGTGCTGGCGAGCCTGTTCTTGATCGTGACGCTCGCGACGCTCGCGATGCCGGGCTCGTCGAACTTCGTGGGCGAATTCATGATCCTGCTCGGCGTGTTCCAGTCCAAGCTCGCCGTCGCGGTGCTCGCGACGCTCGGCGTCGTCGGCGCCGCCGTCTACGCGCTGCGGCTCTATATCCGAGCGATGCACAACCGGGTCGCGCCGACGGTCACGTCGAGAGAAATCCGGCTCGTCGAGGCGATCCCGATCGTCCCGGTGGTGCTGTTGATCCTCGTGTTCGCCTTCTACCCGCAGTTCGGGCTCAAACGCTCGCAACAGACGGTCAAGAGCACGGTCGCGCCGGCCGAGATCCAGCAACACGTGCTCACGGCCGATCGGGTGACGCGATGAACGTGATCCCGGCGCTGGCAGCCGCTCACCACTTGAAGGGGCCGCCGATCGACTGGGCGTCGTTCTCGCCGATCGTGGCCCTGTCGGCCGGTGCGCTGGTCGTGCTGCTCGTTGGCCTGCTCCCGGGAGGGTTCGTGCGCGAGCGGATCGTGCCAGCGGTGACGATCGCGGCGCTCGGAGCGACGATCGGGCTCGAGATCTGGCGCCTGAATCACTCGGCGACGATCATCCACGGCGCTCTGCGGATCGACGGTCTGGCGATCGTCCTCGACCTCGTCTTCTGCGTCGCCGCGCTCGCCTGCGTGGTGCTGTCGCTGCCCAGTCGAGCGCCGTCGAGCGCCGGTCACGGTGAGTATCACTCGCTGCTCCTGTTCAGCGTGCTCGGGATGACCGTGCTCGTCTCCGCCCAGGATCTGGTGACGCTGTTCATCGGCTTCGAGCTGCTGTCGATCCCGCTCTACATCCTGTGCGCCGCGGAGTTCCGGCGCGAGGGCTCGCTGGAATCGGGGCTCAAGTACCTGGTGATCGGCTCGGTCGGGTCGGCGACGCTCGTCTACGGGCTCGCCCTGATCTACGGATCCACGGGACAGACCGGATTCCTCCAGATCGCGAATGCGATCTCCCAGGGTCAGATCGCCGGCGGCCTGCTCGGCGACCCGATGCTGCTGACCGGCCTCGGGCTGATCATCGTCGGGTTCGCGTTCAAGGCATCGGTGGCGCCGTTTCATCAGTGGACGCCCGACGTCTACGAGGGCGCTCCGACCCCGATCACCGCCTTCATGGCGACGGCCACCAAGGCGGCCGCGCTGGGCGTGATCCTGCGGTTCTTCGACGTCGCCGTGATCGACGCGCAGGACACCTGGGCACCGGCCTTCGCCGCGATCGCCACGATCACGATCATCGTCGGCAACGTCGGCGCGCTCGGGCAGTCGTCGCTCAAGCGAATGCTCGGCTATTCGAGCGTCGCGCAGGCCGGCTACATGCTGGCGGGCGTCGTCGTCGGAACCCAGCTCGGCGTCGACGCGACGGTCCTGTACCTGATCGTCTACCTGTTCATGAACATCGCCGCGTTCGCGGTGATCGTCTCCCAGCAGGGCGAGCGCGCCGACGGTGACCAGATGTCCGGGATCTCGGGGCTCGGAGCGCGCAACCCGTGGCTCGCTTGGTCGATGACGATCGCGATGCTGTCCCTGGCCGGGATCCCCGGCACGGTCGGCTTCATCGGGAAGTTTCAGCTGATCCACGCGCTGGTGAACGGCGACTACACATGGCTCGGGGTCGTGCTCGTGATCGGGTCGATGATCTCGCTCGGGTACTACCTGCGGGTCGTCGCCGCGATCTGGATGAGCGGGACGATCCGGGCACCCGTCCCCGCCACGGCGGCGACGCCCGGCGGGTTGGCGCCGATCGCCGGCGGCTCGCCGGAGGCCGACGCGCTGGCCGCGGGTGGCAACGGTGGCAACGGTGGCAACGGTGGCGATCGTGGCGGTGGCGACGGGGGCGAGGGCGGCGTCGCCAAGGCGCGTGCGCTCCCGAGCCCGTTTGAGCCGGTCACGCTCGTCGCCCTGCTGTTCGCCGCCGCGAGTGTGTTCTTCGGGATCTTCCCAACGCCGCTGTTCCAGCTCGCCGCGCACGCGGGCCGGGCGCTCACCGGAGTGTTCTAGCCGACCACCTGCGGGTCGCTCGGAACGCCTTGCTCCGCTACGGAGTCAAGCGTTCCAAGGGCCGGCCTCGCCTTACGCCGCGGCCGGCACCTCGAGGGGCTCCGGACGCCGCGCCGGCGCGCGTGAGAACCGCAGGACGCCGTCATCGACCTCGCCCATCCGCAGCGCCATCATGTCGAGCGCGTAGTTCTGGTGCATCCGCCAGGGTCGCTTCGACCCCTGGCGCGGGAAGCGGTCCAGCGAGCGCAGCACGTAGCCCGAGGTCAGATTCAGCAGCGGCTCGGAGGCGATCGAGGGGTCGTCCTGGACGGCGACCACCTGCGTGTAGCCGTGCTGGTCCATGTGGTTGAGCACGCGGCAGGCGTACTCGCAGGTCAGATCGCACTTCAGCGTCCACGAGGCGTTCGTGTAGCCAATCGCCATCGCGGCGTTCGGGACGCCGCTGAGCATCGTTCCCTTGTAGACCATCTGGTCGGCCAGGTCGACGGCCTCGCCGTCGACCGCGAGCTGGACCGCGCCGAGCGCGACGAGGTTGAGGCCGGTGGCGGTCACGATCACATCGGCGTCGAGCTCAGCGCCGCTCTCGAGCAGGATCCCGTGCTCGGTCAGCGTCTGGATCCGGTCAGTCACGATCGACGCGCCGCCCTTGCGCAGGGCTCCGAACAGGTCACCGTCGGGACACACGCACAGGCGCTGGTCCCATGGGTCATAGCTCGGGTTGAAGTGCCGATCGACCTCGAAGCCCTCGGGCAGCTGGCTGACGGCGCCCTTGCGGATCAGGGCCCGCATCAGGCGCGGCCGCCGGCGGCTGAGCTGGTAGCTGGCCGCCATCAGGCCCACGTTCTTGAACCGCACCGCCTGGTAGGCGGCCATCGGCGGCAGCACGCGGCGCAGCGCGCCCGCGAGCGCGTCGCGCGCGGGCAGGCTGACGACGTAGCTCGGCGACCGTTGCAGCATCGTCACGTGCGCGGCCTTCTCCGCCATCGCCGGCACGAGCGTGACCGCCGTCGCCCCGCTGCCGATCACGACCACGCGCTTGCCGGCGTAATCGAGGTCCTCGGGCCAATGCTGCGGGTGGATGATCGGGCCCTCGAAACGATCGCGGCCGGGGATCTCGGGCGCAAAGCCCTGGTCGTAGCGGTAGTAGCCGCTGCAGAACATCAGAAAGCCGGCGCTGAAGTGCACCTGCTCGCCGGTGTCGGTGCGCTCGGCGGTGACGTTCCAGCGCGTCTGGTCACTGGACCAGTCGGCGTTGACGACCCGGTGACTGAAGCGGATCTTGTCGGTGACGCCGTACTCGTCGGCGGTCTCCTTGATGTAGCTCAGGATCGCCGGACCATCGGCGATCGACTTGGCCGCCTCCCATGGCCTGAACGAGTAGCCGAGCGTGTGCATATCGGAGTCCGACCGGATCCCCGGGTAGCGGAACAGGTCCCAGGTTCCGCCGATCGCGTCACGCGCCTCGAGGAGTGTGTAGCTCTTGGTTGGGCAGCGGCGCTGCAGGTGGCAGGCCGCTCCGATGCCCGATAGGCCGGCCCCGACGATCAGTACGTCGACATGTATCTGGAGCGATGGTACGCACGCGTATCACGTTCAATCATAGCCGGGCGGGGGAACCTGCGGAGTCAGCCGCACGCGCCGCTACGATCGGTCGTCCGTGCAGTATCCAGTCGAGAGCTTCACACCCGACGAGCGGGCGCTGGTGAGCGCCTACTGCACGAACCTCGATCGGCCCGTATTCGCGCTCACCAATCTCCCCGAGACGCTGAAGGGTGCGCTGTTCGCACGCTACTCGCGCTACCCGGGGACCCTGCGGCGGCTGCTGCTCGACGAGTTTGCCGACGACCTGCCGGTGCCGTCGGCCAGGCGCGGCTCGGTCGAGGGCGAGCGCGCCGCGCAGCTGTACGAACGGATCTTCGTCGGCTACGGGGATGACTCGGTCGCCCAGCTCGGCGGCGCGCACGTGGCCTGCGAGTGGGTCTCGAACGTGCTCACCAAGGTGCTCCAGCGCCCGCGGCTGGCAGCCTACCTCGAGCAGTCGACGCGCTACATCGCCTACGACGCGCCGATGCCGACCGGCGGTTTTCGCTACTACAGCGATCCGGAGCTCGGCCCCGCCTACGCCCGGGCAATGAACGAGCTGTTCGAGACCTACGCCGCCGCGCTGCCGCAGGTCAGGGCGTGGGCCCACGAGCAGTTCCCCCGCACGCCCGAGGAGCCCGAGGCGGCGCACGCGCGGGCGATCAAGGCCAAGGCGCTCGACCTGCTGCGCGGCCTGTTGCCCGCGAGCTCGCTCTCGCACATGGGGATCTACGCCAGCGGGCAGACCTACGAGCAGCTGATCCTGCACCTGCTCGCGCACCCGCTGCCCGAGGCGAGGTCATACGGAGCGATGATCCTCGAAGAGGTGCAGGCGGTGATCCCGAGCTTCGTCGCGCGCGTGCAGCGACCGGACCGCGGCGGCGCCTGGATCGGCTACCTCGAGGACCGCGCCCGCGCGGGCGAGCGCTGGGCGGCCCGGCTGGGTCTTCGCGAGGCCGAAGAGGATGACGAGCATGCGGGGCCCTCGGTCACGCTGCTCGACGTGCAGGGTGACGAGGAGGATCTGCTGGCCGCGCTCCTGTTCGAGGCCTCATCCGGTTCCGAGTACAGCATCCGCCAGGCGATCGCGGGCCTCGACGACGGCGAGCGCTCGGCGCTGCTCGTCGATCTCGTGGGCGAGCGCTCCAACCGCCGCCACCGCCCCGGGCGCGGCTACGAAGCGCTCCGCTACCGGTTCGAGATCGTCGCCGATTACGGCGCCTTCCGGGACCTCCAGCGCCACCGGATGCTGACCGTGCAGTGGCAGACGCTCGGACCGGAGCTCGGCGCCGGAGTGCCCGAGCAGATCGATCTCGCCGGCGCCGGCGACGAGTACCGCCGCGCGCTCGAGGTGTCGCGCGCCGAGTACGAGCGGCTCGTCGAGATCGGGCTCGCGAGCGCGGCGCCGTATGCGCTGTGCCTGGGCTACCGGATGCGCTTCATCCTCGACCTCAACGCCCGCGAGGCGCTGCAGCTGATCGAGCTGCGCTCGGGCCGCGAGGGCCATCCGAGCTACCGCGCCGTCGCCCATGAGATGTACGCCCAGATCGCGGCCGTGCACCCGGCGGTCGCGGCGACGATGAGCCACGTCGACTTCGACACCGAGCCGCGGCTCGAGCGGATCCTGTCGGAGATGCGCTCGCACGCGCGCGCCGGGGCTCGCGGCTCCGTCTGAGTCGGCAGCCATCCGCGGCGCGGACGCGCGCGGGTCGCTCTAGCGGCGCGCAGCGGGCCGCACGCGCACCTGGAGCGTCGCGCTGCTGACGGCCGGCAGTTGCCGCGAGCCGGCGAACACGAGCCGGTAACGCGTGTTGTGGCGCGGCGAGATGTGGAATCGAACCATGCCGCGCGCCGTGGTCCGCCGGCGCGCGACGAGCCGCGTCCCGGCGCCGACTCGGCGCTCGAGCGCTACGAGCTGGCCCGCGACGCCATGGCCGCCGGGGTCAGACAGGCGCCCGCTGACGGTCACCCACCGGCCGCGCCTGACGCTGGGGCTCACGCGGACCCGCAGGGCGCCCACGCCCGGGCTGGTGAGGCGCACCGTCCGGCTGCCGGCGGGCGCGGACAGCGTCAGCGTCCCGCCGGTGCCGACGCCGGCCGCGCTGAGGGTGACGGTCAGGTCGCAGCCGCTGTCCGGAGCGAGCGAGCAGCGCGACGGTGAGACGTGCCAGGCGCCGCTGCCGCTCGTGACCGACGCGCCGACGGTTATCGGCTGGCCCGAGGAGGAGAGGTGAAGCTCGGCGGTGTCGGCGGCGCCCGAGAGCTGCACGGAGGTCGCCGAGACGGCAGGCATCAGCGGTTGAGCGAGCGTGGCCCAGGTCGGCGCAAGGAGCGCGTCGGCCTGGCCCGGGCCGACGGCTCGGTCACCCCCGACGAACAGCTCGGTCAGCGATGGTCCGTACCTGGTGGCGGTGGTGTAGCCGGCGCCCATCGCGATTGGGCCGCTGAATCGGTACAGGATGTTGTGGCGGTGACCCCAGCAGCCGGAGTCGCCGGCGCGTTGGCAATCCGCGTTTCCCGAGCCCGGGCCGTCGTCGTACATCCAGAGAAAGTCAGCGACCAGCGTCGATCGGGTGCCCCCGGCCCAGTTCGAGGCGCCCACGTCGCCGTTGATCTTGCTCGGCATCGGATCGGTGTCGGCGGAGGCTGCGGACGCGGCCACGCGGTCGAGGCTGTCGGCGAGACCGCTGACCGGCGTCAAGCCGCGGTTCACGCGTTCGAGGTTGGTGATCACGAGCAACTGCTGGGGCGCCGTCAGCGACGCGAAGTCGTTCGGCAGCTCCATCGCCTGCACTCCCTCGGCCGCCCGCGCGCCGTCGATGTCGGCGAGCGCAGCGGCGATGCAGGCGGCCCCGTCAGGGTCCGGGCCACACGCGTTCCAGGTCGCGCTGCTGACGGAGCGGTTGGCCGGCGGGTTGGCGATCGCGTCCAACGAGAGCGCGTCGGCGTGAAATTGCAGCACGCTCGACGTCTGCCATAGCGTGCTCGCTGGATGGCGGACCGTGATCCCGGCGCGGCCAGTCACGGTCTGGGCCGCGGCCGGCGCGGCGAATGCGAATGCGGCCACGAGCGCCGCGAACGGCCCCCAGAGGACCCGTCCGCGGATCCGGGACGGCGATCTGACTCGTCTATCGGTCTCATCTGCGCACGGCAAAGCGTGCGGCCCGTCCGTGGCCACCACTGGCGCTCACCACCTGCATGGTTGTTCTCGAGCGCGTCCGTCGCTCGGGGATCACATCCGTTGTCGGTCGCGCGGCGGTTGCGCTCGCGGGCCCCTGTTGACACCTGGACGGATGGGCAGGCAACCCCGCGCGACTTGGAGTCAGATAGCGACCGCTACGGTCGCCGTTTGACTCCGAGTCGCCGGGGTGGTCGCCCGAGCCTCGTTAGGCCCGGGCGAGCACCATCGAGGCCGCCCACTTACGGGGGGCCTGTGGACCGTGCGGTCCTGGCGGGCTCTGCGCCCCTTGCAAGCTCGTTGACGTCGTCGGGGCATCGGCGCTACTCACGCCGCTCGCAAGCGTGCAATCAGCGCCGCTGGTGCGCGACTGCGAGATATGGACCCCTCCGGTTGAAATGAGCACCTCCAAGTGCGACTCGATGAATCGAGTTGAGCGGAGGCCGGCGGAACCTATCGCACGCCGAGGCGCGCCGCAAACCGCCGAGTGTCAGCGCTGGAACCGTTCCGGGCTCTATGACCGTGTTTTCCCGCTATGCGCGCTACTGCTCGCGCCGGCGCAGCTCGATCCGCCTGATCTTCCCGGTAAGGGTCTTGGGCAGATCCGGCACGAACTCGATCTCCCTCGGGTAGGCGTACGCCGACAGATGGTCACGCACGTGGGCCTTGATCTCGCCGGCGAGCTCGTCACTCGGCTCGTGCCCCGCGCGCAGAACGACGAACGCCTTGACGATGTTCCCGCGGCGTTCGTCGGGAACCGCGACCGCGGCCGCCTCGGCCACGGCCGGATGCTCGAGGCACGCCGACTCGACCTCGAACGGCCCGATCCTGTAACCGGCCGAGATGATCACATCGTCGGCACGACCCTCGTACCAGAAATATCCGTCCTCATCGGTCGAGGCCGCGTCCTTGGTGTGAAACCACTCGCCGCCGAACACTTCCTCGGAATCCTCCGGCGGCCGGTTCCAGTACCCGAGCGGGTAATGGGGGTTGGTGCGGGCGCGCAGGCAGATCTCGCCGCGCTCGCCTGACTTGAGCGGGCGCTCGTCCTCATCGAGGATCGCGACCTCCCAGCCGGGCATCGGCTTGCCCATCGATCCTTCGCGCACCTTCATGAACGGGAAGTTCGCGCACAGCGGATAAGACTCCGTCAGGCCGTAGTAATCGAGCACGGTGACGCCGTACTGGTCACGAAACCACCGGATCGCCTCCGGGTTGAGCGGCTCGCCAGCCGAGCACACGATCCGGAACCGCTGCGGATACCGGGTCCCCGCGTCGGTGATCGACATCATCGAGCGGATCGCGGTCGGGGTCCCGAACACGTTCGTTACCCCGTGCTTTGACAGAAAGGCGAGCTGCTTGTGGGGGTCAAAGCCGCCCTCGCGCTGGTAGACGGCCTGCACTGCGCCATAACGCCATGGGCCCAGCAGCGGCGCGATGCCGGCGGCCCAGGCCCACTCACCCATACCGTGAAACAGCTCGCCGTCCTCGATGTCATGGCAGTAGAAGAACTCCTCATGGCCGAGGATGTAGCGGTGGGCATGGAGGATCCCCTTCGCCAGCCCCGTGGTTCCCGACGAGTAATACAGCTGCGCGGGGTCGTCGGCCGCGGTGTCGAGAGTCTGAAACGAAGTCGAGCCCTGCGCCAACAGGTCGTCATCGAGGACCAGCACGTGCTCGACGAGCGAACGCTCCATCCGGTCGGCGTTCGCCGCATTGGTCACCAACACCTTGGCGGCGGAATCGGTCAGCCGGTGGCGGATCCCCTCGTCGCCATAGAGGACCGACATCGAGAGCAGCACGGCACCGGTCTTCCAGGTGCCGAAGAACGCCGCCGCCGTCTCGGGCGTCGGCGGGAGCAGCATCGCGACCCGATCGCCTTCCTGCACTCCGTGGGCGACGAGCACATTGGCGAAGCGGTTCGCGTCGTCCTGAAGTTCTCCCCAGGTGAGCCTGCGGACATTCCCCTCGTAGTCCTCGTGGATCATCGCCGGCTTGTCGCGAGGGTGGCGGTCGCAGACGTCGGCCGCGATGTTGTAACGGGCGGGCACCTCCCACCGATGCTCCGCACATGCCTGTTCGTACGACGTAACTTGACTCATGGCGCCAATCATTCTTCATGCAAACGAGTGCAGGGTAGGCTTTGTGCTGTTTCATGAGCATCGCACTCGGCGTTCTAATCGGGGGCGCCGTCGCTGCCGCTCTGGCGGTGGTCTGGAAATCCGCGCGCCTATCACAGGCCAACCGGACGCCGGAGGCCGCCGGGATGCAGTCGGCGCTTCACGCCGCCACCTCGACGCTGCCGCACCTGCGCCGTGGGCTGAACGCACGCTCGGCGGAGAACGTCGTCGAGCACCTACGCGCCCTCACCGGGGCCGCCGCGGTCGCCGTGGCCGACACGCATTCGGTCCTCGCGATCGAGGGCGAGGGCCGTGATCAGGTCCGACCCGGCGATCTGCTCTCGCGCCTGCTCGAACGCACGCCCGATGACCGCCCGCACGTGGTCCCGCGGCTGGTCTCGTCGGATCCCACCTGCCCGTTGCGCTCCGCCGTGCTCGCGCCACTGACCGTCCAGGGCCGTCGCGCGGGGACCTTGATCGCCTTCTACCGCAACGTCGGGCGACCGCGCGGGGGCGAGCTGCGCGTCGTCCAGGAGGCCGCCAGCCTCGTCTCGGCGCAGCTCGAGCTGTCGGTGGTGCGCGAACAGGAGGAGCGGCTCGCCCAGGCCGAGCTGCGGGCGCTGCGGGCGCAGATCAGCCCGCACTTCATCTACAACGCGCTGGCGGCGGTCGCGGGCGACATCCATGCGCGACCCGACGAGGCGCGCGAGCTGCTGATCGACTTCGCCGAGTTCACCCGCTACCTGTTTCGTGACGGCCGCTCGTACGTGACCGTCGCCGACGAGCTGGCGCATGTCGAGCGCTACCTGCGCCTCGAGCAGGCACGCTTCCGTGACCGCCTTGATGTCGGCTTCGACGTCCCACCCGAGACCCGCGCGGCGGTCGTCCCCGCCCTCTCGATCCAGCCCTTGGTCGAGAACGCGGTCCGGCACGGCGTCGAGCGCGGCAGTGGCACCGTCCGGATCGCGATCGCGGCCCGCGTCGTCGGCGGCGACATGGAGCTGCGCGTCTCAGACGATGGCAGCGGGATCGAACCCGAGCGAATCCCGGCGCTGCTCGCCGGCGCCGGCGGCGGGATCGGGCTGGCGAACGTCGACGCGCGCCTGCGGGCGACATTCGGTGACCGCTATGCGCTGCAGATCGAGTCCAATCCCGGGCGCGGGACGATCGTGGTGATGACCGTGCCGAACCTGGCCGGCGGCGAGCAAGCGGAGCTGTCGCAGCTGACCGCGGTCGAGGCGGGGAGCCGCGGATGAGGAGCCGGCGTCTGGTCGTGCTCGCGGTTGACGACGAGCGCACGCAGCTCGAGGATCTCGCCCGGTTGCTGCGCGGCTCGCCGATCGTCGGTGACGTCGAATGCGCCTTCGACGGCCGGGAGGCGCTCGCCAAGGTCACCAGACAGGGCTTTGACGCGATCTTTCTCGACGTCCGCATGCCTGACCTCGACGGGCTCGAGCTGGCGCGCGTCCTGCGCCGCTTCGCGTCCCCGCCGCAGCTCGTGTTCGTGAGCGCCTATGACAGCGCCGCGGTGGACGCGTTCGAGCTGCACGCGCTCGACTACCTGCGAAAGCCTGTGGCCCGCCGGCGCGTCGAGGAGGCGGTGGAGCGGGTGGCCGCGGCCATCGACGCGGCGCCGCCCGCGACGCGCAACCCGGCGTCCGGGGGGCCACCGGCAGCGGCCGACGATGAGATGGTCGCCGTCTCGACCGTCCACGGTGACTCCACCAGGCTGCTGTCGCGCAGCTCGATCGAGTACGTGCAGTCGTATGGGGATTTCGTGCGGATCGTGACCGCCGACGGGCGCTATCTCCTGCGGGCGCGGCTGTCGGAGATCGAGCGGCGCTGGGAGCCGTTCGGGTTCGTGCGGGTCCATCGGCAGTACGTCGCGAACCTGCGCAGCGCAACGGAGCTGCGCGCCCTGATCGGCGGCACCGCCGAGCTCGTGTTCGCCGACGGGCAGTCGATCCCGGTCAGCCGCCGGCAGACAGCCGAGCTCGGGCGGCGGCTCAGCGTCTGAACCGCCGCCCGGTCGCGCACTACTCCTCGGCCTGCTCCTGCTGGATCTTGTCCTCGAGCTGTGCCATCACGGTCGGATCGCGCAGCGTCGTCACGTCACCGAGCGCGCGGCCCTCGGCGATGTCACGCAGCAGCCGGCGCATGATCTTGCCCGAACGGGTCTTGGGCAGATCGTCGGACCAGATGATCCGCTTGGGCCGTGCGAATTTGCCGATCCGGTCGGCGACGTGGCCGCGGATGTCGTTGACCAGCTCGTCGGTGCCCTCGAGATCTCCGTTCAGGGTCACGAACGCGCAGATCGCCTGGCCCGTGTCCTCGTCCGCTTGGCCGATCACGGCCGCCTCGGCGACCTTCGGGTGCGACACGATCGCCGACTCGACCTCCGCTGTCGAGAGCCTGTGGCCCGAGACATTGACGACATCGTCGATCCGTCCGATCACCCAGAAGTAGCCGTCGTCGTCCTTGCGCGCGGCATCACCGACGAGGTACGTCTCCTTGCCGAATCTCGAGAAGTAGGTCTCGATGAAGCGCTCGTCCTCCTTGTAGAGCGTGCGCAGCATCGACGGCCACGGGCGCGTCAGCACCAGCAGGCCCTGGCCGGTATCGATCGGCTTGCCCTCGCGCTCGTCCACGACGTCGGCCGCGATGCCCGGGAACGGCCGCGTCGCCGAGCCCGGCTTGGTCGAGACGATCCCCGGCAGCGGCGTGATCATGATCGCGCCGGTCTCGGTCTGCCACCAGGTGTCGACGATCGGACAGCGCTCGCCGCCGATCACCTTGTGGTACCAGAGCCACGCCTTCGGGTTGATCGGCTCGCCGACCGTACCGAGCAGGCGCAGCGAGTCGAGGTTGAACTTCTCCGGATGCTCGGCGCCCCACTTGATGCAGGCGCGGATCGCGGTCGGCGCGGTGTAGAAGATCGTCACGCCGTAGCGCTCGATCAGCTCCCACCAGATCCCGCGGTGGGGATAGTCCGGAGCGCCCTCCCACATCACCGACGTGGCGCCGTTGCACAACGGGCCGTAGACGATGTACGAGTGGCCGGTGACCCAGCCGACATCGGCCGCGCACCAGTAGACGTCCTTGTCGCGCTTTGAGATCGAAGACGTACTTGTGCGTCGCGCTCACGCCGGTCAGGTAGCCACCGGTGGTGTGCAGCACGCCCTTGGGCTTCGCGGTCGAGCCGCTCGTGTACAGGACGTAGAGCGGATGCTCGGCGTCGAGCTCCTCCGCCGGGCACTCGGGATCGGCCTGCTCCATCACCTCGTGAAACCAGACGTCGCGGCCATCGCGCATCTCGCACTCGTCGCCGGTGTGCTTGACGACGACGATGTGCTCGAGCGTGTCGAGGTCGGCCATCACCGCGTCGACCTGCTCCTTGATCGGCGCCGTCTTGCCCTTGCGCCGCGCGCCGTCGATCGTGACCAGCGCCTTGGCGTTGGAGAACTCCATCCGCTCCTTGACCGCGTCCGCCGAGAAGCCGCCGAACACGACGTTGTGGGGAGCACCGATCCGCGCACACGCGAGCATCGCCACCACGACCTCGGGGATCATCGGCAGGTAGATCCCGACGATGTCGCCCTTCTCGATCCCCATCGCCTTGAGCGCATTGGCGAACCGCTGCACGTCGCGGTGCAGATCCGCGTAGGTGATGTCGCGCTCCTCGCCCTCCTCGCCGCGCCAGTGATACGCGACCTTGTCGCCGCGGCCGGCCTCGACGTGGCGGTCCAGGCAGTTGTAGGAGGCGTTGATCGTGCCGTCGGCAAACCACTTGTAGAACGGGGGGTTGGAGTCGTCGAGATCCTCAGTCGGCTCCTTGAACCAGTGCAGTTCCTTGGCCTGCGCCACCCACCAGCCCTTCCAGTCGCGCTCGGCTTCGTCGTAGACCGCCGGGTCATTGAGCAAAGCCTGCGCACGGAAGGCTTCGGGGGGGTCGAACTTCTCGATCTCGAGCATCTCCTCGAGCTGGCGCTCGAGCGTGCCGCCCCCTGCCTCAGTCGATGCCGTGTCTGCCATTGCAAGCCTCTCCTTCGTACGAACCTGGCGTCTCACACTGGTCAGCCCGAGACGCCGGCGGTGTCGCCGGCGCCCGAGCCGGCCGCAGTTATTGCGGCTCTGTGTTTATTAGTTGTACCCCAGACCGGCGAGCGGTATGGGTCCGTCTGTTAGCGGGCCAACGGGAAGACCGGCAGCACCGTCCTTCCGAAGGTCGCGTTCGTCACGCCGGCGAATGACGCGTACCAAGCGGCGATCGCGGTAGCGATACCCAGATATCCGCCCAGCTTGACCGTCCCGTTCGTCGTATGCAGCGTCCCGGCGAGTGCCGAATTGCCGATCCCGAGCACGATGAACGTGATCGCGAGCAGCAGGAACACGAGCGCCACCGCACCGGTGGTCCGCAGCGACGCCACGAACATGTAGGCCGTGAAGATTCCCCACGCCCACAGGTAGAGGCCGACGGAGCTGAACAGCTCGGTCTTCGGGAGCGCGCCGACGGTCACGTGGAGTAGCAGGTAGAACGAGATCCAGAACGCACCGAAGGAGCAGAACGCGACAGCGCCGAACGTGTTGCCGGTCCGGAACTCCCACAGCCCCGCGGCGAATTGCGCGATGCCGCCGTAGGCGAGCGCCAGTGGAGCGACGATACCCGCGGCGGTCAGCACTCCGCCGCCGATCAGATTGGCGTTGATCATGCTGAGCACGAACGTGGTCAGCGCGAACCCCGCCAGCCCGAGCGGCCCCGGATCGGCTGGACTCCAGCTGATTCCGCGCCCGGAGGTCGGGTCCTCTTCCGCCGCCGGCGCGACATCCGCTTCCCGGCGCGGCAAACCGCTTGCTTCCATCAGTCCCCTCCTAGCTGGATGTTTGCGAGACAGCGGCAGGGTCTTCGGCGCGAGGCAGGCCCGCAACCGCGGATCGCTGAACGGTCGCCGGGTGACGCCGAGCGGTCGATCAGTGGCGATGAGCGGCGCCGCTCACCGGGGAAGCGGCGGCTAGGTGCGCCGCTTGCGTTTGCGCTTCGAGGTCGTCGAACGGGTCCGCGAGGGAACCGGGGCCGGCGCTCCGGCCGGCTGGGGCTCGGCCTTCGGCGTGAGCTTGGGCGAAGCCTTGCCCGAGCCGCCCTTGGCCGAGCTCCCGTTCGCTGTGCCACCGCGGGCGGCGGCGGCACCCATCCGGCGCGCGCGCATCTCGGATGACGGCGGCCACGGCTCCGAGCGCCCCGAACGCCAGGCCGGGGGCAGGCCGGTGGGCCAGCGCCCCGAGATCAGGTAGCCGACCGCGATCAGCCAGAAGAACTGCACGACCGGGATCTGGGTGATCTGAAACAGGACCAGCACGCCCGCGAAGATGCCGAGATAACCCATGAAGCGGGTCAACAGCCCCTGGCGCAGCGCGTTGAAGGAGACGAGCGCGATGCCGACAGCCAGCAGTAGCGCCGATGCCTGGCCGACCAACTGGAGCGCGAGCAGGCCTGGGGCGGTCGTCAGCCGGTGGGCCTCCGCGTAGGTCTGCGATCCGGTCGTGACGAATTCGTGGACCTTCACCGCGACGGCAATCGCGTACACGACCCCGGTGACCGCCGATAGGACGCCGCCGACGATCGCGACGATCCGGATGAAGGGCTTGACCTCCTGGTTACGCGCGCGCGAGCAGAGGTAGAGGTAGTTCAGCGTCCACGCGACCAGCAGCGAGCCGATTCCGTTGACGATCGCCGCGATCAGGTCCAGCGGGAAGCGCTGGTTGGCCGTGATCAGGTCGATCGTCAGCTCGTCGACCTTGGTGTGCGGGCCGATCAGCTGCAGAATCGAGGCCAGCAGTACGAACACGCCGGCGAGCACCGCGATGATCGCCTGGCGGTTGCGGACTCGTGCTTCGTACTGGAGCTGCTGCTCGGGGTTCATCGAGGGGCGAATGGTAGTGGGCAGCGGCGGCTTTGACGTTGCTCCGCGCGAACCCTTCGATACCTCTTCGCGAGGCGAGCGAGTCCGGCGAGCTACCATTGACCCCATGGAAGGAAGTGGCTTTGGCGGTTTGTTCGGTGACCCCGACGATCTGCAGCGCCGGCTTGGCGAGTTTGCCGAGCAGATGCAAGGCGCCCAGCGGATCGCGTGGGCCGACAACGCGATCAAATTGGCGGTAGATCTGACGGTCGCGGCGATGAACCGGGCCAACATCCAGGGAACCACCGAGCAGCAGGCGGAGCAGATGCGCTCCGTGATGGCGGTGATCTTCCCGGAGGCAGTGACGCTCGTGCGCGAGGCGCGCGAGGGCCTACAGTAGCGCCGCGGATCAGCTCAGCTGGTGGCCAGCGCGCCGAGCACGAGCGCGTCGTGCTCGCCTGGCTTGACCTTGCGAAATACGTCCTTGATCACGCCATCGGGACCAATCACGAACGTACTGCGCTCGTTGCCCATGTACGTCCGGCCGTACATCGACTTCTGTACCCAGACGCCGTACGCCTCGGCGACCGAGTGATCCTCGTCGGCGAGTAGCGGGAAGCCGAGCCCGTACTTGTCATCGAACTTCGCGACCTTCTTGACCGGATCGGGCGACACCCCGAGCACGACCGCGTTGGCGCTCTCGTAGTCGGGGCGGTGGTCACGGACCCCACACGCCTGGGTCGTACAGCCCGGCGTATCGGCCTTCGGATAGAAGTAGAGCACGACCGTCTTGCCCCGCAGGTCTGCGAGTGAGACGGGTTGACCCGCCTGGTCGGGGAGCGTGAAATCGGGGGCGAGATCGCCTGGTTGCGGTGCCATGTTTCGCCACCCTAGCGGACGCCGACCAGACCGCGAATCGCGCGCCCCGCGTCTACTTCAACAGCCGGCTGAGCCGCCGGTCCTTGAGCAGCTTGCCGTCGGTCTGGCAGGTCGGGCAGTAGCACATCACGTAGTCCTCGTAGAACACGGCCTCGAGCGTGTCACCGCAACGTGGGCACGGCTCCCCGTTACGGCGATGGACGGTGAGCGGCATCGGCAGCTTGTCGGGGATCGGCAGCGCGATCGTCTGCTCGTAGTGGGCGATCGCGTCGCCGAGCTTGGTGATGATCGCGGCGCGCAAGCGGGCCGCCTCGTCCTCTGACAGCTCCGAGCCGCGCTTGAACGGCGACAGCTTTGCGCAGTGGAGGATCTCGTCGACCCAGGAGCGGCCGATCCCGGCGATCACGCGCTGATCGCGCAGCATCCCGTGCAGCGGCCGCGGCGCGTCGAGTAGGCTCGATCAACTCGTCGACCGCCGGCGGGTCCGGGAACGCCTCGGGCCCGAGTTTGGCCACCGTCTCCTCGTCGTCCAGCTCCTCCGCGCGCAGCACCTTCACCCAGGCGGCTTGCTTGGTGCCGAACTCCCGCAGCCGCAGCTCGCGCCCGTCCTCGAGCCGCACGAGCAGCCGCGAGGTCCGATCACGCAGTGACGCGCGCGTGTCGAACAGCTGCAACCGACCCGCCGACATCAGGTGGATGAGCATCGCCAGATCGTTGTCGAGCTCGACTACGAAAAGCTTCCCGCGGCGCGTGACCGACACGATCCGCGAGCCCTCGATCGCCTGCAGCGGCGGATCGAAGGTCTTGAGCGCGTTGACGCCGGGCGCGAGCGCGGACTCGATCTCTGCTCCGGCTGTCGCCGAGCCGATCAGGCGGGCGGTGATCTCGACTTCGGGTAGTTCTGGCATCGCTGCAATTGAGGCTACTCATGCGATCCATCGTGACTTGTTCGATCGCGTTCAGGAACTCTTTACCGTCGAAAATAATGCTGCTGGTCATGAGTGATCTACTAGCAATTCTTGGAACGGCCGACGGTGACGTGGAGGTCCTGGCCGAGATCGCTGCCTTCCATCCCGACCGGGTGACGGTGCTGCTGGAGGCAAGCGAAGCCGGCCTCGTGGCCGAGGAGTCCAGCGCCGGTGACGCAGTTCGCACCCGGCTCGCTGAGCTGATGGCATCGATCGAAGGGCGGACCGGGGCGACCGTGGTGGGACTGGCGGGCGACCGCTCACAGCTGGACGGCTGGCGTTTTGACCGCGAGCTCGCGCCGCGGTTCTCGCTCGCGGCCTGATCGGGCCGATTGCGCTCGCCGGCCGATCCGGTCGGCGGCGCCTGACGTCTGATCGGTCCGAGCGTGCTCGGCGGCTGACCGGACCCATCGCAGTGGTCACCGTCGGTAGGCTCCGCGACCGATAATGAAGGTCGCAGCCGCACCCGACGACATAGTCGAGAGCCACGAGCAGGGCGCCGCGAACGAGCGTGAGCCGTTGCTCGTGCTCGCGCCGTTGCGCGAGTTCCTGGCCGGTGCCGGGCTCGACGCGCCGGCGCAGCTGTCGGCGACGCCGTACGGCGACGGCCACTCCAACGTCACCTACTCACTCTCGACCGGGGTCGTGCTCCGCCGCCCACCGCGCGGGCCGCTGCCCCCGAGCGCACATGATGTGTTGCGCGAGGCGCGCATCCTGCGCGCGCTGCAGGACACCGGCGTGCGCACGCCGAAGGTGCTCGCCGTGTGCGAGGACCCGGGTGTCATCGGCGCGCCGTTCTACGTGATGGAGGAGATGGAGGGCGACGTGATCACGGACGCGATGCCGGCGGCGCTCGATGACGCCGAGCAGCGGCGGCGGACGGCCGAGGAACTGGTCACGGCCCTGGTCGAGCTGCACGCGGTCGACTGGACGTCGCTCGGGCTCGAGGGATTCGGCAAGCCGACGGGCTATCTGGAGCGCCAGCTGCGCCGCTTCAACGGGATCTGGGAGTTCAACAAGACGCGTGAGATACCCGAGTTCGAGCAGGTCTCCGAGTGGCTTGCCGCCAATATCCCCGAGTCGCCCCCGGCGACGATCGTGCACGGCGACTATCGGCTCGGTAACACGATGTTCGCGCACGGTGCACCCGCGCGGCTGATCGCAATATTCGACTGGGAGATGGCGACGATCGGCGATCCGCTGGCGGACGTCGGCTACATGATGTTGCACTGGCGCCAGGTCGACGATCAGGACGAATCGAAGTTTGCGCTGCAGAGCGTCACCACGATGCCGGGGTTCCCGACCCGCCGCGAGCTGGTGAAGCTTTACGAGCAACGCTCGGGCCGGTCAATCGACCACCTCGACTGGTACGTGACGCTCGCTTACTGGAAGGCGGTCGCGTTCATGGAGGGCAACTACCGCCGGGCGGTCTCCGGGGCGACCGATGACCCGTATCTGAAGTCGTTCGGCGACGGGGTGGTGGAGCTGGCGCGCCGGGCGCTGGAGGTCACGCGCGATGGCTTCTAGCGGCGACGGCGCTGGACCCCGCGGGCTGCTGGTCGACTGGGGCGGGGTGATGACCTCGAACATGTTCGAGACCTTTGGGGGATTCTGCCGGCGGGAGGGCCTGTCAGCGGACAAGGTCGCCAAGCAATTTCGCAGCGATCCCGCGAGCCGCGAGCTGCTGGTCGGACTCGAGACGGGCGCCTTGCCGGAGGAGAAGTTCGAGGTGGGCTTCGCGGAGATCCTCGGCGTCCCCGCACCGGGGCTGATCGACCGGATGTTCGCCGACGGCAAGATGGATGAGCCGATGCAGCGGGCGGTCCGCAACGCCCGGGGCGCCGGCGTCAAGACCGGTCTGCTGTCGAACTCGTGGGGGACACGACGCTACGACCGCGCACTGCTGGCCGAGCTGTTCGACGGGATCGTGATCTCGGGTGAGGTCGGAATGCGAAAGCCGACGCCCGAGATCTACGCGCTCGCCGCCCAGACGGTCGGCCTCGAGCCCGATCAATGCGTGTTCGTCGACGATCTGCGGTTCAACCTCGACCCGGCCGCAGAGCTCGGCATGACGACGATCCTGCACCGCGACAGCGAGCAGACGATCGCCGAGCTCGAGCGGGTGTTCTCGGTGGATCTGCGATGAGCGCGGCCAAGAGCTGGATCGGGCGCGCCGGCGTGGGGGCGCTGACCGCGGCCGCGCTCGCCGGCTGCGGCTCGAGCGCGCTGAGCTCGGCGCAGATCCGCAGTCGGGCTACCAACATCTGCACCGCCACCGCCCGCCGGACCGGGAAGATCGCGACACCGACGTCACCCGACGACGCGGTCGCGTTCCTGAACCGGGGCATCACCGCGATCGACCGCGAGGTCGTCGCGCTAATCGCGATGCACCCCACCGGCACGGCGAAGACCGCCGTCGACGGGACCGCCGCCGAGCTCGCGGCGCTCCGTTTCACGCTCAAGGGCCTGCAGGCCGAGAACGATCCGGTCGTGGCGATCAAGACGCTGCAGGCGCGTCTGGGGCCGATCGAGCAGCGCACCAACGCCGCCTGGCGGTCACTCGATATCCCCGCCTGCGTGACTGCGTAGCAGGCGGTTTTGAGTTCGCCGCGCTCGCGAACGCCGTTCGTCATCCACGCCTTAAGCGCACGAGCCGCCGGCGCGAACGCCGGCGGCTCGAGGTAGAGCTTGATTGGCCAGCCGCGGCTAGTGGATCTGCTTCGCGAACTTCAGGTCGGCCTTCTTGACGACCTTCGGAATCGGCGAGAAGTCGAGCGCGGGACCGAACTTCTGGCCGGTGCCGAGCGCGTACCTGATCAGTCCCTGGAGCGACGAGCCGACGCTCGAGCTCTTGGGGAAGATCCCGTTCGTGAAGGTCGAGATCGGGTAGGCGATCTTGTCCTTCTTCGGCGGGTCGACGATGTGCAGACCGCTCGCGGGGACCTTCTTGACCGACGAGGCGGCGTTGGCGATGTTCTTCAGGTTCGGGAACTCGAACTTGCCGGCCGCGTTCTCGATCGCGGCCGCCGGCAGCGCGTGGGCGATCAGGAACGACGCGGCGATATAGCCGATCGCGCCCGGGGTCTCGCCGACCACGAACGTCACGCCGGCGTTGCCCTTCGAGCCGGTACCGACGGTGAAGTTGACCGACGTCGAGGTCCCTTCGCTATGCGCCCAACTGCGGCTCGTCTTCGAGAGGAAGTTGGTGAACGCGTAGGTGTCGCCGGAGCCGTCGCTGCGGAACACGGGCGTGATCTTCTCGTTCGGAAGCCTCTTGCCCTTGTTCAGCTTCTTGATCGCCGACGAGTCCCAGTTGGTGATCTTGCCCTGGTAGATCTCGGCCAGGATCGGCCCCGTGAGCTTGAGGCCACGGATGCCGTTGAGGTTGTAACCGACCGCGGTCGCGGTCAGCGCCCACGGGATCTGCACGCACCCGTTGCAGGCCGCGGCCTGCGCGCTGGTGAGCGGAGCGTCGGAAGCGCCGAACTGGACCGAACGGGCGGTGATGTCCTCGATCCCCGTCCCGGAACCAACGCGCCGTAGTTGACGTTGTGCCAGAGCGACGAGTGACCCTGCCACTGCGTGATCAGGGGCTGGACGAGCGTCGAGCCTGCTCCTGTGATGGTGGTGCCGAACGCAGACGCGGTCACTGCGCTCATCGACACGACGAGCGCGGCTACGAATAGGCCAACCAATCTCTTGCGATGCAAGATTGTGCTCCTTTGGAATTGATGAAGTCCGGCCGACGATGGGAAGGCGGTGCGCCCGCCTGCTGAGAGGAAGCGCGCCATAGCATCGGGCAGCAGCACCGGGCGGCTGTTGCGCGCTTGTAATCAAGATTTGAAAATCGTGTGATCAACCGCTGACGGCCAAGCGTCGCGGGGTAGGTTGGTTTAGCCTGCCGCGCCTGTGTCGATGCACGCGCCAGGATTGAGGCTGCCTAGAATCAGCCTGCGGGCGCGCCGAAGCTCGGGAATGAGCCTCGGCGACGGGATTCTGTTCGGGCTGTGCGCGTTCGCCGCGCTGATCACGATCGCGGTCATCGGCGAGGCCGCCTACCAGATCATCAGCGGTGCCGAACCCGCCGTCTCGAAGCTCGGGCTCGGCTTTCTCACCCACACGCTGTGGGCCGCGAACTTCAACAAGTTCGGCGCCGGCTCGCTGATCTACGGCACGGTGGTCAGCTCGGCGATGGCGCTGCTGCTCGCGGTGCCGATCGGCGTGGCGATCGGTCTGTTCCTCAGCATGATGGTTGGAACGCGGATCCGGGCGGTGATCGGCCCGTTGGTCGAACTGCTGGCCGCGATCCCGAGCGTGATCCTCGGCTTCTGGGGGATCCTCGTGTTGTTGCCGTTCGTTCACGAGCACTTCGAGCCGTGGCTCAACCACGCATTTGGCGGCTTCATCCCCCTGTTCGGGTCACCGCAGACCGTCGGCTCGAGCCTGTTCGCCGCCGGTCTGATCCTGACGATCATGGTCGTCCCGATCGTCGCCTCGCTGAGCCGGGACCTGTTCCTGACGGTCCCAGAGGAAATGCAGGACGGCGCTGCCGCGCTCGGAGCGACACGCTGGGAGGTGATCCGCGGCGTCGTGCTCCCGACCACGGCTCCGGGCGTGATCGCGGCCTCGGTCCTCGGCCTGGGACGCGCGCTCGGCGAGGCGATCGCGGTCACTCAGGTGATCGGCGCGGGGACCGCCATTCACGGCTCGCTGTTCAGGACGGGGGACACACTCGCGAGCCGGATCGCCGAGCAGTTCCCGGGCGAGAGCCCGCTCTGGCACTCGTCGCTCTTCTATCTGGCGCTGATCCTGCTCGCGATCGGCCTGACCACGAACCTGTTCGCGCAGTACATCGGCCGGCGCTTTCAGGTTGGCGGGATGGCCGGGGTATGAGCGAGCAGCTGTTTGATCCCGCCGCTCCGTTGACACCGTCGGGCAACCTCCGCCGGCGGGAGCTCGTTGGCCGGCTGGGCGTCGGCGCCTGCACCGCGGCCGCGGTGTTGGCGGTCGCGATCCTCGGGGTCGTGATCTTCACCGTCGCCAAGCGCGGCGCTAGCTCGCTTAGCCTGGACTTCCTGATCAAGGCGCCGCCGCTGTTCGGCGGATCGGGCGGCGGGGTTGCGCCGGAGCTCGTCGGCACGATCATCCTGGTCGCGCTGGCGACCGCAATCGCGACCCCGATCGGGATCCTCACCGCCCTGTACCTGACCGAGTTCGCGGGCGGTCGGTTTGCTCGGGTGGTCCAGTCGGCGATCGACCTGATGCAGGGACTCCCGAGCATCATCGTCGGCGTCCTGGTCTTCGGCCTCTTGGTCGCCGGGCACAGCGAGTCGGGCTACGCGGCGTCGATCGCGCTGGCGATCATCATGTTGCCGCTGATCACGCGCGCCAGCCAGGAGGTTATCGCGCGGGTTCCGACGAGTCTGCGCGAAGCGGCCGACGCGCTCGGCGTCAATCGCTGGCGTACCATCACGGGCGTAGTCATACCCGAGGCTCGGGCCGGGATCATCACCGGAGTGATCCTCGCCGTCGCGCGCGCGGCGGGCGAGACCGCGCCGTTGATCCTTCTGTCCGCGACCTTCAACCCGACCCAGACCGTCTGGAACCCGTTCGGGGCCCAGGCGATACCGAACATCCCCGTCGAGATCTTCAATCTCTCCGAACAGGCCGACCCGGCTAGCTTCTCGCGGGCCTGGGGCCTGGCCTTGGTTCTACTGGCCATGATCCTGTTCGCGAACTTCCTCGGCCGGATGATCCTCGCCCGCAGCGCCAAGAGGACCGGGCGATGACCGTGCCTCCAGAGAGGCAGACCGCGGCGACCGAGCCGAGCGTCAGCCGCCGGATCCGGATCCAGAGCGACACCTCGGCGGTCCGCAAACCGCAGGACAACGGCGACGCGCGCCGGGCGGTCGCGCTCGAGCCCGTGTTCGATGTCAACGACGTGTCGATTTCCTACGGGCCCAAACGGGCCGTGCAGCACGTCTCGCTGCAGATCTACCGCACCATGGCGACGGCGATCATCGGCCCATCGGGCTGTGGCAAGACCACCTTCCTGCGCTGCCTGAACCGGATGAACGACACGATCCCGGGCTTCAAGATCGAGGGCCAGCTGCGCTACCACGGCCATGACGTGTACGGCAGCCGGGCCAACCGGGTCGAGGTTCGCCGGCGGATCGGGATGGTGTTCCAGAAGCCCAACCCGTTCGCCAAGTCGATCTACGACAACGTCGCGTGGGCACCCCGCAACCTCGGGATGAGGCGCGACCTCAACGCGCGCGTCGAGCGCGCGCTGCGCGACGCGGCACTCTGGGACGAGGTCAAGGACCGCCTCAAGTCATCGGCGCTCGGCCTCTCCGGCGGCCAGCAGCAGCGCCTCTGCATCGCGCGCGCGATCGCCGTCGAGCCCGACGTGCTGCTGCTCGACGAGCCCGCCTCCGCGCTGGATCCGATCGCGACGATCGCGATCGAGGACCTGATCACCGTGCTCAAGCGCCGCTACACGATCGTGATCGTGACGCACAACATGCAGCAGGCCGCGCGCGTGGCCGACAAGACCGCCTTCTTCAGCCTCGACAGCGAGCGGATCGGAACGCTGATCGAGTACGACGACACCGACCGGATCTTCACCAACCCGCGCGACCCGCGAACCCAGGATTACGTCACCGGCCGCTTCGGCTGATCAGGGCCGAGCAGCGTCTGTCGTGCGGTGAGCGCGCTCGGTGCCGCGGTCAGCGCCGCTTCGAGGGCGACACGATCGAGTCGCCGTCCACGTGCTCGAGCAGCGGTTGGCCGCACTGCCAGCAGAACACCGCGCCGCTCGAGTGCGGAGCGCCGCAGTTGCTGCACGCGCCGGCGGTCGCACTCTGCTCCATCCGCAGGATCCGCTCGACCTCGTTGAGCTCGGCGTCCGCCTCCTGGAGGACGGCAGCGCGCTTGACGAGTACGTCAACCCGCATCTGATCGCGAGTCGCCATCTCGTACACGAGGCCGCCGAGGTCCCACTGGAGCTCGGCCACGCGCGCCGTCAGTTGATCGCGGCGCTTCTGGAGATCGACGGTCTCGCCGGTGGCCGTATCGCGCGCCGCCCGGGACGCCGACCGCGGCCGGGGTGTCGAGCCGTCGGCGGCGGCGTTGGACCCGGAGGGGATCGGCTCGTGGTAGGCGGATGCCGGTTCGCGGGCGCCGCCACCGGCCGTGCTGAAGGGATTGCGCATCGTCAGCGGCTCAGTTCCCGAAGAAGTTGCCCGTGAACTTCCCGTGCTGGTAACCGGGGCCGCTGCCCTTGGCGCCGACGGTGACGGTCGCCGGCGGGAGCTTCTTGACGGTCGTCGGAGTGGTCGCCGCCGCGGCCGTGGACGAGCTCGCGCTCGAGTTGGCGTTCTTGTGCGACTTGCTCGATTTGTTCGACGATCCCGAGCTGCCGGCGTTGCCGGTTGGCGCCGTCGTCGCGGGCGCCGCGGTGCTCGCCGCGGCAGCGCTGCCACCACCGTTGAGGTAGACGACCGGGGCCTTGGCGCTCGTCTGCGCCGGAGTCGACGAGGCCGTCTCGTGGCCGATCAGCACGCCGATCCCCATCGCCAGCAGCAGCGTCGCGACGCCGGCGATCAACGTCGTTCCGGCCGAAAAGCGGCTGCCGCGCGCGGGTGGCGCCGCGCCCGCCGCCGACGAGGCCGCCGTGCCGGTCGTGGGCGCGGTCGATTGGAAACGGGCCTGCCCACGACGCTCGCCGCACCTCAAGCAGTACTGCTGATCGCTCGCGAGCGGCGCGCCGCAGTTCGCGCACCGGTCACCGGTGGCGGCCAGGCCGATGGCCGGGGGTGTCGAATCGGTCGCCGGGGTTGCGCCCATCGTCTGGGTCGGCGCAGCGCTCGCGTCGTACGGAGGTGCGGGCGCCGGAGCTGCGGCCTCGGCAGGCGCGTCCAGACGCGGCGCTACGGCCGACGGTGCGTCGGGCGTGTCCAAGGGGGAGTTTCCAGCCTCAGCCGGCCGGTCCTCGGCGGGTCCCGGTTCAGTTGTCCTAGTCGTCGGCGGCATGCAGTCGGGCCGCTAGTATGGGGCGCACCAGCCGGGGGGCGTGTTAACAACTTGTGACCCCCGGCTCGTCGTGGCCGGCTCGCGAGTACAAAATGGTCACAACTTTTCGCGCGCGAGCGTGCAGAGTATGTGGGTTTTGTGACCGGATTCGAGCCCACCGCCGATCGGCCCAGCACGCCGGCCAGGTGCGCCGAGTGCGGATCCCCGCTCGCGCATGATCAGCACTACTGCCTGCACTGTGGCGCCCGCCGAGGGCCCGTCCCGCCGAGGGTCGCCGCGACGCTGGCAGCGCTCGCCGGGACCGCTGCTGCCGCCGGACCGGCGCAGGCCGCTCCGGCCGCCGCGGGCGAGCTGATCCCGGGCGCAAGCAAGATCCTCGCGTCCATATCTCCGCGTGCTGCCACGCTGGCGATGATGTCGATGCTCGCCTTCGGCGTCGTCGTCGGATCGGGCACGACCTCGATCGCGCAGGGCTCGGGGTCGCCGCTGGTGGTGGTGGGGCACCCCAACACGGCGCTCGCGGCTGCGCCGGTGACGCCGGTCGCGAGCGCGCCGAGCGGTGGCGGGGGCGGGGGCGGCAGCGCCCCGGCCGCAGCGCCCGCGGCCGCCTCCGCGGCACCTGCGGCAGCCGCGCAGGAGACCGTGACCGTGCCGGCGCCGAAGGGCGGTGGTGGGGGCGGCGGCTCGAGCCCGACCGTGCCCCCGGTCGAGGACCTGCCGCCGATCAAGCACGTCTTCCTCGTGATGCTGTCCGACCAGGGCTATCAGCAGTCGTTCGGCCCCCACTCGGCGTTCCCATATCTCGCCAAGACGCTGCGCAAGCAGGGCGAGCTGCTGGCCAACTACTACGCGGTCGCGCCGAGCCCGCTGTCAAACGCGATCGCGGTGCTCAGCGGCCAGGGACCGACTGTCCAGACAGCCGTCAACTGCCCGAACTACACGCCGATCGCGCCCGCCAAGACGGGCAAGGAGAGCCAGGTGCTCGGCAACGGATGCGTGTACCCGCTCAGCGCCCAGACGCTGCCGGACCAGCTGACCGCGGCGGGGCGCAGCTGGAAGGCGTATGTCGAAGGCGTCGAAAGCGGGCCGGCCGGTACCGCCAAGACGTGCCGTCACCCGCAGCTCAATGCGGCCGACACCAACCAGACACCGCAGCCGGGCGATCCCTACGTGACCTGGCGCAATCCGTTGGTGTACTTCCAATCCCTATCGGCCGTCTGCGCCACCGACGACGTCGCGCTGCCGCAGCTGTTCAAGGACCTCAAGTCCGAGAAGAAGACACCGTCGTTCTCCTACATCGTCCCGAGCGTATGCAACGACGGCAGCGGGATGACCTGCCCGGCCGCCACGCCTGCGTCGGCGTCAGCGAACTCGAGGCGCCGCACCGTCACGGCCGACAACCCCGGCATCCTGCCCGCGCTCGATCCAGATCCGACCGACACGACCACGGGCACGTCGTCCACCGGCACGACCACGACGAGTTCGACCACCACCACCTCGACGACCACGAGCACCACCACCACCAGCACCATCAGCACGACCGCCACCACGCCCACGGCACCACCGCTGACCTCGACCTCGACCACGAGCGGTTCCACCACCTCGATCCCGTCGATCACCACCGCCCCCGGTTTCAGCGCGCCGACCGATCAGAAGGCGGCCGGCAAGGCGACCGACAGCTTCCTGCAGTCGGTGATTCCCAAGATCGAGCAATCCGCGGCATACAAGTCCGGCGGCCTGATCGCGATCACCTTCGACGAGGCGCCGCAGACCGGTCCCCACGCCGATCCAAGCGCCTGCTGCAACAACCCGGTGTACCCGAACCTTCCGCCGCCGAGCACGACCTCGACGACGACCACCACCCCGGGTCAGACGACCACCGGCACGGCGCCGGCGACGTCGACAACCACGACCTCGACCTCGGGGCTCGCTGGCACGACGACATCGACCACTGGCACCGAGACCAGCGGGACGACGACGGGGACGAGTACCACCCCGACGACGACGACCCCTCTGCCGATCACCGGCGGCCAAACGACGCCGACCGGCGGCGGCGGCCAGGTCGGGCTGCTGCTGATCTCCAAGTACGTCAAACCGGGCACCAGTGACGTGATCGACTACTACAACCACTACTCGCTGCTCGCGAGCATCGAGGCGCTGTTCTCGCTCAAGCGCCTCGGCTACACGACCGACCCGCAGCTGCCGTTCTTCGACTCGGCGACCTACAACAACTTCAAGCCGTAGGCGCTAGTCGCGCGAGCCGCGCCCGTAGAGCAGCTTGTAGAACCGGCGGAGCATCAAAGTGGTGCGGCGCGTGTAGGGGAACATGAACGGCTCGCGCTTGAGCGCATGACGCGTCACCAGGAGCGACTGGACCTTCGTGTACTTGCGGATCCCGTTGGCGCCGTGGCGGGTGCCGAGCCCCGAGGCCTTCCAGCCGCCCATCGGCAGGTTCAGCGCGGTGTAGTTGACCTGCGCATCGTTGACGCACACGACGCCCGCCTGGATCCGGCGGGCGAGTGACTCGCCACGCTCGACGTCCTGGGTCCAGACGCTCGCCTGCAGGCCATAGCTCGAGTCGTTGGCGAGCGCAACGCCCTGCTCGGCGTCGGAGATCTTCATGATCGGCAGCGTCGGGCCAAACGTCTCGTCGCGCATGATCTTCATCGAGTGGTCGACGTCGACGAGCACCGTGGGCTCGTAGAAGCGCCCCGGTCCGGTCGCCGGATGCCCGCCGGTCAGCACCTTGGCGCCCTTGTCGACGGCATCGCGGACGTGCTCATCGACGATGTCCAGCTGCGGCGGGAAGATCACGGCGCCGACGTCGACCGTGCCGACATCGGTCGGTGCGCCCTGGCGCAGCGCCCGCACGTTGTCGGTCACCTTCTCGACGAACTCGTCGTACACGGCGGCCTCGACGTAGCACCGCTCGACCGAGATGCAGACTTGGCCGGCGTTGTTCATCGAGTAGAACGCGGCCGCATTTGCCGCCCGCTCGAGGTTGGCGTCAGCACACACGATCATCGGATCCTTGCCACCCAGCTCGAGGTAGCACGGCACGAGCGCGTCGGCCGCCGCCTTCATGACCGCCTTGCCGGTCTTGGTCGAGCCGGTGAACATCACGCAGTCCACCTGACCGATCAGCGCCGCGCCGGTCGAGCCGTCACCGGTCGCGACCGTGAACACGTCCTCGGGAATGCCGCACTCGCGCAGCATGTCGGCCATCAGCAGCGAGCTCAGCGGCGTGACCTCGCTCGGCTTGAGGATCACGGTGTTGCCGGCCATCAGTGCCGGGATGCAATCGCCGAAGGCGTTGGTGATCGGGTAGTTCCAGGGGCCGATCACGCCGACCAATCCCACCGGCGCATATCGGATGATCAGCTTCTTGCCGGTGGTCCCCGGGTTGTTCCATGACGGGACCTGCTCGTCGGCGAGGTACTTCGGACCCTCCTTGGCCCAGAAGCCGAGCGCCGACACCGTGTAACCGAAATCGGCGACCTGGGCGTCTTCGTAGGTCTTGCCGGTCTCCGACACGACCGTGTCGAGCACCCGCTCGGCGTTGTCGAGCATCCACTTCTGAGCGCGGCGCATGATCCGCGCGCGACCCGACGAACCCGATCGCCTCCCATTGCGGCTGCGCCTCCCGGGCCCGCGCCGCGAGCTCGGACAGCGCCTGCGCGTCGAGCAGCGGGACGGTCGTGATCAGCTCGCCGGTGGCCGGATTGTCGACCGCGATCGAGTCGGTGGCGGCGCCGTTGGTTTCGGCGGTCTCGGGCTGCGCGGTGCTCGTCATCGTGCTCCTCCTACGGCTCTCTCGGGAGCAAGGAGGCTAGCGGGCCGCCACTCGCCATGCGGCCGGGACGGGCGGTGTCGAGCTACTCCGGGTCGAGCTCGATCGACTCGATCACGGGCGGCTCCAGTGGCCGGTCCTGGCCGCCGGTCGGGACCCCCTCGATCGCGTCGACGGCGTCCATCCCCGCGGTCACCTGGCCGAACACGGTGTGCTTGCCGTCCAGCCACGGCGCGCTCTCGGTCGTGACGATGAAGAACTGCGAGCCGTTGGTGTTCGGGCCGGCGTTCGCCATCGCGAGCGCGCCACGCACGACCTTGTGCTGGTTGAACTCGTCGTCGAACTGGTACCCCGGTCCGCCGGTGCCGGTGCCCTGTGGGCAGCCGCCCTGAATCATGAAGTCGGGGATCACGCGGTGGAAGATGATCCCGTCGTAGAAGCCGTCGGCGGCCAGCTTGCGGAAGTTGGCCACGGTGTTGGGCGCGTCATCGTCGAAGAACTCGATCGCGATCGTGCCCTGGGAGGTGTTCATGTGCGCTGTGCTCATGCAGCAGACCCTACCCCCGTGGCCCGGACGGCGTCTCGCCGTCCAGGCTCACGAGGTCGGAGTTGGTCAGCCCGCGACCGCGATCGCGTTGATACCGGCGGTCACACTGACCGGCGGCGGGTTCCCGGACCCGGTGGCCGAGCTCTGGCAGCTCACCGAGGCGGTGCCCGACGGTCCGGTGGCCTGAAGCGGGATCGACGCGGTGCTCGGGTCACCTGTGGTCCCATCGGTGTCGATCGTCACGGTCCGCGTTTCGGTGCTGGCGCCGACCGTCAGCGTGCAGCTGACCGTCACGTGGCGCACGTTGGGGCCGCTGGTCGCCGTCGCCGACGCGTCCGCGAACGCGAGATAGGACGCGCCGGAGGGCAGGGCCGCGCTCGTCACCGTGGTCGGCGCGGCACCGATCGGTGTGGTGTTGTCGGTCGTCCCGACCTGGGTCGGGAGCGCGGTGTTGCAGACGACCTTGCCGCTCTTGTTGACGGTTCCGATCGCCGAGCCCGAAGCGCAGGTACCCGTCACCCGCTCCTGTATCTGTCCGGTGTTCGCCCTCACCCGGCCGACGGCGTTGGGCTGGATCTTGCGGAAGCTGACAGATTCGTTTTGAAGTTGCGCGCTTCCGACGCTGTTGTGGGGCAGTTGGGTTGCCGCGTAGCCGACGCCGCCGAGTGACATGAACAGCGCCGCTACGGAGATTGCGATCGCCAGTGATGGCCGGCGGTTACGCAGCGACTGGAGTCGCATCAAAATCACCTCCGGTGGTTGGAGTCCCCCGCCAGGGGCTTTGTCTCCACAACAGAGGTCCGCGCCGGAAGTCGCGGCCCCCGGCTCAACCGCTGACGCGGATCTGACGCCGGACGATCAGACCTTCGCGAGCTCGAGAGCGAGCACGTGGCCTCGCACCTCGGTGCCCCGGGTGCGCTCGATGACCCGCTCCGCGTCGGACTCGGGGACCTCGACGAACGCGAACCGCTCGAGCACGCGCACGTTGCGCACGGCCTCGCCGTCGAGGTGTGCGGCGGACGTGATCGCGTGGATGATGTCCGATGGCTCGAGCCCCGCGGCGCGCCCGCCGGAGACGATCAGCTTGCTCGACGGGCCGCCGCCATTGGCTGACACGCGCGGCTTGGAATGGCGGCGCGGCCGCGGCGTGACCGGCGTCGGCGCGACGTGCGCGTGCTCCACCCACGGCGACAGCTTGACGCCGGCGTGTCGCTCGATCGCCTGGATCTCGCGCCGCTGGCGGGGCTCGTAGAAGGTGATCGCCCGTCCGCTGCGCCCGACCCTTCCCGTGCGCCCGATCCTGTGCACATAGACGTCGGGCGATATCGGAACGTCGAAGTTGATCACGTGCGATATGCCGGAGATGTCGAGCCCGCGAGCCGCGACGTCGGTCGCGACGAGCAACGGCAGATTGCCGCTCTTGAACGAGATCATCACCCCGTCACGCGCACCCTGGGTCATGTCCCCGTGCAGTGCGCGAACGTTCAGCCCTCGGTCGCGGAGCGTGCGGTAAAGCTGGTCGCAGCGGATCTTCGTGCGCACGAACACGAGCGCCTGGTCGGGCCGCTCGGCCTCGATCACCTTCACGAGCGCGTCCGGCTTGTCCCTGGGGGAGACCTCGAGCGCGAACTGCTCGACGGTGTCGACGGTCAGAGTCGCCGTCTTGACCTTGATCGTCACCGGGTGGTAGAGGTACTGATCGGCGAGGCGCCTGATCTCGGGCGGCATCGTCGCCGAGAAGAGCGCCGTCTGGCGGCTGGACGGCGTCAACGCGAGGATTCGCTCCACGTCCTCGAGGAAGCCGAGATCGAGCATCTCGTCGGCCTCGTCGAGGACGACGAACCGGCACGCGTTGAGCAGCAGCGAGTGGCGGGAGATCAGGTCCTTGACCCGTCCCACGGTGCCGACCACGACCTGCCCGCCGGCCCGAAGCTGTGCCTGCTGGCTCCGGATCGGGGCGCCGCCGAACACGGCGACGACGTCAATCCCCTTCCGCTTGCCGTATGCGCGCAGCGCCTGGGTGACCTGGATGCAGAGCTCGCGGGTCGGCGTCAGGACCAGCCCCTGGACGTCGCTCTCCAAACCGTCCACGTACTGGAGCATCGGCAGTCCGAAGGCGGCCGTCTTGCCCGAGCCGGTCTGCGCCTGGCCGATCACGTCGTGCCCCTCGAGCAGCGGCGGGATCGCCTCCTCCTGGATCGGGCTCGGCGATTCGTAGCCGACGTCATGGACGGCGGTCAGCAGGTCGGGCTCGAGTCCGAGCTCGGCGAAGGTGGTCACCGGGTGGAAGATAGACGCACCGCGGCGTTCGGCACCGGCCGGTCGCCTCCGTTGACCAGCGCGTAACACCACGGCGACGGCGACCGTGATATGGTTAGGAACCGAATGATTCGGTCCCTCAGTAATTTCTCCCGGTGAGCGCCGCGGGCTCAGACCGCATCGACGCCTACGTATGGCGCATCAGCGCGGTGGTGATCGTCGGCTCGATCATGTCGATCCTCGACACGACGATCGTCAACGTCGCGCTCGCCACCCTGTCGCACGAACTGCACGCGACGATCGATCAGATCCAGTGGGTCGTGACCGGCTACCTGCTGTCGCTCGCCGCCGTGATCCCGGTCACCGGCTGGGCGGCGCGCCGGTTCGGCGCCAAGCGCGTGTACGTGACCTCGCTGATCTTGTTCACGGCCGGCTCGGCCCTCTGCGGGCTCGCCACGACGACCAGCGAGCTGATCGCATTCCGCGTCCTGCAGGGCGTCGGCGGCGGCATGATCCTCCCGATCGGCCAGCTGATGATGGCCGAGGCCGCGGGGCCAAAGCGGATGGGCCGCGTGATGAGCATCGTCGCCGTCCCGGCGATGCTGGCGCCGATCCTTGGACCGACGATCGGGGGGCTGATCCTGGAAAACGCGAGCTGGAACTGGATCTTCTTCGTCAACGTCCCGATCGGCGTGATCGCAGTGATCGCCGCCCTCCGGGTCCTTCCGAGGATCAAGCCCGAAACCGTCGAGAGCCTCGACTACCGCGGGCTCGCGCTGATGGCGAGCGGGCTCGTGCTGGTGACCTACGGCCTGGCCGAGATCGGCTCGACCGGGACGATCGGCTCGGTCAGGGTGATCGGCCCGTGCCTGGTCGGCCTCGCGCTGGTGGCCGGCTTCGTCGTCCATGCGCTCCATGTCCCACGTCCGCTGCTCGATCTGCGGCTCTACCGCCGTCCGACGTTCTCGGCGGCGTCGATCGCGATGTTCTGCCTCGGCGCCGCGCTGTTCGGCGGCATGATCCTGCTGCCGCTCTACTGGCAGGAGGTCCGCCATGAGAGCGTGGTCGACACCGGCCTGCTGACCGCGCCGCAGGGACTCGGAATGGCGCTGATAATGCCGCTCGCCGGCAAGCTGACCGATCGTCTGGGGGGCGGGCCACTGGCGCTGTTCGGGGTCGTCGTCACGACGGTCGCCACGATCCCGTTCGGGTTGATCGGGACGAACACGTCGATCCTGTATCTGTCGATCGCGATGTTCGTCCGCGGGATGGGCATCGGGTTCGCCTTCATGCCGGCGATGGCGGCTGCGTTCGCCGCGCTCGACAGGTCCGAGCTCGCCGATGCCACCCCGCAGCTCAACGTGCTTCAACGCGTGGGGGGATCGATCGGCACCGCCGTGTTAGCGGTCGTCCTGCAACTCGCGATGACCGGCGTCACCACGGCGGCCGGAGCGGCGTCCGCCTACGGGACCGCGTTCTGGGTGTCGGCGGGGATGACCGCGCTGGCGATCATTCCCTGCATCGTCCTGGTGCGCGCCGAGCGCGTGGCCAGGGCCGCCGCCGGCCTACAAGGCCCGCCCGAGGAGGCGCTCGCGGAGGCGCTCGCCGCATGACCGCGGCGCCCACAGGCGCTCCGCCGGCCGGTGTGGCGGAGGATCGCGCCCCGAGAGCCGAGATCGAGCCGGTCACCGCGCTCGGCGAGTCGTTCAAGGCCGCGATGGGCGCCGTCAGGCGTCTTCGCGGGCGCGAGTCCCATCGGAACGACAACCTCAGCTTCGCCCAGTACAGCCTCCTGTTCGGGCTCGCCGCCGAGCCACAGCTCTCGGCCAGCCAGCTCGCCTCCGTCGCCGACCTCGCACCCGCGACGGTGACCGAAATGCTCGGCCACCTCGAGGCCGACGGCCTCGTCGAGCGGGTGCGCTCCGACCGCGACAAGCGCGTCGTGCTCGTGTCACTGACCCCGCGCGGGCGCACGCTCGTGAGCGAGCGGCGGGCCGACTGGGAGCGCCGCTGGCAGGCGGCGCTCGACGAGTTCGACGACGAGCAACTCCGCAGCGCCGCCGCCGTGCTCCACCGCCTCGCGGAACTGTTCAACGAGCGCGCCGACGGCGCCTAGTACACGCATCCACAAGTTCTGCGCGTTTCGACGGCGAACTTCCGGACACGTGTACCAGCGGCACCGGTCACGCGGGGCGGTCGGCGACCAGCAGATCCTGGGCGCTCGCGCCGGGGCGCCCGGTCCACGATCCACGCTCGTCGACCCGCAGCGTTAACCCCGCGTCCTGCATCCGCGTGGTCGCCCAATCGCGCGGATAGGCCACGGCCGCTTCGGGCGCCGACGGGTCGGCCACCGCCGCGGCGCCCGGGGTCGGGTGAAACACCGGGGCGCCGCCCTCGGGCGGAGACCCTGGATCGACCAGCAGCCAGGTCGAGAACAGGCGCCCTCCGGGAATGAGCACCCGCGCCGTCTCGGCCAGGTAACGGGTGACGGCCCCATCGAGCAGGTGCGTGAAGATCGAGGTCGCGATCGCGAGGTCAAAGCTCGCGTCCGGATACGGGAACCGCAGCTGCGCGGCGTCACCGGTCCCGCCCGGGTTGTACTCGGGGTGATGCAGGTCGACGTGCGTGAACCGAAACGGCGCGGCGGTCGCTGTGTAGTGCGCCTGACACCACGCGATTCCCGGCCGGGACACGTCGAAGCCGTCATACGACCCGGGGGGCTCGAGCACCCCGGCCAGCACCCGCGCCATGCGCCCGATCCCGCAGCCGATATCGAGCACCCGGTCATCGGCCTGCAGGCCGGCCAAGGCGCGGAAGTGGCCGAGGAACTCATCGCCGGTCAGCCTGAAATCAGAGTTCCCGACGAAGCCCAGACACCGTCGCGGGGGAACCAGCGGGTCAGCGCGCCCCGAGACGGCGTCGAGCGCGTCCGCGATCCGCAGCCTGGTAGCGATGGCGGCGCGACGGACCATCAGACCCGCGGCCGGGCCGGACTGGCTGCGCGGCCGCGCATCAGCTCGACACGAGGCCGTCCAGGTGCGATCTGTCGTGTTCGGCGTCGCGGACGCCGAACCTGATCCGATCGCCGTCCCGTTGCTCGGCGAACTTGACGCTTGACGGCAGCAGGATCGGCCGCCTGAATGCAACCTCGACCGTGCACGCGTCCGGTACCTCGGGGCCGAGCGCCGCCAGGCACCGGGCCTTGGTCCACATGCCATGGGCGATCGCCGATTTGAAGCCGAACGCGCGCGCCGACAGGGCGTGAATGTGAATTGGATTGAAGTCCTTGGAGACCGCCGCGTAGCGCCGACCGAGATCGCCCTGGAGGTGCCAGGTCGCGGTGACCGGGAGGTCCGCGCTCGGCGGCGGGGCAGTCGCGGCCGCGTCCGGACTGCCCGCGCCGCGGCTCAGGTTGGTCGAGACCTCCTCCCAGACGAGCTCGGATCCGACGCGCGCCTCAGAGCAGATCGAGAACTGGGTGCCCCGCGGGTGGGGGCTTCCCGGCGTCGTCCAGACGCGCAGCGAGAGGCGCTCGCGCGCGCTGATCGGACGGTGCTGGACGATCCGGTTCGCGATGTGAACGAGGCCCAGCGCCTGAAACGGGAAGGCGCCGTCGGTGATCAACGCCAGGTGGAGCGGAAATACCAGCACGTGCGGGTAGGTCGCCGGGAGCGTGTCACCGACGTCGAATGCCACACACCCGCTGGTAGGCGACCAGCCGTTCAAGGTCGCTCTCGACGTCTTCGAGCGTCAGAGCCTGGCCCGCGGGGTGATCCGCGTCGGCACCGATCAACGGCAAACGCGACGCGCCGGGAATCGCCCCGATTCCGGCGCGGGCGAACAGGACCGCCATCGAGGGCGAGCTCGTCAGCTCTCGGTCGGCCACGGCGCTCACGCCCCGATCAGGCTCTGGCCGCAGACCCGGACGATGTTGCCGGTCACGCCACCGGACGCGGGGCTCGCGAACCACGCGATCGTCTCGGCCACGTCCACCGGCAGGCCGCCCTGCGCGAGGCTGTTCATCCGCCTCCCCGCCTCGCGGACGACGATCGGCATCGCGGCCGTCATCTGCGTCTCGATGAACCCCGGCGCGACCGCGTTGATCGTCACGGCCCGCCCCGCGAGACGTGGAGCCCACGCCTGAACGATCCCGATCACGCCCGCCTTCGACGTCGAGTAGTTGGTCTGGCCGGCGTTGCCGGCGATCCCGCTGATCGACGAGACGCACACGATCCGCCCGTTCGCGCGAACGGCGTCGCGCTCGAGCAGCTCACGGTTGATCCGCTGCGGAGCGATCAGGTTGATGTCGATCACCGTGCTCCAGAGGTCCTCGGTCATCCGGCCGAGCGTCTTATCCCGCGTCACCCCCGCGTTGTGAACCACCACATCGGCGCCGCCGTGATGCTCGAGCAGGCGGCTCGCGATCTCGACCGGGGCCTGCGCATCGGTGATGTCGGCGGTCAGTACCGAGCCACCGAGGCTCGCCATCCCGGCGGTCAGCTCCGCGCTCATCGCGGGCACGTCGAGGCCGACCACGTGCGCGCCGTCGCGGGCCAGGACCTCGGCGATCGCGGCCCCGATTCCGCGCGCGGCGCCGGTCACGAGCGCGGTCTTGCCGGTCAGCGGCACGTCGGAGTCGATCGCCGCGTCCGGTGCCGG
This sequence comes from uncultured Solirubrobacterales bacterium, assembly GCA_963788005.1. GTDB lineage: Bacteria > Actinomycetota > Thermoleophilia > Solirubrobacterales > Solirubrobacteraceae > Palsa-465. The sequence goes on along the minus strand of CAWBFH010000004.1, from coordinate 142,722 downwards.
CGCCGGCCCGATCCGGGTGACCTGCCCCGAGACGAACGCCGAGCGCGGCGAGAGGAAGAAGCGCACCGTCGACTCGAGCGCCTCCTCGGCGCCCGGACGCACGTACAGCAGTTGCGCGGTCGCGCCCCTTCGCAGCTCCTTGCCGACCGCGCGCACGAGCCCCTCCAGGGCGCGCTGTGCGATCGCCTCGTCGGGTGACTCGCAGTCCTCGGGCGGCGTGCCGAGCACGATCACCCGGCCCGACCCCAGCACCCGGCGGATCGTGGGATGCAGGAACGCCCACGCCTCGGTCAGCTGCTCGCTCGCTTTGATCCCGGTGGCGTCGAACACGAGTGCCTTGAATCGCTGTTGCTCGGTCGCGGCGTCCGGGTTCCAGATCCCGGCGTGCAGCTGCGCGTCGGCCGCCGCGGCGCGCAGCTCATCGTCCATCGGCGTCAGGACCTCGGCCTGCGCCGCCGCGAGCACGTTTGCCAGTGCGCGTCCGAGGCGCGATCCGGGGGCGGCGCCGAGCGCGACCGGCCCGGAGACGACGGGCTGGCCGGGCTGAAAACGCTCGAGCCGCGCCGGATCGGGAAGTCCGATCTGCTTTGAGACGAGCTGCCCGATCGGGGTGCCGATCAGCTGCTGGTAGCGGTCAGCCATCACGCGGCCTCCATGATCGCGGTGACGCCGAGGCCGCCGGCGGCGCACACCGAGATCACGCCGCGGCCCGACTCCCGCTCGCTCAGCTCCTTGGCCAACGTTGCGACGATCCGCCCGCCGGTGGCGCCGAACGGATGGCCGGCGCCGATCGAGCCGCCGTGCACGTTGAGGCGCTCGCGGTCGATCGCGCCGAGCGGTTTGTCGAGCCCGAGACGCTCGCGGCAGTAGACCGGGTCCTCCCACGCCTTGAGCGTGCACAGCACCTGGGCGGCAAACGCCTCGTGGATCTCATAGAAGTCGAATTCCTGCAGGGTCAGGCCGTTACGGGCCAACATCTTCGGCATCGCGTACGCCGGCGCCATCAACAGCCCCTCGCGCTTGTGGACGTAGTCGACGGCCGCCGTCTGCGCGTCGGTGATGTACGCCTGCACCGGGATCCCGTGCGCCTGCGCCCACGCCTCGCTGGCGAGCAGGACGGCCGACGCGCCGTCGCTGAGCGGCGTCGAGTTGCCGGCGGTCATGGTCCCGTCCGCGCCCCCGAACACGGGCCGTAGCTTGGCCAGCTTCTCGAGGCTCGAGTCCGGCCGTAGATTCTGGTCGCGTTCAAGGCCGAGGTACGGAACCACCTGATCGTCGAGCCAGCCGGAGTCGTAGGCAGCGGCGAGCTTGAGATGACTGGCGAGCGCGAGCTCGTCCTGCTCGTCGCGGCCGATCCCCCACTCGGTCGCCATGATCGCCGTGTGATCGCCCATCGACAGGCCGGTGCGAGGCTCGGCGTTGCGCGGGACCTCCGGAACGATCTGCTGCGGGCGCAGTCTCGAGACCGCGCGGGCCCGGGCGGCGGTTGACTTGCTCCGGCTGAGGTCGAGCAGGATGTTGCGAAGGTCCTCGTTGAGCGCCAAGGGGGCGTCCGAGGTCGTGTCGACGCCGCCGGCGATTCCGCACTCGATTTGATTGAGGGCGATCTTGTTGGCGACCGCGATCGCGGCCTCGAGCCCGGTCGCGCACGCCTGCTGAACGTCATACGCGGGCGTCTCCGGCGCGAGTCGCGAGCCGAGCACCGCCTCACGGGTCAAGTTGAAGTCGCGGCTGTGCTTGAGGACCGCGCCCGCGGCCACTTCCCCGAGCACCTCGCCCTCGAGCTCGAACTTCGACACGAGCGCGTCAAGCGTCGCAGTCAGCATGTCCTGGTTGGACGCCTTCGCGTAGGGCCCGTTCTGGCGCGCAAAGGGGATCCGGTTGCCGCCGAGGACGGCCACGCGGCGGGCGTTCTGATTCATCGCTGGCTGCTCCTGGATCGGTTAGTTACACCACCGTAGCTTAATGACCTACCCACGAGTAGGGCCTGGCGCGGGGGCCTGTGAGACCGTGCCCGCGGCCGTCGTCGGCGCTACGTACGGGGTGCCGTCGAGGTCGAGAAGGCGCCCCCGGCGATCGCGCGACGGAGCACCCGCGGCGCCACGATTCGAAGCGCCGCCGGCACCCAGTAGTAGCGCGGGACGTACCGCTCCGGCTTGCCGCCCGGCCCCGCCTCGATGATCGCCTCGGCCACGACGTCGGGCGAGGAGACCAGCCACCGGGTCATCGGCTTGGCCAGCAACTCGGTCGCCGGGAAGCCCTCGGTCTGCGCGAACCCGGGCAGCACCAGCCCGACGTGGACTCCGTGCCGGCCCTCCTCGGCGTAGAGCGAATCGGTCCACCCGGCCAGCGCGAACTTGGCCGCCGAATAGCCCCCGGAGTTCGGGCGCGCGACCCGAGCGGCGGTGCTCGCGACGTTGACGATCGACACGCGACGGTCGCCTCCAGGTCGTGCCGCGGTCTCGCGCAGGAGCGGCAGCAGCGCCTCGGTCAGCTTGACCGGCGCCTCGAAGTCGAGCTGCATGTGCCGCGCGACGTTCTCCCATCCGGCCTCACCAAACTGGCCGCGCCACGAGGCACCGGCGTTGTTGACCAGCATGTGGAGCTCGCCGTGCTCGCGCTGGACGACTTCGAGCACTCTCGCCGGTGCATCGGGCTCGGTCAGGTCCACATCGATCACGGTCGCCCCGCCGAGCTCGGCGGCCAGGGCCTCGAGCCGCTCGCGCCGCCGGGCCACGAGCACCAGCCGGGCGTCGGGCTCGCGCGCAAGCCTGCGCGCGGTCGCCTCGCCGATCCCGGCCGAAGCTCCGGTGATCAGCGCCACGAATGCCATCGCAGCGCAAGCCTACCCGGCGCCGTTGGCAGTCGGGCGCCCGCGTCGAGGTCGGTCCTGGGCCAAGTGTGCTGAGTAGGCTCGGCCCCACAACCGCGATCAGGGAGAAAGCCGCGATGGACTACGTGAATCTGGGTGCCACCGGCGTGCGCGTGTCACGCATCTGCATGGGCATGATGAGCTTCGGCCCGCACGAGAGTCGACCGTGGGCGATCGACGAGTCCGAGGCCGAGCCGATCATCCGTCGCGCGGTCGATGCCGGGATCAACTTCTACGACACCGCGGACGTCTACAACGGCGGCCAGAGCGAGGTGATCACCGGCCGCCTGCTGCGCAAGCTGTTCGGGATGCGCGAGGAGTACGTGCTGGCGACCAAGGTCCACGGGAAGACGATGCCGGGACCGAACGGCGGCGGACTCTCGCGCAAGCACATCATGGCCTCGATCGACGCCTCGCTGGCGCGGCTCGAGCTCGACTACGTCGACCTGTACCAGATCCATCGCTGGGATCCGAACACCCCGATCGAGGAGACGATGGAGGCGCTCCACGACGTCGTCAAGTCGGGCAAGGCGCGCTACATCGGCGCGAGTTCGATGTACGCGTGGCAGTTCGCCAAGGCCCAACGGGTCGGCAGCCCGGCCTTCGTCTCGATGCAGAACCACTACAACCTGATCTACCGCGAGGAGGAGCGCGAGATGATCCCGCAGTGCATCGACCAGGGCGTCGCGGTGATTCCGTGGAGCCCGCTCGGGCGCGGGATGCTCGCCGGCAACCGCACCCGATCCGGCGAGCAGCTGACCCGGCGGGCACAGAGTGACGCGTTCGGCGACTCGCTGTACAAGCCCGAGATCGACTTCGACGTGATCGAGCGCGCCGACGAGGTCGCCGCCGCGCGCGGGGTCTCAACGCCGCAGGTGGCGCTCGCCTGGCTGATCACCCGGCCCGGCGTGACCGCTCCGATCGTCGGGGCGACCAAGCTCGAGCACCTCGAGGACGCGGTCGCCGCGGAGCAGCTCTCGCTCAGCGACGCGGAGGTCGCGGCGCTCGAGGAGCGCTATGTCCCGCACGCGATCGCCGGTCACAGCTGAGCTTCGCGGGTCCGACGTCCAGTTTCCGAAGCGTGGCCTTAATTGAGACCAGCCGAGAAGATCGCGTTCGGCTCGGAGCCGTCCGGGATCACGCTGCGCGCGAACGGGAGCTTGGACTTGACGATCACGCAGTAGTCGCGCGTCCCGGCACGGTTTGACACGCACGTCCGGTACATCGAGCCGGCTTGAATCGTGTACGTGTCGGTGTGGCCTGCGTTGGCGCGGAACTCGGCCGGGGCGCGATCGCCGATGAACGCGATCGCGCGCACGATCGCATCGTCGAGCGCGCGCCGCTGCGCCACGATCGTCGCGTGGTGGACCAGCCCGATCGCGAGCATCGCCGCGGTCACGAGCGCCACCGCACCCGCCCCGGCGTAGTTGCGCGCCACGCCGACCGGCATGTCCTTTCGCCGGCGGCGCAGCAGCGCGCCTCCCGGACGGGAGAGGAGCAGCACCGCCAGCACGTTGAAGACCATCCCGGCGACGATCCCTCCGACGAGCGTCTGAGTCGAGCCGGCGGCCGGCAACGCATGCAGCAGGAAGCCGTCGACGATCGTCAGCACGACGAACGTCGGCCACAGCCAGGCGCCGCGCTGGCGCCACCGTAAGCGAGCGAGCCAGGCAGCACCTTCCATCAGCCGAAGATTAAAGCCCGACGGATAGCCGTTTGAGGGTAGGAGTAAGCTCGAAGCCCCCGGACGAGGGGCCGCGACGGAGATCCTGGAGCGGCTTTTGGATCGGGGCCGCGACGGAGATCCCGTGCCGGCCCAAGACACGAAAGGGAACAATCGAGATGGCGACTGACACGGCCGCGCCGGCCTCAGTGGGCGCCGGCGAGTCCGAGCATCTGCAGCTCGACGATCGGATCTGGCTGCTGCGAGCGATGCTCCTCATGCGCGGGATCGAGGAGCGCGCGATGAGTCTCTACCGTCAGGGCAAGGTCCCCGGCTCTTTCTATGACGGCTTCGGGCAAGAGGCCGTGTCGGCGGGCGCCGCGTTCGCGATGTCGTCCCAGGACCGGCTCTGCATCCTGCACCGCGACCTCGCCGCGCACCTGATCCGGGGCGTCACCCCCTCGCGGATCCTCTCCCAGTACATGGGGCGCGCCGCGGGCGTGACCGGCGGGCGCGACGGCAACGTCCACTTCGGGGACCGCCATCTCGGCTGCGTCGGGATGGTCTCGATGCTCCCCGACATGATGCTCGTCGCGACCGGAATGGCGATGGCCTTCAAGCTGCGCGGCGAGCGGCGCTGCGCGCTGACCTGGTTCGGTGACGGCTCCAGCTCCCGCGGTGACTTCCACGAGGCGATGAACTGGGCCGGAGTGCAGAAGCTGCCGGTCGTATTCGTGCTCGAGAACAACCAGTACGCCTACTCGACGCCGCTCGACAAGCAGTTCGCCGTCGACCCGGTGGAGCACGCCACCGCGTATGGGTTCACCGGCACAGCCGTCGACGGCAACGACGTCGAGGCGATGTTCGAGGCCACCCGCGAGGCGCGCGAGCGCGCAATCGGCGGCGGCGGCCCGACGCTGATCGAGGCGGTGACGATGCGGATGCACGGCCACGCGGCCCACGACGACATGAAATACGTCCCCAAGGAACTCGTCGAGGAATGGCGCCAGCGCGATCCGATCGACCGACAGGAGAAGCGCCTGCGCGCGCTCGGGGTCGACGTCGACGCGCTGCGGGCCTCGGTCACCGAGGAGATCGATGCGGCCGCCGCCGAGGCGCTGGCCGGGCCGATGCCGTCTCCCGAGGACGCGACGTTGGGCGTCTTTTGCGAGGGCGAGGCAGAGCCGCTCGGCGATGGGCAGGCGCCGTGGAGCGGCTTCGCGGCCGAGGCGGTGAAGTGATGGCGACCCTCACCTACCTCCAGGCGATCTCGGCAGCACTGCGCGACGAGCTTCGCGCCGACGAGCGCGTGCTCGTGATGGGCGAGGACATCGGCGTGTTCGGCGGCGCCTTCAAGGTCACCGACGGCTTCATCGAGGAGTTCGGCCCCGACCGCGTGATGGATACGCCCCTGGCCGAGTCGGCGATCATCGGTTGCGCCGTCGGCGCGGCGGTGGTCGGGCTACGTCCGGTGTGCGAGATGCAGTTCGCCGATTTCATCTCCTGCGGCTTCGATCAGCTCGTCAACGTGGCGGGCAAGATGCACTATCGCCAGGGACTCGCGGTGCCGCTGGTCGTCCGGCTGCCGTCCGGCGGCGGCTTCTCCGGCGGCCCGTTTCACTCTCAGAACCCCGAGGCGCTGTTCATGCACACGCCCGGGCTCAAGGTCGTCGCCCCGTCGACCGCGGAGGACGCCAAGGGCCTCCTCCATTCGGCGATCCACGACCCCAACCCGGTCTGCTACATGGAGCACAAGCACCTCTACCGGCGGGTCAAGGGCGATGTGCCCGAGGGCGTGTTCGAGACGCCGTTCACCGCCCGTATCGCCCGGCCCGGCTCCGACATGGTCGTTATCGCGTACGGCGCAATGGTCGACGTGGCGCTCGAGGCGACCGCCGACCTCGATGGCGCGGCGGTCGAAGTCCTTGACCTGCGCTCGCTGGTGCCGCTCGACGAGGACGCGATCCTCGACTCGGTCGCGCGCTGCTCGAAGGTCGTGATCGTCGACGAGGCGAACATGACCTGCGCCGCGGGCGCCCAGGTCGCGGCGCTGATCGCCGAGCAGGCCTTCGAGGACCTCGACGGGCCGGTCGTCCGCGTTGCCACGCCGGACGTGCCGATCCCGTTCTCACCACCACTCGAGCAGGCGGTGCTCCCCGGCGTCGAGCGCGTAAAGGAGGCATGCCGTGAGCTCCTTGCGTACTGAGAACCTGATCGATGTGACGATGCCCCAGATGGGCGTCTCGGTCGCCGAGGGCACGGTCGTCGCCTGGCGCGTCGAGGTCGGAGATCGGATCGAGGCCGAGCAGACGATCTGCGAGATCTCCACCGACAAGATCGACACCGAGGTACCGGCCCCCGTCACGGGCATCGTCGCCGAGATCCTGGTCGAGGTGGACACCACGGTCGAGGTCGGCGTCGTTCTGGCGCGGATCGCCACCGGGGACGGCGGTGCGGCCGCGGTGCCGCGCGAACCGTCGGCGGCGGCGGTCGCCGACCCGACAGCTTCGGCCCTGCCCGAGGCCGACACGCCCGCGGCAGCCCCGCCCGCAGCGGCGGCGCCGGCGGCGGCCCCGCCCGCGGTGGCGGCGCCGGCGACGGCGGCCTCGCAACCCCAACCCGATCGGCCGGCCGCAGGCCGGCGGTACTCCCCCGTCGTCCAGCGGATCGCCGCCGAGCACGGGATCGATCTCGACAGCGTCCCGGGGACGGGGCGCGGCGGACGCGTGCGCAAGCAGGACGTGATGGCGCTCGTGGACGGCAACGGCCACGCCCCGGCGGCGTCCGCCGAAGCCCAGCCGCCCCTGCACATCGAGAGCCCGTACCGGCCCGATCCCGAGCCGGCGGCCGTCACGTCCTCCGGCGAGGGGCTGTCACGGATGCGCCGCCAGATCGGCGAGCACATGAAGCGGTCTCTGGACACGGCGGCGACCTGCACCACGTGGATCGAAGCCGACATGAGCCGCGTCGAGGCGGCGCGGCGTCAGCTCGGTGTGACCGCGCTCGCGTTCGTCGCGCGGGCGACGATCGCCGCGTTGCGCGAACACCCGGCCCTGAACGCCTGGCTCGAGGGAGACCGCTACACGCGCGTGCGCGAGGTACACCTCGGGATCGCCGTCTCGCTCGGTGATGACGGTCTGATCGTGCCGATCATCCACAACGCACACGAACTCTCGGAGGAGGGTCTGGCGGCCCGGATCCGCGACCTCGCGCAGCGGGCCCGGGCCCGCCAGCTAACCCCCGACGAAGTCCAGGGCGGTACGTTCACGATCACCGCCCCCGGTCAGTACGGGTCAATCATGGCCACGCCGATCATCAACCAGCCGCAGGTCGGCATCCTCGACTTCGAGGCGGTGGTCAAACGGCCGGTCGTGGTCACCGATGCCGATGGCAATGACTCGATCGCGATCAGGCCGATCACGATTCTCGGCCTGAGCTGGGATCACCGCGCGCTCGACGGAGCGCTGTCGGCCCAGTTCCTGGCGACGGTCAAGCGCGAGCTGGAGGGCCGGTGACGCCGGAGCTCTGGGTCTGCCAGCTGGGAACGGTCGACTACCGCTCAGCGCTGGAGCTCCAGCACCGTGTGCGGGCGGCCCGCCAGGCGGGCGCGATTCCCGACGTGATGCTCGTGCTCGAGCACTGGCCCGTGTACACGCGGGGCCGGCGCTCGGGAGCGGGCGAGCTGCCGATGGGCGAGGAGTGGTACCGCGCGCAGGGGATCGAGATCGTCGACGTCGACCGCGGCGGCAGGATCACCTACCACGGCCCCGGCCAGCTCGTCGGCTATCCGATCATGGCGGTCGATGACGTGGTCGAGTACGTGCGGACCTTGGAGCGCGGGATCGTGTCCACACTGCAGGGCGAGGGGCTTGCGCAAGCGCGGGCGCGACCCGAGGACGGCCCGGACTACACGGGGGTCTGGGTCGGCGAGCGCAAGATCGCCTCGATCGGCGTCCACGTGGCGCGCGGCGTGACCACGCACGGGTGGGCGGTCAACGTCGAGAACGACCTGCAGCCGTTCTCGTGGGTCGTCCCCTGCGGACTCGATGGTGTCCAGATGACTTCGCTGATCAAGGAGACCGGCCGCGGCGCCGGCCAGATGAAGTGCTTCCGGCGCCGGGCGGCATTCGAGGTCGCGTCAGCGCTCGGGCGCCGGCAGCGGCTGGTTTCGGCGGCCCGCCTGGAGGCGGCGGTCGGCGACGTCCTCACCGCAGCCTGACGGGCCGGCCTGACGGGCCAGCCTGACGCGGGAGGCCAAGCGTTCTCTCACCGCAGGCCGAGCGCGTGGCGGATCATCTTTGCGATCCGCTCGGGCTCGGCTTTGAGCTGACGCCAGGTGATCCGCAGCACGCGCCAGCCGGCGAGCGTGAGCCGCTGGTCCTTGCGGCGATCGGACTCGAACGCGGCCCTGGTGCGGTGGTACTTGACGCCGTCGGTCTCGACGACCAGCCGCTGCTGGCGCCAGACGAAGTCGCCGCGCACGGCCGGCTCGCCGTCGTTCGGGTCGATGTAGACCTGGCGCTCGGGGAGCGGCACTCTCGCGTGCTTGCAGAAGGCGAGGAAGCGCTCCTCGAACTCGCTCTCGGTCGGGGCCGACCTGTCGTCGTGGTCGGCGAGCGCGGCGCGCAGGCGGCTGGCCGCGCGGGTGTGCTGGTTGCGTTCGAGCTGGCGGTCGAGGTCGGCGCCGTCGAGGACCTCCTGGACCTCGGCCTGCTCGATCGCCCGTTCGAGCGGGCGGCGACCGATGACGCCCGCAAGGTCGAGCAGCGTGCGGGCCACGGTGGTGCAAGGGATGCCGTCGACGGTGGTGATGTCGTCGGCCGTCAGCGTCCGTGAGCGATGAACTTCGACGCCTTGGACGATTCGTTTGTACTTCCTGCGAGACGATCACCTCCATGCTTGCTGCGGTCGGTGGCGCGGAGCTCGTGGAGATCGGCCGCCGAGCGGTGCGAGAGAACCGCGCCCGGGCCGGACGCCAGGACCGCAGCCATATAGCGCCCCTTTCGGGTCAGGAACTCGGGCGGGGCTATCGAGTAGACACCGCGGTGGACGCGGTGCAGACGTCCGCTGGCGACCCGCTTGCTGATCTGCGGACGCGCTGAAGCCCGATCGCCTCCGAGCTGCGCGAACGCGATCACCCCGTGCTGGACGATGACCTCGGTGACTAGACGTCGGTATACGTCCCGCCAGACACCGAGGTCCTCGGTTTGGCGTGGATTCACGCGCGATAGCCTTGTTAAGAGTGTCTGAGCGTCCGCTTTCCACCCCGCATTCGACTCGCTCGAGAGCCAACCCCGGCGGGATCGCGGACGTCCTCACGGTGCTCGGGCCGGAGGTGATCGAGCACAAGTCGCGCAAGCCGCCGTGGTTCAAGGTGCCAGCCCCGGGCGGGCCGCGCTACCGGGAGCTGCAGAGCCTGATCGAATCGGAGAATCTGCACACGGTCTGCCAGGAGGCGGCGTGCCCGAACATCGGCGAGTGCTGGCAGCGGGGGACCGCCACCTTCATGATCCTCGGGGACACCTGCACGCGCCGGTGCGGGTTCTGCAACGTCAAGACCGGCAGGCCGACCTGGAACGATCCGCTCGAGCCGGCCCGGGTGGCGCGCAGCGTCGCGCGGATGGGGCTCAGACACGCCGTGGTCACGAGCGTTGACCGCGACGACCTGCCCGATTACGGCGCGCATGCGTTCGTCGGCGTGATCCGGCAGATCCGCCGCCAGTCGCCGAACACCAAGATCGAGGTGCTGACGCCGGACTTCCGGGGCGCGGAGATGCCGCTCGCCAAGGTGATCGCCGAACGGCCGGACGTCTTCAACCACAACGTCGAGGTCGTCCCCCGGCTGTACCCGGTAGCGCGGCGCGGCTCGACGTGGGAGCGCTCGAAGCGGGTGCTGAGCAACGCCAAGGAGTACGCCGGTGACGAAGTCACCACCAAATCCGGACTCATGGTCGGGCTCGGGGAGTCGCTCGACGAGATGCTCGATGCGCTCGGGCAGCTGCGCGAGTGCGGCGTGCAGGTGCTGACGGTCGGCCAGTATCTGCGCCCGACCGAGCGCCACCTGCCGATCGTGCGCTACTGGCACCCCGATGAATTCAAAATGCTCGAGGATGGGGCCTACGAGATGGGCTTCGAACACGTAGCTGCGGGGCCGCTTGTCCGGTCCAGCTACCATGCAGATCAACACGTTGCGCAGAGCGAGCCTGGAGAAGGCCCGCTGAGAAAGGCTATTTCGGCATGAACCGCAAGCGCGCGATTTTGATCCTGCTAGCCGTCGCAGTACTGGCGCTGATCGTCGCGCCGGCGGCGTTCGCGGGCGCGGGCGGTGGCTCCGCCGGATTCAGCGGCGGTGGCGACGGAGGCGGCGGAGGTGGCGGCTCCGGCTTTGCGATCTTCATCGTGCTCGACCTGCTGTTCCATATCGCGCTGCTCGGACACGGGCTCGGCGCCCTCATCCTGATCGGGCTCGGACTGCTGTACCTGTTCGTGACCCGGTTTATCCCCCACATGCAGGCTGCGGCCGCGACCCGCGCAGGAGCCCGCGGCGGTGGCCGTCACCGCACCTCCAACCGCGAGCGCCGCGTCGAGCTGGCCGCCGCGGAGGCCGCCGAGGACGACCCCGAGTTCGCGCCCGACCAGGTCCGCGCGAACGCCCGTAACCTGTTCCTCGAGATCCAGAAGGCATGGGATGCCGAGGACCGCGTCCACCTGCGCGGGCTCGTCGCTCCTGACCTGCTCGCCGAGTGGGAGCGGCGCCTCGATGACTTCGACCGCAGAGGGTGGCGCAACCACGTCGAGCCGATCGGCGAGCCGCGAATCGAGTACGTCGGCCTGCACCACAAGGGCGATCGCGACACCGATCGCGTTGTCGTAAAGATCGACGCCCGACTCAAGGATTACGTGATCGACCGCTACGGCCGCCATCTGAAGCGCACCGGCCGGCTCGGCGAGACCACCCGGATCCGGGAGTTCTGGACTCTCGGCCGGCGCGGCGATCACTGGGTGCTGATCTCCATCGAGCAGGGCGCCGAGGGCAAGCACGCGCTCGACGAGCAGATCGTGTCGACGCCGTGGACCGACGAGCGCGGGCTGCGCGACGAGGCGATGGTCGAGGCGGCGGTCGCCGACGCGGTGCCTCAGGGAACCAAGATCTCGGAGGTCGCCGACCTCCAGTTCGAGGGCGATGCCCACAGCGCGGCCAATGACCTGAGCCTCGCCGACGGGCGGTTCGCGCCCGATGTGCTCGAGATCGCCGCCCGCCGTGCGGTCGATGCATGGGCGCAGGCGATCGACGGCGATGACGCCAACCTGCGCAAGATCGCGACCCCGGCGGCCACCCGTGACCTGCTCTATGCCGGTGACACGAGCGAACGCATCCGCGTGGTGGTGCGCGGACCGGTCGTCAATCGGATCCGGATCGTCGGCCTCGACGCCGGCGCCGAACCGCCGACGATGACGATCGAGGTCGACCTCACTGGCCGGCGTTACCTCGAGAACCGCGACACGACCGCGGTGGTGGCCGGGAGCCGCTCGCGGGCGACGAGCTTCACCGAGCGCTGGACGCTGGCGCTCAACGGTGACAAGGCCGAGCCATGGCGGATCACGTCCGTGGCCACGCCGGTCGGCCTGGCATAACCAAGTCCTCGCCAAGCAAAGCGACCCGCGGACCGGCGGCGCACGGTCCGTCGCCGTGATCCCGTTCAAGGACAACATCCCCACCGACGCCACGCCGGTCGTCACGCTGGCGCTGATCGCGGCGAATGTGGCGCTGTACATCATCGCGACTGCCCACGGCGGCTCGCTGATCAGCGGTCCCGACGCGCAGCAGCTGGCCAAGTACGGCGTGATCGCGAACGAGCTGACGTGGGACAAGGTGTTCACGTCGATGTTCGTGCACGCGTCGATCCTCCAGTTGCTCGGCAACATGGCGTTCCTGTGGTGGTTCGGCAACACGATCGAGGACGCGGTCGGCGGGGTCCGGTTCTTCGGCATCTACGTCGTCGGCGGCGTGTTGGCGGCCGGCATACAAGTTGTGCTCGACCCCGACTCGACGGCGACGATCGTCGGCGCCGGCGGGGCGATCTCGGCGCTGCTGGGCGGATATACCGTCCTCTACCGCGGAGCACGTCTACTGACCCTGGTTCTGATCCCACTGCTGTTCACGGTGATCGAGGTGCCGGTACCGGTGATGCTCGTCCTCTGGTTCGCGATGCAGGCCGCATTCGCGATCGCCGGGCTGATCGACGGCGCGGCGTACGCGGGAGAAGTGGGCGCGTTCGCGATCGGGGCGCTGACGATCAAGCTGCTGGCCACCCGCCGCAAGCCGATCCCGCCGACGAGGGTCGTGTGATGCGCCAGATCGTGCTCGTCGTGTCGCTGCTGTTCATCGCGCTGATCGCGGTGCTGACCGTGCTCGACATCGTCCACAACGGCCTCAACGCGCTCGACGCGGTCGCGATCCTGATCCTGGGACTGTTCACGACCGGGATCGTCGGGGCACTGCGACAGCCGCCTCCGCGGGATTGACCGTGAGCGCCACTGGTACATTCGGCGCGTGTCTGCACTGGATACCCCGACACGTACTGAGGCGCGCGAGCGGCTGCTGAGCGCCGCCTACGAGCTGTTCTCGCGCGACGGCGTGCAGGCGACCGGAGTCGACGCGATCATCGAGCGCTCGGGCGTCGCGCGCCAGACGATGTACCGCCATTTCCGGTCAAAGCAGGATCTGGTGCTCGCATTTCTCGCGCGGCGCGAGCAGGTGTGGACGCGTGACTGGTTGCAGGCCGAGTCCGCGCGGCGCGCCAGGACTCCGCGCGAGCAGCTGCTGGCGATCTTCGACGTGTTCGATGGCTGGTTCCGCGCCCCCGGCTTCGAGGGCTGCTCGTTCATCAACGTGATGCTCGAGCACCCCGACGAACACCACCCGCTCCACGTGGCCGCCGCCGAATACCTGGCGGGAATCCGCGAGTTCATCCAGGGGCTCGCCGCGCAGGCGGGCGTCCGTGAGCCGGAGCCGTTCGCGCGGCAGTGGCACATCCTGATGAAGGGCGCGATCGTCGCCGCCGGCGAGGGTGACCGTGACGCGGCGCTGCGGGCTAGGGCGATCGGCGAGCCGTTACTGGCACACGCGATCGCCTAGACGCGCCCGCCGATCGATCACGAGGCGAGTTCGACGACCACGTGCTCGAAGTGCGCGAAGCGCCAGAGATCGTCGACGCGCTCGGTCACCGCCCTCGCGGTCAGGTCACGGACGCAATCGGTACCGAAGCCCTCGACGTTGAACGAGGCGAGCGCGGTCCCGTACGCCATCGCGTTGCGCAGCACATCGCTCGAGAGTGGCTCATCGAGGTGGCGCGCGATGTAGCCGACGAACCCCCCGGCGAAGGTGTCCCCGGCCCCGGTCGGGTCGATGACCGTCTCGAGCGGGTACGCGGGGAGCGCGAAGAACTCGTCCTCGGTGATCAGGGACGAGCCGTACTCGCCCTGCTTGGCGACGATGATCCGGGGGCCGAGCGTGAGCACCTCGCGGGAGGCCGAGATCAGGTTCGGCTTGCCGGTCAGCTGGCGCAGCTCTTCGTCATTGAGCATCAGGCAGTCGACCTGCGCGATCACCTCGAGCAGTTGGTCACGGGCGATGTCGATCCAGAGGTTCATCGAGTCCAGGGCGACGAACTTGGCGGACGTGCACTGACGGCGGACGTCGAGCTGGAGTCCCGGCTGGATGTTGGCCAGAAACAGGACGTCGGACGTGCACGACAGCTGCGACATCTTGGGCTCGAAGTGCTCGAACACGTTCAGCTGCGTGTCGAGCGTCTCGCGGGTGTTCAGATCCCAGCCGTACTTGCCCTTCCAGAAGAAGGTCTTGCCGCCGGGGACGCGCTCGACGTCGTCGATCGACGAGCCCCTGATCGCGAGCACTTCGAGCTCGGTGTCTCCGAAGTCATCGCCGACCGGCCCGACGATGCGGACGTGGTCGAAGAACGAGGCGGCGAGCGCGAAATGGGTAGCGGCGCCGCCCAGCATTCGCTCGCGGACGCCGTACGGCGTCTCGACGGTGTCGAATGCGATCGAGCCTACGACGGTGATGCTCATGAGCGGCGGAAAGGTATCGGGTCGGCGCGGCCGTTGACGTTACGGGCAGGCCCATAGTATGTTGCTCGGAAAGAGGGAGAATGGTCAGTCACAAGAGAGGACAGTATGCCTATCCCCACTGAGTTGGTCGGCTCGCTTCCGCGCCCGATGAGCCTCCAGGAGGCCTACGCCGACTACGACGAAGGCAAGATCGACTTCGCGGAGCTGCAGGCCGAGCAGGACAAGGCGGCCGAGGATTCGATCAAGCGGCTCGAGGCGACCGGCGAGCCGATCGTGACCGACGGCGAGCAGCGCGAGTCGAGCTTTGCGACCTACAACCTGACCGACACGCTGGCGGGCACCGGGCTTGCCGACGGGCTGGCGGGCGATGGCCAGTTCTTCGCGATCTTCGACGATGGCCACAACCGCCAGCTGCCGCGGATCACGAAGGGCCCGTTCCACTACAAGACCTACGCGTCGGAGTTCGTCAAGAAGAACAAGGCGATCGCGAGTCACCCGGTCAAGCAGGCGGTGATCTCCCCGTCGATGATGATGCTGCTGTACCCGCTCGAGGGCGACGTCGACGGCTACTCGCGCGATCAATTCCTCGAGGACTGCGTCGACGAGGCCGAGAAGGACATCCGCCAGTGCTTCGACGCCGGCGCGACGCGGGTATCGGTCGACTTCACCGAGGGCCGCCTCGCGAACAAGAACGACTCCCGCAACCCGTGGACGGGGAAGAACATGCTGCAGGAGTTCATCGACCTCAACAACCGGCTGTTCGCCCGGTTCAGCGCGGATGAACGCAAGAACATCGGGATCCACACCTGCCCCGGCGGCGACTGCGACTCGGTGCACTCCAAGGAGGTGCCCTACGAGCTCCTGCTCGAGCACATGTTCGACATGAACGCGGGCTACTTCCTGATCCAGTGCGCCTCCGAGGAGGACCGCGAGAAGGTGTACGAGCTGTGCGGCCGCTACAGCCGCGAGGACGCCGACGGGGTGGCCCAGGTGTGCTTCATGGGCGTGATCAATCCGCTCGACCCGGAGGTCGAGACGGCCGAGCACGTTCGCGACGAGCTGCTGACGGCCGCCAAGCACATCCCGGTCCAGCGGCTCGGCGCCACCGACGACTGCGGGTTCTCGCCGTTCAGCCGCGACGTCAAGCCCAAGCACGGCTCCCCGGACTTCGCGCGCGACGTGGCGATGCAGAAGATCTCCAACCGCCTCGCCGGGGCCAGGATGGCCTCCGAGGAGCTCGGCGTCTGACCGCTCGTCGTCCCATCGGCCACCGGGCGCGGCGTCAGCCCGGTGGCCGGCCCCCGGCTTGCTATCAAGTGACGCCGTGCCCCTGCGAGCGATGCCCCGGGTCGGCGGCGCGGTGGTCGTCAACTTCCTCGGATCCACGATCCGGGGAACGGTCGACGAGATCGCGGACGACGGGCGCCGGCTGCGGGTCACCACCGAGGACGGCGAGACGCTCTGGTTCGCGCTCAACCGGGCGACCGCGAGCTTCACCGCCGAGGGCCACCAGACGGGCGCACGGCTGAGCTTCGAACCCGAGGCCGGTCAGTAGGTGGCGGCGACCGGTCCGCGCGCCCCCTCGCCGGCGCGGACGAGCTCGCCGAAGCGCTCGAACACCGGGCGGGCCGCGTCGATCTGGAGCGCCAACAGCTCGCGCGTCTGCGCCCTGAACGCTTCAATCTCGTAGCCCATCGCTTCGACATCGGCGACGCCCGAGTCGTGGGCGAGCCAGCCGTCGAGCAGCATCGCCTCCGAGAGCTCGATGTGCGGCTGGCTGCCCCACGCCGCGGGGCCGATGCGGAACAGGGCGTCGCCAGGCCCGGGCGTCGTCGCGAGCAGCACCGCGCCCGGCCCGACGGTGAACATCTCCTCGTGCCACTCGAGCGCCTGCAGGCCGCCGTTGAGCGCGCTGAACAGCGGGTCGCGACGCGCGGCCGGGAGCGGCGAGAGGCGCGGCCAGCCAACCGACATGGGACCGATCCGCGACACCTCGCCACCCGACGCGACGGCGAGCAGCTGGGCGCCGAGGCACAGCCCGAGCACCGGCGTCTCGCGCGCGAGCGCCTGGCGCATCAGCGCCACCTCGGCGGCCAAGAAGTCGTTCCCGCCGACGTCGCGAGCACTCTGGCGACCGCCGAACGAGACGATTGCGGCGATCTCGTCGATCGACCAGGACGGGAGCCCGTCGGCTGGGTTGGATCCGACCATGGTGCAGCCGGCGTCTTGCAGCCCATCGCCCACCAGCCCGGTCCCTCGATCGTCGGAGTGGGTGAAGATCAGGACCGGGCGCATCCGCCCGGCCAGCATATATGCGGGCAACGCGCCGCCGTGGACCGGCGACGCGAAAAGCTGAAAGACTGGCCGCCATGACCGAGTTTTCGCGTATAGGGGTGGTGGGAGCCGGATTCATGGGCTCGGGGATCGCCGAGGCGGCGGCGGCGGCCGACGTGGCCGTGACCGTGTATGAACCCGAGCAGGCGCCGCTCGAGCGCTCGCGCGCGTCACTGGATGCGTCGGTCGCGAGAGCGGTCAGTCGCGGCAAGCTGAGCCGCGAGGACGGAGACTTGCTGATCGAGCGGGTCAGCTACACGACCACCTTTGAGGACCTCGACGACGTCGATGGCGTGGTCGAGGCCGTGACCGAGGACCCACGACTCAAGGGCCAGCTGTTCCAGCGCCTGGACCTCGAGCTCCCCGGAGCGCAGTTCCTGGCGTCGAACACGTCCTCGATCCCGGTCGCCGAGCTGGCGGCGTGGACGCAGCGGCCAGACCGGGTGATCGGCCTGCACTTCTTCTCGCCCGTGCCGGTGATGAAGCTCGTCGAGGTCGTGGTCGCGCTCGACACCTCCGACGAGACTGTCGAGCGCGCCGAGGAGTTCGCCGTCAAGATCGGCAAGCGCGCGATCCGCACCAAGGACCGCTCGGGGTTCATCGTCAACATGTTGCTGGTGCCGTACCTGATGGCGGCGGTCCGGATGTACGAGGACGGGTTCGCGTCGCGCGAGGACATCGACGAAGGGATGCGGCTCGGATGCGGCCATCCGATGGGCCCGCTGACGTTGTGCGACTTCATCGGCCTGGACGTGCTCTACGCCGTCTGCGACTCGCTGTATGAAGAGTTCAAGCGGCCCGAGTACGCGCCGCCGCCGCTGCTCAAGCGGATGGTCGTCTCAGGCCACCACGGCCGCAAGGCCGGCCAGGGCTTCTACACCTACTGAGCCACGAGCCGGGCCCGCAGCGCCGCGGCGTCGGCGTCGGTCAGCCCGCCTGCGCGCAGCGTCGCCGGGAGGTCGAGCGTGTCGAGCAGCGCCGAGATCAGCTCGGCGGCCGACGTCTGGCGCTCGGCGAGGAACTCGGCGTTGACGCGCGCCTCGTCGGGGCCGTCGTTGGCCGCCCACATCGGCGCCAGACGCTCGTCGCTGCGCTCGTAGTCGGCGACTATCTGGTCGGCGCTCGCGCCGGCGAGCGCGAGCAGCAGGATCGTGATCTGGCCGGTCCGGTCGCGGCCGCCGACGCAGTGAAACGCTACCCCGCCAGGCCCGGCCCGCGCGATCGCGCGCAGCACCGCGGCGCTACGGTCGGGCATCCGCTCGAGGTGGCCGCGGTAGTAGATCGGCGTGCCGAACTGCGGACCGGAGACGATCGGATCCCAGAACTCGCGGTCCTCGATCCCATCGAGCGGCAGCTGTACGGTGGCGACTTCCGGTGGCCGCCCGGCGATCTCGGGCACCTGCTCGTAATCGTTGCGCAGGTCGATCACGGTCCGGACGCCGTAGTCGACGAGCGCCGCCCAGCCATCGTCGGTGAGCTTGTGCAGCGAGTCGGCGCGGACCGCGGCTCGCCACCTGGTCTCGCGCCCGCCGGCGAGCGGGATCCCGCCGAGGTCGCGGACGTTGTAGCAGCCCTCCCAGTTGAGGTCTTGGGGCATCGATGGAAGTCTGTCAATCGTGATCCGTCGCGGCCTGGCGCGTAGTACAACCGTGAGGCAGAGCCTGCCGATCGCACTGCTGCTGACCGGAGCGCTGGTAGCTGCCGGGTGCGCGAGCGCCCGGCCGGCGTCGACACCGAACACGGTCGTCTCGGCCGGGAGCTGCGCCGGGCTGATGCCCGCGGCCCAGTTCGCGGCAGCACGCGTCGTGTTCGTCGGAACCATGCTTCCCGGTCCGGCGGCGACGATCGGCGGCAAGCAGGTTCTGCAGTCGCCCGCACGCGTCCGCGTGAGCCGCTATCTGAAGGGCTCAGGCCCGGGTGTGGTCGAGGTCGACACGGGCGCCCAGGGTGCCGACGCCCTCGCCGAGGACGGGATCCAGCCCGCGCCGGGGCAGCGGTGGCAGATCTACTCGAGCTCGGCGCGAACGCCATTTGCGACCTCGATCTGCGCCGGAAGCGGGCAGGCGGCGGGCAACGGGACCGCGCCCTCGAGCAGCTTCGTCTACGTGACCGAGACCAACTCGGGCGTGCACGTGCAGCTGCGATCTGCAGATGACGGGCACCTCATGAAGGCGCTGGGAAGATTCGGGCAGTCGTTCACCGACAACGGCGTGTCCGTCTCGCCCGATCGGCGCGAGGTGTACGTGACCCTGATCGGTCATACGACGCTCAAGATCGTCCGGATCGACGTGGCCACCGGCCGCCGCGCGGGGATCGCGAACGGAGAGCAACCGGCGGTCAGCCCCGACGGCAAGCGGCTAGCCTTTGTGAGCGGGCGATTCGGCAGCGACATGGTGGCGGTGCGCGACCTTCGGTCCGGCGCAACCCGCCACATCGACGTGACGGCACTCATCGGGCTGAAAGGCCAGCTGCTCGCCGGGGCGGTCACGTGGCTCGATGACGGGAGCGACATCGTCGTGGTACCCCAGCCGGTCGCCGTCGCCGTCAGCAAGCCCGCGAGAGGCCCTGAGGCGATGTGCGCAGGAGTGCCGGCGTCCGCGATGTGCCTGATCGTGGTGCACGTCGGCACCGGGCGGCTGGCCGCGCGGCGCGTGATCGTCTCGGGCGTTCCCGGCCAGGCGATGACGATCGCCGGCGATCCGGGCTCGCCCGACGACCTCCTGGCCGCCTACTCGGCCAAGGATCGGGTGATCGTCGACCAGGTCACACTCCGGGGAGCGGGGCCGCGGGCGCAGCGGCTGGTCTCCGTGGCTGGATCGGAGCCGGTCGCGATCGACCCGCACGCAGGCCGACTGCTCTACACCGTCGGCCACAGTCCGCCGGCGCTGTGGGTGGGCGCGCTCGTGCCGGGGCACCTGGTCGGCCGCCACCGGTTGATCGCCGGCGCTCAGTTGGGGGAGGCGGCCTGGTGAGCACTCGGGTGCAGGAAAGGGACCACGCCCTCCCACCCGGCGCGTAGCACCTCGACCAGCGACGGGGGCGTGATCAGCTCGACGGTCGCGCCGCGGCCGCGCGGACGCCTGGACTCGTAACCGGCGGGGGTCCACCGTCGCAGCTCGCCGTCGAGCACGAGCCAGGGCGCGCCTTGATCGAGCACGAACGCGCCCGCCGGGAGCAAGTCGAGCTCGGCAGGCCGGCGCAGCTGCCGGCGCGTCACCGGATCGACACGCTCCTGGTGGAGCTGGGCGTCGATCGCATCGGCGCCACGCTGGCCGGGGTGCAGCTCGCCCCAGATCTCGCCGAAGCGGTCGTAGTCCTCGCGACGACAGAGCGCGCACGGGCGGTGACCGGCGGCGAACGCGGTCGCCTCGTCGAGAAAGAACAGCTCCGTGAAGCGTCCGGGCATCATCAACGCCTCGCGCTGCCAGCCGCGGAACTGAAGCCGGCAGGCGATCCACCGTTTGCCGTTGTAGCGCCGGCGGATCCGGCCGTCGGCGTCGTGCAGACAGCCACGGTTGGCGTACACCAGTCCGCGTGCCGGAGTCTCGATCAGCTCGCTCAGCGGGGTGACGCGGTTGCGCCGCGGCACGGTTATTGCCTGAAGACGCGGACGTTCTCGAAGCGGCGCGTCGACAGGTCGGCTTCGTGGATCCAGAGGTACAGGCGCGCGTCGTCGGCGCCCCATGACCAGCCGAGGCGGGAGTCGGCGCTGAGCTGAGCGAGCAGCAGCCAGCGCGCCGCGCCGGCCTCGAACTCGCGTGCTCGAGGGTGAGCCGCCGCCGGCTCGTCGCCCAGCTCGACGCCGTTGGCGAGCATCTCGCAGACGAGCGGCATGTCCCCGCGGCGCTCTTCCGGATAGCCGAGCAGCCGGTGAAGTGCGGTCGGCTCCGACGCGGCGTCGAATGTGACCGTCGATTGCAGCTCCGCGAGCTGATGGCGCAACGCCTCCCACGCCTCGAGCTCGTCGGTGTCGAGTGCGAGCCGTCCGACCGCGTCAGACCAGGCCCGCGGCAGCACGAGCTCGGGAGCGACCTCGAGCTGGTGGTCGCCGGCGAGCGCCGGCGAGCCACCGAGCGTCTCGGGCGAGGGCGCCCATTCGGGCGCGCTGATCGGATAAAGGCGCAGCACGCCGCCGTCGGGCAACAGCCCTGATTCGCCGAGCGCCGCGACCCAAGTGAGATCGATCTCGACGACGGACGACGAGTCCGACACCCGGGGCGGCGCGTGCGCGTCGTCGGACGGGCTCAGCCGCAGGCTCCACCGGCAGGCCGCAAGGACCGTGTCCTGCTGACTGCCGAGGCCAACCTCGTCGGCAAGCGCGGCTGCCTCGTCAAGTGACGCGCACCGGCTCGGCGCCGGCACCGGCCACGCCTCCGCGGCTGGCTCGGGCGGCTCATCGGGGGTGATCGCGTCCAGCGGGAGCGCCTGACCTACCAGCTCCCCAGCGCCGCGGGCGACCTGCCCCATCATCTCGCGCAGGAAGTTCCGTCGATTCGTCGCCACGATCCACTAGTGATAGCTAATTCGGGGACCCGGCCATCGAACGAAGGATCCGCTCGATGAGCTCGACCGACGTATTCGGATGCAGGAAGGCGAGCCGCGCGGTCGGCTCTCCCTCCCAGGTCGTCGGCGCGACGAACGCGATCCGCTCGGCGAACAGCCGCTGTGCCCATGCCTCGTACTCGGCGGCGCTCCACCCCTCGCGCCTGAACAGCACCACCGATAGCTCCGGCTCGCGAACGAGCTCGAGGTAGGGCAGCTCCTCGATCAGCTCCGCGCACGCCCGCGCTGTCCGAAGGCCGGTTTCGATCGCGGCGCTGTAGGCGTCGATGCCGTGGACGGCGAGCGAGAACCACAGCGCGAGCCCGCGTGGGCGGCGCGTCAGGTGAAATGCGTAATCGGCCGGGTTGAAGCCGTCGGCGTCGGTCAGCGTGTCGAGATATGACGCGTGCTGGGCGAGCGCGGACCGCGCCAGCTCCGGTTCGCGGTACAGCAGCGCCCCGCAGTCATACGGCGCGAACAGCCATTTGTGGGGATCGATGACGAGCGAGTCCGCGTGCTCGATCCCCGCAAACAGCGCCCGGCACTGTGGCACAAATAACGCTGCACCACCGTAGGCGCCGTCAACGTGGAGCCACAGACCGCGCGCCTGCAGCCACCGCCGCGATCCCGGCCAGGTCATCGACGATCCCGGCGTTCGTCGTCCCGGCAGTCGCGACGACGGCGACCACGTCGTCTGCGGCGGGATCGGCCGCAAGCGCCGCCTCGAGCGCGGCGCCGGTCAGCCGGTGGTCCTCGGCGTCGACGACGAGCGCGTCGACGGCGATCACCTTGAGCGCGAGCGCGATCGACGCATGCGCCTCGGCGCTGACCGCGATCCGCGGGCGCCGCTCGGGCCGGCCCGCCTGTTCGCGCGCGACGATCAGCGCCGACAGGTTCGCGGCCGATCCACCGGACACAAAGCAGCCGCCCGCCTGCGTCGGCAGTCCGGCGAGATCGGCCAGTACGCGCAGGGTCTGGTTCTCGGCGACGACCGAGCCGGCCGCCTCAAACCAGTGGCCGGCGCTCATCGATGCCG
This sequence comes from uncultured Solirubrobacterales bacterium, assembly GCA_963788005.1. Taxonomy (GTDB): domain Bacteria; phylum Actinomycetota; class Thermoleophilia; order Solirubrobacterales; family Solirubrobacteraceae; genus Palsa-465. Next base: position 120,183 of record CAWBFH010000004.1, on the reverse strand, counting down.
ACGTGACGAGCATGTCAAACAGGCGCGCGGCGGGCGTCGGGGCCTGTTGGATGAACGCGAAATAGTCGGGACTGTCGGCGGGAATCGACGACGGAACAACCTCGGCGAAGAACGCGTCGAGCACGACCGCGGGGTCGTTGCCATCGGCGTTGAGCAAGCGGCCCAGCGCCTCGACGTCGGGCTCACACGACGCTCCTCCGCCGACCGGGATCGGATCCATCGAGAGTCGCTGACGCGCGTAGGACAGGAGCAGGTCGGCGAGCTGCTCGTCGTAGGCGAACATCGGTGATAGGGGCCGCAGCGGAGCGGTAGCTTCCGCGGGCCCGATCAGCGAACGCGCCCAGCCGGCATCGGCTGAAAACTCAATCTGCGAGCCCATCGACCGTCCTTTCCGAGAGCGTGAATGCTCGGCCGCGATTATGCACGGATAATTAGCGCGTGAACGCCTTTGCCGTGCCGCTGCGCGAGGAGGACGCCAAACCCGATCCCCTGCGCCAGTTCGAGGTCTGGTACGCGGAAGCCCGCGAGTCCACCCTGCGCGAGCCGGCCGCGGTCGCCGTCGCGACGAGCACGCCGCAGGGGGTGCCGTCGATCAGGATGGTGCTCCTCAAGCGCTATGACGAGCGGGGCTTCGTGTTCTTCACCAACTACGAGAGCCGCAAGGGACGGGAGCTCGAGGACAACCCCCGCGCCGCGATGCTGTTCTACTGGGACCCACTCGGGCGCCAGGTGAGGATCGAGGGGCCGGTGCGCCGCACATCGGCCGAGGAGTCGGCGGCGTACGTGCGCAGCCGCGCACGAGGCAGTCAGCTGAGCGCGCTCGCCTCGCCGCAGAGCCAGCCGATCGAGAGTCGCGCCTGGCTCGAGCGGCGCGTGTCCGAGCTCGCCGAAGAGCACGCCGACGGCGAGCTCCCGCTGCCGCGGGCGTGGGGCGGCTTCTGCCTGACGCCCGAGCGCTACGAGTTCTGGCAGCACCGCGATGACCGGCTCCACGACCGGCTCGTCTACATCCCCGAGGACGACGGCGCCTGGCGGCTCGAACGCCTGGCGCCCTAAAAAGCGTCGAGCGTCTCGCGGGCCTGGCGCTGGGCCTCGACCGCGGCGGCGGCCTGCGAGGTCGCATCCGCGAGCTCCACCTCGGCCTCTCCGAGCGCCTCGGCAGCGCGCTTGCGCCGCTCCTGGGCGATCTTGAGCGCGCGGGCGGCGCGGTCGGCTTCACGGCGGGCGTCAGCCTCGGCCGAGCGCGCTGCCCGACGGGCGTCGGCGCGCTCGCGGTCGGCGCGCTTGGCATCGGTGCGGCGCTTGGCGGCGTCATCGTCGCGCTCACCCCGGCCCTGGGGCTTGGCGGCGTCATCGTCGCGCTTACCCCGGCGCTGGGGCTTGGCGGCGTCATCGTCGCGCTTACCCCGGCCCCGGGGCTTGGCCCGGGCGCCTGGCTGCTTGCGCGCCGACCGTTTGGCCGGGCCGGCGGCCACCAGACCTCCGGCGCCGAGCCCGACATGGCGCAGCTCGCGTTCGAGGCGGCCCTCGTCGACGTCCGTCCGGGCGTCGTCGTCGAGCGCGGCGGCGTGGAGGGTGTCGGCGACACGGTCGATGACAGACGGGCTCAGCCCGTCGCCGTCCGAGGTCAGCAGCCCGCGGGCCGACTGAGCGAGGGCGTCCACGGCGGCGCGCTCTTCGCCGGCGGCGTCGCGTAGCGCCTGGGCATCCTGTCGCCCGGCCATCACCTCCGCCTGGACGTCGCGCAGCGTGTCGCCGGCCGCAAACAGGTCATCGACGGCGCGCCGCTGGGTGCGAACGAGCTGGTTGACCGCCCAGGCGGCGACCGACGGCTTGCGCAGGGCCGCCACCTCGGCGGCCTGCTCACGGTCCCCGTCGGCTCGGAGCGCCTTGACGAGCGCGGCGCGCTCGGGGACGAACTGATCGAGCGGCAAGCCGTACAGCTGATCGGAATCCATCGCGTCCATGTTGACGGCTGATCGGCCCGGGCGCGAACACCTGCGGGCTCGTCAGCCCAGGCGCGAGCGCCGCTAGGCTTGCGTCCGATGTCCGAGCTGCGACCAGGGATCGAGGCTTCCGACGAGTTCGAGGTAGCCGGGCGGCTGCTGACCGATGTCGGCGGGACGCTCGGTGCATCGGTTCTCTCGACGCCGGCGATGATCGCGATGATGGAGCGGACCTCGACGATGCTCGTCTATCCACTGCTCGACGAGGGCCAGGCGACGGTCGGATTCGAGGTCTGCGTGCGCCACGTCGGCGCCGCGCCCGAGGGCGCCAGGTGCGTCGTCCATTCGCGCCTCGACGAGATCGTCGATGGCCGCAAGCTGCGCTTCGCGGTGCAGGTCACCACCGACGACGGGCGCACGATCGGCCTCGGCACCCACGAGCGGCGGGTCGTCCCGGCGATCAAGCCGGCGTCGGCCTGATGCGCGCCGCGCGCTACTTCTCGGCCGTCGACTCTCACACCGAGGGGATGCCGACGCGCGTGATCACGGGCGGACTGGCGCCGATCCCCGGCGACACGATGCAGGAGCGAAGGGTCTACTTCGAGCGCAACCTCGACGACCTGCGGCTGATGCTGATGCGCGAGCCACGGGGCCACTCGGCGATGTCGGGCGCCTTCCTGCAGCCCTCCACCCGTCCCGATGCCGACTGGGGCGTGCTGTTCATCGAGGTCTCCGGCTGCCTGCCGATGTGCGGCCACGGGGCGATCGGCGTCACGACGGTGCTCGTCGAATGCGGGCTGGTCGCGGTCACGGAGCCCGAGACGACGGTCAGGCTCGACACGCCGGCGGGACTGGTCGAGGCGCGCGTCGACGTCGTCGACGGCCACGCCAAGCGGGTGACGTTGCGCAACGTGCCGGCGTTCGTGGTCGATCTCGACGCGACGGTTGACGTCGACGGGCTCGGCACCGTGAGCTACGACATGGCCTTCGGCGGCAACTTCTACGCGCTGGTAAGGGCGGCGTCACTCGAGCTCGAGCCCGTACCGGCGCGCGCCGACGAGCTGATCTCGAGCGGGCTGCGGATCATCGACGCGATCGGCGCCGCGGCGCCGCCGGTGCATCCGATCGATCCCGCGATCCGCGGCTGCAAACACGTGGTGTTCTATGCCGACGGCGAGAACGGCGCCGACGCCCGCAACGCCACCGCGATCCACCCGGGGTGGCTCGACCGGTCGCCGTGTGGGACGGGAACGTCGGCGCGGATGGCGCAGCTTCACGCGCGCGGGCAGCTGGCCCTCGGACAGGAGTTCACCAACGATTCGGTGATCGGAAGCCGGTTCGTGGGCAGACTGGTGCAGGAGCTCGCGGTCGGGGACCGGCCGGCTGTGATACCCGAGATCAGCGGCCGGGCATGGATCACCGGCATGGGCCAGTACCTGCTCGATCCGACGGATCCGTTTCCGACGGGATTTGCACTTTGAGCTCGTCGGCGGTGGTGGTCGGCGGCGGCGCGGTCGGACTGTGCGTGGCCGAGGCCCTGGCGACGCGCGGTGTCGGCGTGACGGTGATCGAGCGCGACCGGTGTGGGCGGGCGGCCTCGGCCGGCAACGCGGGGTGGGTGACGACGGCGCTGTCGGCGCCGGTGCCCGGGCCCGGCGTCGTCGGCCAGTCGCTGCGCTGGCTGGTGAACCCGTCGGGACCGCTGTGGATCCGGCCGACGCTCTCGCCCGCGATGCTCACCTGGATCTCGCTGTTCCTGCGCTGCTGCCCGAGACGGGTCTACCGGCGCGGGCTGGCCGTTCTGCAGGAGCTTGCCGGGCGCGCGCCCGGCGCGTTTGACCGCCTCGCCGAACGGGGCGCGGAGTTCGAGCTCCATCAGCAGGAGCTCCTGTATCCGGCCTTCTCGGACGCGGAACTGCTGCAGCTGGCGAAGATCGCCGACGAGCTGGCGGAAATCGGGTCGGGGGCGTCGCTGCGGCGGCTCACGGGCGGGGAGCTGCTCGGGCTCGACGGGGCGATCAGCGAGCGCGCGATCGGCGGCATGGTCGGCAGCCTCGAGCGGCGGGTGAGGCCCGAGTCGTTCACGGCCGGCGTGCTCGCCCGGGTCAAGGCGCTGGGCGGTTCGGTGTTCGAGGACACCCCGGCGGTCTCCCTGCGGCGCGGCGGGTCGGGGTGGATTGTCAGCGGCCCGACGCGCGAGTGGTCGGCTGACACCGTCGTCGTGGCGAGCGGCGTGCCGACCCAGGAGCTCGTGGGCGGACTCGGCGTACGGCTCCCGATCGCCACCGCGAAGGGCTACAGCCGGACGTTCGCGCGCGTGCCGACGGGTCCGTCGCGATCGATGTATCTCGAGGAGCCGAAGGTGGCGATCAGCGTCTACGACGAGGGCGTGCGCGTGTCCGGGACGCTCGAGCTCGGTGCCCGCGGGCTGGCGCTCTCCCAGCGCCGGCTGCGGGCGATCACGGCGGCGGCCGCCGAGGCGATCCCCGGCTGGGAGATGCCGCCGAACCCGGCCGATTGGGCCGGGATGCGCCCGCTGTCGCCCGACGGCCTGCCCTACATCGGCGCCCTGCCCGGGCTCGACGGGCTCCATGTGGCGGCGGCGCACGCGATGCTCGGGGTGACGCTCGCGCCGATCACCGGCGAACTGCTCGGTGACCTGATCGTCGAGGGCAAGCGCGATCCGCTGCTCAGGGCGTTTGACCCGGCCAGGCGAATCGGCCGCCCGAGCGCCTAGTCCCGGCGCAGGCGGGCTCACTCTTCGGGCGGGTCACCGGCCCGCATCGCGGGCAGCCCGGGGGCACCGGCGACCGTGTTCGCAATCCACCGCCGCCGGGTCCCGATCCGTTGCCAGCGCGCCTGCGCGCGCGCCATCTTGCGCCCGTCCGCGGCGTAGCGGCGCCGCGCCCAGCGCGAGTCAGGCGCGGCCAGGCGAACCGCCCCGACGAGCGAGACCGGCGGCAGGAAGAGACCGATCAGGCCGACCAGCGGCTTGCCCTTGAGGATTGCCAGCGCACTCAGCCCGACCGCGAGCGCCACCGCGAGCGCGACGGCGCTGATCGAGGATCCATTGTTGGGGAGATCGAAGGGCGACAGCCCGAGGACGACGAGGCCGCCGATCAGCGCGGCGACCACCACGGCGTCAAACGACGACCTTCCCTCCTCGGCCCAGTAGACGTCGCGCAGATAGACCCACAGCGCGAACTCATCGAGCGTGAACCCGGCGCCGATCCCGAACAGGGCGGCGAGGAACTCGTTCCAAGGGCTGGCCGGGGAGGTGGCGAACTCGACGAATCCCGACAGCAGTATCAGCACGATGCCCCACACGAGGTGGTGGAGGTGGAGCCCGCCCTCCGTCGTGACGCTGCCGGGCCACCACGGGACCTTCGGGCTGCGCATCAGCCGCGCGCTGGTCCGGATGAACAGGAACGACAGCAGAAATGACCCCAACAGAACGAAGCCCGCGCGCTGGCTGCGCTCGTCGAGGAAGTGCGCCGGCAACTCGAAGCTGATCGTGATCGCGCCCATCACCGCGTACACAGCCTAGATCGACCCCACTCATTTGGAGTATGCGCGGGAGCGATTTCCCACGCAGCCGCTCTGCGACTAGCCGACTACTTGCACGCCGGGTCCGGGTCAAACGTGGCTGTCGACTGGGCGAGCGTCAGCGGGCCGCTGTGCGGGATCAGCTGAACATGGTTGACCTCGGTGTTGTTGGGATCGTCGGTCGGGTCAAACGGCCGGTAGAGCCCGAACCTGGCGAGCTCGGGCTCGCTGATCTGGGCGGCGCTCGAGCGCAGCAAACTGTTGACGCCGATGTCCTCGGCTTCGCCCTTGGTGTGCGGGTCATCGGCGTAGCCGCCGACGGCGACGCTGTGCGCCGGCGTGCGGTACCCGCTGATCCCGTAGATCGTGACGCTGAGTGCCTGTCCGAGCGCGTTGAGCTGCGCGGTGAGCTCCGGCAGCTGGCCCACATCCTGAATCGTGCCGGGGTCGGCGACGAAGCCGGGCGCGGACGACTTCACGATCGGCGTCGCCTCGGCGGCCGTCACCGCTCCGCCGCACAGGTTGAGCTGCTGGAGCTCGTGCTTGACCTGCGAGAGCGGGGGCGCGTGGGCGGACACGTCGCCCACGATTTCCCCGCCACCACCGACCGAGGGCGACGCCTGGACGCCGGCAGCCGGCTGGACCGCCGCGGGTGCGACCGCGGCAGCGATCCCGGCGAGCTCTGGGCAACGGCTTGACTGGATGCCGGATCGGATGCGGCTGAAGGCCTTGTCTGCGACCCGCAGGCGGCGACGGCGATTGCCACCGCCACGAGCAACAGGATCTGCATCGCAAAGCGGCTCATAGATTCGCAGCGGTCCGCGGACCGACGCCCAGGGACGATATCGGCCGCTATCCGCTCCCGCGCCAACGTCGCGATTGCACCCACCGATAGCTGCGACGATGCAGCCCCAGGCACGATCGCATCCCAGAAAGGACATCGATGGCACCGGCGCGACTTTGGTATCAGAGCTTCACCGATCCCGATGTCGACGCGCCCTACTTCGAGCGCCTGGGGACGTACGTGGAGTCGGTGGCGAGCGCAGACGTCGACGTCTCGATGCACGGCATCCAGCCGGGGGACCGCTACCTGCATCCGATCACGGAGTTCCGGTGCGCGGCGCAGGTGATCTCGAACGCGATCGCGGCCCAGGAAGAGGGCTATGACGCGTTCGTGATCGGCCACTTTCAGGAGCCCGGCTTGCGCGAGGCACGCGCGGCGGTCGAGATCCCCGTGATCGGGCTCGGAGAGACCACGATGCTGCACGCCTGCACGCTCGGCCGCAAGACAGGGCTGGTCACGATCAACCCGGTGTTCATCCCCTACCACGAGGACCAGATCGCGCGCTACGGCCTGGCCGGACGAATCGTCGCGGTCCGCGCGATCCAGGCCCAGGTCGAGGATTTCAACCGTGCCTTCGAGGACGATCTGGCCTACCAGCGGATGCGCGACGAATTCGTCCGTCAGGTGCGGCCGTTGGTTGAGCTGGGGATCGACGTGGTGATCGCGGCCGGGGGGTATCCGATGCTGCTGTTCGGCCGCGAGCCGGCGTTCACCGTCGACGACGCACTAGTGCTCAACGGTCTGCCGGTGGCGATTGCGGCGGCCGAGACGGCCGTGCGGCTCAGGCGGCTGAACGGCACCTGCACGAGCCGGCGCGGCGCGTTTGCGCTTCCGGTGCCCGAGGCCGTGGCGGAGTTCCGCGCCTTCTTCGCACCCGGCGGCTGACGCCCGGTACGACCCTGCGCCCCGCTGGTCAAAGGAGGAGGAGAAGTCCGTGAAGCCGGTATACACGCCGTTGACCCCGTCTCACCGCGGCGGCTCAGGGCCGCCGCTGGTGTGCCTGCACGGGTTCATGGACACCTGGCATAGCTGGGAACTGGTGCTGCCGGCGCTCGAGCGTCGCCATGACGTGCTGGCGCTGACGCTGGCCGGCCACGCCGGCGGACCGAAGCTCGAAGGCGAGCCGAGCGCCGCCGCGCTGGCCGAAGCGGTGGAGCGCGAGATGGACCGCGCGGGGGTTGCGGTCGCCGATCTCGTCGGCAGCTCACTCGGCGGGTACCTCGCGTTGGCGCTCGCCGCGCGGGGGCGCGCGCGGACGGTGGTCGCGTTCGCTCCGGCCGGAGGCTGGGCAGCCGGCGACCGGTCGTGGCTGGAGCTGCTCGAGCTCCAAGGCCGGCTTCATCGGCAGGCGCGGACGCTCGCGCCGCGGGCGCACGCCCTGCTGGGGACCGCCGAGGGCAGGCGGCGTGCGAGCGAACTGCTGACCGTCAACTACGAGCACCTCCCGCCCGAGCTGCTCGCTCAGCAGCTGCTCGCGGTCGCGGCATGCCCCGCGGCGCCGGCACTGATCGAGTCCGCGCGCGACAACGAGTGGACGCTCGACGCGGAGGCCGTGTCCTGCCCGGTGCGGATCGCGTGGGGCGCCGAGGACCGCCTGCTGCCGTGGCCACGGGCCGCCGCGCGCTACCGCGAGCAGTGGCTGCCGCATGCCGACTGGGTCGTGCTCGACGGCGTCGGTCACTATCCGCAGCTCGATGTTCCGCTCGAGGCCGCGCAGCTGATCCTGGGTTTCACGGGCGCGTGAGGGCCTGCCCCGACGGCACGCGTCTCTATCGTCCCGCACGATGGAGCAACCGCCGCAGCCGGGCCCCGGGGACGCGACGGTGCCTCACGATGGCGCCACCGAGCCGGAGCCTCACGCTGCCACCCCGGATGGTGGCACCGAGCCGCGCGTCAGCGACGACCTCGAGCGGTGGCTGAAGGGCGACGGCGACAAGACGCTCGGTGGACTGATCGACGTGTTCGGGCCCAAGAGCTTCGCCATCCTGTTCGTTCTGCTGCTCGGCGTCCCCGCGCTTCCGTTGCCGACCGGCGGGGCTACGCACGTGTTCGAGATCATCGCGGTGCTGCTCGCGCTGCAGCTGATCGCCAACCGCCAGGAGATCTGGCTGCCGCAGAAGTGGCGCCGGATCGAGTTCGGCGGCAACAAACAGCAGCGCTTCGTGACCGGGCTGATGAAGCTGATCCGCTGGCTCGAGCGCTTCTCGAAGCCGCGGCTGACGTTCCTGTTCGAGCACCGGGTGAGCAAGATCGGCTTCGGATTGATCGTGATCGTCGGGTCGGTCGCGGCCTTCGTCGCGCCTCCGTTCACGGGACTTGACACGCTGCCGTCGCTGGGCGTCGTACTGGTGTCGCTCGGCGTGCTGCTCGAGGACATCGTCGTGGTCGTCGTCGGGCTGATCGTTGGCGCCGTCGGCGTCGTGCTCGAGATCGTGCTCGGGACGGCCGCGATCAAAGGGATCGGCAGCCTCTTCTGACGATCGCCTCAGCCGTCTTGGTCGATCTCGATCCCGGCGGCTCGGTACTGATCGATCAGGAGCTTGCGCATCGCCGGATCACTGACGTACTGGAGCGCGCGCTTGGCGTTCTCGGCAGCGAGCCGTTGCATCTGGGACGCCGCCGCCCGAGGATCCGTTTGCACCGCGGCGTCTGCAAGCGCGCCGCGCTGCGCCTGTTGTGTCGCGAACGAGCCCGAGACCCGCTCGGCCAGCTGCGCTTGGTGTGAGGGGACTTCGTCCCACAAGATTTCCACCTCGGTCGGATCGGCGGCGGAAAGCAGCGACGGAAGCGGGGTCCACATCGGCTCGAGCAGATCGACCTTGCACTTGAACGCGCGGAGGTACAACGCGTAAGGCGCTCGTCCGGCGACGGTGACCGATAGCACCGCGGCGCTGTCGCGCTGATAGGTGACCGCGTCGTGCGTTGCGACGTTGTCGGCATCGCCGACGATCCGGCGCCGGCCTCTGATCGTCGCGATCAGCGCTACCGCGCGCAGCCTGCCGGGCGGCGCCGGCTTACTCTGAGTTTGCTCGAGCGCGCGCCCGAAGCGCTCCGTGCGAGCGGTCCCGGTGTCGGCCTGCGTCATGCCGAGCGCGTGTGCGACGCGGCGCCGCGCGGCGATCGGATCTGCGAGCGCCGTGTCGTTGGCTGCCGCTCGAGCCTCCATGCTCGGTACCGCGTCCCAGTCGATCTCGAACGCGCCCGGTTCGCCAGGATCAAACAGCACCCGCACGTCCATCCCCGGCACGAGCCAATGTGTCTCGCTGAGCCGCACCTTGCACTCGTGGATCAGCCGGCCGGAGCCGAGGTCGGCCAGAACCTTGATCGGCAGGCCCGAGCCCGGCCCGATATGCGGGCCGCCCTCCGGTGGCGCCGGCGCCTCGATCACGAGTGCGGTCGTGGCCGACAGCAGCTCGCCGCGCGAGCTGTCACCTCTGCGAAGAAACCCCATACCTCCCCCTTCCCCGGCCTATATCCACCGCCATCGTAGCCCCGCGTGGCGCCGGCTTGGAGCCTGCGAGCCGGCGGGCTCAGACAGCAGGGACGACGTACAGCGCAGCTCGAGCGGCTCAGCCCGGGCGGGCCACGCTCGTACTAACCGCGGAGTTCGAAGTAGAGCACCGAGGCGCTCAGGGCGCTGACGGGCGCGATCGCCGAGTTGACCGCCCACTGCACGAGCCCACGTCCGATCGAGCCCAGTGACACCGAGGCCACCCCCACGAGGAGGCTGACCAAGATCACGGCGAAGCCGACGATCAGGATGACGCGGAACACGGCCCAGCCGTTGCCGCGGACGAGCTCCCGGCTGCGGCCGAAGGCGGCGAACACGCCGGGGCGCTCGAGCACCGTGACCGGCGCCACCAGCGCCCAGATGACGAGCAGGATCAAGCCCGGGATGATGAACAGGACGAAACCGATCGCGATCCCGAGCCCGGCCAGAATCGAGACCCCTATCAGCGGCAGCAGGACCGGCTCGACGCTGCGCAGCAGGTCACCGATCGAGTGATCGCGCCGGCCCTCTTGGAGGTCCTGGACCAGCTTGACGACCATGCCCTGGTAGAGGATGCTGAGCGCCGCGAACAGCACAATGATCGCGATCGAAGCGCTCGGCAGCAGCGCGACGATGATGAACTCCAGACCGAACAGCACCAACGCTGTCCCGATCAGAACGGCGGCTTGCCCGCGGTAGATCTCCCAGACGCGAGAGACCACGTTCCGCGCGCTGATTGGTTGCACGCTCACGGATTTAGATGTCCGACCTTGCGCCTTGTGCGTCGCGCAGCGGAATCGTAGCGTCGGAGGGGGTCATCAAGCCACTCCGCAGCCCGGCGGCCTCCAGCGCCGTCGTGGCCGGCACGCCGAGGTCATCGAGTAGACCGTCGAGGCGCCCCCCGGCGAGATCCGCGACCTTGGCCGCGAGCTCAGCCTGGCCGACGGGACGCTCGGGCATTCCGCGGGGACCGGGAAGGCGGGCGAGCTCGACGCCACCGCGGGCGAGGACCGTGCCCCAATCGGGGAGCGTCGCATCGACGATCACGTTCACGTGCTCTGAACACTCGCGCGCGTGGCCGTCGAGCGCGGCGAAGTCCCTGACGCCGGGGGCGCCGTGCTCGAGCGTGTAGGCGACGCAGTACGGGATCGAGAACTTGCCCGACAGCCCGTCATCGACGAGGTCCAGGTGCGCGGCCTTGCGCGCGACCGGATGGACGGCGACATCAAGTCGCTGGCCGTCGAGCCTCCGCGCGTCGCCGGACAACATCGTGGCGGCTTCGATCGGGGCATGGGTCCCGAGGCAGCTCGGGTAGACCTTGATCCAGTTACGCTCGATCGCCGATCCGTGGGCCTCCGGCGAGTCACGCTCGCGCGCGTTGGCGGCTGCCGAGGATGCGCTATCGACCCCCGCCGGCGGCCAGGCCGCGCCCAGCACCTGTTCGAAGCCGAGCGGACCGTGGATCGCGCGCGGATCGACAGAGGCTCCCTCGCGCGCCAGCAGCGCTCCCTGCACGCCCGCCGCGGCCGCGAGCCCGACCTGAATCGCCTTTCCGTCAGAGCCGAACGCGCCGCGGGTGCCCCCGGCGCGCAGCAGCGCGACGGCGACCGCGGTCTCGCGCTGCGCGGCCGATAGCCCGAGCAGCCGAGCGGCCGCGACCGCCGCGCCGACCGGACCACAGACCGCGGTCGGGTGCCAGCCGGCGTCATAGAGGGCCGGATGGCTCGCCGCAGCCACGGCCGCCATCGCCTCGAAGCCGGCGGCGTAGGCGTCGAGCGCCGCACCGAGCGTCAGCTCGAGGCGGGCCGCGAGCACGAGCGCAGCCGGGGCGCAGGCGGCGCTGACGTGGGCGATGCCGTCGGCGAACGTGTCATCGAAATCGAGCACATGGCCGGCGGTCGCCGCAAACGCGACGTCGGTCAGGAGGTCGTCACCCGACGCTCGGACCGCGCGGGCGGCGCGCTGGTCCGCGCCGGCGCAGGCGCACGCGAGCCAGTCGGTGAAGGCGACCGCGTAAGCGTCGCTGCGCGGCGATGTGACGGCGTCGGGCACCACGCCCGGAAGGCTAGCCCCCGCGGCCGTTTCAGGGATACTGCCCGGCGTGCTGCGGATCGCCGTCCTCGACGACTACCAGGGCCGGGCGCACGAGTTCGCCGACTGGGACTCACTCGGCGATCGGGCTCAGCTGACCTATTTCAACGAGCCGATCGAGGCGGCGTCACTACCTCAGACGCTCGCCGAGTTCGAGGGCCTCGTGCTGATGCGCGAGCGCACGGCGTTTGGGCGGGAGGTCCTCGAGCAGCTGCCGAAGCTGGAACTGCTGGTCACGACCGGGATGCGCAACGCGTCGGTCGATGTCGAGTACCTGCGTGGGCGTGGAGTCGTGGTGTCGGGAACGGGGGGCGTCAGCGGGCCACCGCGGTCCGGAGTCCCGAGCACAGCAGAGGTCGCGTGGGCGCTGATCATCGCCCTTTACAAACGGGTGACGTTCGAGGACCGCGCGCTGCGCGCCGGGAGCTGGCAGCTCGATCTGCCCCTGAACCTGGCCGGCGCGACGCTCGGACTCGCGGGCCTCGGCCGGCTCGGCGGGGCGATGGTGGCGCCGGCGCGGGCGTTCGGGATGGAGGTGATCGCCTGGAGCCAGAACCTGACCCAAGCGCGGACCGCCGAGCTGGGCGTCACCCAGGTGTCCAAGGAGCAGCTGCTCGCGCGCGCCGACGTGCTCTCGATCCACCTCGTGCTGAGTGACCGCAGCCGGGGCCTGTTCGGAGCCACCGAGCTGGCGCTGATGAAACCGACCGCCGTGCTGGTCAACACCTCGCGCGGCCCGATCGTCGATGAGCGCGCGCTGATCGACGCGCTGCGCGCCGACACGATCGCCGGCGCCGGGCTCGACGTCTATGACCGCGAACCGCTGCCGGCCGGCCACCCTTTGACCACGCTCCCGAACACGGTCCTGCTCCCCCACCTCGGTTACGTCAGCGAGCCGGCGCTGCGCGCGATGTACTCGGACGCGGTAGAGGACATCGCCGCGTTCGTGGCCGGCGAGCCGATCCGGCTCGTATCCTGAGCAGCCATGGACCTCGGCCGCATCGGTGTATGGACGACGTACCGCGCGATCGGCGAGGCCAACGCCGCGTCGGCGGCGACCCTCGTCGAGGAGCTCGGTTTCGGGACCTTCTGGCTCGGCGGCTCGCCCCGGCTCGCGACCGTGCGACCGCTTCTGTCGGCCACCGAGCGGCTGACGGTCGCGACCGGGATCGTCAACGTCTGGCAGTACGAACCCGAGGCACTGGCGGCCGAGCACTCCGCGCTGACCCAGGACTTCCCGCGTCGGCTGTTGCTCGGCATCGGCGTCGGACACCCCGAGGCGACGGTGGAGTACACCCGGCCGCTGACGACGATGCGCGCGTTCCTCGACGGACTCGACTCCGCGCCCGTGCCGGTACCGCGCGACGAACGCTGTCTGGCGGCGCTGGGGCCGAAGATGCTCGACCTGTGCGCGCAGCGTGCACGCGGCGCGCTGCCGTACTTCGTCCCCGTACAGCACACTCGCTTTGCGCGCGAGCGGCTGGGGCCGGACGCGCTGCTGGCGACCGAGGTGGCGTGCGTGATCGACACCGACGCCGCGCGCGCCCGAGCAACCGCGCGCAGGTACGCCAGCCTGTACCTCGGTCTACGTAACTACACCGCCAATCTGGAGCGCTTCGGGTTCGAGGACGGCGACATCGAGGGCGGCGGCTCGGACCGGCTGATCGATGCGGTGATCCCGCACGGGAGCGCGGACCAGATCGCCGAGGCCGTCGACGCCCACCTCGAGGCGGGCGCCGACCATGTCTGCCTGCAGCCGTTGGGCGCCGACGGGGCGCCACGCGAGCAGTGGACCGCGCTCGCGGCCGCGCTGATCACCTGAACTCGGCCCGCCGGGCGCGCTGATCGCCGGAACTCCGGCGGCGGTTAGCTCTTGTGGTGCGCCTTGCTCTTCTTCTTGCTGTGCTTGGTCGCGCCGCAGGCCGACCGGCCCATCTTGACCGACAGGTCCTCGACCTTGCCCGAGTGCGCGGTGAGGTCACCGGTCGCAACCTGAGAGCCCCTGCAGATACTCCGGCCACGTCCGGTCACGACCAGGATCCCCTTCTTGCCGCCGTTGATCGTCAGCTGGAAGTTGGAAACGGCCGCGTCCGGGACGGGCGAGAAGGTCGACACCAACCGCCCGCCGCTGACTGCCGTCTGGGCGTGGAGGTTGAGGTCCACGTCACCCTTGAGCGGCACCAGCAGCGACGGGAGCGTCTTGATCTGCTGGCCCTGCTTGTTGGTCCGGATGCCCTGCACGAGGTAGACGTTGCCCTTCAGAGGATCGGGCAGCAGCGGAGACGTGGCCGTGACGCTGCCGACGATCGTGTTCGCCGGGCAGTTGATCGCGGCCGCGGCGGCCACCGAGCAGACGACCTTCGTGTTGTTCGGGTCAAGCGCGAGGCTGAGCGGCAGGATGACCTTCGCCGACGAGACGTTCGCCTGGCCGGACCCGACCTTGAGCGTCGCCTTGAGCGTCGGGTGCTTCCCGCTCGTCGTCTGCCCCTTGCCGGTCAGCTTCAGGGCGAGCGACGGGAAGAACGGCAGGCTCCCACAGCCACCGACCGCGAACGGCGATGACGTGGAGGAGGTGGTGCCGTTGACCGACGTGATCGACGCGCCGATCTGCATCGCATTACACGAGGTCGGATTGACGATGAAGTCCGGCCGGTTGAGCGACAGGTTCACCGTCTTGATCCGCAGCGGCACGCCCTTGAGGATCGTCGGGAACGGGTCAGAGACGGCCGTCACGTGCGCGTCATTGGGATCGATCCGCAGCGACTGGCGCACCACCACGGTGCCGAGGTCATACGGGCCGGCGACCGCGTGGATGACGGTGGCGAGACCGTACGCGCCACCGTTGTACGGACCGGTCAGGTAGACGGGACCGGAGAGGAACAACGGCTGCGAGCCGGCTCCCGAGCCGACCGTCGCAGTTCCGACCTGCGAGGCGGAGCTGCAGGTCCCGGCATTTGCGTCAGCGTTCGAGCACAGCGGGACCCCGGCGATCTTCGCGAACAACCCGGGCGGGAGCGTCGCCGTGATCGTCTTGATCTCCTGGTCGGAATCCGCGCGTGAGAACGTCAACGTGAACGGCGAGAACGCGCCGGCGGTCGGATTCGTCGTGCCCGCAGTGAACGACGGCGAGAACGCGTTACCCGAGCAGCCGGTGACGTTGAACGACGACGACGGCGTCGCGTCGGGTCCACCGCTGTAGGACGTGATGTCCGACGTGGTCGTTGACGTGCCACAGCTCTCGGGGTTGGCGAGCGCCGCGAGCGGCCCGCCGAACAGATTGACATCGAGGTCACTGAACGGCAGCTGCGGGTTCTGGTCAAAGACGGTCGTCAGCTGGCCCGTAGCCGGATTTGGAATCGCCTGGCCGGCGAGGCCGACCGTGACGTTGTCTCCCGAGGCGATGATGTACAGGGGGTACATCTGGGTCGCGGACGGAACGCCGGCGTACACGGACCCGGTCAGCTGATCGTGAAGCAGTGGCGTAGTGACCGCGACCGTGCCCAGCTTCGAGCTCTGCGGGCAGCTCCCGGCCGCAAACGCCGAGTGTGTGCACCCTCCGAGCCCATTGGCAACCGGAGGCGAGAGCGTCACCCCTGGTGGCAGCGTGAAGGACACGTTCTCCACGTTGGGCGTGGCGACGCTGTACGGCTGCTCGTTCTGCGGCACGCCGAGGTTGATCTCATAGCCCGCAGGCGTGTCGGCCTGCGAGGTGTCCGGAGCGACCGACAGAGTCGGCGACATCGACAGCAGGCTGCATCCCGTCGCTGCCGGTTGGGTTGCGAATCCCGTCGCCGGCGCGCCGGGACCGTAGGAGTCGACCGTGAACGATGTCTGTAGCGGCGCCGAGCAGCTCGTCGGGTTGGTCATGAACGGCGCTATCGGCACGGCCGACGGTTGGCCGCAGCCCTGGCCGATCTGGTTGCACCGCTCAGCGTCGTGACTCGGGTCGCCGGGCACGCCCCAGAGGGTCAGCGAAGTCCCCTCCAGCGTCAGCAGCGTGTTTGCCGTGCTGAGCTTGGCAGTGAGGCCGCACGTGCTGGAGTTGCAGTCGGCGCTGTTCGGCGAATGCGCGTCGACCTCGACCACGATCGTGGCGATCAAGAGCGAGGCGGCCAGCGTCGCGACGTGACCCGGGTCCGGCTGCATGTTGAAGATCGGAACCGGGGCCGTAGCCGTTGTCGCCAGGTGAGCCACCTGCTCCCCCGCCGCATGCGTGTTTCGGAGCGGGTCATTCAGCTCGAGCTTGCCCGAGGTACCGGGGAAGAACGCCACCGTGTCGGACTCCACATTCGATGCGCCGGGGTTCCCGACCGTGATGTTGTTGCCGCCGGCGAAGCCCTCAAACCCGGCGCTGTTTGCGACGTAGAGGGTGCTGTCGTACACGAGGTCGCCGGAGGCATGGGTGTAGTACGTCCCCGACAGCGGACAGAAGTCCACGCTCGTGGGCAGTGAGGTGTTCGGCCCACACGTTCCCTGCACCGGGCCGCCGGTGAGCGCCGTGATCGTGTCGGTCGAGGGGTCGACCGTGAGCACGGTCGCGTGCTCGGCCTGGCCACCGGGGCCGACGTCACAGAACCCGGTCTTGACGCCGCAGATCGTGAGGTAGTCCCCCGCCTGGATTCCGGCCGTGCTGGCGACCGTGAACGACAGCTGGTCACAGAGTTCGTTGCACGGGGCCACGTCCTCCGTAAGCGTCGTCGGTCCACTGGTGGGCTGCGTGAGCGACGTCTTGGTCCCGGCCGCGGTGATGATCGACGGTTCGATCACGCCCACCTGCGAGTCGGCGGGACAGTTGAAGTCCTGGAACTCGTTGGGCGTGCACTGCGGGACCGCCTGCGGGTTGCCGACTTCACCCGGTGGGAGGCTGACGGTCACGTCCTTCAGCTGACCGACCGGATTGCCCAGGCTATTCGTCGTGAGCGAGAACGACGTCGTGAAATCGGCGTGCGCGCCGGCCTGTGACGACGACACCGAGGTGCTCATGTCGCAGGGACCGAAGGTCGTCGACACACAAGCCGCGTGGGCTGACGGCGCCGCCAGCAGGGCGACGAACATCATGCCGGCGACCAGCGCGGTCAGACCGAACAGCTTCGGCCTGGCGGGGAGTGCGGGTACGTTACGCGTCATTTCTCTCACCGTGCCCGTGATCCGTGCCGGACGGTCTTTTTACTCTTGCCCGACTTCTTGCTCTTGCCCTTGGTCAGCGTCAGCGATGCGACGTTGACGCTGCTGCTCTCCGAGTAGCTCACCGAGAGGTCCACGCTCAGCTTGTGCTTCTTGGCGAGCGCCTTGCGCGCCGCCTTGTTGAGGCGAACCGTGATCGATGCCTTGCCACCGCCGGTGTTGAAGAACGAGTGGCTGACGGAGTCGATCGACTGTAGAGCGCCGCCGATCTTGGCGGACAGGTCAGCGTTGACCTTGCCCGCCTGACTGACGGAGACCGAGATCTTCAATTTGCCGGTCTTGGCGAACTGCTTGCGCTGCTTGGCCGAGATCGACTTGACCGAGAACGTGGCCGCGTTTGCATTGGATGAGACCAGCGTGCTGCTCGCGGGCGTCGAGAAGAACTGCGTCGGCGCGACCGACGTCCGGCAGCTGTTCGGGGAGGTGCATGCCGGCGGGGACGGGGGCGGCGCCGGGAAGCCACCGCCGACGCGGGCGTCGTAAATGTCGTCGAAGCCATCGGTGTCCTGCTTTACGAGTTGATCCTCGGTGGTGAAGAACACGTCGTTGCCGGACGGGGTCGTGCTGCCGAGCGCTGAGCCCGTGGTCGAGTGGCCGTCGGACAGCAGGAAGAGGCAGCCGGCCGACTGGCTGCAGCTGCCGGCGCCGTCGGCCTCCCACTCGTACACGTTCGACACGAACGTCAGGCCGCCGAACAGCCCGATCGGAATCGGCGGCGAGCTGACGACGCCTGGTGTCAGCGGGTCGGGGCTGTCGAAGAAGATCCGCGAGGCGGTCGAGCTCATCGGCACACCGTCGCCGGCAGGACCATAGGTGCCACCGCCACTGGCGCCGAGGCCAGCGCTACCGGTCAGGGCCGCGCCTGTCACTGTCTTGCACGAGAGACAGGCGAGCGTGTTGCTCGCGGTGACGTAGCGGTAGACCTCAAACGGGGGCCGCTGAATCACCGAGTCGCCCGAGAAGTGGGGGAAGAAAAGCCCGATCCCACCGTCGGTGACCTCGAGGTGGGTCGAGTCAGGGATGCCGACGATCGTCGCCGACTCGGGGATGAACGACGTCGTGTCGATCTCGACCGAACGACCGACTAGGAAGCCCGCCGAGCTGGCGACGGGGATCGTGACCGGCTCGTCGTTGGTCTGCGAAGACGTATCGGCCGTGAGCGTGGTCGTCGGCCCGGAGGCGTTCTGGCTTGTCAAATTCGCGCTTGACTCAAACACCAGCGCCGAACCATCCGGGGTCGGGATCGCTGCGCGACTGGTGTCCGGCTCGCCCGCGAGCGCGGTCGTGTCTCGGGTGTCGCCGGGGACGCCGCTGCCGAGCTGGCCGATGAACGTCGTCGTGTTCGACGTGGTGTCGTAGACGTAGAAGTTCATCTGCCCGAGCGTCGGGGTTGACGAACCGAGGGCACCCGGAAGTGCGTCCTTGTCGATGAACCAGACGTGGCTGCCGTCGTTCGAGATCGCGGTGATGCCGACGAAGCAGTCACCCGGCGTGCCGCCGCAGGCGGCGGTCGGGTCGGAGGAGTCGTTGGACAGCGGGATGACCTGTCCCGTCGCGACGTCGTACTCGTAAAGCTGGTTGTTGGTGTTGGCGTCGCCGCCGAGCGCCTCGTCGCTGGTGAAGAACACGAGCGAGCCATCCTGCGACGCGCCCTCGTAGATCGCCTGCCCGGGCGAGCCCGGATTCGCATCGATCTGGGTGGTCGTGTCGTTCGTCAGGTCGCGCATGTAGAGGTGCGGCAGCCCGACACCCTCGGCGCCGCCACCACCGCCCGCGAACGACGGTGGGCTCTCGAAGAAGATCCTTGAGCCGTCGCTCGAGATCGAGTTCGTGGTCGTGCCGAAATAGTCCGCCGGCAGGAACCCCTGGTCGAGCCAGTTTCCGTTGCCCGCGATCGCGCCGTCGGGGCTGATGATGCCGTCGATGGTCTCCCCTGACGCGTGGTTGTTGGCGATGCCGCTGACGTCGATGTCGGTCTGGTCCGGTATGCCGGAGATCGTCGCCGTCTCCTGGTCACCGTTGCCCACTCCGATCGTGATCGTCTGGCCGACCGAGAAGAGGCTCGTCGAGGCGACCGGAAGGTCGGTAGCGCCGCTCGCCACCGCCGACGTCAGCGTCGTCGAGGTGACGTTGACGAGGGTCGTCGTGCCCTTCGAGACGTTGCGGACGTAGAGGTATTCGGGTGGCGTGTTGAGGTCCGCGTTCCCGACCGCATCACCGGTCAATGCCTCCTGGGTGTTGAACACCACGCTGTTGCCATCGGCGGTGGCGGTCGCAAAGGTCGCGTTGTCCTGTGTGGTGTCGACCGCGGAGCCGGACAGCGAGGGGAACGGCTGCGTGAGCCAGGTCATCGTTCCCGACGAGCCCTGCTCGTACAGGTCGAGGAAGTTGGTCGGCGGCGGCGGCCCGTCTGGAGCGGGATTGCGGTTAACGTGGGAGTCGTAGCTCGCCGGCGTCGTGTAGATCGTCGTCCCGAGGTCGGCGCTCCACCACAGGGGCTGCTGCTCTTGGAAGAGACCCTCGAGCTGGTTGGGCGGGGTCGGTGTCTTGGACGTCGTCTGCCACCCGCTCGACGAGCGCGTTGACTGGAACAGCGTCGACGCCGCGGAGCTTGCTCCGCAGCAGCCGCCGATCGCCTCCCAGTTGACGGCGTTGCCGTTGGTCGATCCGATCCCGGGACCGACCTCGAGGTCGTTCTTGTCCAGCGGCGTGACCATCTCGTAGCCCCGACCGTCGGGCAACGACGCCGCGGCGGCGAGCGCGGGCATTCCGAGCGCGCCAAGCACGATCATCAACGATCCAGCGAACGCGTACCTGAGGGCACGCATAACGGCACGGCCACGCCGGCCTCTCGTCCAATGGAGACTCACCCGAACCAACCCTTTCCCTCAGCTCGCGTCCGGCCGGCGCGAGTCCCATACACAGCGCGTTTTCTAAACGAGCCGTTAAAACGTGGTGAACGTACACATGCGTGTCTAGAAAGTCAACCCCAAATACACAGAAAAATCGCGCGCACATAATCTTTGGCAGCCGATCGGGGTACCGTGCCGTTCACCAATCGCGTCGGGGCGCGCGCCGCGCGCTCTGAACGGGCAGTCTGCGGCGAGCGGCCGATCACCCCGAGCAGGAAAAGCAGACAGGCGCTAGCCCGAGCCCCGCGGCGGGCCACGGGCAGGCTAGGCGGCGATCAGCCCGAGCCGCTGCGCGCCGACCACTTCGAGAGCGTCACGCAGCGCGGCGATCCGTTGCTCGCCGTAGCGCTCGGCCCACTCGCGCTCAAGCTCGTCGATCATGGCAAAGCCGAGCGCTTGCGCCGCGTGGCCGCGCTTGGTCAGCCGGATGATCTTGGCGCGGCCATCGGCAGGATCGGGGACGCGCTCGACGTACCCGAGCCCCTGGAGATCGCTGACCACCTCGCCGACCGATTGCTTGGTCATGAATGCGCGCTCGGCGAGCTCGGTCAGGCGCGTGCCGTCGGGATCGATGTTCCCGAACACGCAACCGTGGGTCACGCGGACGTCGGAGTACTCGCTCTCGGCGACGCGCTGCTGGAGCTCGACGATGAACTGGTCGAGCCCGGCGTTCAGAAGCCGGATCAACGGCTGGTGCGACGTGTTCGAAGAATCGCTTGCCATTTTGTCAGGAGTCCTGATAAGGTTGCCGAACAGTCTGGATACCTTACAAGGTGTCCTGACCATCTTAGCAGCGAAACCGGAGGTATTCCAGTGGCGAGAAAGTGGTGGACCCTGATTGCGGTGAGCGTCGCGACCTTCATGCTTCTGTTGGACATAACGGTCGTCAACACCGCACTCCCCTCAATCCAGAAGGACCTGTCGGCAAGCTTCACGGACCTCCAGTGGGTGATCGACGCGTACACGCTCTCGCTCGCCGCAATCGTGCTGACGGCCGGCTCGCTCGCGGACCGCGTCGGTCGGCGCGCCGTGTTCGCGGGCGGACTCGGGATCTTCGCCGCCGCGTCGCTCGCTGCCGGGCTGTCTCCCAACCCCACGTTCCTCAACATCTCGCGTGCCGTGCAAGGCATCGGCGGCGCCGCGATGTTCGCGGTCTCGCTGGCGCTCGTGGCGCAGGAGTTCGCCGCCGGCCGGGAGCGTGCGACGGCGATGGGCATCTACGGCGCGACGATCGGTGCCGCGGTCGCGGTCGGCCCGTTGGTCGGCGGCGCGATCACCGACGCGTTCGGTTGGCGGTGGGTGTTCTTCCTCAACGTGCCGATCGGGATCGCCGCGATCGCGGTGACGTTCGCCAAGCTCCGCGAGTCGCGTAACCCGAACGCGACGCGGATCGATTGGCTCGGGCTGGTGACCTTCAGCACTGCGCTCCTGGCGTTCGTGCTCGGACTGCTGCGCGGCAACGACGACGGCTGGTCGAGCGCAACGATCCTCGGACTGTTCGGCGTAGCGGTCGTGATGCTGGGCGCGTTCGCCGTGGTCGAGCGTCGTGTCGCCGAGCCGATGCTGCCGCTCGGTCTGTTTCGCCGACCCGCGTTCATCGGCGTGCAGCTCGCGGCGTTCGCGGTCTCGGCGTCGCTGTTCGCACTGTTTCTCTACCTGACCCTCTACCTGCAGAACTACCTCGGTTATTCGCCGCTGCAGGCCGGTCTGCGGTACCTGCCGATCACGTTGGCGCCGTTGTTGGTCGCGCCGGTCGCGGTCGCGCTGATGGCGCGAGTCCAGGCCCGAGTGGTGATGGCGATCGGACTGGCGGGAGTCGGAGCCGGCCTGCTGCTGATGTCGGGAGTGACGGCCGACTCGGGCTGGACCGCGTTGCTGCCCGGCTTCATCGTCGCCGGCGTCGGTGTCGGCCTGCTCAACCCGGTGATCGCCGACGTGGCGGTCAGCGTGGTCCCCAAGGAGCGCAGCGGCATGGCCGCCGGGATCAATGACACCTTCCGGCAGGTGGGCATCGCGGTTGGCGTCGCCGCCTGGGGCGCGATCTTCCTCGGCCGCGGCGCGGACAAGATCTCGAGCGTCGCCGGCGGCACACCCGCGTCAGCCGGCGATCATCCCCGCCAGCTGCTCGAGGCGGCGTCAGATGGGCGACTGCGGTCGGCGCTGACGGCTGTGCCTCACGCGGCCCGCGGGCTGGTCGAGCACGCGACCCGGCAGGGGTTCCTGAGTGGGCTCAACGCGATCCTCATGATCGGGGCACTGGTCGCGCTGATCGGCGCGGCCGTAGCGCTCTGGCTCGTACGCGAGCAGCAGATCGAGCGTGAGCGGCCCGAGGTCGTCGCCCCGGCCGGCGAGCTCGACGTGGTCGCCGCCTGACCCGACTGGATAAAGCGGAGCCCGGCAGGGTGAGACGCCTGCCGGGCTCCGAAACCGTCCGTCCTAGGCGGGCTCGTTCTCTCCCAGCTGAACGAGGCCCCACAGGATCCAGAGGCACAGGGCGAATACGCCCAGCGACCAGAATGGCTCGTTCCCGCCGATCGCCAGCAACGACTCGAGCGCTCCCAGCGCTGCGGCGATGATCCCGATCACGCGTCCATACTCGTTCCCGCCGAACAGCGAAATGCCGGCGGTCAGCTGGATCACGCCGAGGATCACCGTGATCCACCCCCATGCATGGAGGCTGGCGAACACGTAGGACTGGCTGTCTGTGAAGAAAGTCGCGTTTCCGATCGCTCCGAACCCATAGATGATGTTCAGGACACCGACGATCAACAGCAGGATTGCGACGAAAAGCGCGCGTCCGCCACCCTTTACGCCCGTCATAGTCAAGCTCCTCTCTGCCGGGTCTCCGAACAACCTGGCAATGGCTGTTTTGCGCGAGGTTCGCGGGTTCAGTGCACGCTCCTGCGCGTGCCAGCGTTCGCCCAACTCGGGGCCGGAGTTTCTTATCGACTTCTGCAGTTTCTCGGAGGTGGCTCTTCGGCGAGATGAGGATCCTGAGTTCAGCTAGGAAAGGAAGCTCACATGACCACGATCCTCGTCCTCAACGCCGTTTCATCGCTCGCCGCCGCCGGCGGCATCCTGCTCTGGAGCAGGCGCCGTGCCCGCCGCCAGCCGGTCGCCCAGCCGGTCTACCTCACGGCGAGAAGACCGCTTCGGGAAGGACCGCGCTGACGATGTACTGGCCGGCGTCGACGATCTCCGAGATCTTGAGGTCAACCACCAGGCTGCAGAGCAGGTAAGCGTCCTCGCCGGAAATGGAGTGGGAGGTCACGATGTGGTCGACCATCGCGCGGACGGCGTCCTGCGCGGCCACGTAGAGGTCACCGCCCACGCCCGTGGTCCCGTAGAACGGGGCCGAGTCCACGCGACGCGTCAGGGGTGCGGGCGTGCGGTACTGCGGCGCCGGGATCGAGCGCCCTTTTTCGAGCGTGAAGCGCAGTGCCGCGAACATCGGCGCCTCGAGCCCCGTCACGCACACCTCGCCGTCACCTTGGGCACCGTGTGCGTCACCGCAGGAGAACAGCGCGCCCTGCACCTCCACGGGTAGGTACAGGGTGGCGCCGCGCACGAGCTGGCGGGTGTCCATATTCCCGCCGAAGGTGCCGGGCGGCATGACGGGTTGCGCGCTCGCGCCGGCGGGGCACACGCCCATCGTGCCGAGAAAGGGCTCGAGCGGGATCGCGATGTCGTCGCGCATGTAGGCGACGTCGCCGTGCGAAAGGTCGAACACCCGCAGGTAGGCGTTCGGGAAGTCTTCCGGGAGCAAGCCCAGGCCGGGGAGGATCGCGGTCCAGCCCCACCCCTGCGTGTGGATGTCGAGGATCTCGATCGCGAGCGTGTCACCGGGCTGGGCGCCATCGATCGCGATCGGCCCGCTGAGCGGGTAAACGCGATCCCAGTCGAGCCCGTCGATCACGCTCGTATCGGAGTCGGGTTTGATCTGGTTGTCACTGACGTCGCGCGTCCAGACGACGACCGTGTCACCCGAGTCGATGCTGAGCACCGGCTGATTGCCCGCGTCCCACGTGAAATGAACCTGTTCGTCGTGCAGGTGATGCGTGTGGGGCATCGGACGTCCTCCAAGGTTGAGTTGCGCCAACGCTAACCGAGACATCCGACCGCCGGCAGTAGAGTCACGCAAACCAGCCCGCGAACTCAAGGAGAGCACATGGCGAGCCTGCTGGATCTGACCGTCCAGGGTGACGTGGCGACGATCAGCGATGAGTCCGCGCTGCCGCACATCAAGCTGATGTCACCGCTCGAGCTGTACCGCCTGTGGGAGCGGCAGAACTGGGCCTCGCACCAGATCGATCTCGGCGCCGATCGCCGTGACTGGGCGGCGCTGACCGAGTTCGAGCGCGAGCAGATGCTCTACGGGCTGTCGGCGTTCTTCGTCGGCGAAGAGCGTGTCACGAGTGAGTTCGCGGGACTCGTGCTCGCCGCCGAGGACAAGCACGAGGAGGCGTTCCTGCTCACCCAGCAGGTCGACGAGGCGCGCCACGCTCAGCACTTCAACCGTCTGTATGAGGAGGTGCTCGACTTCGACGGCGAGTTCGAGGACCGGCTCGCGCAAGCCCGTGTCTACCTCAGCGAGGACTACTTTGCGCTGTTCGACGGCGTCCTCGTCGAGGACCACCGGAAGCTGCTCGCCGATCCGAGCAGCGTCGAGGCGAAGGTCGACTTCATCACCACGTACCACATGGTGATCGAGGGCACGCTCGCGCTGACCGGGCAGAACTTCCAGACGCTGCGACTCGAGCGGCGCGGGATCATGCCCGGCCATCTGGAGGCGTTCAAGCGCATCTCCCAGGATGAGCACCGTCACGTCGCCTACGGCACCTGGTACCTGCAACAGAAGGCCCGCGACCCCGAGCTCGCCAAGCGCGTCCAGGAGAAGCTCGCGCAGACGCTTCCGGCCGCGGCCGGCGTGATCATCCCGCCCGGGCTCGACGTCGAAGACGAGGTCGAATACCTGGGCGCGAGTCCGCGCGAGCGAAGCGAGTTCGCCTACCGGGCGCTCTCACGGCGGCTGAAGGTGATCGGGGTCGGCTTACCCACCGTGACCCGGTAGCGGGCCCGTCACCGGGCTCGTGGCGACGGTTCGCTACGGACATACGTCGAGCTCGGCCGCTACCGCGCGCGTCAGCGACGCGATCGGGCAGGCGTAGCCAGTCGCGTCGAGCACGGGTCGCCATTCGCCGTCGACCCGGTGAAAGATCGCCGTGACGGTTCCGTCATACCGGCCACAGGCGCTCACGCGGTTGTAGTCGGCCCGCGCGTAGGAGCGGTGGCCCGGCGCGATCGTGATGCTGAGGCACCGGAGCGGATAACCGTAGGCGGCCGCGACGCCCGCCGGTCCGGAGTCGCGTGCCGCCGCGCGACTGGCAGGCCGGGGCCGCGGTTGGGCCGGTTCTGGGGGCGTCGGCTCGGCGGGGGACGGGAGCGCGGGTGTCGAGTTCGCGGGGGCCGGCCTCGCCGGCACCGGCTTCGCCGCCGCGCCGCGGTGACGGCCGCCGAGGACGGTGGTGAGCACGATCGTCAGCAGCGCCGCGACGAGCAGTGCCGTCACGCTCGCCTGCACGATGCCGATCGGTCCCGAACCTTGCGAGCCGCCGGGCGCGTCGGGCTCGCCGATCACCTTGACATCGACCAGCTGCGGCTTGCCCGCTGGTCGATCGAGGTCACGCGGCCGCTCACGCCTGGCCATGCGTCCAGTATCGCGCGGCCGGGCGCGGGCGGCACGGCTGCGATCGCGGCGCTAATCGAACGGCGTCTCGAGATCGAGCTCGGCGAGGCGATCCGGATTCCGGCCATGCCGATGTGACGCAAGACGCCTCTGCCCGCCTGGGCGTCCGTGTGACCGCCGATGGCGGAGGCGCTCGATGTACGAGGGTGCGGGCCGCGGCGCCAGCGCCCCGGGGGCACTGGCGCCTGCCGTGGTCCGCGGGCGGCCGCTCAGCCGCCGATGCGGATCAGCTTCTTGTTGACGAACTCGTCCATCCCGAAGCGGCCGAGCTCGCGACCGAACCCGGACCGCTTGACGCCGCCGAACGGGAGCTCCGCGCCCTCGGCGCCGACGGCGTTGACGAATACCATCCCGGCGTCGATCTGGTCCGCCACCCGCTTTCCCTGCTCGGCGTTGTTGGTCATCACGTATGACCCCAACCCGTAGGGCGTGTCGTTCGCCAGCTTCACGGCGTCGTCCTCGTTCGCCACCCGGTAGACCTGCGCGACGGGGCCGAAGAACTCCTCGCGGGAGGCATCGCTGCCGCGCTCGATGTCGGTCAGGACCGTGGTCGAGAAGAAGTTGCCGTCGTGGTCGCCGCCGGCGACCAACTTGGCGCCGTTGGCGACCGCGCGCTTGACCTGGTCATCGAGGCGGTCGGTCGCGATCGACGACGAGAGCGGGCCGATCGTCGTGTCCTTCGACGTCGGGTCACCGGGCTTGACGGCGGTCAGCGCCGCGGTGAACTTCTCCAAGAACGGCTCATAGAGCTCATCGACGACGATGAACCGCTTGGCGGCATTGCACGCCTGACCGGTGTTCTCCAACCGCGCGCCGACCGCCGATTCGACGGCGGCGTCGAGGTCGTCGGTGCCGAGCAGGATGAACGGGTCCGACCCGCCCAGCTCGAGCACGACCTTCTTGAGGTTGCGTCCAGCGATCTCGGCGACCGCCGCGCCGGCGCGCTCGGAGCCGGTCAGCGAGACCCCACGCACGCGCGGGTCCTCGATCACGTGCTTGATCTGCTCGTTGGTCGCGTAGATGTTGATGTAGGCGTCCTTCGGGAAGCCCGCCTGGTGGAAGATCTCCTCCATCGCCGCGGCCGACTCGGGGCACTGCGGTGCGTGCTTGAGCAGGATCGTGTTGCCGATCGCCAGGTTCGGACCGGCGAAGCGGGCCACCTGGTAGTACGGGTAGTTCCACGGCATGATCCCGAGCAGGACGCCGTACGAGCTGCGGCGCACGACCGCCGACCCCGAGCCTTCGAGCAGATCGATCGGCTCGTCGGCGAGCAGCTTGGCGGCGTTGTCGGCGTAGAAGTCGTAGATCGCGACGCAGAACTCGACCTCGCCGACGGCCTGCTCGATCGGCTTGCCCATCTCGCGCACGATGATCTCGCCCAGCCGCTGGCTCTGCTCGCCATGCAACTTGCCGACGTTGCGGATCAGCTCCGCGCGCTCTTCGACGGTGGTCGAGCTATCCCACTCGCTGTGACACTTGTCCGCACGCGTGATGGCGTCGTCAAGGTCCAGGTCACTGATCGTCGGGTACTCCTTGACGACCTCTCCCGTGGCTGGGTTGACCACTGCGTAGTCGCTCATTCAGGTCCTCTCTGTTCCGCTTTGAAAACTGCCGCGCACGATACGCCTTGGCGGCCTTCGCTGCCTAGCTCGGCGTCGCCATATCGATCACGATCTTGATGTCCTCGGGACGCTTGTCGAGGGCGGCGGGCCACGCCTCGGGCGGCAGACGCCGCGTGATCAGTTTCGCCAGCCAGGCGGGGTCGGCTGCAGCGAGCGCCGCGGCGGCCTGGTCGTAATGGCGCCGAGCCGCGTTGACGGTCCCGAACACCGCCTTGTTGCCGAGCACCAGCGCTTTGTTCATCACGTCGGGGTGAGCCTCGCTCACCCGATCGCTGTGCGAGATGCCGGTCAGCGCGACCACCGCGCCCGGTGCCGCGAGCCGGGTCGCCGCGACCGCGAGCTGGCCGAGGCCGGTGCACTCGATCACGATGTCGGGGGCGATCGGCAGCTCGGACACGGCCGTGCTGTGGTACTCAGCGCCGAGCTCGGCCACCAGTTCGGGCTTCGCGCCCTCGGTCACGAGATCGAGGACGTGCGTCTCGAGGCCCCGCTGGCGCGCGAGCAGCGCGGCGAGCAGGCCGATCGGACCGGCACCGGTGATCAGCGCCACCCGCGGTTCGAACCGGGCGCGGTGTCCGATCCGCTCGGCGTGGTCAAACGCCTTGGCCACAACCGAGGTCGGCTCGAGCAGCACGCCCACGTCCCCGAGCGCCGCAGGCAGCGCAATCGCAAACCGCGGATCGAGGCGAAACCGCTCGCTGCCGTAGCCGTGATGGCCTTTGATCCCGCGCTCGACGAACCCGCCCGTACGGCACATATCCCACTCGTCCGCGGCGCAGGCAGGGCACCCGTCCGGACGCCGGACCACACCGACGACGAGATCGCCGGGTTTGAAGCCGGTCGCCTCGGGCGCGTCGATGACTTCCCCCAGTGACTCGTGGCCGAGCACGAGCCGCTCCTCTCCGGGCGGCGGGACGCCGTAGCCGTCACGGGCGATTTCGACGTCGGTCCCGCACATCCCGATCAGACGCGTCCTGACCAGGATCGATCCCTCGGACGGCGGGGGCTCGGGCAGCTCGATGACGCCGGCGGTCTCCGGGCGTCCCGGCACTATCGCGATTGCGCGCATCGCACACATCATGGCGGACGAGCGCAAGATCGCTGTAGGGTGCCCGGATCGTCGCCTCATCACGGTCGAGGGCTTAGGAGGGAGCGTGGATCTCGGGATCAGCGGTCGCGTGGCGCTCGTGGGAGGAGCGAGCCAGGGGATCGGTCGCGCCGTCGCGCAGACGCTCGTCGCCGAAGGGGCGAAGGTCGTGATCACGGCGCGCCACGAGGACCGCACGGCGCACGTGGCGGCCGAGATCGGCGCGGCGGCCGGCCTCGCGTGGGATAGCGCCGACCTCGACGCGGCGCCGGCGCTGATCGCGCGGATCACCGATCAGATCGGCCCGGTGGACATCCTCGTCACCAACACCGGCGGTCCGCCGCCCAACCCCGACCCGCTCGGATTCGCGACCGCGCAGTGGGAGGATGCTCACCGGACGCTGCTGCTGTCGCCGATGACGCTGCTCGGCCTGGTGCTCCCCGGGATGCGCGAGCGGCGCTGGGGCCGCGTGGTCGGGATCGCATCGACCTCGGTTCGCGAGCCAATCCAGGCCCTGATGCTGTCCAACGCCGAGCGCTCGGCCGCGCTGGCGGCCTACAAGACGCTCGCGCGTGAGGTCGCCGGAGACGGCGTCACGATCAACTCGCTGCTCACCGGGTCGATCGCCACCGAGCGGATCGCGTCACTGTCCGGGTCACTCGAGGCCGCCGAGGCCTACGCGGCCAAGACCGTGCCGGCCGGGCGGCTCGGACGGCCCGAGGAGATGGCGGCTACGGCGGCTTTCCTGTGCTCGGAGCAGGCGGCCTACATCACCGGCACGGCGCTCGCGGTCGACGGCGGTTCGCTGCACGCGGTCTGAGCGCGGCCGTCGCTCCCTGCACGCGGTCTGAGCGCCGCGCGTCGCCGGCTCACTCGGTCGGCGAGATCTCGGTGAAATCGTCCTCGGCGACCTGTACGTAGAAATGGCGCGTCATCTCGGGCTCGACGACCGCGTCGATCCGGTCATGGCGAAGGTGCTCCTGAGGGCCGATCCGCCGTAGCTGCTCCTCGGCTTCGTGCTCGTCGAGCTCGCTGAAACCGATCGTGATGACCTCGCGCTCGTCATCGACCCGCTGGGCGCTGACGACGCGCGTCGGAAAGCCGAACCCCTGCTCGGGAAGCCACGCCTCCCGGAAGTCCTCGTAGGTCCTGCCCTCGCGCAGGCGGCGAGTCAGGACAGAGATCACGATCATCGCTGGCTCCTTTCGACGTGTTTGCGCCATCCGACAGGGGTCGCTGCACCGTCGCCCTCGACGTGGGCGCCGACGGCGACTGGGACGCTAGCGGGCTGTGGCAGCCAGCTCCGGCGCGACCGGCTCGCGGACCAGGTGGCGCACGGCAGCCTGGCCGCCTTCGCCCGCGGCCCAGACGACGCCGGCGAACGACCACGGCTCGTCCGGCGCCGTCGTCGGGAGCAGCTGCACGCGCTGCAGCATCGTCCGCAGAACCACGTCCATCTCCATGTGAGCGAAGCTCGCGCCGATGCAGCGGCGGCGGCCGCCGCCGAAGGGGATCCACGAATAGGTGTCAGGAAGCTTGTCGAGGAATCGATCGGGGTCGAAACGCTCGGGGTGTGCGAACAAGGCCGGGTCATAGTGCGTCAGGCACGCGGCGAGCAGAATCCGCACTCCGGGCTCGAGCACGTGTCCGCCGAGCTCGAACGGCTTGCGCACGATCCGGCCGGAGAACGCGATCACCGGCCGCGTGCGCTGGACCTCGCGGATCGTCGCCTCGCGTAGCGCCCTGCCGCCGGCGGCGGCCTCATGCGCGAGGCGATCGAGGACCTCGGGGTTGCCGACGCAGACGCTCGACCGCCCAGCTGAGCGTGTTCGCGGTCGTCTCGTGGCCGGCGACGAGCATCGTCACGAGCTCGTCACGGATCTCCGCGTCGCTCATCGGGCTCCCGTCCTCGTGCCGTGCCTGGACCATCAGGGCCAGGACATCGACTCGATCGGTGAGCCCGGGGCCCGTCCTGGCAGTCGCGATCAATTCGTCCAGCACGGCATCGATCCGCGCGCGCAGGGCGAGGAACTTGCCCCACGGCGACCACGGCCCGAGGTCGTGGCGCAGCCAGGTCGCGAGGGCGACCCGGTTACCAAGCGCCGTCCAGGGCGGCAGCAGCCGTTCGAGCCTCTGCATCCGCTCGCCTTCGGCGCCGAAGACCGCCCGCAGAATCGCGCGCAGCGTGATCCGCTGCATCGACTTCGTGGTCGCGAACTCGACCTCCTCGGGCCAGCCGTCGATCTCCTCGGCGGCGATCTCGGCGATCATCGGCTCGTAGCTGCGCATCCGGTCACCCTTGAAGGGCGGCAGCAGCAGCTTGCGCTGCTCCATGTGCTGACCCTCGTCGATTCCCAACAGCGAGTTGGGGCCGAGCAGGTCGCGGAGCGGGCTCCCCGTTCCGGCGTGCAAGACCGTCGGATCGGCCCGGAAGACATGCTTGACGAGCTCCGGATCGGACACGACCACGGTCGGGCCGAGGCCGATCACCTGAACCGTGAACAGTGGCCCGAACCGGCGCCGGCAGCGCTCGAGGTAAGGACGCTGGCGCGTTTGCATCGCCAGCGTCTGCAGCGCGACCGGTAACCGCGGCCCGGCGGGCGCGCCGGTGGCGGCGGGCGCCGTCACTGAGCCGGCAGTACTCAAGCGCTCTCCTGCTCCCCGGTGAGCGCGATGGCCCCGAGCGCCGCGGCGAGGAGCGCGGTCCCGGTGACGAGCACCGTCGTCCGCGTGTCCAGCTCGCCCCGGCGGCCCGCGAAGACTCCCGCAGCAGCGTCGGCAAGGTCACACGCGATCCCGATTCGCAGCCAGTTGGCCCGCTGGGCGCCCGCTGATGTCTGAAGGCCGAACGCGAGCGCGACGTCACGGGCCCCGAACAACCGGCCGAGATAGGCCGCCTGGGGATTGGCGTCAGGGTCAAGCCCGAACAGCCGCCCCGAGAGTCGCGGCGCGAGCCACGCGCCTGTTCCGATCGCGCCGCGGACTGCGACGAGCTGCTGGGTCACCTGTTCGTTCACGCTGCGTGCTCCTTATTTGTTCGCGTGTCTCGACCGGCGCTTCGTGCCGCCCACCCCGGTACCTTTGAGTACCGTCAATCTGTACGCGCGTACAATACATACGTACAGCCGAGTGTCAAGCTAGACTCGCGCGACATGGCCCAGACCAGCCATCGCGAACGACTGTTGCAGGGGGCGATCAGTTGCCTGCAGACCAAGGGCTACGCGCGCACGACGGCGCGCGACATCGCGACCGCCGCCGACGCCAACCTCGCCTCGATCGGCTACCACTTCGGCTCCAAGGAGGCACTGCTCAACGAGGCGCTGATGCAGGGCTTCGAGGAGTGGACCGCCGATATGGTGAGGCGCACGCTCGCAGCCGGTGACACGTCACCGGTGTCGCGGGTGGCGACCTCGTGGCGGGTGATGTTCGACTCATTCGAGGAGTCCCGGCCGCTACTGGTCGCGTTCGTCGAGGCGATCGCCCAGAGCCAGCACTCCGCCGAGCTTCGCGCCCAGCTCGCCTCCCACTACGACCACATTCGCCAGACCGTCGCCCAAACCGTGCGCGACACCCTCGGCGAGGACGCCGTGCAGCAGGGCGCGGACCCCGCGGTGATCGCGTCGTTCCTGATCGCCGTCTGCGACGGCTTCGGAGTGCAGTTCCTGCTCGATCCGGCACAGACCCCCGGCGGCGACCGGCTGGCCGAGTCGCTCGCGGCGGCCTTCGCCGCGAGCCTCCAGAGCGTGGCCGAGCCGGCCGCCGGGTAACCACCTGCCGCTGGCCGAACGTCCTGCCGGCCGCTGGCCGAACGTCCTGCCTGCTATCCGACCAGCAGACTGAATCCGTGGTCCCAGGCGCCCCGCGCGCCACCGATCTTGACCCACGCGATGCAGATCGCCTCGAGCTCGCGCGC
This sequence comes from uncultured Solirubrobacterales bacterium, assembly GCA_963788005.1. GTDB lineage: Bacteria > Actinomycetota > Thermoleophilia > Solirubrobacterales > Solirubrobacteraceae > Palsa-465. The sequence goes on along the minus strand of CAWBFH010000004.1, from coordinate 87,802 downwards.
CCCTTCGATCCCGCCGATATCGACCGTGTCGACCCAGCCGAAGTCGGCCAGGAGGTCGCGGACGGTCCGCTTGGCGTCCTCGTCGTTGCCGGCGATCAGCATCGTCGGCGCGCCGGTGGTGAAGCTCGGATCGACGAAGTAGGGGCTGCCGATCGTGTTGAACGCCTTGACCACCTTGGCGCCGGGGAGGGCGCGTTGCACGCGCTCCCCGAGCGAGTCATCTCCGCAGATCGAGAGCGTGGGCGGAAACCCGGCGGAGAAATCGAGTGGGTTCATCGCGTCGATCACGACCTTGCCGCTGAAGTTGTCGACTCCGGCGTCGGCGATCACCTGCTCGGCGACATTCCCCAGCAGCGCCAATACCAGCACCTCGCCGTGCGCGGCGGTCTCGGCGAAGGACCCGGTTTTGACGCCGGCGCCATCGCCCGACAGCCACTCGCGAAGCTCGGGTTTGCCGGGGTCACGCGTGCCGATCATCACGTCGTGTCCGCGACTGTTGAACCCGCCCGCCAGACGTTGCCCAACCTCGCCGGTACCCAGCACGCCCACTCGACTGTGCGCTACTGCACCGCTCGACATCTCTGTTTCTCCCGCGTCGGTGAAGTCGGTCCTTCGATGGACGATACGGAGGCGGCTCGGCCGGTCTGGCAGGTGGCGTTACCGAGGTGTATCCGGCCGACGGCGCGCGGCCCGTTGCGCCCCGCGCCCGCGCGCGAGAGCATTACGACGCCGCGCCGCGCTCGGCGCCCGTTGAGCGGATCGCGAACGTGATTGCACAAGGAGGATGAGCTTTGCCCGTCAAGCTTCATCGCTGCCCCACCATGTGGCTGAAGATCGGCCCCCATCCCTGCTGGAAGGTCCAGAAGGCGCTCGACCAACAGGGCGTCGAGTACGAGGTCGTCGCCGGGCCGCTTGGCCGCGGCAAGCGGGATGAGCTCGAGAAGCTCAGTGGTCAGCGGATGTACCCCGTGATCGAGTTCGAGGATGGCACCGTCTATCGCGCGAACTCCAAGGAGATGGCGGCTCGGATCAGCGCCGGGAAGCTGTTCGAGGCCGATTCACCCGCCCAGTAGAGCGCGCGTCAGCCCAGTGGCGGGTGGCGCTGCGTCAGCCCGCTCGCGGCCTCCCAGGCCGCGGCGTGCTCGAGCAGGCGGCGATCGTCGCGGTAGCGGCCCACGAACTGCATCCCGACCGGGAGCCCCGAGCCCGTGAAGCCGGCCGGAACCGCGGCGACCGGGTGGGCGGAGACCGTGATTCGCGAGCATGCGCGCATCCACCCGAGATAGTGCGGCATGACGACGCCCGCGACCTCGGCGGGGTACTCGAGCTCAACTGCGAACGGGACCACCTGCGCCGACGGCGCGACGAGCAGGTCAAAGCGCTCGAGCAGCTCGGCGACCGTGGCGAACACCGCGGACCGAGCCGCGATCGCGCGGGCCACCGCTGGCCCGTCGAGCGCCAGCCCCTGCTCGATGTTCCATATCAGGGTCGCCTTCGCCGTCTCCCTCAACGTGGGCAGGATCGGGGCGAACGCGCGCACGAACGCCACCGCGCGCAGCGTCTCGAAAGCCTCGTCAGCGCCGCTCAGATCGACGCTGACATCGTCGACACGACAGCCGAGCGCCTCGAGTTGCGCGCGAGCGCTTGCGAGAGCCTCCAGCACCTCGGGCTCGATCGGCAGACCGCCGAGATCGGGACACCAGGCGATGCGCAGGCCGGCGAGGTCACCCCGCAACTGCCCGGCAAAGGAGGCCGGGTCGCCGTGTGAGAGCGGCGCCCGCGGATCTGGTCCGGCGATCGCGGTCAGCATCAGCGCCAGGTCCCCGACCGTGCGGGCCATCGGGCCGACAACCGAGGCTACGTCCCAGATGTCGGTTTCGCCGCTGTCGGGTACCAGCCCGGGCGTCGGGCGCAGACCGACGACGTTGTTGAACGAAGCCGGATTGCGGATGCTGCCCCCGTGGTCGGATCCGTCCGCGATCGGCACCAGGCCGGCGGCCAGAGCCGCGCCGGCCCCGCCGCTCGACCCGCCCGCCGACCGGTGCAGCGCCCATGGATTGCGGGTCGCGCCGAACACGGCGTTGAACGTGTGCGAGCCGACGCCGAACTCCGGCGTGTTCGTCTTGCCGACGATGATCGCCCCCGCGGCCTTCAATCGCGCAACGACGAGGCTGTCGACGACGGGGACGTTGTCGGCGAAGGCGGTCGAGCCATAGGTCGTGCGGACGCCGGCCGTGTCCTCGAGGTCCTTGATCGCGATCGGTAACCCATACAGAGGTCCGAGTGGTTGGCCACCGGCCGCCCGCTCATCGGCGGCCGCCGCCTCCCCCAGCGCCGCCTCCGGCCGCAGGGAGACGATCGCGTTGAGCCGCGGGTTGAGCGCCTCGATCCGCTGCAGGTGCCAGCTCACCACCTCGCGGGCCGACAACTCGCGGCTACGGAGCGCAGCGGCGAGTCGCCTCGCCGTCCACCAGTGCAGCGCGTCGTCAGTCGAGTTCACGTGACTCGCCTCATCGTCGCGAGCTCACGTGCGGGGCGGCTCAGCCCTCGTTCGCCATCAGCGCCCAGTCGGGCTCGCCGAGGTCCAGCCGCGCAAGCAGCTCGCGCAGCGTCACGCGCTGCGAGGTGTCGAGCTGGTCGAGGATCTCGTCCTCGACCGTCTCCAGCGCGCGGTCCACTTCGCACAGCGCGTGCTTACCGTGGCCGGATAGCTCGATGATCGCCCGGCGCCGGTCACTCCGGTCGCGTTGGCGCACAATCATCTCGCTGTCCTCGAGCTCATTGAGCAGGCAGACCATGCTGCTTGGATCCATCCGCAGGCGCTCGGCGAGGGTCTGCTGTGCAGTGGGGCCGTTGCTCCGTAGATAGCTGAGCGCCACGAGATGGCGCTGACGCAATCCGAGCGGCGAGAGCATGCGCTCGAATCGCTGCCGCACGACTCTGCCGATACGAGCGATCAGTACCGTAGCCTGCGCTGGAACCAGGTCCGTTTGCTTTTCGGTTGTCGTGCTCACGGTCGGGGTTAGTTTAGCTCGGGTATATTCTTTGGGAAGACGTAACTATTGTCAAAGAGATACGGATTGCGAAGACCATGCTTGAAGGGACTTCTACCCGATTGACAGCGCGCATTCTCTCCTGGGGGGTATTGCTACCGGTGGTGCTGGTCACCGGCATGCTCGCGCTCCCGGCCAGCGCGCTCGCCGGCGGCTTTACCGCCCGCCTGTACCTCTCCACGCACCAGCCGAAGGTCGGCAAGCAGCCGATCAAGGTCACGGCGTACCGTGGACGTACGAAACTGAGCGGAAGCGTCAGCTACCTGTTCTACCTCGGGAGGACGAACACGCGAGTCGGTCGCGCGCCGGGGAAGAGCTTTCGAAATGGCGTCTACCGGGACTACCTGCACTGGCCGGCTGACGCCGTCGGCCACACGCTCACGATGAGGGTCGTCGTCAAAACGCGTTATGGAACCGATTACCTCAACTGGTGGATCAAGGTTCGCAGCTAGCGGGCCGGCCAGCGCTGAGGCCGGTCCCCTAGCGCCGGGCGCTCGCGTCGTCGTCGACCACGTTTCGCGCCGATTCGGCCACAGCGAGGTCCTGCATGACGTAAGCCTCGTCGTCGCGCCGGGCGAGATGGTCGCGCTGACGGGCCCGTCGGGCGCCGGCAAGACGACGCTCCTGCAGCTGATCGGGAGCCTCGACCGGCCCACGAGCGGACAGATCTGCGTCGATCAGGTGAGCGTCGGTGAGCTGACCAAGCCGGCCGATTTCCGTCGCAACGTGGTCGGGTTCGTGTTCCAGCTGCACCACCTGTTGCCGGCGCTCACCGTGCGTCAGAACGTCGAGCTGCCGATGGCGGCGGCGCACGTGCACCGGCGCGAGCGGGCCGAGCGCGCGATCGGGCTGCTGGCCGATGTCGGCCTCGCCGACCGGTCCGACGATCTTCCCTCCGATCTCTCGGGCGGCGAGCGCCAGCGGGTCGCAATCGCACGCGCGCTCGCCAACCACCCTCGTCTCGTGCTCGCCGACGAGCCCACGGGAGCGCTCGACAGCGTCGCGTCGCACAACGTCTGGGAGTTGCTGTCCAAGCTCCGCGATCGCTTTGGGACGACGATCATCGCCGCCTCGCATGACACGACGCTCGCCGAGCACGCGGATCGCTCGTTGCGGATGCTCGACGGCCGCATGATCGAGACCGCGCCGGAGGCGGAGCTACCCGTGGCCGAGCGCAGCGAATGACCGCGCTGGCTCAGGCGCTGACGAGCATCCGGCACCGTCCGGGGCGGGCATTCCTGACGGCGCTCGGAACCGCGCTCGGGATCGGAACGATCGTCGCACTGCTCGCGGTCTCGGCGGGCGCCACCCAGACGGCCGGCCAGTTCATAAACCTCGGACGCTCGGAGCTCGGGCTGTTTCAGAACGACGCCGCGGATCCCACCACGTCGGTATTACCCGAGAGCCTGATCACGCGCCTTCGCCGCCAGCCCTGGGTGAGCGACACGATGGGCTTGGAGCTGCTGGTGAACAAGGTGCCGGCCGAACCCGCGGCGATCGTGTTCGGCGCCAAGCCCGACAGCTTCGAGCTCGATCGGATGGTGTTCACCTCCGGCCATGCGCTGACCGCCGCCAACCCCAACCAGATCGTGATCGGGGACGAGCTGGCGCCGCAGTTACACGCGCACGTCGGTGACGTGATCGACGTCGGTCATCGACACGTGCGGGTGGTCGGCATCTACCACCTCGGTGTCACCGAGCAGGACTCGGGCGCCTTCCTCCCGCTGTCGACCGCGCAAGCGATCAGCGGCCATCTGGGCGAGGTGACCTCGATCGTCGTCAAGCTCGCACCGGGAACCAGATCCTCGACCGCCCAACAGCTGATCAAGCGGCGTTACCCGGGCCTGCTGGTGATCGGTGACGCCGACGAAGCGCTCCGCGCCGGCGCCAACGGCCAGCTGATCGCGAACGTGACCAACGTGATCGTCGTCCTGGCGCTGTTGATCGGCGCGATCGGGGTCATGAACACGATGCTGATGTCGGTGGTCGAGCGTCGCAGCGAGTTCGCGCTGCGGTCCGCGGTCGGCTGGAGCGGTACTCAGATCGCGGGCCTCGTCCTCACCGAGGGTCTGGTCGTCAGCATCCTCGGGGCGGCGATCGGGATCGTGATCGGCTCGATCGGAGCCATTCTCCTGGTCCACGCGTTGGGAGCGGCCGCGTTCGTGTCCCCGAACGTAACCGGATGGGTGCTCGGGAGAGCGCTGTTGATCGGGATTCTGATCGGCGTGCTCGGAGGGATCTACCCGGCCTGGCGAGCCGCGCACGTCTCGCCGGCCCGCGCGCTCGCCCAGCAATAAGGCGCCCCGGACGGCTTACGCGACGACCCGCGTGAACTCCTCCTGGCGCCGGACCTGACCGGCGCGAGCGGCGAGGCCGGCCGTGCGGGCGACCGCCATCCCGATCGCCATGATCACGAGCGTGTCGGTGATCGCCGCGCCGGTGACCTGGTGGCCGGCCATCCACGTCGCCAGCGGATGCTCGAACCAATGCACGGCTCCGATCGAGAAGCAGCTGCGGGCCGCGACCACGGCGATCCACAGCGCCGCATAGACGGCGCCCGCGCGGGTCACGATCCGTCCGCTCCCGGGCTCGCGGCGGACGGTCATCAGGCCCGCGGCGGTCAGGCCGAGCAGCACGCCCGCCACGCCCCCGCCGATCTCGAGCGCGAGCCCGGTGCCGTGGGTGGCAACGGCCTGCAGGAACAACGGGACGATCGCGGCGGCCAGCAACAGCGGTCGCAGCAGGCGGAAGGTGCTGACCTTGCGGGCGGGACCGAGGTCCGCCTCCAGGACGGCGAACAGAACCAGTCCGTTGACGATCAGGGCGTTGGTGAGCATTGCTTTCTCGCTTTCGACGGGGTGGTGATTGCCCTGTCGATGGTGCGCCTCGAGAGGTCTCGTGTCATCGCCGCAGAGGCTGGTTTGCGGGTTGATCACGGGCTGATCCGACGGCGATCTCAACCCGCCGCTCAACCTCGATCTCAACCCGGAATCAACCCGGCAAATCACGCCGCGGAGCGATGCGCGCGGGGGTCCCGCGCCATAGCTTGGGGAGCGTCAATCGAGTCGAACAAGGAGCCCTCGGAATGTCGGTTTTGACAGTCCTCGCAGTGATCGGAATCGTCGTCTACGTGATTGGGCAGCAGCTGGCCGGCAGCCCGCTGAGCGGCAAGCGCCTGATCGTCCTGCCCGCGGTCGTGACCGGGATCGGGATCCTGGACCTCAGCAACAGCGGGTCGCACCCGGCCGCGACGGATATCGTGTTGCTGAGCGTGAGCGCGGTGATCGCCATCGCGATCGGCGTCGGCCTCGGCGCGATGACGCGCCTGGAGCGCCGCGACGGCTACCTCTGGGCCCAACTCCCCAAGCGAGGTCTGTGGCTGTGGGGTGGGCTGCTCGTAAGCCGGGTGGCGGTCAGCGGCATCGCCCACGCCTCGGGAGCGCACGTCGCCGCCGGCACTGCCGCGATCCTGCTGATGCTGGGCCTCAACCGTGCCGCCCAGGCGCTGGTGGTCGCGCCGCGCGCGGTGGCGGCCGGGATCCCATTCGCTCCCGAGAAGGACGGCACCGTGTTCGGCGCCGGCTGGTTCAACGGACGTCGGGGCTGAGTCACGTTGTCGCAACGATCGAACGGGTCAGCGGGCGGCGATCATGTCGCCCTCCTAACCGAGTGGCAGTGGTGGCTCCGAGCGGCCGTGTTCACGCTCGTGGTCGCGGTCGTGCTGACGTCCCACGCGAGGATCGCCGCCGGCATCGCCGAGCTGGTAATCGCGCTGGCGGCGTTGATCGGCTGGTGGGCCAGTGACCGCCTCCCGCCGCCGTGGGCGCAGCGGTCGGTGTGCGCGTGCCTGCTGGTGCTCACGGTGCTGGGCGGGCTCGGCGCCACCTCGCACCGCGAGACCAGCGTGCTGGCACTGGCGATCGTCGCCGTGCTCGCCGCCGGCGCGGATCTGTCGCTCACGCAGCTGCTGGTCGTGATGCTCGCCGGCGTGCTCGCGGTGGAGATCGGCGCCGTCGCTTACGGCGACGCGGATCTCGGAACGGTTCTCGGCTATCCGGCGACGCTCGCCGCCGCAGCGTTGGCCGGCCGCTACCGACGTGCCTACCGGGCCCAGACCGAGCAGGCGCAGGCGCTGCTGGCCGAGACCCGCCGGGCCAGGCTCCAGGCCGAACGCGCCGCCGCGCTGACCGAACGCTCGCGGATCGCCCGCGAGATCCACGACGTGCTCGCCCATACGCTCGGCGCGCTCGGGATCCAGCTGCAGTCCGCGGAGGTGATGCTGTCCGAGCACCGGGACATCGACCAGGCGCTGCGCACGCTCGCGAGCGCGCGGCGGCTCGTCGATGAGGGGTTGAGGGAGACCCAGCGGGCAGTGCGAGCGCTGCGCAGCGACGCGCCCCCGCTGCCGCAGGCGCTGGCCGCGCTGGTCGACGACCGGCCGGGCGCGTTGACGGTCAGCGGCGACCCATACCCGCTCGGACCGGCCGCCGGGCTGGCGCTGCTGCGCGTAGCCCAGGAGGCGGTCACCAACGCGGCCAAGCACGCCGCTGGCAAGCCGCCGGCGATCGCGCTGGAGTACACCGAAGTGGGGGTCGAGCTGCGAGTCGAGAACGCGCTCCCCGACGGCGTCGCGGTCGAGCGTCCGGACACCGCCGGTGGCTACGGCCTCGCGGGGATGCACGAGCGGCTACGGTTGATCGATGGCGAGCTCCAGGCCGGTCCCGTCGGCGACAGCTGGGTCGTGCAGGCTCGGATAAGTCGATGACGGCCGACCCCGAGACGCAGCCGCTGCGGATCGTGATTGCCGACGACCAGACCGTCGTCCGCGAGGGGCTGGAGATGGTGCTCGACGTGATGCCCGACCTCGAGGTCGTCGCCACCGTCGCCGACGGCGAGCAGGCGCTGGGCGCGGTGGGCGAGCACCGACCGGACGCGATCCTGCTTGACCTCCACATGCCCGTGCTCGACGGCGTTGGCGCGACCGAGCGGATCGCTCGTGACCATCCCGAGGTGGCGATCGTCGTGCTCACCACCTACGCCGAGGACGAGACGATCATCGCCGCCCTGAAGGCGGGCGCTCGCGGGTATCTGACCAAGAACGCCGACCGGCGGGAGATCTCGCAGGCCCTGCACAGCGCGGCCGCCGGCCACACGATCCTCCCGCCCGACGTGACGGCGATGCTGCTCGCGGGCGCCGACTCCGCCCGGCAAACCAAGCCGCCGGTCGCGGCCGAGCTGCCCGACGACCTCACGCCCCGCGAGGCCGAGGTGCTCAAGCTGCTCGCCGCCGGGCTCTCCAACGGCGAGATCGCGCGCGACCTGTTCATCAGCGAGCACACGGTCAAGACCCACATCAACCATCTGTTCGGCAAGACCAACTCGCGCGACCGGGCGCAGGCGATCCGCTACGCACACGAGCACGAGCTCGCGTGAGCGCGAGCTCGCGTCAGCCCGCGAGCTCGCGTCAGCCCGCGATGCCGGTCAGGTCCAGGCGCCGGAGGCGCTCCCCGTCACTCAGGATGTTCATCTCGACGATCTTGCCGCCCGCGACCGTGAACCCGGCCACCGCGATCGGGGCTTCCCCGTCGAACGTGACGACGCCCGGCGCGCCGTTGACGAGCGCGCGCCGTGAGACGTAGCCCAGCGTGCGGAACCTGACCGCGCCGGATGCCACCGCGCGCGCCCCGCGTTCGATCCGCGATTCGCCGAGCCCCGCTGTACCGCCGTCGGCACGGAGTACGACATCGGGGTCGAGCACCTTGAGGAGCGCTTCGAAGTCACCGTCGCGGGCGGCGGCGAGAAACGCATCCACCAGCTCCCACTGCTCGGCGAGATCCGTTTCGGGAGCATCGGTGCTCCGCAGACGCCGGCGAGCGCGGCTCGCGAGCTGCCGCGTCGCCGGTTCCGAGCGATCGACGATCGGCGCGATCCGCTCAAACGGCACGTCGAACACGTCGTGCAGGACGAACGCGAGCCGCTCGGCCGGTGCGAGCTCGTTAAGCACGACCAGCAGCGCGAGGCCGACCGAGTCGGCGATCAGCGCCTCGTCGGCCGGGTCGACGGCGTCGGGGGCCGAGACGACCGGGTCAGGCACGTAGGCATCGAATGGCTCCTCGCGCCGCGTCGCGCGGGAGCGCAGCACGTTGAGGCAGATGCGAGCAACGACCGTCGTCAGCCAGGCGCCCAAATCATCCACCCCCCTCGTGTCGGCGTTGCTGAGCCGCAGCCACGCCTCCTGGACCGCGTCGTCTGCCTCGCTGAGCGAGCCGAGCATCCGATAGGAGACCGCCCGCAGGCGGGGGCGGTGTTGCTCGAAGCGCTCGGCCAGCCGATCTTGGTCATCCATGTCACATCCCTCGCTCGCCGCGTGTCTTACAGATAGACCCCCGAGACGGCGCGGATGTGACAGATCCGTGCCGTGCGCCTCGGCGCGTCCCAACGCAGATGACGACTGGAGACTCGAGCCATGCCGATAGCCACGATCCAAAGTGCAATCAATAAACCGCCACTGATCTTCCCGTATGCCCCCGGGGGCAGTCGGGCAATCCAGCAACTCGGTGTGATCAGAGGGCAGGGATGAGTGTCACGAACGCCAACCATCGATTGCAGACCACGGTCAGCGGCAGCTGGCAGCTTGACCCGGAACGATCGAGCGTCGAGTTCCGCACCCGAGCGCTGTGGGGCCTGGCAACGGTGAAGGGCCACTTCGCGTCATATCGCGGCCGGCTTGATCTCAGTGCCAACCCGGCAATCGAGCTGACGATCGATGCCGCGAGCCTGGAGACCGGCAACGGCAGGCGTGACAAGCACCTGCGCTCGGCCGACTTCTTCGACGCCGAGAAGCACCCGCGGGTGCGGTTTGGCTCCGACTCGGTGCAGGTGCGCGGTGACACGCTCCAGGTGCGCGGTCGTCTGTCCGCGGGTGGCCGGTCGATCCCGGTCGAGTTGGACGCCAAAGCGCGCGAGGTCGACGGCGAGCTCGAGATCGACGCGGCAGTGACGGTCCAACAGCGCGAGCTGGGGATGACCTACAGCCCGCTCGGGACGATCTCGGCGCACAGCGCGCTGTCGGTCAGGGCCCACCTGACCCGCACTGCCGCCTGACGCGCGTCGCCAGATGCGTTTCGACGACCTCGGGCAGGAGTTCGAGCAGCGCGATCGTCGCCGGTGACCGGTGCACACCGGCGAGGGTGGCGGCGGCGATCGCGCGCATCGGCGCGGAGCTTGCGAGGCTGTGGATCGTGATGTCGGTGCGCAGGTTCGTGAGCGCGAGCTCCGGGACGACCGCGATTCCGGCGCCGGCCGCGACCATGCCCTGAACGACGTTGAAGTCGTCGCTCCGGAACGCGACGCGCGGTTGGCCGGGCTCCGGCTCGCCTCCCGGCTCGAGATAGACGCGGCCGTGCCGAGTGGGCCCCCGCGCAAGCTCTATCCGGGCTTCGCGCTCGAGGTCCGAGAGGCGCAGCCGCTTGCGGCGGACGAGGCGATGGCCCGGCCCGAGCAGCGCGTACCTGGGCTCGTCGAGCAGATGGTGCAGGTCGATACCGCGGTAGAGATCTCCGAAGCCGTCGGCTTGGTTGGGCGCCGCGACGAGCGCCACGTCGAGCTCGCCGGCGGCGAGCATCGGGACCGACTCCTCGGGCTCGGCCTCGAGCACCGAGAGCGCAACGTCGGGGTACCGAGCGCTGAACGAGGACACGGCGGCGGGCACCAGCGCGGCGCCGGCGGTCGGGAAGGACGCCATCCGGACGCGGCCGCCGCGCAGGCCGGCGATCGCCTCAAGCTCGCGCTCGGCGACCGTCTGCTCGGCGACAATCGCGTCGGCGTGACGGAGCAGCGCCTCGCCGGCGTCGGTGAGTCGGACCCCGCGGGTCGTGCGATAGAGCAGCGGCATGCCGGCGCGGCGCTCGAGTGCCGCCATCTGCTGGGAGACCGCCGGCTGCGTGTAGGCGAGTGCCTCGGCGGCGGCCGAGAGCGAGCCGAGCCGGGCGACCTCGCGGAAGACCTGCAGGTGGCGCAGCTCAAACATAAGCTCAGCTTAGAACTCAGCCAGCATATCCCTATTTGACCTTATGGCGACTGAGCGGAAACATCCGCGCCATGAGCACTAGCCGACCCTCCCTCGTCGGGATCAACCACGTCGCATTAGAGGTCGACGACCTCGAGGCGGCGCTCGAGTTCTACGGCGAAATATTCGAACTGCGCGCGATCGACCGCGAGCCCGGCATGGCCTTCATCGACATGGGAGATCAGTTCCTCGCGCTCAGCGAAGGACGTACCCAGCCGCCGGACCAAGCGCGGCACTTCGGTCTCGTGGTAGACGACAAGCCCGCAACGCGAGCGGTCTTGGAAAAGCGCGGCGTCGAGATCCTTCCCGGCCCGCGGCTCGACTTTCGCGACCCGTGGGGCAACCAGATCCAGATCGTCGACTACCGGGACATCCAGTTCACCAAGGCTCCCTCGGTGATCCGCGGGATGGGCCTCGAGCACCTGCGCAAGCGCGACTCCGCCAACCGAGAGCTGCGGGCCAAGCGGCTGACATGAGCCGGTGTTACCCGCGGCGCGTTCGGTGAGCCGGCGACGCTCAAGCCCTGTGAGCGACGAGCGCCAGCTTGCGGATCCGTCCCTCCCCCAGCCAGTCGCTCCACAGCCGGTGCGCGGTCAGCAGGTCGTCGAGCGCCTGGTCGCCGATCTGCGCCGCGATGTCGCACGCGACGGCGGCAAACGCCTCGATCAGCGAATCCGCCACGGCACGGTGCGACTGGCTGTGATCCTCCTGCCAGCCGACAGCCAGCCCGACCCGCTCGAGGCAAGCGAGCAGCTCATCGAGCGCCATCAGCCAGACGGTGCCGGCGTCGGGCATTCGCTCGCGCTCGGCGTCAGTCAGAGGGCGACCCTCTTCGATCGTGAAGGCGAACCGCCCGCCGGGGATCAGCGCGCTTGAGACCTGCTCGAGGAGCGGCTCCTTGTCGGGGAACGCGAGCAGCGTCTCGAGCAGCAGCACGACGTCGAACGGGCCTCGAGGAACCGGGGGGATCCGCGCGACCTCAAAGCGACACGGAAGCCCGCGCGCGCGCGCGCGGGCAATCTCGATCGCGCTCGAGCTGAGGTCCACCCCCAGATAGGAGCAGCCCAGCTCCCGCGTGATCGACCGACCCGGGCCGGCGACGCCGCAGCACAGGTCCAGCACCGAGACCCCGCGCGCAATGCCCGCCTGAACCGCGAGCGCCACGATCTCCGAGCCAAGCATGAAGCTCTCCTGCTCCACGTACTCGCCGGGCGGGTAGGCCGCCACGCGGGCTCGCTCCAGCGCCGCGACGAACGGCGCGCGCTCGTCCTGCTTCACGGCTTTTGCACACCGGCGCGGTCCACGCCTACGCACGATGTCATGCTGCGGCCGGGAAGGTTTGGTTTAGGCGTGCGTCATGTTTTGGCATGAACCCCGAGCGGCCAGCGCGGTCGCAAATCGTCACCGCCACGGGCATCGAGCTGCATCCTCGCGCCCGGCGCTTGTAGTGACGATGACTGCCCCCTCCTGACAACGAGGCACCATGCGAATCGTTCAGACACCCCCTGTCACCGTTCTGATCGCCCAGCTGCTGCTCCTCGGCGGACTTGCGGTCACCGTGGGACTCAGTGGCGCCGGCCTCAGCCCGGCGGCCTGGGCGGTCGGAGTCAGCTGCGGGGCGATCACCAGCGCAGCGCTGGCGCGCGGGTTCTCCTACTACCGCGCCGCCCGCGTGAGCCCGGCCGACTGGGTGACCCTGCTCCGGGCCACGCTGGCCGTTGGCATCGCGGCGCTGGTCGCGGACTCGTTCGGCGAGCCCGCGCGGGTGCCGCTGATCGTGTCGCTGGCGTCGGTCGCGCTCGTGCTCGATGCGGTCGACGGATGGGTCGCGCGGCGCACCCAGACGTCGGGGACCCTGGGCGCGCGCCTCGACGGCGAGGTCGACGCGTTTTTGATCCTCGTCCTCAGCGTCTACGTCGCGCGTTGGGTCGGCGCCTGGGTGCTCGCGATCGGCGCGGCGCGCTACGTGTTCGGCGCCGCCGGCTGGGTGCTGCCCTGGATGCGCCAGCCGCTGCCGCCGCGCTACTGGCGCAAGTTCGTCGCCGCGACGCAGGGAATCGTGCTGACCGTCGCCGCGGCCAACATCCTGCCGTCGACCGTGACCACGGGCGCGCTGATCGGCGCGCTGATCCTGCTCACCGAGTCGTTCGGGCACGATGTGTCGTGGCTGCGCGGCAACCGTGACCGCCTGCAGCCCCGAATCGTGGAGCCGAGCCCGGGTGACAAGGCCGATCCGCCCGCCAGTCACGGCCACTGGCGCAAGGGCGTGTCGATCGCGCTCACGATCGTCGCCGCGCTGTTGGTATGGGTGGCGCTCGTCGCTCCCGACCAGCCGCAGTACCTGCACCTGAACGGTTTTCTGAGGCTGCCGCTCGAGCTGCTGGTCGTGATCGCGCTGGCCCTCGTCCTCCCCCGCACACCGCGACGGATCATGGCCGTGACCGCCGGTCTGCTCCTCACTCTGGTGGTCGTCCTGAAGATCATCAACTACGGCGTCTTCAAGACCTTCGACAGGCCGTTTGACCCGCTCGGTGACACGGCCCAGGTCGGGACCGGAATCGAGACGCTGCGCTCGATCGTCGGGCCGACGGAGACGCGTCTGATCGAGGTTGCTGTGCCGATAGGGGTAGTGGTGATGGCGGTCGTGCTGGTCCTCTCGATGCTCCGCCTGACGCGAGTCGCGGCCGACAATCGCCAGTGGGCGCTACGAGCCGTGACCGGTGTCGGCGCCGTATGGGCGCTCTGCTGGGTGTTCGGCGCGCAGCTCATCTCGCAGACGCCGATCGCCTCCACTATCTCGGCCGGCCTCATGGTCGACGACGTACACGCCCTGCAGGCCGACATCCACGACGAGGCGGTGTTCGCCGCGCAAATCAAGCACGACCCGCTCCGCAACATCCCAGACAGCCGCCTGCTGACTCGTTTACGTGGCAAGGACGTTTTACTCGTGTTCGTCGAGTCCTACGGGCAGGTTTCGGTCCAGGGGTCCTCGTTCTCACCGGCGATCGACTCGCTGCTCACCAAGGGCACCAGGCAACTGCAGACCGCCGGCTTCTCGGCTCGCAGCGCTTTCCTCAGCGCGCCGGGCTTCGGCGGGATCAGCTGGCTCGCGCACTCCACCCTGCAGTCGGGCGTGTGGGCGAACACTCAACAGCGCTATGACCAACTCGTCGCCAGCCACCGCCTCACGCTGAGCGACGCGTTCAACCGGGCGGGGTGGCGGAGTATCAACTTCGCGCCGGCAGACGATCCGCGGCTGGAGGCAGGGGTGGACCTATTACCACTACGCCAAGCTCTATGACCGCCGTAACATGGGTTACCACGGGCCAACTTACGACTACGCGCCGATGCCCGACCAGTACATGTTCGCGGCCCTGCAACGCCTGGAGCTCGCAAAAACCCACCGGCGTCCCGTGTTCGCGGAGGTGGACACGGTGTCGAGCCATATGCCGTGGGATCGCATCCCCGAGATGATCCCCTGGAACAAGGCGGGCAACGGTTCGATCTTCAACCGCACACCGACTCTCACCGAGCCCAGCTCCTTCTGGTGGCACCCCGACCAGGTGAAAGCTGCCTACGCCAGGTCGCTCGAGTACTCGCTGAACACGCTGATCTCTTACGTCCGGCACTACGGCAGCAAGAAACTCGTGCTCGTCGTCGTGGGCGACGAGCAGCCGCTCGCAATCGTGAGCGGGTCGCACGCAAATCGCGACGTGCCGATCTCGATCATCGCCCGTGATCCGTCGGTGCTGAAGCGGATCGGCGGGTGGGACTGGGAGTCCGGCCTCCTGCCCCACCCGAACGCCCCGGTCTGGCGGATGAGCGCCTTTCGGAACCGTTTCCTCACCGCGTTCGACTCACCCCCGGCGGCCCGGTAGCGGCCGTGCAAGCAGCGGTCGCCACGGCGACGCGGCAGCGCCTGGTCGGCCTCGACGGCCTCCGGGGTCTGGCGGCCGTGTACGTCGTGATCAACCACGTCTTCCTGCGCACGTTTCCGGGCTACCGGGCCGACCACGCGCCGTTCTGGGCCGGCTGGTTCATCTACGGGCGGTTTGCGGTAGTCGTGTTCATCGTCCTGTCCGGGTTCTCGCTCGCCCTGTCGCCCGCGCGCCACGGGTGGCGGCTCGACAGCGTCTCCGCGTTCGCGAAGCGGCGTGCGCGGCGCATCCTCCCGGCCTACTGGGCCGCGCTTGCATTCAGCCTCGCGATCGCTTGGCTGATCGTCCCCCAGCCCGGGAACGGCGTGCCCGACGCGAAATCGGTCATCGTCAACGGCCTGCTGGTGCAGAACATCGTCGCGGCGCACAGCCCCAACGCGGCGTTCTGGTCAATGGCCGTCGAGGCCCAGTTGTACCTGCTGTTTCCGCTGCTGCTCGTGATCGTACGGACGCGCCGGGCGATCGTGATGGTCGCGATCGTCACGCTGATCGTGGCGGCGGTCGGGGTCGTCGGCCCGCACGTGGCGCACCTGGACACGTTCGTGATCCAGTCCCCGCCCGACCTCGCCGCGCTGTTCGCGGTCGGCATCCTGACCGCCGGAATCGTCGGCGCCGGAAGCGCTCGCAGGTCGTGGCCGTGGCCGTGGCTCGCGCTCGCCGCCTTCGTACCCGTGGTCGCCGTGATCTGGCTGCAGGGCTCGGTGTGGACGCTCGACAACCTGTTCTGGGTCGACCTCGCCCTCGGTCCGGCGGTCGCCTGCCTGCTGGCCGCTCTTGCCACCGGCCGTCCGGCCCCGTTCGTAAAGCTGCTCGACACGCGGCCGATCCGCAGCCTTGGCACCTCGTCCTACAGCTTGTACCTGACCCACGCCCCGATCCTGGTCGTCGTCTATGAGCTGATCGTGGCCCACCACGTCCGCCAGGGAGTGCCGGCGTTCCTGGTCACGGTCGCGCTCGTGCTGCCGCTGACGATCGCGTTCGCGCGGTTGTTCGCGTCGGTGTTCGAGATCCCGTTCATGCGCCAGCAGCAGCCGCCGCCGCCGCGCGCCCCGCGGCCGGCCCGCGCTCCGGTGCAGGGGGTTCCGGGATGAGCCGCAGCGTGTGGTGGACGTGGGGCCGAGTGGCCGGCTCCGTCCTGACGCTGGCGGTCGTCGTCTGGCGCCTGGGCACCGGCCCGTTCCTCAATGGCCTGCAGGCCGTCGACGCCGGCGCGCTGGCGGCCGCGGCGGCGATCACGCTCGTGACCACGGTGTGCTCCGCCTGGCGGTGGAAGACCGTGGCCGCCGGTCTCGGGGTCGAGCTGTCGCTGCCGGCCGCGGTGGCGGCCTACTACCGGGCGATCTTCATCAACATCACCGTGCCCGGCGGAGTAGTCGGTGACGTGCACCGCGGCGTCAGCCACGGTCGCGACGTGCACGATGTCGGTCGCGGATTGCGGGCGGTCGCGTGGGAACGCACCGCCGGGCAGGTGGTGCAGTTCACGCTGACCGTCGCCTTCCTGCTCGTGTTGCCGTCACCTGTGCACTCGGCGGTGCCGCTGGTCGCGCTCGCGGCCGTCGTGACGGCGCTCGTGATCGTGCTCGTGGCCAGAGCTCGGCCGGCTCACGGGCGGTCGCGGTGGGCACGGATCCGACGCGCGGTGGCGGGCGACATCCGCGACGCGCTGCTGACCCGAAGGGCGTGGCTGGGGATCGCGGCGGCCTCGGCGATCGTCGTCGCCGGCCACACCCTCACCTTCCTGATCGCCGCGCGGACGGCCGGCACCGCCGCGCCACTGAGGGTGATGCTGCCGATCGCGTTGCTCGTGATAATGGGCACGGTGCTGCCCAGCGTCGGCGGCTGGGGGCCGCGCGAGGGGATCACGGCGTGGGCGTTTGGGGCCGCCGGCCTGGGGGCGCAACAAGGGGTCGCCGCCGCGGTCGTGTACGGCATCATGGTGCTCGTCGCCTGCCTGCCTGGCGCGGCCGTGCTCGTGGTGGCATGGTTCCGTCCTGACAGGCCTTCGGGTCGCAAGGAACCAACGCTCCGGGAGGGAGCACTCCATGTCT
Source organism: uncultured Solirubrobacterales bacterium (assembly GCA_963788005.1). Classification (GTDB taxonomy): domain Bacteria; phylum Actinomycetota; class Thermoleophilia; order Solirubrobacterales; family Solirubrobacteraceae; genus Palsa-465. The sequence continues at coordinate 70,695 of CAWBFH010000004.1, read as the reverse complement.
GACCGCCCGTACATCCTGCTGAGTTGTGGCATGTCGATCGACGGCTATCTCGGCAGCGCGTCGCCACGACGCCTCGAGCTGTCAAACAATGCCGACTTCGATCGGGTCGACTCGGTGCGCGCCTCCTGCGACGCGATCCTGGTCGGCGCCGCGACCGTGCGCAGCGACAACCCACGGCTGCTCGTCCGCTCCAGGACGCGGCGCGCTGCGCGAACGGCCCGCGGGCTCCCGCCGTCGCCGATCAAGGTGACCGTCACCGAGCGCGTCGAGCTCGACCCATGCGCCGACTTCTTCACCGCCGGCGACTGCGAGAAGCTCGTCTACTGCTCGAGTCCGCGCGTGGTCGATGCGCGCTCACGGCTGGGGAGCGTGGCGACCGTAGTCGACGGCGGCCGGCGGATCGCGATGCGGACGCTCACCGAGGACCTCGGCGCCCGCGGCGTGCAGCGGCTGATGGTCGAGGGTGGAGGCAAGGTGCACACGCAGTTCTTGACCGACAACCTGGTCGACGAGCTGCAGCTGGTGGTCGCGCCCTTCTTCGTCGGTGACTCGCGCGCGACGCGGTTCGTGAGCGACGGCCGCTTTCCGTGGAACCCGGGGCGACGGGCGACACTCGCCGGGGTCCGCCAGATCGGCGACGTGGTGCTGCTGCGCTACGCGCTCTCGCCGCGCTTTCAGACCGACTGAGCCACGAAACCTCGATGCCGCTGCCCCTGCCCGCTGCGACGATCCGCACCCAGGTCTCGGTGCCCCTGCGGTTCACCGACGGCTACGCCGCCGCGGCCCGCGTATTCAGCTTCAACGGCCTGGTCGATGGTCAGGAGCACCTCGCCTTCGGGCTCGGCGATCGGGCCACCGCCGTCACGCCCGTGCGCACCGACACCGTGCCACTGGTCCGGCCGCACAGCGAATGCCTGACCGGGGATGTGTTCGGGAGCCAGCGGTGCGACTGTGGGCCGCAGCTGCGCGAGGCCGTCGAGCGGATCGCCGACTCGGGTGGGTACCTGCTCTACCTGCGCCAGGAGGGACGGGGCATCGGCCTGTACGCCAAGCTCGACTCGTACGCGCTGCAGGACGACGCCGGACTGGACACCTACGAGGCGAACCTCGCGTTGGGCCACCGCGAGGACGAGCGCAGCTACCGCGTCGCCGCGCAGATGCTGCGGGCGCTGGGGGTGTCACGGATCGCGCTGCTCAGCAACAACCCGGACAAGACCCGGCAGCTGCGCCGGTTCGGGGTGACCGTTAGCGCGCGGGTGGCGACCGGCGTGCACCTGTCGGCCACCAACGCCCGCTACCTGGCGACCAAGGCCCGCCGCGGCGCGCACACGCTGGACCTCCCGCTGTCAGCGGGCTGAGGCGCCCGACGGCCGGCCGGCGCCCGGACACGAACCGTGACAGAGCTGGCCGGCTTGCGATCAGCCGGGCGGGCGCCGCGGCAGCGCCAGCAGGTCGGAGTGGCCGACCGTGACCGCAAGCGTTCCGGCGCTGAGCTGTGCCAGACGCCGGCCCACGTAGCGCTCGGCTTCGCCGTCCAGCTGCGGCTGCTGCTCGCGCGCCGCGGCAACCCAGCCGGTCACCCACTCCGTCGCCAGGGCTGATTGCGCGGCGCGCAGTCGCCAGGGGCTGGGCCGGATGATCACCTCGGCGCCCAAGCGCCCGAACGCCTCTTCGGCGAACGGCACCGCATCGGGGCCGAGCACGCGGCCGCGCGGCGTCTCGCGGCGCTGGTGGGCATTGAATGCAGCCGCGAGCGGACCGTCCAGCGGATCCCGCGGCGAGAGGCTGACGTGCCCCGAAACCGACAGGGTCAACAGGGCGGGACAGCCCGGGCCGACACCGACGGTGGCGATCGCGCCCAGCTCATCTGCGGTCAGCATGTCGAGCAGCGCCGAGGCGGTGATCAGGCTCGCGCCGGCGAGGTCACTCGGGTCCAGCCGGGCGACGTCGGAGCGTCTCGCCTCAACGGTGACCGCGGCGCCGTCGGCGGCCGGGCCGGGGGGGTTGGCGAGGAACGCCTCCAGCAGGTCCGCGTCACGTTCGTGCCCAACCCAGTGCTGGGGCCCGGACAGCAGCGGCGCGAGCCATCGGCCCATCGCGCCGCTGCCGCACCCAAGGTCGTGGATCACCCAGTGGCCGCTCGTCGGGGGCGCGAGCCGCTCGACGAGGTCACGTGCGTGCGCGGCCGCGTCGGCGGGCTCGCGCCGGGCGAGCCATCGGCGGCTGACGCGAGTCGGGTCGCCGTCACGTCTCGGGCTGGGTTGGGGGGTCATCGCGAAACGTTCTCCAGAACCTCCGCGATCGCCGAGGCCGCGGTCGACCACCCGGGCAGCGACACGCGCCGGTCGCGCGCGGCTCGGCGCAGGCGCGCTCTCAGATTGTCGTCAGCGAGCCAGGCGCGGAGCGCGGCGGCGAGTGAGGCCGAATCGTCGGGCGCGACGAGCATCCCGGGTCGGACGCCCTCGGCACCGAAGCCGAGCGCCTCGCTGAGGCCGCCGACGTCGGTTGCGATGACCGGTATCGCACGGGACAGGGCCTCGATTACGACCATCCCGTAGGTCTCGGCGCGCGAGGCCAGCACGAGCAGGTCGGCGGCGGCGTAGCTGCGGTCCAGATCGGCCCCGGTCCGCGGCCCGGCGAAGTGCAGCCGCTCCCGAAGGGGGCTGCGCTGGACGTTGACGCGGATGTCCTGGGCAAACATCGGGTCACGATCGAGGCTGCCGACGCACGTGCACTGCCAGGACAGATCGGCGATCGCCGTCAGCGCGCCGAGCAGCAGGTCGTGGCCCTTGTCGAGCGTGACCGCGGCCACGCACAGCAGCTCGCCGCCGGCCGCCGTTCCCGTCACCGGGTCGGCCGCGTCGACGGCCGGCCGAGCCACGGCGAGCCGCTCGGCGGGCAACCGATACAGCTCCAGCAGCCGGTCCCGCGTCCAAGCGCTGGTCGTGACGACGGCGGCCGCGGCCGACAGGACGGCCCGTTCGCGGCTGCGAGTGCCGTCGGCCTCTTCCAAGGGGCGCAGACCCAGCGGCATGTGCACGAGCACGACCAGCCGCAACCGGGCCGCCTCGGGCACGAGCACCTCGGGCGCGGTCGAGGCGACCAGCCCGTCGAGCAGCACGACCGTGCCGTCGGGGATCGTTCGAACTGCGCCGGTGAGCGCGGCCAACGCCGCCGCGCTGGGGTGCGGCCACGGTCCGGGTACGGCGTGCTCATGGACCGACCAACCGAGTGACGCGAGCCCGAGACAGACGCGGCGGTCATAGGTGTTGCCGCCGCTGGGAGCAGCCGGGTCATCGATGCCCTCGGGCACGACGACATGGACCGCTGTCACAGTGGCCGCTCGTAGCTCGCCCAGGCGACGTGTGACTCGTGCAGCGTGACGAGCAGTCCCTCGAGCCCACGGGCGCCCTCGCCGAGGGCACCGGCGTGGACCCGGTCGGCGAGGCGATCGGCGATCACTTGCGCGAGCGCTTCGGTGGAGGTGTTGACGCCCGCGAACGCAGGCTCGTCATCGAGGTTGCGGTAGGTGAGCTCGGCCAGAACCTCGTGGAGCTGCGCGGCCGCCGCGCCGATGTCGACGACGATGTTGTCGGCGTCGAGGGTTGGCCGGCGAAACATGGCATCGACGACGTAGGTCGCGCCGTGCAAACGCTGCGCCGGGCCGTACACCTCCCCGCGGAAGCTGTGGGCGATCATCATGTGATCGCGGACGGTCACGGTGAACACGGTCTACTCCTCGTCGTAGATGATCGTGTGACACAGCGCCGGCAGGCTCCCGGCCGCGAGCCGAGCCATCACGTCGGGCAGCTCGTCAAAGCGCGACCGGCCGGTGACGAGCGCGTCGAAGGCGGGGTCGCGCAGCAGCTCGAGTGCCAGCGCGAGCCGGTCGGCCGTCGTGCGGCGCGCGCTGCGCGCCGGGGAGACGGTGCCCACCTGGCTGGCGCGGACGGCCAGACGCGCCGAGTGAAATACGCCCCCGAGCGCCAGGTGGACGTCGCGGTCGCCGTACCAGCTGAGCTCGATCACGGTCCCCTCGGGCGCGAGCAGCTCGAGGGAGCGCTGGAGCCCCGCGGACGTCGCGCTCGCGTGCAGCACGAGGTCGCAGCCGCCCGCGGCGTCGGCGGGCAGCGCGAACTCGACGCCGAGCGCCGCCGCGACCTCCGCCCGGGCGCGATCGACATCCACGAGCGTGACCTGCACTGCCGGAAACCTGCTCAACAGGCGCGCGGCGCAGCACCCGACCATCCCGGCGCCGACGACCGCGATCCGGTCGCCGACGAGTGGTGCCGCGTCCCACAGCGCGTTGACGGCCGTCTCGACCGTCCCCGCGAGCACGGCGCGGTCTGGCGGCACGCCGTCGGGCACGACCGTGACCGCGCCGGCCGGCACAACGTAAGCGGTCTGGTGGGGGTACAGGCAGAAGACCATGCGCCCCTGCAGCTCCGCCGGCCCCTCCTCCACGGCGCCGACGTTGAGATAGCCGTACTTGACCGGGGCCGGGAAGTCCCCCTCCTGAAACGGCGCCCGCATGACCCCGTACTGGTCGGGCGGCACGCCGCCGCGGAAGACCAGCGTCTCGGTCCCGCGGCTGACGCCGGAGCGCAAGGTGCGGACCTTCACATCTCCCTCCTCCGGCGCGGGCAACGTAACCGGCCTGATCTCACCCACGCCGGGCGCGCGCATCCAGAACGCGTGCGCGTCGGCCTGGACCATGGCTCACATCCTATGAGGATGCGGTCAGGCCGAGGCCGGGCCCGTCCGGCTCGCAGGGAGGGGCCCGGGTTCGCGATCGCCCGGGCCCCTGCGTGCCGGTGGCTACTTGGTTACGGCACGACCTGGATCGTGTCACCGACCGGGCGCAGCGGGATCGCCGCGTTGCTCGGTCGCGCGCCCGCGGCGCACCAGCGCCGGGATTCCGAGCCCGAAGACGTACGCGATCGCGACGCCCAGCAGGGTCTCGAGCAGCCGTTCGTCAAAGCGCGACGCCGCGTCCTGCGGGCGCGAGCACAGGAGCAGCAGGAAGACGAGGAACGTGGTGAAGGCCGGCGTGATGTACCAGCGGCTGCGGTGGGTGGCACCAGCGCCGGCGATTGCGACGATCGAGGCGAGGCTGTAGATCTCCGCCCCCGGATCGAGACGAACGAGCCCGATCGCCGCCAGCGCGCCGACGGCGACCGCGATCAGCCGGCCGACGCTCCGGAGACGCTGCATCTCAGCGGCGGGGCGCATCACCAAGAGCGCGGCCGCGCACGCCCAGCCGACGTGTTCGAGGTCCAGCAGGAAGCCGATCGCCGCGGCCGTGGCGCCGGCGGCGCCGAGGCGGACGCCGTAGGCCAGCGTCGGTGTCGGCGTCGGTGTCGCCGTCCGGGCCGGCCCGGCCGGTCCAGGAGAGCCCGGGGCCCGCGCGGGCCAGAACATCGACACCAGACAACCGAACAACGAGCCGAGCACCATCAAGCCCGCGAGGCCGGCAGCCTTGCCGATGTTGGGATAGCTGAGCCCGATCCCGACCATCGGCAGGGACAGCGTCATCGCGATCTGCCCGAGTGCGAAGCGCGCCGCCAGCAGCGCCGCCCCGACCCCGAGCCCGCCGATCGCCAGCACCGCGAGGAGTGGGACTCCGGCCAGCACGCCGCCGATGAACATCGGTACCCCGATCGAGAAGCCGAGCACCACGATCGCCAATCGCCCGCGGCGGGTCGGCATCAGACCGGCGATCGCCGCCGGCAGCACCCCGATCACCAGTGCCAGCCCGTGCGAGAGGTCGCTCAGCATCACCGCCGCGCCCGGCAGCGCGTACACGGCGCCCAGCAGTGCGGTCGACCAGTCCCAGACCAAGCGCGGCGGGCGCGACATGCCGGCAATCATCGCCCACCCCCCAGACCAGTCGCCGGGCCCGGGGGATCCCGGGCGCGAGCGACGGCGGCGATTGGCAAGCTGGTGAGCGCACCCGTGTCCCCGACGCCGTACGCTTGGACGCGGTTGCCCGCATCATGTTGAACCGCGCTGACAATTCGGTACCGCCGCCGATGCCCCGAGACGACCGGGGCTGGCGCGTCGCCCCGGCGCCTGACGGCCGCGGAACGCCCGATCAGCACAAGCCGCTGCCGCCCCATCGCCTCCGCTGGTTCTGGATCGCGGTGCTCGTGCTGCTGGCGCTCAACTGGGCCGCGGTTCTGATGACCGCGAACTCGGGGCAGCCGCGGGTCAAGGTTCCGTTCAGCCCGTACTTCCTCGATCAGGTGCAGGCGGGCAAGGTCAAGTCGATCTCGTCGAAGGGCGACACGGTCAGCGGGACGTTCAAGAGCAAGGTGACCTATCCGGCCGGGAGCAAGGCCACGCCGACGACCCTGTTCTCGACTCAGGTCCCGAGCTTCTGGAACAACGCCTCGCTGACCCAGACGCTTCGCTCCGAGGGCGTCCAGGTCAACGCCGAGAATCCGAATCCGGGCACCTCGATCCTGGCGGAGATCCTGCTCGGGTTCGGGCCCACGCTACTGCTGATCCTGTTGTTCTGGTTCCTGCTGCGCCGGGCCCAGTCGGGTGCCGGCGGCGGCGGGCTAGGGGGGCTGGGCAACTTCGGCCGCTCGCAGGCGCGACGCGTGGATCCCCAGAAGATCATGGTCACGTTCGACGATGTCGCCGGGATCGACGAAGCGAAGGCTGAGCTGACCGAAACGGTCGATTTCCTCAAGAACCCGGAGCGCTACGGACGCCTGGGCGGGCGCCTGCCGCACGGCGTGCTCCTGTTCGGGCCGCCGGGCACCGGCAAGACGCTGCTCGCCCGGGCTACCGCCGGCGAGGCGCACGCCGCCTTCTTCTCGATCGCCGCCTCTGAGTTCATCGAGGCGATCGTCGGCGTCGGCGCCTCGCGGGTTCGCGACCTTTTCACCAAGGCCAAGGAGGCCGCGCCGTCGATCATCTTCATTGACGAGCTCGACGCGATCGGCCGCTCCCGCCAGGGCTCGGCCGGCATCACCGGCGCCAATGACGAGCGCGAGCAGACGCTCGATCAGATCCTCAGCGAGATGGACGGATTCGAGTCGACCGAGGCGGTCGTCGTCCTCGCCGCCACCAACCGACCCGAGATCCTCGACCCTGCGCTCCTGCGCCCGGGACGGTTTGACCGGCGGGTCGCGGTGCAACCCCCCGACCGCACTGGCAGGCTGAAGATCCTGCAGGTCCACACTCGCTCGATACCGCTGGGCGACGACGTGGATCTCGGGGCGCTTGCGTCGACGACGCCGGGAATGGTCGGCGCCGACCTCGCCAACCTTGCGAACGAGGCGGCTTTGCTGGCGGCGCGGCGAGACCATGACAAGGTCCAGATGGCGGATTTCACCGATTCGCTGGAGAAGATCCTGCTCGGCGCCCCGCGCGGCATCGTCCTCGAGCCCGCCGATCGTAAACGGACTGCCTATCACGAGTCGGGACATGCGCTGGTCGGGATGCTCACCCCGGGCGCCGATCCCGTCCGCAAGGTCTCGATCATCCCTCGCGGCCAGGCGCTCGGCGTAACGCTCTCGACGTCGGACTCCGACCGCGTCTCCTACTCGCGCGAGGAGCTCGAGGCCAAGATCAAGGTCTCACTCGGAGGGCGCGTAGCCGAGGAGGTCGTTTTCGGATCGATCACGACCGGCGCCGAGTCCGATCTCCAGCAGCTGACCCAGATCGCGCGTCAGATGGTGGGTCGCTGGGGGATGAGTGACAAGCTCGGGCCGATCACCTGGCTGCCAAGCGAGGCCCAGAGTCCGTTCTTGCCCGGCGCGAGCGAAACATCGCAAGAGACGCAGCGCGACGTCGACGAGGAGATCCACCGGATGGTCGACGACGCTCACGCCGACGTCACCCGACTCCTCGGTGACAACCGCGACGCGCTGGACAGCCTCGCCGAGGCGCTCCTGAAGGCCGAGACGCTCGACGGTCCGGACGCCTATGCGGCGGCCGGGGTCCCGGCGCGAGTCCCCGCGGCGCCGGCCGAGCCCGCACCGGAGCTACAGCCCTCCTAACACGCCCGAGCGCGTCCGGCTGTGGCGGCCCGGGACCGCCCCCGACCGCCGTCAGCTCGCCGGCTCGCGCAGCAGCTCCATCGTCGAACAGTGGATTCCGCCGCCGTTGTGATGGATCTCGTCATACGGGATCGCGATCACCTCGACCCCGCGGCGCTCGAGCCGCTCGATCGTTCGCGGGCAGTCGTTGGCGACGAGCACGCGGCCCGGCCTCACCGCCAGACAGTTCACCGCCCAGCGCTCGTCGGGCTCGACCCAGATCGGCTCGATCGAAAGCTCACGCAATCTCTCGATGAACCAGTAAGGGAGTCCCGCGGCGTTCACCAGCGCCTTGTCGGTATCGACCATCCCGAGATGACCGTCGAGGTGGATCGAAAAACCGCTCAGCGGCACGACGACCAGCTCCAGGCCGAGCCAGCGGAGGGTGTCCCGGAGCTGCTCGGCGCCGTCCGCGTTGCAGCGGATCGAGGTGCCGAAGGCCGCCACCGTCGGGCCGAGCTTGACCAGCGAGCCGCCCTCCAGCATCCCGGTCCCCACGATCGTCCGCAGGACCGGGACCCCTCTGGCTGCCACCGCGCGGGTGATGCTGGCCTCCTCGCCGCGGCGCATCAGCGGCGCCAGCCGTCCGATGATCACTCCGCCGGGCACCGACGCCAACGGGTCTCGCGTGTAGATCGCCTTGGTGAACCGCGCGTCGATTGCCTCGGCGAACACGACCTCCACGCCCTCTGCCTCGAGCGCCCGCACCAGCCCCTCGTGCTGCGCGGCGACCCGCTCGAAGTCCGGAGCGCGGTTGCCGGTCCAGTACCAGCCGCCGCCGGGATCGACGAGCGCGCCGACGCGGTGATCCCAGGCGCTCTCGCTGATCTGCGCGAGCTCGTCTCCCGGGCGCCGCATGAGCGCCACGCGCAGCGGTCCCACCTCGTCACTGGATCCCCAGCATTCGCCCCAGCGCGCGCGGAGCTCGGCACGGTCGCTGAACGACGGCGCGGGCACCGGCGGACAGAGCGCCTGGTAGTACGCGTCGGGAAGCACGGCGTCGTCGCCGTCAGAAGCCATGCCGTCCCTCGGTGTGGGCTCCGTCGGCCACCCCGGCGGCCGCCCCTCGACTGCCCACGGCCTCGGTTGCCGGTTGGCGACGGGCCGGCTTCCAGCCGGGTCGCGGGACGCTGGACCGCAACAGCTGGGTGTAGGGGTCCTGGGGGTGATCGAGCAGGCTCGGTGTGGGAGCCCGCTCGACGATGCGCCCCCGCTTGAGGACGACGGCATGCTCGGTGACCTGGCGCACGACCGCGAGATCATGGCTGATGAACAGATACGACACACCCGTTCGTTCGCGGATGTCGGCGAGCAGATTGAGGATCTGAGCCTGGATCGATACGTCGAGCGACGCCACGGCTTCGTCGAGGATGATCAGGCGCGGCTGCGGCGCCAGCGCCCGCGCGATCGCAACGCGCTGGCGCTGTCCGCCCGAAAGCGCACCCGGTAGCGCCCGCAGCTGACGCGCGTCGAGCGCCACCAGCTCCGCGAGCTCGTCCACGCGCGCAGCGCGGTCGGCCGCCGAGCGCTCGCCGTGCAGGCGCAGCACCTCGTCGAGACCGTCCTGCACCGTCTGGCGTGGAGGCAGGCTCGCGTACGGGTCCTGGAAGACGATCTGCACCTCCGCGCCGCGACGGCGGCGCTCGCGCGCCGAGCGGGCAGGCTGCGAGCGGTCCGTTCCGGAGCAGACCACGCGGCCGCTCGTGGCCCGCTCGAGCCCGACGATGATGCGCGCGATCGTCGTCTTCCCCGAGCCCGATTCGCCGACCAGACCGAGCGCCTCTCCACCCGGCAGCTCGAAGGAGACCCCGTCGACCGCCGTGAAGTCACCGAAGTCCTTGCGCAGGTCATGCACCTCCAGCAGCGACTCGGTCATGCCCGCGTCACCTCGGGCGTTTGGTGAAGCTCGCGCGCGCGTATGCACCGCACTTCGCCCGCGCCGAGCTGCTCCAGCCCTGGGACCGCCTCGGTACACCGGGGCTGACAGTGCTGACAGCGATGCGCGAACGCACAGCCACCCTGCACCTCCCAGGCCGAGATCGCCCGGCCCGGGATCACCGGCAGGCGACTGGCGGTCTGCACGAGACTCGGCCGGGCCTCGGTCAGACCGACCGTGTAGGGGTGCAGCGGCTCGAGATGGAGGCTTGCCGACGGCTGAAGCTCGACGATCTGGCCCGCGTACATGACCGCCGTGCGGTCGCAGACGGCGGCGGCGAGATCGAGGTCATGAGTGATGAACAGCATCGCCACGCCGCGCTCGCGACGGAGCTCGTCGAGGATCGCCATCACCTCCGATTGGGTGGTGACGTCGAGCGCCGTGGTGGGCTCGTCGGCCAGGATCACCTCGGGCTCGGCGAGCAGCGCCGTGGCGATCATGACCCGCTGCAGCAGGCCGCCCGAGAGCTCGTGCGGGAATTGCCCGAGCCGCCGCTCGCCGTCCTCGATACCCACCGCTCGCAGCTGCTCGACCGCGCGCCGAGCGGCGGTGGCGCGATCGACCTTCCCGCTGCGCATCTGCTCGGTCATGAAGTCACCGATCCTGCGCACGGGATTGATGTGGGCCCGCGGATCCTGGAACACGAACGCGATCCGAGAACGTGCGTCGCGCAGAGCCGCGCGCCGCAGCGCCAGCATGTCCTGGCCGGCGACGGACGCGCTCCCGCTCGTTATCGCGCCGGGAGGGAGAAGGCGTGCCAGCGCGCGGGCCGTCATCGACTTGCCGGCTCCCGACTCTCCCACCAGGCCGAGCGCCGCACCCGCCTCGATCGAGAACGACAGGTCCCGCACGACCGCCCGCAGCTCGCCGTCGATCTCGAGGTGCACGGTGAGCTGTCGGACGTCGACGAGAGCCATCCTCAGCGCCCTCGCTGCCGATCGGTGAGCCGCTCACCGAGGAGGTTGACGGCGACGACCACCACCACGATCGCGATCCCCGCCGCCAGCGCCTCGGCCGGATACCCCTGGAGGACGCCCGTCTCGCCCTCGGACACCATCACCCCCCAGTCGGCCTGCGGGGGCTGCACCCCGAGCCCGAGGAACGAGACCGCGGCCAGGTCGAGCATCGCCCAGCCGAACAGGATCGTCGTCTCGGCGACGATCAGCCCGCCGACGCCCCGCAGCAGGTGCTTGCGGCAGATGCTCTGGCCGGAGAAGCCCTGCACCTCGAGCGCGGCCACGTAGGGCTGGTTTCGCTCCTTGAGCGCGGCGCTGCGCACGATCCGCATCACGTACGGGGTGTATGCGATCACGAGCGAGATCGCGACCGCGGTCAGGCCGGCGCCGAACACGGCGGCAGCGAGCACCGCGAGCAGGATCCCCGGGAAGGCGAACAGAATGTCCATCACCGCAGACAGGCCGGTGTCGAGCCAGCCACCGCACCACGCCGACGCGAGCGCCAGCAGCGTGCCGGCGACGGTGGCGACTGCGACCACCCCCAGCGGCGCGAGCACCGACGTCCGCGCGCCGACGATCATGCGCGACAGGAGGTCCCGTCCCTGGCTGTCGAAGCCGAGCAGGTGTCCGCCGCTCGGGCCCAGGTAGGCGTTGCCGAGGTTCACGGCGTTGGGCGAATAGGGGGCGAGCAGCGGACCGAACACGGCGAGCACGAGCGCCACCGCGATCACGACCACGCAGCACCACCCGAGCAGTCCGAGCCCACCGGCAGCGCGGCGCCGACGCCGGCGGGTGCTGGGGAGCGTGACCGGCGCCGAGCTTGGAGCCGAGACCGCCATCAGGAAGCGGCGGTGCCGAGCTGGACGCGGGGATCGAGGAAGGCGTACAGCACATCGACGATCGCATTCGTGATCACGAACGCGGCCACGAGGATCAGCGAGATCGCCTGTACGACCGCGAAGTCCTTCGATTCGGCGGCGTTCACCAGCGCTGCGCCGATCCCGTTGAGGTTGAAGGCCTCCTCGACGATCGCCGCGAGCGTGAACAGCGAGGCGATCGTAAGTCCAGTGACGGTGGCGATCGGGATCGCGGCGTTGCGTAGGACGTGTTTGCGCAGGATCTTCCGTCGGGACAGACCGCGGCTCGTCGCCGTCTGTACGTGCTCGCGGCCCAGCTCCTCGCGCACGCTCGCGCGCGAGATCCGCGCCACGAGCGCCACCGAGGATGCGGCGAGCGCGATCGCCGGCAGCGTCAGATGCTTGACCTCGTCGGTGAAGCCCTGACCGTCACCCAGCGCGGGTAGCCAGTGGAGTTTGACCGCGAACACCGAAATCAGAACGATCGCGGCCACGAACGAGGGAGTCGCAGTCAGCACGCTGGTGAGCGTGACGAGCAGGTTGTCGACCCACCCGGGTCGGAGCGCGCTAAGCACGCCGATCGAGAGCCCGAACACGAGGATGATCAGAGCGGTATAGGCGACGAGTCCCGCGGTCGTCCCGATGCGCTGACTGATCAGGCTCGAGACGCTCTGCCGGTTGATCAGCGAGATGCCGAAGTTGCCGTGCAGCGCATCGACCAGCCAGTGCCAGTAACGGGTCAGGAACGGCTCGTTGAGGTGGTAGCGCGCCTCGAGCACGCGAACGGTTGCCGGTGAGACCGCACGCCCGCCGGTGAGGACCGCGATCGGGTTCCCCGGCGCCAAGTACAGCGCGCCGTAGATCGCGAAGCTCGCGACCAGCAGGCTGGCGAAGAGCATCCCCAGTCGACGCGCCAGGAACCGTGCCAAGTCAGTGGGCTCCGCCGGAACGTTTCGCCCGGTCCACTACCTTGCCGATCCGAGGCGAGCCAGCCACGGCGCCTGCATGTAGACGAACGAGCTAGGTGCGCCCGTGATCTGCTTGTTCATCACCAGGAAGGTGTCGGGGTCCGCCACCGGGATCCACGGCAGCTCCTTCATGATCAGCCGCTCGGCCGCGACGTCGTCGCGAGCACGAAGGCGGGGATCGGCCTCGGCACGAGCCTTGTCGAGTAGTTGCGTGATCTGTGGATCGCTGTAGTGGTCGAAGTTCTGCGAGCCGCCGGGAATCACGTAGGTTGCGTCGAGCGCGGCCGGGTCCGCATAATCGCCGTACGTCGTGGTGGTGAACGCATCGACGTGGCGTCGTGCGCCCGGGTCGGTGAAGAAGTCGATGTAGTTCGCCGGCGAGACGTTGTAGAGCTTCGCGCGCAGGCCAATGCTCTGCGCGGCTGCCTGCCACGCGTCTGCCTCGGTGGCGGTCGTGGCCAGACCGGTGGAGGTCCCGATCACGATCTGCTTGCCCTTCGCGCCCGCCGCTTTGATCAGCGCCCGGGCGCGCGCGAGGTTCTGAGTCGGTGCCGGGGCGCTGTTCCAGGCCTGCTGGAACACATCGCGGGCGAAGCCCCAGGTTCCCGGGTTGACGGAGAGGTGCGGGATCTGAGCTCCCCCGTCGTACACCGTGCTGATGTAACTCGAGCGGTCAAACGCCAATGAGAGCGCGCGGCGAACGCGCGCGTCACCGAGCGGACCGCTGAGGTTCGACGGGATGAAATAGTCAGTGTCAAACGACGGTCCCTCGTAGACCGACACACCCGACAGGTGACGGAGCTCGGCGAGGTTCGATGTGTCCGTCAAATAGGTGCCATCGACGGCACCCGTGCTGAGCCCCGACGTCAGCGCGGCGGCGTCGGAGATCCCTTCGAACCGGATCTCGCCAACCTGTGGGCGCAGCGATGGATCCCAGTAGGAGTGGTTGGCCACCACGTCGATCTCGGCTCCCGGCCGCCAGGCCTTCAGTTTGAACGGACCGGTGCACATCACGCCGCCGCCGGGCGTTCCGTAGGCGTGCCCCTTCGCCTCGGCGTACTGCTTCTCGATGATCACCCCGGGCATCGCTGACAGCTCGCCCGCGAGCCAGTAATCCGGTTGGCTGAGGGTGATCTGCACCTGGTGAGCACCGACCGCGGTGATCGACCGCACGCGGTCAAAGACCGAGCCGTAGAAACCGCCGAGCTTGGGATCGGACTGCCGGCGCAGGCTGAACACCACGTCGGCCGGCGTCAGCGGGTGGCCATCCCAGAAGTGGATCCCGGGCCGCAGCGTGAGGATGATCTTCGTCGGCGTCGCGTAACGCAGTGACGCCAGCCCCGGCGTGATCGATCCGTTCGGCTGCTGGCGCTCGAGCGCCTCGCACATCGTCGAGACGACCGTGTTCTCCGGGTAGTCGTAGGCGAACGCGGGATCGAGCGTATTGATGTCGCGGTACAGGGCCCAGGTGACCTGCTTGACCGGGCCCTTCGCGGGCGGCGTGGTGGCCGGCAGGCTGGCGGATGCCGTGTCGGCTGAGGGCGCTGCCGCCGTGCGTCCGCACCCGGCGGCGGCCAGCACGAGCGCGAGCGCCGTGCCGAGGATTGCGATGTAGCGCGCGGTTGAGGCGGTCATGCGTTCACCTCCGTAACGCCTGGGGGTAGGGCGAGCGCCTCATAGAGCTCCGGGCGCCTGGTCTCGAGCAGGCCGAACGTGAGCCAGTCGCGCCGCTGATCGAGGTCGAGCTCCGCCACCAGCACCGCCGGCCGGTCGCGGGGAGCACGGGCGATCACGCGCCCGTACGGGTCCGAGATGAACGACGACCCGTAGAACGTCTCGCCGTGCTCGGATCCGATCCGGTTGACCGCGACCATGAAGGTCGCGTTCGCCAGCCCGTTGGCAGCGATCATCTGCTCCCACATCGGCTGCGAGTCGAACTCGGGAGCGTCGGGTTCGGACCCGATCGCGGTTGGGTAGACCAGCACCTCGGCGCCGTTCAGGGAATAGACGCGCGCGACCTCGGGGAACCACTGATCCCAGCAGGTCGGAAAGCCAAATCGTGCGCCGGCGATCGACGCCACGGGAAACCCGGTGTCACCGGGCGCGAAGCAGAGATGCTCCATGTAACCCGGAAACGCTGGTATGTGGAGCTTGCGCGTCCGCGCGACGAGCTCACCTTCCGGGGTGACACATATCGCGGTGTTGAACCCCGGGCCCTCATCGGTCGCCTCATACAGTGACGCGTGCACGGCAGCTCCGGTCTCGGCGGCGAGGCGCTCGGCGAACGCTCTCGTCGGCCCGTCGGTGACCGACTCGCGGTAGCGCGAGGAATCGGCCGCGACCCGCTTCCGTCGACGGCGAAGTACGGGTCGAGCGTCAGTTCCTGCAGGCACACGAGCTGCGCGCCCCGGGCCGCCGCGAGGCGGACGCCCTGCTTGAGCGTCCGGATGTGCGCGTCGGCATCGGGATTGAACGCGCACTGCACCGCCGCCACGGTCACCGGCGGGCGCTCGGCTGGCTGCCGTCGCAGCGGCGAGCCGAGATCGGCCGTGCGCGCGGCGATCACCTCGAAGCTCATGGAGCGATCATCTGCTGGGTGATGCAGTGCACCCCGCCACCGCCGAACGCGATGCACTGGGCGGGAGCCCCGACGACTTCACGGCCGGGAAACGCTTCCTGGATCAGGTCCATCGCACAGCGGTCCATCGCCGTATTCGCGATCGGCACGACCACCCCGCCGTTGGCGACGTACGAGTTGACGTAGCTGACCGACGTGCGATGGCCGCCGAGCACCTTGTAGGGATAGAGCGGCATCTCGAGCACCTCCAGCGGCCGCCCCCGGGCGTCCCGCGCGCCGTCGAGCACGGCACGGTTGGCGCGCATGCGGGCGAAGTCGGGATGGGCCGGGTCCTCGCACGACTGCACCAGCACGACTCCGGGTGCGACGAAGGCGCAGACCCCATCGACATGGCCGTCGGTATGCGCGTCCTCCGCGTGCCCAAACGGCAACCAGATGAACTGCTCGATCCCGAGCGTCCGGGTCAGTTCGGCCTCGATGTCCGCGCGGGTCAGACCGGGATTGCGGTTGGGATTGAGCAGGCACTGCTCGGTCGTGATCAGCGTGCCCTCGCCGTCGACCGTGATCGAGCCCCCCTCGAGCACCATGTCCGAGGTGATCGGTTGCACCCCGAGCTGATCGAGCAGCAGTGAGGTGACCCGCGCGTCGGCGTCATAGGGGCGAAACCGCTCGCCCCACGAGTTGAAGCGGAAGTCGATCGCGGCGCGACCCCCGTCGTTGCCCCGGACGAAGATCGGGCCGGAGTCACGCAGCCACGAGTCGTCGAGCGGGAGTTCGATCAGCTCGATGCCGGCGTGCAGCCGCCGCCGGGCGCGCGCGCCGGTGCCCGGAGCCACCACCATCCGTACCGGCTCGAAGGCCGCGATCGCGTTGGCGACGCCCGCGTACTCGCGCTCGGCCAAATCGAACATGCCCGCCCACAGCTCGGGGCGGGTGGGCCACGCCATCAGGCAGGCCTCGTGCGGCTCCCACTCCGCGGGCATGCGCCACGGTTCGGACGGCGCCGCCGTCGGGTCGGGGGACGACTCGGTGGAAGGCCCGGCAGAGGGCCCGGTAGAGGGCCCCGTAGAGGGCTCGGTGGAGGGCCTGGCGGAGGGCTCGGTGGAGGGGGCTGGGGGTTCGATCGCGGCATCATGGCACTGACTGAGTATTCAGTCAAGTGAAGGGACGTGAATGAGCGCGTTCTGCCGCGCGGCTCGGGCGGCCTTGGTGGCCGGGAGGGCTCCGCGGTAGCCGTGCCCCGGGCGCCCTACGCCGCCGGTAGCGCGCCGCGGAGTCCCGCCAGCTCCAGCTCTATCCCACCCCGGAGCAGGTCCTGCGCGTCCGACAGGGACATCGACCCGCTCAGCCATCGCTGGCTGAGCCCCTCGACCATCGTCGTCAGCCGCGCCGCCGCTGCCGCACACATCTCCTGGTCGACCTCGCCGCCCGCGTCCTGCACCTGCGCGATCAGCTCGGCGATCTCGTCATTCCAGCCCTGGGTGGACACGAGCAGGACGTCCTGTAGCTCCTGCTCGAACAGCGCCGAGGCGCGCAGCTCCCCCCACGCCTTCGAGTTCTCAACCACCTTCGGTCGGTCCTGGAGCTCGAGCAGCAGCTTGCGCTCGAGGCGCTCGCGAGGCGGAGCGCCCGCCGGGGTCGGCTCGTCGGTGTAGGCCCCCGCACGCTCGTTGACGAACTCGAGCGTGCGGCGCAGGAGCGTCGAGCGGTCCTTGAAGTGGTAGTACAGCAGCCCCGTCGAAACGCCCGCCTCGGCCGCAAGCTCCTCCATCCGCAGGCCCCGAACGCCCCGCCGCGCAACCAGGCGTGCTGCTGCCTCCAAGATCACGAGCTGACGGTCCGGCACCTCTTATGACCCTAGCGACTGTCAGTGTCGGCGCGGGGTGGGCCGAATTGAATGGGCTCCGCATCGAGGCGGCTGCGACCGAGGGGGCGGTGCTCTTGGGCGGGAGCGATCTGGTGTCTGCGCTCGTAAGACGTGTGAGCGGCCAACAGGCGCGGTTGGGCGCTGTGCTGGCTGCCTGTGCCTTGCTGTTAATCTCTGCACTGCATCCGTCGAGCGCGTCGGCGTCCGCGAATGCGAACTGGGAGACGGGCGTGCAAGCCTCACTGCCGGCCAACGCTGGCATGAACTCGGCCGTCGTCCTCATGTCCGTCTCGTGCCCCTCTGCGGGTGACTGCACGGCAGCAGGCAACTACTCCGATAGCTCAGGCGGTGAGCGCGGCTTGGTGCTGACCCAGAGTGCCGGCGCGTGGGGCATCGGGATCGAGGCGGCGCTGCCCGCCAACGCGGCTACGGCGCCGGAGTCGTTTGTCACAGACATCTCGTGCCCGTCGGCGGGCAACTGCTCCGCCGTCGGCGGCTACCGGGACAGCTCGCTCCACGGCGACGGTCTACTGCTGACCGAGACAGCGGGAGTGTGGACCGGCGTCGAAGCGATACTGCCCGCGGACGCGAATGCGGACTCAAACATCCACATCAGCTCGGTGTCGTGTGCCTCTCCAGGGAACTGTGCCGCAGTAGGGCAGTACATTGACACCTCGGTTGACTTCCATGGCGTGCTGTTCACCGAGACGGCGGGCGTATGGGCAACCGGAGTGCCTGCGACGCTGCCCGCCGACGGCCGCACAGCGAACGCGCAGGTCTCGATCATCCGCGTGTCGTGCCCGTCGGCTGGGAACTGCAGCGCCGTCGGAGGCTACGTCGACAAGTCGGGCCACTCTCAGGGCCTGCTGCTGGCCGAAACCGGGGGTACGTGGGCGACCGGGGTGAAGGCACCGCTGCCGGCCAACATGGGCACGAACCCGGAGGCCGAGATCACGTCGGTGTCATGCGCATCGGCGGGCAACTGCACCGTCGTCGGTGACTACGCCGACAGCGCAAATCACTTTCAGGGCGTGTTGCTGACCGAGACCGCGGGCGTGTTCGTGACAGGCGTCGAGGCGTCGCTCCCCGCTGATGCGGCCACGCAGCCGTCAGCCTTCGTCGACTGGGTGTCCTGCGGGTCGCCGGGGAACTGCACCGCTGTCGGCGGCTACACCGACAGCTCGAACCACTTTCAGGGCGTGTTGCTCACCAAAACGGCCGGGAGTTGGGCGCCCGGGGTGCAAGCCCCGCTGCCCGCCGACGCCGCGGCGAACCCGAATGTCTCGCCCAACTCAATCTCTTGCGCCTCACCGGGGGACTGCAGTGCCGTCGGCACCTACGCCGACAGCTCGGGCCACACTGATGGCCTGCTGTTGACCGAAACCGCGGGCGTCTGGGCCATCGGCGAGCAAGCGCCGCTCCCCGCCGACGCGAGCGCCGGCGATCCGAACGTCGCCGTCAACTCGGTCGCGTGTCCCACTGCCGGTGACTGCGCCGCGGCCGGCCGGTACATCGATAGCTCACGTCACAGTCAGGGTCTGCTGCTCAGCTCTGCGCCCGCGACTCCGACTCTGACGGCGAGCGGGCCGACGAGCGGCGCCCCGGGGACGCAGATCTCCGCCGCCTCGATCTCCGCCGCGCTGGCCGGAGGTCTGCTCCGACGGGCACAGTGACGTTCAAGGTGTTCGGCCCGCAATCCTCACCGCCGACCTCGTTCACGTCAGGCGGGACGCGGTGGGTACCGCCACCGTCTCGCGCAACGGCACGTATCACCCGTCGGGCTCGTTTGCGCCCGCGAGCCCCGGTACTCCTGTTGGTTTGCGGCTACGGTGGTGACCGGTCCGATATCCCGGTCGCCTCGAGGCGCCGCGGGAGGCACAGACGGACGTAGCGACGGCGGCCCGCCCCCCCCCGCCACCGACGCTGTCGCCGTCAAGCTTGGCTCCAAGCGCTTCTCCGCCGGCACGACGCTCAAGGTGACGCTCTCGCTCATCGCATCACCCCTCACCGGCGCGTCCGATCACCCGCGGCGCGGTGCCGACCACGTCACCAACGACCCTGGCTTCTCGGCGGCAAAGCCCAACGTGTTCAAACTCAGCCCGGCTGGCGAAGGCGGCCCGCCGCCGTCACCGCCAGACCCCGGCCTCCAAGACCGTCAACTCAGTCACGCGCTGCGCGGCGCGCCTGCGACCATGACCTGATGGACGCTCCGGTTCGCGTGCTGTTGATCTCCGGGAGCCTGCGCGACGGCTCGACCAACACGGCGGTCCTCAAGACGGCCGGGCAGGTCACCGGCGATCAGATCGAGACCACGTTGTACGGGGACATGGCCAAGTTGCCCCACTTCAACCCGGACGACGACCGCGAGGGCGAGCCGGTGGACCCCGCCGTCGCCGAGCTGCGGGCAGCGATCATGGCGGCGGATGCACTGCTGGTGTGCACGCCCGAGTACGCCGGCGCGCTGCCGGGCGCTCTGAAGAACCTGCTCGAGTGGACCGTCGGCGATGCCAGCACCTACCGCAAGCCGATCGCGTGGATCAACGCCACGGGGCCGGCGGCGCCCACCGGTGGCGCGGACGCGCACGACTCGCTGCGCAAGGTGCTCGGCTACGTCCACGCCGATATCGTCGAGGCAGCCTGCACCCGCATGCCGCTAACGCGCGACGCCGTCGGACCTGATGGGACGATCACTGATCCGCAAGCGCGCAAGCAGATCACCGCGGCGCTCACAGCGCTGGCCCAGCACGTCGGCGAGCGCGGATCGCAGTAAGCGGATCTACTCCTGGCCGCCGGTCTCCGGCGCGGCCGCCTCGGCCTGCTCTTGTGCGCGCTGCGCGGCGCGTGCCTCCTCGGCGGCGGCGCCCGCTCGATGCCGGGCCGCTTCCGCCTCCTGCTCGCGGTTCTCGGCCGTGAGCGCTGCCGCATCCGCGCGGCGCCGGGCCTCGTCGGCGTCATCGGTTCGCTGCGCGAGCAGCGCGGAGCTGATCAGCGGGCCGTTCGGTGCGCCGCTGACCGCGAACAGCGCGCACACGGCGGCGCACTGCTCGGCGGTGAGCTCGTCCCCGACGGTGACGTCGGGTGACCCGTCGATCTGGTCACCGCTGAACGGAAGGCGAAGGTAGTCGCGGCTCACCGCAACGTCTGACAGCGGCACCAGCTTGACCTGATGCCCCAGCCTTCCGCGCTTGATCGAAACCAGCACGGGCTCGCGCCCAGCGGTGTCGTAGTAGACCTCCTCCAGACGGCCGACCTTCTCGCCGTCGATGTCCAGAACGTCCTGCCCCCGCCAGCTCTCTATAGCCTCAACTGTCGGCACGGTCCCTCCTACTCATATCGGACGATGGTCGGCGATCGCGTCCGTGCAGTGGTGCACATCCCGCCTAACCTGGCGCGCGAGGTTGCGGATGTCACGCCGGTTTGCCGCTGTTGGCTGCGTACGACTCGGCCCCCACGCCGCACCGGGAACATTGGCCCGAGAATACTCGGCTGCACCCGGCTTGCCTGCGATCCGATCCCCCCGACGAGAGGGGTGGTCCGAGTTAGCGTCCGTGGCGGACGGTTCGATGACACACCCCCCGGGCGCGAGGCCGCCCGGCCGTCAGCCCATCCCGTGGATCCTGTGCGCCTCGATCGTGAGCACGACGCGCTTCTGGTCGCGCCCGCCGTACCAGGGGTACGGCGTACCGAGATACCGCTGGGCGAGCTTCTCGATGTGCTCGGCAGCACCCTCGCTGGTGACGCTCAGCACCTCGCCCCGAACCGCGTAGTACCGGGACGGGTTGCTCGGGTCGGACACCGCAACCGCGACGCGGGGGTCACGGGCGATGTTCCTCACCTTCTGAAAGCCGTCAACGGTGTTGATCAGGATGTGCTCTCCGTCGGTATCGACCCAGGTCTGGGTCAGCTGGGGAGAGCCGTCCGGCATCGACGTCGAGATGAAGCACGGACTCGCGCGGCGCAGCAGATCCAGCAGACCTTCGGGCAGTTTCACCGGCACGCACGCCTCGCTCACGTCGGGGCCTTCGATCCTAGCCGCTCGCTTGTGCATGATTGCTCGGATAATGGTCCGCCAGACCGCTGCTCACGTGAGGAATGGAGCGTGCATGGCCGTTAAGCAGAGGGTGCGCTCGTCGCGCTGCTCAGGGACTCGAGGTCGAGATTGGTCGCTGGGCCGCGTCATTCGCGTTCTGGCTCTCGGGCTCGCTGTGGCAATGCCCCTGATCGCAATGGCCTGGGATGGTGTGGGACCCGCGGCGGCGAGAACTGGCCAGGGACTGGCTGTGGCGGCCAGCGCCAGGGGCCCTGAGTTCCCCGGCACCCGCTGTCCGGCGTTCCCGGCCGACAACGTCTGGAACACGCCGATCACCGGCCTTCCGGTCGACTCGCACTCGGCCGAGTGGCTCAAGCACATGGCGGCCGGCTCGACCTACCTGCACCCGGACTATGGTCCCGGCGGCGGCTCGAGCCCGTACGGGATTCCTTGGCAGGTCACCCGCGCCCATCCGCGCTTGGTCCACATACGGTTCCAGTACGCCGATCAGAGCAATCGGGGGCCCTACCCGTTCGCGGCGAACACGCCGATCGAAGGTGGCGCGAACGCAAACGGCGATCGTCATGCGTTGATGGTGGATCCGGCCACGTGCAAGCTCTACGAGCTCTTCGACGCCCATTACCACGCGGGCAATGCCTCAACCGCGGGCTCAGGGGCGATCTGGAACCTCAACTCCAACCACCTGCGACCGGCCGGCTGGACATCGGCAGATGCGGCTGGCCTCCCGATCCTGCCCGGCCTGGTCAACTACAAGCAGGTCGTCTCGGGCCACATCGACCATGCGATCCGCTTCACCGCGCAGACGACCGACACGAAATACATCTGGCCGGCACGCCACGAGGCCGGATCGGTCACCGACGCCGGCTACCCGCCGATGGGAGCCCGGTTCCGGCTGTCCGCGCGGTTCAAGCTACCGGCGTCGAAGTGCGCCAAACCATGCCAGGTCGTCATCAGGGCGATGAAGACCTACGGTCTGATCCTCGCCGACAACGGCAGCAACTGGTTCTTTCAGGGCACCACCGACCGCCGCTGGACATACAAGATGGTCGACCAGCTCAAGCAGATCCCGGCCGGCGAGTTTCAAGCCGTCGACGAGTCCTGCCTGATCGTCAACCGGAACTCCGGTCAGGCGCGTCAACCCGGAACCGCATCGTATAAGCGCGCCTGCCGAAAGTAACCCCAGCCGTGGTCAGCGACTACGCAGCACGGTGCGGCGGAGACGATCCCGGTTGGCGACGGCCATGTCGCCAACCGGATCGTCCGGGCTTTTGGGTCGCCGCTAGCTACAGAGGGGTGGCGGTACAGGGCGACAGGTTGAAACTGAACGACGCGATGTCGTTTCCGATCACGAGATTGTGGGGCCCGCTGCCGCTGTTGAAGTCATAGTTGAATAAATCGCTGACCTTCGTGAACGGCGGAATACACGCGTGAGGGTCACCATGGTTGGGTGAGTAGTACACACGAAACGTGAACGGCGTGTTGTTGTAGATCGACCCGTCGATGTTGCGGCAGCCGTAGTAGGACCAGTTATCGCTCGGAATCCCGCTGAACGGGTTGGCCCTGAAACACACGCCCGTGCCGTTGTCGTAGATGTAGTCGCAGAACTGCTCGGACCCGCAGCTGAATCCGCTGGTGGCCGCGGACGCACGCGCCGTGCTGGCCCCCGGCCGTGCCATAGCGGGCCCGGCGGCTGCGAACGCCCCAACAACGGCAATAACGGCCCCGATCGTGGCGAGACTGGCGATTCGCTGACCAACGGTCATGTCCCTCTCCTTCGCTTCTGGTTTGCAATCACCATGCGGTGCGGCGCGTCTCGGAATGAGAGCGCATGATCATCGGCGCCGGACCACTTCGGTCGGCTCGGCAGACGGCCGGGACCAAAGAGCACTCACGACCGCACAGGGTAGCGCCGCTATGGCCGAGAAGGAATCCAGCGCTCAGCCGGCCGCAGCCGAGCGTCGGTCACCGTGAGCTTGAGCGTCATCGTGGCGGTGGACCGTTGCATGGGGTCCTGTACTCAGAGCTCCCCCGGCTGTTCGGCGCACCGGGGTCGATCTCGCAGATCCCTCGGCTCCGAGCCCTCGTGGCCAGCAGGTGGTCGTACCGAGGCCCACCCGCCCGGCTTATGCGGTGGCAGTACCCGACACTGGCGGCGTGTCCCCAGACCGCCGGGACACCGAGCGCCAACACCACAACGAGACCCTTCGCAACATCCCCAACCCCCAAATATCGTCCATGAAACGCGAAACGAGGCGCGATCCTGCCACAAGCCCGCTCACCGGTCAACGCCCGCCCGGGTCTCTCGGCGGTAGCGGGACGGGACTGTTCACCGATCGACCGGGTGTCGCCGACAGCGGTCCCGCTGCAGCACCGGCCCGTGGGCCCGGACCGCAGTAGCGGACTGGTCACACGCGCCCCTGGGGTGAGCGAGGCGCTTTTCGGCTGGCAAGGGAACTTCGGTTTGCGATCACCCGAGCTGCAGGTTCACCTGAGGTGATCGTGAGGACCCAGTACCGTAGAGTCGCGGACGGGCGGTGGTGTCGCACGCCGGGACGGGTCGCTGGCGGTCGGGCTCGGCCACGGCGCGCGCCGCGGCGGCGGCGAGCGCGGCGGGTGGTCATCCGGGGCGGGTGTCCGGTCTCGGTGGCTCGCTGACGGCGGCGGTGCGTCTTGACTGGCGGGTTCGGGCGGGGCGTGTCTCGGTCGCGTGGACTGACGGCGTCCGGATGGTGGGGATGGTCGACACGGGCAGTGGAGGCGTGCGCCGGCGCACGCCAGGGCGCGCGGCGGTCTCGGAGCTTGTGGTGCGCCGGGCGGTTGTCGTCGATGTGGACGTGTGCGATCACCGCGCACTCGGGGGTGGCGGCCGGTATCTACAGCACGGTTACGGGTTTCTTCCGTCGGCGCCTACGCGGACGAGACTCGGGAGGCGCTGTCGTTGCTGTGTGGTCGGGGTTCGCCGGCTCGTCACGGCCGCGATCATGTCATCGTGATCGACCGTCCTCGCGCAGATCCCTGAGGACGGCTCGAGTCGTCTGATCTCGTGGGCTGTTGCGTCCGTTGCGCGCATGGGCCGTCGTCTGCCATCGGTGCAGCTGCGTTTCTCGTTCGGCTTCGTGCCTTCTTGCGCCCGCGTTCCTCGTTCCCTCGCCGCGCCTTATCTCGCGCTCGCCTAGACGTCTCGGAGCTCTGTCGGCAGTCTCGCGATCTCGTCCGCGTCGATCTCAGCACGTGGCCGACCTTTCGCGGTTGTCGTCCGTCGCCGCGTCCGCATCTCGCGCGCATCTGTCGTTCCGCCACGTCGGATATCGCTTCCTCATCCTCTCTTCGCCCGCCCTCACATAGCTTCTGTGCCCTTCGCCGCCCCCGCTGGCGCATCCGCGACGACAGACACCTCGCTCTTCCCTCTTGCCCGGGCGGGTGGCGTGTTTGGGCCTTCAGTTGGGCGCGATCCAGAACGCGATGACTGCGTACTGGAGCGCGGCCGCGACGATCACGAGGGCGTGGAAAACTTCGTGGTAGCCGAAGACCGTGGGCACCGGGTCCGGCCGCTTTGCCGCGTAGACGATGGCTCCCAGCGTGTAGAGCACGCCGCTCAGCGCGACCAGCGTCAGCCCTCCGATGCCGATCGCAGCTGCGAGCTGAGGTGAAGCTGCGAGAGCAACCCAGCCCAACGCGACGTAGAGGATCGTGTGGAGCCACTTGGGTGAGCCGATCCAGACAAGGTTGAACGCGATGCCGGCCAGCGCTCCCACCCACGCGACGACGAGGAGCGCGAGCGCGAGCGGCCCATGGAGGGCCAGCAGCGCGAAGGGCGTGTAAGTGCCGGCTATGAGCACGAAGATCATCGAATGATCGAGCCGACGCATCCGAAGGCGTGCGGTCAGCGAACGCCAATGGACACGGTGATACAGCGCACTGGTGCCAAACAGCGCAGCAACGCTAAGGGCATACACCGTCACCGCGATGCGGGCCCGCGCATCTCCAGCCGCAACCACGAGCCCGAGCCCCAGCGGCACCGAAGACAAAAAAGCCCACTGGTGCAAGACGCCGCGCAAGCGTGGCCTGGATAACGCGGGCGGCTCCACCATCGCGATAACGCTACCGCGCCAACGTCTCAAGATGAAGCCGCCTTACGGGGCTGCCCGGGACGCCGCTCGGCCAGAGGACGCGGAGCCGAGGCGGTGAAGTCCACGGGCGCAAGAAGCTCTTCCGGTCCGCCTGCGACCATCGACGTGTGACCATTACCGCCTTGGAGACGTTTGCTGCGATCGCGCTCGAGCGCCTGCGCACGCTAACGGGAGATGATCGCTCGCGACTTCGACCGGGGCAACTCGAGGCGATTCGCGATCTCGTCGTCGATCGCGCCCGCGTGTTGTGCGTGCAGCGCACCGGGTGGGGAAAGTCAGCCGTGTACTTCGTCGCGACCGCGCTACTGCGCGAGGCGGGTGCCGGGCCGACGCTGATCATCAGTCCGCTGCTGGCGCTGATGCGCAATCAGGTCGCCGCCGCGCAGCGGCTAGGCCTGCGGGCGCACGTGATCAACAGCACCAACCGCGAGGAGTGGGACGACGTCCGTGAGCGCCTCGCGACAGGTGCGGTCGACCTGTTGCTGATCAGCCCCGAGCGGCTCAACAACCCCCAGTTCCGCGAGCGCATGCTGCCACTGTTCGCGGCGTCGGTGGGGCTGCTGGTCATCGATGAGGCGCACTGCATCTCTGACTGGGGCCACGACTTCCGCCCGGACTATCGCCGGGTCAAGGACATGCTCGACGCGTTGGCGCCCGAGGTCGCGGTGCTGGGGACGACGGCGACCGCGAACGATCGTGTCGTCCGCGATGTGCTCGAGCAGCTGGCTGGCTCCGGACGTGAGCCGCTGCGTTCCTACCGCGGACCGCTGGCCCGGACAAGCCTGCGCCTCGAGGTCCTGGAGCTGCCGCGTCCTGCGCAGCGGCTGGCGTGGCTCGTCGAGCACCTGCCCGCGCTCCCCGGCTCGGGGATCGTCTACACGCTGACCAAACGTGATGCCGAGCAGGTCGCGGCGTTCCTGACCGCCAATGGGATTGAAGCGCTGGCTTACAGCGGCGAACAGGAGACTGAGGATCGCGTCGCGACCGAGGAGCGCCTGTTGCGAAACGAGGTCAAGGCCGTCGTCGCGACCAGTGCGCTCGGGATGGGCTACGACAAGGCCGACCTGACTTTTGTTGTGCATTACCAGGCCCCGGGCTCGGTCGTCGCCTACTACCAGCAGGTCGGCCGCGCGGGCCGGGCCGTCGATCATGCCGACGTCGTCTTGCTGCGCGGCGGCGAGGACCGCCGCATCCAGGACTTCTTCATCGAGCAGGCGTTCCCCAGCCGCGAGCGCGTGGCGGCGGTCCTCGATGAGCTCGAGACGGCCGGCGAGCAGGGGCGCAGCACCCGCGAGTTGATGGCGGTCGTGAACCTGGGGATGGGGCGAATCGAGGCGATGTTGAAGATTCTCGATGTCGAGGGTGCGGTGCGCCGGGAGGGCACGCGCTGGCAGTCGGTTGCCGGCGCGGAATGGACCTACGACGCCGACCGCTACCAGCAGGTCACCGCCCTGCGTCGTGCCGAACAGGACGCGATGGCTGCGTTCGGCGCCGACGGGCGCTGCCTGATGCGCGTCCTGCAGGAAGAACTTGATGACCCAGAGCCGCGCGACTGCGGTCGCTGCTCGGTCTGCACCTCACCACGTTTCGCCCAGCCGCCAGACCCGGCGCTGGTCGAACTTGCCGCCCGACACCTGCGCTCGACCCCGCTGGAGCTCGAGGTCAAGAAGATGGCCCCCGACGCTGCCGGCGCGATGCGAAAGATCCCAGAGGACGCCCGGACTGAGCGCGGCTGGGCGCTCGCGCGCTTCGGTGACGGCGGCTGGTGGCCGGCCGTCGAGCGCGGCCTGCGCCACGGGACCTTCGAGGACGACGTCGTCGCCGGCGTCGCAGACATCTTGCGAGCTGCAGACGTCCCCGTCGCCTGGGTCACGAGCGTGCCGTCGGCGTCCCTTGGCGACGTGATCGTCCGGCTGGCCGAACGCGTCGCCGCCGCGCTTTCAGTCCCGCACGTCGCGCTCGTCTCGCGCACCGACGATCGCCCGCCCCAGCGCGAGATGGCCAACGCCATGCAGCAGGCCGCCAATGTCCGCGGCGCCTTCACGATCACGGCGACGCCACCGCCGGGCACGGGGGTCCTGCTCGACGATCGTCGCCATTCGGGCTGGACAATGGCGATGGTCGGCGGCCAGCTACGCCGAGCCGGCGCCGAGCGCGTCATACCACTCGCGCTCGGTACGCTGACCTAGGAACCACGAAGCCAGCATTTGGCACGCCCCGGAGTCTGGGCGAGGTAATGATCCGGGCCCCGGTGGTCGGGAGAACGTCGATCTCGCCGGCTCAGCGGGCGAGTGACTTCGCGGCTGCCGCGGCGCGGAGGATTGCCTCGATCGAGCGCTCGACGTCTTCGCCCGTCGTCGACCAGTTCGAGACCGAGATCCGCATCGCCTCCATGCCGTGCCAGCTGGTTCCTCCCAGCCAGCAGGTGCCGTCGTTCTGGACGGCTTCGATCACGGCGCGCGTGTATCGGTCGTGATCGCCTGCCTGATCGGTGAACCGGACCAGCACCTGGTTGAGGACGACGTCGTTTAGCACCTCGACGCCGGGAGCCTCGGCGAGCGCCTCGGCAAACCGGCGCGCGTGCGCACAGCAACGCTCAACCAACTCGGCGACGCCAGACCGGCCGAGGGCGCGGACCGCTGCGTAGATCGGGAAACCTCTTGCGCGCCGGGAGAACTCGGGGTTGAAGTCAAGCTGATCCCGCGGACCGCCGGAATCGGCCTGAACCAGGTAGCCCGCACGGACGGTCATCGAGGCCCGGTGAGCGTCGGCGTCGGCGCAGAACGCGATCCCGCTGTCGTACGGGACGTTGAGCCACTTGTGCGCGTCCGTCGCCCACGAGTCGGCGCGTTCCACGCCGCTGACCAGGTGGCGCAGCGCCGGGCTCGCCCCGGCCCACAGGCCGAACGCACCGTCGACGTGCAGCCACGCGTCCGCGGCGTGCGCGATATCCGCGATCTGGTCGAGCGGATCGAACGAGCCC
Source organism: uncultured Solirubrobacterales bacterium (assembly GCA_963788005.1). Lineage (GTDB taxonomy): Bacteria > Actinomycetota > Thermoleophilia > Solirubrobacterales > Solirubrobacteraceae > Palsa-465. The sequence goes on along the minus strand of CAWBFH010000004.1, from coordinate 42,318 downwards.
GTATTGACGTTCCCGGCCTGCGCGCACACGATCGCCGGTCCCTCGCCGGCGCTGATCGCGTCGCGCAACGCGCTCGGCATCATCCGGCCCTGCCCGTCCGTCGCCACCGAAACCATGCTGTCGCTGCCAAACCCCAGATACCGCACCGCGCGATCAACCGACGCATGCCGCTCGGCGCCGACCAAGACCCGGATCGCCGGCGCACCGATCAAACCGCGCTCATTGACGTCCCAGCCGAGCTTGGCGTAGACGCGGTGACGGGCGGCGGCGAGCGCCGTGAAATGGGCCATCTGGCAACCGGTCACAAAGCCAAACGACACCTCGTCCGGCAGACCCAACAGCTCGGCCGTCCACGCTCCGGCCACCTCCTCGACCACCGCGGCCGACGGTCCACATGCATACAGCCCGGCGTTCTGATCCCACACCGACGTCAGCCAATCGGCCGCGATCGTCGCCGGTCCGGCGCCACCGATCACGAAGCCGAAATAGCGGCCGCCCGGACTTCCGACCAGCCCTGGCTCGACAGCATCCGCGAGGCGAACGATGACGTCCCGCGGATCTGACGGCGCCTCTGGCAGCGGGCCCCCGAGACGCGACCGTAGCTCCTCGACGCTCACCGACCAGCCCAACCGGCCGCTGCGGAATCGCCTCGAGATAATCCGCCGCGAGACCAGCGGTCTCCCCGAGCAATCCGCGCATCGTCATAGCCCCTCCCAACGCCGCATCGCACGGGCACACTAGACGGTGGGACGGGTCGGCTCAAACGCGCCGTTCTCACCGACACCGGCAAGCGCTCAGGAGCGAACAAGCTCACGCGTGGACACGTCTTCACATCGACCACGCCAAGGGTGCTGTCGAGCGATCCTGAGCGCCGCTCTCTTGCCGACCCGACCGAAACGACGTTCTGGGCCCTGCTGTTGGGCGATGGACGGAGGTGGTTTGGGGTTCAGGCGACGAGGAGCGACGCAACGATGAGCATGACCGCTGCGGTGGCCCAGTGGACCCCGAACGCGGTCGCTTTTGGCCCGCCGCTGCGCAGGACAATCGTCCCATCGGCGATCGGGACTGTTGCGGCGGCGAGCATCAGGTAACCGAGCTGCCGGTGTGCGCCATCGATCAGAAGTGCGGCGACCGCGATGCCGATGGCAATGTCCCGCGCGGCCTTGACGGCGAGCCACGCCGGGTCAGGCACAGGCGTGCCGCGGTCGGCAGGAATACCGAACCCGGTGGCGGCCGGACTCGGATCGAGGAGATAGCGCAACCCCATCAGGATGATGGCGAGGGCGAGCAGTCCCGCGAGCACGGCTCCGATCTCGCTCAGCATGCTGTGCCCCTCAGGGCTGTCGTCGGCTCGAGCCATTCGGTGTGCATCTCCGGCGCAGTGTGGATCGCGGTGACCCGCAGTTGCGTCTCTCCTGTATTGGTGAAGCGATGAGCGCTCATCGCGGGGGCGATCAGGATGTCTCCCGCGGCCGCCGTCAGTCGGAGGTCGTCGATCTCGAAGCGGGACTCTCCAGCATGAACGACGAACACCTCAGCGTAGGGGTGGCGGTGAAGCAGCGGCCCTGTGCCGGGCCGGTCGTGGACGAGGAACAGCGAGATCGGCAGCCCGCCGTGGTCGGCGCCGATGAACCGGTGGGCCTCAGCCGGGCCGGGAAGGTCATCGTGGCTGATGCGCAATGACCTGGCTGCCGTCAGAGGCGACGCTGCTGGTGTGGGGGAGTCGTGAAGGGGGTTGATATCGGGCATGGGCGCAGTCTCGGCCATCAGGCCGCATTCGTCCAACCGATAGTGACAATAAGACTGAGCGGTAGAATCGCTGAATGGAGCTACGGCAGCTCTCGCACTTCGTCGCCGTCGCCGAGGAACGTCACTTCACCCGTGCCGCGGCGCGAGTTCACCTGACGCAGTCGAGCCTGTCCAGCTCCATCCGCGGGCTTGAGCGCGAGCTTGGCAGCGACCTGTTTGTACGCAGCACTCGGCAGGTGGAGCTAACCGAAGCCGGACGGGCGCTGCTTCCGGCTGCCAGGCGGGCCGTCGCCGCGGCCGAGGACGCTCGGGATGCGGTTGCGGCGGTCCGCGGGCTGGTCCGCGGACACCTGGCGATCGGTGCCATCCAGACGCTTGGCCAGGTCAACCTCCCGGGGCTGATTGCCCGCTTTCACCGCACGCATCCGGCCGTCACGCTGAGGCTCCATCACGTGGGCGCTCCGGAGCTCGTGCGACGCACCGCTGACGGTGAGATCGATCTCGCGATCGTTGACCCGCCGCTCGGACCGCAGGGCGACCGGGTGCAGGCCACGACGATCGCCACTGAGTCGCTGCAGCTCGCCGTCGCCGCGGATCGTCCGCTCGCGCACCGCAGGCGCGTCCGGCTGACCGACCTCGCCGACCATGAGTTCATTGAGTACCGTCCGGACTCCGCGCTGCGGGCAAGCGTCGACCGCGCGTGTCACGCCGTCGGACTGCGTCGTCAGATCGCCTGCGAGGTCGATGCCCTCCCTGAGCTCGTCGAGCTCGTGGCGCTCGGGCTCGGCGTCTCATTGTTGCCGCCGGCCGCGATCCGGATGGCGGGTGGCCGCGCGACCGGGGTCGCCACCGACCCCGCGATCCCGCGCGAGCTGGTACTGGTCACCCCGCTCGATCATGAGCCTTCACCGGCCGGCGCAGCGTTCCTGCGGCTGCTTGGACGCCACCCGAGCACCAAGGACCAATCAATCCCGTCCCTCACGGGCTCCCCGGTGGCGGCTCGAAACAGGCATCTGCTGACGTCGCCCGAGCCGAGACACGAGGAGGCTGACCGATCACGTTGTCGTCCGATCGACGCGACCCCATAGCCGGATGCTGGAGTGCCTTGAACGCCAACGTGTCTCGATCGCGCGAGCGTAGCGCGCGTGGGATCCTTACTGTGTTTGAGCGCTTTGCCGAGCATGCTCGCCAGGTGGTCGTCTTTGCCCAGGAAGAAGCGCGCGGCCTCAAGCACAACTACATCGGCACCGAGCACATCCTGCTCGGGCTGTTGCGAGAGGAGGAGGGGTTGGCGGCCGCGTCCTAGCGTCGTTTGACGTCACCCTCGAGCGGGTCCGGGGCCAGATCGTGCGGATCGTCGGTTCCGGGGAAGAGGCGACCGAAGGTCAGGTCCCGTTCACGCCGCGTACCAAGAAGGTCCTCGAGTTGGCGCTCCGCGAGTCGCTGAGCCTTGGTCAAATGTCAAGTCGGCACCGAGCACCTCTTGCTCGGGCTCGTGCGCGAAGGCGAAGGGGTCGCGGCCCGGATCCTGGTTGACCTCGACGCCGACCTGCAGAAGATCCGTAACGAGGTGATCCGGAAGCTTCCCGCCAGCGCGCCACAGCCATCCGGCGTAGCGCTCGGCAGCCCGAGAGCGTCGCAGCGGATCGCCCCCGGCTGGCTCGATGGGCTCGGGCCGATGCTCAACGGGCTGGCCGATGAGATCCGCCGCGAGCTCGGTCGCGAGCCCGACCCCGGCGACCTGCTGCTCGTGCTCACCGCGGCGCCTGACTCCGTCCCTGCCCAAGCGCTTGAGCGGGTTGAGGTCGACGTCGACGAGCTCTGGGGCGAGGTCGAGCACCTGCGCCGTCAAGCCCACGCCGCCAAGCGACAGCTCGCCGAGCAGATCGAACAGGCGCGCCTCGAGAAGGAACGCGCGATCGAGTCACAACAGTTCCAAGCCGCCGCGCGCCACCGCGACCAAGAACGCAGACTGACCGAGCAACAACGCGCGCGGAGGCTCGTTCGACCGAGACGCTACAAGCCATCCGCCACCGCCTCGGGCTCCCAACCCCACCCGACCGCCCGACCGGCAACTGACACCCAGCGCTCAACGGTCGGGCACCGGCGGCGTGTTGTGAGCGGATCAGCGGCGGATCAATGCCTCGGGGAGCGTCGGGGCCATATCGTTGTGGGCGTTCATATGGCGCGCGGCCGACGGTTCATCGGAGAGGACGTATGAGCATCGACACAATCGTCGCGCGCCGCGACCACCTGCTGGGACGGCACGCCCAACTGTTCTACGAGCGGCCGGTGCACCTCGTGCGCGGCGAAGGCGCGTGCTTGTTCGACGCCGACGGCCGTCGGTACATCGACATGTACAACAACATCCCGGTCGTCGGCCACTGCAACCCGCGCGTCGTCGATGCCCTCGCGCGACAGGCGGCGACGCTCGTCACGCACAGCCGCTATCTGGACGAGACGATCCTCGACTACGCCGAGCGGCTGCTCGGCGTCCACGCGGACGGTATCGACCGCGTCGTGTTCACGTGCACCGGGACGGAGGCGAACGAGGTCGCCATGCAGATGGCGCGCCTCGCCTCCGGTGGCCGCGGCTTCATCTGTTCCAACGGCGCCTATCACGGCCATAGCGATCTCGTCGGCATGCTGACCAGGGCGCCGCTGCGTGGACGGGCAGACGTCCGCGCGTTCCGGTTTCCCGACCTCTACCGGCCGCAGGAGCCGGGCTTGTCGGAGTCCGAGGTGTGCGAGCGGGCGCTCGGCGAGGTGCGCTCGGCGATCGACGATCTCGCCGCTGAGGGCGTGCCACTGGCCGGGATGCTGCTGTGCTCGATCTTCGCCAACGAGGGCCTGCCGTGGATCCCGGCGGGGTTCATGGAGCAGGCGGCGGCGATTGTGCGGGAGGCGGGCGGCGTCGTGATCCTCGACGAGGTGCAGGCGGGGTTCTGCCGCACCGGCCGTTTTTGGGGCTACGAGTCGACCGGCGTCGTGCCGGACATCGTCACGATGGGAAAGCCGATCGGCAACGGACTGCCGCTCGGCGCGTGCGCCGGGCGCGCCGACCTCGTCGACCTGTTCCGCGAGCGCACCGGCTACTTCAACACCTTCTCGTCGACGGCGATGCACGGTGCGGTCGGGATGGCGGTGCTGGACGAACTCCAGGATCGCCGGCTTGACGAGCACGCGCTCGCGATCGGCGCTCACCTCAAGGCCGGCATCGACGCGATCGCCGGGCCGCACGGGCGGATCGGCGCCGTTCGCCAGCGCGGCCTGTTCCTCGGCATCGAGTGGGTGGCCGACCGCGACTCGCGCACGCCCGACACGCACGGTGCACGGGCGGCCTGCGAGGCGTTGAAGGATCGCGGCTTCCTGACCGCGCCGGCCGGGGCGTTACATAACCAGGTGAAGATCCGCCCGCCGCTGGTCTTCGACCAGGCGCAGGCCGACCTCTTCCTCGAGGCGTTCGCCGACGTTGCCGCGGAGCAGGGCGTGGGATGAGCTTGCCGCCCCGCGAGGTGGGCGAGGCCGCAGCCGTGGCGATCGGGCACTTCGACGTTGACGCCGTCGCCACCACCTTCGTGGCCGCCAGCGAGAACACCGTCTACCGGATCGACACACGCGACGGCCACCGCTACGCGCTTCGCGTGCACCGGCCCGGCTACCACGGCATCGCGGAGCTCGAGAGCGAGAACGCCTGGACGAGAGCGCTGAGCGACGCCGGTATCGAGACTCCACGTCCGGTCCCGACGCGCGAGGGCGGCGGCTACGCGATTGTGCCCTACGGCGAGGCCGGCGAGACACGCTACGTCGGGCTGATCGAGTGGCTCGAGGGCGAGCCGATGACCGACCTGCTCGACCGCGGCGATCCCGGGCTGGTAGCGGTATGCGCGCGGCTCGGTGAGCTGATCGCGCGGATCCATTTGCAGACTGATGCGTTCGTGCCGCCGCCGGGGTTCGTCCGCCACCGGCTCGACGTCGAGGGCCTGATCGGCGACGACCCGTGGTGGGGGCCGTTCTGGCACGTCCCGGAGTTCTCCGAACAGGAGCGCGAGCTTGTGCTTGAGGTGCGGGAGGGCATGCGGCGGCGGCTCGCCGCCTACGGCACCGGTTCCGGGGTCTTCGGCCTGATCCACGCCGACCTGCTGCCGACCAACGTGCTCGTGCGGTCTGATGGCGTCGTGGCAGCGATCGACTTCGACGACGCCGCATTCGGGTACCGCCTTTACGACATCGCGGTGCCGCTCACCGGCATGACCGGGGAGCCGCACTTCGAGCAGCTCCACGACGCGCTGCTGACCGGTTACCAACGCCACCGCCCGCTGAGCGCCGAGGACCTGTCGCTGCTGCCGATGTTCCGGCTGATCCGCTGCCTGGTGGAGATCGGCTGGTTCGACTCGCGCCTGGCCGGCTACCTCACGTACGACCGCGGACATCGGCACCCGGGAGGGTCTGATCACACCGCTCGTCGTGCAGGCGCTGGCTTTGATCGAGCAGGTGCTGCCCGTGCTGGAGAACGCGTGAAGTGCCTTAGGTAGGAAACAACCAAGTCGATCGAGTGCTGTGTGTTTCCGGAGCCCCCGAAACGTCGTCCTACCGCAGGCCGACGTCTCGCCGAGAAGCGATGCCCGGGCGACTTCAGGCCGCCAAGTCGAGCGCGAGCTCGAGCTTGGGTCTGAGCTGATAGTCAAGCGACGGGAGCACCGCTACGGTCTCGCCGCAGTGGTCGCACACCACGCGCAGCACCAGGCCCCGGTCAGGCGCGAACGTGAGTTGGCCTGAGCAGCAGCCGTCGTGGTCGTGTCCCGAAGGCTCAGCCGCGAGCGCGAGCCGGTCCGAGATGGTGCTGGTGGTCATAGTGGATCTATCGGCCGTCCCCCCGGCCGACTAAAGCCCTCCGCCCGCGCCCCCCTCACCGCCGGCCGCGCAGGCGTGGCCGTCGAAGGTCGTTGGCCGAATCTATGGAATCCTTCGCGGTGCCGGTCACCCCGGCCACGCGTCCGCGGGAGGCGCGTGAACTACCGAGACGAGACGGGGGAGCCGCATGGTGTCAGCTCGATTGAACATCTATTGGACCAACAACTTCACCGGGACGATCGGACGAGCTCAGCTCGACGGGACGGGCATCGACGAGAGTTTCATTACCGGCGCGCAGAATCTGATTGCAGTTACGGTCCATGGTGATCACATCTACTGGACCAACGTCGGGGCTGGCGGGCTCGGGAACGGCCCGATTGGCCGCGCTAGGCTCGACGGCACGAAGGTTGAACAGGATTGGCTCATGGCCGGCGGCCCAGCCGGAGTGGTAGTCGAGGGCGAGCACATCTATTGGACCAACGACGGGGAAGCCGGGGCGCTCGGCGGTGGGCAGTCGGTTGGACGCGCGAGACTTGACGGCACCCAGGTCGAGCAGAGCTTCATCACCGGCGCGAGCAACCCGAACGGGATCGCCGCCAGCCGGACGCACGTGTACTGGGCGAACGCCGGTAGCGGAACCGTCGGGCCAGCGAAGCTCGATGGCACTGAGGTCAACCAGAGCTTCATCACTGAGGGTTTTATTATCAGTCCACCGGGTGACCCGCTTGACGCGATTGGTCCGGTAGGACTAGCGATCGACGGCGACCACCTTTACTGGACGACCGACGGGGCAATCGGGCGGTCGAGGCTGGATGGCACCCACGTTGACCAAGGCTTTATCACGTCGGCGGGCGAGCCGAAGGCGGTGGCGGTCGATCGCACCCATGTCTTTTGGGCCAACGGCAACAGTGCGATCGGGCGGGCAAGCTGGATGGCGCCCAGGTTGACCCGAGCTTTATCACTGGCGCGGATGGCCCACAGGGTGTGGCCGTCACTCGCGTTAGGTGACATGGCGTCAGGGCGCTCAGGGGTTGGCTCGCATTAGCGCGAACTCGGTGCCGGAGCCATTGTCGGCGTACCCGGCGGCGACGATCCTCCCGGCCGAATCGATCGCGACGTCCTGGCCGGAGTCGTCGCGGCCGTGGAAGTCGGCGATGAGGAGGCCGTTGTTGGCGAAGGTGGTGTCGGGTGTCCCGTCGGTGTTGTAGCGGACGAGTGCCATGTCGTTGAACGGGGGGCTGGTGGGGCTGATGGACCGGCCGACGACGACGATCCGCCCGGTCGCGTCGATGGTCAGGTTCTCGGCGAAGTCATCGCCGCCCCCGAGATCGGTCTTGACGGTCCCGCCGGTGCCGAACGTCGTGTCGAGGGTGCCGTTGGTGTTGTAGCGCGGAGCAGGAAGTCGTTGTTGAGCTCGGCGCCGATGGTGTTGCCGCAGATGACGATCTTGCCGTCGGGGGTGAGCGTGACGCCGGTCGCGACGTCGTCGAACCCCAGGTCGGTGATCTTCGTCCCGCCAGTGCCGAAGGTGGTGTCGAGCTTGCCGTCGGGCGTGTAGCGCGCAAGCGCGATGTCCTCGCCGGCGGTCCCGACGACCATGATCCGCCCGTCGGGCTGGATGACGAGCGCGCGGGCGTCGTCGTCTGAGAGCGCGCCGAAATCGGTCGTGACGATGCCGTCGCCGTCGAAACTGGAGTCGATCGTCACCGAAGTTATCAGGCGAGTGCGAAGTCGTCGCCGATACCCAACGCGGCAGTTGAACGGATGCGACGACCAGATCCGCCATCGAATGCGGACGGCCACGGCGTTGGCGATGTCACCATGGCCCGAGAAATCGGTCGTGCACGACCCCGTCACCGTCGATGAAAGCCTGGTGCTCAGGCTCACCGTCGGGAACAGAGCGCACGACCGCGCAGTAATGCTTCTGGGACTGCCGCGGGTGCGTCGGTTTCGAACGGCGACGACGCCGCCGTCGGGGTCACGGATCGCGGCCTCATTGGCCGCACCGCCAGGGTCGGCGGTGGGTAACCCCGCCCGCGCCGAAGCCGCGTCCGGGTGTGCATCCGCTGATCCGTGCAATGAGCGCGAAGTCAGTGTCTATCCCGGTGCCGACGGTGGTCACCCAGCGAACGATCTCATCGGCCGGCTGGATCACGACCGCACAACCTCGCCCTTGCCCACGGGTATCGACTCGTCCCGCGGTCGCCGAACGTGGGGTCCAGCCCCGACGGTACTGGTGGGCGTCCGCGCCACCACCGCGATGTTGGTCACGTTCGCGCCGGTCACCTGCCCGGCGCCGTGCGCCACCGTGCAGACCCCACTCCGGGACCGCTCGGCTGGGCTTGACGCTGACCTCGTAGCCTGTCCGGTCCCAGGCGATGCCGGAAACGCGCAAAAATCCCTGTTCGCCGACACCGGCACCTCGGGCAACAATTCGTCTAAGTACCAGGCCCGAGCCCTCGGAGCCCTTGGATCGACGCGCACCCACGTGAACGTCGGCGGCGGCGGGCGCCGGCGGTCGTCGAGGCCATCATCGCCGTGGCGGCGCGCGCCGCCCCGAAGACGCGCGCAGCGCGGATCGTGAGCGATATCCGGAAGCTTTCCGCGGTCGCCACCGCGCGGTCCTCGGCGGTTAAACCCCGACGATCCGGCGGCGGGCGCGAGCGATCCCCGTTCTCGAAGCGCAACGACAGCGTCCGCGTCGGCGTGTAGAAATCAACGCCCGAGCGCCGAGCCGCCGCGCGGTCCGCCAGCAGGCGCTGGTGGCGCCGCGCGACCCGCCGGTGCGGATTACTGGCACCAGCGCATGCTCGCTCGCGCCTCCCTCCACTGTGACGGTCGGCGGCCCAGCCCCACTGTTCGGCTCGGCGTTGGTTCTGTGGGGCAGCGGGCCGCGGGGCGGGAGCAGCGGGCGGCGCCTTGAGTCGGCCAGCACCTGACCCTGACTGCCCTGGGCGAGCGATGGTGCGTCAGATCCGCGGGCGATCAGCCGCGCGCAAATTGTCCGGCGCGACGCCTGCGCGAGTAATGATCCGCGCCGCCCGCTGGCCGACCAGGCCACGGGCCGCTGACCGCGACCCGCGTCGAGCCATACGAGCACTGTGAGCGGTGCAGCGGAAGTGCACCGCGTCGAGCGGGATCTTCATCGTGATCGGATGTGGAGCTGTTGAAACGACGTGCGACTGCTCGTCCGCGTCGTTGTCGGTGTCGCCGTTGACGTCGACAACTCGCGCCCTTCCAGAACGGTCACAGCGTGGAATCGAGGGCCCCCCGACCCCGACGACCCCAGGTGCTCGACGACCTTCTCCCGGCGCAGACGCCGCCGACATCGAAGAACGGATGCGCCGCCCCCGGCTTGTGACCTCGACCTGCACCTTGAGCTCGGATCGGATCCAGCTGCGCCGCTGCTGTGGAGCGCCCACTTAGAACCGGGCACTCGACGGCCGTCAGCGGCCCGTTGGCTATCATGTCCAGCAGCAACTGGTCAAGCTCGAATTACCAAACCGCTCTGCACTGACGTCCTTGCGGAAGTCGCGGCGGGCACCAGATCCAAACGCGAAGCCCCCCTTCTGCTACAGGCTGCGCGGATCAGAGGTCGGCGCCTCCACCTGAATCAAAGACTCCCCAGGGCCGCAGCGCCAAGGTGGCGCGTGCCCAAAACGGTGTCCACCCGCCCCGTCGGGCGCGACGCTGCGGAGAACGACTGCTGAGGGGCCGGAACGCCACGGGGGCTCGTAGATCGACAGCCATATCAGCACGCCATTGGTGACACCCGGCACCAAGTCCCCCTCCACCCCCCCCCCCCCCCCCCCCCCCCCCCCCCCCCCCCCCCCCCCCCCCCCCCCCCCCCCCCCCCCCCCCCCCCCCCCCCCCCCCCCCCCCCCCCCCCCCCCCCCCCCCCCCCCCCCCCAAACTAGTGCCCCCAGCCATCGCCAGCACCGCTGTGATGACGGTCAGCCCGCGATTTCCCCGGCGACGTCGGACCATCTCGCACTCACGCATCTGTCTGCTCCCTCAGCTTCCCCGATCTGGCGTAAACGGTAAGCCTCGAACCGCTCCCCGTCTTCGGTAGAGGTACCGATCTCGATACGGATTCGGCTATGTGAGCGTGCCCGACCCTGAGTTCGTCCTCGTCGCCATAATCAGCGGGTGGATCACCCTGCTGCTCGGCGGATCACGATCACGGGCGGGGTCAGCGACCTCGCGGTGCGCGAGCGGGTGCGCGCGACGGCGCGCGGGCTCGGGCTGTTCGGCTGGGTGCGCTTGATGGAGGACGGAACGCTGTGCGTGCACGCCGAGGGCGATCCGGCCGCGCTCGACCGGCTATCAGGCTCGCTACGGGAGCTTGGCTCGGTCAGCGAACGCGACGTGCGCGTCGAAGGCCACGAGCAGTTCGCGATCCGCGGCGTTGTCGCCGGCACGTTTGTCGTCCAGGAGCATCAGGCGACGGCGCACCACTTTGACGTCCGGCTCGAGGTCGACGGGGCGATGCGCTCCTGGGCGGTGCCGAAGGGCCCGTCGATGGACCCGACAGTCAAGCGCCTCGCGGTCGAGGTCGAGGACCACGCGCTCGCGCACAACGACTTCGAAGGCCCCGCGGGCGGCGGCGGCGTGATCATCTGGGATCGAGGCGAGTACGAGCAGGGCGGTCGGGTTCCCTGGCCGGAAGCGCTCGACCGCGGTCACGCGGTCTTCGTGTTGCACGGCCACAAGCTCCGCGGTGGCTTTGCGCTACAGCGAACGCGCGGCGGCCCCAAGCCGCAATGGTTGTTGATCAAGCGCCGCGACGACTACGCGCGTCCCGGGTCAGACGTGGTCAGCGAGCATCCGGCGTCTGTCGCGAGCGGCGTGACGCTCGAGGCGTCGCTCGAGCCCCCGCGAGCATGAACCGCTGATCACGGCGCCGGTTGCTTTGCGCCGTGCTGCCGCTCGACGCGGCCGTTGCCTCCGACGGCGGGGTTCGTCTGCCGTCGTCGTTAACGTGGGGCGCCAGTGAACCACACGTCGGTCGACTTCGAATTCGTCATCGACACGTTCCTGCTCTTGTTGATCGGGATCGGGCCGAAGATCGCGCTGGTGCCATTCTTGGAAGTTACGAGCGCGATCGATAGCGCCACCAGAGCCCAGGTCGTGCGCAAGATGCTCACGACCGCAAGTGTGGTGGGGCTGATTCTGGTGGGGCTTGGAGAGCTGCTATCGCGGTTGCTTCACTTCTCCACGGGCTCGCTGTCGATCGCAGGCGGCCTGATCCTGGTGATCATCGCCGTGACGATGGTGCTGGGGACGGGCGACCCGCAGGAGAGCAAGGCGATAAAGGGGCGCGATCCTCTGAGGATCGCGGTGTTTCCACTCGCGGTGCCGTACCTGCTCAATCCGGCAGGGATCGTGACGCTGGTGACGCTCTCGGCCGAGGGCGACTCGGTGTCGGTCTTCGCGACGGTGGTGGCGTTGCTTGGCGTGGTGCTGGCGCTCGACGTGGTCGTGTTCCGCTGGGCCAATCGGGTCAGCGACCACCTCGATGAGAGTCGTATGCTCGTGACCGAGAAGATCTTCGGCGTCCTGCTAGCCGCACTAGCGGTGCAACTCGTGCTCGACGGGCTGCACGGTGTGGGCGTCATCCACCTGACGACCCACTGACAGGTCGTCGTGTACGGCCTCCGGGGCGCTGTCCCGAGCGGGGACGAAGTGAGTGCTATGCGAGACCCACCGCATGGAACGGACCATCCGCGTCATCAAGCACGTCAGCGGCCCGCTCAAAGACACGATCATCGAGATCGTGGAGGACGATGGCGGCGCGCTTCACCTGGTCGCGGTCGAGCTTCACGTCTCGTTTGACTCCACCGCCGGCACTGGCACCGTAAAGGACATCACCCCCGTTGAAACGGAACGGGACGGGGTAAGCTCCACTGAGCGTCCGGGGACCTGAGCGGCAGCCCACACCAGCTGAACAACCGGCTCGGGTCTTACAGCTGGGTCCCCGCTGCCGAGTGACGCAGCCTGCGGCAGCCGATCCATCTATGGGGCAATTGCCCTATGGGCGTCAGGCGCCATCGAGCCCATACTCGCGCCAGCTCGGCGTCGTTCGGAGACGCCGGAAACGTAAGGAGGACCGGGATGGTCCTGGCAACGACCACGGTCGAAGACTGCGACCGCTTCACGGATGTCTTCTCCACCGCGGGCGCTGAGAAGCGCACGCAGCACGGCTCCAAAGGCGCGCTCGTGTTCCGCGACCCCAACCAGGCCGACCGGGTCTGGGTGATCTTCGACTGGGATCTCGACGGTTGGCAGAGCTTCGCTTCCGATCCCGAGGTCCCGCCGATCATGCAGCAGGCCGGGCACAAGGGCCGGCCGCAGGTGCCGGCGCTCAGCGGTAGCTACGAGGCCTAGGGGCGACGTCATGCCAGAGCCAATCAAGGTCGGGTGATCGCCGACCAGACTGGCGCCCTCTCCCCTTTGGGCGACGCTCAGGCCATCACCGCGACGCTGGTGGTGGCCGAGGTCAATGCGTCGGGCGGCTGCTCGGCCGCCGCATCGAACTGCCGATCGAGGACAGCACCACCGACGAACCCGGAGTGCCGCCACCGTCTGGGCGTTCGAACGCCACCTCGTGCAATCCGCCTAAGAATCGGCTTGCCCGGACAAGCCCTTGGTGCGCTTGTCGCGTAGGCGATGCTCGCAGGCGAGTGCGCTACGCTGACAGGGTCAGATAGCGAGGGCAACCAGAGGGCGAGACCTTCATCTGAACGTCCCCTTGCCGCGAAAGCCGCCTGATCTTCTGATGGCCGAGAGTCCACCCACGGGTGGGCTTTCCGCGTTTAACCGGGGCGCGGTCGACCCGTCGTGTCACGGGCCGACTCTGGAGCCTCGCAGATCAGGGCAGGATGTCGTTCAGCGTCGCCGTGAACCGCTCGCCCGACTCCTCGAGCTCGCCCTCGATGTGCAGGCGCGCCGGGCCGGTCTCGGTCCACAGGTCGAGGAAGTAGGCCCAGCCCGGCAGGTCCGGATCGTCGGACTTGGCGATCGCCTCGACCCGGTAGGTCTCGCGCGGCGGCAGCACCAGCGACTCGGGGCAGTCGTCCTCGACGCGACGGCGCAGGTCCTCGACGTCGAGCCGATCGCCAGACGCGACGCGGAGCTCCTCGTATTCGCCGTCCACGACGAGGCCGACGATGTCCTCCAGTGCCCGGTACATCGGCTCGGGCATCAGCTCGAGCGTTTCGACGATCTCTCCCCGTCCGCCCAGCTCGTGGCTCGGCGTCAGGTCGAGCCGGCTGTAGAAGTAGTCCTCGCACGCCGCGCGCGCCTGGCGGCGGATGCCCTTGGACAACCCCGCGGCGCCGAGCGCAAAGACCGCCGCATCGATCGCCTCCTCGAGCGTTCCGTGGCGGCGCGTCAGCTGCGCGGTGACCGCGCGACCGTGCTCCGTGTCGCGCGCCATCGATGAGCCGTCCAACAGAATCGAGGGAGCGTCGTGGCGGCTGTAGCCCGGGCAGGCCCGCACCGAAGAGTGAAGGACGATGAGGTGGTCGCCCATTACGCCCGCGCGGGTGATGGGTCGCCGGGTGTCATCCGGATCGGCGAGCTCGCCGAACGCGTGGTAGTAGCGCTGCCATGACTATGCATCCTAGGAACCCCGGACGACCCCCGGCGCGTCTGACGCCGGTCAGCCCATCAAGCGATATCAGCATATGACCTGCGCTTGTGCGCGTGCGGCGCAATGACGATCATGCAGCACGGAGGAGGCGAGGCCGGAACCGCACCCACATGGTGCTCGGCGCCGGGCTGGATCGTCCGAAGGCCAACGAAACCGGCGCCCCCTCGTGGCTGGTTTCAGAGCAGAAGCCGTGGACGGCGCGCGCTCGGCGCCATACGATCCGCTGGTGCACCCGGTGGACCGCCTTGTGGGCCGCGTGACCGCTGTGGCGGTGGTGGTTTGTTGCCGCGCTGGCGGTCGCTGTGCCGGCCGGTGCCGGTGCCTCGTCCTCGGGAACGCCCGCATTGAGGCCGGTCGTGCTGCCGCGCGACCAGGGCTCGCATCCGGGGTTCGGTATCGAGTGGTGGTATACGGCCGGCCGGCTGACCGACGCTCGGGGCGGACGGTACTTCTACTTCGCCACGGTGTGGTCGGCCGCGCCAGGGCTGGTGGCCCGGATCAACGTCGTGGACCTGCGCCACGACCGCATCGTTGCCGACCGCGAGTACATCAGCGGGACCCCGCTGACCCAGCGCACGACGACGATCCGGGCAGGTGGTTACGTTCTGTCGTGGCGTCCGCGGGGGCCTCGGGGATGTGGTCGATGACCGCATCCGCCACGGACGATCTGGGATCGTTGCCCGCGCCGGCTCCGACACCACAGGGCGCGCTCACGCTCCAGCTGGTTCCCGGGCAGCCCTACGTCCTGCACGGAGCGCGCGGAATCATCCGGCAGGGTCCGGCCCCGTCGGCGTACTACTCGGCGCCGCGCCTGGCGGTGACTGGAACCTTGGTCGCCGGCGGACGCAGGCTGGCGGTCCACGGGCAGGGGTGGTTCGATCACCAGTGGGGCAACTTCCCGACCGACGAGAGTTCCCTGCACTGGAATTGGTTTGCCTGCCAACTCGGCGACGGCCGTGATCTCATGCTCTACCAGTTCCTGACCGCCAAAGGGGCGCCCAGCGGCATTCAGAGTGGCACCCTCGTGCTCCGTGATGGGCACGGGCGTCATCTTCAGCGATTCACGATCATTCCTCGTGGTCCGTTCCTGCGTCCCGCTGGCGCTCAGGCGACGTATCCACAGGCGTGGACCCTGTCGATCCCGGCCGCACACGTGAAGCTGAGTCTGCGGTCGCTCGCCGCCAACCAGTTCATCTGGATGGCCTTCCTACCGAGCTTCTGGGAGGGCGCAGCGGCGATCACACATGGGCCGCCGGGAAGATGTGTGGTCGAGTCGACGCGTGAGCCAACCAGCGGTGAGTTCTAGATCACAACAGCGAGCGTCACGTCTCATTTGCGAGCTTTCGCACCGGAGTGCGCCGCGCCGTGTCGGAACATGTCGATCAGCACCGCGATGTCCAGTCGCGCCTGCTCCGGCGGGGTGCGGCACGGCTCGCCGCGAGTGACACAGTCGTGGAAGTGCACGAGTTCGCGCTCGTATGACTCCTCGTAGGACTCGAATGTCCTCGAGACACGACCGTCCTCACCAGAGCGAGATGACGTATACCGCGTGGGCGACTGGCGCAGCCAGGGCGAGGGGATCTCGAGCGTTTTGACCTCGTCGTCGAAGTACAACCGGATGCGCTCGTCGTAGTCGCTCATCGCCAGGAGCTGGATCCACGCGCTGTCCCAGCGTGCGCCGCTCGAGAGCCGGACCGACCCGGTCAGACCCTGTCCTTGGCTCAGATCGGCCGACCACCAGTCGCCGTCGATCACGCTCGCGGGAAGTGGCTCCCCCATCCGCTCCAGGAGGCCGTGCACGAGGTTAACCTGGTGCACCAGGCTGCCGAGGAAGCCCGCCGAGAAACATGTCACCGCTTCGGGACTCCCGTCTCCGACGGCGAGTTCGACCTGACGTGACTCATCGATCGCGGCATCGGCGAGCAGCTCGGCGTCGACGTCGTTGGCGCGAACGAGGTCACCAGGGCGAAAGTAGGGGCCGAACTCGGGGTCGTGGACGACCACGCTGACGTAGCGCAGGCGATCCGCGTTCGGGGGCAGCTCGTCGGCGAGCTGCTCGCACGCGCGGTCGAAGCGGTTGTTGTAGCCGACCTGCACCACGCGGCCGGCCGCGTCGCGGGCAGCGACGATCGCATCGGCGTCCTGCAGGGTGATCGCCAATGGCTTCTCGACGAACACGTGCAACCCGCGGGCGAGCGCGTCGCACGTGATCCGGGCGTGGGTCACGCTGGGAGACGCCACGAGCATGGCGTCGGCCGGGACCGCGTCGAGCGCCTCCTCGTGCGAGCCGAATGTCGCCGGGATCGCGAAGCGGGCGGCCAGGCGCTCACGGACTGTGCGACTCGGATCGACGAGCGCGACCGTTTCGAACAGCTCATCGAGCAGGGCCAAGTCCGGCAGATGCATCGCCTGGCTGATCAGCCCGGCGCCGGCCACGATGACGCGAACTCGCTGCCCGTCACTCATAGCCGACTCGGTGGGGAGTGCTCACTGCTGCCTGCGTGGGCGGCCTCGTCGGACTGGCCAGCGTTGGCACAGGTGCAGCGGCACGATGAACCCTGTCCCGACGATCCGGAGCGGCAATCGGGGGAGGTGTGCAAGCGATCGCCTCCTCAAATCGAACGTTCCGATGCAACCTAGCAACGCCCGCCCCTGTTGGTCCGGCCCTCGGTCAACTGCTCGCCCGGCTCGCTGATCTATCGCGTCCGCATCCGATCCTATGGCTGGCGGGCCTACTAACTGCCGGGTGTGCTGCCCGCGCGATGTTAGACTCGCGCCGTGGGGTCACCGCTTCACGGCGTCGGACGGGACTCAGCCGAGGCGCATGTGGGGCTGCTTCGAGGCGTCCTGCGAGGACTGCATGGTGGTAGGGGGCACGGTGTCGCGTGTGTGTTCTGCCGTGCGTCGAGGGTCGGGTTCGTGCTGGCAATGGCCCTGGTGGTGTGGTCGGGCACGCTGCTGACCCCGGCGGGCGCATCGGCGAGTGCCGTTTACTACTCGGTTGACGTCGCGCAGAGGATGCTCCCGTTCTCGATCGGCGCTGACGGGTCGTTGTCGCCAATCGCCTGCTCAGGCTCGAACTGCGCGACCTCTGACGATCCCAATGGTGAGGCGGTGACCCCGAACGGCCGGTTCCTCTACGTGTCTGGCTACAGCGGCACTATTTCGGCGTTCGCCATCGGTGCCGACGGGTCGCTTACCCCGATCCCGTGTTCGAGTGCCTGCAGCCTCGGCGACGGGACCCTGCAATTGGCCATCAGCCCCGATGGGCGATTCTTGTATGCGCCAATCGGTGCCTCGGGGGTGATCGCGGTGCTTGCGATCGGTGCCGATGGGTCGCTTGCTCGAGTTCCGTGCTCGGCGAGCAACTGCTCGACGGCGCCAGGGTTGTTTCCGACTTCGCCTGTGGTGACGCCTGACGGCAAGTTTCTGTACGTCGCCGATCAGCAGTCTGGCTTTCCGCCGCCGGGGGCGGTCTCGATCTTTGCGATCGCGTCCGATGGCACCTTGACGCCGGTCAGCTGCGCCGGCAATAACTGCGCGGCCGGCGAGGGCGCCTCTGACGCGTCGCTGACCCCCGACGGACGGTTCCTGTACGTGACCAACGACTTCGCCAACACGGTGTCGCCGTACGCGATCGGGTCCGACGGGACACTCACCCCGATCGCGTGCTCGGGCAGCAGCTGCAATACGGGTTTCGGTCCCAGCGTGATCGCCGTCAGCCCGAACGGACAGTTCGTGTATGCCGCCAACACCGACGGGACGGTGTCGGTGTTCGCGATCGGATCGGACGGGTCGTTGACACCTGTGCCGTGCTCGACGTGCAGCAACCCGAGCGCTCCGGCGTTCCTGTCGCTCGCGATCAGCCCGGTGCTCGTTTCCTCTACACGGCGACCGGTCTCGGTAACGGCTTGGGGACGCTTTCGGTGTTCGCGATGGCCTCGGACGGCACGCTTTCGCCGGTCAGCTGCTCGGCGTGCAGCACCGGCGGGCAGTCAAACAATCAGGCTCTGGTGGCCAGCCCCGACCAGGCGCCCGTGGCGGCCTTTACGGCAGCATCGGCCCCTCCGGGTTTGGCTACGACGTTCAACGCGACGGGCTCAACCGCGTCGCCGGGCCAGACCGTAGCGCGCTATGACTGGAGCTTCGGCGACGGCACCAGCGCGACCAACGCCGGGCCGACGCCGACCCACACCTACGCCTCCGTCGGGCACTACACGGTGACGCTGACGGTGACCGACGACGCGGACTGCTCGACGACGTTGGTGTTCACCGGTCAAACCGCAAGTTGCAATGGCGGACCACCCGCCCAGAAATCGATGACGATCACCGTCGCCGGCCTGCCGACCGCGAGCATAACCACGCCGGCCGACGGCGCGACCTACGCCCAGGGGCAGGCGGTGGGCTCGAGCTTTAGCTGCAAAGACGGCGCCGGCGGCCCCGGAATCTCCTCGTGCCTGGATCAGAATGGACGCGGATCCGGCGCGGCGGTCGATACCGCCACGCCGGGTACGCACGTGTTCACGGTCACGGCGACAAGCGCCGACGGACAGACCTCGACGTCGACTGTCAGCTACACCGTCGCCACCGGCCCCGCGGCGACGATCAGTTCGCCCGTCAACGGCCGACGCTACAAGTTCGGCAAGACCGTGATCGCCAGCTACAGCTGCCAGGACGCAGGCTCAGGCCCCGGGATCGCCTCGTGCACCGGCCCCGTTCCCGACGGCGCGCACATCGACACCACAGCGGCCGGCCACCACACGTTCGCCGTCACCGCGACCTCCAAGGACGGGCAGAGCACGACGACCACGGCGAGCTACACCGTGCTGCCCAACAATCACTTCACCGTCTCGCACATCAAGACTCACCGCAACGGCGCAATCTCGTTCGCGGTCAAGGTCCCCGGACGGGGCGTCATCAACGCGCTGGGCACAGCCTGGATCAACAACATCGCGCAATCCACGGTGCTTCTCCAGCCCGCACGCAACCGGTTCGTCTACGGGCGCAGCCAGAAGAATGCACGCCGCAAGGCGACGATCCGCATGCGGCTGACTCCAAACGCGCGTGGACGCCGGCTCGTCGCACACCACACCTACGCGGTGACGCTGAGACTGTGGGTCACCTACAAGCCGACCGGCGGCCAGCAGAGCAAGCTCGGCTTCCGAGCCCTCCATCTGCCGCACTGACGATCGCTGAGACGCGGCGTCGAGCGCTACCTCGCGCACCGAGGCCAGCCGCCTCCCATGCGTCGCGCCAGGAAAGCCACGCGCCGATCACGATCAGCCGCTCGCGACGCCTCTGCCTCAGTGTTAGGCAGGTGGCGTTCCAAGCGCGCGAACGCGTGTCAATGCTGCGCGGACCGAGTCGCTCGTCGACGTCAGCCGTTGCGCTCTCAGACGGAGCCCGGCGGCAACGGTGGCAAAGCGCTGCGGCTGGCGGTCCACGTCACGGGCTTCGCGTCTCCACAGTAGCCGTCGTCGATGCCGCCCTCGGGGTCCGTCTTTGACTGATATGTCCCGGCCGCTTTCTTGTTGGTGATCCTGCCCGAGAACTTCAGCAACGTCACCACCACGTGCTTGCCGCTGATCGGATCGGTGATCGCGTCGGTAAACGAGCCCGAAAAGGACCCGTGCTTTTTGACGCGGATCGGCTTCATCCGCGGATAGCCGTAGTCGTCAACGCTGCCCTGCAGGCGTCCGCTCGTCGCCGGGGCACCGCTCGCCGCATAGCAGGTGAACCGCTGGTTGTAGACGTGCACGTGCGACACCCTCGTCGCGTGGAACTTCCCTTTCTTCACGGTGCCCTTGATCGTGAACTGGACCGTCGCGTCGTTGTCGTGCTTCGGCGCGCCGTTGAAGTACAGCGTCTTGGCATCCGCGACCGTCGCCGATGCGAGCGCCAATGCCAGCGTTATCCCCAGAAAAATGAACTTCCGCAACGGAGTGCCCTCTTGCCTGGTGACTCTACCAAAAGGCGAGTCGCTCGGTGAAAAAGTTCACTCCGCTCGATGTCACCGCGGCCGACCGAGGGCGACGATCTGAGAACGAACGGTGCCCTCAGCGCGAGACGGCCCGGTGGGCGAGGTTACGGTGCACCCCGGCTGCGAACGCCTCGGCCATCTCCAGCGTCGTCCCGCGGCCCCCGAGGTCGCGGGTCACGGCGTCGCCGGCCGAAAGGACGTCCTCGATCGAGGACATCACCGCGGTCGCGGCGTCGTGCTCGCCCAGGTGCTCGAACATCATCGCCCCCGCCCACACGGCTCCGGTCGGGTTGGCGATCCCCTGGCCGGCGATGTCAGGCGCGGAGCCGTGGACTGGCTCGAACATAGCCGGGACGCCTCCGTCGGGATTGACGTTCATGCTTGCCGCGAGTCCCATGCCGCCCTGGATGACCGCGCCGATATCAGTCAGCACGTCCATGAACAGGTTGGAGCCGACGACTACGTCGAACATCTCGGGGCGGGTCACGAAGTAGGCCGCGGCGGCGTCGACGAGCACGCGGTCAACCCCGACCGTCGGGTAGTCGGGCGCGACCAGCGCGACGACGTCGTCCCAGAAGGTGAATGCATGGCGACCGGCGTTCGACTTAGTGACGCTCGCGAGGCGGCCGCGGCGACGCGTCGCCAACTCGAACGCGTAGCGGACGACGCGCTCGACGCCGGTCCGCGTGAACACATCGGTCTGGATTGCTACCTCGGCCGGCAGTCCCCGGTGCACGCGGCCGCCGATGCCCGAATACTCGCCCTCGGTGTTCTCACGCACGCACATCATGTCGATGTCCGCTGGCCCCTTGTCGCGCAGCGGCCCGACGACGCCGGGCATCAGCCTCACCGGTCGCAGGTTGACGTACTGATCGAACACCTGGCGGATCGGTAGCAGCAGCCCCCACAGCGTCACGTCGTCGGGGACCTCGGGCGAGCCGACCGCGCCCAAATAAATGGCGTCGAACCGCCGCAGCAGGTCCAGTCCGTCCTCGGGCATCATCCGGCCGTGCTCGAGGTAGTACTCGCTACCCCACGGGAACTCGGTCTGCTCCAGGTTGAAACCGCCGGCCGAGTCCTGGGCCGCCGCGAGCACGGTCAGGCCGGCTTCGATTACCTCGCGGCCGGCGCCATCACCGGGGATGACCGCGATGCGGTGTGTGCGGACGGTGCTAGCGGCTTCGGCAGTCAAATCGGTCTCCTCGGGACGGGTTCCCATCGTCGTCGTTGTTGAACCTGAAACCTACGAACGAAACGTCTGCGGATCAGCGCCCGGACGGGCGAAGCGATCGCGGCGATCTCCGACGACACGTGAACGCTAGGCGTTGAGATCCTCGCAGCCGAGGCTCGTCTGAGCCACGACCTGTATGGGCGCGAACGCCACCAGCGCGCATCGGGGGCTTTGCCCGCCCTCGCCACGCATGAGAGACTGCAGACCGGAGATTGGTGTCGTGGGCTGGGCGCATCGCGGGGAAGGCGACTGAAAGAGAATGAACCTGACCGCATCGCAAGCCGCTGGGGCGCTGCTCGAGCGCGAGCTCGACCTGTCGGCGCTCGACGAGCTGTTGGCGGGCGTGCGCGCCGATGCCGTGGGTCGGCTGATGTTCGTCGGTGGCGAGTCCGGTGTCGGCAAGACCGCGCTCGTGCGGGCGTTCTGCGACCGGCAACCGGCGTCGACGCGGATCCTATGGGGAGCGTGCGAGCCTCTGCGCACGCAGCGACCGCTGGCGCCGTTCGTCGATATCGCCGAGCACACCGGCGGCGACCTTCGAGAACTCGCCGGCACGGGAGCCAAGCCGCACGAGGTCGCCGCCGCGCTCCTGGACGAGCTCGGAGGCGGCCGGCCGGCGGTGGTGGTGCTCGAGGACATCCACTGGGCCGACGAAGCCACGCTTGACGTCATCACGCTGCTCGCCACCCGGGTTGGCTCGGTGGGCGCGCTCGTGCTCGCGACCTATCGCGACGATGAGCTCGACCGTTCAGAGCAACTGCGGTTCGTGCTCGGCGAGCTCGTGCGCGCGCCAAGCCGGCTCAAGATCGAGCCGCTCTCACCGGCCGCGGTGCAAGAGTTGGCACAGCCGCTCGGCATCGACGGAGCCGAGCTGCACCAAAGCACGGGCGGCAACCCGTTCTTCGTCACCGAGGTTCTCGCGGCCGGTGGCGAGCAGATCCCGGAAACGGTCCGCGATGCGGTCCTGGCCCGCGCGGCGCGACTATCGGTGTCGGCGCGGAGGCTCCTCGACGCGGTCGCGGTCGTTCCCGGACCGGTCGAGCCGCGGCTGCTCGAGGCGCTCGCCGGCGAGCTCGGGGATCGGGTCGACGAGTGCCTCGCGTCGGGCATACTGCGCGCCGGACACGTTCACGTCGCCTTCCGGCACGATCTTGCGCGGATCGCAATCGAGGAATCGATCGCACCGAACCGCCGGCTCGCGCTGCACCGTGCGGCGATCGATGCGCTGGCCGCGACCGACGGGCCCGATTTCACCCGTCTCGCGCACCACGCGGAGGCGGCCGCGGATGCGACCGAGGTGCTCAGATGGGCGCCGCTGGCAGCCGCTCGCGCCGCGGGCTCGGGCGCCCACCGTGAGGCGGCCGCGCAGTACGCGCGGGCATTGAGATTCGCCGACGGCCAGCCGCTCGAGGTCCTTGCCGCGCTCTACGGTGGACGCGCCGAGGAGTGTCGCCTGAGCGCCGAGATCGATCAGGCGATCGAGGCTCAGGAGCGCGCGCTCGAGTGCCAGCGGGCGCTCAGCGACAAATACGGGGAGGGAGATTCGCTGCGGTCGCTGTCACGGCTGCTGTTCTTCTGCGGCCGCGTCCAGGAGGGAGAGCTGGTCGCCCGCGAAGCGATCGCGCTGCTCGAGCGCCTCGAGCCGCGCCACGAGCTCGCGATGGCTTACTGCAACCTCTCGCAGCGGCGAATGGTCGTCGAGGATCACGCGGGCGCGGTGGCGTGGGGCACGCGAGCGACCGAGCTCGCGGCCCGGCTCGGTGACGATCTTGCCTACGTATATGGGCTGACGAACATCGCCGCGGCAAATCTCGAGGCGGGGCTGCCTGGCGGGCGTGAGGAGCTCGAGCGTGCGCGGGCGCTGGCGCGCCGCCTTGAGCTCGAGGACTACGCGGGGCGGACCGGGGTCCTGCTCGTGATGAGCGCCGTGCGTCAGCGTGATTACGAGCTGGCCGAGGCGAATCTCGAGCCGGAGCTCGAATACTGCGTCGAGCATGGCCTCGACACCTGGACCGCCTACCTGCTCGCGCATCGCGCCCGTCTGCAACTGGACCGCGGTTTGTGGGACGCGGCCGGAGAGTCGGCGGCGCTCGTGCTCCGTGATCCGCGCAGCCCGCCGGTCGCACGCGCGTGGGCGCTCCCCACGCTCGGATTGCTCCGAGCCCGCCGCGGCGACGCGGACTCGGATCCGCCGCTCGAGGACGCGCAGCGGATGGTGGAGTCCACCGACGAGCCGGTGCAGATCACGCCGGTCGCCGCGGCGCGGGCCGAGGCGGCATGGCTCGCCGGCGATCACGCGGCCGTCGCTCCGTTGACCGATGACGGATTGGCGTTGGCGGTACAGCGACGGTCGGCATGGTCAGTCGGCGAGCTGGCATGCTGGCGCTGGCGCGCCGGCCTCACAGACGAGCTCGCCGGCATCCCGGTCGCCGAGCCCTACCGCCTATCGATCGCGGGTGACTGGGCGGCGGCGGCCGCACGCTGGCGCGAGATCGGCTGCCCGTACGAGGACGCGCTGGCGCTGGCTGACGGTGACGATCAGGAGGCGCTGCGGCGCGCGCACGAGCAGCTACACGCGCTGGGGGCGAAACCCGCCGCCGCGATCGTCGCCCGGCGGCTGCGCGACCAGGGCGTGCGCGGGATGTCACGGGGCCCGCGGCAAACGACGCGTGAGAATCCGGCCGGCCTGACCGCGCGTGAGCTCGAGGTGCTCGCGTTGCTCGCGCAGGGGTCGCGAAACGCGGACATCGCGCGGCAGCTGGTCGTATCCGAGAAGACGGTCGAACACCACGTCTCGGCGATCCTGCGAAAGCTCGATGTCCGCACGCGGGGCGCGGCGGGCGCTGAGGCCGTACGCCTAGGGTTGGCGGCCGCGGATAGCTGACTGAGGCACCGTCGCTGTGAGCCCGGTGGCGGCGACTCCCACGCCGGGCGACAAGGTAGGTACCGCGAGGTGCCCAAGATAGGTGGTCCCACCGATGTGCTCCCGGTAGCCGAGCCGTAGCTTGGCCCGCACATAAGCAACTGCATCGTCGGTAACAGAAAGAGGGGCGCTCATGCGTCGTCTAATTGCGGGTTCACTGCTGGCCGCCGCGCTGGCAAGCGTGTTGATCGGGGTCGTGGCCTCGGCATCGGGCAAGTCGGTCGCGGGCCAGCCAGCCCACCGGACCGCCACCGAGCAGCAGGGCCTGGCCACCGCGGAGGCGGCGGCAAAACGTCAGGCCCAGGTCTCGAAGGACGTGCTCACCGCACGCCTAGCGACCAGGAAGTACGTGACGGATCTTCACGCCGCGAAAGCCGCCGGCTACCGCATCCTCACCCGGATGATCCCGAACATGGGTTACCACTTCATCAACCCGAAGGTGACCGGCTTTGACCTGCGAAAGCCGCCGATCCTCGTCTACGAGCACCGTCCGAGTGGATGGCAGCTCGGAGCGCTCGAGTGGGTCTTCACGTCAAAGCCGAAGACACCGCCGCTCCCGGGCGCCCAGTACGGCGTTTTCGGCGCCGCCTGTCACTACGACGACGGTACCGTCGTGTTCGCGGACGCGCAGTCCAAGTGCGCGCCCAGGGCACCGAAAACAGGGGCGAAGTTCAACTTCTGGCACCCGCGGCTCGTGACCCTGCACTTCTGGATCTGGTACCCGAACCCGACCGGGATCTACACGGGCACCAATCCGATGGTGACCCCGTTCAACCACGGGTAGGGGCACACCGAAAGGCGTCGCCGCGACCATTGCGGCGACGCCTTTGTGGGACACCGCCGCCCAGCAGTAACCCCGACACCGTCGCAGACAACGATTAGGAGGACGACGTGCCGCGTTATCTGATCACGCGATCATTCCCGGATCGATTCGAGCCCCCCGCGGACAACAACGGTGAGACCTGGACTGGGGTCATCGCCCGAAACGCCGAAGAGGGCGTCACCTGGCTTCACTCGTACGTGAGCGACGACGGCCACACGCTGTTCTGCATCTACGACGCACCGACACCAGAGGCGATCCGCAGAACAGCGTCGTCAAACCGTCTCCCGGTCGACCAGATCACCCGCGTGCGGGTGCTCGATCCGTACGGCTTGGCGTAGACCGTACCCACTGAAGCGGTCCAGCACCCCGACCGGCGAACCCAGCTCTGCATCAGTCGGGTACGGACCGTTTGTCTCAGACCGGGATACGCATCGATGGAGCGCCCGAGCCGGTGGCGCGCTGCGAGCAGCACGGCCGAGCGGCCGAGAACGCTGCGAGGGCACGGCCCGGCAGGGAGCAGGGCCGCTGGGCGATCGTGGCAGTCGCGATCGACCGTCACCCGGCGGCGGCGCTGATCCTCGCCTCGGCGATGTGGGGCGGCGCGGTCAGCGCCGTGAAGTTCGCGCTCGGCGGCTTTGACGCGCTCACACTCCTGACGATCGAGCTGCTGGCTGCGACCACGGTGCTGTGGGCGGCGCTGATCGCGAGCGGCTACCGCCCGCCACGATCGTGGACGGTCGCGGTGATCCTGGGCGTGCTCGAGCCGGGTCTGTCCTACCTGCTCGAGGCGACCGGGCTGACGCAGACCGGCGCCGTCGACGGCTCGCTGATCTCCGGGCTCGAGCCGGCGCTGGTCGTGCTGCTCGCGGCGCTGCTGCTGCGCGAGGCGATCGGCATCTCGGCGGTGGTTGCTGTCGTCGTCGGACTCGGCGGCGTGGCGCTGATCATGGACTCGGGCGGTGCGACCTCAGCGATCGGTGACCTGCTGCTCGCGGCCGGCGTGCTCGCCGCCAGCCTCTACAGCATCGTCGCCAAGCGCTTCGACGACGACTCGGACGCGCTCGCCGTGACGGTCGGGCAGTTCACGGCGGCGTCGATCCTCTGCACCTCGATCCTCGCCGGCCGCACGGCCCTGACCGGCGCGATGCCGGACCTCACGGCCGCCTCGGGATACTGGGTCGTCGCGATCGCCGTCGGCGTGCTCGGCTTCGGCGCGAGCTTCCTGCTCTACAACCGAGTGCTGGTCACCTGCGACGCCGGCTGGACGGCGATCGTTCTGAACCTGATCCCGGTCTTCGGCCTACTCGCCGCGGTCGGCATCCTCGGCGAACGGCTCTCGCCGCGCTCCGGGCTGGGAGCGCTACTGCTCGGCGGCTCGGTTGGCGCCTTCTGCGCGCTCGAGCAGCGCAACGAGACCAGCGAGCCGACCACGACGGCGGCGCCGAAGCCACCACTCGCGGCCGGTGCGCGAGTGGACTGATCATGACCGCCGTGCCGGCCGCTGCCGGCCGGAACGCTCACCGCGGCCTCGACCGCGCCCTCGAGGCGCGATCCCGACCAGGGTCGACAGCCCACGAACGTTCAGGGTCGAACCGCAGCACCGGCGCGCGCCGGTCTAGGGGAATGCAGCCGTCTCAAACCAATGGTTCTGACTTGTACGTGTGGGGCGCGTTGCAGCGGTGCCTTCCTGACTACTTCCCCCGATAAACAGTCGGGGTTAGGCGGCGATTTGGAGGCCGCCGGGGGTGCGGTTGGCGCCGGCTGTGACGGCGATGGTGTGGGTGAGGCTGGCGGCGAGGAGGTGCTGGGAGCGGGTGTTGAGGTGGTAGATCGAGTAGGCGGCTTGGGTGCGGGTGAGGCGATGTTGATCGCGGAGTCGGAGGATCGCGTCGGCGAGGTGGGCGCGTTGTTGGGGGGTGTCGATCTGCTCGGTCACGGTGCGCAGCTCTTCCCAGCCGCGGTCGGGATCGTCGTCAGCGACCGCGCTTTGCAGGCGCTGCAGTTCCGGGGTGATCAACGCTGGGAGCTTGACGTGCAGGGACAGGTCGGTCGTGGGGAGGTCGAACAGGCCTTCTCAGAGGATTTCGAGCGCCTGGTCTGAGAGGTGAGCGAGGTCATGGACGGCGTCGTGGGCGAGCGTCGCGAGGTGCGCGCTGGCGAGTTGGTCTTCGGAGGGGCCGCGGTGCTCGCCGCAGCAGCGTTTGACTTTGCGGCCTGAGCCGCAGGGGCAGGGCTGGTTGCGTCCGGGTCCGGGCATGGGTCCTCCGCGCGATCGGGTGCTGTGCAGAGTGGCATCGCCGTCGGTCAGAAAGCCATTCGTTCCGTCTGGTGCGTTTAAGACACTTCGCCTGCTTATGAATGGTTTTCTGATCTGGTGGAGGTGCGATGCTGACGCTCGTGAGCGGGCAGGTGGAGTGTCTGTGGGACGAGGTGCTGCCGATCGAGGTGCGCGAGTTGCCGGGCGATCTCGCGCGGCTCGATCGGGTGCTGTCAGATTCGCTGTTGCTGGTCGCGATCGCCCAGGCGTGGGCGCCGGGCGCGCGGGACCGGGGGCGCCCGTCGATCTCGATGGCGACCTTCGTGCGGTTGATGGTCGTCAAGCAGCGGACCGGCTGGGGGTATGAGACGTTGGTGCGGGAGGTGTCAGACTCGCTGCATCTGCGGCGGTTCTGTCTGATCGGGATCGATCAGCGGGTGCCGGACGAGTCGACGGTCCGCAAGCTCGCCCGCCGGCTCGGTGTCGGCGTGGTGCAAGAGATCACCAGGATGGTGATCGAGAAGGCGCAGCGCGAGACGCGGTTCCGGGCGCGTGCGGCGAGGATCGACTCGACGGTCGTCGAGGCCGACATCCGCTACCCGTCCGACGCGATGCTCGCCCTGCAAGGCGCCAGGACGCTCGCGCGCGAGGGCCGCAAGCTGTCACGGATGATCGGCGCCACGACGGGCCGGGTCCGCGATCGGTCCCGGACGATCGGCAAGACGGTTCGCGCGATCTCCAAGACGCTGGCCAGGCGGACCGGCGAAGCCAAAGCAGCCGTGATGGCACTCAACCAGCAGGCCGGGCAGCTGATCGCCCGCTCCGCCCGGGAGGCCAAACGGCTCGCCGCTGCTGCCAGAGCCTGCGCCCGCGGCCGCGGCGCGAAGGCGAAGCTGCAGAGCGCCGAGAAGCTGCAGGAGCTCGCGGACCGCTGTGGGAAGGTCGCCGAGCAGATCGATCGTCGCGTCCGCGGGCTGAAGATCACCAGCCGGCTGGTGTCAATCGCAGACCCCGACGCCCGACCGATCCGCAAAGGCAAGCTCGGCAAACCGACCGAGTTCGGGTACGTCGCGCAGATCTGCGAGGTGACCGAGAACACCCGCAAGGGCGCCCGCGGGTTCATCCTCCCCGCCGGGCACCAGCTCGGGAACCCCGCCGAGAACACGCTGTTACCGCGCACCGCCGGCGAGCTCGAACGCGCTGGGATCTGTCTACGGGAGATCGTCGCCGACGGCGGCTTTCAGCCCGGCCCGACCAAAGAGGCGTTCCCCGACCTGGGCGACGAGCAGATCCAGATCTCCGGCCGCCACGAACCCGGCAGCCGACGCACCCGCAAACGCAGAGCCCGCTACCGAACCGGGATCGAGGGCCGGATCAGTCACCTCAAACGCGGCTACGGCCTGCGCCGATCCCGGCTCAAAGGAGATGACGGGATGCAGATCTGGACCGGATGGGCGATCCTCGCCTACGACCTCGACACCCTCGCCATCCCCACCCACTGAAACACTTCACCAAGCCCGACTCCACCCGGGCGACCATTCATAAGCCTGACTCGGCCGCGTCATCCTGGCGCGGCCGTTTCAGTCCCGGCCGTTTATCCGGGGCAAGTGACTAGGCGAGCCAAAATAGGGAGTTTTCCCGATATCGGGTGAGCTCGCGGTCTTTAGCATTGTGGTGTGGACGAGGTTGGGCTGTTGGAACGTGCTGATGAGCTCGGTGTGCTGCACGGCTGCGCGGCCGAGGCAGCGTGTGGAGGGGGCCGGGTCGTGCTCGCCTTCGGCGAGGCGGGGATCGGCAAGACCGCGCTGCTGCGGCAGTTTGTTAGCGAGCTTCCGCGGCGCGTCACGGGGCTGTGGGGCACGTGCGATGCGTTGTTCACGCCACGGCCGCTCGGGCCGCTGCTGGAGCCGGCAGCCGACCTCGGGGCCGAGCCGAAGGCGCTCGTAGCCGCGGGCGCCAGGCCGTTCGACGTCGCCGTAGCCCTGGTCGAGGCGCTCCGGGCCGTCTCGCCGGCGGTGCTGATTCTCGAGGACCTTCACTGGGCCGATGAGGCGACGCTCGACGTCGTCCGCGTTCTCGCCCGTCAGGCGGGAGAGGCGGGGCTGCTGCTCGTGCTCAGCTATCGAAGTGACGAGGTGCACCGCGACCACCCACTCACGATCGTGCTCGGCGAGCTGCCGTCGGGTGACGCCGTCACCCGCCTCGAGCTGGCCCGGCTGTCCCGTGAAACGGTCGGCGAGCTCGCCGACCGGGCGGGGCTTGACGCCGGCGAGCTGTACGCGCGGACGGCCGGAAACCCGTTCTTCGTGACGGAGACGGTGGCGGCGGGGAGCACGTTCGTTCCGGGGAGCGTCCGCGACGCGGTGTACGCGCGGATCGCGCGGCTATCGGCGAACGCGCGGGCGCTGCTTGATGCCGTCGCGATCGTCCCGCAGCGGGCCGAAGTGTGGCTGCTCGAGGCGCTCACTGACGGCGCGCTGGCTGCGCTGGATGAGTGCCTGCGCTCAGGGGTGCTGCGTGCGGAGGCCGATGGGGTCCTGTTTCGCCACGAGCTCGCGCGACTCGCGGTCGAGGAATCACTGCCGCCCGACCGGGCGGTCGCGCTGCACCGGCGGGCGCTCGCGGCGCTCGCTGATCCGTCTTTTGGCGCGCAGGACCTTGCACGTCTGGCTCATCACTCCGAAGCGGCCGGTGACGGCCCGGCGGTGCTGCACTACGCGCCGGCGGCCGGCGAGCGGGCGGCAGCGCTCGGCTCGCCGCGTGAGGCCCAGCACCACTACTGGCGAGCGCTGCGCTTTGCGGCCGAGATCGAGCCTGAGGCGCGCGCCGAGCTGCTCGAGCGGTTCGCCGACCACGCATATCTGTCCGACATGCGCGCGGAGGCGGTCACGGCGGTCGACGAGGCGATCGCCATCCACCGGCGCGCCGGCGACAAGCTGCGCGAGGGTGCGGCGCTCCGGCGCCGGGTGAAGCTGCTGGGCTGCATCGGCCGGGCGCACGAAGCGCTCGAGACCGCGCGCGAGACGGTACGAGTGCTCGAGCGGGTGCCGCCCGGCGCCGAGCTAGCCCGCGCCTACAGCTCGCTCGCCGGGCTGTCGATGATCACCTACGACCCGGCGCCGACGCTCGAGTGGGGAGCGAAGGCGATCGCCCTGGCCGATGAAGTCGGCGACCGCGAGGCGCTCGTCCATGCGCTCAACAACGTTGGTAGCGTCGAGCTGTCTCGCGGGAATCCGGCCGGTCAGGCGAAGCTCGAGCGCAGCCTCGAGCTCGCCCGCCAATGGCAACTGGGAACCGACGCCGGCCGGGCATACATCAACCTCGACGAGGCGCTGAGACACTGCGGCCAGTGGAATGCGGCGCTCAGCTGGATCGAGCGCGGGATCGAATACACGCAGAAGCTCGGGCTCGAGGCGTGGCTGAAATGCCTGATCGGTGCGCGAGCAGTCGTCGAGCTAGCGCTCGGCCGCTGGGACGAGGCGGCAGCGACAGCCGAGACGATCCTCGACGGACCGCGCGAGCAGATCCTCGGCCCGCGCTCCGACGCGCTCGTCACGCTCGCGCTCGTCCGCGCACGGCGCGGCGATCCGGGCTCCTGGCCGCTGCTCGACGAGGCGCGCGAGACGGCGATCGCCTCCGACGACCTTCAGTGGCTCGCGCCCGTCGCGGCCGCGCGCGCAGAGGCCGCCTGGTTGGAAGGGCGGACGGACGCGATCGGCGCGGAGACCGAGCATGCCTACGACATGGCCTGCCGGCTCGGTGAGCCGACGTTCGCAGGCTCGCTGGCGTGCTGGCGCGCGCGGGCCGGGCTCCCGGTCGAGCCGCCCGACGGGGTACCCGAGCGCTTCAGGCTCCAGCTCGCCGGCGAGCCGGACCTGGCCGCCGAACAGTTCCGAGCCCAAGGCGCAATCTACGACGCCGCCATCGCCACCGTCCCATCTACACGTGGCGCGCCGCTACGCGCTGTGCTCGATCAGCTCCACGCGCTCGGCGCAAAGCCCGCCGCCGCGATCGTCAGCCGGCGGCTGCGCGAGCTCGGCGAGCGTGCGGTCCCACGGGGCCCCCGAGTGAGCACCGCCCAGAACGCCGCCGGGCTGACCAACCGTGAACTCGAGGTTCTGCCGCTGCTAACAGAGGGACTGCGAAATGCGGAGATCGCCAAGCGGCTGGTCCTCTCGCCAAAGACCGTCGACCACCACGTCTCAGCGATCCTTCGGAAGCTCGGCGTCAGCACCCGCGGGCAGGCGGGCCTCGCCGCGGGCCGGTTCGGTCTCACCCCGAAACCAGCGGAACCCCAGCACGACACTCCTGCTGACCCCATTGGCTACGTCCCGCGCGACGCCCGTCCACCTTCGCGGCCCTGATACCACCGTTTCCGCGGGCAATCACGGCGCCAGACGCCGGCCCCCGGAGTGGGCCTCGCGCTTTGAGCGCTATACGCGCGAGTTGCTGGAGCCGGATCGGGCTCGTGCGCGGGGACGGTGCCCTCGGCACCCGTGAAGGGTCAGCGAAGCTACGCGCCCCAGCCGGCCCATCCAGGCCCCGCTGGATCCCCGGTCCCATATCCATTGCTGGGCTTCGAACGGATTGGACGCCCGTCAAAGCCAACGTTGTCTCCCGCCGCACCGACCTCATCGACGGTCGCGTCGGGGGTGTAACCCTTCGCTAGCGCTTCAGCTACGACCGCTCGCTCGGGCATGAATCGTCGCCGCAACCGCGACGCCCGCCACCTCATCCAAACTCCCATGACACCAAGAGTAATGCCTACCCGCCGGGCAACCGAGCTCGCTGCCGCTCTTGCACTCCTCGGATGATGAACCGGGAGCCGCTCGTGTCGCCCCCTCGGCGATGCGACTGGAGCCGCTGGCTCCTTGCGTGGCGGTCTGAGCTGGGCGGCAGGGTGCCTGGGCCGAGCGCCGTGTCGGGATTCAGCTCTGGCTCAGTGATAGCGGCATCCCGTTGGGGATGCAGGTCTTGACCGCCGTCTGGAACGCACGCGCGTTCTGGTTGATCTCAGGCGGGAGGTTGAAGACGCCATTCGCGGCTGGGTCGGGCATGGTCGGGACGCCATGAGCTCGTACACAGGCGGCGAACTTCACCATCTCTGCGCGCTGTCCGGCGCTCACCGGCTGGCTGCCCGGCCCCTGGCTTCCCGGTGGTAGTAAGTGCTGGCAAGCCTGTTGGGCGGAATTGAAAGCGGGTGCTTGCGCGACGGCCGCCGATACGCCCTGGCTGACGCCGACTCCCTGGGCGGAGCGCTTTATCGTCGGGTCCTTGAACCCTGAGACCCCGTGCGCGCGCATGCAGCGTGCGAACGCGACCTGCTCAGCCAGCGCGTGACTTACGAATTGCTGAGCGGACCGAGTCGCGGTTGGCGAGTTCGATCCGCAGCCTGCGATGGCTATGCCTACCGCGACCCCTACCGTCGCCAGTGTGGCCCGGCGCCAGCCTGCTCCACTAATGCCATCCATCTCGTCTCCTTGAGTCGCTGTGGAGTGGCTTGTACGCGTGCGTCGGTTTCGCCAACGTATCGCTGTGCTGATACCGGGCCGAAACCGGCGACGATTAATCTGACCTGACGATGCGAGTGCTGGTGATCGAGGACGACGAGGAGCTGGCCGAGACGGTCGCCGCCGGGTTGCGCACCGCGCGGATCGCGGTCGACGTCGCGCTCGACGGCGTCGCCGGACTTCGACGCGCACGGCTGAATGATTACGACGTGGTCCTGCTCGATCGCGATCTACCCGGGATGCACGGGGACGAGGTCTGTTCGGCGCTCGTCAGCGACGACTCCCGAAGCCGCGTGCTGATGCTTACCGCTGCTGCGAGCACGGCCGACCTGATCGAGGGGCTAGGGCTCGGGGCCGACGACTACCTCGGTAAGCCGTTCGATTTCGGCGAGCTGGTCGCACGGGTTGTCGCGCTCTCACGTCGCGCGCAACCTTCGGTACCGCCGCAGATGCGCCGTGGCGACGTGATCGTTGACACGGCCGAGCGACGGGCATCGCGAGGCGGACGCCCTCTCGAGCTGACACCGAAGGAGTTCGGGGTCCTCGAACTGCTGCTCGCCTCCGGGGGACGGTGTGTTTCTGCTGAGGAGTTGCTCGCGCGCGTGTGGGACGAGCAGGCAGACCCGTTCACGAACGCGGTCAAGGTCACGATCAGCCGCCTACGAGCCAAGCTCGGCGAGCCACCGGTGATCGAGACCGTCGCGAGATACGGGTATCGGATCTGATGGCTTCGGCGACCAACGAAGCTCGCGTCGGCTGGCGCTCGCGGTTGCCGCGACGGACGGTTCGAATGCAGCTGACGGCGCTGTATGGGCTGGTGCTGACGCTCGCAGGTGCCGCGGCGCTGGGGATCACGATCGCGCTCGCGTTCGGCCTGCGCGCGACATCGGTCCAGTCGGTCACCGGGGCAGTTCGCTCGAACCAGTTCGCGCGTGACTTCATCGCGATCATCGTCGGGGGCGGCATCGCGCTCGCGATCGTCGCAGTCGCCTCCGTGTGGGTGGCCTGGCTGGTCGCGGGGCGCGTGTTGAGCCCGTTGCGCTCGATCACCTCGGCGGCTCGGGACATCTCCGCGACCAGCCTCGACCGGCGCCTCGCGCTCGATGGTCCCGACGACGAGCTCAAGGAGCTGGGCGACACATTCGACGAACTGCTGGAACGGCTCGAGGCGTCGTTCTCGGCCCAACGTCAATTCGTCGCCAACGCGTCCCACGAGCTGCGAACACCGCTCGCCCGATTGAAGACCCTCACCCAGGTCGCGCTCGCGGACCCAGGCGCCGACGTCGTCTCGCTGCGGACAACTCACCAGCGCGTGCTCGCGTCCGAGCAGCAGCTCGAGCAGCTGATCGATGCGCTGCTGGCGCTCGCCGAGGGCGAGCAGACCCAGGGCCGACGAGTACAGATCGATCTGGGCACTGTCGCCGCGCGGGTGATCGACGGCCATGCAGCGGAGCTCGACGGCAGAGACCTGCGCATCGAAGCCGCTCTTGAGCCAACCATCGTGACGGGTGACCCGCGACTGATCGAGCGTCTGGTAGACAACCTCGTCGACAACGCAATCCGCCACAACCGGCAGGGCGGCCGAATCGAGATCAAAACCGCTGACGGCTCCCTCTCCGTTACCAACGACGGCCCGGTGATCTCCGCCGAGGAACTCGAG
The DNA here is from genome assembly GCA_963788005.1 of uncultured Solirubrobacterales bacterium. GTDB lineage: Bacteria > Actinomycetota > Thermoleophilia > Solirubrobacterales > Solirubrobacteraceae > Palsa-465. The sequence continues at coordinate 7,677 of CAWBFH010000004.1, read as the reverse complement.
CGGATCAGGCAGCCGTTCGGCCGCGGCGCCGGCGAACGGCGAGGCAGCGCCGACGGCCACGGACTGGGGCTATCGATCGTTCAGGCGATCGCCGCCGCACACGGCGCCGCGATTTCGATACGCGCGCTCGGCGACGGCGGGCTGAGCGTCGAGATCCAGTTTCCGGCCAGAGTGCCACCCCCTAAGACCAGCTGAAGCGAGACCGATAGCAGCCGGACGCGTGTGCCCGCGCGGCCTGGGCCCTGCTGGCGATGTCGCCAGGGCGAGGGCTATGGGCGGATCATGAGGCGGTCCGGCGGTGCGAACGATGCGTCCACGGGCGTTTGCTGGCCCGTGGACGCATCGGCTAAGCACGCCCCCTATTGCTGTTGCCCCCTACTTGTTTCCGTGCCCCCGACTACTTCCATGCGTACGTCTTTGAACTTCGGTCTGCCCTCTGTCACGCCTATCGGCAATCGATCCCGGAACCTTTAGCGCGAATTATGAAGCTTGGATAGGTAAGGCGAGCCAAAATAGGGAGTTTTCCCGATATCGGGTGAGCTCGCGGTCTTTAGCATTGTGGTGTGGACGAGGTTGGGCTGTTGGAACGTGCTGATGAGCTCGGTGTGCTGCACGGCTGCGCGGCCGAGGCAGCGTGTGGAGGGGGCCGGGTCGTGCTCGCCTTCGGCGAGGCGGGGATCGGCAAGACCGCGCTGCTGCGGCAGTTTGTTAGCGAGCTTCCGCGGCGCGTCACGGGGCTGTGGGGCACGTGCGATGCGTTGTTCACGCCACGGCCGCTCGGGCCGCTGCTGGAGCCGGCAGCCGACCTCGGGGCCGAGCCGAAGGCGCTCGTAGCCGCGGGCGCCAGGCCGTTCGACGTCGCCGTAGCCCTGGTCGAGGCGCTCCGGGCCGTCTCGCCGGCGGTGCTGATTCTCGAGGACCTTCACTGGGCCGATGAGGCGACGCTCGACGTCGTCCGCGTTCTCGCCCGTCAGGCGGGAGAGGCGGGGCTGCTGCTCGTGCTCAGCTATCGAAGTGACGAGGTGCACCGCGACCACCCACTCACGATCGTGCTCGGCGAGCTGCCGTCGGGTGACGCCGTCACCCGCCTCGAGCTGGCCCGGCTGTCCCGTGAAACGGTCGGCGAGCTCGCCGACCGGGCGGGGCTTGACGCCGGCGAGCTGTACGCGCGGACGGCCGGAAACCCGTTCTTCGTGACGGAGACGGTGGCGGCGGGGAGCACGTTCGTTCCGGGGAGCGTCCGCGACGCGGTGTACGCGCGGATCGCGCGGCTATCGGCGAACGCGCGGGCGCTGCTTGATGCCGTCGCGATCGTCCCGCAGCGGGCCGAAGTGTGGCTGCTCGAGGCGCTCACTGACGGCGCGCTGGCTGCGCTGGATGAGTGCCTGCGCTCAGGGGTGCTGCGTGCGGAGGCCGATGGGGTCCTGTTTCGCCACGAGCTCGCGCGACTCGCGGTCGAGGAATCACTGCCGCCCGACCGGGCGGTCGCGCTGCACCGGCGGGCGCTCGCGGCGCTCGCTGATCCGTCTTTTGGCGCGCAGGACCTTGCACGTCTGGCTCATCACTCCGAAGCGGCCGGTGACGGCCCGGCGGTGCTGCACTACGCGCCGGCGGCCGGCGAGCGGGCGGCAGCGCTCGGCTCGCCGCGTGAGGCCCAGCACCACTACTGGCGAGCGCTGCGCTTTGCGGCCGAGATCGAGCCTGAGGCGCGCGCCGAGCTGCTCGAGCGGTTCGCCGACCACGCATATCTGTCCGACATGCGCGCGGAGGCGGTCACGGCGGTCGACGAGGCGATCGCCATCCACCGGCGCGCCGGCGACAAGCTGCGCGAGGGTGCGGCGCTCCGGCGCCGGGTGAAGCTGCTGGGCTGCATCGGCCGGGCGCACGAAGCGCTCGAGACCGCGCGCGAGACGGTACGAGTGCTCGAGCGGGTGCCGCCCGGCGCCGAGCTAGCCCGCGCCTACAGCTCGCTCGCCGGGCTGTCGATGATCACCTACGACCCGGCGCCGACGCTCGAGTGGGGAGCGAAGGCGATCGCCCTGGCCGATGAAGTCGGCGACCGCGAGGCGCTCGTCCATGCGCTCAACAACGTTGGTAGCGTCGAGCTGTCTCGCGGGAATCCGGCCGGTCAGGCGAAGCTCGAGCGCAGCCTCGAGCTCGCCCGCCAATGGCAACTGGGAACCGACGCCGGCCGGGCATACATCAACCTCGACGAGGCGCTGAGACACTGCGGCCAGTGGAATGCGGCGCTCAGCTGGATCGAGCGCGGGATCGAATACACGCAGAAGCTCGGGCTCGAGGCGTGGCTGAAATGCCTGATCGGTGCGCGAGCAGTCGTCGAGCTAGCGCTCGGCCGCTGGGACGAGGCGGCAGCGACAGCCGAGACGATCCTCGACGGACCGCGCGAGCAGATCCTCGGCCCGCGCTCCGACGCGCTCGTCACGCTCGCGCTCGTCCGCGCACGGCGCGGCGATCCGGGCTCCTGGCCGCTGCTCGACGAGGCGCGCGAGACGGCGATCGCCTCCGACGACCTTCAGTGGCTCGCGCCCGTCGCGGCCGCGCGCGCAGAGGCCGCCTGGTTGGAAGGGCGGACGGACGCGATCGGCGCGGAGACCGAGCATGCCTACGACATGGCCTGCCGGCTCGGTGAGCCGACGTTCGCAGGCTCGCTGGCGTGCTGGCGCGCGCGGGCCGGGCTCCCGGTCGAGCCGCCCGACGGGGTACCCGAGCGCTTCAGGCTCCAGCTCGCCGGCGAGCCGGACCTGGCCGCCGAACAGTTCCGAGCCCAAGGCGCAATCTACGACGCCGCCATCGCCACCGTCCCATCTACACGTGGCGCGCCGCTACGCGCTGTGCTCGATCAGCTCCACGCGCTCGGCGCAAAGCCCGCCGCCGCGATCGTCAGCCGGCGGCTGCGCGAGCTCGGCGAGCGTGCGGTCCCACGGGGCCCCCGAGTGAGCACCGCCCAGAACGCCGCCGGGCTGACCAACCGTGAACTCGAGGTTCTGCCGCTGCTAACAGAGGGACTGCGAAATGCGGAGATCGCCAAGCGGCTGGTCCTCTCGCCAAAGACCGTCGACCACCACGTCTCAGCGATCCTTCGGAAGCTCGGCGTCAGCACCCGCGGGCAGGCGGGCCTCGCCGCGGGCCGGTTCGGTCTCACCCCGAAACCAGCGGAACCCCAGCACGACACTCCTGCTGACCCCATTGGCTACGTCCCGCGCGACGCCCGTCCACCTTCGCGGCCCTGATACCACCGTTTCCGCGGGCAATCACGGCGCCAGACGCCGGCCCCCGGAGTGGGCCTCGCGCTTTGAGCGCTATACGCGCGAGTTGCTGGAGCCGGATCGGGCTCGTGCGCGGGGACGGTGCCCTCGGCACCCGTGAAGGGTCAGCGAAGCTACGCGCTCCAGCCGGCCCATCCAGGCCCCGCTGGATCCCCGGTCCCATATCCATTGCTGGGCTTCGAACGGATTGGACGCCCGTCAAAGCCAACGTTGTCTCCCGCCGCACCGACCTCATCGACGGTCGCGTCGGGGGTGTAACCCTTCGCTAGCGCTTCAGCTACGACCGCTCGCTCGGGCATGAATCGTCGCCGCAACCGCGACGCCCGCCACCTCATCCAAACTCCCATGACACCAAGAGTAATGCCTACCCGCCGGGCAACCGAGCTCGCTGCCGCTCTTGCACTCCTCGGATGATGAACCGGGAGCCGCTCGTGTCGCCCCCTCGGCGATGCGACTGGAGCCGCTGGCTCCTTGCGTGGCGGTCTGAGCTGGGCGGCAGGGTGCCTGGGCCGAGCGCCGTGTCGGGATTCAGCTCTGGCTCAGTGATAGCGGCATCCCGTTGGGGATGCAGGTCTTGACCGCCGTCTGGAACGCACGCGCGTTCTGGTTGATCTCAGGCGGGAGGTTGAAGACGCCATTCGCGGCTGGGTCGGGCATGGTCGGGACGCCATGAGCTCGTACACAGGCGGCGAACTTCACCATCTCTGCGCGCTGTCCGGCGCTCACCGGCTGGCTGCCCGGCCCCTGGCTTCCCGGTGGTAGTAAGTGCTGGCAAGCCTGTTGGGCGGAATTGAAAGCGGGTGCTTGCGCGACGGCCGCCGATACGCCCTGGCTGACGCCGACTCCCTGGGCGGAGCGCTTTATCGTCGGGTCCTTGAACCCTGAGACCCCGTGCGCGCGCATGCAGCGTGCGAACGCGACCTGCTCAGCCAGCGCGTGACTTACGAATTGCTGAGCGGACCGAGTCGCGGTTGGCGAGTTCGATCCGCAGCCTGCGATGGCTATGCCTACCGCGACCCCTACCGTCGCCAGTGTGGCCCGGCGCCAGCCTGCTCCACTAATGCCATCCATCTCGTCTCCTTGAGTCGCTGTGGAGTGGCTTGTACGCGTGCGTCGGTTTCGCCAACGTATCGCTGTGCTGATACCGGGCCGAAACCGGCGACGATTAATCTGACCTGACGATGCGAGTGCTGGTGATCGAGGACGACGAGGAGCTGGCCGAGACGGTCGCCGCCGGGTTGCGCACCGCGCGGATCGCGGTCGACGTCGCGCTCGACGGCGTCGCCGGACTTCGACGCGCACGGCTGAATGATTACGACGTGGTCCTGCTCGATCGCGATCTACCCGGGATGCACGGGGACGAGGTCTGTTCGGCGCTCGTCAGCGACGACTCCCGAAGCCGCGTGCTGATGCTTACCGCTGCTGCGAGCACGGCCGACCTGATCGAGGGGCTAGGGCTCGGGGCCGACGACTACCTCGGTAAGCCGTTCGATTTCGGCGAGCTGGTCGCACGGGTTGTCGCGCTCTCACGTCGCGCGCAACCTTCGGTACCGCCGCAGATGCGCCGTGGCGACGTGATCGTTGACACGGCCGAGCGACGGGCATCGCGAGGCGGACGCCCTCTCGAGCTGACACCGAAGGAGTTCGGGGTCCTCGAACTGCTGCTCGCCTCCGGGGGACGGTGTGTTTCTGCTGAGGAGTTGCTCGCGCGCGTGTGGGACGAGCAGGCAGACCCGTTCACGAACGCGGTCAAGGTCACGATCAGCCGCCTACGAGCCAAGCTCGGCGAGCCACCGGTGATCGAGACCGTCGCGAGATACGGGTATCGGATCTGATGGCTTCGGCGACCAACGAAGCTCGCGTCGGCTGGCGCTCGCGATTGCCGCGACGGACGGTTCGAATGCAGCTGACGGCGCTGTATGGGCTGGTGCTGACGCTCGCAGGTGCCGCGGCGCTGGGGATCACGATCGCGCTCGCGTTCGGCCTGCGCGCGACATCGGTCCAGTCGGTCACCGGGGCAGTTCGCTCGAACCAGTTCGCGCGTGACTTCATCGCGATCATCGTCGGGGGCGGCATCGCGCTCGCGATCGTCGCAGTCGCCTCCGTGTGGGTGGCCTGGCTGGTCGCGGGGCGCGTGTTGAGCCCGTTGCGCTCGATCACCTCGGCGGCTCGGGACATCTCCGCGACCAGCCTCGACCGGCGCCTCGCGCTCGATGGTCCCGACGACGAGCTCAAGGAGCTGGGCGACACATTCGACGAACTGCTGGAACGGCTCGAGGCGTCGTTCTCGGCCCAACGTCAATTCGTCGCCAACGCGTCCCACGAGCTGCGAACACCGCTCGCCCGATTGAAGACCCTCACCCAGGTCGCGCTCGCGGACCCAGGCGCCGACGTCGTCTCGCTGCGGACAACTCACCAGCGCGTGCTCGCGTCCGAGCAGCAGCTCGAGCAGCTGATCGATGCGCTGCTGGCGCTCGCTGAGGGCGAGCAGACCCAGGGCCGACGAGTACAGATCGATCTGGGCACTGTCGCCGCGCGGGTGATCGACGGCCATGCAGCGGAGCTCGACGGCAGAGACCTGCGCATCGAAGCCGCTCTTGAGCCAACCATCGTGACGGGTGACCCGCGACTGATCGAGCGTCTGGTAGACAACCTCGTCGACAACGCAATCCGCCACAACCGGCAGGGCGGCCGAATCGAGATCAAAACCGCTGACGGCTCCCTCTCCGTTACCAACGACGGCCCGGTGATCTCCGCCGAGGAACTTGAGCGGATCAGGCAGCCGTTCGGCCGCGGCGCCGGCGAACGGCGAGGCAGCGCCGACGGCCACGGACTGGGGCTATCGATCGTTCAGGCGATCGCCGCCGCACACGGCGCCGCGATTTCGATACGCGCGCTCGGCGACGGCGGGCTGAGCGTCGAGATCCAGTTTCCGGCCAGAGTGCCACCCCCTAAGACCAGCTGAAGCGAGACCGATAGCAGCCGGACGCGTGTGCCCGCGCGGCCTGGGCCCTGCTGGCGATGTCGCCAGGGCGAGGGCTATGGGCGGATCATGAGGCGGTCCGGCGGTGCGAACGATGCGTCCACGGGCGTTTGCTGGCCCGTGGACGCATCGGCTAAGCACGCCCCCTATTGCTGTTGCCCCCTACTTGTTTCCGTGCCCCCGACTACTTTCATGCGTACGTCACTGGACTTCGGTTTGCCCTCTATCACGCCTATCGGCAATCGATCCCGGAACCTTTAGCGCGAATTATGAAGTTTGGATAGGTAGCACCGATCGAGTCTGATGCCCGAAGCAGCCCTGACCTTGCAGGATGCCCAGCCTGAGACGTCGAGCGTGGACTCCCAGACAGATTGGCCATCAAATCTATTGATTTACTAGAGTAATCTTCTCTGGGCGAAGAGTTTGTTCGTTCTCGCGGTGCGTTCAGTCGGCGAGAGCGTCGAACAGCGGAATTGCTGATCCTGATGACTCAAGTGTTCTCGTTCCCAAACCCTGTCAACGAAAAGGCGGCGCGGGTCGTTGCCGGCACCGTCCTGATCGCGGTGCTGGTGATCCTCTTGACGTCCACGTACTGGCTGCTGATTCCGCTCGCCTACGGGTTCTGGGCAAGAGTTGCGGCCGGCCCCACCGTCAGTCCGCTGGGCTGGGCGGCTCAGAACGTGATCGCGCCACGGCTCGGGGCAAAACGCCCGGTTCCGGGTCCGCCGAAGCGCTTTGCCCAGGGCATCGGCGCGATCGTCTCGACGTCAGCGCTGGTTCTCGCATTCACGGTCTCGCACCAGGCGGCAGACGTCCTGCTGGTCTTGCTAGCGGTCGCCGCGGGCCTCGAATCGATCCTCGGCTATTGCTTGGGATGCAAGATCTTCGGTCTGCTGATGCGCATCGGCGTGATACCCGACGCCGTCTGTGAGGAGTGCGCAGATATCGGTCGACGTATCCGTGCAACGGCCAGCTGAGGTGCGCGGACGCGCCGACCAAAGCGCGAATGCGTTGATTCCCAGGCGCCACTGAAGTGGAGCCAGCCGGGATCGAACCGGCGACCTCCTGCTCGCAAAGAGTCCGCAGGCCCTCTCAGCTATGGACAGGATTCAGGTTTCTCCCACGAATCCGCTCGTCGTGAGGTCGCTGCAGATCGTCTGACGGTCATCTCGCGGGGAGTCAGGCTTCCACCAAGCTTCCATCGAGGGAGCAGCTGTGCCGCGACCAACTGCTCTGGCGCCGCCACCACGACCGACTAGCCGATTACCGGACGCGGTGGGGGTATCCGCGCCGGGCGCCGTGAATCGGATCCGTCCGGTGGCCGTGAATCTGATCGCCCGGGCGCTTCTCACCATTCCCAACCTACTCAGGAACTACACATAGGCAGAGGGTGGGCGTCGCCTTGCG
>CAWBFH010000003.1:0-123020 GCA_963788005.1 uncultured Solirubrobacterales bacterium | reverse complement strand
TACCGCAGGGCCTCGGTCAGCAAGCGCTCGACGTGCTCGCGGTGGCCCAGCTCGTCGAAGCTGAACCGCAACGGAAACAGCGGGTAGTCAGCCAGCATGTCGGCTACCTGTTGGCGAATCCGCACGGCGCCGGCGCTCCAACGTACGCCTTGGGCGAGGAGGCGGCCCAGTTCGGCAAACTCGGGCTCCGTCAGCCCGCGTCGGGTCAATGCCTGAGTCCCGAGACGGAGCCCGAACTGGCCGTCCGTTCCCGGAATGTGCACCGAATTCGTGCGAAAAGCACACGTTGGGAGAGTCTCGTTCGCGAGCTGATTTGCATCGTGGGCCGAGCCGATCGTGACGTGGACCTGGTGCGTTTCGGTCCCGCCGTACTCCATGCCGGGCACGTCCAGCCCGCAGCCGTCGAGGACTCGTGCCAGCGTCCGGGCATTCGCGGTCACCTGTTCCGCATAGGCCCGGCCAAAGCGCGCCATCTCTTCGAGCGCGATCACCAGCCCGGGTAGGCATTCGGCGTGGCTGTTGGATTGGAGCTGGGGGCAGACCACGTCCCACACTTTCTCGGCCAGGGGATGACTGCGGTCCGCGAACGCGATAACGCCCTTGTTGGGGCCCGGCAGCGTCTTGTGCGTGTTCAGCGTCAGGATGTCGGCACCTTGCTCCAGCGGCTGAGGGAGCAGGCCCGCGGCAATCAGCCCGGCGGTGTGACTGACGTCCACCGCGACCGTGACTCGCTCGGGTAGCGCGGCGGCCAGCTCTTCAATCGGTTGCGACCGTCGGCAGTGCGACGGCTGGACGAGCACCAGCCGGATGTTCGAATGCTGGCTGACGAGCTGGGCGGTCTGCTCGACGTCGATCAGATCACCCTGCATCGGGAACGTAAGGGACTCGATGCCGAGCCTGTTGGCGAGGACCGCAGCGCCGAAGTGGCCACCGTCCTCCGGCGCCAGCTCGAGGAATGCGTCTCCGGTCTCGCACGCCGCCATCACGACGGCCTGCTCGCACGCCGAGCCGCCGTTCGGCCGCCAATCCGCGATGTCGGCGACGAACAGCCGCTTCATCTGAGACAGGAACTTCGCCTGCAGCGCCGGCATCGTCTGAGACCGCGGAAAGGACCATTCGGCGCAGTGGCCGGGGCTGGGGGCGTCAAAGAAATAGTGCTCCCCGCCGATGAAGGCCGCCGCCGCGCGGACCGCCGTGCTCGGATAGTTCTCGCTCGCGGTCAGCGTCGCCATGACCGAGTGGTAGTGCCGATCCTGTGCCAACAAGCCGGCGAGCCAACCGACCATCCTGCCATCAGTGGCGATGGTCCCAGTCGGCAACGCGTTGGCGCCATTCGGGCGCAACGAGCTTGCCTCTGCCCAATCATGAGCGGCCATATAGCCCCCTTCTTAGACGCGTGCATATAGGTAACGCGCTCGCGCCCCGCCAACTTCTGCCGGCTCGGCAGCTTGGCAGCGGCGCTGGCCCAGTGTTGGCTAAAGCACGGAGAAGATCGCCCGCGCCGGAGCCGCGTCCGCCCGACGATAGGCGTCCGGGAGACTCGGATCCATCCGAGCTCCCGGACAGTCAGGGGAGTGGGGGCGCAGTCCCCTGACGTCTACACGAGGCCACACTAACTTGGCCCGCGCTCCACTCTGCGTGCGAATCTACAGGATCGCTGAGCGCATGTTGGCCTATTTACGGGCAATCTCGGCTATGCCTCGGGCTCGTCGTCGGCCGGGAGGTCGAGATCCGCCAGCTCTTCGGCGAACCCGAGCGTCGGGCCGCCGTTGCCGATGTTCTCGAGATCCGACAGGTCGGCCTCGAGCCCGCCGCCGAATCCGGTCAGGGACTCTCCGTCGGTGAGCCCAAGCTCGGCCGCGAGGTCGTCGTGGTCGAGCATCCCGACCTCGTCGATCCCGCGCGGCAGCGGCTCCGAGGGCTCGATCTCGATCCGGCGGTAGCGCTTCAGCCCGGTCGCTGCCGGGATCAGCTTGCCGATGATCACGTTCTCCTTGAGCCCGTTGAGCCGGTCGATCTTGCCTTCGAGCGCCGCATCGGTCAGGACCTTGGTCGTCTCCTGGAAGGAGGCGGCCGACAGGAAGGAATCCGTGTTCAGCGACGCCTTCGTGATCCCGAGGATGATCTCCTCGGCCTGGGCGGGCTCGCCGCTGGCATCGATCACGTCATTGTTGATGCGGGCGTACTCGTAGCGGTCGACGAACTGGCCGGGAAGCAGGTCGGTGTCGCCCTTCTGGTCGACGCGGACCTTCTTCATCATCTGGCGCACGATCAGCTCGATGTGCTTGTCGTTGATGTCGACGCCCTGGGACTTGTAGACCTCCTGGACCTCGCGGACGAGGTACAGCTCGGTCTCGGTCCGCCCGCGGACCGCCAGCAGCTCGTGCGGGTACAACGATCCCTCGTTGAGCTGCGTGCCGGGCTCGATCTTCTGACCGGACTCGACGTAGAGCAGCGTCCGGCGCGGGAACGTGGAGCGGTGCTCCTCGCCGCCGTCGTCGGTGACGACTACCGTGACCGCCTTGTCGGAGTCCTCGATCGAGACCTTGCCGCCGACCTCGGAGATCTTCGCCAGGCCCTTCGGCTTACGCGCCTCAAACAGCTCGACCACGCGCGGGAGGCCGTGGGTGATATCCGCCCCCGCGACGCCGCCGGTGTGGAACGTGCGCATCGTCAGCTGCGTGCCCGGCTCGCCGATCGACTGGGCCGCGACGATCCCGACCGCGTCGCCGACCTGCGCGAGGTTGCCCGTAGCCATCGAGCGGCCGTAGCACGCCTGGCAGACGCCGGTCGGCGCCTCGCACTTGAGCACCGAGCGCACCGGCACGGTGATCACGTGGCCCTTGTCGGTGTCGTCCTGCCAGGCCTCGACGAGGTCGGCAAGCTCGGCACGGTCGATCTCGTTGCCCTTTTCGACGATCACGCGACCGCGCTTGGTCTTCAGGTCCTGGGCGGCGATGCGGCCGATCAGGTCGGTGTTGACCTCATTCGTCGGGCGCAGCTTGCGGGTCTCGGGATCGATCTCGAGCTGGAACACCGGGCTCTCGATGTACTCCTCGGTGCCACAGTCATCCCCACGGATGATCACGTCCTGAGAGACGTCTACCAGCCGGCGGGTCAGGTAGCCCGAGTCCGCGGTCCGCAGCGCGGTGTCCGCGAGGCCCTTGCGGGCACCGTGGGTCGAGATGAAGTACTCGAGCACGGTCAGGCCCTCCATGAAGTTGGCCTTGATCGGACGCTCGATGATTTCGCCCTTCGGGTTTGCCATCAGGCCGCGCATCCCGGCCAGCTGGCGGATCTGCGAGAACGAGCCACGGGCGCCGGAGTTGGCCATCATGAAGATCGGGTTCATCTCCTCAAGGTGGCTGTACAGCGCATCGCCGACCTCGTTGGTAGCCCGGTCCCAGAGGCTCGTGACGGCCTCGTGGCGCTCTTCCTGCGTGATCTCCCCGTCCTCGTACTGGCCCTCGATCACGGCCAGCTCGTCCTCGTACTTGGCGAGGATCTCGCCCTTGTTGGACGGAGTCTGGACATCGTTCTTGGAGATCGTCACGCCCGCGCGCGTCGCGTACTGGAACCCGACGTCCTTGAACGCGTCGAGTACCTGCGAGATCGACGGCGCCCCGTAGCGCTGCACGAGGTCGTCGACCAGCTTGGTCGTGTCCTTCTTCTTCATCGAGCGGTTGATGAACTCGAACGAGCTGGGGTCGAACTGCTCGCCCAGTGCCTCCTCGAGCGCACGCTCGATCTTGTCGTTGTAGATGATCCGGCCGACCGTGGTCAGCAAGTGACCGCCCTCGCGCCCGAGCGGCCGGTACTCGGCCAGGTCGTGGAGCTTGACCACATGGTGCTCGTAGGACCACTCCGCCTCCTGGGCGGTGCGGAACACGTGCGGCCGCGGGTCCTGGGCGGACGGGTCGATCTTCTCCAGGTCGTTGCCCTCGGGGCCGTAGGTCAGGTAGTAGGCACCCAGCACCATGTCCTGAGCCGGCGTCGCCAGCGGCGCGCCGTGGGCCGGGGAGAGGATGTTGTTGGCCGACAACATCAGGATCCGCGCCTCGGCCTGCGCCTCGGCCGACAGCGGCAGGTGGACCGCCATCTGGTCACCGTCGAAGTCCGCGTTGAACGCGTGGCAGACGAGCGGGTGGACCTGGATCGCCTTGCCCTCGACCAGCACCGGCTCGAACGCCTGGATACCGAGGCGGTGCAGGGTCGGCGCGCGGTTGAGCAGCACCGGATGCTCGTGGATGACCTCCTCGAGCACGTCCCAGACCTCCGGGATCATCGAGTCGACCATCTTCTTGGCCGCCTTGATGTTCTGCGCGGACTTGCGCTCGACCAGGCGGGCCATGATGAACGGCTTGAACAGCTCGAGCGCCATCAGCTTCGGCAGCCCGCACTGGTGCAGGCGCAGCGACGGACCCGACACGATCACCGAGCGGCCCGAGTAGTCGACGCGCTTGCCGAGCAGGTTCTGACGGAAGCGGCCCTGCTTGCCCTTGAGCATGTCCGACAGCGACTTCAGCGGACGGTTGCCCGGCCCGGTGACCGGCCGGCCGCGACGGCCGTTGTCAAACAGCGCGTCGACGGACTCCTGCAGCATCCGCTTCTCGTTGTTGACGATGATCTCGGGCGCGCCGAGGTCGAGCAGCCGCTTGAGGCGGTTGTTGCGGTTGATCACACGGCGGTAGAGGTCGTTCAGATCCGAGGTGGCGAACCGGCCGCCATCGAGCTGGACCATCGGGCGCAGCTCCGGCGGGATCACCGGGACCGCCTCGAGCACCATCATCTCGGGCTTGTTGCCCGACGACAGGAACGCCGAGACGACCTTCAGTCGCTTGACCGCGCGTGCCTGCTTCTGACCCTTGGCGGTCTTCACCTGCTCCTGGAGGTCGGCCGACTCCGCGTCCAGATCGACCTGCTGGAGCAGGTCACGGACAGCTTCGGCGCCCATTCCGCCGCGGAAGTACTCGCCGAAACCGTATGGCGAGCCGAAGCGGTCACGGAGCTCGCGGAACGTGGTCTCGTCGTTGATCACGTCCTTGGCCTTCATCGTCTTGAACAGATCCCACACCTGACGCATGCGCTCGGCGGCGTCCTCGATGTAGGCCTCGGTGTCGTCGATGTCAGCCTGGAAGCTCTTGCGCAGCTCCTTGAGCATCTTCTCGCGCTCTTCGTCGGACAGCTTCGCGACGTTGACGTCGAGCGTCTCGGCCCACAGGTGGTCGTCGTCGGAGAAGTCACGCCCGGTCTTGGCGGAGTTGAGGTACTCCTCGCGACGCGCGAGCGACTCCTTGAGCTCGAGCACCCGCTCTTCCTTCTCCGCCGCGTAGGAGTCGAGCACCTTGTTGACCTCGCCCTCCAGCGACTCGACGTCGCGCTCGCGGGCCTCGTCATCGACCCACGTGACCATCGAGGCCGCGAAGTAGAGGACCTTCTCGAGCTCCTTGGGCGCCATGTCGAGCAGGTAGCCGATCCGGCTCGGCACGCCCTTGAAGAACCAGATGTGCGAGACCGGGGCGGCAAGATCGATGTGACCCATTCGCTCGCGGCGAACCTTGGACCGCGTGACCTCGACTCCACAGCGCTCGCAGACGATGCCCTTGTAGCGGACGCGCTTGTACTTGCCGCAGTAGCACTCCCAGTCCTTCGTGGGACCGAAGATGCGCTCGCAGAAGAGCCCGTCCTTCTCAGGCTTCAGCGTCCTGTAGTTGATCGTCTCCGGCTTGGTGACCTCGCCGGAGCTCCACGACCGGATCTGCTTGGAGGAAGCGAGTCCGATCTCGATTGCGTCGAAATTATTTATGTCGATCAAAGTGAGTCCCTTGCGCTTGAAAAATCTGTGAACGAAGTTGAGGCGACAGCAGCGGCTCCCGTCTCGAGACGGGAGCCGACCGCGCCTTTACGCTTCGTCCTCCTCCAGTACTGCTTCTGCCTCGCCCGCGTCGACGTCGGCGTCGGCGTCGGCGTCGACTGCGAGAATCGGATCGTCGCCGTCGGCCTCGAAGTCCTCCTCGGCGATCTCCTCGCCCGACTCGAGGTCGGGATCCTCGTCTTCGGTCTCCGCCTCGGAGGCCTCGACGGTCTCACCCTCCTGCTCGGTCGCCTCGTCGGCGGCCGGGGCACCATCGCCTGCCCGGACGCCGCTGAGGTCGATGCCGAGCTCCTCGGCCGCCCGCAGAAGGTCATCGTCCTCCTCGCGCATCTCGGCGCGCTCGCCTTCCTCGGAGACGACGTTGACGTCGAGCGCCAACGACTGCATCTCCTTGAGTAGGACCTTGAACGACTCCGGGATCGAGGGTTCGGCGATGTTCTCGCCCTTCACAATCGCCTCGTAGGCCTTCACGCGGCCGACCGTGTCGTCGGACTTGATCGTAAGCATCTCCTGAAGCGTGTATGCGGCGCCGTAGGCCTCGAGCGCCCACACCTCCATCTCGCCGAAGCGCTGACCACCGAATTGCGCCTTGCCGCCCAGCGGCTGCTGGGTGACCAGCGAGTACGGGCCGGTCGACCGGGCATGGATCTTGTCGTCGACGAGGTGCAGCAGCTTGAGGATGTACATGTACCCGACCGTGACCTGCTCCTCGAACGGCTCGCCGGTGCGGCCGTTGAACAGCGTCGTCTTGCCGGATGCCTGCTCGCCCTCGCGCCGCGACTTGTCGACGTCCATCTTGATCAGGCCCTTGTGCTCGTCCTGCCAGCGGACCAGCGCGGTATCGACGTCCGCCACCGTGGCGCCGTCGAACACCGGCGTCGCGACGTACACCTTGCCGGCCTGACCGTCGGGCCGCGAGCCGCCGTTGGTGGCGTGCTTGCGAGCGTCGGAGCCATCCTCGTACCAGCCGTTGGCGGCGACCCACCCGAGATGGGTCTCGAGGATCTGGCCGACGTTCATGCGGCTCGGCACGCCGAGCGGGTTGAGGATCACGTCAACGGGAGTGCCGTCCTCGAGGAAAGGCATGTCCTGGACGTCGACGATCTTGGAGATCACGCCCTTGTTGCCGTGGCGGCCGGCGAGCTTGTCACCCTCGGCGATCTTGCGCTTCTTGGCGACGAACACGCGCACCAGGTCATTGACGCCCGGCGGCAGATCGTCACCTTCGTCGCGGCTGAAGGTCTTGACGTCGATCACGACGCCGCCCTCGCCGTGGGGCACCTTCAGTGAGGTGTCACGGACCTCGCGCGCCTTCTCCTTGAAGATCGCGCGGATCAGCTTCTCCTCGGCGGTCAGCTCGGTCTCGCCCTTCGGCGTCACCTTGCCGACCAGCAGGTCGCCCGACGCCACCTCGGCGCCGATCCGGACGATCCCGCGGTCGTCGAGGTTGCGCAGCGACTCCTCCGAGCGGTTCGGGATATCACGGGTGATCTCCTCGTCACCGAGCTTCGTGGTCCGCGCATCGACCTCGTACTCCTCGATGTGGATCGACGTCAGCTCGTCGTCGGCCACGAGGCGCTTGGAGAGGATGATGGCGTCCTCGAAGTTGTAACCCTCCCAGGACATGAACGCGACCAGCAGGTTCTTGCCGAGCGCCATCTCGCCCATGTCGGTCGCCGAGCCATCGGCGAGCACGTCACCGTCCTTGACGTTCTCGCCGACGGTGACGATCGGCTTCTGGTGGATCAGCGTGCCCTGGTTGGAGCGCATGAACTTCTGCAGGTCGTACTCCTCCTGCGAGCCGTCCTTGCTGTCGACGACGATCTGCTCGGCGTCGACGTAGGAGATCGTGCCGGAGGCGCGGGCAATGCTCACGTCGCCGGTGTCGATCGCGGCCCGGCGCTCCATGCCGGTTCCGACGAGCGGCGCGTCGGTGACCAGCAGCGGCACCGCCTGGCGCTGCATGTTCGAGCCCATCAGGGCGCGGTTGGCGTCGTCGTGCTCGAGGAACGGGATCATCGCCGTCGCCACCGACCAGATCTGCTCGGGTGAGACGTCGATCAGGTCCACCTCCTCGGGCGTGACCGTCACGTACTGGCCCGCCTGCGTGCGGCAGATGATCTCGTCGCCGACCAACTTGCCGTGGTCATCGACCGGGGTGTTGGCCTGGCCGATGATCCGCTCCTCCTCCTGAGTGGCGTCGATGCGGACGATCTCGTCGGTCACCTTGCCGTTCTTGACGACTCGGTAGGGAGTGGTGACGAAGCCGTGCTCGGAGATCTCCGCGTAGGAGGAGAGCGACCCGATCAGGCCGATGTTCGGCCCTTCCGGGGTCTCGATCGGGCACATCCGCCCGTAGTGGGTCGGGTGCACGTCGCGGACCTCGATCGGCGCCCGCTCCCGGGTCAGACCCCCGGCCCCGAGCGCGCTCAAGCGCCGGCGGTGGGTCAGGCCGGCGAGCGAGTTGGTCTGGTCCATGAACTGGCTCAGCTGCGAGGAGCCGAAGAACTCCTTCAGCGCCGCCACGACGGGGCGAATGTTGACGATCGTCTGCGGGGTGATCGTGTCGGCGTCCTCAGTCGTGAGCCGCTCGCGCACGACCCGCTCCATCCGGTACAGGCCGATTCGGAACGCCTCCTGGATCAGCTCGCCGACGGTCCGCAGCCGGCGGTTGCCGAAGTGCTCGTACTCGTCGAGATGATCCTGGATCGGCTCGCGCGGCAGGGACGCGGCCTCGGCCGCGTAATCGGACTTGACGTCCTCGAGCTCCTCGGGCATCCCCAGCAGCCGAGGCAGCGACACGAGCTCCTTGACCAGGGCGATGATGTCGTCGTGGGTCAGGACGCGGGTGTCGAGGTCGATGTCGAGCCCGAGCCGCGAGTTGAGCTTGTAGCGGCCGACCCGGGTCAGGTCGTAGCGCTTGGGGTCGAAGAACAGCTGGTTGAGCAGCGCGCGCGCCGCGTCGATCGACGGCGGCTCGCCCGGACGCTGCTTCTTGAACAGCTCGATCAGCGCGCCCTCCTCAGAGCGGGTCACCTCGGTATCCGCGTCGACCGTGTTGCGGATGTAGAGGCTCGAGTCGAACAGGTTGAGGATCTCCTCGTCCGACGCGTAGCCCATCGCGCGCAGCAGGACCGTGACCGGGAGCTTGCGCTTGCGGTCGATCCGCACGTACACGCGCCCCTTCTTGTCGATCTCGAGCTCGAGCCACGACCCGCGAGCGGGCATCAGGTTCGCGATGAAGACCTGCTTCTCGCGATCCTTGGGCTCCATCACGTAGGCGCCGGGCGAGCGGACCAGCTGCGTCACGACGACGCGCTCGGTCCCGTTGATGATGAACGTGCCGCGCTCGGTCATCCACGGGAAGTCGCCCATGAACACCGACTGCTCGCGGATTTCTCCGGTCTCCCGGTTGATGAACGCGACGGTGACGGTCAGCGGGCGGGCGTACGTCAGATCCTTCTCGCGGCACTGCTCGAGGCTCGCGACAGGCTCGTCGAACGTGAATTCCCCGAATTGAACGGCGAGGTTGCCGGTGTAGTCCTCGATCGGCGAGATGTCGTCAATCGTCTCGCGCAGGCCGCCGCCGTCGGGGTCGGTCAGCCAGGTGAAGGACTTGCGCTGAATATCGATGAGGTTGGGGACTTCAAGGACCTTGTTGAGGCGCGCGAAGCTACGGCGCGTCCGGGGGGCGTGAGCGGTTGCCAAGACGGCGACTCCTCGGGGCGGTCGGAAGAGAGAGCTGAACGCGGACGTAAGACAAAAAGCCTCACGAAAGCGCGACCAGCAAAGATAGCACACGGCATCGGTGCCCTGCGCAGGACCGACAGCTCTCACGGACCCCGCCCTCGGCGACCGCGTATGTGGCGCGGCGCCGCATGGTTCTCGGGCGGCTACGACTATTGGCTGACCGGCGGAGTGTAGGGGGAAATCAAGCGGACAGCAAGCGGGCGCAACCGCACGGTCATACAGCGGCGGGTCTCAGATGGGTCTCAGATGGCGCCGACGGCGATCCGCAAGCACCGCTCAGGCGGTGTCCGACCCGATGTTCGCCGCGCGAGGACACGACCAAAGGCACGAGCGTGCGCAAGGTCACGCACGAACCCCGGTCAAGTGCCGATCATTGTCTCGGCCCTCCGCGACGGGAGCCTTTAGCAAAACTTTGAAGATCTTGTAGGGTTCCTGTCCATGGGGGCGAGCGCATTTCCGCGCGTGCGCGCCATAACGTGAATGGAATCGGGGTTGGTATGCACCGCTTTGGCGAGAGGGCCGCTTGGCTCGCCGTACTAGTTACGCTGGCATCGCTGGCTGCCGCCGCGCCCGCCGTTGCGGCCCACCAGCAACCCGCGCGTAAGCAGCACGCGCAGAAGATCCACAAGGGCCTTCGGCACGTCAGGCGAGCGGCATTACTCGGGCACGCCAGCGGTGGACGGATCGCCAACGATCGCCGTCATCCGAACGGCTCCTATGGCCCAGCGCATTACCGCCACCACCACGGGGACTTTTCGCTCACGATTTCGCCGGGCGCGTCGACCGCGGTCGGCTCGGGACAGACCGCGACGATCACGGCCACGCTGACCAACGAGAGCTCGCGGCACCATCTGGGTTCGGCTGACCTGTTCGCGCCGTTCGTCCGCCCGCCGTCGAACCCGTTCACGGTCGTCACCGCGTCGAGCTCGGCCGGAACCGCGACAGTTTCAAGCAGCTGCCCGCTCGGGCGAGCGAGCGTGCCGTGCGTCGAGCTCCGCGGTGCCGGGCTCGCGCCGCACGCGTCGGCGACGATCACGATGACCGTCCAGACGCCCGCCTGCGAGCAGGGAAATCGTTTCTTCTGGCTCGTGATCGCCAAGCGGTCGGGGAACTTCGGTTA
The DNA here is from genome assembly GCA_963788005.1 of uncultured Solirubrobacterales bacterium. Lineage (GTDB taxonomy): Bacteria > Actinomycetota > Thermoleophilia > Solirubrobacterales > Solirubrobacteraceae > Palsa-465. Next base: position 112,275 of record CAWBFH010000003.1, on the reverse strand, counting down.
CGGCGAATCGGGCGGCCTGCTGAGGCTCGACTTCGCCAACAGCCAGCTCCGGACGGCCCTCGACGGCGCGTGCAAGCTGGTGTTCGGAACCGGTCCGGCCGATGCGCTGCCCGGCGCCGTGATCTCCGGAACCGGCGGCCAGCCGTTGACCGCGGACGTCGTCGACTCAAGCGGCAACCTGGTGAGCGGATCGAACGTCCCGGTGACGATGTCGCTCGCGACCAACCCGAGCTCGGCGACCTTGTCGGGCACGACGACTGTCGACGCATCCAACGCCGTCGCGACGTTCACCGACTTGTCGATCAATCTCCCCGGCACCGGCTATCAGCTCGAGGCGTCCAGCGGCAGCCTGACGCCGGCGACATCGGCGCCGTTCGACGTCAGCGGCAACACCGCCACCTGCGCGATGAACGCCTCATGCCAGGTCACCGACACCACCGCGGCCGGAAGCGTCAACATCGTGGCCCAGGCGGGTCCCGGTACCGGCGTCCTCGTGGAGGCGCTCGAGGCACCGCTGACCGACGGTCAATGCGCTGACTACGACTCGCTCGATCAGAACGGGTACGTGTACGAGAGCACGGTCGCCCGCGGCACGGTCGTGACGATCACGATCGTTCCCCAGACGAACCTCAAGGCCCCGCGCGCCGTGGTGCTGGCGTCACAGCAGCTCTGCTTCGGCGCGACGCAGGACTTCCTCGACAACATCGGCCAGAACGCGCCCGCGGCCACGCTCCCCAACGGCCAGCCCGGCTTCGTCGGGCTGCTGCCGAACTGCACGGAGACGAGCACCGGGCCGTGTCATGACCGCGGCGCGGACACGACGGTGCCCGACAGCAAGAGCCCGACGAATTACGACATCGTGCTCGTCGCCCATGTTCCGGCGAGCTTCGCCGACGATCCACACATGAGCTGAAGTCGCGCGGCGCTAGGCAAGCGCGACGGAACCGTCGGCCCGTGACAGCGCCGGCGCGGCGGCGGCCACCTCGAGGGCGAGCACGCTCTCGCGGTCCCGCTCCGAGCCGGCGATCAGCGGCATCTCGATGATGCCCAGGCGATCGGCGATCGCGTCGCGCTCGGCCTGCAGCTCGGCTGTGAGCCAACCGAAGCAGTCCAGCGCATCGAGCGCGAGCGCGAGCTCGTAATCCTCGGCCCGTTCCTCCGCCGCGGCCGCGGCGAGCTCGAGCTCGCGCCGGGCGTCGTCACCGGTGCCGAGGCGACCGCGGGCAACGCCCGAGGCGCGGCGCAGCAAGGCGACGTGCCTGCTTTCCGACGCGAGGAGCTCCTCGGCGATCTCGAGCCCGCGCTGTGGATCGCCCGTGACCGCCTCGGCCTCGGCAACGAGCGCGCTCGCCAGCTCGGCATAGAAGCCGACCCCAACCTGGCGCATCTGCGCGGCGGTCTCCTCGAGCAACGCAACGCCCTCTTCGGGGCGGCCGGCCCGAGCGGCGAGCCGCCCGAGCAGCATCTGCGCGAACGCCGCCCCCTCACGGTGCCCGGTCGAGCTCCAGACGCGCAGCGCGCGCCGGAGGTGGGCCTCGGCATCGTCCAGACGTCCCTGATCGGAGAGGATCTCGCCGACGTTGGCGTCGGTCTCCGCGGCGTCGGCCGCGTTCCCGGCTCGCTGCCGGCACGCTCCCGCCTGGCGGTAGAGGTCAATCGCCTCCTGCCAGCGGCCGCGCCAGTACGCGAAGCCGCCGAGGTTGTTGAGCACGTTGCCCTCGTGATCGGGATCGCCCAGCTCGCGGTAGATCTCGAGCGCGCGCTGGGAGTAGGTCGCCTCGTCGGGGCGCCCCAGCTCGAACAGCGCCCAGTCAAGCGTGTAACAGGCGCGCGCCTGGGCGCGCAGCTCGCCGATTGCCTTGCCCTCCTTCAGCGCCTCCCGGCACAGCCGCTCGGTCTCCCGGTAGCGCCGCTGGCGCTGGCGGATCCACGCGAGCTCGGCGATCAGTCGCGCGCGCCACGCCCGCGCCTCACGCCCGCGCACGTGCTCGACCGCCCGCAGCCCGCGGCGCATCCACCGCACCGCACCGGTCATCTCGCTGCGCTCGCGCAGCCGGCCGTGGCGGAAGCACAGGCGTGCTTCGGCGATCGGATCGCCGTCGCTGAGCTTGCGGGCCGCGCTGTACGCGTCCGCGGCCGCATCCTGCTCACCCACCTGGGCGAGGGATTCGCCGAGTCGCTCCCATGCGCTCGCGAGCTGCGCCGGCGCGGCGCCGTCGGCCTTACCCGCGTCAATCGCGCGCCGGTAGAGCGACGAAGCGTCCGCGTGCGCGAACCGCTCGCCGGCACGCTGCGCTCCGGCGAGCGCATATTTCCACGCCCGCGCGTGATCTTCTGCACGGCTGAAGTGCAGCGACAGCACGGCGGGGTCCGCTTCCACGTTGCGCCCGTGACCGTGCTCGAGCGAGCTGGCGACGGCCGCATGCAGCTCGCGGCGCAAGGTGAACGGGAGGCCCTCGTAGGCGACCTCGCAGAGCGCCGGGCGGCGAAACCGGACGTGGCCGTCGGGCTCGTGCTCGAACACACCGGAGAGGCGGCTCCAGACCTCTTCGTCGAGCTGGTGTGCTCCCGGGTCGAGCACTTCTTTGAGGCGGTCGACGTGAAACGTGAGGCCGAGCACAGCGGCCCGCCGCACGAGCGCGCGGTCGCCGGGATCGAGCGAGTCGATCCGGGCGCCGGCGGCCGCTTCGATGCTGTCAGGAAGCGTCCCGGAGCCGCCGGCTGCGGTCGAAAGGAGATCGAGGAGGAACTCGGGACTGCCCGCCCGACCGCTCCACGGCGAGCTCGAGCAGATGTGGCGGGAGCACATGCGCCTCGCGCGTGGACTCGGCGAGCGCGAGCGAGTCCTCGCGCGAGAGCGGCCCGAGTTCGAGCTGGACCGTCTCCTGCGGCGGGTGGACGAAGCCGTCGTCGACATCCCGGCGCGTGATCAGGACCAGCCAGGCCGAGTGGTCCAGCGCCTCGGCGATCGCGCCCAGCAACGCGGCCGACGCGGCGTCCATCAAGTGCACGTGCTCGATCACGACCAGGCTCGGGATCCCGAAGTACGGTGCGAGGAAGCTGAGCACGACCTCGTGCAGCTTGGCCTCGCGGAACTCGGCCGACAGATCTCGCACCTCGCGGGTGGTGGGCACCTCGACCCCGAACGCGATCGCCAGCAGCGGCAGCCATGGCGCGAGATCGGGCCGTTGCGTCCCAACGTGCTCGCGCAGCCGCTGGACCACGAGCTCCTCAGCGTGCTCCCGCGTCAGCCCGAGCAACTGCCGCAGCGGCTCGCGCCAGGCGGCGTAGGGAACTGTCTGTGTGTAGGTCTCGCAGATGGCCTGCATCGGGCGCATCTGCTCGCCGAGCTTGCGCCCCTCCGCGAGCAGCCGCGACTTGCCGCTCCCCGTCTCACCCGTGATCTCGATCATCGAGCCCCGGCCGCTCCGGGCCTCGGCGACGCCGTGGCGCAGCGCCGCGAGCTCGCGGTCGCGCCCGAGCAGCGGCATGTCGAGCTGCGCCGAGTGCAGCGGCGCGGCGCCCAGCACGCGGCCGACCTCCCACGCCTCGACCGGACGTGACTTGCCCTTGACGAGTGAACGGCGCGACGTCCTTGCGCTCGAAGCGCGTCTGCGAGCGGTCCAGGACCCTGGCGGTCGCATAGATCGTCCGCCACGGCGCCTGCGCGCTGAGACGCGCCGCCAGGTTGACGGCATCTCCCATGACCGTGTAGGTCCGGCGGTAGAACGGTCCCACTTCACCGGCGAACACGTGACCGCGGTTGACGCCGATCCGGATCGGGAGCTCGGTCTCGGCCTCGATCAGATGGCGCAGCGTCAGCAGCATCCGCTCCTCGTCATCGCCGACCGCGCGCGGCGCGCCGGCGCTCAGCAGCAGCTTGCCGCCGTCGACCGCTACATCGGAGCCGAGAAAGCACACCTCGTAGCGGTCGGTGGCCTCCTGCGCGACGCGGACGAGCTGGTCGAGCTCGGCCGCCGCGACCTGCACTCCCTGCTCGGCGATCAGCTTGTCGAGCGCGCCGAACTGGACGAACGCGATCGTCGCGGTGCGATGCTCGGGCGCGGCCGGCGCCGCCAGGAGGTGCGCGCGCAGCTCGGTCGACAGGCATCCGGCGACCACCTCGAGCGGCGCCGTCGGCAGCGTCCGCCGGGGCTGCGGGGCGCTCATCGGCGAACGCGAGATCAACAGGCCCGGGCCGAGCGGGGCGCCGAGGCAGCTGGGCGGCAGCAGTTCGGCGGTCGCCTTGCTGACGAGGATCTGGCCCGCCGAGGCGACGGACTCCATCGTCACCGCGGTGCTCGCGGCCGGGCCGGCGATCAGGTACTCCTGGTGCGAGTCGCCGACGAGGAACGTGTCGTAGGTGCCGCTGTGGATGCCGATCGAGATCCGCAGGCCGACCTTGATCGGGCCCGTGCGGTCTCCCGATAGCTCCCGCAGCGTCTGGCGCATGGCGACCGCGGCGGTGCAGGCACGCGCGGCATGGTCATCGCCGTCGAACCACAACAGCAGCGCATCGCCGCCGAACTTGATCAGCGATGCGCCCATGTCGTAGGCCTGCGCCAGCAGCGCGGTGAAGCACGCGTTGATCGCGTCGGTCAGCTGCTCGGCGCCCTCGTTGCCCGCTCGCGCCAGGCGCTCGGAGAGTCGGGTGAAGCCGGACACGTCAGCGAACACGACCGTCGCTTCGAGGCTGCGCACCCGTTCACCCGGCGCCTGCTCGAGGTGTTTGAGCAGCACGGTGGGGACGTGGGCGGTCAACGTCCCTGTGTCAGTGCTGCTGCTGATCATTGCACCCCAAAACTGCAGCCGGCGTTGTTGTCTGGGGACGGCTTCCCACCGCATGGGCCGGAGCGGCCCTCCCTAGCCAGAGTTTAGTGGCCCGTGTCCGGCGTCACGGGGCGCGGGGCCCCGGCCGCGACGGCCGCCGGGATCCCCTGCCGCCCCGTTGCGGCGCGTCGGCGCCGGTCAGGCGGCGGCGTCGGTGACAATCGAGTGCCCGCCGCTGACGCCGAGTCCGATCCGCCGCAGCGGCTTGGCCGCACGCCGTGCCGGCTCGAGCTCGATGAAACGGAACACGACCCGGCCGAGACGCAGCACGTCGCCGTCACCGAGGTAGCCGACCGTTACCGGGCGGCCGTTGACGAAGGTCCCGTTGCGGCTGCGGTCGTCCAGCACTCTGGCGCCATCGCCGCGCTGGGCGATGATCGCGTGACGGCGCGACACCTGCGGGTCCTCGATCCGGATGTCGGCCGCGATTCCCCGGCCGAGGTGGGTGATCGGCTGGTCGAGCGGGATCAGATCGACCTGGTCATCGTGCTCGACCTCGAGGTAGCGGCCCCGCGGCGCGCTCGTCACGGGGCACGCAGCGCTGGCGCGTGCGATGGTCGAGTAGCGCGAACGCGTCGATGCAGACGGGGCGTCGCGGTGACTCGATCGTCGGCCGGTCGGCTGCGGGGAGCTTGGTGACCGGCCCTGGGTGGGAGCGGGCTTGAGCTTCGATGGTCATGGATACAGACCATCACGCGCACCGCACCCCAACCTCATCCAGGGCGAAGAAACGGCGAAGCGGACCCTGAGAGAACGCTGAGCGCCGCGCCCGCGCCGCGCCTGCGCCGCGCCCGCCAAGGGGTGGTCCGAGTTTCCGTCCGTGGCGGACGGTTCGATGACACACCCCCAGTGTGCTCAGCCGAAACGTTGGGCGATCCTACGCGGATAGCGCGCAAGATCGCCCAAGCCCGCGAACTACTTCAGTTCGACCGAGCCTCCGGCCTCCTCGATGTCAGCCTTGAGCTTGTCCGCCTCGGCCTTCTCGATGCCCTCCTTGACGGGCTTGGGCGCCTCGTCGACGAGCGCCTTGGCCTCCTTCAGACCGAGGCCGGTGGCGGCGCGGACGACCTTGATCACCTGGATCTTCCTGTTTGCATGACGACGGGAGGCCCACCGAAGCGGGCCTCCCGTTGCGATGGACATCTGCTTACGCGATGACTACTAGATGAGCCTCGCGTGCGCAGAACGCACCTTCGCGTTGGCAGGCAGCAACAGCCGTAGCGCCTTATTCGTCGAGACCGTCACGACGAACCTCTTGACCATCTTGCCGTGCCTGTTGCGCTCGACGATCTGGATCCTCGCCGTCTTGCCCGAGGCGGCCACGCGCAGCACCAGGTACTCGCGTCCGTGCCTCCTGACCAGATGAACGCCCCTCAGCCTCGCGAACTCCGTCCTTGTCGACGTGCCGCCCGTCGAACCGCTACCGGTCGACGAACCGCCGCCGGTCGAACCACCACCGGTCGAACCACCACCGGTCGAACCACCACCGGTCGAACCACCACCGGTCGAACCGCCACCGCCGGACGAGCCGGAGCCGGCAGCCTGATGATTGCTGTAGGTAGCGATCGTGACGTCATCGCTACCGATCGCAACCATCACCGTCGAACCGGAAGCCGAAAGCTCCCTGGCCGCCGGGCTGACCGCGATCGGTGGCGTAATGGGTTGCCCCGCCGGAGTCGTCTGCGTGATCGTGACGGTCGAGTTGAACAGCCAACCACCGTCGGACGTAACCGGGTTCAGGACAATGTTGCACGATCCCGCCGGAACGAGCGCGGTCGTCGTGCTTGCAGCCGGTGTCGGCGACGAGATCTTGAACATGAATGACGCGCCCGCCGGGAGACCCATACCCGCGGTCTCACAGACCTTCAGCGTGCCGTCTGGCTCCGAGGAGTTCATGAACGAGATGTCCGTCTCGCCCGACCCCAGGATCACCGCGTCCGAGCCGGCTGGGTTCGCCGGGTCCGGGAGCGGCGTGAGGTTCTCCGCGCCGGGGACTGCCCGGTTGGTCGGAGACACGGTTATTCCGGTGACTGCTGTCCCAGGAACCACGCCCTCGGAGACCATCACCTTCGTACCGGCACGCCAACCGGTGGTGCCGTTGGGGTTCGTGTACGGCCCGGGCACCAGCTGGCACTGTCCCGGCAGCACGGTCACGGTCTTGGTGATCCCGGCGGGGAAGCTCGGGTCACCGGTTGCCACGGCCGTGAACGTGTACGGCGCAGTCACACCCCTGTCCTCAGCGACCTTGCAGATCTTCAACTGCACGGTGTCGTTGAAGAAACTCACGATCGCTTCCTGCGACGTGTCGCCGGCCGCCGGTGCCGCTTTGACGGTGAGCGTCGCACTCCCACTGCTCGTGTTGGAGGTGCTTGGACCACCGTTTTGGACCGTAATGTTCGACACGCTTGTCGGCGTGTTGGGAGTCTCGGTCACGGTCACGGCGCCCGCTGGCACCAGAATCGGCAGACTGCAGTGTCCGATCGGCACCGTCGTCGTTGAGGAGAAGCCGTTGTTACCGGTGATCCCGAACGACCAGCTTCCGGTCAGGCCGGAGTCCGACTCGTTGTTCTTGCACACCTCGACGTAGCCGTTGACCGGTTCGTTTGTGTAGTTGACTGTCGTGGCAGTCGACGGATCACTGCTTGCCGGCACCGTCACCTTGGCCGTGCCATTCGGCCCAGGATCGAGCGCGCCTGACCCTTTCGGGTTTGACGAAACCAGCGCGCTGCCCGGGTCCGTGCTGATCGCGGAGGCCGCATACCAGGCTCCGGGATGCTCGAACACGGTCACAGTCCCCGCAGGAACCTGGAATGGCTGGCTACACGAGTTGTTAGCGACCGTGACAGGCGCGCTGAGCCCGCTGACGTCGAACGTGAACGTCGGCGTGCCGGCTAGCCCCGTCGAGGACTTGCAGATCTCCATGTAACCCGTTGAGTTTGCGAGAGCGGGCGCCGCGAACACCATGAGCATGGTCGCGACCGCGCCCCCGAGCAGTAGCTTTTTCATACCTGCTCCAAGGTCGAATTACTTCGGACCCCAGCGGCCCGAAGCAGATGCGCACGGCTAAATCGCTGCCTTGCGTCGGCCGTGCTGTGGATCTACCTCGTTGTGACCTGCGCACCTCCTCTCAGCGCGGCCGCTCACGGACCAATAAGACTGGGTCGAGTCCATGCTTCACTTCCTGAACCCGCTGCTCATTGCGCCCAAAAGGACCCTCCGGGTCCCACGATCCCGATGCTCAGTCGTTTGCCGTCCTACTCGAGTGTGGCTCGACTGTCACCCCGATGGGCTGTACCGTATTTTGGGCCGCATGAGTTGCACAACGGCTTTCCGTGTAGTTCTCAGCCACACGCCGAGACGGCAAGGTGCCTGACGGTGGGTGGGCGGTCGTCATCCGACCGGGCAGCCGATGATTAACCCTCGGGCGGGTGCCGATCGCCATCCCGGGTGGGCTTCCTCAGGGCGCCAGGGTGATTCGGGGGCGGCTGGCCGGACGCGGGTCGGTGGCGCCCAACGCTTCCGTCAGGAGTCGGTCGCGGAGTCCTCGGATAGGGGGTGATCACGTTTGGCCAGTAGGCGTGCCGCCTCCAGCCTGTTGTGGACACCTAGTTGCGAGAAGATCGATCTGACGTGGAACTTGACGGTGTTCACGCTGATAAACAGCCGCGACGCGATCTCCTCGTACGCGGAGCCTTCGGCGAGCAACTCGAGAACCTCCATTTGACGGATGCTCAGCGCCGCAATTGGATCCTCACGACGCTCGTGAAGCGTCTCTTGCCAACCCGAGGGGAGCACCGCGCGCCCGCGCGCGACCTGATCCAAGCACATCGCGATGTCGACAGCGGGCAGATCTGTTAAGAGCAGGCCGCTCAGTTGCTCGTCGAGCACGAATTCGACCAGGCACGGCTCCACGGCATCAGCGAGGAGCACGATCTCGACGGAAGGCGCCCGAGCGCTCACCGCGCGCGCGACCTCCAACATCGCCTCGGATCGCGGAGGTACGCCCAACAGGAGCAAGTCGGGCTCCTGTGCCTCGACCGCACTCAATGCCATGTCAGCGGTGACGAGACCCGTTACCGCGAATCCCGGCATCGTGCCGACCAGCGCCGCTATCGCCTCGGCGATGAAGCGGCGCCTGTCTCCGATGGCGACCTTGATCGGCTCCGCCTCTGATTCCGCCGACGCCCTCTTCTCGGTGCTCGCGCCGGCTCGCGACGTGTCCCGAGCTGGCCGTTGTCGTGCGCCCATAGCCACCTTGTTGCCGACTCATTCCTGAGCAAGCGGGCCGGCCCCTAGCTGCCCACGAGCGGGGAAGTCTACCCCCAAGAACGCATAATCCATTCGAAAATTTATCTAACGCGGAGCGCTACAAGGCTCCACTCCCCCAAGAGGTCTGGCGGTTCGGGTAAGCGAAGTTGGGCGATCCCACGCGGATAGCGCGCAAGATCGCCCAAGCTCGCGAACTACTTCAGTTCGACCGAGCCTCCGGCCTCCTCGATGTCGGCCTTGAGCTTGTCCGCCTCGGCCTTCTCGATGCCCTCCTTGACGGGCTTGGGCGCCTCGTCGACGAGCGCCTTGGCCTCCTTGAGGCCGAGGCCGGTGGCGGCGCGGACGACCTTGATCACCTGGATCTTCTTGTCGCCCGCAGCGGTCAGGATCACGTCGAAGTTGGTCTGCTCCTCCTCGGCTTCGCCGCCGCCATCGCCCGCGCCCGTACCGGCCAGAGGCGCGGGAGCGACGGCCGTCGCGGAAACGCCGAACGCCTCCTCGAGCGCCTTGATCCGCTCGGAGAGCTCGAGCACGGAGATCGTCTTGAGCTCGTCGATCCAATCTTGGGTGGTGGTCATGCTTCCTCCTTGTCGTCGGACGGTTCCGCGTCCGACGCGGCTTCCGTTTCGGTTTCAGTCTCAGGTTGTTCAGCTGCGGGGTCCGGCTCCGGCTCGGGCTCGGCGGCCGCCTCGGGCTCGGCGGCCGGGGCCTCTGCCTCGGGCTCAGCCGCCGGGGCTCGGCTCGGGCTCAGCCGCCGGGGCCTCAGCCTCGGGGCTCAGCCGCCGGGACCTCAGCCTCGGGCCTCGGCCTCGGGCTCAGCGGCCGGAGCCTCGGGCTCAGCGGGCGCGGCGGGAGCCTCAGCGGGCGCGGCGGGAGCCTCAGCGGCCGGCGCCTCGCCCGACACCAGACCCTGGTCGGCGATCGCCTGCAGCTGGATCGCGAGTCCCGCGATCAGCGCGTTGAGTCCGCGTACGAGCCCGGTCAGCGGCGCCGCGATCGTGCCGACCAACTGGGCATGGAGCACATCGCGGGCGGGCAGGCGCGCGATCGAGCGAACGTCATCGGCGGTCAGCGCGGCTCCGTTCAGCAACCCGCCCTTGAACTCGAGCAGGTTGAGCGCGCGGGCCGCGTCGTTGAGCGCCTTGGCCGCGGTCGCGGCGTCGCCGTGGACGAGTGTGAGCGCCGTCGGCCCGACGAGCATCGGCTTGAGCTCCTCGATCCCGGCTTTGTCGGCGGCCCGCTCGCTGAGCGAGTTCTTGACGATCCGGAAGCGGGCGTCCGCGTCGCGGAGCTTGGCGCGCAGGTCGGCGACTTGAGACACCGAGATGCCGCGGTAGTCGATCGCGAAGATCGCCTCGGCCGAGCTGATCTGTTCGGCGATCTCGTCGACGACGGCTGATTTCTGTTCTTTGTTCATCGATTGCTCTCTCTCACGAGAAACGCCCGCTGATCAGGCGGGCGTCGAATTCACACGGCCACCGCGGGGCGCGGCGCCGGGAGAGCATTCGAGTTCCGCCTGCTCCGGGCTTACGCGCGCTGACGGCCGGAGGTCTGGGGCAGGTCTCTTGTCTGGCTGAGGGGATTCTAGGGCGGTCTTGCTCCTGAGCGGCTATGCGCTCCTCGGCGCTTCTAAGCGGCTACGGGCTCCTCGACGATGTCGCGCGTCCGCGACGGATCGACCTTGATCCCGGGACCCATCGTGGTCGCGAACGTGACCGAACGGATGTAGCGGCCCTTGGCCGCCGACGGCTTGGCGCGGATCAGCTCGTCCATCACGGCCGCGTAGTTCTCGAGCAGCATGCGCTCGTCGAAGTCACTCTTGCCGATCACCAGGTGGACGATCGCCGTGCGGTCGGTCCGGTACTCGACCTTGCCCGCCTTGGACTCGCCGACTGCCTTGGCTACGTCCATCGTGACCGTGCCGACCTTCGGGTTGGGCATCTTCCCCGCTGGGCCGAGAATCCGCCCGAGCCGTCCGACGACCGGCATCATGTCCGGGGTCGCGATCGCGACATCGAAGTCGTCGAACCCTTCCTGAATCTTCTTGGCAAGATCCTCGCCGCCGACCACGTCGGCGCCGGCCTCTTCGGCCTCGCGGGCCTTGTCGCCCTGCGCGAAGACGGCGATCTTGACGTTCTTGCCGAGGCCGTTGGGCAGCGCGATCGTGCCGCGCAGCTGCTCGTCGGCGTGGCGGACATTGAGGCCGGTCCGAACGTGGACCTCGACCGACTCGTTGAACTTCGCGTTGCGCAGTTGCTTGGCAAGCGAGATCGCCTCGGCGGGCGTGTACTCGCGCGCGCGGTCAAGGCGCTGCTTGGCGTCCGCGTATGCCTTGCCGTGCTTGGCCATCTCAGACCACCTCCACGCCCATCGAGCGGGCGGTGCCGGCGATGATGTTCGCCGCGGCGTCGATGTCGTTCGCGTTCAGGTCCTTCATCTTGCGCTCGGCGATCTGCTTGAGCTGATCGCGCGTGATCCTGGCGACCTTGTCCCGATGCGGCTCCGCCGAGCCCTTCTCGAGCGACAGCGCCTGCTTGATCAGCACCGCCGCCGGCGGGCTCTTGGTGACGAACGTGAACGACCGATCCTCGTAGACGGTGATCACGACCGGGATCACGGTGCCCGCGTCCGACTGCGTCTGGGCGTTGAACGCCTTGACGAACTCCATGATGTTGACGCCGTGCTGGCCGAGCGCCGGCCCGACCGGCGGTGCCGGGCTCGCCTGACCGCCGACCGCCTGGAGCTTGATCTGGGTGAGAACCTTCTTTGCCATGGCCGGATGAGCTTAGCCGCAGACGCGCGGCTAGATCTTCTTGACCTGGTCGAAGCCGACCTCGACCGGAGTCTCGCGGCCGAAGATCGAGACGAGCACCTTCAGGCGCTGCGCGTCCTCGTTGACCTCGGAGATCTCGCCGGAGAAGTCCGACAGCGGACCCGAGATGACCTTGACCGACTCGCCGATCGAGAACTGAGCACGGCTGCGGGGCCGCTCGGCGGGCTCCTGGTGCAGCAGCCGATCGACCTCGGCCTGGGTCAGCGGCACGGGCTCGTTGGAGGCGCCGACAAACCCGGTCACGCCCGGCGTGCCCTTGACCAGCGACCACGAATCCTCGTTGAGGTCCATCTGGACCAGCACGTAACCCGGCATCGTGCGCTTCTCGACGGTCACCTTCTGGTTGTCCTTCATCTCGGACACCGACTCGGTGGGAACGACGATCTGGCGCACCGCGCGCTTCTGGTTGAGCGACACCACGCGGTGCTCGAGGTTGTGCTTGACCTTGTTTTCGTGGCCGGAATAGGTGTTTACGACGTACCAGCGGAACATGTTCTCTCTCGGATAAAGGCTTCTACTTGAGGATGAAATTCACGAGCTTGCTGGCCAGCGAGTCGGCGACGCCCAGATACACGCCGGCGACGATCACGAACCCGATCACGACCCCCGTGGCCTGCATCACCTGCCGGCGATCGGGCCACTGTACCCGCTGCAGCTCGCGCCAGCTTCCCTGCAGGAAGTTGATCAGGCGGTTGCCGGGGTGTCTGCGCTGTGCCGGCGCCCCAGCTGCCGGGACAGCGAGTTCGCCGCCGCCACCGCCGTCACCACCATCGGATCCGCCAGAGCGACGGCCGACGCGGCCGCCACCATCGCCACCGCCGCGGGACGCCATCGCCTCGTCGGCGAAGTCCTCCTCGTCCTCGAACTCCTGCTCGTCGAGCGGGACCTCGGGCTCGTCGATGACCGACTCCTCGTCGATGACCGACTCCTCGTCGAGCGGCACCTCGGGCTCGTCGGTGACCGACTCCTCGGCCGCGTCACGGGTTGGCGCCGGGGACTCGCCGTTGCGATCGGCCACCAGATCCGGCCGGCCGACCGCCAGCTGCGCGTCGGCGAGCTCGACGTCGGGCGTCGCGTGCTCGAGCGGACTCGGGGTCTCGATCTCGTGCGCCTCGCGGTCGGCGCGCGCCGTCGCGACGCCGGGCCGTGAAACCTGGCTCGAGGCGGGACGGCGGCTACGCCGCTCCTTTGCACGTTTGCGGTTGCGAGCCACGGTCCGGTTTACGCGTCAGCGCGTCTCGCGGTGCGCGGTGTGGCGCCTGCACCAGCGGCAGTACTTGCGCAGCTGCAGTCGTTCCGGGTTATTCCGCTTGCTCTTATTGGTTTGGTAGTTCCGGCGCTTGCACTCTTCGCAGGCGAGAGTCGCAGCGATCCGAACGTCTCCACGGGCCATTGCGCGTTTTTCTCGTCGGAGTGATCAGAAAATCGGCGGCCGAACTGCGGGCGCGAAAACGAACGCCGCCCGGCGCCGAGGTTTGAGTGTAGCGTCCTACAGTCCAGCCGTGACCCCGTAGGGCGCCCCCCAGGACCATGGTAGGCGGCGCACCTGCCGGGTGGCGTAAATCCGTCTGGGCCGGGAACAATCCCACCATGCTCCGGTTGATCGCGCTCGTGATCTCGATCGGGATCGCCGATTCGGTCAACCCGACAACGATCGCTCCCGCGCTGTACCTGGCGGGCTACGAGGACGCCAAGCGCAAGGTGACCCAGTTCACGGCCGCCGTGTTCGCCGTCTACTTCCTCGGCGGGGCCGCGATCGCGCTCGGGCCCGGACAGCTGGTGCTGTCGCTGGTGCCGCACCCGGGCCGCCACGTGACATACGTGCTCGAGGTCGTGGCGGGCGTGGCGATGCTCACGGCCGCGGCGTTTCTATGGGGGTACCGCGACCGTCTGGGCGAGAAGCAGACGATCGGCGAGCGCCGCGTCGACGGGAGGTCGAGCGCTCTGCTCGGCGCGACGATCACCGCCGTCGAGCTGCCGACCGCGTTTCCCTACTTCGCCGCGATCGCCGCGATCGTCGGATCCGGCTACGACATCCCCCGCCAGGTGTTCCTGCTGGTCCTGTTCAACGTCTGCTTCATACTGCCCCTCCTGGCGATCATCGCCACGCTTCAGTTTGCCGGCCCGAACGCCACCCGCGTGCTCACCAAGGGTCGCGAGCGCCTGGAGTCCAACTGGCCGACGGTGCTCGCGGTGCTGGCGCTCGCTGCGGGTCTGTTCGTGACGGCGCTCGGCGTGACCGGCCTGGCCGCCATGCACCACAATGACTTCGGCACGTTCTCGCGCCAGGTGCGACACGTCCTGCATCCCTGACCGCGCTCGTGGAGACCGAACTAGACCTCACCAAGATCATTGAGCTCGAGGGCGTGCTCGGCGCGGGGGTGCCCGAGATCATCGAGCGGCTCGTGCGCGAGATCGACGAGGCGGTCGCGGACATCGAGGCGGGGCTCGCTGGCGGCGATCTCGCGGCCGCGGCGCATGCTGCCCACGCCGCCCGCAACAGCGCTCTGATGCTCGACGCACGGCCGGTGCTGCCGACGCTCGGCGAGATCGAATCCGGCGCGCGATCGGGCGACGAACGTGCCACGCGCGAAGGCCTGCAACGTCTGAAGTCAGCTTGGCCGGAGCTCAAGCGGCGGCTGCTCGACGAAGCCGAGCGCCGGCGGTAGTGGAGCCCACCCGAGGACGTGCAGACTGCCGCCGTGCGCGGAAACTATGCATGCGCTGCGGGTACTCGCTCGCGAGTCTGCAGAAATACTGCATCCTCCGGTGCGGGCGGCCGTCGCGGCCGGCGGCGCGACCTCGCGCGACGCTGAAGCTCACTCGCCGGACTGCGTTCGCGCGTCGCGCACGAGCCGGCGCATCCCCTTCAGCCAGCGCTCGGGCTCGGCTCCCTTGAACGCCATGAACCGGGCGACGTCCTCGTGGGGCAGGATCAGGAAGCGCTCGTCGGCGAGACCGGCGACGACCGCCGCCGCGACGTCATCGGGCTCGAGCAGCCCGCCGGCGAGCAGCGGTGCAGCGCCGACCGGATCCTCGAGCGCCAGCTCGAGCATCGGCGTGCGCACCGCCTGCGGGCACAGGCACGAAACCTTGATCCCCGCATCGCCGTACGTGATCGCGATCCACTCCGCGAGCGCGACCGCCGCGTGTTTGGTGATCGAGTAGGCCAGCGCCGAGACCTGCGTCAGCAGCCCGGCGGCGGAGGCCGTGCTCAGCAGATAGCCCTCACCGCGAGCGAGCATGTCGGGTAGCACCGCGCGCGCCGCCCAGATATGGGCCATGACGTTGATCTCCCACGTTCGCTGGAGCTCGTCGTCAGGCGCCTCCGGGCCGCCGCCGGGACCGCCCACGCCCGCGTTTGAGAAGAACAGATCGATCGGGCCGTTGGCTTCACGCGCGCGCGCAACGAGCTCGGCGATCTCGACCTCCCGGCTGACGTCAGTCTGGGTCGCGAGCCCACCGATCTCGTCGGCCAGCGACTTCACCGGCTCGAAGTTGACGTCGGCGACGACCACGCGCGCTCCCTCGGCGGCGAATCTGCGCGCACACGCGTAACCGATGCCGCTCCCAGCTCCGGTGACGACGACGTGCCTATCGGTCAGCTCCATCGGCTCGCTCCTCTGCGGTGTCAGGCCGGGCCGGCCTGGTTTGTGGTGCGGGAACCCTATGCGCTCGCTGGGCGCAGACCCGCCGCGGCATGATGGCGCCGGCCCGGACGCGGCTTCTATGCGCTGCCGAGCACCACGCCGGCGGCGACGATCAGCGCGCCCCCGAGAGCGACCTGCAGCAGGCTCGTGCGAAGCGAGACGGCGAGGAATCGCCTGCGGATCAGGGAGATCGCGGTCAGCTCGATCGCGACCACGATGCCGGCCACCACCAGCGCGGTATGGACCTCGCCGATCAGGAACGGAAGCGAGTGAAAGACGCCGCCGATCGCCGTCATCACCCCGGTCACGATCCCGCGGACGACCGCCGACCCGCGACCCGTCTCGGTGCCCGTGTCCGATAGGGCCTCGGAGAACCCCATGCTGATCCCGGCGCCGACCGCGGTCGCGAGTCCGACGAACAGCGCCGCATGCGAGCCCGATAACAGCGCCGCGGCAAAGATCGGCGCGAGCGTGGACAGAGTGCCGTCGATCAGCCCGACGAGCCCCGGCTGGATGTAGCGCAGCAGCAGCGTTCGCTCATCGATGTCCCGAAGCGGCATGAACGCCTGTTCCACGTTGACGACTATAACAACTGTGTTAGAATTAGGGCTCCCTTATTGAGAACATGGCGACCTTGGCTCATAACTCCGGCGACGACCTGGTGACGCTGCTCCACAGCAGGGGCCAACGCTCCACGCCGCAGCGCAACGTGATCCTGCGCGAGCTCCGGCGCCGCTCGCGCCACGCCACGGCGGACGAGATCCGCACCGCGGTTCGCGACGAGCTGCCGGGCGTCTCCACCCCGACCGTCTATGCAACCCTCGAGCTGTTCGTCGAGCTGGGGCTCGCGCGGCGGATCGACACCGGCCTTGGGGCCGCCCTCTATGACGGGCGCACGGAGCCCCACCAGCACCTCGTCTGCCGCCGCTGCGGGCGAGTCGATGACCTCGACGTCGAGCTGCATACCGCGCCGCTGCTGCGGGCCGCGAGCGCGACGGGGTTCGAGGCCGACGGCGCCGAGCTCGTGATCTCGGGAATGTGCGCTGACTGCGCCCTGCGCGCCGGCGCAGCCCGACGTTGAGCCTTGCCCTAAGGAGCGGTCACGCCCGCCAGCGTGCGAGCCTGCTGGCGCTCGGGCGTGATCCGCACGACGTTCCACGCGAGCCCGACGCGCTCCATCGCGGAGATGATCAGGCCCGAGACGTCGAGCTCCCACCAGCGCAGGCCATGGTAGGCCGAGCGCGGAAATGCGTGGTGGTTGTGATGCCACGACTCGCCGAGTGAGAAGGGCGCCAGCCAGATGACGTTGGTCGAGTGGTCCTCGACGTCGAACCTGCGGCTGCCGAAGAAGTGGCACACCGAGTTGACCGACCACGTGATGTGGTGCACGAAGAAGATCCGCACCAGCCCGCCCCAGATGAGGCCCCGGAGCGCACCGCCCGCCGTGAACCCGTCGAGCACGAATCCGGCCACCGTCGGCACCAGCAGCGAGAGCGCGGCGAGCAGGGGGAACCGGCGCCCGATCCGGCGCATCGACGGATCCTCGTAGAGCTCGGCCGCGTAGCGCTTCCAGTCAGCCTGGCCCTGGGTCTCGAGCAGCCAGCCGACGTGGGCGTGCCACAGCCCCGCGATCCCGCTGCCGTGCCCGACGTGCGGGCTGTGCGGGTCACCCTCGCGGTCGGAGTGGGCGTGATGCTTGCGGTGATCGGCGACCCAATCCAAGACCGAGCCCTGGACCGACATCGAGCCGAGCACGGCAAACGTGCGCTCGATCCACGGGTAGCTCTGGAACGCGCGGTGGGTCAGCAGCCGGTGATAGCCGACGGTCACCCCGAGGCCGGTCAGCAGGTACATCACGATCAGGATCGCGAGGTCGGCGGCGCCGACAGCCTGGTTCCACAGCAACACGATCGCGGCGAGCACGCCCAGGAATGGGAGGACGACGCCGTACAGGTTCGCTATTCGCTCAGCGCGGGTCATCAGTCAGCAAGGCTCTCATTCGTTTTGCCGAGTTTCTTGCGTGATTTGGCCACCCCACGAACTCAATACTTATACGAAATCAACGAGAACGGCGAGCGCGTCGCGCACAGGCACGCCCGCACGGCAGCCTTTGCGCCCGCGAGCACGGGTTCGCCATGCGAGACGAGCACGCGCTCGATCGGGAGCGCGAGCAGGCCGGTAAGCAGCTCGCGCAGCTGTTGACGATCGACGCTCAGCCCCTCGGGGCTGTCGGGCTCAGCGTCGGCGAGCCAGGCAGGATGTTGTGCCGTCCACCGCCAGAGGCCGGGAGCGATCTCGTCCACGCGGCGACACTATCCATTGCGATGGGGGCGACACCGGGTACGGTGGGTGGCGGTGCCAGCAGGTGGCTGCATTAGGCCAGAACGGCGAGCATGAACGCGGCCGAGCTCGCGTTGCGGCGCCGGATCTTCGAGTCCTTCGCTGCCACCGGCGCGCCGCCGAGCGTGCCCGACGGACCGGCGCTGCGAGGGCTGCAGGCGGCGCACGTGGTCGTGCTCGGGCCCGATCGCGAGATCTTGATGGCGCATCCGTTCGCCGCCCACCACGCCGGCGCGCGCGTCGACTGCGGCGATCGGACCTGGTGGGGCAACTGTGCCTGGGACGCGCTCGGAATCGTCACTGCGCTGGGCTTGCGGGACGCGCGCGTGAGCAGCAACGGGATCGCGCTCGAGGTCGCCGGCGGCGCACTCGATGGCGAAGCCATCTTCCATGTCAGCGTGCCGGCGCGCCAGTGGTGGGAGGACATCGCGTTCACCTGAGCGACGATGATGCTCTTCCGGTCCGAGGAGGAGGCACGGAGGTGGTCGCGCAGCGTCGCTCGCCCCGACGGCGCGATCGTCGCGCTGGATCAGCTCGAGCGCCTCGCGCGCGCGTGGTACGGGGACCGGCTGGACCCCGGCTGGCAGGCGCGGCCGACTGCGCGATCGCAGGAGATCCTGGCGGCGGCGGGGCTCACCGGCCCCTTCTGGAGCCTGACCTGACCTGACTCGGCGTCAGCAGTGTGCGCGCTCCGCGCCACTGTTTGACTCCGAGTCGCGCGACGGGCTAGGTTCGGCCGACGGGCTCGGTGCGCGTGAACGCGGTCGTCAGCTCCGGGCCGGCCGCGAGCGTCTGATAGACGACGCAGTAACGCTCGGTCAGCTTCTGCAGGAGCGCGAGCTGCTCGTCGTCGGCGTCGGTGTCGAGGTCGAACGACAGACGGATCGCCCGGAGCCCGACGGGCGCCTCGCGATCAACGCCGAGCGTGCCGCGAAAATCGAGCTCCCCCTCGGCGCGCACGCGCCCGGACGCGACCGCGACGCCGAGTGATGTGGCGACGGCGCGCAGGGTCACACCGGCGCACGCGACGAGCGCTTCGAGCAGCATGTCGCCCGAGCACAGGAGCGAGCCGTCACCTCCCGAAGCCGGGTGCAGACCTGCTTGCGCGAGCGCGCGCCCGGTCTGGACCGAGCACGAAATCCCCTCGTCGAGCGTGCCCTGGGCCGACAGCGTCACCACCGCCGCCTCGGGCGTCTCCTTATAGCTCTCCTTGAGCGGCGCCTGCAGCGCCCGGAGCTCGTTGCGATCCACGAGCAGAGATGTTAATCGCGCTGCCCGGCCGCGTCGGCCGGCGTGATCACGTCGCCGTCGGGCGCTGGGGTATAGAGCCGCGCGACATCGGCCGCTCGCCGGTTCAGGCACTGGCGCTGATTGAGATAGCCCTTGTCGGTGATCTCGCCGGCGTCGAGGCTCGGAGGCTGCGCGAGCAGCAGCAGGCGCTCGACGCGCCCGGCCGAGCCGGCCGCGCCGCCGAGCGTCGCGAGCGTCCGGGCCAGGTGACGGCGCAGGCGCTGATCGGACAGGTCGACGTCACCGTCCCCGCCACACACGGCCCGCGCCTCGGCCTGGTTGACCCACGCCAGCGCCGCGACGTATTCCTTGTCCTGCCCGCAGATGACGGCGTCAGTGAGTACCCGAGCCGCCCCGAGCAGCCGCGTCCGCAGGGGGCCGACGGTCACCCACGTCCCGGTCAGGAGCTTGAAGTCCTCGGCGATCCGTCCGTCGAACAGCAGGCCCCGGTTGGGATCGTCGGAGTCGACGAGCACGACCGCATCACCCGAGCGGTAGAAGCCCTCGTCGTCGAATGCGGCGGTGGTCAGGTCCGGCGATCGGAAGTAACCGGGGGTCACGTTCGGCCCGCTGACGCGAATCTCGAGCTTGTCGCCCTCGGGCGCGAGCTTGATCGTCGTTCCCGGCAGCGGGACGCCGATGCAGCCGATCGCGGCATCGGGGAAATGGGCGCTGGTAGCCGCGGGCGAGGTCTCGGTCGTCCCCCAGCTCGAGGTCAGCGGGACCTCATGGTCGGCAAGGCGTTCGGCGATCGCGCGCAGGCGCAGCGCGAGCGCGTCGGGGAGCGCGGCGCCGGCGTAGAACATGAACCGCAGCCGGCTGAAGAAGTGCTCGGCGAGAGCGCGGTCGTTCTCGAGCGCGCCGGCCAACAGCGCGAACCCCGCCGGAACGTTGAAGTACACCGTCGGCGCGATCTGCTCGAGCGCGGCCAGCGTGCGCGCGAACAGCTGCGGGACCGGGCGCCCGTCGTCGATGTACAGCGTCCCGCCGTTGAACAGCACCAGGTTGAGGTTGTGGTTGGCGCCGAAGGTGTGGCTCCACGGCAGCCAGTCGACGAGCACCGGCGGCTCATCGGCCAGGAACGGCCAGATGTCCTGGAGCACCGCCTGGTTGGAGCACAGCATCCGGTTGGTGTTGATCACGCCCTTGGGCGCGCCGGTCGAGCCTGACGTGAACAGCAGCTTGACGGTCGTGTCGGGGCCGACGCCGGCGAACGCGCGCTGCGCTGCGTCACCCGGCGTGGCGGCGAGCAGGTCATCGAGCGCCAGGGCTCCGGGGCGCTGACCGCGGGCCACGAGCGTCATCGGGACATCGCCTGCCAGCGCGTCCAGCGCGGCCTGGAACTGCCGCGCATCGTCGGCGAACACCAACCCCGGGCGCGTCAGCTCCGCGATCGACTTGATCCGTGCGTGGTCGGCGCTCATCAGCGAGTAGGCGACGCTGATCGGCATCACCGGGATACCGGCGGTGTACGCGCCGAGGCTGAGCAGCAGATGCTCGACGGAGTTGCCCGACAGGATCATCACCGGGCGATCGGGGCCCAGCCCGAGTTCGAGCAGGCCGGCCGCGACCGCGTCGGCGTCGGCGCGTGCCTGGCCGTAGGTCAGCGAACTCCATCGATCGTCGTCACCGCGCTGCGCCGCCAGCGTCCGCTCGGGATGCGCGGCGGCGCGCTCGCGGAGCACGGCCGGGATCGAGCTCTTGAAGTCGGGGAGCGGGTGGCGCGAGCGCAGCAGCGTGGTTCCGTCGGGCCGGCGCTCGATCGCCGTGTCCGGCGCTGCGAACGTCGCGAGCTGTTCCTCAGCGGTCATCGCCGCCGCACCCCATTCGGCGCTGTCATCGCGATGGTCATGCAGCGCGGTCGATCAGCGTCGACAGGACGATCAGGGTCCGCGTGCGCAGGACGTTATGGTCGCGGCGCAGGCGCTCTACGAACTTCTCGAGGTCGGCGATGCTCTCCACGCGCGCGCGAACCAGGGCGTCAGGCTCGCCTGAGGTCGTCCACGCCGAGACGACTTGGTCGAGACCGGCGATCGAGCGGCCCACGTCGGCCGGCGCGATCCGATCGGCGCAGTAGAGCTCGATCAGGGCCTCGATCCCATCCCCCAGCGCGCTCGGGTTGATCCGAGCGCCGTAGCCGACGATCACGCCGTCACCCTCGAGGCGGTCGACGCGGCGCTTTACGGCGGTCGACGAGAGGCCCACATGGCCCCCGATATCCGCGAACGTGCGCTTTGCGTTTTCCTTCAGCAACGCAATGATTTCGCGGTCAATAGCGTCAAGAGGGCGACTTAGCTGCATGAGACGGCCGGTCGAGTGCGCCTGGGTTGCGTCCAGGGTACCAGTGCGCGACAGTTGCGCTGTGGCCGTCACTGGAATGTCAGATCTGGGGCTGCAGCGGGCTCTGCTGGAGCTCGACGGCGTCAATCTGACGATCGCCGACGTCCTCGACGTCGCGCGCCGCGGCCGCACCGTTCGGCTTGGCCGACCACGCAGCCGACGCCGTCGCCGCGAGCCGCGAGCTCAAGCGGACGCTGATCGCGCAAGAGATCCCGATCTACGGCGTCACGACCGGCTTCGGTGACAGTGCCCACCGCCAAATCTCGCCGTCGAAGACGGCCAAGCTCCAGCAGGGGATCATCCGTTTCATGGGCTGTGGCACCGGGCCGATCGCGCCGCCCGAGGTCGCGCGGGTGACGATGCTGCTGCGCGCCAACTGCCTCGCGAAGGGCAACTCGGGCGTCCGGGTGGAGCTGATCGAGCGGATCCTCGAGCTGCTCAACCACGATGTGCTTCCGTTCATCCCCGAGCGCGGCTCATGCGGCGCAAGCGGGGATCTGGCGCCGCTGACCTATGTCGGGCGCGCGCTCAGCGGCGACGGCCGGGTCTCGTTCGAAGGCGATGACCGCGCGGCCGACGAAGTTCTCGCCCAGCTCGGGCTCGAGCCGATGTTGCTCGAGGCCAAGGAGGGGCTCGCGCTGACCAACGGAACCTCGTTCATGAGCGCGTTCGCGTGCCTGGCCGTCGCCGCCGCGAGCGAGCTCGCCGACCTCGCCGACCTGATGACGGCGATGGCATCACAGGCGCTGCTCGGCAACCGCGGCCACTTCAACGCGTTCTTGTTCGACCAGGCCAAGCCGCACAGCGGCATGGTGCACAGCGCGCGCAACATCCGCGAGTTCCTGGACGGATCGCAGCTCTCGCTCGACAGCGACGAGCTGTTCGCCGGCGGGCTCGAGGGCGCCGAGTTCCTCGAGCTCGAGCGCCAGGTGCAGGACAAGTACTCGATCCGCTGCGCGCCGCACGTGATCGGCGTGCTGCGCGACGTGATCGCCTGGGTCCAGGAGTGGATCGCGACCGAGATCAACTCGTCCGACGACAACCCTCTGTTCAACGTCGGCGGCCACCGCGTCGAAAGCGGCGGAAACTTCTACGGCGGCCACATCGGCCAGGCGATGGACTCGCTCAAGGTGGCGCTCGCCAACCTCTGCGACCTGATCGACCGCCAGCTCGAATTGGTCGTGGACGAGAAGTTCAACGCCGGACTGACCCCGAACCTGATCGCGCGCTTCGAGCCCGATCACCCCGAGGCCGGGTTGCACCACGGCTTCAAGGGGATGCAGCTCTGCTCCTCGGCGATGACGGCCGAGGCGATGCACCTCTGCAGCCCGACGACGATTCACTCGCGGTCGACCGAGTGCCATAACCAGGACAAGGTGTCGATGGGCACGATCGCGGCCCGTGACGCCCGCTCGATCGTCGAGCTCACGCAGAACATCGCCGCGATCCACCTGATGGCCTGCTGTCAAGCACTCCAGCTGCGCGGGATCGAACAGTGCAGTGCGCCGACGGTGCAAGCGTTCGAGATCGTCCGCGAGCGAATCTCGGTTCATGGATCGCGACCGCTACCCGGACGTCGACATCGCCGCGACCGTCGAGTTGATCCAGTCCGGCGCGCTCGCTCACCTCGCCCGCTGACCGGCGTCTAAGAGGCGGCTAAGACCGGCTCCCCCCGGCGGGAAGGATCCGCGGTGGAGTGGGGTCCATATAGACGACCTCAAACCTCCGAATTTGGAGCGAAATATGACTCGTAGCACGAAAGCGCGGTCGCGTCTTGGCGGCCTCGCGTTGACGGTCGGCGTCTCGCTGCTGGTCGCCGCATGCGGCGGTAGCAGCTCGCACTCGAGCGCCTCGGCGCCGGCCTCGCACACATCAGGCGGTGCGATCACGATCAGCACCATGAAGGGCACGGGCGGCACCTATCTGACCGGCGCCTCCGGGCGCGCGGTCTACCTGTGGGACGCTGACACCGGCGACATGTCGAGCTGCTCCGGGGCGTGCGCCAAGGCGTGGCCGCCGGTGACGACGACCGCTGCGCCAACAGCGTCGGGCGGCGTACAGGCCTCGGATCTGGGCACGATCACCCGCTCTGGCGACGTCAAGCAGGTGACTTACAACGGCCACCCGCTCTACTACTTCGCCGGTGACACCCACTCGGGCCAGGTCACGGGACAGGGAAGCGACAACTTCGGCGCCAAATGGTGGCTGGTCAACCAGTCCGGTTCGGCGATCACGTCGCGGCTCACGGCGAGCACCGGCTCGTCCAGCGGCGGGTCAAGCGTCGGCTACTAGGCAAACCGCAGCGGGGTCGACGGCGGTTCGCGGCGCCCGACCGCGAACCGCCGCGCGCCGCTCCGAGACGGCCGCGGCGCGGCGCTACGCTTGATCGGATGCCGAGAGGCTCCCACATCGGGAACTTCGACCCGCTGGTGCTCGTGTACATGCTGATCGTGTTCGCGGCGGCGCTGCTGGTGCCGGCACTGATCGAGCGTTTCTCGAGCGGGCCGTCGGATCAGGACACCGATGAGGGCGACGACCGCGGCGGTGGCGGACCGCGGCGGCCCACACCCGAGCCCCGGGCCCCGTCGCCGGGTGGGCTCCCGCTCGATGAGTCCCGTCCGGCGCGGGTTCGACTGCGCGACAGCCATCGTCTCGGGCAGCGCCTGCCGGCCCGCCCGCGCAGGCCGGTACGTGAGCCTGCCCGTCAGCCCGGACGGGCCGCGCCCACGCATCGCTCGTGTGGTCGCGCAGCGCTCAGTGGCGCCGTCAGCCCCCGCGCCGTTGCACCTGAACGTCGGCGTCGGCCATCACCGGCACCTTCAGCCAGCCGTCTGGGGATGACTCGATGAACGCGAGCATCCCGTCGCGTCCGAAGAAATTTCGCTCGATCCGAGTCACCGTCAGCTCGAGATCCTGATGTGCGCGGACGCGGTCCCCGGGCCGGACTTCGGAGGCGGGGGCCGTCTCCCATGTCTCCCCGCGGCCGCTGCGCCCTGACAGGACGCGCTCGATCTCGCTGACTATCTCCTCGGACTCGGGCTCGACCCCAGGGCGAAAGCGCGCGACCACCTCGCCGGCGGGGGAGACGAGGAACTTCTCGAAGTTCCAGTCGACGTCACCCGCGCGGCCGTCGGCGTCCGCAGTGTCGACCAGCCGCTCGTAGAGGCGGTGGCGGTTGGGGCCGTTGACGTCGACCTTCTCGCTGATCGGGAACGTCGTCCCGTAGGTGGTCGAGCAGAACGTCCGGATCTCGTCTTCGGTCCCGGGCTCCTGGTTGGCGAACTGATTGCATGGGACACCCAACACCGAGAACGGGGAGTCGCGATAGCGGCCCTGAAGGCGCTCGAGGCCGGAATACTGGGGTGTCAGCCCGCAGCGCGAGGCGACGTTGACCACGAGCACCGTCTGGCCGGTGAGCGCGTCGAGGTCGAGCTGCTCGCCGTCCAGGCCGCCGAGCTCGAGATCGAAGAAGTTGTTATCGGGCATCTGGGCTCCTGGGTGGGTCGATTCAGGCGGAAGCGATCGGCTGTTCGGGTCGCGGCTCGATCGCTGGACCTTCGGCCGGCGGGGACGGGACCTGCGAAGCGCGTCCGAGCGTCGTGCGCAGCGGAACCTCCTTGAGCAGCCACGAAAGCACGAACGGGATCACCGCCAGCGCCACGCCCCATAGAAAGACGCCGTGGAGCGCGTTCGCGAACGCATGCAGGAACTCGGTATGGATCGCCGGCGGGAGGTGCTTGGCCTGCTGCGGGTTCAGGTGCACGCCGCTGCCGAGCCGCGCCGTGACTGCGGGCGGAAAGCGCGACAGCTGATCCGCCAGGCGAGTCGCGAAGATCGTGCCGAAGATCGCCACGCCGAACGCGCCGCCGACGGACCGGGAGAAGGTCGCGGTCGAGGTCGCCACGCCGATGTCCTGCGGCGCCACGTCGTTCTGCACGACCAGGACGAGCACCTGCATCACGAGGCCGATTCCGACCCCCACGACCAGCATGTACGCCGACGCCAGCCATGGGGCGGTTCCGACCCCCAGCAGCGAGAGCAGATACATCCCGGTGATCAGGATCGCGGTGCCGGCGATCGGGAACACCTTGTAGCGGCCGACCGCCGAGATCACGCGACCGGAGGCGATCGTCGCGACGAGCAGACCGAAGATGAGCGGCAGCAGCCGCAGCCCCGAACTGGTCGGGCTCGCGCCGTAGACGATCTGCAAGAACAGCGGGATGAAGATGATCACCCCGAACATCGCCATGCCGATCGCGAACCCCATCGCGTTCGCGATGCTGAACACGCTCGAGCGAAACAGCTTCAGCGGCAGGATCGGCTCCGCGGCCCGTCCTTCCCACCAGATGAACGCGATCAGCAGCGCCACGCCGACGACACCCAGGCCGATGATCGTCGGCGAGCCCCACGCATACTGGCTGCCGCCCCAGGTCGCGAGCAGGATCAGAGCCGCGACGCAGCCGCTGAGCAGCGCCGCGCCGGCGTAATCGATCCGGTGACTGCGATGGGGCGTGTGCAGATGCAACCGCGTGATGACGATTGCGATCGCGACCACGCCGATCGGCACGTTGACGTAGAACACCCAGCGCCATGACAGATTCTCGACGAGGAAGCCGCCGAGCAGCGGCCCGGCGACCGAGGCGACCGCGAACACCGAGCCGATCAGCCCCATGTACCGGCCCCGTTCGCGAGGCGGAACGATGTCGCCGATGATCGCCTGAGCGCCGACCATCAGACCGCCGGCGCCGACCCCCTGCAGCGCGCGGAAGCCGATCAGCTGATCCATCGACTGGCTCAGCCCGGCGAGGATCGACCCGCCCAGGAAGATCACGATCGCGGCCAGGAACACCGGCTTGCGCCCGTGCGTGTCACCCAGCTTGCCGTACAGGGGCGTCGAGATCGTCGCCGCCAGCAGGTACGCGGTGACCACCCAGGTCAGATGGCTGAGGCCGCCGAGGTCGCCGACGATCGTCGGCAGCGCCGTGGAGACGATCGTCTGATCGAGCGCCGCCAGGAACATGCCGAGCATCAGCGCTCCGAACACGGTCCACAGCGCGCGCCCGGTCAGCCGTTCCTCATCCGTGGTCTCCACCTCGATGTGCGCGCGAACCGACACGATTCTCCAATTTACCCGTCGCCGAGTTGGTCGCGCTCCCGATGCGTTCTCGCGCCGGGTGACGCTCGCCGAGACGGCCAGGCGACCAGACGGGCGAGTCGCCCGTCAGCCGGCGCTCGCCGCTGCCGGCACGCCGTCGAGCCAGCGCTCGATCTCGGTCGCGATCTCCTGCCAGCCTTCGGCGACCATCATCAGGTGGGGCCGCCCGGCGAACTCGAGGTAATCCGTGTGCGCCGGCGACTTCTCGTACTTCTCGTACTGCTTGTGCGAGAGCGACGCCGGAACGGTGTGGTCCTTGTCGGCCCCGACGATCAGCAGCGGCGCGCGCTCGCCGTACCTGAAATGGACCTCGGTCGGCGGGTGCAGGTGGAAGTTGGCAAAGCCCGCCTCGTAGAAGATCTGGCCGGTCTCGGGGACGGCGTACTTCTCGTAGGCGGCTTTCGCGTGCTCGGGCGAGAACGTATTGACGAAACCGTACGTGAACTCCTCGAGCGTCAGGTCGACGATGCCGTGCCGCGTCGATGGGTGCGCGAGCGCCGGGGTCGCGGACTTCAGGGTCGAGAACGGGAGCACGAGGATCCCCTTGGGCGGCGCCGGACTCATCGCCACTCCCGCGCGGCCGAGACCGCGGTCGAGCAGCAGCTCGACGAACAGCCCGCCGTAGGAGTGACCCACCAGGAGCGGAGGCTCGGGCAGCGCGCGGATCAGTGACTCGTAGTGGTCGACGATCTCTTTGACGCCGAGCCCTGCCACCTCGTCGGCGTGCTCACGCAGCTCGCCGACGTCGCCCTGCTTGCGGGGCCAATCGGGCGCCGACACCTCGTAGCCGCGGCCACGGAAGTGCTCGGCAAAGTTGTCCCAGCTGTTGCCCGTCAGCCATGCTCCGTGGATCAGCATCACCGAGGAGCCGTTCGTCGTTGCGCTCATTTCGCAGACCTCCAGATCGTTGACCGCACAACCCTACGCGGTCTCAACATCGGTGACTGTGACCAACCGTCGCCGACCGGCGGGCGAGTCCCGCGGTCGGGCGCTAGGGTGACCGGATCGCTGCGCTGATCATCCAAGTGCCCCGGGGCGGCCCGCTCGCGCGACAGCTCGAATCCGACCCGCCGCCCGCTCTCTCCGATGGCGACGTCGTGGTCGAACACGGGCCCACCGACGAGGAGGGCAACCTCGAGCCGCTGACCGGCGGCGAGGTGGTGCTGTCATACCCTTCGCCGGAGGGGCTCAGGCGCGAGCCCGACGAGGTGCGGCACGTCATCTCCCGCGCAGGACATGGCGCCGAGCCGCTGGTGGTTGTCCTGCAGGCGGCCGAAGAGCTGCGCGACGATGAGCTCACGACCGTGCTGAGCGCAGCCGAGCACAGCGTGCGCCCGGTGATCCTGCGCGTGATCCGCAACGGCTGAGGCTGCGATCAGGCCGGGTCCTGCGAGCTGTACGGCTCGTCCTCGCCGCGCACGTCTCGGTAGCGGCGGTCGAACAGCTCGAGCACGGCGGTGATGTCCGAGGGGCCGTGGACGCGATGGCTGACGCCGCTCGAGTCAGGCGTCACGTCGCCGGGCTCGGCGTCACCGTGCTCGATCAGCTGGTCGTGCTCGTCACCCAGAAAGGGCAGCTCCACTTCACCGCGCTCGCGGTACAGGACGCCGAGCTCAAGCTGCTCGTAGCGCACGACGGCCGTGTCCTGATCGGCGCGCTCGATGCTCACCCCGGGCCAGGTGGCGAGCTCGTTGGCGATCTCATCGACGAGCGGGGTCGAACGCGACACGCGTCGATCCTACAGGCTGGCTGACCGCGCGGATGGTAGGTTGGGCCTGTGCCCTCGGCCTGGCCGGCAGCGTCCTATGAGCAGTGGAGCGCGACGTGCGACACGCTCCACGCGCATACCCAGGTCCTCGGCAAGCTTGCCGTGTTGCTCGCCCCGCCCGAGCCACAGCTCCAGCACGCCGCGCTGCGCCTGACCGCGCGGGGCTGGGAGACCAACCCGCTGCCGGCGCCCGACGGCTCGGGAGCGTTCGTCGCGGCGCTGGACCTCCGCTCCCACGAGGCGTTAGTCGAGCACTCGGACGGGCGCCGCCGCAGCGTCGCGCTCGCCCCCGACCGCCCGGTCGCCCTCGTGACCCGCGGCTTGCTCGACGCCGTGCGCGAGCTCGCCGGCGATGCGCCGATCAACACGGCGCCGCAGGAGGTGACGTGGACGGTGGCGCTCGACGAGGACGAGGAGCACACGACTTATGACCGCGCCGCCGTCAGCGCGTACTTCGCGGCCGCCACCCAGGCCGCGCTCGTGCTCGCGGCCTTCCGGGCGCCATACCGCGGACGCTCGACGCCGGTCAACGCGTGGTGGGGCTCGTTCGATCTCGCGGTCAACCTGTTCTCCGGCACGAGCGCCAACCCGCCGTCCGATGACTTCATCATGCGCAACGCGATGGACGCGCAGGAGGTGGCGATCGGCTGGTGGCCCGGTGACCCACGCTACGGAAAGGCAGCGTTCTACGCCTACGCATATCCGGCGCCCGACGGCTTCACCGCTGCCGACCTCTCCCCCGGGCGCTGGGACGGACAACTGGGCGAGTACGTCCTGGACTGGGATGATGTCCGTGCCGGCTCGGATCCCCACGCGGTCGCGCTGGACTTCGCGCTGGCCGCCTTCCAGCATGCGTGCATGGTCTGCGAGTGGGACCCGGCCCTTGCCGGAAGCGCGGAGGGCACGCCGCCTCCCGTCAGCTGACCGGCGCAGGATGGCGGAGCGCCCGATCGCCGAGCAGTACGGCTACGACGGCGAGGAGCTCCTCGCCGCCCTGCTGGAGAGCATGGTCGATGCCGTCTACGCCGTCGATCAGACGGGCGCGGTCCTGTTCGCCAACCGGGCGGCGCTGGGCGTGCTCGGGTACGACTCAGAGGGCGAGCTGCTGGGTCGCAACAGCCATGCGACGATCCACTTCAAACGCCCCGACGGCCTGCCGTTCCCGGAGGCCGAATGCCCGCTACTGCGGCCGCGGACGACCGGCGAGGCGGTCCGCGTCGAGCAGGATTGGTTCGTCCGCAAGGACGACACGTTCGTGCCGGTCACGTACTCGTCAGCGCCGGTGACGGTCAACGGCCGCCGTGGCGCGGTGGTCGTGTTTCGCGATCTGAGCGAACGCGATCGCGCCGAGGCCGAGCGCCGCCGGGCCGATGCGATCCACGCGTCTGCGCGCGCGCATCGTGCTGGCGGCACTCGACGAGCGATCGCGCTCTCCACCGCACGACCCCGCGGTTACAGGTCTCGCCGGCCTCGAGGATCGCGTGGCGGCGTGAGTGCGGGGGCTGAACTCCCTCCTTGGAGCACCGTGAGCACGGCGAGCACTCGGCGGTGCTCGAGCGCTTCGCCGCCGAGGGGGGGGAAGATCCGCCCTTGCCCGGCGGCCGAGCCATCAACGCCACGAATCCTCCTCCGGCGCACGGCATCCAGCAAACTCGGTCCGGTCGATCAGCGCGCCGCCGCCGCGCGTGTCATCGCCGAGCGCCGTGCGGCTGAGGGCGCCTCCACGAGCCTGGCCGCTTAACCCTCGACGCGTCCGGGCGGCCCTCCGAGCGCGCTGATCAGCGCCGAGAAGCTCTTGCCGGCCGCGGTCGGGATGCTGTCGGCGTCCTCGTCGGCGTTCCACTGGCCCTTCAAAGCCGCGTACGTCTTTTCGCCGACCCCGGCACCCCAGCCGATCTCGATCCCCGTTGACCAGCCGGGGATCAAGGTCGCGATCGGGCGGCCGGCGCTGACCACCTCGCCCACCCTCAGGCCGGGCGCCGGGCGCACACCCTCTGCGTAGTAGACGGTGCAACCCCGATCTGGGCCACCGAGCAGCTTGTAGGCGATGAACGCCCCCGGCCAGCCGGTGCCGGCCGTCGCCAGGCGCGTGACCTTGGCTGCGCCGATCGCCGCCAGCGAACCGGTGCCGGCGTAGTCGACTCCCTGGTCGATCCGTTCGGGCGTCAGATGCGCGCCCGCGAGCGGGTTCACGTAGCCGGTGACGGCGACCGAACCAGCCGGAATGGCGAGTGGATGACAGACCTTCGTGTCCAACCCACGCTCGGCCGCGGCGCTGCCAAGCGGCGCCCCGGAGGCTGAGTAGGAGGAGCCCTCCGGCGTGCGGAAGCCATCGACGTTTGCGTGGGCGAGGGCGAGGGCGAGCGCCTTATCGTGACCGGGCGTCTGCTGGGTGAGCTTGGCAACTGCGAGCCCGAGCGCGAAGCTCGCGGCGGCGACCAGGATGATCAGGCGCCGCCGTCTCAGGCCGGGCCGGCGCCGTGGCGCCGCCCGGCGCGCTGACCTGTGCCGGGCAGCCGCAGCCCACAGGCCTTGCCCACGCGGCCCCGGATCATTTGACTTGCCTCGACGCGCCAACGAGCGCTCGAGCGATTCCTGCCACGGATCCACCGTGCGACGCATCGTGTCCACAAACCCTCCCTAGGACCTGGACTCGGGAAGCCTGCGGAGTTAGCTGACGGGCTCGCGCTGCGCGCTACGCCGGACTATTACGGCGATTCGCCCCAGCGACCGGATGTGATCGCATTGGGTCCCCCGCTCACCGGCCACGGATGGCCGTGTGACTCGGCTCGTTATGTTCTGGCGGCACCGTATCACTCGCCGCCCCGGAACCTCCGCGGGCCGCCGAATCGCGTTATCGCGCGCTGTCGGACCCGCGGTCGATCGGCAGCCTCAACGCCTTCTGTACGCACACGGCGAACGTCTCGATCGCCGCGGAAAGGTCGCCGTCGGCGGTGTCCTCGTCCGCCGCATGACTGACGCCGCCGATCGAGGGCGCGAACACCATCGCCGCCGGAAGGCGACGGGCGACCGCGGCGGCGTCGTGCAGCGCGCCGCTGGTCAGCACCCGGTCAGCGCCGGTGACCTCGATGCACGATTCGCGCGCGAGCGCGACCAGCCGCTCGTCGAACGGCACCGGCTGCACGGCGAACACCTTCGACAGCTTCAGATCGCAGCCCCGCTGTGAGGCCGCGGCGCGAGCGGCCTCCGTCGCCTCGGTCAGCATCGCCGCCAACCGCTGCGCATCGCTGTGGCGCAGATCTACCAGCAGCTCAGCGCGGCCTGCGACGGCCGTCACGATTCCCGGCCCGAGCTCGAGCACGCCGGTGGTCGCCGTGCCGCCCCCGGCGGCCGTCCGCTCGACCGCGAGCGCCGTGGTGGCCGCAGCGAGCCCTGCGTCGTGGCGATGGTCCATCGGCGTGGTCCCGGCGTGGCCGGTGCGGCCGGTGAACGTGAACCGGTGGCGCTCCACGCCAACGCATCCCGCGACCGCGCCGGCCTGGAGCCCCTCGGCCTCGAGCACCGGCCCCTGCTCGATGTGGAGCTCGAGGTAGGCGAGGATCTGCGCGCGACGCTTACCGGCGTCCGGTGCGCGGTCGAGATCGACGCCGTTGGCCGCCAGCACGTCGACGAGCCGCTCGTGCCCCTGATCGGGCAGCTCGCGCACCGCCTCGACATCGAGCGAGCCCGCGAACGCCGAGCTTCCGAGCAAGCTATAGCCAAAGCGCGCGCCCTCCTCGTCCGCCCAGTCCACGAGCGCGAGGTCGCGTGCTGGGCGCTCGCCCGACTGCGCGAACGCCCGCAGTACGCCGAGCGCGGCCATGACCCCGAGCGCGCCGTCGAGCCAACCGCCGGACGGGACCGAGTCAAGGTGTGAGCCGACGGCGAGCGCCGGTCTCCGCTCGCCGGCGAGCACGGCCCATAGATTGCCCGCTTCGTCGGGCTCGGCTCGCAGTCCGATCTCGCCCAGCAGCTCCTGGAGGAATGCGCGCGCCGCGCGCCACTGCTCGCCCCACGCGACCCGGCGAGCGCCTGTCGCGCCACCCGTCCGGCGCTCCAGCTCGCGCAGATCCGCGATCACGCGCGTTGCGTCGATTGGCGGGCCACCGTTAGTCGCCGTCATCCAACCGCCAGCCTACTTCGCGAGGACCGGCGCAAGCCGTCCCGACGCCGCGCCTCCCCGGGACGATCAGCGGCGTCCAAGCAGGCTGCGCTCGTCCTCGATCACCGCCGGGGACGCTTCGGCATACGGCTCGATCCGGATTCCGGCGCCGCGCAGCTCGGAGCCGAGCTCGCTCAGACCGCAGACCTCCTCCGGGTCCAGACATCCGCGCCGTTGGCGCTCGATCAGCGCTCGCGCAAACACGACCGTGCTCAGCGCCGCGTGGCGGAAATCCCCGCGACACTGAATCGTGCGCGCATCGAGGCGCCGCCCCGACCGCTTGGCGACGATCAGATGCGCAACCGGTTCGGTACCCGCCGAGCCACTGGCGGACAGCGTGCGCGAGCCGATCAACGATCGCGGCAGCGCCTCGATCGTCCCGTCGTGGTTGAGCTCGAGCAGCTGGCGGTGGGCCGTCGGCTCGTAGACACAGATGTAGACGCGGACGACGCGCCCTTCCGCCACCCCTCCCAGCCAACCGGCGTCACCTTCGCCGAAACCCACGCAGCGACGCTCGCCGAACGGCCCCGGCAGCCTGACGTCGACGGTCCGGTGCCGCGCGACCGCCGTCAGGCCGCGACGGACGAACTGCGCGCTCGCGGGGCCGCGAGGCGCCGTGCTGGAGAGCGTGATCACGATCTGAAGCTCGTGCGCCTCGGGGTGCAGGTGGAGCAGGTAGGCCGCGACGAGGTTGGTCACGCCGGGCGCCAGGCCGGCGTTCATCAGCACGGTCCCGCGCGCGTCGCCGGCGACCGCGCGCAGCGCCCGGCTCGCGGCGGCCGGCAGCGCCGAAGTGTTGATCAGGCGCCCACCTCGCTCGAGCACGAGGCGCTCGGGCCACAGCCCCGGATGGGGCACGGTGTTGACCACCAGATCGTGGCCGCGGAGGGCCGCCAGGATCGATTCGCGGCGATCGAGGTCGATCTTGATCTGGCCTGCGAGTGGCCGCCGCGCCGCGCCCTGCACCTCCCAGCCGGCGGCCGCAAACGCCCGCGCGGTCAACGTGCCCAGCACGCCCCGGCAGCCGATGATCAGTACGCGGCCGATCGGGCGGCCTCCCTCGATCCCGTCAGACGGGCTCCGCGACGCACCATGACGTCGATCGTATGACCGCCTTGGTCTGCTTGAGAAGGACCAAGGATGGGGCGGATCAGTAGACCAATGGGCTCCCGAGCCTCACTCACCGTGCGCGGCGGCGGCCAGCTCGCGGACCGCGCGTGGAATCGCCTGCTCGCCGATCAACCCGTAGCCGAGCAGCAGCGCCGGCGGCAGGGACGCGGTCAGGGCGCAATCCTGATGGAGCGCGTGGATCGCGACCCCTCGCCTGGCCGCGGCGTCGACGATTGCGGTCTCGTCGGTGCCCTCCGTCAGCCAAGCGATCAGATGCAGTCCGGCTGACGCGCCGCCCACCGTCGCCTCGGGCAACGAGTCCGCCAGCGCCTCGGCGAGCACAGTGCGGCGCGCGTTGTAGTGGCGGCGGGTACGGCGCAGATGCCTGTCGATGTCGCCACGCTGGAGCAACGTCGCGTAGGCGGCCTGCGACGGGACGTTGGGCATCGCGCGCGTGACCCCGTGTTGCGCCGCGAGCTCGCCGACGAGATGGCTCGGAACCAAGAGCCAACCGAGTCGCAGGCCCGGCGCGAGCGTCTTGCTCGCCGTCCCGACATACGCGACGCAGTCGGGAGCGAGGCCTTGCAGCGCCGCGATCGGCTCGCGGTCGTAGCGATACTCGGCGTCGTAGTCATCTTCGACGACGAGCGTTCCGTGACGGCGTGCCCAGGCGATCAGCTCGGTCCGGCGCCACGGTGTGAGCACCGTGCCGATCGGATACTGATGCGCGGGGGACACCACGACCGCGTCAACGCCCGCGGTCTCGACCTCGGCGGCGCGGAGGCCGTGTTCATCCACGGCGATCGGAACAACCTCGAGCCCCGCCTGCGTGACCGACTCCGGGATCGCCGGCCACGCCGGGTCCTCGACGGCGACCCTCCGGGCGCCACGCTGGCGGAGCGTCTGCCAGAGGAGCCCGAGCCCATGCGTCGCGCCGGCGGTGATGAAGGTCCGCTGGGGATCGGCCACGACCGCCCTCACCCGGCCGAGGTACTCGCTGAGCGCGATCCGCAGCTCGCGCAGGCCCCGGCGCGATCCATAGGCGAACGCGACATCGGGCAGGTCGCGCACCGCTAAGACCATCGCCGACTGCCACTGGCGGCGGGGGAAGTACGACAGATCCGGGATCCCGCTGCGCAGGTCATAGAGAATCCGTCGTTCGGACGCCGATGAGGCACGCTGGGCCGGCGGCTGCTGCGCCAGCCCGTCGGCGATGCGGGTACCGTCGCCCGCCCGCGCGACCAGGTATCCCTCGGCGACGAGCTGCGCGTACGCCTCGACGACGACCCCGCGCGACACGGCGAGCTCGTCGGCGAGCACCCGGCTCGGCGGCAGCTTTGCGCCGGCACGGAGCCTGCCCGACCGGATAGCCTCTCGCAGCTCCCGCTCGAGCTGGGCCCGCAAAGGGGCGTCACGATCCAGGACGAGATGTATGTCCATCGTTGTGGCCCCTGATCCTAGAGCGGCGAGCCGCGTTTGGTCCTTTCATCCGCGAGGCGATTGGACCTTCTCAGAGGGCCATTTCCCGCCTACCGTGATCTCACCATGAATGCGACCGATGTCAAGATCCGTCCCGAGCAGGCGGACGAGCTGATCGCCTTGTACTGCGACTGGCGCGAGGAGTGCGTCGTCGTCGAGGCGGCGTATGAGCGCTTCATCGCCGCGCCCGGACCCGACCGAACGCTCACGTTCGCGGCCTACATGGCGGCGCTCGAGCGCGAGGAGTCGGCTGCCGCGCGCTACGAGGCTCAGATCGTCCTGATCATGTGCGCGGCGTCTGCCGAGCGTGTGTTCACAACGCCCAGTCAGCCGTCGGCTTCCTGATCCGTGACCGGTGGCGCGCGCGCGTCCGTCACCGACCGGCTGGGCGCGCGACCGCTCCCATGAGCTGGTCGCGCGCCTCCAGCTTCCCGGCCGCAGCCGATCAGCGTGTTCCCGGCCGGAGCCGATCAGCGTGACGCCAGCAGCGCCGTCCCCTTCGGGACGCCCCAGCCGCTGACGGCGTCGTAGCCAGGTCCGGCCGTGTAACCGTTGCCCGGCTGCGGCGTGGTGTTGTCGCCATCGGTGACGTCGACACACACCGCATCGCCGAGCGCCTTGCCGTTTTCCCCGCTCTGGTAGAGCAGCGGCGCCATGAACGCCGGCTTGGTGTCCGAATTGGCGGCTGCCGCGATTCGCGCGATCAGCGATGCCCACAGCGGCGCCGAGGCGCTCGTCCCGCCGTTCGGAGCCGCCTTGCCCATGAACACGAGCTGGTAGTACGGCGGACCGGCCAGCGCCGCGATGTCGGGCACGACGCGGCCGTCGATGCTATGCGGATTGATCGACTGGATGTGAACGTCCTGCCAGGACGGTCGCGTGAACACGGTGCTGACGCCGCCGCCGGTCGAGCCCCCACCATCCTGCCGTTCCCCGGGGTTCTGCCACCAGACGACCTCGTCCTGGCCGTCGAGCATCGTCCCGCCGACCGCGAGCACGTGAGCGCTCGAAGCCGGGAAGTTGACGTGCGCCTTGCCGTCGCTGACCTGATCGCCGGAGCCGTCGTCGCCCGCGGACACGCACACGGTTATGCCCAGCGCTGCCACGGCCTGCAGACGCTCGTCGATCGCACCGCGCGCCGCGGCCGAGAAGTCGGCGCTGTCCTCGGGCAGGCCCCAGCTGACCGAGACGCTGACCGGGCTCGACGGCTGTCCCTTGATGACCTGATTGAGCATGTCCACCCAGCCCTTCTGCGAGAACTGGGTGAAGTAGACGACGATCTCGGCCGCCGGACACAGTCCCGCGACGATCTGCACGTCCATGTTGACCTCGCCGCTGTCGTCGAGCACGTCGTTGCGCTGGCTCTGTGGCAGCGCCATGACCTGCTGTTCGGTCAGAACCTGCACGCCGACCCCGACTTGCTGGACATTCGGCATCGCACACTTCTGCGCCTCGCAGAAGGCCGT
Source organism: uncultured Solirubrobacterales bacterium (assembly GCA_963788005.1). Classification (GTDB taxonomy): domain Bacteria; phylum Actinomycetota; class Thermoleophilia; order Solirubrobacterales; family Solirubrobacteraceae; genus Palsa-465. The sequence goes on along the minus strand of CAWBFH010000003.1, from coordinate 75,583 downwards.
CAGATCGTCAGCGAAGTAAGCCCCGCCGAACTCGGCGATCGCGACCGTCTGGCCGGCCGCCCCGCCGTCGGGAAACTGGTAGCGCGTCTCGAGGTCGCTGGGCGCGAGCGCCTGCGCGGCCGTCTGCGCAGGATCCGCTCCCTTGTCGGGAATCCCCGGCTGTCGGCGGGCGACGCGCCGCTGGTCGAGGCCGAGGACGCCCGTGACGAGCCCACCGAGCTCGGATGGGATTGCGAGTTCGCCTTGCCGGCCCCGGAACTCGCCCTGCTCGTCGTTGCGGTAGACGCCGAGCCGAGCCCGGAAGGCGGCTTCCATCTGCTCGGCGGTGCCGCGAGCGCGCAGGCTGCGCGTCAGTGTCGATGCCTCTACGACCTTCAGCCCATACTGCTCGAGTCCGGCGCTGACGCTGTCGATGTCCGTCTGGCTCGCCGCGTACGAGCTCTGCAGTTGCTCGCGTGAAATTGACTGCCCCGGCTTCAGGTCGGGCAGCTCCGGGCCCGTCAGAGTGACGGTCACTTCGATCTCCGAGCCAGGATCTACATCCCCGACACGGACGGCGTCACTCTTGGCCGGTCGCTCGCTGCCGGGCAGCGCAACATGTGTACCTGTCATCACAATCCTCCGATTTCAGCTGGATTCCCGGTGCGCGGCCCGTTCGCAAGTTCCGCGGCGGCCGCGGGCCGCGGTGCGCGATCGACGTCTCAGTCCATCGACTCCCCTCCGCCGGTCAGAGTGCCGCGACGATCCCCCAGCAAACGATCGCGCTGCACACCGTGCTCCACCGGCCATAGCCCTTGTAGATGTCGGCAGCGAGCTCCGTCTGCTGCTCGAGCGTCAGCCCGGCCGAGTCGATTTCCGGATCGGACACGTTGCGGACCATGACGTAGTCCGGGGCTTGCGAGCCGAGCTCGCTGCACACCATGCCCAGGACCGCGTCACCCATTTCGGAAAGATCGCCCTTGCCTTGGAGCTTGTACGTGTCATCGGTGTTGTCGAAGCCGAAGAAGTCCGTCGTCAGGACTCCCTCATCGGCCACGGGGGCGAGGATGATCTCCGGCGCGCGCGAGTTATCGGGCGGCAGAAACTTCGCGTTGTAGGAGAACAGCTTCGTCGCGGACTTAAAGCGCTCCTCCGGCGGGTCCTGTGCGCACGTGAACGACTCGCCGTTGAGGCGCTTGAACTCGCGCTGGCAGTCGAACGTGACAAACCGGCTCACGATGACGTCACCGACCTCGGCCTCACGACCGATGCCGCCGCCCGTGCCGGTCGTGATCACCCACCTTGGGTTGGTGTCAGCGATGATCTGTCGCCACACGTCGGCATTCGCGAGCTCCGGCCCGTCCTGTGACATGTGTGAATCGGACTTGAACAGCGTCACCTTCTTGTCACCGATCGTGGCGGTCCAATACGTCCCGAGCCGGTGGTAGTCGCGCGCTGGACAGCCGGCACGCATCTTCTCGGCGATCTGGGCGAAGTTCTTGGTATAGGGCTTCCAATCATCATGGCTGTCGTGACCGGGGGTCAGCACCCGACTGAGCGCGTGACCCTCGTCGACTGTCCAGGTGACGATCAGGACGTCGGCGTCCGGCAGTGACTCACCGCGTGGCTCGTCGCCGGGGATCGGCGCCAGCCTGTCCGGCCACTCGATGTCGACGAACTTCGACAGCGTCGCGGATGCCGGCGTGGCGGCGGCCGCGAACATCGACAGATCCGCCCGCTCGGAGTCGAAGTCGATCAACTCCCGCGCGAGCGCCTGGTCGTCGGTGTGGTGCTCGTGGCTCTGCGCTGCCGACGCGCCGTTGAAGGTGAGTCCCAGGTTCCTCTCCGCCCATCGCGCGTCTACCGTCATCGCTGCCCCCAGTGGATTGAACTACGAGCCCCTTACCGGCAATCCGGTGGCTATTCACATCTGCGGTCCACAAACGACCAGGCCCCGGACCAGGCAACGATCCTCGATCCGATCACCCGTGTCAAGACCTTTGCTCGAATGTGACACCTAGGGTGAGCGATCCACACCCTGCGCCCGGTTGAGTGCCCCTAGCCGAGTGATGACGAGCTTTAGTGCACCTTGCGTAAAGATGGAACGGGCGCGGCCACGAACTCCGGCCTCACGCCCGGCGGCACGCGGCCGCCACCAGTGCGCCCACCACGCACAGTGCGCCGCACACGACCGTTGCCGTGGTGTAGCCGGAGAGCAGGCCTGCGGGTGCGTCGCCGCCGCCGGTGACGAGCGCCGCAACCAGCGCCACGCCGGCGGCGCCGCCGAGATAGCGCGCCGTGTTGTTGGCGCCGCTGCCCATCCCGGCGCGCTCGCGCGGGACCGACTCGACCGCGACTCGCCCCAGTGCCGAGTTCGCGAGCCCGCTGCCGATCCCGATGATCGCCAGACCCGGGAGCAGCTGCGTCCACGAGGAACCCACGCCGATCCCACTGAGCGCGAACTCGCCGACTGCGCACACCGCGAAGCCGAGCGCGAGCACCGATGGGCTGTTGAGCCGGCCGAGCACCGGCCGGGTGGCCAGCGCGACCGCCATGCTGGTCGCCGACCAGGCGGCCAGGACGGCGGCGCTGCCCAGCACACTCACATGCAGCGCGAGCTGCAGCACCAGGGGAGTGACGCTCATCAGGCCGATCACCGCCAGCCCCGTGGCCAGCGCGCCGCTCAATGACGCGATGAACAGCGGATGCGTGAAGCGGCTGAGTTCGAGCATCGGATGACGCCTGCGTCCCTCGATCGTCGCGAACACCGCGAGCAGCACCGCGCCGCCTGCGAGCGGCACGATCGTCGACGCCGACGACCAGCCGTTGCGGCCGTCGATCAGCCCGGCCGTGAGGCACGCCATCGCGGCGGCCAGGGCGCCCGCGCCCCACAGATCGAGGGGCCGCCGGTTCTGCGAACGCGACTCGTCGACGCTCAGGGCGGCAGGGACGAGCAGCGACGCGGCGATCGCCTGCAGCCAATAGCTGCTGCGCCAACCGGTTGCCTGGGAGAGCGCACCGCCGGCGAGCGGCCCGATCGCGATCCCGGCGCCGACGGCTGCTCCCCACACGCTGGTCGCGAAGGTCCGTTGGCGCCCGCCCGGGAATGCGTGGCCGATCGCGCCGAGGCTCGCTACGATGATGCCCGCACCGCTGGCACCCTGGAGAATCCGCGCGACGATCAGCACGTCCGTACTCGGCGCCAGGGCGGCCAGCGCGCTCGTAAGCGTCAGCAGCGCGGCGCTGACCACCAGCACCTTGCGGCGCCCGAGGTCGTCGGCGAGCGCGCCCACCGTGAGCAGCGCCACTGCGAGCCCCAGGCTCATCCCGCTCAACGTCCACGTCTCGTCCGAGACCGTCCCTCCCAAGGCGGTGTTGCTGGCGCCGACGCTCGTCACGACCGCGCTGAACACCGCCAGGACGAGCAGCGTGCCGGCGGCCGAGACCCAGAGTGTGCGCCTCGGACCTGCGGTGCGAGTCCGAAGGTGTGCGATACCTGCGGTACTGGCAGCGGTCGACATGTCGCCTCCTCCGTAGGGTTCAATGACTGAACTTGAGGCACCGTAGCACATTTGGTTCGATGATTGAACTCAATCGTCTATCATCTCGGCCATGCTCGGTAAGGACTACGAACGCCAGGACTGCGCGATCGCCCGCGCGCTCGAGGTGATCGGCGAGCGCTGGACGCTGCTGATCGTTCGTGACGCGCTCTACGGCGTGCGCCGCTTCAGTGACTTCCATGCCCACCTTGACGTGCCCAAGGCGGTGCTCTCAGAACGACTCACCAGCCTCGTCGAACACGGGATCATGGAGCGGCGGCCGGACCCCGACCATGCCGGCCGCTCCCTGTACCAGCTGACCACCGCGGGTCGGGACCTGTGGCCCGTGCTGCACGCGATGCTCGTGTGGGCCGACAACCATGACTTCCCCAACAGCCGCCGGTTCGTCCATCTCCCGTGTGGCACCGAACTCGATCCCGCGGGCGCCTGCCCGCGCTGCGGCCTGACGCCGGCGGTCGATGAGATCGTGATGGAACCGCGCCGTGGTCGCCGCAATCTCCGCGACGACCCCGTCGCGGTCGCGCTCCGCGAGCCGCACCGGCTGCTCGAGCCGCTGGACGTCGGTTAGCGTCGGGAGGTCGGCGTAGCCGTCGGCGCCCGTAGCGCCGCGCGCGCGTCATGAAACAGCACGCGCGGACTGTCGGCGATCAGTCCGCGGTTGCGCAGGCCGGACAGTCCCGTGTTCACCTCGCCCAGGTCGACGAGCGTCGTGTATTGCGGCTCGTGCTTGACGATGAACCGCTCGCCAGCCGTCGCGCGCTCGACGCCATCGATCTCGACGTCAAAGCCGCCGTGGCCGGGGTGGGCATCGAGCGTCACTTCCTGCCCGCCCGCGACCACGAGCGGCGGCGCGCACCCGCCGTGCATGGCGAGCGGCGTGCAGACGAGCGCGTTCAGGTCGGGGGACAGCAACGGACCGCCGGCGGCCATCGAGTACGCGCTCGAGCCGAGTGGCGTGGCGATGATTATCCCGTCCCCGGCCAGTCGCGCGTAGAGCTCACCCGCGACCGAGACCTCGACGATCAGCTGCGTGCTCCCTTTCCGCGCCACCACGATGTCGTTGATCGCCCATCCGACCGTCCCGTCAGGCGCGTCGACCGCCAACGCCGGCAGTCGCCGCGCCGCCCAATCGCCGGCGGCAAAGCGGTCCAGCCCGGCGCGCAGCTCCGGCTCGGGCACCGTCGTGATCGCGCCGAGGCTGCCGTAGGCGACGCCCATCACCGGCGTGTGCGAGACAGCGGCTACATGCAGCGCGTTCAGCACGGTCCCGTCCCCTCCGAGCGCGGCCACCAGGTCGCAGGCGGTGACGTCCCCCTCCGGCGCCACCTTGGGTTGGTCCCCCGCCCTGATCTGCACCAGCTCGAGACCCCGCTCGTCGGTCCACTGCCTCAGGGTCTCCAGCGCGCCCGGCACCGGACGGGTGGGATGGACGAGCACGCCGACGCGCTTCATGCAGCCGCAGCTTACGGCTCGAGCGCGGTCCGAGGCTCGCAGCGCCCTTTGGGCAGCCGGCCCCTCTGGAGATCGCGGAGGTCTCCGGCGTCAGATCAGAAAGGCCGAAACGTCACCCAGATCGATCGGCCTTGGCGGTGGCTTGCTTTCCGGCCGCGTCGACGCCGGCGCCGGGCTGTGACGTGAGATGCCCGCCGTGTGAGACCGCCCCCTGCCACACGTTGCCGATGTCCGAGATCTCCCAGAGATGGTCACCGGCGCCCTTCCAGAACACGTCCTGCTCGCCGTCCGCCTGAACGGCGATCGACGGCGGTGACCCCAGGACACCGGCGTTGACCGGCAGCGCCTCGTCGTTCCACCTCCCGGCGACAGACGACTCCGCCCACAGGCGGTCGTTGGACCCCCGCCAGACGACGTAGTCGTTTCCGGCCGCATCTGCGCCGGCGCTCGGCGCCGAGCCGAGCAAGCCGCCACCGCGGTTCAGCGGAGTGCCCCAGCCGCCGTTGGCCCGCGGCGCGATGATCTCCATCAGGTTGCCGTTGGCGCCCTTCCAGAACACGTCCTGTTCCCCGTCACTATGAACCGCGACGGTCGGCGCAGAGCCGATGAAGCCCGCGTTACGGACCTCCTGCGGCCGCGTCCAACGACCGTCCGCAAACCACCTCTCCCACAATCCCCCGTCGCTCCCCTTCCAGAAGACGTATTCCTTGCCCGATCCGTCCGCCCCAGCGGTTGGCGGCGAGTCCATTCTTCCGCCGAAATTGATCGGGTGATGCCACTCGCCGTTGTACCACGTCTCGCGGAGCTTGCCATTGCGTCCCCGCCAGAACACGTCCTGCTCACCCTTGACATGCACTGCGGCCGACGGCTCCGACGTGAGCCCGCCGAACTTCAGCCTTATTGTTGGACTCCATTTCGTCCCGGAGTACCACTTCTCCTCAAGCTGCCCGTCCTTACTGCGCCAGAACACGTACTCGCCGCCGATCGGGTTTACCAATCGCACCGGGCAGCTGATCCTCGGCAGCGCGGCGAGGTGTTCGGCGTCGGTCTGGCTGACACGCGTAACTCCCGGAGCGAGGCATCCTTGAGACACGACGAGCAGGCTGCCCCGATGCGGGACGTAAGCGTAGACCTTGAACCGGCCGATCTGAGCAGGCGCGGTTGCGGCGATCAGCAGTCGGCTGCGACGACTGATGATTGGTTTGGAGCCCTCGAAGACCTCGAAGTTCCCGCGACGGACCCTTTCCCGCAGGTCACCGCGAACACAGAACCCGCATGCAGCCGAAATCGTTTCGCCGGCTGCCACCGCAACGAACTTGAAGTTCTCGAGCCTGACTATGTTTTGCTTTCGAGGAATTGGTCGTATCCGCGGCGACGTCAGGAACGGCGGCACTGTCAGGTGGCTGCGGTAAACGTAGTTGAAGAGCACCTGCATGAGCCCGCCGGCAGAGTTTCGGCCGCCAATCTGGACTGTGTAGTCAACGCCGCGGTGCACATCCTCAGACAGCTCGTTCCGGTGATACTTCGAGCCTTTGGCACACGTCACCTGTGTTGGGATAAGGCTATTCGGCTCGTACGTGTAAAGGGCAATAACGTTCGGAATGCCACTCGTTCTGATCTCTATCTGGCCGGCGTGGTCGGGATAGAAGTCGTACCAGACCGTCTTTCCGTAGCTGACACCCTTACATGTGCTTTGTTCCGCGGGCCCCGACTGGCAGGGGAACTCGCCGCACGGATCCAGCAAATCCGGCTGTGTCGACGCCTTACGGGTGTCGACGCTGCTCGAGAGCGTGTTGACCGTGGGCAATGGGCGCCCCGGGGCATTGAGATTGTCCGAGTCCAGGAAGTTGTCGTTGGGCGGGGGGCTGGCAAGCGCAGCGGCCGTCAACGGCCCGAGGAGCCAAAAACACAAGCCGGCCACGACCAAGAGCACCGTCGGAAAGTACGCGCGTCCGCGCGCCGATCTCATTCGCCGGCTTCTGTCAGGTCGTGGCAGTTGCGTCCTCGTCGGGGCGGGGACCGGGTCTGGACACAAAAGCTCCGAGTTCACGAGAAGCCCAGCTGCTTGCTCTTTGGCTGGGGCGACGAGGGGGTCGTGGTCTGCGGTTGCGTCGGGGTCGCCGGCTGTGTAGTAGACGGGGGTGCTGTGTAGGTTGGTGTTGTGTCCGACGTCGTAGGCGTGGTCGTCGATGAGGCGGGCGTCGTGGCTGTCGGTGGTGGCGTTGCGGGGCCCGTCGCCGGAGGGTGCGAAACGACGGGTGGCAGAGCCGCGAGGTGGACGATGGGCAGGGTCGACACCCCCAGTTGATATGGAGAGAGCGCCCGTGTCGCGGTGTGCAGCCCCGTGCTCGCAAGGGAGACCTGCGTCGTGGCACGCGTGTAGGCGGCCCGCCTGTCCGATCGGGCGGCCTTCGCCAGCGAGGTAAGGCCCGCGGCCTCATCCGTCAGCGCGGCTCGGAGGCGCGCCACTGCCGGCGCGTAGCGCGGCGGTGGGTTGAGGTTCGCCAGTGCCGCCCGTGCGTCGGACTCGATTCCGGCGACGCGCGCCGCTCGAGCGGCACGTGCCTTCAACTGCGTCCTGCGAGGCCAATCCAGAGACGACCGGGCGGAGGCGACCGGCTCGAGCGTGGCGCGGAGCGTATGCTCAAGCTGAGTATCGGGTCCGTGCGAAACGACCTCGACGCCGGACAGCTGGGCGGTTCGAGCGAGCAGCCCGCAGGATCGTAGGGCGGTCCCGTCGGCCCGCGGGGCCCGGCAGATGACCGCGGCGTCGCCGTCGCGGAGCGGCATGACATAGACGACCAACCGGCCGCCCGGCATCGACCAGGTGTACTCGCGTCCAACGCCTCCGGCGACCACCGTGTCAGCGGCCTTATACCGCCGGCCGTAGTGCAGAAGCGCCGGCGGAACGCCGCCCGGGATCGGCGACGACGTCGCAAGCTTCCCGGCGGCAAGGGTCGCGTACCCGAATGCCAGATTGAGTGGCCGCCGGCTCAGCGCGGCGCTTCCGACCACCGGACCGCTCACCGGATGCCATGGCCGCTTGTAGGTGAACGTGAACGGAGCCGCGCGCGCCACAGGCGGTGGAGGCGGTGCGTGGGTCGGCCGCTGACTTCGGAGCAATGTCGCAACGACGCCCGCCACCAACAGCGCGGTGACCACACCGAGCCCGAGCATCAGACGGTGACCTCGCCGAGCACGCTTTTGCGGCGTGGGGTTTGGCACATCCGCGGAGTTCGCAGGGTTCACGTTTGTACCTGGGCGTCGCTTATGTAACTTGTCATCGTCGCGGGTCGACGGCGTCGGCATGACGCTTCCGTTGCGCACGCCTGCCGCCCCGTTGCGAGCGAGCCCGTCCGTCGACGCACGGTGGCCATCTTCCGGCTCCAGCATGTCTGGACTGATGGCGGGCCAGGCGTCGACCAGTCCGCTGGCCTCATGCATGAGCTCGCTTGCGCTGGCAAACCGCGCCCCGGGCTCCTTCGCCATCCCGCGCGCGGTGAGCGCGTTCAGCACCGCGGCGCCGGGGTGATCGGCCGCGACGGTTGGCGGCGGCTCGTAGACATGCGCGTGCAGGACGGCGGCATCGGTTTCGCACGGATATGCACGCCGGCCGGTCAAGCAGTGATAGAGGACTGCCGTGAGCGCGTAGATGTCAGTCGCGGGAGTCACTTCGTGCCCGAGAATCTGCTCAGGCGCCGCGTAATCGAGGGTCCCGATGAACCCACTGGTCTCGTTGAAACTCGTTGTCGCGACCCGCTTGGCAATGCCAAAGTCGGCGAGATATGGGTGCGCGGTGTCGGTGCTGACGATGATGTTCTGAGGCTTGACGTCGCGGTGGACGATTTCGACCGCATGCGCGGCGTCAATCGCGTCCGCGATCGGCACCAGGAGGCTGATCGTTTGTTCTGCCGTCAGACGATCGGTGCGCATCCGGTCCGCAAGCGTCTTTCCCCTGATGAAGCGCATCACGATGAACAGCCGGCCCTGGTCGTCGCCGGAGTCGTGGACCGGGACGATGTTGGGGTGATGGAGCTTGGCGCCGGCCCTGCCCTCGCTCCGGAATCGTCTGCGGAAAGCGTCATCGTCCGCGATCGGTGGCGCGATCACCTTCAACGCCACCTCGCGCTCGAGTTCAGGGTCCTCGGCGCGATACACGATCGCCATCCCACCAATTGAGACGACCTCGAGAACCCGGTATTTGCCGAGCGTCTCGCCCGGCTCCATCATCACCGTCGCAGCCATACCCTCAGTCCCTATGGCTCGCTCGCATGTGCGCTGGCGAGGTGCCCGCGGATCCTACGCCATTTCTGAGGAATTGCCAGTGATTGCGAGCACTCAGCCCGGGCAGTGAGCGCACCGCTCGCTGATCAAAGCTCGCGTCTGTCGACAAGTCCACTCTCCAAAGCGGCGATGGCCAGTCGAGTTCGCTTCTCGGACTGCGGTAGCTGATCGAGCCCGAAACGCACGAACAGGACCAAGAGCCTCCGCTTGACGGATGCGACGCTCACCGACAGCTCCTCGGCAATCGCGGTGTTGCTCGCAGGAAGGGTCCGGCCGGCGTGCTTGAGAGGGCGGCACAGCGCCACGAGCAGTCGCCGATCCACCTGGCTCAAGTTGACCGCGATCGAGGCGTGCTGCCCGGGCCGAGTTGTGTACCCGCCGGGCCGAGCAGGAGACCGGAAGACGATCGACGTCTGGCCAACGGTCAACGTGTCGCCGTTGCGCAGACGGCGACGATCCCACAGGCGCTCACCGTTCACGAGTGTTCCATTTCGTGAGCCGTCGTCCACGACGGTCCAGTCACTGCCGATCGCCTCCAGAGTCGCATGCCGGCGGGAGACCTCGTCGTCCCACTCGATGCTGACGTCGTGCTCGTCTGTGCGATGACGTCCGATCGTCACGCTCGGTTGCGATGACACGAGCATCGTGATGACCTGGAGGCCTCGCACATCCCGGTAGATGAGATGCGCATCGCCGGCTCGTTCGGCCACCAGACGGTCGTGCCGCTCCCGAGCGTCCTGATCGCCAGGTGTCGGTAAAACGCGGTCCGGCCGGGCGTCCGCTGCTTGGCCGTCGGGGGGCCTTGGAGCAAATCGGTCATCGGGCCCCCTCCCACCTCGCTCGGCGCTAGGCAGCGGATGGCTCGCGGTATCCCGGCTCCGATGGCTGATGGACGTCGCCGAGAGGTCACCAGGCAGCGCGTCCGATGGGTCCTGATCGCCGAAGTCGAAGATTTGCCCATCGCGCACGCGCATGAACAACACGGGCGTCCCCCACTCGATATCTTCGCTGCGCTCCGCAAACATCGCCAGCCGCGCCCCGGCGACGCTCGCGTCGACCGGAGAGCCGGCGGCGAGCTGCTGATAGAACGCGCTCGCAAAGACAATCGCCGCTTCGTCACTGATCTCGAACTGCATCGCGACTACCGCCGGAATGTCGCGCTGAACCAGGGACCCCGCCACGCCCGCGAACGGGTCCGTTCGTGGAGAGCGCGCCCCGTCACAGGCGTTGAGAACGGCCATGCGCAAGGAGGTGAACTGGTGCAGAACGATGCCGAGTTCGGCGCCGTCCACCGGCCGTGCCCAGCCGTAGCTGTCCTCGAACAGAAGAACGCCTCGCTCTGCGTCGCGCTCGTACGCTCCGTGACCGATGTAATGCAGGGCGTGGAATGTGTCTGCTTGTAGGGTCCGGAGCAGCTCTCCGAGCGTAGGTTTCTCAAGCCACCGAAGCTCGATCTTGGCAGCGTTGGTCAGCTCCGCAAGGGCGGCGTCCAGGTTGGCGCGCTCGCGGTCGATGTCGAGACGCTCATACTCGGCTGGGCTGCTGACGACCCCCAGAAGCCGAAGTGGCGGTTTCACCGAGAGCGCAGGATGGGCGCGCGGCAAATCGAGGTAGCGGACGATCGGGGTGAACGCCGACACGGCCAGGAAATCCGGGTCGTCGAACAGGTACTCCCACGGAACGTCGTTGAGTTCAGGTGCCCCGCTCAAACCCAGCGTGATCCGGACGCCCCGCCCGCCACTTCGGGCGCTTGCCAGCGCGTCGTGGTACAGCGTGTAGATCTGGTCTCGGAAAAGGGCCTTGAACAGCCCGCCGCCAAAGCGCCGCGCGTCACCGATCGCCGAACTGTCGATACGGCGGCGCCCCCGGGGTCGGCTCACCTTGAGGACGAAGTTCTCGATCTCGAGCGGGTTGAACGGCAACTCGAAGGTGCCCGACGCCTCCGCCGAGCTGCTACTCGCATGTACTCGGTACGAGCCGGTGCGGTTCGGTTCGAATCTGAGCCGAAGCTCGCTATATCCCTCCACGCTCGGCATCTCAGGGCCTACATCTGTCTTTCCGTGTCCCGGCCCGTGCAGGACGCCGTCCCCGCTCGTCTTGGAACGATGCGACCCTCGTATGTCACAACCACCCGGTCCAGTCCCTCTGAGTTTGGCTCGCCCATCGGCTCGCCACGGGCGTCGCCGATGCGCCGGGCGAGTGTTGCGCCGGCACCTAACGAACGACTCACATTCGTGGCTCGCTGCCCGCGACGCCGGCTCGCGGCACACCACCGGACCAGGACGGCTCAGGGCCAGCGCACGACGCCGGGCTCCATTCTGAAGCCGAACTCGGCCGCGAATGCGAGCCGGATCGTCTGCTCAGGCTCGAGCCCGAGCTCCGCCTCGAGCGGATGGCTGGCGAGTGAGCGAACCGAGAGGCCGTAGGTGCCCGGCAATCTTCGCCAGCGCAGCGATCCTGGGGTTACGCTCGATCGCGCTTCGACGACCTGCTGGAGAGCTGCAAGTTCGCCGTGAGTCGCGTCTCGGATCTGCTTGAGGAACACGAGTCGGGTGATCTGATCAGTCAGCAGTTCGGTGAACACGGCGGCACGCGATCGCACTGACGCGAAGGGGCGCGACCGAGCCGCCGACCTCCGGGTCATCCCGAGGTCAAGTTCTGCATCGGGATCGAGTGCCGATAGCAGGTGTCCCACAAGCGCCGAGAGGTCGTCGCCCTCTGCCGCCTCGTGCGGCGTCGCACCGGGGTGAGCTCCCCGCCGGGCACCGGCCGACCGGCGAACCGTGATCAGCCGCTCGCGCCCCAGCTCGGCACCCGCGCCGTACTCGGCCGCTCCGTACACATCCAGGGCCAGCTCCTCGGGCGGATTCGGAGGCGGCGCCGGTCTCGACGGCGCCCGAGCGTGCGCACGCGGGTCACCGAGATGCCGCATCCAACCCTGCGTTTTTGCGAACCCGTAGACCTCGCGTCCGGAGGCGAACGCGATCGGGTCATCGACCCAGATGTACGGCATAAAAATCGCGAGATGGTCATCGACATACCGGCCGTCGTGGAGACGTTGGCCGATCGTCGGGACCCAGATGGCTGCCTCGGGCTCCGAGGCGCTCCCCCTCCCGGCGTGGTCATGGTGCAGCGAGCGGAGTCCCGCAATCGTCCCGAAGCTGAGCACGATCGGTGTCAACCGCGGTACCCGGTAGCGCAGCTCGCCGCCCGTCGGGTGTTTGAGCACGCGGTCGCAGAGGTGCTGGACGCGGGCGTGATCGGTCTTTACGAAGAAGCAGTAGAGCCGGGCTCGCTCGCAGAGGAGCGGTCCCGGAGCCGTCGCGAGGGCACCGTAGTCGACGTAGCGCGTCGCTCGGTGGACAGCTGGCCTTGGATCGGACCGGCGAGCGACAAGCGCTTCAGCGGCACGCTCGCCGGAGACGACCGCCGCCTCGACGCACCCTCCATCGATCCCGCTGCGCGTCCAGTCCCCGGCGAGGACGAGGTTCTCAAATCCTGACTCGCCTGGATCCAGGCGCGAGTCGACGCTGCCGGCTGGGGTTGTGACGTATCGGTCCGTCGGGGCGACGTTCGCTCGCAGGTACTGCGCGTCGAGCCGATCGGATCCGGCGCGCCCGGCAGGGTCGAACACGACGTTCCAATCGAATCGTCCACCTTCGAATGCGCCGGGCCAGATCACCTGCGCGTGCTGTTCGAGATATTGCCGAGCGGCGGCCCGAACAGCGTTCTCGGACTGCGAGGCGTCCACGTCATCCGAGAGCACCGAGCAGAAGTAGGCCACTCCTCGGGGTGCGTCTTCTCCCTCGTATGCCTCGGCGTCGAGCAGGTGGCTCATGTCGCAGTAGGTGTCAAACGGCTCCGCATATGCCGTTGCCGGCGGGTCAAGCTTCCCGTTGCCGACATCCCCGCGGAGCTCGTCCAAGGGCTTCGTCAGCCACACCTGAAGGGCCTTCGTTCGAACTGTTTGGGCGCCATCGAGCATCTGCCTGAACCGGCGGTTGGCGGCTGCCAGCTCGGAGCAGATACCGTTGAGCGCTCCGACTGGGATGGCGAGCACGACCTCGTCGAAGTCCGCGCCGCGGGTCAAAGTCTCAGCCGTCGGTCCGGACTCGCCGAGCTGGCGTCGATCAGGCGACGAAGGCCAGCACCACCATTCGCCGATTCGCTGCAGCGGGTCAAACGCCTCGGCGCCGGCGATCACGTTCGCCTCTCTTACGAACTCGATCGAATCGACGACTGGCCTGCCCGGCGTCAACCGCAGGCAGCTGACCCGCGAGAAGAAGTTGAACCTCACGCCCCGTTGCTTGAGCCCGAGGTACAGCGGCGCGAACACGACGTCGCCCATTCCCGCACGCATCCGCCACATGAATGCGCCCTCGTAGTTGATCATCATCAGCAGCGCCTGCAAACCTCTCCCGGCGGCCAGGCTGGGCCGTCGCTTGTCTCCGTCGCGGTAGGCGAACGACAGGTCATAGAGACCCCGTAATACCGGCGAGCGAGCAAGTGTCTCGGCACGCGCTCCGTGGCGGCCCAACCACTCCCGGAGGTCCTCCTCGTCCAGCGTGGCCAAGCCGCGCCAGACCACATCGTCGGCCACGATCCCCGCCAATGAAGCTGCGAGCAGTTCGACTACGCCAGACCAGAGACGTGCCCGGTGCGACAGCTCGCGCTCGGCGTACTGGCCCTGGAGCTCGCGCACGACCCGCCACAGACGGTCAAGCATCGGATCCAACGTCACCCCGCGCGCCCCCTCCAGTGGGCGTCGCGTCAATGGCTCGCGTCCACGAGTGGCGCGGCGAGCCGCGTCGTCCTCCGCGAGCGTGAAGGGCGTCTCGAGCGCGTCCATCTCGCCGGCTATCTGGTCAAGGACGGCAACGGTGCTCGATAGAGGATCGGCCCCATCCACCCGCGAGCCGCCGCGGCGGGCCTCGGCCGGACCGAGCTCGCTGCGCAGGCCGATGGCCAACAGGCGCGTGGTGCGAGCTATCACTCGCGTAAGCGGCGCGCGGCTCGGCTCGGTCGGCGGCCCCCGATCTGGACCGCCACGGGCCGGGAGATCGACGGCTTGCCTAATCCACGTGTCATCGTCGCGCCGCTCGTACAACGAGACCGAGTTGCATTTCTCGAACGGCACTCTCCACCAGTCGTCCCCGCCGGCGAGTCCCGTCTCCTCGTAGGCCTGCCTCAGCATCCGGAAGGCGTGGTCGTAGAAGCCGAACCAGATGTGCAGACCGTGCTCCTCGATGCGCTGCCCAACTCCCGCCGCGCCGTTGCCGTGTGGCATCCGACCACTCGCGCCTTTGCCGCCGAGCTGCCATCCGAGCTGATACACGCTCACATCGAATCGCTCCTCCAGCGCAGCGGTTGAGCTCAGCTTCCATGCTGCCGCGAGCGCGCCGCAACCGCCGCCGAGGATCGCGACCTTGATCGGATCCGACGATCGGCGTGTTGTTGATCCAGTCATCCGGCGGCAGCGAGCTGCGAGAACAGGTCCTCCGCGTGCGCCTGCCAGAGTGGCGCCCCGGCGAGCGATGCCGCCTGTGCGGCCCGCGCGAGGTGGTGCCTGGCGGCATCCAACTCATTCACCACCAGGGCAAGCGCGCCGAGATTCAGCTCGACTGGGCCCCACACTCCAAAGGCGGGAAACGCGATCTGGTCGCGCCAGGGTTCGAGCAGCTTGTAAAGCTTCTCGGCTGACGCCACATCAGCGAGCACCGAGCTGACGCGCGCGTAGATGCAGAGCGCCGCCAACCATGTGACATCGAACGGTAGATCCCCGAACTCGGCGGCCGAGGCTTGATCGACAATCGCCCGCGCCTCCTCCAAGCGTGAACCCTGCGTCAGGGCGAGCGCAAACGTCGCTCGAAATGCGGGCACGCCGGGGTTCGCATCGACGGTCTGCTCGAGCTCCGGGATCAGCGCCCCGAGGCGGCCCAGCTCGAACGCGATGCAGGCCAGCTGGGCCGCGTAGCACGCCTGCGCGTCAGGCTCGCTCTGTTGCCCGATCTCGAATGCGGACGCCGCGAGTCGTCCAGCATCCTCTAGTCGTCCCGCGACGATTGCGAGATTCGCCTCGTCCGCGCGCGCCAGCCAGAGTGTCGTTGGCTGCTGGAAGCGCTCGGCGATCACACGCTCGAGTGCCAGCCAGGAGCGCGCGTCGCTGATGTCGCCGGCCTCCATTCCGACGTAGCCACGCCAGTGGTACGCGTAGAAGCTCGCCAGCGGGTCATCGAGGTCCTCCGACAGTGAGACCGCCTCCATACTGTTCCGTCGGCGCTCCTCGAGGGTGTCGGGCGCTAACAACGTCACGAAGCGCATGTTCAGCACCGTGCTCACGGTGGCGGGATCTTGTAATCGGCGTGCACGGGCGAGCGCCTCGTCACTCAACGCAGTCCGACGCTCGCGATCCTCGGAGTACATAAGCTCGGCAGCCTGAATCGAGAGCAGACGGGCGCGGGCCGCGGTATCGCTGTCGCGTAGCACTGCCAGCGCCGCATCGAGCATCGCGATGCGCTCTTCATCGACGATCCCCGTCGCGCTCTGCATCCCGCGAGTGTTGGACAGCGCGGCCCGCACCAGCCTCGGTCCGTCGTCGAGCTGCCGAGCAAGCTCGGCGGCCTCGAGCAGGGTCTCTCTGAACCGGGGATCGCCCGCTTGGCGTTCCGCTTCCCCGCGTCCGATCAACAGATCGCACCGCTGCCCGTCGCGCGTCTCCTGTTCTCGCGCGATCAGGTCGAGAGCGAGCCCATACCATCGACGGGCTTCGTCGGGAGCCAGCTTTTCGAGCGCTTCATCCCCGGCACGCGTCGCGTACTGAAGCGCGGACTCGTAACCAGGCTCGCCGGCGGCCAGCCAGTGCCGCGCGATGTCCGCCGCGGATGACCGGCCCGTGTTGAGAGCTCGCTCCAGCGCGAGCGCGACCTGCCCATGAAGCGCGGCTCGGCGCGCTTCGCCGAGCTCGCTGTACAGGTAACGCTGAAGAAGTGCGTGCGCAAACCTGAACCGACCCGGCTCGCCTCCCTCGATAAGCACGCCGGCCCTGACTGCATCATCGAGCGCGACCGCGATCGGTCCGAGGTCACCGATCTCCGACATCAGGCCGATGTCGAATTCATCACCGAACACGGCCCCCACCTGAAGACACCGTTCGACGTTCGGGGCAATCCGCGCCATCCGTCTGGAGAGAGTCTCCGTGATGCTCAGCGGTAGTTGCCCGGTCAAGTCACGGTCAGCTTTGAGTCGGACGTGGCCACGCTCGTTGACAAGGGCGCCGCTGTCCTTCAAACCTCGTACCAGCTCGGTGATGAAGAACGGATTGCCGTTCGTGTTGTGCTCCAGTGACCGAGCCAGGAGCTCGTCGGTACTGTCGGCGGGACCGTCGGAGAGCCCGGCCACCAGCGTCGCCACATCGCGAGTCTGAAGTCCCTCGAGCTCACGTCTCAGCACCTGCTGCTCCCGATGTAGATCGGCGAGCAGCTCACGTAAGGGATGGTCGTTGGCGAGCTCCCTGGCGCGATACGTGCCCACCAGCATCAGGGGTGGACCTGTCGGAGAGGTCAGCAATCGCCGCAGGAGGCTCACCGTCGCGATCTCGGCCCAGTGGAGGTCTTCGAGGACGAGCACTACCGGGCCGCGCTCGCATGCCGCTGCCAACAATCGCTCGATCGCTCGGAACAGCACGTACCGATCTGGCTCGCTCCTCTCCGAGCCGCGCGAAGGTGTTCCCGTGACGCGGGATGCCAGGGCCGGAACCAGCCGCGCGATCGAGTCGCCGTGTTCGGCGACGTGGCTCTCGAGCAGTTCAATCGGCGCGTTGTCGACGAGGTGCTCGAGCGCCTCCACGAACGGCTGGTAGGGAAGGTCGAGAGCGTTGTCGCAGCGACCGGCAAGTACGAGCGTGCCGGCCGCATGCGCCTTCCGGGCGAACTCGCTGACGAGACGCGTCTTGCCGATGCCCGGCTCGCCTGCGACGAGCGCCGCCCGCCGACCCGCCGACCCCACGTCAGCCAGCACCCCGGCGAGCGCGTCCGCCTCGGGCCCGCGGTCCACGAACAGACGCGACCCGTAGGGCTGAAGTCGAGCCGGGAGCGGCGCAGTGATCGGGCTTGGCCGCGCCCGCGCTCCCACCGCACCGGGGTGCCTGGCCTCTCTCGACTCCCGGCTGGCCCGCGGGCGCTCCCCGCGATCCTCGCCTGTGGCGTCCATCAGCGACGGGTCCTGCGCGAGAATCCTCGCCTGAAGGGCTTTGAGCGCGGCGCCCGTTTCGAGCCCGAACTCGTTGTTCAAGTATCCGTGCGTGCGCTGATAGGTCTCCAGCGCCGCCGACTGTCGGCCGCTGCGGTAGAGGGCGAGCATCAGATGCGCCGCGACTCCCTCACGGTCCGGCCGCTCGGCCAGCCAGGCCTCGAGCTCGCTGACGACCGCGCGGTGGTGCCCGAGCTCGAGCTCCGCCTCGATCCGGGACTCGCGCGCGTCCCAGCGCCGGTCCTCGAGGCGACGAATCTCGCCGTGCGCGAAGTCCTGGAAGGCGACCTCGGCCAACGCCGGTCCTCGCCATAGCGCAAGCCCAGCGCTCAAGTGCTCCAAAGCCCGGGCGGGCTGGCCGTCTGCGAGCGCCTGCTGCCCTTCCTGCACGCGGGCCTCGAACACGTCCGCATCGAGCTCTCCGGGCTCGATCTTCATCAAATACCCGCCCGCGACGGTTCGCAACGTCCGTTTGCCCGCCAGGTCGAGCGGCGCCAGCGTCCTGCGAATCCGCGAGATCGCCTGGGGTAGGCGATTGTCGCCCCCCGGACGCTCAGACTGCCAGATCGCGTCAATCAGCTCGTCGCGCGACACCCCGCGATTGGCGTGCAAGACCAGAAACGCAAACAGCCGTAGCTGCAAGGGTCCGCCGAGCGCGAGGCGCTCCGAGCCATTCCAGGCCTCGACCGATCCCAAGATGCGAAAAGTGGCCATCGCGTGCGCCTGACAAGCCAACGCTAACAATCGGTACACCGCACGGCAACGCGAGCGTTTTGCGCAGCGCCCGGCAGCCACAAACCTGCGCCACCAAGCCCAGCCCGAGGACCCCTCACCGGATAACAGAAGGCTGTTACCTGCCGTGATCGCCGTGTTACGGGCTCACGCCACTCTGTCGCCTCCATAGACAGAGCGGAGCGTTCTCCTGCTGCGTGGCCGCCCTGTGAAGTGCTGACACGAACTCGAGCCGAGCAGGCCATCCGACGCCCTGACGTGACCGGGGGCGACAGGAGCACGCATGGCTGTCCGCACGCAGCCCGGACGACGGCCGGGCGCGATCTCCCGATGCTTGCGCCGGGCCAGCCCCGGGCACGGGCCTACACCCGCAAGCGGGCGACGCTCCCCGCGGCGCCGGAACGCCTCCGTGGCCGCGGCCTTGAGTGCCGTTGCGCTAGCGCATCTGGCCTGGTCGTCGTCCGCATCTGCGTCCCCGATGCCGCGGATCAGCGTCCACGGGGACCACCTGTATGCCGGCACCACTGTCTGGCGGGCGTGGGGCATGAATTGGGGCGTCAATGACCATGCCCCGGTGATCGCCTACTTCGATCATCCGACGAGCGCGAACCTCGGCGTGCTGCGGACCGAGTTGCAGACGGCACGCTCGATGGGTGTCAACAGCATGCGTATCTACCTGCAACTCGGTCAAGTGATGATGACCCCAACCAAGCCTCGCCTCGGGACTCTCGTCGCACTGCAGCGCCTGCTCGCGCTCGCCGAGTCCGACCGCGTCTACATCGATATCACCGGCGATCTCGTCTGGCGGCCGTCGCGTGCCCCCGCTTGGTACGGGCGACTGCCCTGGCAGGCGCGCTGGCGTGTTCAGGCACGTTTCTGGAAGGCGGTCGCGCGCGCCGCGTCGAGCTCACCGGCGGTGCTCTGCTACGAGCTGACGTCGGAGCCGAAGGTCTCACCAACGGCGGGCTATTACTACGGTCAGATCGGGCACTGGTGGTTTCAGCAGAGCATCGCCACGGCGCAGGGCACCCGCGCCGATCAGCTCGCACGCCGGTGGACCCGCATGCTGGCCGCCGCAGTTCGCTCCGAGGACGACCGGCCGGTCACGATCGGACTGCTGCCGAATACCAGCGGGCCGTTTGCGCCCGCGAACATTGCCGGCCTGCTCGACATGCTCGTCGTTCACGAGTACCCGAACACCGGTCAGGCGACGGCCGCCGTCGCGCTGATTCGTTCATTTGCCGCCTCCCACGAGCCCGTCCTCCTCGGCGAGACATTCATGCTTGATGACGACCTCGCGACGCAGGGCTCATTCCTGAGAGGGTCGGCGCCGTATCTCGTCGGAGCGCTCGAGTTCTTCGATGGACGCGATCCAACGACGATTCAGGCCCACACGATCTACGACGCCGTCTACCAGCAGGGCTTGGAGCAGTTCATGTCACTACGACCGCTCATCCTCAGGGGGTGAACCACAGCGCGGGGACTGAAAGCCGCGGCCGGGGTGCTAGCTGTCGCGAGCGCCCCGGATCAGCGCGTTCAGACCGAACTCGAAGCTGTCGGCGGTCTCGCCGCCGTTGGCCGCGGCGCGGCGCTCCGCCGTCACCTGCTCGACCGCGTGGGCGAACGTGAACAGGCGCAGCGCATCGCAGGCGGACGCCGCTGCGCGAGCCGGTACGCCGCCGGCACTCATCAGCGCCAGCGCGTTCTCCGAGATCGCGTCTGCGCCCGCGTCGGCCGCGTGCGATCTGAGGCCGACCTCGGCGATGCCGGGATAGCGGTTGAGCGTCTCCAGCATGGCTGAGAACAGCGTCGCCAGGCGGGGCTGCCACTTCTTGCGGCCGACGCGGACGAGTGGAACCTCGGCGAGCACCGTGTCGAGCATCCGCTCGAGCAGCGCCTCCCGGTTGGGCACGTACACGTACAGCGACGCCGGGCCGGTGTCGAGGCGGTCGGCAACCTTGCGCAGCGTGATGCTCTCGAGCCCGTCCTCGCGAACGAGGTCGAGCGCCGCGGACGTGATCGCCGCACGGCTGAGCGGCGGCTTCGCCGGCCGGTCGCGCCGGCTCTGGGGCTCGTCATCCTCGCGCGCCATCGATATCGCCCGCGAGTGTAACGCGTGATCGTCGCGAACAGGATTCGGTCGCGCTGCCGTCGGCCTGGACCGCGGTCGTCGAGCCGACCTCGTGACCCGCACCGTCCGATGGTCTACCCGGCACGTGACCTGACTGCTACGCTGACTGTCGCTGTGTTGCTCCCGTGCATGTGACCCACCACCCGCCACTGCCGAGCGCCGCCTCGGTAATTGGTTTCTGGCCATGCCGTCCTCTAGGAGCAACCGTTGTTCGCAGTCGATGTGTCTCATCTGGAAAAGCGTTTTCGTCGCCGCAGCGGCGGTCGGCGCCGGACCGTCTCTGCCCTAACTGACCTCTCGTTCACGATCGACCGGCGCGAGTGCGTCGCCGTCCTGGGCCAGAACGGGTCGGGTAAGTCGACGCTCGTTCGCGCGCTCTCGACGCTGCTGCTGCCGGACGGCGGCCACGCGCAGGTGTTCGGGCACGACGTCGTCCGCGACGCGGCGAACGTGCGGCGTCTGGTCAACCGGGTGTCGGTCGAGGCGTCGTTCTTCAAGCGCATGTCGGCGTCCGAGAATCTGTCGTACGCGGCGCGCTTCTACGGCCTGACGCCGTCGGTCACTCGCACGCGGATCCCCGAGATCCTCGAGCGGGTCGGCTTTCCGCCCAAGCGGTCGACCGAGCCGATGGAGGATCTCTCGCGCGGCATGCAGCAGAAGGTCGCGCTCGCACGAGCGCTGCTCACCTCACCGGTGCTGCTGCTGCTCGACGAGCCGACCACCGGGCTCGATCCCCGCTCGAAGCTCGAGGTGCAGGAGTTCATCCGCGATATCCGAGCCGAGCACGACACGACGATCCTGCTGTGCACCCATGACCTGGCCGAAGCCGAGTCACTCGCCGAGCGGGTCGGGATTCTGCACGCCGGACGGTTGCTCGCGCTCGAGCCACCAGAGGAACTCGTGGCGCGCTACCGCGCGGCGACGCTCGAGGACGCTTTCTTCACCGCGACCGGGGTCGCATTCGAGGACGACGAACAGGAGGTGCGCGCGTGAGTGGCACTACAAGAGCTTCGGTGATGTCAGACGAGCCGCCCGCCGGCGCCCCCGGTGGCGTGCGCCGCCAGCTGATCGGCCTCGGCGGCGTGATCGAGCGCAACGCCTATCTCGTCAAGCGCTACGGATGGTGGGAGCTGGCGTTCTTCATCTGGACCGTCGCCAACACGCTCTCGATCGTGTTCATCGCCAAGGGCGTGCAGGCCACCGGCGGCCACCTCAACGTCGAGCGAGCGACGACCACCCTGCTGATCGGCGCGGTGATCTGGTCCTACCTCGGCATCATCTTCGAGATCCTCACCGAAACCGTCGCCTGGGAGCGGTGGGAAGGCACGATCGAGTACACGTTCATGGCGCCGTTGTCTCGGGCGGTGCATCTCGGAGGGATGGGCCTGTTCGCGGTCATCTACGGCGTCCTGCGCACTGCGCTGCTGTTCGTCGTGGTGGCGCTCTTCTTCGGCCTGCACCTCCACGAGGCGGACTTCTTCTCGGCGGTCGTCCTGCTGGCGATCGCCTCGGTGTCGTTCGTCGGGGTCGGGATGGTGACCGCGGTCCTGCCGCTGATCTCCCCCGAGAAGGGCGCCCAGCTCGGCTTCATCGCGCAGGGGTTGCTCCTGGTCGTGTCAGGCGTCTACTACCCGGTCTCGGTGATGCCGCAGTGGATGCAGTGGCTGGCGACGATCTCGCCGGCGACATATGCGTTGCGCGGCATCCGGGCGGCGATCCTCGAGGGCGCCGGCCTGGCGACGCTCTGGTCGGACGTCTGGCCGCTGCTCGTGCTCGGCGTGGTGTCGATCCCGCTCGGGCTGGCGATCTTCCGCGCCGGCGAGCGGTACGCGAAGCGACACGGCAAGCTCAAGCGGTCCGGGTAACGGGTCACGGCGAGCCCTCCTTATGGCCCCGCGGCACTGTGTGCACAGCCACACACCGGATCGCGGTGACGAGTGACAATCGCCTGGCAAGGAGGGTCTCGCTTCTGTCACCGTCAGATTTCACCTCGCGGGAGGGAGATCGTCATGGCGCCCACCTGGTTGACAGTCGTCGCGTGGATTTACATCTCGTTGTGCTTCATGTGCGCGGGCGTGATCGCGTACGACATCCTCGTCAGAGGTCGCCGCCAGTCGATGGGCGTGATGAATTTCGTGTTCCCGATCACGGCCCTGTACTTCGGCCCGTTCGCGCTGTGGCTCTACTGGCGTTGGGCTCGAACATCCGCCCCGGCCGCCGGGCGTGAGCGTGCCCGCAACGGTTCGGGGCCGGTCAGGTCAGTCGCCGCCATGCCGGAGCTGGTGCTCGCCGGCGCCGGGCAGGAGATGTCGCCCCCGCTACATCGACACGCTCACGGGGCGATGCCCGCGGCTGATTCCCCGAACGGCGCCTTCGCAGCTTCGCCCGCCGAGCCCGCGCGGCCCTACTGGGCGACGATGGCGATCGAGGTCAGCCACTGCGGGTCGGGCTGCACGCTCGGTGACCTGATCTCCGAATGGCTGATCTTCGCGTTCGCGATCACGGTCGCCGGAAGCACGCTGCTGGCCGAGTACATCGGCGATTACGTGTTCGCCGTCACGTTCGGCATCGTCTTTCAGTACTTCGCGATCGCGCCGATGCGCGGCCTCGGTCTCAGGGACGGGCTCAAGGCAGCGACCAAGGCTGACGTCATCTCGCTCACCTTCTTCGAGATCGGGCTGTTCGCCTGGATGGCGCTGATGGCGTTTGTCTTCTTCCCCGCCCCGGATCACCTGATGCCCAACTCGATCGCCTTCTGGTTGATGATGCAGCTCGGCATGATCATCGGCTACTTCAGTTCATGGCCGGCCAATGTCTGGCTCGTCAAGCGCGGCATCAAGGTGGCGATGTGAGCTCGCACCCGCTCAGATCTCGACGCCGCGATCGGCAAGCCACTCGAGAACAGCTTCGGGTGGATCGCCCTTGAATTCGGCCCTGGCGGCCAGGCGCAGGATCTTGCGCGGGTCGTCGTGAAGTTCGTCGCGCCGGTGCGCGAGGTACAGGATCGTGGCAGCCGCCATCGACACCGCGGGGTCGTCGATCTCAACATCGACTCCCTCGACGGCGATCGCGACGCGTTCCTCGAGGTTCTCGACCGCCGTCACCGGCTCGTCGTCATCCTCGAACTGGGCCAGAAGGTCGCCGAGGCGACCATCGACGTCATCCGGATCGCTGACCTCGACCGCGCGCCTGGCGACGTCGAACAGCGTGGTCGGTCGTGGATTGGTGGGCATCGACAGCGGAGCCTAGAGGTTCCGTCACCGGCTGGCGACCAGCCGCTAACAGAAGTCACTCCGACGCTAACCCAGAATGCGGTGCCCTAACCCACCAGGACACGCGTCGGCGCCAACCTTGTGAGAGATGTGGCGCGACATTGACGTCACGGCGCGATGAGGTCGTGGTCCTACCAAGCCTCCGCATCGCGGGCAACCGTCCACTTCTACTCACCAGCGCTGAAGCGGGAAGCCGACTATCTGATCTACCTGCCGGCCGGGTACAGACCCGACCGCCCGCTGGCGGCGTTCTACCTGCTCCACGGAATGCCGGGCAAGCCCGTGGCGTTCACGGTCAACGCGAACATCGAGGTGCGCCTCGAGCAGTTAATCAGAGCGCGGCGCGTACAGCCCATGCTGCTCGTATTCCCCGACGGCCGCATCGACGGCCGCACGGCCAGCGACTCGGAGTGGGCCAACACGCCATCGGGCAACTTCGAGAGCTACATCACCAACGTCATCGGTGACGTCGAACACCGCTACGCGACGCTCCCCTGTCGGCTGGAACGCGCGATCGCCGGGCTCTCCGCCGGCGCATACGGCGCCGCCAACGTCGGCCTTCACCAGGACTCGATGTTCGGCTTGATCCAGGTCTGGTCCGGCTATTTCCTCGAGACGCACAACGGCGTGTTCGCACACGCCGACCGGGCGGTGATGGCCTACAACAGCCCGATCGACTACGTCCAGACGATGCGGCAGACCCTCAAGCGCTACCCGCTGCGGATCTTCATCTACGGCGGGCGCGACGACCCCGACAGCGTGCAGATCCCTGGGATGGCGGCGGCGCTCGCACGCCATGGCGCCCACGAGTCGTGGGCGATCTATCCCGGCGGCCACAGCTGGAACACCTGGACGCCGCACGTCGACCAGATGCTGATGATGGCCGGCCGCGACTTCTCGCGCCCGCTCGGCGGCGCCTCGCCGCTCTGCACCTGAACGCCGCCCGCGGTCTGACCGCCGACGGAGCGCTCCGCCACCGGCGACAGGGTTCGTTGCCGACGCGCGGCACCCACCGTCGGCGATCTCAGCTTGCGGCCACGGCCGGATCGACCTCGTGCACTGACTGGGCGTGCATGCGGCTGTCACGCGAGGAGATCAGCAGCGCCGCGAGGACGGCCCCGGCGATCGCGAACCCGGCGCCGAACAAGAGCGCGCGGTCATAGCCCTTGGTCAGGGCAACTGATGTATGAACGCCCGCGTGGAACAGGCTCTGCGTGCGACTATTGGCGACCGTCGCGAGAATCGCGAGACCCAGCGCGCCACCGACCTGTTGGGAGGTGTTGATCAGCCCCGAGGCGAGCCCGGCCTCGTGCGGCCTGGTTCCCGACACCGCGGCAATCGTGACCGGCACGAACGAGAAGCCGAGGCCCACCGCTGCGAGCAGAGACGGACCGAGAATGTCACGCCAGTACGAGCCGCCCGTGCCCGGCAGCTGCGAGAACCAGACCAGGCCGCCGGCGATCAGCAGGAGGCCGACGATCAGCGGCGGCTTGAACCCGAACCGGTTCACGAGCTGCGAGGCCACGCCGGCAGAGACGATGATCCCGACCGCCAGCGGCAGGTACGAGATCCCCGTCTTGATCGGCGAGTAGTGCATCACGTCCTGGAGATACAGCGAGATGAAGAAGAACATCGAGAACAGCGACATCCCGATCAGCAGCCCGACGATGTTGGCCCCGCGCAGCGTCCGCAGGCGGAAGATCGAGAACGGCATCAGCGGGTCGCGCGAGCGCTGCTCGATCGCGACGAACGCGACCAGTAGCACGGCGGCGCCCGCCAGCCGCAACAAAGTCGTCGTCGATCCCCACCCGGCGTTGACCGCATCGACGACCGCGTAGACGAGCAGCGACAGTCCCGCAGTCACGGTCACGGCGCCGGGGAAGTCAAATGACTTGGCTCCGTCCTCGGCGCGGCTTTCTACCAGCACCCGCGGCGCCAGCCCGGCGGCCGCAAGCCCAATCGGGACGTTTACGAACAGGACCCAGCGCCAACTCAGCCCGCTGGTCAGGATGCCGCCCAGGAGCACCCCGGCCGCGCCGCCGGCTCCGGCGACGGCACCCCAGATTCCGAGCGCGCGGTTACGCTCGCGACCTTCCGCGAAGGTCGTGGTGATGATCGAGAGCGCCGCCGGCGAGACAATCGCGGCGCCGAGCCCCTGAACGGCGCGGGCGGTGATCAGCCACGGCTCCGACTGGGCGATCCCACCGGCAAACGAAGCCAGCGAGAACAGCACCAGACCGCCCATGAACATGCGCCGCCGCCCGAGCAGGTCCGCGAGGCGGCCGCCGAGCAGCAGGAATCCGCCGAAGGTGAGGGTGTAGGCATTGACGACCCACGAGAGGTCGTCGCGCGAGAAGTGCAGATGGGCGCCGATCGAGGGCAGCGCGACGTTGACGATCGCGGCATCGATCACGATCACGAACTGCGTCATCGCCAGCAGGATCAGCGCCACGTTCTTGGCGCGGGGCGTCTCGAGCGTCGTCGCGGCGCTCGCCGACGTCTGCCCCCGCTTCGCTGAAGTGGTGTTGTTTGGCATCCTCAGAGTCTCTCGTCAATTGAGGTCAACTTCGGGCCGCAATCGTTTTGGTGCGACTCTGCGCAGAGCGCAGATCAACCATCTCTAGGGTTGCAAACTCGCGAGCTCGGCAAACACCGACCCCGCGCGCGGCGCCTTACGGCCGGTGGTTTGCGGGTGTTGCCCTGTAGATCGGCCCGCGCGCGATCACCCGATCGAGCCCGCTGCCCTCGAGGTAGAAGTCAGCCTCGTCGTCTAGCACCGGCACCGGCCTGCGCCCCGGGTAACCGAGCCGCTTCCACACCCGGCGGTTGATCAGATACGCCCCGACGAGGATCAGGTGCAGCGCGGCGAACGTTTCGGGTTGCTCGCTCGACAGTCGCTCCAGATACACGCCGGGTTCGCCATCCCCGAACCCGTCTGCCGCCGCGAGCGCCAGCGGGCCGTGATCCGGGAGCGCCTCGAACGCTCTGGTGAGAAAGCGGCCTGACTTGTCGGCCTCGGAGAAGGACGGCATCGTCGCGCTGTTCGGCGCCAGGGCATCGCCGAGGCGGCGCAACGCCGCAGCCTGCGCCTCTGACGGAAGCACGACGGCTGTCACGCGGGCACCCGCTGCCGGTCGGCAGCGCTGACGATGTGAGCCGCGCAGCGGAGCGCCAGCGCGCAGATCGTGTTGGTCGGGTTGACGCCGCCGCTCGTGACGAACGTCGAGCCGTCGACGATGAACAGGTTCGGGACGTCGTGCGAGCGCCCGAACCGATCCACGACCGACGTCGCGGGATCGTCGCCCATTCGAGCCGTGCCGAGCAGGTGTCCCGGCTGCTCGGGCATGATCGGGTCAACCAGCACGCGGGAGGCGCCGCCCGCCTGCAGGGCCTCGCGCGCCCGGTCGATGTGCCAGCTGACCAGGTCGAGATTGTTCTGCTCACGGCGGTACTCGATCCGCGGCGCCGGGATGCCGTCGGAGTCGGTCAGGCGCGGGTGCAACGACACTCGATTCTCGACCGACGGGAGGTCTTCGCTGACGATCGCGACGGCGACCGAACGCCCGAGCGTCCTACCGATCACCTCGTGCATGCCGTCACCCCAGGTCGGCGAGCCGTCGAGCCCACCCAAGATCAGCGACATGAGCGGACCGCCCGAGGGCATCGTCTTCCAGTCGGCGCCGCGAACGAACCCCCGCGAAGGATCGCTCTCATAGAACTCCATCGAGTGGACGTTCTGCCCAGCCGGCCCGATCCAGCTCTCGAGATCGTCATCAAACACGCCGACAAGCAGGCTCGTCGGATGGAGCATCAGCCGCTTGCCGACCAGCCCGGAGCTGTTTGCCAGCCCGGATGGAAAGCGTGCGCTCGCGGACAGGAGCAGGAGGCGGGCTGTGCCGATCCCGTTGGCCGCCATTACCACTGCGCTCGCCGGCTGATGGTGCTCGACGCGGTTGCGATCGACATAGACGGCGCCGTTGGCGAGCCCGCGCTCGTCGACCGTTATCTCCCGCACCCGCGCACCGGTGATCACTCGCGCGCCGTGCCGCTGAGCCTCGGGCCAATGCGTGATGTCGACCGACGCCTTGGATCCGTTGGGGCAGCCGTTCTCGCACGTGCCGTAGCGGGCGCACGCCCCCAGATTGCGGTAGTCGCGTGACGCGATCGCGTTCGGTGCCGGCCACCAGTGCCACCCGAGCGCGTCCAGGCCATCCGCGAACTTGCGCCCGTACTTGTTGATCGGCAGGGCCGGCAGCGGAGGTGCCGCGCCGTCTGGGTAGGCCGGGTCGCCGGCCATGCCCGAGACGCCGAGATCGACGTCACTGCGCTCGTAGAACGGGACCAGATCCTCATAGGTGATCGGCCAGTCGTCGGCGACCCCATCCAGCGCACGGACACGGAAATCCGAGGGCGTGAGCCGCGGCCACTGGGCCCCGTAGTGGATGCTCCCCCCGCCGACGGCGTTGTACATCACCGGATGGATGTCAGCCTCGGTGACCTCGCACGGATAGTCCTCCTCGAGCCCGCGGACGTTGGGGTCGTGGCTCCATCGCTTCAGTGCCTGCAGCTCGAAGTCGAACTTGTCACCGGGGAAGTCGGAGTTGTTGATCCATCTCCCCTGCTCGAGGCAGACCACGGAGAAGCCGTGCTCGGCCAAATGTCTCGCGGCCACAGCTCCCGAGGGTCCCGCGCCGACGATCAGCACGTCGGGACGCTCCGCGATCCGGTCAGACAGCGCTCGTCACGAGGCGAAATCTAATCCACGACCGAGATCGCCTTCACAGAACCTGTAGGCCCACCCGCCCCGCGTGCACGTTTCCTTCACACCTCGCGGACAACAATCGTGATGTGGACTCGCAACATGAGGAGTGAAACGAAATGTCAATGACCTCGATCGCGCACCTACACCACGGCGACGACGACCAGCTGGACCCAGGAGCGCTGCGCCGCCCGCTGTCGCTTCGGATGAAGGTCAGCCTGCAGCGCCACGCACTCACCCAAGATCTCGCCGCCGGGGCGGCCCCAACGGCGTCAGCGGAGCTGACGCTCCGCGCCGCGCAGCTGATCAGCCTCCGTCGCCGGCGCCAGCTGGCCCGCAGTTTGCGCCGCCTGCTCAAGGAGGCGCGCTCCGTGCAGCTGATCCGCTCAACGATCATTCACCGCCACGGGGTGGTGCAAGCCGAAGAGGCGATCAACGCGCTGATCGCGCGCCTCGATGACAACCAGCCCGTCGGCGTGCAGGGAATGGCGATGCTCGAGCAACTGCTGAGCGACGGAGCGTCGAGCCCGCTCTACAACCGGGCCAAGCTCGGCGCGCTACGTCGTCACGTCGAAGTGGTGACTGAGGCGATGGACCCCGAGTTCGCCGAACCGGTTCCGGCCTTCTGACGCTGACAATCGCGGCCCGCGCCGGGGGGTCCGGCGCCCCCTCGGAGGCTTTGAGTCCTCCGAGGGGCTCTGGGGCAATAACGTCTCGTCGGAGTCAGGGCTCGCGCGCCGTCGCGGATTTGCGGACGAATGTGTAGCTGGCCCGCGCGGCGGAGCTACGGCTCAGGCGCCAGACGACGCGCCATCGTCACCACCGTGTAGCGTCTAGACGGTGACGGAAGTTCAGAGCTCTCCGGGCCGCGAGCGGTCCGCCGGACTGGCGTTGAGTGAGGTGATCCCCGCTGTCGAGCGGCGCCCCCCGGACCCCCAGCCTGCCAACCGGGCGCCGGCCCCGGGCGACCTGCGGCTGGTGCAGGCGCTCGTCAACACTTTTCACAACCTTGACACGCGGCGGGAGGAACTCGATTCACCTGCAGGCCTCGCAGACTGGCTGACACGCCGCGAGCTGCTCGACCCGAGCGAGCGATTGACCCGCGCGGACCTGGCACGGGTTCTCGACGTGCGCGAAGGGCTGCGCGCGCTGATGTACGCGAACAACCACGAGCAGGTGGACCAGGATTCGATCGAGCGGATGAACCGGGCATTGCGCGGCCCGGGGCTGGCGGTGGCGCTCGACGTGTCAGCGCCCCCCGATTTCCGGTCCGCGCGCCGCGATCTCGATTCCGCCTTGGCGCTGATCGTGACGATCGTCGCGGTCGCGCAGCTCGATGGTCGCTTCGCGCGGTTGAAGGCGTGCCCGGGTCATGACTGCGGCTGGGCCTTCTATGACGGCAGCCGCAACCAGGCGAGCGGCTGGTGCTCGATGCAGATCTGCGGGCAGCGCGCAAAGGCCCGCGCCTACCGACGGCGGAGAACGGGACGACAGCCGAAAGCGAGACACACGCCGTGAACCTGAGCGGCGCACGCTCACCGACCAGTGCAGCGGCGACTCTCGGGACCGTCGTGCTGCTCGCCGCGTGCGGCGGCTCGAGCGCCAGCTCGAGCACGACCAGCAAACCCGCTGCGACCAAGACCCCGGCGATCCCGGTCTGCTACGGCGCGGCCAAATCCGCGATGGCCGGTTTCCTCGGGATCCAGGCGCAGCAGATCACGACCGCGCAATCCAAGGGCACCAGCGGGAACCCGGATTGCTCGTACACAACTGGAAGCGGCCACCGCAGGATCAAGCTGCTCGCCGACGACTACACGGGGGGGCAGCCGTACTTCATCCTCGAGCGCACCGCGGAGGAGGCCTCGCAACTATTCGTCCCCACGCGCACGGTCGCCCCGCCGCAGGCGATCAACATGGGCCTCGCGGCCGACTGGTTCCCGGCCCGCGAGCAGCTGATGGCGACCGACGGCCTCAAGCTGATCACGACGACGGTCAGCTGGGACGGCGTCACCCAGAAGCACCGCCTGGCCCTCGCCGAGGCGTTCACGAAGCCCTACATCAAGGTCACGAAGCAGGGCAGGGCAGCCGCCAACGACTATCCGTAAACCCCCGACGTCCGGCTACGGGGAGCTCCCTTCCTGGATCCAGCGGCGGAAGCGCTGGACCTGCTCGTCGGGCCAGGCGCCGTCGCACGGCATCGTGCCGTCGCTGAGGCGGTCGGCGATCGCGTCAGCGTGCGCGACGACATCGTTGTAGGACCAGAGATCGAATGCCCGCGCCATCGCCTCTCGATCCGACTCCCGGAACATGGGCTTGATGTCCGCCTCGAATCCAAGCGTGCCTGACTGCGCTGTTCCCATCACAAGACCTCCTGGAGGTACTCGGTGTGCATGGCTGTCGATGAGGTGATCCGCTCGCGGAATCTTCGCGTATCCAGCGCGGTGAGAACGTGATCGAGGCCTCGTCGGTGTTGGTGGCGCGCCCGTCGCGAATGGCGCGGATCAGAAGCTCGATGTCGCCGCCTGAATGGCGCCGGGCGGGCGCGATGGCGGCCGTGATCGCGGGGCTTCACATCGTCGGGTTCGGTCTCCTGCTGCTGGTCGTCGCGCCCCAGCACCTCAAGCTTGGAGCGGCCGGCACGTTCGCGATCGGGACCGGCATCACGGCGTACACACTTGGGATGCGCCACGCCTTCGATGCCGATCACATCGCCGCGATCGACAACACGACGCGCAAGATGATGGGCGAGGGCAAGCGCCCGTTGAGCGTCGGGTTCTTCTTCTCGCTCGGCCACTCGACGATCGTCTTCGGACTGGCGTTCCTGCTGTCAGTCGGGGTGCGCGCGCTCAGCGGCCCGGTGCAGGACGGCGGCTCGACGTTGCACGGGGCGACCAGCGTGATCGGCACCACGATCTCGGGGACGTTCCTGTACCTGATCGCGATCCTCAACATCCTCATCCTGGTGTCGATCGTCCGGATCTTCATCGATATGCGCCGGGGCGCATATGACGAAGCGAAGCTCGAACAGCAACTCAATTCGCGCGGGCTGATGAACCGTGTCCTCGGACGACACGTCAACCGAATCCGCGAGCCGTGGCAGATGTATCCGCTCGGCATGTTGTTCGGCCTCGGATTCGACACCGCGACCGAAATCGCCCTGCTCGTGCTCGCCGCCGGGGCCGGCGCCTCCGGGCTGCCCTTCTACGCGGTCCTCTGCCTGCCGATCCTGTTCGCGGCCGGCATGTCGCTGCTCGACACGATCGACGGCTCGTTCATGAACTTCGCCTACGGATGGGCGTTCTCAAAGCCGGTGCGCAAGGTCTACTACAACATCACGATCACCGGGCTGTCGGTCGCGGTCGCGCTGTTCATCGGGACGGTCGAGCTCGTCGGCCTGTTGACCGACAAGCTCGGGCTGCACGGCTCGCTCGTCGAGTGGTTTGAGAACTTCAACGTCAACACCGCCGGCTTCGTGATCGTCGGGATGTTCGTCGCCACCTGGACGCTCGCCCTGGTCATCTGGCGCTTCGCGAAGATCGAGCAGAAATGGACCGCCGGCCTGGAGCTTGCCAAGGCGCGGACGGGCGGCGAGCCGCAGACCTGACGAGCGTCCGGCGTGACCGAGGCCGCGCTGGCGATCCACTAGGGTGGCGGGCATGGCATCGTGGGGCGGCAGGCAGGCGGGCAGATAGGCGTGGACGAGCTCCGCGAGGCGATCGCCGGGACCGTGGTTATGCCGTCAGATCGCGACTGGGACGCGGCGCGCCAGGCGTGGAATCTGACAGCCGACCAGCAGCCCGCGGTCGTCGTCCGCGCCGGCGCGCTCGATGACATCGGCGCGACGGTGCGCTTCGCCGCCGCCAACGGGCTCCGGGTCGCGGCCCAAGTGACCGGCCACGGCGCCACCAGTATGGGTACGCTCCGGGGCGCGATCCTGCTCCAGACCTCCGGGCTCGACGGGGTCTCCGTCAACCCTCAGGCGGGCATCGCCCGGGTGCAGGCAGGGGCACGATGGGCGCAGGTGATGGCGCCGGTCGCCGAGCACGGGCTTGTCTGCCTGCACGGAATGTCGGGTGGCGTCGGCGTCGCCGGCTACGTGCTCGGCGGCGGAATCGGCTGGCTCGCGCGGCGCGACGGTTTCGCCTCCAGCCATGTTCGCTCACTCGAGGTCGTGACGGCGGACGGGGCGCAGCGGGTCGTTGACGTCGAGCACGAGCCGGATCTGTTCTGGGCGCTGCGCGGCGGCGGCGGTCTCCAGGCGATCGTCGCGACGTTCGAACTCGAGCTGTTCGAGCTCCGTGAGGCGTTCGCCGGCACCCTGTTCTGGCCGATCGAGCGGGCAGCTGAGATCGTCCACGCGTACCGAGCATGGATCGCGTCCGCGCCGGCCACCGCCACCTCGACGCTGCGGCTGATGCGGTTCCCGCCACTCGAGCAACTTCCCGAGCCGCTGCGCGGTCGCGCGCTGGTCACGTTCACCGTCGCGTTCACCGGCCCCGAGGCCGACGGCGCCGAACTCGTCGCGCCGCTGCGCGCGGTTGCGCCGCCATATCTGGACACGCTGGCAACCGTCCCGGCGCTCGCGCTCGGAGACATCTCCGGCGATCCGCAGGACCCGACGCCCGCGCTCGGGCGGTCCGTGCTGCTCGAATCGTTCACCGCCGAGGCAGCCGACGTGTTCGTCGAGCTCGCGGGCCCGGACGCCGACACGCCGCTGACGATGCTGGAGATAAGGCACCTCGGGGGTGCGCTCCGTTCATCGACGCCCGACCCGGGCGCCGCCGGCCCGCTCGACAGCGAGGTACTGATCCACGCTTCCGCGGTGGCGCCGACGCCCGAAGCGGCCGCGCCCGTACAGGCCGCACTGGACGCGATGAGCGACCGTTTCGCGCCTTGGACCGATGCACGCCGGACTCTGCTGACGTTCGATGAGGAAGAGCCTGGGCTGCGACATTGCTTCGACGGTCCAGTGGCCGACCGGCTCGCCGACGTCACCGCACGCTACGACCCGGACAGCCTGCTGCTCGCCAACCATATCGCCGACTAAAAGCATCGCGACGCGCGCAATGACGTCGCCCTCGCGGGATCTGTAAAGCAAGCGCTAAGGCGCTTCTCCTTCGGCTCCTGTTCGGCGTATACAGCTGTCGATGCAACGATGATCGACCCGAGCTTGATCGAATGCCGTCCGTTCGGGACGGGGGTTGGGCGCGCTACCGGGGCGTCGCCGTCCGCAGAGGACGGGGCCCTACGGTCGTGTCCGCCGCACGCCTGGGCCTGTCCGGTCGTGATGAAACGCGATCCGGAGCGCGTGGCGTGGACGTGCGCGCTGTGCGGCGCGATCGCGATCAACGACGACCCCGAGGTGCGCCCCACGTGACCCAAGCGGCAGACGACCGGCGCGAGGCCGCGTCGGTGCGACTCTCGTGAGAAGCGTCGGCGTTGCCGAACGCTCACGTCGGGCACCGGCGAGCCGACGCGCTCCGCGTCGGCATCATCCGGCGGCGTGGCTGTTGGCCCACGTGCGGGCGCCATGGATCGACGCTCAGCTGATCAGGGGCGTGGCTACGTGGCGCTCGCCTGCTCACGCCGCTCGCGCTTTGCAGCTCACAGGTCGCCGCCGCCGTCGCACACTCGCGGCCGGGCTCGAGCGCCTGGTCGCCGATAGTGCCCGTCCGCCGGGCCATGCGAGCCGGCAAACGGTCATCGAACCCTGTCGCGAACAAGTTCTCCAAGCGCTGCCGCTGATCCTCGCGATCGCGGCGAAGCTGCGCGCGGAGGGGCCCATCAACGCTCGCGGCATCGCCGGACTGAGGCTTGTGCTCACCGACGGAGCAGGGCCGTGCTACGCCCGGATCCACGGCGGGGCGCTGAAGGACGCGCTGCAAGTGATCTCAACCTGGCTAGACGTGCCGGACTGACGGCGTGCGGCCGCGGGCTCGCTCGAAGGCAACTCAGCGCGGATGTGGCGCGACCGGAGCGCCCCCCGGGTCAAAGCGCACCCCGAGACGGGGCTCGGTCAGAAAGTACCGCGGTCGCCGGGGCTCGGGCTCGAGCTTGCGCCGAATCGCCGCGAGGTACACCCGCACGTAATTGTTCTTGGTGTTGGTCAAACCCCAGACCCGTTCGAGCAGCTGCGCGTGCGTGACAAGACGGCCCGGGTTGCGGACCAGGAACTCCACGATCTCCCATTCGGTGGCCGTCAGATGGATGTCGTACCCCCCGCGGCGCGCACGCTTGGCCGCGAGGTCGAGCGTGAAGTCCGAGGTCGCGACCAGCGGCGTCTCGTTGGCAGCGTGGGGCGTGCGCAGGGCTACCCGGAGCCGCGCCATCAACTCGGCGATGCCGAACGGCTTGGTCATGTAGTCGTTCGCGCCCGCGTCGAGCGCGGTGACCTTGTCGGCTTCGGTGCTGCGGGCCGACAGCGCGATGATCGGCACCGAGGTCCAGCCCCGCAGGCCATCGATCACGTCCATCCCCCCGCGATCGGGCAGACCCAGGTCCAGGACGACGACGTCAGGGTGGCGAGCGGCGGCGATTGCAAGTGCCTGACGGGCATCAGAGGCAAGTAGTACCTCGTAGCCGCGCGCCCGCAGATTTACCTCCATCGTTTGGAGGATCGCTTCGTCGTGATCGACGACGAGGACCCTTGCGGACGAGAGCGGCCCGCCCGTACGACCGACGCCTGACCCCGACCGAGGGTCCGTGACGCTGACCGAAAGTCCATTCGTCACAACCCTCAAATTAACCCCTTCCGCGTGAAGACCCCGTGCGGACCGGCGGCTTGAGCGTCAAGGTTTCGTCAAGATTCGAGGGTGACCCCTGAGCAGCTGCTCTGCGTCCGGCGATCCCGGGGCGGACCCTCACCCGCTGCCGAGCGTGACGCCGAGCTCCGGGGGCGCATGGCGGCCGAAACGCGGTCGGGCCGCGTGCCGGCGGCGCGCGAAGGTCCAGGTGCGTCCCGCGGCGTAGCTGATCGCGCTGCTGATGCCGACAAAGAAGCCGACCGGCCAGTTGGTCTGGTACGACAGCGCGATCGCGGCCCAGACGATCACGAGCGCGATCGCGATCGAGAGCGCGATCGCGGTGACGGGTCGAGTGGTGAAGGCGCGGGCAGCGGCAGGAGGACCGATCATCAGGCTGAAGATGAGCGCCGTCCCGACGACCGGGACGGTCATCGTCGTGGCGAGCGCGACGAGGAGCAGAAATCCAAGGTCGATGGCGAATGGGGCGACGCCGCGGGCGTGGGCTGACTCGGGGAGGATCGAGGCGAGCAGCAGCGGCCGGTACAGGAGCGCCAGAGCGCCGAGGCAGGCCGCGGCGAGCGCGATCGTCGGCGCGAGCTGCGAGGGGCTGATGCCCAGCACCTCGCCGAACAGCAGCGAGTAGATCTCGGGCGCGTACTCGACGCTGAAGCTGAGAAACAGCGCTCCCAGGCCGAGCATGAAGACGAGCGTCAGCGCGGTCGCGACGTCGTGGCGACCGCGGCGGCTGAGCAGACCGATGCCGAGTGCCGAGCCGACCGAGAAGACTCCGAGGCCGATGATCGTGTTGATTCCGATCAGGCTGGCGGCGGCAGCGCCGGCGAACGAGCCGTTGGGGATGGCGTGGGCTACGAACGCCGATCCGCGCAGGACGACGAAGAACCCGATCGCGCCGCCAACGACCGCGACGATCGTGGCGACGATCCAGGCGTTGACCATGAAACCGGAGAACATGTGGATCAGTTGCTTGTCCGGCGTGTCGGCAGGACTCGTGAAACCAGGTAGGCGATCAGGACCAGCGTGACGACGAAGAAACTCACGGGCCAGCCGTGGTGCAGCGGCGGCCACGCATAGCTGTCGTAGGCGAGCAGGATCCCGAGCCACATCACGCCGACGCCGATCAGCGCGGCGCTCACGATCGCGCGCCCGGGAGTGCGAGTGACCGAAAGCGCCGTTGCGGCCGGACCCACGAGCAGCGCCGTGGACAGGATCGCGCCGATCGTGAGCGCGGAGAGCGCCACGGCCAGCGCCATCGCAAACAGGTAGAGGCTGCCGATCAACCGGACCGGGAGCCCCCGCGCCGCGGCGAGCTCCGGGCTGGTCGAGACCAGCAGCAGCGGCCGATACAGGAGCAGGATCGTGGCCAGCGCGACGGCGCCGAAGACGGCGACGAGCGGAAGGATCGAGGTGTCCAGCGCGAAGATCGAGCCGAACAGGATCGTGACGGTCGCGCCTGTCGTGCTTTGGGAGGTGGTGCCGAGGTAGAGGAACAGGGCCGCGAGCCCGAACCCGGCGCCGAGCACGATCCCGGTGGCGAGGTCGCGGCCGCGGGCGCGCTGGATCCCGATCAGCTCCATGATCGCGGCCGCGGTGACCGAGATCGCGACGAACCCCCACAGCGGCGCAACTCCAACCAGATAGGCGCTCGACCCGCCGGCGGCGCCGAGGTCGCCGAGCGCCTCGCCGGCGAACGACTGACCGCGGATTACCGTGAACACGCCGACGCACGCGGCGACGATCGCGACCAGCCCGCCGACGACGAGCGCGAACTGCACCGAGCTCGAGGAGAAGAACCCCGGCGCGACGATCGCTGCCAGCTGCGCCGCCACGACGATCGTCAGACGATCTCGACCGGTGCCGTCTGATCGTCGGCCTGGTCGAGCTCGGCGTGCTCATCGTGCCCCGCGCCCGCGACCACCAACACGCGACCATGGACGCGCAGCACATCAACGTGGTGCCCGTAGAGGTGGCTGAGCACATCGGAGCGCACGACCTCGGCGGCGGTACCGCTGGCGGCGCGGCCGGCTGCGAGGTACACGATCCGATCCATGACGGGCAACAGCGGGTTCATCTCGTGAGCGGAGATGAGCACCGCGATCCGCTGCTCGACGGCGATCCGGGAGACGAGCCCGACGACCTCCTGGGCGCTCCGGAGGTCGAGATTCGCGAGCGGCTCGTCGAGCAGCAGCACCTGCGGGCGGCTGATCAGCGCGTGCGCGATCAGGATCCGCTGCTGTTCGCCGCCCGACAGCCGTCCCACCCGCGCATCCGCGAACGATCCCGCGTCGACGGCATCGATCATCTCCTGCACGCGGGCGCGGCGATCGCGCGAGCGCAACGGAACCCCGAGCCGGTGGCCATCGAGCCCCAGCGCGATCAGGTCCCGCCCGCGTAGCGGCATGTCCGGATCCAGCAGGAACTTCTGCGGGACGTATCCCAGATCGCGTCCCGAGCGCCGGCCGCCCCGAACTCGCACGGTCCCCGAGGCAGGCGCCTGGAGACCGAGGATCACCCTGAAGAGCGTCGTCTTGCCGGCGCCGTTGGAGCCGATCAGGCCCGTGAACTCGCCGGCGCGGATCGAGAAGCTGACGTCGTCGAGCACGGTCCGCCCGCCCAGGCGGACGGTCACGCCCTCCAGCGCGAGCGCCTCCTGCGCCTCAGCAGCGGTTGGTGCGGCGTCCGTGGTCACGTCAGCTTCGCGGTCGAGACGTGGT
This sequence comes from uncultured Solirubrobacterales bacterium, assembly GCA_963788005.1. Taxonomy (GTDB): domain Bacteria; phylum Actinomycetota; class Thermoleophilia; order Solirubrobacterales; family Solirubrobacteraceae; genus Palsa-465. The sequence continues at coordinate 37,692 of CAWBFH010000003.1, read as the reverse complement.
CGGCGACGGCCCGCTCGAGCGCCTTGACCTCGGCCAGCATCCACGATTGGTAGTTATAACCGGGGGTGGGCATCGTCTCGTAGACCCCGACGACTGGGATCCCGTACTGCTTGGCCTTGGCGAGGAACGACTCGGTCAGCGAATCGGTCACCTGCTGGTTGTAGAGAAAGGCCTTGACCCGGTGTCCGGAGAACAACCCGTTCTGAAGGGTCACGTCCTGTGGCGCCGGGTCGACGCCGTTCATGATGTCGGCCTGGAACTGAAACGGCGTCAGGTTCACCGTCCCGGCCGCTTGCAGCATGTAGTCCCCCACCGGCTCGGTGGTCGCCACCGGGGTGTGGGGATAGCGCGTGGCGAACTGCCGCAGCGCTCGATACCACGGCTGCAGCGAAGCATCGAACCGACGGGCATTGGCGGCGAAGTACCCGGCGTGCGACGGGTCGATCGCAGACAGATCCTTGACCAGCGCGTGCGCGACCGCCGGCATCGTCCGCGGCATGTACCAGAGGTGCGGATTTGCGGTCGAATCCGGCAACCCGAGCAAGCGACTGGACGGTGATCACCTTGCGCGATGAGCTCGGCGACGCCGACTCGACTTTGTTCATGAAGGCTGTCGTATCCGACCCCGTTCTGGACCACGAGCTGAGCACCGGCCACCGTCTGAGCCACGGTCGGGCTGGCCTCGAACGTGTGCGGATCGACGTTCGGGTTGCTCTCGACCGCGGTCACCGACACGTAGCGACCTCCGATCTGCGAGATCACGTTGGCGTACTCGTTCTCGGCTCCGACCGCGACGATCTGGCCCTTCCCTGCCGATGCTGCCGCCGAGCCGCAGCCGGCCACCGCGAGCGCGGCCGCCATCAACAGCCCACTCCAGCGACCGATCTGGAGCCAACGACGCGCCCTGATCATGATCGCGATTTCGCTGCGCTGCGGATTGCCGGAACCGATCTGAACACGACCGGCAGTAGCCTAACATAGAATGAGATCTAGTCTCAATCTCATGAGTACGAGACCCACTCTCACTCTGAGGCGTCCGTCGCAATAGCTATGCTTAGTCACTTGGTCACCCACGCCGCCACCGACACCGACGCGGGCACCGAATGGGCTGAGCACGCCCGCAGCGCGCTCGGGCGGGCCGGTCACCACCGTGGTGCGGCCCGTGACCGGGTGATCGACCTGCTCGCCAATCAGGCATGTGCGCTGAGCGCACTGGAGATCGAAGATGCGCTGCGACGCGGGCGACGGGGACAGCGGCCGGTCGGCCGCGCGAGCATCTATCGCGTGCTCGAGTTGCTGCACACCCATGATCTCGTCAACCGTCTCGACCTCGGCGATGGGATCGCCCGGTATGAGCCCACCGACCCCGTCGGCGAGCATCATCACCACCATCTCGTGTGCGCCGACTGCGGCAAACTCGTCGCATTCAAGGACCCCGGTCTCGAGCGCTCGATCGACCAGCTTTCGCACCGGCTCGGCTTCACGACGACCGACCACGAAGTCACCCTCCGCGGCAGCTGCCCCGACTGTCAGTAGCGGGCTCACCCGGCGAGCGTGCCGAGGAAGGAAGCGCAATGAACGAGCGAGAGACGGCGGTCGGAACCGACGACGGGCAGATGACCACGTTCGTATGTCACCCGGATGGCGAGGGGCCGTTCCCGGTCGCCGTGGTGTACATGGACGGGGTCGGCTATCGCGACCAGATCAAGGAGAACGCGCGCCGGTTCGCCGCCGATGGCTACTACTGCGTCGCTCCCGATCTGTTCTACCGGTCAGGCGAGAAGCTGTCGTTCGACTTCACGCGGATGGGCGAGCCGGACTATCGCGAGCGGCTGATGGACATCGTCGCGAGCGTTACGGCCGACCGCGCGATCGCGGACACAGGAACGCTCTTGCAGCAGATCGCGGCCGACCCAGCGGCCGCGGGCGGACCTAGGGTGTGCGTCGGCTACTGCATGGGTGCCCGTCTCGCGCTGCACGCCGCGGCGGCGATGTCGGATCAGTTCGTCGCGGCCGCCGGTATCCATCCAGGGACACTCGTGACAGAGGCGCCGGACTCGCCGCACCACGATCTCGCCGGCGTGCACGGCGAGCTGTATTTCGCGTTTGCCGAGCACGACCATTCGGCGACGCCGGAGCTGGTGGCCCGATTCGCCGATGAGCTCGAGCGCCAGCAAGTCCGGGGCGAGGTCGAGCGCCTGCCCGGCACGCATCATGGCTTTGCGATGGCCGACCTGCCCGTCTATGACCGGCCCGCCGCCGAGCGCCATTTCGACCGCACGCTGGAGCTATGGCGTCGGAACCTTGACCAGGTCCAAGCTGCGACCTGAGATCGCCGTCGCAGGCCGATGGACGTCCGGATCGCCGACTCGCGCTCGAGCTGGTGGACGCCGGCCTCACGCGTGTACTCGGTGGTCGCTGACGGATCCGGTCGGCGTCGGTGCGGATGTAGTCAGTCGAGGCGATCACGGCCCCGTCGCGGTTCCGAGTTGCCGTGCGCCCGCCGAGCCAGGGTGTGTCATCGAACCGTCCGCTGCGGACGCTTACTCGGACCACCCCGTCAGCGCTGAGCGGAACGAGTGGCGTGACGCGGAACCAGGCCGGTCGCGACTGGCGCTTCGGCCGTTGACGCCCTCGTGGCGCAAATCAAGCGCGCGCTTGACAATCGAGCCGCGGTGGCGGTATAAAGCAAATGATCGCTTGAATTAATTTCCCCGATGCCAGGAGCGGTGCAGTCATGCGAGTCCTACTCACCGGCGCAACCGGATTCGTCGGATCACACGTCCTTTCTGAGCTTCAAGATCATGGGCATGAGGTGACTGCGCCCGTCCGCGACGACGCGCACCGCGAACCCGTCGCCGGCGCCGGCGCCACACCGGTGGTGGTTGACCTCTACGACCGAGCGGCACTCGTAGAGCTGCTCGCCGATGCGGACGCAGCAATCCACACGGCCAGTCCCGGCGACGAAACCAGCGCGGACCTGGATGCCGCGGTCGCCGACGCGGCGATCGGAGCATTCACCGGGACAAGCAAGCCCTACCTCCAAGTCAGCGGCGCATGGATCTACGGCGACAACACCTCGATCACCGAGCAATCCCCGATCAATGCCCCGCCACTCGTGGCCTGGAAGGAGCCGATTCAACGCCGCGTCCTCGAGGCGACGGATATGCGCGGCGTCGTGGTCGTTTCCAGCGTCGCTTACGGCGACGGCGGCGGCGGGATCCCGGGGCTGCTCCTCGGCTCGCCGCGAGATGACGCCGGCAACCTGATCATGCTCGGGACAGGCGAGCAGCACTGGGCGACCGTCCATGCTGCGGACCTCGCCGATTTCTTCCGGCGCGCGTTGGAAGACGACTCGGCGCGGGGGTACTACGTGATCGGCAACGGTCTGAATTCGACCGTCGCCGAGCTCACCGAGGCGGCCGCCGCCGCCGTGGGAGCGCCAGGAGCGGTCGGGGGATCCGAGGCGGAAGCCAAGGGCCGGCTGGGTGACTACTTTGCCGAAGTCCTGCTGCTCGATCAGGTTGTGGACGCCGCCAGGGCGCGCGGCGAACTTGGTTGGAAGCCGACCCATCCAGGACTCGCCGACGAGTTTCGCAACGGCAGCTACCGCCGGGCTGCGGGCGGCTGATTGGTCTATGGAATCGGCGAGAATCGATCAGCGTCGTGAGGCCGGCCAGCGGACGCGCACACGACTCCTGGACGCGGCGCTCGACCAGCTCGCGTGTCGCGGCGAGGAGGGCGTGAACCTGCGTCAGCTGACCGACGCCGCCGAGGCCAACGTCTCGGCGGTGAGCTACCACTTTGGCTCACTGAAGTCCCTCTGCGACGCGGCGATCGAACATGCACTGAAGCGCTACCTGGACGCTCAGCAGGCGGAGCTGAGCGCGCTGGGCGCCAAACCCACCGTCGCCGAGCTGGCGGCGGCGTTCGCCCGGCCAGCGATACGGGCCTTGAGTGTGGGCGGTCGTGACCTCGACGTGATGCGCATCGTCGCGCGCTGCGGACTCGATCCGCCGCAGGCGTGGGAGCAGTTCGACGCCGATTTCGACCGGATCCGTGCCGCCGTTCGCCGAGACCTGAAGGCGAACGTTCCCGATGTCACGGACCGCGAATTGACGCTCCGCATCCGCCTGGCGGCCGGAATGTTGAACTGGCTGGTCCTCGCGCCGGTCGGCGACCAGTTCAGAGACGTTCCCGAGACGCAGATCGAGCGACGGCTCGTGCCTGTTCTCGCTGGAGCCCTGCGCGGTAGCGACGCCGGCTGAGGATCAGCCTAGCGTTTGTCAAACACTCGCTTGACAGCATATTCGGTCGGCGATAAAATAAAACAAGCACTTGATCTTATAATCATTCGGTCACAAAGGAGACGACAACCGATGAGCACCACCGACACCCAAGCTCTCCCCACCGGCATCTGGTCAGTCGACAAAATCCACTCGAACGTCGGCTTCGGAATCGACTACATGGCCGGCACCTTTACGGGCACCTTCAGCGACATCGACGCTGCCGTCGCCGATGGAGTGCTGAAGGGTTCGGCCGGGGTCGCTTCAGTTCAGGTCAAGGACCCGAACCTCGCGGCGCATCTGCAGAGCCCGGAGTTCTTCGACGCGCAGCGCCACCCGGAACTCACCTTCGAGTCGAAGTCGATCGAGCGCCATGGGGACCAGCTCAAAATCGACGGCGAGGTCACCATCAAGGGTCATACCGAGCCCGTGATCATCACGGGGGTCATCTCGGACCCGATCGCGGACCCCTACGGGGGCGAGCGGTTTGGCCTGACGCTGGAGACAGCAGTCGACCGCAACAGGTTCGGCATCAGCTGGAATAACCCGCTTCCCAGCGGCGAGCCGGCCCTGGCCAACGAGGTCAAGATCACCGTCGACCTCCAGCTCTCAAAGCAGGAGGCCTAGCTCGATGCGCGTCCTCGGCATCAGCGGCAGTCTTCGCCGCGACTCACACAACATGGCCCTCCTGCGTCATGCGGGCGACCTGATGAAGGCGCATGGCGCGGAGTTCGCGATCTACGACGGGCTGCGCGAAGTGCCGCTCTACGACGAGGATCTCGACGCGGAGATCGCGCCCGCGGCCGTGACCGAGCTTCGCGCGGCGGTGCGCGAGGCCGACGCCGTCTTCTTCGCCACGCCGGAGTACAACTCCTCGATCCCGGGTGGCCTGAAAAACGCGATCGACTGGCTCTCGCGTCCGTCCCTCACGGAGAGCGCGCTGCGAGACAAGCCCGTCGCGGTCGTCGGCGCAAGCACCGGCGTGTTCGGAGCGGTCTGGGCGCAGGCCGATCTCCGGAAGGTGCTCGGCGCGACCGGCGCCCGGGTAATCGACGATGAGGTGGCCGTCGGCCGCGCGACGGAGCAGTTCGACGAGCACGGCCGCCTGGAGGACGAGGGCCTCGCCGACCAGATGCGCCAGATCACCGGCGCGCTGCTGGCCGAGACCGAGTCCACGCAACTCGCCGAGCTCGCCGCATGATCGTGGCCCGTCTGATGTGATCCTCGCAGAGCACGGCGCGTGCGCTGCACCGCCACGTCGACCAGCTTCTGTGATGCCCCAACCCTCAAGCCCAGTCCCCACGCCGCCCAGCCCGACCTTGTCGGAGACGCAGCTCGCGACGATCGCCTCGCTCGGCGAGGAGCGCACGGCCGACGTCGGCGACGTGCTGTACCGCGTTGGGGATCACCGCTATCCGTTCATCGCGATCCGCGACGGCGCGGTCACGGTCCTCGACGCAGCCGGGAACGAGATCATCAAACAGGGCAAAGTCGGGCTTCCTCGGGGAGATGACGCTGCTGTCGGGGCAGACCGCGCTCGTCACCGCGGTCGTGACCGAGCCGTTGCGGTACATCGCCGTCGAGCGTGAGGCGCTGCGTTCGCTGCTGTACGAGGATGGACCGCTGAGTGACCTCGTCCTGTCGACGTTCATCGCCAGGCGCGAAGCCCTCCAGCAGGTCCAGGGAATCGGGCTCGAGATCGTCGGGCCGCGCACCTCGACCGCGACCATGCGGATGCTCGCGTTCGCGCGCAGCAACCGCCTGCCGTTCACGTGGCGCGACCCGGAACGCGCGGACGATGCGGCTGCGGCGGCTGTGGTGACAGGCCTCGATGAGGCGCGCCTGCCGGTGGTCAAGTTGCCGGGTGGGACCGAGCTGCAAGGCCCGTCACCCGGCCAGGTCTCGCGCACGCTCGGAATCGGTCGCGAGCTGGGGCCGCGGGAGGAGGCAGACCTGCTCGTGGTCGGCGCCGGCCCCGCCGGCCTCGGGGCCGCCGTCTACGGAGCTTCGGAGGGCCTCGACACGCTCGTCGTCGAGAGCACCGGCCTCGGGGGACAGGCCGGATCGTCTCGGCGGATCGAGAACTATCTGGGGTTCCCGGCCGGGATCAGCGGCTCGGAGCTGACCAGCCGCGCCGTCACCCAGGCGCGTAAGTTCGAGGCGCGCCTGGCGACCCCATTCCGCGCGCTCTCGCTCGAGCCGGGCAACGGACGCCACGTTGTCCGCCTGGAGGAGGATCACGAGATCGCCGCGCGCGCGGTCGTGATCGCGACCGGCGCGCAGTACCGGCGGCTGCCGGTCGACGATCTTGACCAGTACGAAGGCATCAGCGTGTTCTACGCCGCCGGCCCGCCCGAGGCGCAGCTGTGCGGCGCCGAGCGAGTGGCCGTGGTCGGCGGCGGAAACTCGGCCGGCCAGGCGGCCGTCTGGCTGTCTCGTGGCGGCGCGCTGGTGACGCTACTGCACCGCCGAGCCGACCTGCGCGAGACGATGTCGGACTACCTGATCCGCGAGCTCGAGCGCTACAGGGTGCCCGTGCGCGACCGCAGCGAAATCGCCGAGCTGCACGGCAACGGAGGCCAGCTGGAAGCGGTGACGTTGACCGACGGGCAGCGGCTGCCGTTCGCGTTCCTGTTCCTGTTCCTCGGCGCCGCGCCGTGCACCGAGTGGCTCGACGACGCAGTCGCGCGCGACGACCACGGCTTCATCCTCACCGGCGCGACGGTCGGCGCCGGCTACCTCCTCCAGACCACCGTGCCCGGAATCCTCGCGGCGGGCGACGTCCGCTCGGGCTCGATCAAGCGCTGCGCGACCGCGGTCGGCGAGGGAGCGATGGCAGTCCAACTCGTCCACGCTCATCTGGCGGCGACTTAGCCGGCTCAACCCGCGCCGGGGCTCGCTTCAGCCCCTCGGCTACGCGAACGCACCCACGCCGGTGATGTCACGCCCGACGATCAGCGTCTGCATCGTTTCGGTCCCCTCGTAGGTGTGAATCGCCTCGATGTCGGCCATGTGGCGGATGACGTGGTTCTCGAGCAGAATGCCGTTGCCGCCGAGAAGGTCGCGCGCCTGGGCGCAGATCTCGCGCGCCTTGCGGGTGTTGTTCAGCTTCGCGAGCCCGGCGATCGTGTCGGTCAACTGGCCGCGCTGGGCGAGCCGCCCGATCTGCAGACAGTAGAGCTGCATGCTGGTCACCTCGGCGAGCATCTTCACCAGACGATCCTGAACGATCTGGAAGCTGACCAGAGGCTTGCCGAACTGTTGGCGCCGCATCGCGTAGGTCAGGGCCGCGTCGTACGCCGCGACCGCGTGGCCGAGCGCCGCCCAGGCGCACGTGACGCGGGTGCCGGCGAGGACTCGGGCGGTGTCCTTGAACGAGTTCGCGCCCGGCAATCGGTTTTGCACCGGCACGCGGACGCCGTCGAGCGTGATCTGAGCCTGCCAGATTGCCCGTAGCGAGCCCTTCCCCGCGATCACCTGGGCGTTGAAGCCGGGCGTGTCGCGCTCAAGCAGGAACCCGCTCACCTTGCCGTCATCTCCGCGCGCCCAGACAACGACGACGTCGGCCAGGGAACCGTTGCCGATCCAGCGCTTGGCCCCATCGATCACAAAATGATCGCCTTCTCGGCGCGCCGTCGTCTCGAGCGCCACCGAGTCCGAGCCGTGGTCGGGCTCCGTGAGCGCGAACGCACCAAGCTTCTCGAGGCGCGCCATCGCCGGCAGCCACGTCTGCTTCTGTTCCTCTGAACCCAGCATCGCGATCGATTTCATCGCCAGTCCGGCCTGCACGCCGAGAAACGTCCCCAGGCTTCCGTCTCCCCGGTTGAGCTCCATGTGCACCAGCCCACATGCGATCGGGTCAAGCCCTGGACAACCGTAGCCCTCGATGTCCTCGCCGACGATCTCGAGCTCACCGATTCGCTGGATCAGCGGCCATGGCATCTCGGCCCGTTCCCAGTAGTCGCCGATCGTCGGCAGGACCTCGTCGTCGACGAACGCGCGGACGCGGCGCAGCGCGGCCAACTGCTGCTCGCTGAGCTGTTCGCGCAGGAAGAAGTAGTCGGTGGCGCGCGCCTGACCGAGGTGGTCGGTCAGCGGCGGGGCGATGGTGCTCATGGGGCTCTCCTCGATCGGTGAGGCGTCAAGTCCGGATGTCGTGTCAGCTCGGTAGCTCGGATCGCGGCAGCTCGGGCGCGGCGAGCGCCGCCGCGATCGCTCGGTAGCTCTTGCGGTTGAAGATCAGGCCGACATGGCTCCCGGCTACCTCGACGCAATCGCCATATGGCACGACCTGTCTCTGCCAGGGGACGACTCCGTCACCTTTGGAATAGATGCTGGTGAGGCGCACCCCCTCGACCGGAAACGGAGCGTGAAAGTCGAGCGTGAATTGGCAGCGGCACGCCTGGCTGACGCACTCCGGTGAGCGCGCGCGACCGGTCCGCTGGAGGATCGCGCGGATCCCGGAGACCGCCGTCAGCGTCGGGGCGCTGCAGCCGAACATTCCCTGCAGGTCGGCGCCGAGCGAGATCGCATGGGAGACGAGGTCCGGCCGCCGGGTCGCGAGGGCCCGGGCGTAGTGGCCGCCCCGGCTGTGGCCGATGAGCGCCACCCTCCGTCGATGACGGGCCGCGACGGACACGAGCCGGCGCTCGACACGCTCGACAGCTCGATCGGAGCAGTCGACGTTGGCGGCGAACCCGCACACACGGGGGTGGTACCCGATCCGGCAAAGCCATCCACCCAACACCAACAGCGTCTGGTCACCAGCGAGGAATCCCGGCATCAGGAGCACCGGCCGGCCGTCGCCGTGTGGGACCTCACGCCCGGCGAACACCGGATCGATCACAAGCCGCGCGAGCTCGAGCGACGAGCGCGTCTCGGCGAGCGGCCGTCCCCACCATCGGTCTGGCGACTCCCGCTGCGCGCGGCTTCGGGCACGGTCGTGTAGCGATGCGGCGGGCTCGGCGCTCATGTCGCGTGGACGTAGCTGCCGGGCGCCTTCGCCTGCGCCTTATTGCCGGGGCTCCCCAGCGCCTCGGGTGCCGCCTTGCGCTCGCCCGAGCGCGTCGAGAGCCATTCGATGTGGTCCGGCCACCAGCTGCCCCGCCTGGCCACCGCCCGCTCGAGCCACTGATCGGGATCCGCCGGGTACTCGTCGGCGACCTGGTAGCTCGAGCGGCTGTCCGGACCTGGTGGGTTGATCAGGGCCTGGATGTGGCCGCTGGCCGACAGAACGAACCGCGTGCCGCCTCCGAGCAGCTGCGTCGTCGCGTACGCGTTGCGCCACGGGACGATGTGGTCGGAGCTGCCCGCCACGATGTAGCTGTCAACCGTGACATCTCCGAGGTCGACCGCGGACCCGAGCACCGTGAACCCAGCGGCGCGCGCGAGTGAATTCTGCATCGCGAGCATCACGAAGTCACGATGCAGGCCCGCCGCCAGCCGGACCGTGTCCTGGTTCCAGTAGAGGATGTCGAACGCCGGCGGGTCCTTGCCGAGCCAATAGTTGTTGATCACGTAGTTCCAGATCAAGTCGTTGGGCCGCAACCACGCGAACACGCTCGCGAGCGCCTCGCCTTCGAGGTAACCCTTGCGCGCTGACTGCGCGATCGCCGTCGCCGCGATCTCCTTGGTCGTGAACGCGGACGTGGTACCGGCCTGCGCGCTGTCGATCGCGCACACCATCAGGGTCAGGCTCGAGACCGATCCGAGCCTCCCCTCGGCCGCGAGGTGGCCCAGAGCGCCGGCGCTGATGATCCCGCCCGAACACGCGGCCACCACGTTCACGGCGCCGGCGCCGGCGATATCGGATGCCGCGCGCCCTGCCTCGAGCGTCGCGCTCGCGTAGGTGTCGAAATCGAAATGGCCCTGCTCCCGGTCCGGGTTGCGCCAGGAGACCATGAACACCTGGTGGCCCTGCTGCAGGAGATACTCGACGACACTTCGGCCGGGCGCGAGGTCGAGCACGTAGTACTTGTTGATCGTCGGCGGCACGATCACGATCGGCACCTCGTACACCTGCGCGGTCTGCGGCTTGTACTGGATCAACTCGAACACGTCGGTCCGCAACACCACCGATCCTGGCGTCACGGCGAGGTTGCCGCCCACCTCGAACTCGCTCGTGTCGACCATCGCCGGCAGGCGGCCCTTGGAGATGTCACGGATGAGTCGCCGGCCACCCCGGACGAGGTTCGCCCCGCCGCGGTCGATCGTCTCTTTGAGGACGACCGGATTGGCGAGCGGGACGTTGGTCGGGGCGATCGCGTCGAGCGCGTTCTCAACCATGAAGCGCACCTGGCGCTCCGCCTGCCAGTCGAGGTCGGCATCGTCGATCAGCCCCTCGACGGTGCCACCAGCGGCGAGGTAGGCCTGCATGAGCCGGCGAAAGATCCAGCTCTCCCTCCACGCGCGGTCGGCGAAGCGCCGGTCGCTCTTGGCCGGAACCAGTGCGGAGCTGCCGGCCGCCACGCGGCCGAGCTCGGCCCCAAGTTCTTCGACCCGACGCGCGAGCGCTCGTGGCCGCAGCGCGAGTGCGCCCGCGAGCTTCGCCGCCGAGAGCGGGTCGAGAAAACGGCCCGCCCGGCCGCGGCCCATCGCGGCGTCGGTCAGCATTACGTCGAGTGCCGCCCGGGCGGCCGCGGCGCTGCCCGTGCTCGCCTGCCCGTCTGTCGGCCGAGTGTCGGTAGCCATCGGGAACTCGCTCAGGCGCTGGCTTCGGAGCGCTGCGCGGGAGGCACGATCTCGCGCTTGACGATCTTGCCGGTCGGTCCTTTCGGCAGCTCGTCCACGAACCACACATGACGCGGGTACTTGTAAGCCGCCACGTTCGCCTTGACATGATCGCGGATCTCGGCCTCGGTCGCGGTCGCGCCGGCCTTGAGCACGACCGCGGCGCCGACCTCTTCGCCGAGTGCCTCGTGGGGGATGCCGATCACGGCCGCTTCGCGGACGCCCGGATGCTCGTAGAGCACCTCCTCGATTTCGCGGGGATAGACGTTGTAGCCGCCGCGGATGATCAGCTCCTTCTTGCGATCGACGATGAAGAAGTAGCCGTCGTCGTCGACGCGAGCGATGTCGCCGCTGTGAAACCAACCATCGCGGATCACCTCGGCGGTCGCCTTCGGCTGCCGCCAGTAACCCTTCATCACGTTGTGCCCCCGAATCACCACCTCGCCGCGCTGCCCGCGCGGCACCTCGTTGTCCTCGTCGTCGACCACCTTCATCTCGACCCCCGCCACCGGCGTGCCGATCGAGCCCGGTTTGCGCTCCCGGTCGGGATGGTTGAACGACGCCATCGGCGAGGTCTCGGAGAGCCCGTAGCCCTCGAGCACCGTGCAGCCGAACCGCTGTTCGAAGCCACGCATCACCTCGACCGGCATCGCGGCGCCGCCCGAGATGCACGTCCGCAGCGACGCGGTCTCGTACCCGTCGCTGTCCGGGGCATGGAGCATCGCCGCGTACATCGTCGGCACGCCCTCGAACACGGTCACTCGGTCGCGCTCGATGATCTCGAGCGCGTGGTTGGCGTCAAAGCGCGCGATCAGCGAGAGCGTCGCGCCGGCAGCGACGGCGGCATTCAACGCGCACGTCTGCCCGAACGCGTGGAACAGCGGCAGCGCGCCGAGGACGACAGACTCGGCCTCGAGCTCGAGCAGATCGACCGCCACCTCCACGTTTCGGGCAAGATTGCGGTGAGTCAGCTCGGCCCCCTTCGGCCTGCCCGTGGTCCCCGACGTGTACAGGATCACGGCCGTGTCCTCCCCCGCCACCTCGACCACTTCGGGCCGCGGCTCCTCGGAACCCAGCAGCCGCTCGAACGGGCCGGGCGTCACCACGATCGCCTCGGCATCCGCCCCCCTGGCTCCGTCCTGCGCCGCGTCGGCGAATCCGTGCCAGGCGAACAGCAGCTCGGCCCCGGAATCGGAAAGATAGAACTCCACCTCGCGTGACTTGAGCAACGGGTTCATGGGCACGACGACACCTCCGGCCCGGAGCACGCCGTAGTACGCGATCGCGAACTGCGGCACGTTGGGCAGCATGATCCCGACCCGCGCTCCGCGGTCGATGCCGCGGGCGCGCAGGAGCCCGGCGACCCTGGCGCTAGCTGCGTCGAGCGCGGCATACGGGATCTCGGTCTCGTCGAGCTTGAGCGCGATGCGCTCGCCATGGCGCTCGGTCGAGACCGCGAGGTTTGCGGCAAGGTTGCTCATCTGAAGGTCCTCCTTGTGCGTGGAGATGCAGCCAGGCTGACAAACGGCTGGCCCGCCCGCCATGGAGGATCCTCCGATCCTGCTTGGAGGACGCCACAGATGGCTTACCCGTAGGCTGACCGACGAGCGAGAGATGGTGGCCGACACCGACAGCGGTTCACAGGCACGGTGGGAAGTGTTCCTCGACGCGCTGATCGCCGACCGGGAACTGTTGACCAAGCGCGTGCGCGAGAACATCCGGGCACAGCTTCCCGCATACCGCCTGGTCGGTGACCGCGAGCTCGACTGGGGCTTTCGGATCGATCTCGACGGCACGCTGATCTCCGCCCGGGCAGGTCACGAGGCCGTCACCGACGAGCACCTCGCGGGGCTGATTCCGGTCGGGGAGACGCGGGCCCGGCAGGGGATCCCGATCCAAGAAGTCCTGCTCGCGTGGCGCATCGGGGTCCAGGTCGTCATCGATCGAGCCACCGAGATTGGCCCGCAGCTGGAGATCTCGCCGGACGAGATGCTGCGATTTGTCAGGGCGCTGATCGCCGCCTCGGACCGCGCGATGGCGATCATCGCCAGCGCCCACCGGGGCGCCGAACTCGAGCTCGCGGCGCGGGAGCACGAACGCCGCGCCGCGGTCGTCCATGAGGCCCTGCTCGGCAAGCTCTCCCCCGTCGTGGTGCGCGCCCACGCCGAGTCCTGCGGCATCGATCCTGCGTGTGACTACGTCGCGATCCGTGCGGAGGCGAGCCCCGAGGAGCGCGCGCAACGTGAGCGCCGACTGGGGTTCCAGAGCGCGGCTACGCCGCGCCAGGGTCTCGGCGCGATCATCGACGACGATCTGGCCGGGTTCCTCCTCCGCCCTCCGTCGGGCCAGATTCCATTCGCCGTCGGCGTCGGGCCGCCACGCCCAGTCGAGCGGCTACAGGAATCCTTCGAGCTGGCATCGCGAGCGCTCGTCACCATGCGCGCCTTCGGCCTGGTCGGAGCGATGGATCTCGACGCGCTCGGCGTGCTGCCGGCGATCGTCTCAGACCGCGCGGTCGGGGACGCGCTGGTCCGTCGCTACCTGGAGCCGCTGGCGAGCTCCCAGGCCGAGATCGCAGCCAGCCTGCGCGTCCTGTTCGAGTGCGACATGCACATCGAACGGGCCGCCGAGCAGCTATTCGTACACCCGAACACGCTCCGCTACCGGGTCGGCCGCTTCGAGGAGATCACCGGCGCCAACCTCCGCAACGCCAAGAGTGCCCTCGAAGTCTGGTGGGCACTCCAGCGCGACGCGCTCCGCCCGCGCCAAACCGTTTGATGACCTCATCCCGTTCAACGTGTGCACGGACCGATGGGCTTTGACATCCCGGCATGGAGCAATTACGGGGTTGCCGTCGTCAGTGGCGCCGCAGCCCTGACCGGCCTGCTGTTCGTAGCCGTCTCGGTCAACGGCGCCTGGTTCTGGTCATCGAAGGCGCTTCGAGGCCGCGCCGGTCAAGCACTCGTCCTGTTCATCATCCCCTTGGTGACCGGCCTTCTGCTGGTCGTTCCCGGACAGAGCACTACGGCCCTGGGTATCGAGATCGTCGTGTTGGCTCTGCTCGCCGGCCGGGTGCTGCTTGCGCTCGGAAGTGAGACCGTGCAGGACGAGCCACGCTCGATCGTTCTGGTCGATCGCCTATCGCCACGTCTCGTCATCACGACGGCGTTGATCGCCAGCGGCGCATCGCTGATCACCCGGCAGTTCGGCGGGCTGTATTGGCTGCTGGCCGTCCATATCTGCGCGCTGCTGACCGGACTCCTCAACGCCTGGGTCTTCCTGATCGCCGCGGGCGCCGACAAGGCGGCCTGAAAGCGCGACCGGACGACTCAGCTGGCGCTAAGCGTCGGCAACCGGCCGGCCGTTGGCCGTCAGCGCGACCTCGATGTTGCCGCGGGTGGCGTTCGAGTACGGGCAGACCTGATGGGCCTCGCGTACCAGCTCGGCGGCCTTGGACGAATCCTCGACCGACGGCAGGCTGACGTTCAGCTCGACGGCGAGCTTGTAGCCACGCTGCTCGGTGGGCAGCAGCATCACCTTGGAGTCGATCGCCATATCGCCCGCCTCGAGCTTGCGCCGGCGGGCCACCACCCCCAGGGCGCTCTCGAAACAGGCCGCGAAGCCGACCGCGAACAGCTCCTCGGGGTTGGTGCCGTTCCCCTCGCCGCCCAGCTCGCGCGGCAGCCGCAGGTCGACGTCGAGGTTGCCGTCTGAGCTCTCCCCATGCCCATCGGCCCGGCCGCCGGTGACGTGTGCCTGCGCGGTGTAGATGACTCTGGCCATGTTCCTGCTGATCGCTCGGGGCGCTCAGCCGGCGCGACGACGCTCGGGCCGCCGGAGCTCGTGCGGATTGGCCTTACGGGGGTCGACCTCAGGGTCGTCCTCGTGGTGCGGCTCGCTGGTGCTGGTGGCGCCCGTCGGGGTGTGCTCGTCACCGAAGTCCATCCCGACGCCATGAGCGTCAGGATCACGCGGGTCGGGGCGCTTGTCGTACGGATCGGGCCACTCGGTCAGATCGGGATCCGACGCGGGTTCGTTCAGCGCGTGGTGTACATCGCGCTCGGAAGGCGGTTCAGACTCACTCATGGGTACTCCTCCTGCCGTCGGTTTCCCCCCAGCACGGTACTGCTTGAGCTCGTCGCTCGCGCGGGCCGCCGCGCCTAGCCATTGCTCTCGAGCTCACGGATCCGGTCCAGCAGCTCGCAGACCAACACTGCGCCGGCATAGTTGAGACCGAGGTCACGTCGCAACCGCTCGGCTTTGGCCACGCGCGCGGCGGAGCTGGGCTCGAAGAGTGGTGCCCGGCTCGTGCCCCCGGACGGCTCGAGCAGACCGAAGGCCAGGTATTGGCGAACGAGCGTCACCCGGACTCCCGCTTGGCGAGCGAGCACACCGAGCTCGATCGGCTGGTCGACCGCGACGGCGTCGCGCGCCCGTGGGGTGCGCCGCCCGCTCATCGCCGGGCCCCACGCGGATCAAAGGACGAGGCGGTGGCCAGCTTCTCGAACAGCTCCCGTTCCTCATCCGACGGCTGCTTGGGCACGGCGATCTGCACGACCGCATAGAGATCGCCACGCTCCCCGTCGCGTCGCGGCAGGCCGCGCCCGCGCAGGCGCAGCCGCCGGCCGCTCGAGGACCCGGCCGGGACCCGCACCTGGGCGTCTCCGCCCAGGGTCGAGACCGGGACTGTCGCGCCGAGTGCGGCCTCCCACGGCGCGACGCGCACATCCACGACGAGGTCGTCACCCTGCCGGCGGAAGCGCGGATCAGGCTTGAGCGCCACGAGCAGGTAGAGGTCACCGGGTGGCCCGCCGTCACGGCCGGGGGCGCCCTGTCCGGCGAGACGGATCCGCTGGCCCTCCCGCACCTCGGCGGGGAAGTTGACCTCGACGCTGCGGCCATCATCGAGCGTCAGCCGGCGCCTTCCACCGGCGAGCGCGTCCTCGAGCGACAGCTCGAGCAACGCCTCGCGATCGCGCCCGCGCAATGGCCCCGAGGCCGGAGCGGCTCCCGCCCCGAATACCCGCTCGAAGAAGTCCGAGAAGGCGCCATCTCCGAAGTCGGCCGTCCTGCCGCCGCCAAAGTCCTGGCGGGCGAAAAAGTCCTCGAAGTCGCCGCCGCCCGGGGCCTCTTGGCGCGCCTGCCACTGTGCGCCGAGGCGGTCATAGCGCTCGCGCTTGTCGGGGTCCGACAGCACCTCGTAGGCCTCGCCGACTTCCTTGAACCGCTCTTCGGCGTCGGCGTCCGAATTGAGATCCGGGTGATACTCACGCGCAAGCCTCCGGTACGCCCGGCGGATCTCATCCTGGCTCGCGCCCCGGGGAACGCCCAGGACCTCGTAGTAGTCCTTGTACTCGACTGCCATCTGGGTCTTCAGGCTATTACGGGGCGGTCATCTACCGCGGGCTGCCGCGTGGCGCGCTCCGCTACGTCCGCAGCGGCCGGAATGATCCTGCGGTGAGGATCGATGCAATCGCCGTCGGGGACATCGTGAAGGCGTCAATCGGCGGCCGACACGTTTACGGAGAGGTGCTCGAGATCCGCGACCGAGTCGTGTACTTCAACCCGTTGTCGCGAGCGGCCGGCTGGCGACACGCGAGCGCGAGTCAGATCGTCGGGCACTGGCGCCGGGCGGGCCGCCGCCGTGGCCGCGCGGGCGAGGCTGACGGTGAGCAGCCGATCGTGCAGCCGGCTGAGCAGCTCGCTCTGCCGATGAGCCCGTAATCCGATCGAGGGCTTTCTCGCGTCAAGCTCCCGACGACGCGAGATTGTCCGGCTCTGACCGGAAACGCTCTGCGAGGTCTTCCCCGACGTGCTGACCATCGCGCCACAGGTAGTCGCGAAACGTCTCGCAGTTCTGAATCCAAAACTCCGTGTAGAACTCGCCTGCGCGGCGCCACGAGGCCTGGTGCGCGGGATCGTTGCGCCACGCGTCGAGCGCTTCACGCGTCTCGAAGCGAATCACCCCGAGCTCCTCGCCACTCTCGGACCCGTAGAGGTGGTAGCCGATGAATCCCTCCTGCGAGCGAGCGCGCGCGAGCAGTTCATCGAAGATCGCATCCTCTGTCTCGGAGTCGGCGTCCCGGCGGCTTCGCAGGCCGTACAGGCAGATGACCATGGGGGCAGTCTAACCCCGATCATCTAGGCACTTTTGGCCCACCGCGGCGAGCCGCGGGTCGCCGCTCAGCCGCCGTCTTCGGAGCGCCACGGGGGCTGGGGAGGCGCCGAGGCGAGTGCTCGGCGCAGGAGCGTGATCAGCTGACTGCGATCGCTGGCGGTCAGCCCGCCGAGGACCTCGTCTTCGACCTGCGCGACGAGGCGCTTGGCCCGCTCGAGCGTGCGCCGGCCCGTGCGCGTGATCGATACCTCCCAGGCGCGACGATCGCCCGGACGCCGCCGGCGCTCGGCCAGGCCCGCGCTCTCGAGTTCGTTGATCAGCTTGACCATCGCGCTCGGATCGATAGCCATGTCGGCGCTCAGCTCCTGCTGAATGGTCCCTTCGCGAGCGCCGAGGACGTTGAGCACCGCGAACAGCGCCGGCGTCAGGCCAATTGAGTTGAGCACGTTCTCGGTGCGCGCGTGCGAGGCCCGCCAGAGGCGGAAGAAGAGCTGACCGGCGAACTCAGCCACCTCGATGTCCGTCGAGACCGACGTTGCCATTGCTCAAGTTTTTCAAATCCACTGGACAGATGCAATGATTGTTGATATCCATTATCGTAGCGCACCATGATGGTGAGTATCCAGAATGTTCCCGCCTCACGAAAGGAGTTGCCCGTGACCTCCATCCACACCGTCGCCCTCGAGGTTCCCGACCCCGTGGCCGCCGACGTCTTCTACAGCGCCGCGTTCGATCTGGGAGCTCGGCTCGACCTCCGCGCCTCGGAAGCGCCGACGAGCGGGTTTCGTGGGTTCACGCTGTCGCTCGTGGTGTCCCAGCCGGCGACAGTCGATGAGCTCATGGGCGCCGCGCTCGACGCAGGCGCGACGTCACTGAAACCCGCCAAGAAGTCGCTCTGGGGCTACGGCGGCGTCGTGCAAGCCCCGGACGGAACGATCTGGAAGGTCGCGACCTCAGCGAAGAAGAACACCGGTCCGGCGAGCCGGGCGATCGACGAGATCGTGCTCCTGCTGGGCGTCGCTGACGTGACCGAGAGCAAGCGCTTCTACACCGATCACGGCCTCGTGGTCGGAAGGAGCTTTGCGCGCGCATACGTCGAGTTCGCCACTGCGGACGTCAAGCTCGCGCTCTACAAGCGCCGTGCCCTTGCGAAGGACGCAGGGGTCTCCCCGGAGGGCACCGGAGCCCACCGGATCATCATCGGCGGCGATGCCGCGCCCTTCACCGATCCGGACGGGTTCCCCTGGGAGACCGTGGGTATCCCAGACCACTCGCACACGGCGGACATGACTGCCTCGGCAGCCTGATCGACGTTCGGACCACAATCAAACAGCTCTAAAAGAGGAGGGTTCCATGAGCCCAACGACGGACACCAAAAAGTCAGCCAAGAGCACAACCGGCACGGCATCGAAGCGATTCACCGCCGACGAGCGAGCGGCCATGCGCGAACGCGCCCGCGAGGTGAAGGCCTCCCGCTCGGGCAAGGCGGATGGTGAAACTGACGTGCTCGCGAAGATTGACGAGATGCAGCCATCGGATCGCGCGATGGCCGAGCGCATCCATGCGATCGTCAAAGCCACCGCCCCCGCCCTCGCGCCGCGAACCTGGTACGGAATGCCCGCCTACGCCAAGGACGGCAAGGTCGTCTGCTTCTTCAAAAGCGCAGAGAAGTTCAAGACGAGGTACGCGACGCTCGGCTTCAGCGACAAGGCGAATCTCGACGAAGGAGCCATGTGGCCAACCGATTTCGCGCTCAAGGGGTTGGCCGCCGCCGAAGAGGCACGGATCCGGGCGCTGGTCGAGAAGGCGGTCAGCTGATCGGCCTCAGTGCTAACCGGTCAAGGCCCAACGCTCCCGGTGCCGCCGCTGTTCCCGGATAGCTCAGCCCTGCGCGCACGCGCGGCCTGACGGACCAGATGGTCGCGCTCGGCGACGTTCGTCGCGCGCCCGGCGGCCTCGGCGTAGGCGGTGGCCGCGGCGGACTGGTCGCCGCCGAGCTCGTGCAGATGGCCACGGACGGCGTGCCAACGGTGCCGCTCGCCGAGCACCTCACGCAGCCGGTCGGTCTCGCTCAGCCCGGCCGCGGCACCGAGGACGTGGCCAACCGCTACGGCGCGCCCGAGCATGGCGGCGGGGTCCTGGCGCACCGGATCCTCGGTGAGGGCGACGAGGTCGTCGTACCAGGCGAGGATTTGCGGCCAGTCGGTCTCCTCGGCGCTTGGCGCATCGTCGTGCAGGGCAGCGATGGCGGCCTCGAGTTGGTAGCGACCGGGGCGCTGACCGGCCAGCGCCGACTGCAGGACGCGCACGCCCTCGGCGATCTCGCGCGTGTCCCAGAGGCCGCGGTCCTGTCGGTCGAGTGTGACGATGCGACCATCTGAGTCGAGTCGTGCCGGGAGGCGGGCGTGGTTGAGAAGCATCAGCGCGAGCAGCCCACGCGCCTCCGGTTCCTCGGTGGCGAGGGTGAGTTGGCGGGCGAGCCGGATCGCCTCGCCGGCCAGGTCGACCCGGCCCGCGTGGCCGGCCGTGTAGACGAGATAGAGCACGCGCAGGACGACAGCGAGGTCCCCCGGCAGCTGGACGATGCCGGCGTGGCCCGTTCCGGCGAGGCCGGATGCCGAGCGGGCCACAGGCCGGCAGAAGCGGCGCCCCTGCAGAGCGCGCTTGGCCCGACTGATCCGCTGCGCCATTGTCGCCTCCGGCACATAGAACGCATCGGCGATCTCCCGGGTGCTGAGGCCGCCGACGGCGCGTAGGGTCAGCGCCACCTGTGAGGCGGGCGCGAGGTCGGGGTGACAACAGCAGAAGAGCAGGAACAGGGTGTCGTCGCCCTCGCCGGTGACGGCAGGCGGGGGCTCGGCGTACGTCGCCTCCTCGCGGCGGCGTCGGGCGGCTTCGCTGCGGCGGGCGTCGACGAGGCGCCGGGTCGCAACCACCGCGAGCCACGCGCCCGGATCGCGTGGCGGGTGCTCGGGCCACACCCGCATCGCCTCCAGCAGCGCCTCCTGCACCGCGTCCTCGGCGGCGTCGAAGTCCTCGCCCCGGCGGACCAGGCCCGCGAGCACGCGCGGGACGAGAACGCGAAGCGCGCCCTCGTCCAGCCGTCCGGTCGGCTCGTCGATCACGCCGGGTCGGTCGTCCGCGGCGCCTCCGACATGACTTCGCGAACGTCGATCCACTCGTACAGCGGCCCTCCGCCCGGGCCGGGCTCGGAGGAAACGTAGGCCGCGAGCTCGACCGCGCGCTCGTAGGACTCGACGTCGATCATGTACCAGCCGGCGATCAGGTCGCTGGTCTCGGGGTGCGGGCCGTCGGTGGTGACCGGCGCCGCGTCCGGGCCCCCGTAGCGCACCCAGGTGCGCGCCGGCGTGAGCGCCTGCGCGTCCACGTACTCGCCGTTCTCCTTGAGCAGCTCGCTGACGTGCCGTTGGAAGGCAATGTGCGCCTCCACGTCCTCAGGCTCCCACTGGTCCATCGGGGGGAAGGGATGGTGGGGCTCCGGGGCGCCGCGGTAGTGCTTGAGAAGCAGGTACTTCGGCATGGTGGTCTCCTGGTGTCTGTCGTGGGCCGCGCCTGTCGTGGCCCTTCACCCGGTGAGCGGAGCCGGTCAGCGGTTCTCGACATGAAATCCTGACCGCGATGATCTACGCGGCGCGGCGGGTTATCTACACACCGACGCCACAGTCCTACTTCACCGTGTAGCGGTATGGGATCGCCGCGACCTCATTCCCGTCGGGGAACGACAGACGGCGTCGCCGTCACGTGTCTCCGTGAGGGCCGGCGTCGGACGGGGACGGGCCGGCCTCGACCGGAAGGATCTCACATCCGCCCTGAACGATCGGATCTGCGCTCAGCAAGACGTCGCGGTGAGGCGCATACCACACTGGCGATGACCCCAACTACTGCCGTGACGGCGGCCAGCCGCGAGTGACCAGCGACCAAGCGGATGATCCGACTGCGCTTCATGCCCTCACCTCGAAACGTCTCGATCTCTGGCTCGCCTCGCGTCCGCAAGGCGAATGAACGGCGGCATCATACTTCCGCGCAGCGGAACGCTGCGCAGGACAGCCGGACGGTCAGGTCCGCGTCAGCAGCGCGACTGGCTCAAGCGCCCGCCAGCTTCTCGAGCTCCGCGAGTGCTTCAGCATCAAGCAGCGCCCTGCACCTCTGGACGCACACGCGGCAAGTCTTCTCGCAGATCGCGCAGTGTCGATGGTGTGGGGCGTGCCTGGCGCACTCTTCAGCGCTGCTCGTGCAGGTACGAACGCAAGCCTGCAACAAGCGGTGGACCACAAAGTGGTCCGAGTGGGCCGGTCGTGAGAGAACTCGCGCGGTGAGCTCGCAGACATCCGCGCAATTCACGCAGAGCGCGATGCAGGTACGCATCTCAGCCACGTCGTCCTCAGCGAGATCCGCGTTAGTGCACGACGTGCATGTCTGGACACAGGCCAAGCAGGCGTCGATGGCGGCCGCGACCTCCGCCACGCCGAGCGGGACATCGCTCGGAGAGGCATCCAAGATTTCGCTCGTGTTCGTCATCGTCCGACCTCCTCGGTTAGCAGCGGTGCCGGTCGTTGCATCGTAATCCGCTACCGCGGACGCGGTGACGACACGTTCGTACCCCGGCGATGAGTTTCGCCGGGCTGCCCGGTCTGCTTACGTGTTAGCAACGTTCTACGAGGGAGGGAGATCGATGCCGGAGCACAAGATTGGGACCCGCGAGGAATGGCAGGACGCGCGCGACGAGCTGGCGAGACTTGAGGCCGACCAGGCCGCGCGCAACGAGGAGATCAAGCGCAAGCGCCGCGAGCTGCCCTGGGTCCGGGTGGATAAGGAGTACGTGTTCGATACCCAGGAGGGCAAGAAGACCCTCGCCGAGCTGTTTGACGGCCGCTCCCAGCTACTGGCCTACAACGTCATGTACGGACCCGACTACACGATCGGCGCTTGCCCCGGGTGCACCAACCTCGCCGACGGCTTCGACGCCACGTCGCTGCTTCACCTCAACAAACGCGACGTGACCATGATCTGTTTCTCGCGCGCGCCGATCGACCGGCTCACCGCCTACAAGGAGCGGATGGGCTGGGAGTTCCCATACGTCTCGACCTACGAGACCGACTTCCCCTGGGACTTCGGGCTGGCGCTGACCGAAGCACAAGCCGAGCAGATCCCCCAGGTGAGGCAGATGGTCGATGACCCGCCCGAGTGGCTTGCGTTCTGGGCGACACAGATCGGCGCTGACCTCAAGGACGGCCTGCGGGAGAACCCGAGCTACATCGTGTTCGCGATGCAAGACAGCACCGTGTACCACACCTACACCGTGTCGGCGCCTGACCCGTTCGTTGCGCCCTATGTCAGCTTCCTCCTTGACCGGACGCCATTGGAAGAGCCCAGCGAGCCGCTCAGCTACCGAAAGGACGAGTACCCGGCATAACGGGATCTATTGGGTCAGCACGAACAGCTCGCAGAATGGCTCGAGTATGTGCCAGGTACCGCGATCCCCGCCAATGAACGACGCGACCCCTCCCGGGCCGAGCTCCACACTCTGACCACCCTCCGACTCGATCCGGACGCTCCCCTCTATCACGTGGATCGTCTCGTCAGCCTCCCAGACGTAGCGGATCACGGCTGGCTCGCTCCGGAAGACCCCGACTAGCTGGGACCCCTGCCCCTCGGGGCGCACCCAGTGAACGCGCGAGTTTGGCTCGCCCTCGAGGATGTCCTCCTCTGGGAATGGATACGGCTCGAAGTCGGAAGCATCGACGCTCCCGCTGAACATGTTGGCCATGGCTGCTCCTATCTGATGCATCGAACGCGGCGTGGTCACTTTGCCAAGCTCGGACATGGTTCCATCCGGACCTCCTGGTTGATTGACCGTGATCATGGGGAGCTCTGCACCGCGCGCCGGACAGCTATCAGCCAGCCGGAGCTCCTGACGCCGCGCGGAGCGGCGACCGTCGATGAGTAAGCGTCCGGCGCGGTACGACGTGCTCTTTGAGCCGGTGCAGCTCGGCCCGGTCACCGCGCGCAACCGCTTCTTCCAGGTGCCTCATTGCAACGGCATGGGGCACCTGCGGCCTGCCGGCTTGGCCGAGATGCGCGGCGTCAAGGCCGAGGGCGGTTGGGCCGTCGTCTGCACCGAGGAGGTGGCGTTTCACTGGTCCAACGATCTGGCGCCCTTTGCCGAGGGACGGCTGGTCGACGACGACGATCTCCCGATGCACGAGCTGGTCGTCGAGCGAGTCCACGCGCACGGGGCGCTGGCCGGCTGCGAGCTCGTGCACTCGGGGCGCACCGCCGCGAACCTCGAGGTCCGTGAAGCACCGATGGCTACCACGGCGTTGCCGGTCGAGGGAGTTCATCCGGTCCAGGCCCGGGCGATGACGCTAGGGGACATCGCCGATCTCCGTCGCTGGCACCGGCAGGGGGTGCAGCGCGCACTGAAGGCCGGCTACGACCTCGTGTACGTGTACGCCGGCCACGCGCTGTCGACTCTTCAGATGTTCCTCTCGCGGCGCTTCAACACGCGCGCCGACGAATACGGTGGCTCGCTCGAGAATCGCGCGCGCCTTTTGCGCGAGGTGCTCGAAGACACGCTCGAGCTCGCGGAGGGACGCGCGGCGGTGGCCTGCCGTATCTGCGTGGACGAGCTCGTCGGAGCGGACGGGCTCGAGCGTGGCGAGATCGAGGAGCTGCTGGGAATGCTCGGCGAGCTGCCCGACGTGTGGGACTTCATGGTCGGCGATTGGGATTTCGATTCGCTCACCGCCCGCTTCGGCGACGAGTCCTACCAGGAGCCGTACGTGCGTGGGCTCAAGGCCCTGACGTCGAAGCCGGTCGTCGGGGTCGGCCGGTTCACCTCGGCCGACACGATGGTCCGGATGATCCGAGACGGCGTGCTCGACATGATCGGGTCGGCTCGTCCGTCGATCGCTGACCCGTTTCTCCCAAACAAGATCCGGGAGGGCCGCTGGGAGGACATCCGGGAGTGCATCGGGTGCAACATTTGCGTGGCCAGCGATTGGACGGTCACCTCGCTGAGGTGTACCCAGAATCCGACCGTCGGCGAGGAGTGGCGGCGCGGCTGGCACCCCGAGCGGATCCGCGCAAAGCAGAGCAGCGCGAAGGTCCTCGTGGTCGGAGCCGGCCCGGCGGGGCTCGAGGCGGCGATGTCGCTCGGCCAGCGTGGATATGACGTAGTGCTAGCCGAGCGGGAGCCCCGCGAGCTCGGAGGTCGGGTCACGCTCGAGGCGCGCCTGCCGGGACTGGCGTCCTGGATCCGAGTGCTGGACTTCCGCCTGGCGCAGCTGCGGCGGCTGCGAAATGTCGAGATCGCTCGCGGGAGCGACGTAACCGGTCAGGAGGTCTTCCGTTACGACTTCGATCACGTCGCGATCGCCACCGGCGCGCGCTGGCGAACCGACGGTGTTGGCCGCGCCTCAATGCATCCGTTGCCGATTGCCGACGGGCTGGACGTCCTCACGCCGGATGACCTGCTGGCTGGCACCCTCCCGGCCGGCGAGCGAATAGTCATCTACGACGACGATCACTACTACATCGGGGGTGTGCTCGCTGAGCTGCTCGCGGGCAAGGGCAAGCAGGTCACGATCGTGACGCCTGAGCCACTTGTCTCCGCCTGGACCGCCAACACGATGGAACAGCGCCGGATCCATGCTCGGCTCGTGCACGCCGGCGTCACGATCACGCTCTCTCACGCCCTTCGCGCCGCAGGGCCCGGCGGCATCGGCCTTGAGTGCGTTTACACGCAGCGCGAGACCAGCGTCGCCGCTGACTGCCTGGTCCTCGTGACCGCGCGCCTACCCAATGACGAGCTCTTGACCGAGATCGCGGCGGCGGGCCGCGGGCCGACCGCCACAGCGATCGGGGACGCCCTGGCTCCCGGCACGATCGCCAACGCCGTCTGGGACGGGCACCGCTACGCCGAGGAGCTCGACGATCCAGTCGCTCGGGACCGAGATCAGGTGCCGTTCCGTCGCGAGATCATCGCGCTGCCGCGTGACTGAACCACGGCGATGCTCAGGATGCGCGACACCACGGTCGCCGGCACGGTTTCCCGGCGGCATCGTGAACAGTGCTCGTGGCGAATTTGGTTCGCTACGAATTACCGTCACTACGAATTACCGTCAAACCCCTGCACCCAGGTCCCGATAGGCGGCCTCTGACGAACTGGAACCGTCGACGCCTTCCTTACCAGCAACGGATCGTCTACCGCCGATCTTTCTGGTAATCGCGCAGGTTTGTCAGTGCGGACTACCGACCGTGACACGGCCCGTGACATGTTTCGACGCGGCGGCGATCCGAGATTGCCCGTGTCGCTCACAAGATCGCTTGCCCGGATCCGTGCCGGGTGGCTCATTGGCGTCGTAGTGGAGCCGCTGGCGGGTCAAGCGGACAATGCGCGGAACGATGCGAAGGCAACGGACAGGAGGCCCTTCGAAGCCGCATCGCGACAGCCGCGAGCGGGTGCACGCGGTACTGGGGGTTGCAGATGTGCCTCGGCCGGAATGTGAACGCGGCAGCCGGCGGCTAATGAACGTCGCCGTTCACCCTCATCATGCCGCATTTCGGTGTTGCAATGCCTTGTTCCGACTGGCAGCGCTGCGAGCCCTCTCGTAGACCCAGGCGTCTTCGTCAGTCCAGGAAGTCCACCAGCCCCTCGCCGAGGTCATGGCGCATCGCCAGCGGGCCACCACGTCCCGACCTGATCGTCCAGTGGTACTTCCACGATCGCCACAGCGGCGATTTCGACGACTACCTCTCCGCGATCGGGCCCGTCCGGGGCACCCGAACCCGCGCCCTCCTGCAGCGCCCGGTTGATGAGGCTGCGACGAACGTCGCGTTCTCGGCACATCGTCCTCGCCTCAACCAACAGACGGCGGCTTGTGCCGCACGGCTGTGCTGGATGCGGCTTCGCCACCGCGCCGATTCCTGCGCCGGACGAGCTGACGGTCGTGACATGACATCGATCTTGCAGGTGCGATAGGGTGCCGGACCGATACTTCACCCAGCCGAATCGCCCAGGTCTCGTGCCTCGGCGATCGGGGGACCCGATGGGACCGGACCAGAACGGATCCTTGGGGCGAATCGCCGGAATTTCGGCGTAGCGCGACTCTTTCAGCGCGAGCCCGTCAGCTAACCCCGAAGGCATACGAAAGAGAAGGGTTATCTGTGTTTTCGAGTCCGCTCGCGCATCGCTGCACGGTTCGTGTTACCAATTGCAATTGTGGTCGCTGGGATCGCGCCCACAGCGGCCAGGCCAACACCCAACCCCTCGGCAGCCGGACGCTCAGCCAGGGGAAATCAGGGCGGGACGTGAAAGCGTCCTTGGCCCCCGGCACGAGGTAGGTCTGCATGCCTAAGTTCTATGGCTGGCTGATTGTCGGCGCCTTCAGTGTCGCCCTGTTTGGCTTCTCTACGTGGTCGCAGGCCGGCGCGACACCGCGAGCGCAACGGCACCACCACGCGACAACGCATCGGTGCGCCCAACGGCGCCACCACGCGACAACGCATCGCTGCGCCCAACGGCGCCACGACCTCAAGACAGATCGCTGCGCCCAACGGCGCCACCACCCCAAAACAGATCGCTGCGCCGCACGGCGCCACCACGGGACAACGCATCGCTGCGCCGCACGGCGCCACCACCCGAAAACACATCGCTGCGCGCAGCGGCGCCACCACGGGAAAACACATCGCTGCGCCCAACGGCGCCACCACCCGAAAACACATCGCTGCGCGCAGCGGCGCCACCACGGGAAAACACATCGCTGCGCCCAACGGCGCCACCACCCCAAAACACATCGGTGCGCCCAACGGCGCCACCACGGGAAAACACATCGCTGCGCCCAACGGCGCCACCACGGGAAAACACATCGGTGCGCCCAACGGCGCCACCACGGGAAAACACATCGCTGCGCCCAACGGCGCCACCACGGGAAAACACATCGCTGCGCCCAACGGCGCCACGACACCAAAACACATCGCACCGCCCAACGGCGCCACCACCCGAAACCCTCCTCGCCCACGGGCTCCTCGCCGACAGGCTCCTCGCCGACAGGCTCCTCGCCCACGGGCTCCTCGCCTCCGAGCTCACCGGGGTCGCAGCCGATGGGCGACCCCCAGGGCAAGACGTGGACGCTGGCGTTCGATGATGAGTTCAACGGAACCTCGATCGACACCACAAAGTGGGACGTTTTCAATGGCGTCCATCCCAACAACGGCGTGACCTCCGCGGCGGCTGACTGCTCAGAGAGCGGCGGTTATCTGCACCTCGACGTTCCCGGCAATGGCACCGGCTGCAATATCTCCAGCGCCTACGAGCCGTACACTGGCGCTGCTACAGGGGCGAACGCCTGGGAGCTAGCTATCGGTGATTATGTGGAGGCACGGGTCTGGTTCGCTAGTTCTAGCGCGACTCCGTCAGACCCGGTCGCTAACTGGCCCGCGTTCTGGACCAGTGGCGTGCACTGGCCCGCCAATGGGGAGATCGACATCGCCGAGGGCTTGTCGAAGCTCACCTGCAGCTATCACGCACCCACGGGAACGGTCAGTCCCGCTTGCATGCCCACGCCCATCACCGCCTGGGGCGACAGCTGGCATGTGTACGGCGCCTATCGAACCGCGACAGACGTATACGTGTACTGGGACGGACAATCTCGAAGCGACGGTCCCAACAACGGACGCCGAAGGCCCCCAGGCGATCCGTTTCAACATCGGCATCCACGCAGGAGCCCCGAACTCCGTGTTTGGCTCCGCCGGCGACATGCTGGTCGACTGGGTACGCGGCTGGACAAACGGCTAAGCGGCGTACACCCCTGTCAGGACCCCCGCGCCCACAGCGCCCGTCATCTTCGCCAACGCGCCGCACTGTGCACCCGCTGGATAGTTTCTGTCCGGTCGCGTCTCGGCGCGGATTGGCGTAGAGATGTCCCTGCGGTTCGCGCTCTAACGTCGGCCTGTCGATCACGGACCGGAAGTAAGCGACAGTGACCCACCCGACCGGACAAGAATCGACTCACTCTTGTCCGGTCGGCCGGGATCTCAAGACTTGACTGTCGCGCCCACACGGCCTCGGCCTTACACATACACATGGCGCAGGGGCGTGCAGAATGTACGAGGTCGTCCGCGTGCCTGTCCCTGTAGCAGACTTAGCGCGTCGAGGGATCAGCTCGCGGCACGGTGCGTCTCGCGCAAGAGCGCACGAGTGAAGACAGGGAGGCAGCTCACTGAGACGCCGCCTCGGCCTCGAGCGCGAGACGAGGAGGCACACGCTCCTCATCGGCGCGAGAGGTCCTAGGAGCAGCCCTCGGGCGGGGCAGATAAGGGGGTCCGATGTGAAAGATCTGCTCGTCCGCGCGCGTTAGTCGGCTGTCGAACGAAAGGAGGAGACATGCTTCTGGCCAGCCGCTGTCTAGCAGCAGCACTTTCAGCCAGTCTGTTGTCGCTGGTGCTTGGTAGCCCGGCTAGCGGCGCCGCACCCTCTTCGATGCTGGCAGGCGAGACACTGGCAGGCTCCGCGGCCACGCCTCACGGGCTACCCACAGCCTGTTCGCTGGGAAGAAACAAGACTCGCTTTACTTTCGCCGGCACCGCATCCGGGCCCTATGCCGGGACGTTCACCGAGACCGGCGAGATAACCTATAGGCTCTCACCTAACTCTCTCCTCCCTTTCCCCGAAGACGGCGTGGTGACGCACTTCTCGGGGCGGTTTACGATCCACTCGCCTTCGGGATTCGTGAGAGGGTCACAGACGTTAGACCAAACTCTCAGCAACGGAGTAGTCTGCGACGAATCACCTGGCGGAACCTCGGTTTCAACCGCAACCTGCCAGACATCTTTTAGCGGAGAGCAATGCTCCGCCACTCCTGTGCCAACACGATACGTGGCGCGCGTTACTAATGGGACCCGCGTCCATGTAGATAAAGGCACGTCGACGGTCTTTCTTGACTCGACTGCGGAGAGTGGTGTTCCTCTGAACCAACACTCGAGCATCAGAGTGTCCGTTTCGGCGAAACGTGACGCTCGCCGCTTACCCCGAACTTCACGCTGCGGCCGGCAAGTACGCTCTCGGGCAGCAACGCCGCAGTGCGCCGGTCAGCGGTCGCCAAGCAAGCGACGATGACACGTTCCGTGGGTCCTCGTCGCCGTTTGGGGGCGAATGCCACGGCGCGTTGGTCGTGTGAGCAGGGCTTTAGCGGCTGAGTTTCTTCGGAGGTTGCGCAGAGTCCGTTGACGCGACCCCCTCGTGACGCGGGCTACTGGCCGTCAAAGGTCAGCCGGCCAGCACGGAGGGCTACGTGGCTTCACCACGAGTCTGGAGGCGCTGGCGGTGCGCGCCGCGGGCCATAGGCGACCGGAGCGAAATGCCGGCCGCGCGAACCTCTCGGGGAGCGTCAGGTGGTGTCGCGAGGTCGGGTTGGGCGTGGTCCGAGGTCGGGTCTTTGAGGCGGTAGCTGTCGCCCTGAGGTTCATCAGCTCGGCATGGTGGATGAGCCGGTCGACCATCGCGGCGGCGGCCTGATTGATGCCAGTTTTGGGCCGCCGTAGCTCGCCTCGACGAGGCGTCGAAGTCTGACCGCTTCATCCGTACGCGTCGGCCGACGCGACGCGCTCGAAGCGTCCCTTCGTCGATCCAGTGGCGGACAGTTCTGCTGATATGAGCTTCAGGGCTGCGGCGACCTCGCCTGTCGCACGACGGGCACATCTTCAGGAAGTGCCCGCGCACGGTCTCGCAGTCGTTCGGTCGATCCTTCCGCCCATGTCGCTTGAAGTTGGCGCTGCATTTGCAGGGCCGAGCTCGCGGCGGTGCAGGACGCGACCACAGTTCGCGTCACCCGCACTACCCAACGTTCGCCCTCAGGCGCGTCGAGCCCGGAATCAGCTCGCCAGGCCGGTGGCGATTGGTTGTCCAGTCTTCCCCGCTTTCCTAATGGGGCGCGCTTCACTCGCCGATGCACCCGGGCACCGTGATGAACTCGTCTGGCAAGTTTCGCATCTCTACCACTGATATGCGCGTCGCGCGTCCTCCGATTGAGGCCGGCCCGGGGCGTTGCCGTCGAAGTCGGTTGGAGTTCACCAGGACGGCTCGTGTTAATCAGGTGCTCCCTAGCTCTTCTGTGACGGTTCTTGCCTATCCCTACTACTCCAAGGCAGTCGTCTCCGTCCGTCGATTCCTGGGTCGAGAAAGTCGACGTGGGTCGGGCGGGCCTGAGTCCGCAGTGTCAGATTACGGACGGCGTCCCGTGGGTACTCCAGAAAACCGACGTCCTAACCGGAGGACGTTAGAACTCTACGTTGGAACCTAGCACTGAGGTGGGTCTGCATGGCTAAGCTCAATGGCTGGTTGATTGTCGGCGCGTTCACTGTCGCGCTGTTTAGCTTCTCTGCGTCGTCGCCCGCCGGCGCGACACCGCGACCGCACCATTGTGCGCACCGGCTCCACTGTCCGAAACCTCATCGGTGTGCGCACCGGCGCCATTGCTCGAAAACACATCGCTGCGCCCACCGGCGCCACCGCCCCAAGACACATCGCTGCGCCCAACAGCGCCACGACACCAAAACACATCGCACCGCCCAACGGCGCCACCACCCGAAACCCTCCTCGCCCACAGGCTCCTCGCCGACAGGCTCCTCGCCGACAGGCTCCTCGCCGACAGGCTCCTCGCCGACAGGCTCCTCGCCGACAGGCTCCTCGCCGACAGGCTCCTCGCCGACAGGCTCCTCGCCGACAGGCTCCTCGCCCACGGGCTCCTCGCCTCCGAGCTCACCGGGGTCGCAGCCGATGGGCGACCCCCAGGGCAAGACGTGGACGCTGGCGTTCGATGATGAGTTCAACGGAACCTCGATCGACACCACAAAGTGGGACGTTTTCAATGGCGTCCATCCCAACAACGGCGTGGCCTCCGCGGCGGCTGACTGCTCAGAGAGCGGCGGTTATCTGCACCTCGACGTTCCCGGCGATGGCACCGGCTGCAATGTCTCGAGCGCCTACGAGCCGTACACTGGCGCTGCTACAGGGGCGAACGCCTGGGAGCTAGCTATCGGTGATTATGTGGAGGCACGGGTCTGGTTCGCTAGTTCTAGCGCGACTCCGTCAGACCCGGTCGCTAACTGGCCCGCGTTCTGGACCAGTGGCGTCACATGGCCCACCAATGGGGAGATCGACATCGCCGAGGGCTTGGCGAAGCTCACCTGCAGCTATCACGCACCCACGGGAACGGTCAGTCCCGCTTGCATGCCCACGCCCATCACCGCCTGGGGCGACAGCTGGCATGTGTACGGCGCCTATCGAACCGCGACAGACGTATACGTGTACTGGGACGGACAATCTCGAAGCGACGGTCCCAACAACGGACGCCGAAGGCCCCCAGGCGATCCGTTTCAACATCGGCATCCTACGCAGGAGCCCCGAACTCCGTGTTTGGCTCCGCCGGCGACATGCTGGTGACTGGGTACGCGGCTGGACAAACGGCTAAGCAGCCCACGCGTCTGTCCGCGAAAGCCTCGATAGTGACGCAAGGCAGACGCGGAGAGCGGATGTTGGAAATGCCGCTGTAGGCGGTGCCGCAAGACCTCGCGCGGACGTAGATGTTGCTCAACGATCAGAAGTGATCGCCACTGCACCGCACTGATCGTCGCGACGACCGTTCACCCTCGACTAGTCAAAGGCTCGGATCGGTGTCGGTGCCATGCGCGACGCTTGCGGTTCAGGAGCGAGCGTGATGTTTAGCCGAAGCTGACCCTGATGCCCGAGTCTCCTGCGAGGGGAGGAGCAGGATTTTCGTCCACACCCGCGAAAAGCGTGACCATCGAAGCTCCTTTCTCTACGCGGACGCCGGCTTCCCGTAGTAGCGCGCGCCACGTATTTTGTTACCACAGGAGCGTCGGTGCAATTTGGCACTCCGCCATTAAGTGTCTGGCAGATGGCGGTCACAAGCGAGGTTCCGCCAGGTGCTTCGTCGCAGGTGACGCCGCTGCTGACAGTTCGGTCTAACGTCTGCGAGCCCGTCACGGATCCCGAAGGCGAATGAATGGAAAACCGCCCCGAGAAATGCATAACCACGCCGCCTTCAGGGAAAAAGTCGAAATCGTTAGGTACAAGCGTGTAGGTGATGTGGCCAGCCTCGGTGAACGTCCCGGTATAGGAGCCGGATGCGGTCCCGGTGAACGCAAAGTGAGTCCTGTTTCTCCCCAGCGAGCACTGACCATTGGCGCCCAAGGGTAGCCCGGCAGGCGGCATCGCGGAACCCGTCAGAGTCTCCCCCGCCAGCCTCGAAGAGGGTGCCGCGGCGCTAGCCGGGCCACTAAACGCGAGGGACAGCAGAATCGCTGAAACCGCCGCAGCTAGATAGCGGCGACCAGGAAGCATGACTCGACTCCTCCTTGAGTTCGACGACCGACTAACGCACACGGACAAGCAGATCTTCCACCGCGCTTGGCCTCGGAGGATCGGAAACGGGCCGGAGAATGAGCCACGGAGACCATCGGGCGGCGCTGGCATCGCACCATTGCCAGCCCCGCAGTCCGTTTCTAACGCGCCCGCTACTAGAGTAAGGATGCCATCTACTTCCCGATAACTTTTGTCAGACGTTCGTTGCTTCGCAAGTGTTAGGTCCCCCCTTATCACCCTGGGGGTAGTTCCACGTTCTAGCCGGGCAGCTCGCGGAGCTGGCTATCTGGCTGCTGTTCTTGCCCTGGGGGAAGCGATCGCTGGCGCGACGCGTTCTGCGGGGCTATCAGGGCGGGATACGGCCCGGAGCGACGATGCTGACCCTTACCCTCTCGTAGGATGAGACATGCGCTTGTTGCCGTGGGTCTGATTTCCGCCTTGGCGGTGCTCTCCGGCTGCGGTCGCACTTCGGCTCCGCAACGGGAAACCCTAGTAGCGCCTCACGACGATGCTGCGTGGGTTGCTCCTGTTGCTTCACGTGCGTCGTCGGGTGGTATTGCCTCACCGATGTCGCTTTGCGTCTCAAACCATTGCGGGCCTGACGCTGCGGCGCTCCACTGGTCGATTGCCCCTTGGGGCCACACGACCACCGGGTACTACGTCTACGTCACGAACACAGCGCTCGGCCAGCAAGTAGCCGACGTACACAGCTCGCCCTTGGGTATCCCCGGCCGCGACTGCGGGACTACCGTCCTGCTAGGGGTTCGCGCTCACGATAACGCTACGCCGACACCCGACACGAGCCCGCTGTATTCGACCACATACACGACGCCTGGTTGCGGCGGCGGCGGTGGCGGCGGCGGTGATACGCCGGGAACTCAGCCCGTTGGGGATCCGCAGGGGATCAACTGGACGCTGACGTTCGACGATGAGTTCAGCGGAACCTCGATCGACCAGACCAAATGGTCGATTTTCGGCGCCCCTGGTCCGAACAAGAGCAACAACGGCGTGACCTCATCTCAGGCCGATTGCACGGAGGGTGGCGGCGATCTACGTCTCGATCTGCCCGGCGACGGTACCGGGTGCGATATGTCGAGCGCCTGGCGGCCGTACACGGGGCAGTCGACCGGCGCTAACGCCTGGGAGCTTGGCGTCGGTGATTACGTGGAGGCTCGTGTCTGGTTTGCTGCTGCGGCGGCGAACCCGAACGATCCGATTGCGAACTGGCCCGCGTTCTGGACCAGTGGCTCCAACTGGCCCGCGAACGGTGAGATTGATATCGCGGAGGGTCTTGCGAAGCTGACGTCCACCTATCACGAGTGCAACGTGACGCCGCCTGTGGCGGGTTGCGGGAACACGCAGGACACGACCATCACACCTCAGCCGATTACGGCTGGGGTGGCGCCTGGCACATCTATGGCACGTATCGCACCGCAACGGACGATTACGTGTACTGGGACGGCAACCTGGTCGCTGACCATAAGGTGAACGACCTGGGCGGCCTTCAGGCCCTCCGTTTCAACATCGGTAACCACGGTGCGACAGACCCTTCGACAGTGCTCGGCTCCGCTGGCGACATGCTTGTGGATTGGGTGAGGGGTTACACACAGTCGAAGGGACGTTAGCTCATGAGCTTTGCGCCTGTCTCTATCGGGATGGCCATACAGAGTGCGTCGAGCAGCGGTATGACGGGCTAGCGTACGGACGTTCATCCAACGGCCGGAACCCGTTGGTTTTGTTGGTGGCTGGCACTGGGATAACGGCCATCTTCACGGGCGCACACGATCCGGCCAAGCGGTCTGAGCGGCCAGCAGCCTCGGCGAGGTCGGGGCCACGAAGACCGAGTGCGGACCGGACGGTACCGCTGCCCCGATCGCTGCCGGACCGCCTTGCGGACATTCCCGACGGCCTAATGGTCTCGCGCGAGGATGGCGGCATCTGGCGCGACCATGACTTCCCAACTGGCGCGAGCGGTATTGGCGGCCAGCGTGAGGCGGTGGGACTGCCGGATCTACGTCCGTTTGACCTACGCCGTTCGTTCGCAAGCCTGATGCCGGCCGAAGGCACGAACCTCCTGGAGGTCGCCGGCATGATGCGCCACTGCCGGCAAGTCCTGTTCTCCACCTATGCGCCCGTGATCGCCGAGCTAGGCGGTGAGCAACTCGTGAGGGCCGAGGACCGGATCGCCGAGGCGCGCGCCCGCGTGCCGCTCGCCGCGTGACATGTTCGTGACATGGGAGCCGGGCAAACCATTTCATACGGTGGCAACCTATCGACTACGCTCGCTCCGGCCGACCTAGCAAAATCCCTGCTAATGCCCCTTTTCTGTAGAGCCCTCTGTCGGACTCGAACCGACGACCCCTTCCTTACCATTGCCGGACCCGAGGTACTGGAGGGCATCAGAGGGCACTCGATCGCCCGCCAGCGCTCGACTCGGGCACTGGCGGGCATCGCGGGATATCCGCGTCAGGTACGCCTCGTGTACCCATCTGGTACCTGCGCCCGGATCGCTGCCAGCATGCAGCCATGGGACAGCGCGTTGGCTATGTCGGCGAGAGCTTGCAGGCGCTCGTGTCCGAGGCGACGTTCGAGGCGTTACACACCGTCGAGCGCGAGATCGTCGAGCAGGCACGCGTCACGATGTACGACGCCGCCAGAGCCGCCACGCCAGCTCGCACCGGTGCCGTGCGCCACAGTTGGCTGCCGCAGCCGATCTGGCCGCACGGACCCGACCGCTGGGAAGCGCGCGTCACGAACGATCACTGGTTGGCGAACATCCTCAACTACGGATCCGAGGCGCACATCATCCGGCCGCGGCGCAAGCGCGCGCTGACCGAGCAGATCGGACCCAGAGCCGACGCTCACGTGTCAGGCGTCCAGCCGCATCACATGGCCGAGCACGCGATCGAAGCGGTCAGGTACACGATCAACGAGACCACATTCGTCGCTCAGGAACGCTTCAAGAGAGACGCCGAATTCGCGATCCAACGCCGCAAGCGAACGCACCTGCCATGAGACGCCCGTGCTTGACCTGCTCGAAGCTGTCAGACGGCAGCTACTGCGCCGAGCATGATCCAAACCGCTACCGCAAGCGCACGACGCCAGGACGCACGACACGCGCTCAGACGACGTTCAGGCGCGCCGTGCTCGCCGCAAGCGGCTACCGCTGCCAGTACGTCGAGCACGGCATCCGCTGCCAGGTGACCGGTGCTCAGAACCTGACCGCGCATCACCTCAAGCGCCTGCGCGACGTGCTCAGCTACGACCCGGCCGACGGCGTCGCATTGTGCCTGCCGCACCACCGAGAGGCAGAGCGCCGACTCAGCGCGGCAAATTGTGCACGCGTGCACAATTTGGGATCGAGCGATGACCGAGCTGCATGACGCGCCGTTCGCGTGGCTGATCGCGCGCTGGCAAGAAGTCCACGCCGAACGCGCGGGACTCGCCGACACGCTGCGATGCGTCGAGCCACCATCAGCACGTGACGCGCTGAGACGCACCATCGAGCACGACTACAAGCTGATCCGAGACGAGCTGGCGAAGCGACGCGCGCTCGTCCAGTACCTCAGCGACGACGCGTACGAGGACGGCTGCAGGCTGCTGCTCGTGCCGCCCTCCGACTGACCGCCCGGCGCGCCTCCGAGACCCCCAGAACCCGTTTCTAGACCGCCAGACGTGTACGCGTCCCTGGCCCCGCCGTTCATCGAAGGACCCGAGGGCGCAGTCGATCAGGGCTGGGTCACGTTCCAGGCGAGCGCGACGCTCGTCGTCGACGTTCCCGAGGGCGACTCGATCCTGCCGTTCGAGGTCGCCGACGCGATCCGGCATCACGAGGGCCTCGTGCAGATCGTGGCGTGGCCCGAGACTGAGGTCCCGAGCGTGCGCGAGGTGCACTCGCATCTCGCTGGCAACGTCTGCCCGGAGTGCCTGGAGGCGAAGGAGGACTGGGACGTCGACCAGTGGCTGTGGTTCCTGTCCGAGCAGCGGGCGAAGGAGCTGGGAGGCGACGACGATGAGTCTTGAGCGCACGTCGACCGGCGCGTGGCGCGTGCGCTGGCGCGAGGGCGGCAAAAATCGCGCGAAGACGATCGGCTCCAAGGCCGACGCGAAGGTGTTCGAGGCCGACGTCGTCCGCCGTCAGCGGATGGGCGAGCTGGCCGGGCTCGACGCGGGCCGCGTGACGCTCGCCGACTTCGCCCGCGACACCTGGTGGCCCTTGTACGTCGCGCCGAACCTGGCGCGCCAGACGCGCGAGGTGTACGCGGGCACCTGGGACCGGCACCTCGACGCGGGCCTCGGCGGCTACGAGCTGCGCGAGATCACCGCGCCGCTCGTGCGGCGTCATCTCGCCGAGCTGCGCGCCCGCGGCGTCGGCGCTGAGGCGATCAAGAAGGCGAAGCTGGTGCTGCAGTCGTGCCTGCGCTTCGCGGTCGAGGAGGGACTGATCCAGGGCAACCCGGCGCAGGCCGTCCGCCTACCCAAGCCCGAGCCGCGCGCGAGCGTGCAGGCGCTCGGACCGCGTCAGGTCGAGGCGCTCAGAATTTGTCTCGAGCTTCGCGACGCTGCGCTCGTCTCAGTGCTCGCGTACGTCGGCCTGCGACCCGGTGAGGCGCTCGCATTGCGGTGGTCCGATGTCGGCGAGCGGACGCTGCTCGTCGAGCGCTCAAACGACGACGGGCAGATCAAGTCGACCAAGACCGGGCGCGTGCGCGCCGCTCGGCTGATGGGACCGGTCAAGGCCGACCTGGCCGCCTGGAAGCTCGCGTCAGGCCGCCCCGGCGACGACGCGCTGGTGTTCCCGTCGTCGACCGGCGAGCCGTGGCGCGAGCACGACTTCCGCAACTGGCGACGGCGCGTCTTCCAGCCCGCCGCGCAGCCGCTCGGGATCCGGCGGCCGTACGACCTGCGCCACGCCGCCGCGAGCCTGTGGCTGACCGAGGGCCGGACTGTCGTCGAGGTCGCGAGCTGGCTCGGGCACTCGCCCTCGATGCTGCTGAGTACCTACGCGCACGTCGTCGAGGAACTGCGCGACGCGCCCCGCGTCGACGCCGAGGACGCGATCCGCGCGGCGCGCGCCTCCGATGTACCCGCTCGGTACCCACAGCCGGACGCCGAGGCCGAAAAAGCCCAAGCCCTCTGACGGACTCGAACCG
>CAWBFH010000002.1:0-318018 GCA_963788005.1 uncultured Solirubrobacterales bacterium | reverse complement strand
ACGTACCAGCCCAGCCAGCCCGGATGAGCCGGCTGCGCCGTGCACGAGCACAGTGACAGCGACCTGACCTCGGGCACGGTCCCAAGCGCCATCGCTCCGACGCTCGCGGGGTTGGCGTAGTTGAACACCAGCGCGTCGGGCGCGACCTCCAAGACGTCGTGAGCAACGCCCGCGATCACCGGCGCGTTCCGAAGCGCGCGCATGATGCCGCCGGGACCGATCGAGTCAGCGACGTGCATGACGATCCCGTACTTGGCGGGGATCTCGATGTCCTTCTCCCAGGCGTCCATGCCGCCGACGGCGATCGTTGTGATCACGTAGTCGGCGTCGCGCAATGACTCGCGACGGTCGAGAGTCGCGCTCACCTGCAAAGAGCTGCCCGAGCTCGCAACCAGTTTCTTGGCGAGCTCCTCCATCGTGCGCACCCGCTGCTCGTTGATGTCCATCAGCGTCAGCTGCACGTCCCCCAGCAGCTCGGACCCGATCAGCTTTCGAACCAGCGCCGGGACGAAGCTGCTCGAGCCACCGCCGATGACCGTCAGTTTGATGGGGGCGCCGTTAGCCAAGGGAGTCCTCCCCCATCGGCAAC
This sequence comes from uncultured Solirubrobacterales bacterium, assembly GCA_963788005.1. Taxonomy (GTDB): domain Bacteria; phylum Actinomycetota; class Thermoleophilia; order Solirubrobacterales; family Solirubrobacteraceae; genus Palsa-465. Next base: position 317,429 of record CAWBFH010000002.1, on the reverse strand, counting down.
AGCGATGACTCGAGCACCCTCAGGTTGCGTGGACGCGTCAGAACGTGAAGCACCGATTCGGCGACCTCATCCGGGCGCATCATCAACGCGAGATCGGGATCGTCGGGCGTGCGACCGCGGCCCATCGCGAAGTCGGTCGCGACCCCGCCCGGACAGATCGTCGAGCAGCGGACGCCGCGGTTCCAGAGCTCGTGATCGAGCGAGCGCATGAAGCCGACCTGGGCGAACTTCGAGGACGAGTAGACCGCCTCGCCCTCCGGGCCGCGCTGACCGGCGATCGACGCGATCACGACCAGCTCCGCCGCGTCGCTCTCGAATAGCAGCGGGAGCGTCGCGCGGATCGTGTACAGCAGACCCTTGACGTTGGTGTCGATGATCTCGTTCAGCACGTCGACATCGAGGTCGAGGAAGTTGCCGTAGGCGCCAACGCCGGCGTTGGCGACGACGATGTCGACCCCGCCGAAGCGCTCGCGAGCAGCCGCGGCGAGCGACTCGAGCGCGCCCAGGTCGCGCACATCACACGGCGCAGCCAGCGCACCGTCGATCCCAAGGTCATCCTCAGAACGCGACGCCAGCACAACGCGCGCGCCCGCCCCGGAAAGAGCGTGAGCCACCGATGCCCCGATGCCGCGGCTCGCTCCGGTGATCAGCGCAACTCGGCCTTCGATAGAGCTCATGCGTTCCTTTCAGTTCGGGTGGCAGTGTGGCTCGGGCGGCGGCACATCGAGCGCCGGATTCCGCGCGAAAAAACCCACCGGTTTGAGCGTGAAGCCGATCATCGCCACCGGCATCACCGGCCAGTCCTCAGGGCGCGGGACGTGGTGGTGGCCGAACGTGTACCAGACCACGAGATCCTGCCCGTCGACCTGTCGATCCTGGGCGGTCCACTCCGGCAAGCCCGCACCGCCGGGGTGCTGGCTCGGGTATTCACCGGCGGCATAACGCTCGCTCGGCTCGTACGGCGTCACCCACAGATGGTTGGAGATAAAGCCGGCGCGCTTCATCACAGCGGCATCCGGTTGCGCGTATGGGACGGCGTTCTCGCCCGGAATCAGTCTGTAGCCGACCGGGTCCCCCAGTCGACCCCGTACGCCGGTATTCACGATCTCCCACCAGCGCGCAGAGGCTGGATCGACGCGCCGGCAGGCCTCAGCCTCAGTCACAAGCGGTCGGCGATGTACCGCGAACGCGTTGCCGTGCGAGTTCTCAGGCCCGGGCGGAACCGGTTCGGTCCACACCTCCTCGACGGTGTTCTCGAGCCCGTCGACGTCGAAGTCGAGACGCATATTGAAGTAGTGCTGGTGGACCATCGCGTTGAGCCCCGGCGCAACCAGCACGCCATGACGTGGACGCTCGTCGGGCGCCACCGCTCCGGTCGATAGGACCCCGGTCAGCTTGACCTCATGGGCGATCGACCCGTCCTGGTACAGGTACCAGAAGAAGCCGTAGTCGTAGTTGCCGATCGCGGCGAACGAGGAGATCACCAGCCGGCGCGACCGGCGTACCTCGCCTTCGCCGGTCCGCCACTCGATGCGGCGCCACAGGACACCGTAGTCCTCCTCGTGCATGCAGATCGCGTTGGGGATCGGTACCGGAGCACCATCGGCGTCGGACACCACCGCGTCGAAGTAATGGATCTCCCCTAGACAGTCGCAGCCGAGGCGCAGCGAGGAAGTCGACATGCCGACGCCGTTCTCGCCCGCATCGAACGCGTTCTTGAAGTAGTGGGTCGGGCTCGGATCCCCATATGGAACGACCATCTCCGACAGCGACGCGCGGTACAGGATCGACCGCAGCCGATCCCCGTCGCGGTAGCTCACCTGGTTGAGGACGAGACCCTCGCGCGGCGTGAACCCGACGTGCAGCTGCCACCTTTGCCACGAGACGACGCGCCCGTCGACGGCGAAGCTCGGTCCCTCGGGCTGCGTGATCTCGAGCGGCGCCACATCGGTCCGAAGCGGCCCCACCGACGTTACGTCGAAGTTCCCGGGTTCGGGCGGCACCGGGACGACCCCGTGATCGTCGACCCGTAGGACCTCAAGCCGATTCAGATCGACGAGCGCGATCAGGCCGTCGACCGGGTGAGCCCATTCGTTGTCGCCGGGCCGGTCGCGCACGAACGCTACGCAACGCGCGAGCCGAAGCCCGACCTCGTCCTCGTAGCCGAAGTTGCCCGCCGGCCACGCGTCGATCTGGACTTTCTCGAAGTCGGTGATGCCGCGGAGCTTCAGCGCGGCCTGGACCCGAGGGTCGAGCCGCACGAGCTCCTCGGCCTCGCCGAGCTCGTCGACGGTCGCCAACGGCTGGACCCCGTCGCGCTCGTGCCAGTCGACGATCGCCTCGTCGGCCACCGACACGAGCACCTCATGCGTCGCCCCGGAGCCTTGATCCAGCAGGACAACCTCAGCCTCGCGGGGGAGCGACGGGGCGTCGGGCCGATCGCTCAACGCCAGTAGAGCGTCCTTCGGCGGCTCGTGCAACGCGATCGTGATGAACCGCCCGCGGCCACTGAGTGACGCGAATTCGGGCGCGCCCCGGACCGCAGACGTCACGGCCCCGATCTCCTGAGCCGACAGCGGGTCAAGCGCCGCGAATGCGCGAAGAATGCTCGGCGTATGCGCGGCTTCGTTCGTTATGGGCGCATTCAATCACAGACGCGCACGGGCATGAAAGCTCAGCTTTCGGTCGCTGCGGCGAGCGCCTCGTCGAGCGTCGGCTGGCCGTCGAGTCCCGTGACCGAGACCGACAGCGAGCCGCATGCGCACGCCAGTTCCAAACAGCGGGCAGGATCCCACCCGGCGAGCACCCCGTACAGGAACCCCGCATCGAAGCTGTCACCAGCTCCTGTCGTATCGACCACGGCTCGGGGGAGCGCCGGCGCTCGCACAGTTTCCGAACCCGAGACCAACAGACCGCCCAACGAGCCGAGCTTGACGACGACGGTCGGACCCTTCGAAGCCAGTCCCCGAGCGGCGTCCAGCGCATCGTCGAGGCGACCGATCAGCCGTACCTCCTGCTCGTTGACGAACAGGTAGTCGAGCCGCGGAAGCAGCGCCATAAGCCCGCCGTCCCAGGTCTCGTCGGGATCCCAGTTCGGATCGAGCGAGACCGAAGCGCCACCTTCGCGGGCAGCCACCAGCAGCGGCTCCAACTTATCCCGTAGCTTGCTCTGCAGGTAGAACGAGCTGACATGCACGTGGCGGGTGCTCCGCAAAAGCTCAAGGTCGACAACGTCGGCGTTCAACGCGTCGATCGCCCCGACAAACGTCAGGATCGCCCGATCGTCGCCGCGCGAAAGGATCACGGTCAGGCCCGTCGACAAGGACCGATCGACGACCACGGTGGACACGTCAACGCCCCGCCGGCCGAGGGCCTCGAGCTGAAGCCGCCCCAGAGCATCGTCGCCGACGACGCTGACGAGCCCGCATCGAAGTCCCAAACGGGCTGCGCCAGCCGCAACGATCGCACCCGAGCCTCCGATCTCAAACCGGGCCGCGTCGACGAGCTGCTCGACCTGGCCAAACGCCGGTACGACGTTGCCAGTCAGCAGCAAGTCGGGATTGCAATCGCCCAAAACGACGAGGTCGCGCTCGGCCATGGTGCGGGCGGCAGTGTAGCTTTGCGACGCGGATCTCAACAATTGGCGCGCGAACGCGCATCCGATACGGTGCTGAGCGTGCAGCAGCCTGAGCGTTTGGCCGGCATCCTCGAGCGACTGTCGGATAACGGCACCGTCAACGTCGGGGAGCTCGCCGAGACGTTCGATGTCTCGCTGGCGACGATCCGCCGGGATCTCGGACTGCTCGAGGAACAGCGTCTGATCGGGCGCGTCCACGGCGGCGCCGTGGCCCGCGGCGTGCTCTACGAGCTCCCGCTCAGATACAAGGCCGGACGCCAGCACGAGGAGAAACAGCGGATCTCGCAACGAGCCGCGGCGCAGGTGACCGATCACCTCACGGTCGGGTTCACGGGCGGAACCACGACGACTGAGGTGGCGCGGGTGCTCGCGGAACGTCCCGGGCTGACGGTTGTCACGAACGCCCTGAACATTGCGTCTGAGCTGGCCGTGCGGGTGAACCTGAAGATCGTCGTGCCCGGCGGTGTGGCGCGACCGGAGTCCTATGAGCTCGTCGGTCCGATCGCGGAAGCCGGACTGGAGGACCTCAACCTGGATCTCGCGTTCGTGGGGGTCGACGGGATCAGCGCGGCCGCCGGCTGCACCACGCACCACGAGGTCGAGGCCTACACCAACCGAGCTCTGATCAGCCGGGCAACGCGCGTAGTGGTGGTCGCCGACAGCTCGAAGCTCGGAAGGGTTGCGTTTGCGCGGATCTGCTCGCTCGCAGATGTCGACGAGCTGATCACGGATACGTCAGCCAATTCCGACGACGTGCACGCGCTCGAGGCGACCGGCTTGCTCGTCACGCGCGTGTAGACGCACGCACTAATGAGCGATCGCGCAGGATCGTGGTTGTCTCATGCGCGAATTAGCGTTAGGGTGGCCCAAGATGCTCAAGATCGAGCATGAACTGGCGAGCCAACCGCTCACGTGGCGCAGAGCCGCGCAGCAGGCCAGCGCTGCCGCGAATGACCTGCCCGCACGTGGTGACCGCGTCGCGATCATCGGCTGCGGGACGTCCTACTTCATCGCTCAGGCGATGGCTGCTCTGAGGGAAGCGGCCGGCCATGGCGTGACCGACGCGTACGCCGCCTCCGAGGCGCAGCTGACGCGCGGTTATGACGCGGTGCTTGCGGTCTCACGCTCAGGGACGACGACGGAGGTCCTGAACGCGCTCGAGCGAGTGCCGGACTCCACGCAGACGATGGCCATCTGCGCGGTTGCCGACTCTCCCTTGCCCGCGGCCGTGCAGAAGGTCGTACTGCTCGAGTTCGCCGATGAGGGCTCGGTCGTCCAAACGCGATTTGCGACCGGGGCACTCGCGCTCTTTCGAGCGCTGCTGGACGAGCCCGTGAACGAGCTCAGCGACGCCGCCGAGGATGTACTTCGCGAGCCGCTCCCGGATGCGCTGGCGCATTTCAGGCAGATCGTGTTCCTGGCGACTGGGTGGGGAGTCGGCATTGCAAACGAGGCCGCGCTGAAGCTCCGCGAGGCCGCAGGTGCGTGGACAGAGGCCTACCCGGTCATGGAGTACCGCCATGGGCCGATCAGCGCACTCACCAATAGGACGCTTGTGTGGGCACTGGGGGCAGTGGACGGGGGCGTCCTGGACGAGGCGGCGGCAGCGGGGGCAACGGTGGTCGACAACCGGCGCGATCCGATGGTCGAGCTGGTCATGATCCACCGGGCTGCCGTCGCCCTCGCGAACGCTCGCGGCCTCGATCCCGATCAGCCGCGGTTCCTCAGCCGGTCTGTAGTTCTACAAGCGACGCCCGACCACAACGGAGAGGGCGCATGAAGGAGAGGACGGGTTCCATGCCAACCAATAGGCGGGCGGTTTGCGCATTGATCGCAGCCGCCGCTGTCGGTGTCGTTCTGGCGCTCAGCGCGTGCGGTTCGTCATCGAGCAGCAGTTCAAGCGCTGGGGGCTCTTCGTCCAAGTCGGTGTTCGCGTCTAGCACGCCGATCCGTGGTCAGCACATAATCGTTCTGCTCCCCTACACGGTGTCGCAGAGCATCCTGAACCAGTTCACCAAGCAGACCGGCGTGACGGTGACCTACAACACCGCAGGCTGGGACAACGTGAAGTCGAAGCTGATCGTCGCCAACACAGCCGGAACGTACATCGCGGATGTCACCGAGTTTGACTGGTCGTTCACGGGGCAGTTCGGTGGCTCGGGCTGGTACGAACCCCTGGAGAGCGGCTTGGGCCCGAAGCTGATCAGCGACCTCGGCAACGTCAACAAGGCGTTCAACACCAAAGGCCACACGTACGCCGCGTGCTACAGCAACGACTACCGTCTTGCGATGTACAACACGAAGGATTTCGCGGCGGCCGGGATCAAGACGTTCCCGGCGACGTTCGCGCAGATGAACGCGGACCTCACCACCCTCAAGCAGAAGAAGGCAGCGCCGTGGCCGATGTCGCTGCCGCTTGGCGCCACCGAGGGTGGCGTGACGCCCTGGTATCTGCTCACGCTTGCGATGGGTGGACAGTTGTTCAACTCCCAGAATAAGCCCGTGTTCGGGGACCCGAACTCGGTCGCACTGAAGGCGCTCGAATATGAGATCTCGGCATTGAAGAACGGCTGGGTGTCACCGGGTTCGGTGACGCTTGATGACACGCCTGCGCTCAACAACTTCAACGCGGGCGACGCCGCGCTGCTGTTCGCCTCCGGCCCCGGGAACATCCCGACCGCGAACGACCCATCGCAGTCGAAGGTCGCCGGTCACGTCACGTCAGCCCTGCTCCCGGGGATGAACGGCCCTGGCTCATCGTTCGGCCTGCCGGAGGGGCTCGCGATTCCCGTCACCGCGAAACATAAGGCGGCTGCGCTGGCCTTCATCAAGTGGTGGATGGAGCCAAAGACGCAGATCGAGATGTACACGAACAAGACGACCGGCTTCTTGCCGTGCCGCGTCTCGGTGATAAAGACGCTGGCTAAGGAGGGCAAGCTCCAGGGCGGCCCAGCGATCACGCAGGAGCTGAACCACATCGTGCCGTTGTTCCCACAGGGAGCACCGGTGTGGTACTCGAAGTTCGACAGCAAGGCACAGCAACTGATCAATGCCGCAGTGAAGGGCGAGATGAGTCCTAGCTCGGCGCTGCAGCAGCTCCAGTCGTACACGAACAGCGTCGCGAGCGGGTCCTTCTGACGTAGAGGCGGTGGCCACTCCGACCCTCAAGCAACCGCAGGAGGCCGAACGACTCGGGCCCAGACGCTTGCGCAAGCTGCGGTCCGGGCCCACGCTCGCACGTGAGAACGCTCGGCTTGGCCGGTGGTTGATCGCGCCGGCGGTCGCGATCACCGCCGCGCTCGTCGTCTACCCACTGGTGATCGGCCTGCAGACGAGTCTGCACGCCCAGGCGCCGACCCTGAGCGCGCCGAGCAAGTTCGTGGGGTTCGGCAACTACTCGGACCTCCTCAACGACCCGACGACCAGGTCGACGTTCGTCCACACGCTGTTCTACGTCGCGATCGCGCTCGCGCTGGAGATCACCGGCGGGCTGATCATCGCGGTCGTACTGCACCGCGCTTTTCGCGGCCGCGGGATCGTCCTCGCGATTCTGATCCTGCCGTGGGCGCTGCCCTCCGTTGTCAGCGGCGTCCTGTGGCAGCGCATCTTTGCCCCCGACAACGGACTGCTCAACAGCATCCTTGTCAACCTGCACATCATCCACTCGCCCGAGGTGTGGTTCGCCAGCGGCTGGGCGATTCCATTCATCACGCTCGTCCACGTGTGGGGAGTGCTGCCATTGATTGCACTGATCCTTGTGGCCGGACTACAGAGCATCCCGGAGGAGGTCTACAGCGCCTCATCGGTGGACGGCGCGACCCCGATGAAGCAGTTTTTCCACATCACGCTCCCGCTGCTGAGACCGGCGCTGGCAGTCGCCGTAATCGTCGGACTGATCCAGGCGATCACGATCTTCGACGAGATCTACGTGCTCAACGGCACTGCGCTGAACACGGCGTCGGTGCTGATTCAGGTCTACAACATCGCGTTCGTCGATGCCGATTTCGCGCACGGCACCGCGCTCGCGTTCATCGTCGCGGCCGCGACTGGGATCTTCGCGCTCGTCTCCCTGTTGATCTCGCGGAAGTCGAGTACGGCGTGAGAGCCTCCCTGCCAGCTCGCACGTTGCGGGTGCTCGCGATCGTCGCGATCGTCGCCTGGTCACTCGGCCCGGTGGCCGTCGGCGTGCTCACGAGCGTGTCCAGCCAGAACGACATCGAGACCGTGCCGGCGCGCTGGATCCCACATCAGTTCAGCACCCAGGCGTACAAGGCACTAATCACCGGCACGAACACGAATATCGGCAACACAGCGGCCGACGCGAGCGCGTTTGGCGCCTCGCTCCTCAGCAGCATCGAGGTCACTATCGAGGCGACAATCGCCACCCTCGTCGTCTCGGTGATGGCCGGCTATGGGTTCAGTCGATTGCGGTTCCGCGGCAGCAAGTTCCTCTTATGGGCGGTTCTGGCGACCCTGATCATCCCTCTGTTCACGCTTGTCGTGGCGCTGTTCAAGCTGATGGTGCAACTCAACCTCGTCAACACACAGCTCGGTCTCGACCTGGTGTATCTCAGCAGCCTTGCGCCACTTGCGATCTGGCTGTTCTACAACCACTGTCGCGAGTTGCCGCTGGAACCCGAGGAGGCCGCGCTGATCGACGGGTGCACCCGCTGGCAGGCTTTCTGGCGGGTTGTGCTGCCCCAGATGAGGTCAGGCATAGCCGCGGTGGCGGCGATCGTCATGCTGTTGGTCTACGGCCAGTTCCTGATCCCGCTACTGCTGAGCTCTTCGAGTTCGACGACCCCTGTCACCGTGCTGATCACCGATTTCGTCGGCAAGTACACGACCAACTACCCCCTGCTGACCGCCGCCGGCGTGATCGCGCTGATACCGCCGGCGATTGTCGCGCTGGCGCTCAACGGTCAGATCCGCGGCATGCTAGCCGGCTCCACATGATGGTTCTGAGGAGTCTGCAGTGAGTGGGATTGTGCTCGACTCGGTTCGGAAGGAGTTCGCCGGCGGCGTGGTCGCGGTCAATGACCTCAACCTGGAGATCGAGCAGGGAGAATTTGTCGCGCTCGTCGGACCGTCAGGGTGTGGCAAGACGACGACGCTGCGGATGGTGGCCGGACTCGAGGAGATCACCTCTGGTCAGGTCACTATCAACGACCGAGTGGTCACACGCATGCCGCCGCGCCAGCGCGACATCGCGATGGTGTTCCAGAACTACGCGCTGTATGCGCACATGAGCGTCCGGCGAAACATGGGGTTCGGCCTCAAGATGGCCGGCATGCCCAAGGACGAGATCCGCAGGCGCGTAGATGACGCGGCGGCGATGCTCAGCGTCACGAAGCTGTTGGAACGCAAGCCGAGGCAGCTTTCAGGAGGCGAGCGCCAGCGGGTCGCGATGGGTCGGGCGATCGTGCGCGAACCGGCTGCCTTCCTGATGGACGAGCCGCTATCGAACCTCGACGCCAAGCTCCGCGTTGAGATGCGCGCCGAGATCGTCAACGTGCAGCGCCGGCTCGGCACGCCGACGCTTTATGTCACCCACGATCAGGTCGAGGCGATGACGATGGGCGATCGGGTCGCGATCCTGCGGCTCGGCGAGCTACAGCAGCTCGGCACCCCCGAGGAGCTCTACGAGAAGCCCGTGAACGTGTTCGTCGCCACGTTCATCGGCTCTCCCGCGATGAATCTGTTCCCGGGCCGGCTCGTCACGCATAACGGCGAGCCCCGAGTGTCGATCGGGAGCTCGGACATCCCGCTGTCACGGTCCGTTCTGCAGCGGTCGCCCAAGCTCCACGAACACGCTACAGACGAAGTGGTGGTCGGAATCCGGCCCGAGGACTTCTCCTCTCCGGAGCAGAGCGGATCGGATGGGCACAGCCAGCTTGACGTGATCATCGCGCGCGCCGAGTCGCTTGGGTCGGAGCTGATCGTCTATTTCGAGCCGCTCGACGGATCACGGTCCAACGGCGAGGCGCTCAAGACACACGAGCTCGTCGCCGAGGCCACAGATCAGGTCCCGGGCGAGGCGCCGCGGTTGCTGACCGCACGGCTCAGTCGCACCGCCTCGGTTCGCGACGCCGGTCGCGCGCGGCTCGCGGTCGACCTCGACCGGCTGTATTTCTTCGACGCCAAGACCGGCGACGCGCTCGGCCGCTAGACGGCAACCGCCTGAACCGTCGTACGCAGGCGCCGGTAGACGTCCGGATCAAATGACCCCGCCTGTGGGGCGCTGACCGCTGCCGCTGAGAGCGCCGCGGCGTCGGACAGCCGGTCGGGCCACGGCAGGTCGTCGATCATCCCGACGGCAAGCGCCGCCGAGACGGCATCTCCGGCGCCGGTTGGATTGCCGTTCAGAACCTCGGGCGCCGCGGCACGAAGGGCGCCCCGATCCGAGAAGCAAGTCAGTCCCGCGGACCCCTCGGTGACGACGACAGTCCGCGCGCCGGAGGCGCGCAGTGCGCGAACGCCGGCCCGGACTTCATGCTCGCCGGTGGCGCTCGTGAGCTCAGATCGGTTGACCTTGACGACCGCCGGCCCGGCGGCCGCGCCGAGCGCGAGCGCCTCACCATCGGCATCGAGCAGCACGGGTACGCCTGCGCCCGTCGCCGCCTTGATCAGCTGCGCGTACGCGTCGGGCGGGACGCCGACGGGCAGGCTTCCCGCCAGGACCACGACCGACGAGGAGCCGATCAGCTCGCTGCACCGCCTGCGTGCCGCCTCCCACTCCTGACCGGCGACAATCGCGCCGCGCTCCGAAAAACCGGTCGCCGCGCCGTCACGATCGACGACGACGAGCGTCAGGCGCGACTCTCCCTCGATCTCGACGAGTTCGTCGCGCAGGCCCGCAGCGTTGAGCTCGGCTCGGGCGGCCTCGCCGTTGAATCCGCCCACCAGCCCCGTCACCGCCACCTCGCGACCGAGCGCATGCAGTATCCGAGCCACGTTCACTCCCTTGCCTCCGGCTCGTCGCGCGACCTCGGCAACCCGGGTCGTCTGGCCACGCTCGAAGGTCTCGACGTGGTAGGTCACGTCAAGGGCCATGTTCAACGTAACCGTGAGGATCACTGCGCGCTGTCGACTATGACAGAGAGTCGAGCGGGCAACCTGCATCTCGCCACTTCGATCCTGCCATGGTAGGCTTCTTACCTAACGTAGCGTGAGAGTCCGGGCACAGCGCGGCTCACTTGGGGATATCCGGGAGCGCCGGAAGACGCAATGGGGGGACCAGAATGCGTACCAATCTCGACCAGACGACCGGCGATCGATCGCGACGCAAGCGGCGGCTTCGAGCCACGCTGCTCGCGGCGGCAGTCCTAGCGCTCGCCGCGGCGGGGTCCGCGGCGGCGTTCCAGGCGCTGCCGCCCGGCGGTCAGGTCAACGACGATCCGGGCGCCGGCATCAACCCGAACCTCAGCGTAAGTAACGATGACCCGACGAACGCGGACGTCGTAGGTGGAGCGCTGACGGCCGGCGGCAAGGCTGTGCCGTGGGCGGTCTTCCGCCAGACCGAGGCGTCGGGTGCCGCCGATCAGATCTTCAGCCGTTCGTTCGCGAAGGGCGCGTGGACGACGCGCGGCATCGGAACGGTCGGTGGGCGCTCGAGCGCGGCCCCGACGTTCAGCGGGTCACTCAACTTCGATCAGCTCCAGGACGGCGAGGCGCCGGAGATCGACTTCGCAGGCGCTGGGCGGACGGTGCCGTGGGTCACCTGGTATGAGCACACGACCGGCACCGGCTTCGGCAACAACAACGTGTTCGCCAGCCGCTTTGACAACACCGGTGACGCGAACCAGAACAAGTGGATCTTCGCCGGGCAGAGCCGTGGCAACGGCGGCAGCGGCCCGAACGTTCCGTCGCTGAACATCCACACCGAGCAGGACGCCGAAAACCCGTCGGTGGCCGGCGGCTCCGCGGTCGATCCGACCAAGCCGGGACCGTGGGTCACGTGGCAGGAGACGGCCAACAACAACGGCCGCGACCAGATCTTCGTCAGCCGGCCGATCGGGCCGGGTTCGACGAACTGCGACACGGTAACCCCGAAGGGGGTCGTAGACGGCACCGGACACGTGCCGGCGATCGGCGGGTTCTGTTGGCAGCAGACCGGCATCCCGAGGTTCGGTACGGGCGCCACCGATCCGAGTCTGAACATCGACCCGACCCGGAACGGCGTCGAACCCGACATCGCCTTCACGGGCCCGTCGGACTCCGTTCCCTGGGTGGTCTGGTACGAGAAGGACAGCACGAACAACGGCGTCAGCGGACTGACCCATGACAACGAGATGGTGTTCGCGGCCAAGGGCATCGCCGATGGCGTCCCTGCCGACGGCAACTTCAAGTGGGTGGCTGTCGGCAACACCAACAGCGCGACGCTCGACGCCACCGGGACCAATCACTTCGGCGGTTGCGCCGCCTCGGACGACGCCGAGGCGGGCTGCTCACTCAACAAGGACCCCGACGCCGACGCCGAGGACCCGCGCGTCGCCGCCGGCACGATGAACCCGGCGAACCCGACCGTCCCCTGGGTTGCGTGGGACGAGGACCTCAACAACGTCCAGCAGGTCTTCGTCTCGCGGCTCGTGGGCGGGACGCACTTCGAGCTCGTCAACAACGGCGCGCCGATCTCGGTCGGCGCCAATGACTCGACGCGACCCGACATCACGTTCTCGGGCAACACGCCGTACGTGACTTGGCGGGAAGACACCGGCGGCGGCGTCGAGAAGGCGTTCGTGGGCCACTTCATCAATCCGGCCAACCCGACGTTCGTGCTCGATGAGAGCGACGTGCCGCTCACGCCTCGACCACGGCTGACGTACGCGAGCCGATCTCGTCCGCGTGCATCGCGACGCCGTTCAACAACGACGGCCAGGCCTGCCAGGGCGGCGCGCTCGGCACCCCGTTCTTCCTGTTCACGAACGGGACCAGCCCGCGCAGCCTGTTCGCGGACGCCTACCAGCCGACCACGCCGGTCACCGGCAGCGCGAGCGGGATCGGGACGACGTCGGCATCGGTGAGCGGGTCGGTCAACCCGAACGGCGCCTCGGTGAGCGTGTCATTCGAGTTCGGTACGACGACCGCCTACGGTCAGACGACGGCAGCCCAGAAGACCGGACCGGACAATGCTCCGGACTCGTTCAGCGCACAGCTGACCGGACTGGCACCCGGGACCACGATCCATTACCGCGCGGTCGCAACGACCGACTTCGGGACGTTCCTCGGCGCCGACCAGCAGTTCACGACCGCCTCGCAGCCTCCGCCCAAGGCAACAGCCAAGGCCGGGCGCGCGAAGGTCAAGGGCACGACCGCGAGGGTGCGCGTGTCCTGTAAGGGCGATTCGGGAGCGACGTGCAGCGTCGCCCTCAAGATGACCGTCGTCGAGCATCTGCGCGGCCACAAGGTCCTCAATGTCACCGCGGCGGCCAAGAAGCGCAAGCAGACCGTCACCGTCGGCTCGGCGCACGCGAAGCTCTCGGCGGGCACGTCACGGACGGTCGCGATCTCGCTCAACCGGAAGGGCAAGAAGCTGCTCGCCCGCTTCCACCGCATCACCGCGACGCTCAAGATCACGCAGTCGCTCGGCAACGGCAAGACGAAGACGGTCTCGAGACAGAAGGTCACGTTCAAGGCTCGCGGGCACCATCGGTAGCGCCCGAGTTCCGCTTACGGGAGGAGAGCCGAACCGGGGTGGGGAATTCCCCACCCCGGTTCGGGTGAAGGCCGCATTGCCGGCAAGAGCCGTGCCTTCGACCATGTAGTGCGTCAACCACGCACACGGAGGCAGGGCTCATGAGCACCATCCCGATCGCAAGCCAGGACGCCAACACCTACAGCGGGGCTAGGCGGGCCGGAGGCGAACAACATCGCGTCACCCGCGCGGCCAGGGCCGCCGGCCGTGACCTCCTCTACCTGACGGCCGTGCTCGGGAGCAGCATCGCCGGATTCGTCGTTTGGACCGTCGGCGTGTCGGTGACGCTCAGCTTCATCGTGCTGGTATTCGGCGCGTTCGTCTGGATCCCCGCGGCCCTGGCACTGCGCGGGGTGGCGACCCTCGATCGCGGGCTCGTCAGCTGGTACCGACGCCGGCCGGTGCTCGCTCGCTACCGCCGGTCGCCGTCGGACAGCCCGATCGACCAGCTCAAGACCGCGGTGAGCGATCGCCGTATCTGGGCTGATCTGAAGTGGGTGGTGCTCAACTCGATCTTCGGGTTCGTGGCGGCCACGGTCGCAATTACGGTGACCGGTGAAGTGGTCTCGCTGATCCTGATGCCGCTGTGGTGGTGGGCGCTGAGCGACCCCCAGCACCAATACGCGACGCTGAACCTCGGGATCTACACGGTCACGTCGACCGGTTGGGCGCTGGTCACGACCGGGATCGGCCTGGCGCTGGCGCCGATCGCGCTGCTGATCAACCGCGGGGTCGCGTCGGTCCACAGCCGGGCGGCGCAGGAGCTGCTCGAGGACCGCGCAGGCCACTAGCCGACAAACGGCATGCACGGGAGGGCCGGGCACGCGCTCGGCCCTCCGCGCGCGCAACGCGAAGCGCCAAGAGCCAGCCGACTCCCAAGCCGACACACAATTGGCACGAAGCCGGCACAGACTTGGCACGTTTACGTCTAGATCCGTTACACGATCTTCGGCACGATCAGCCCATGGCAACGCTCAAGCAGAAGATCGCGGTGGAGCGCAAGATGCGCGAGCTGATCGAGACCGAGAATCTGCCCGAACCCGACTGGGTCGAGTACGGGTACACGTGCGTCAGGCTGGTGTGGGAGCGGCCGAGGCTGTGCGTCGTGATCGATATCGACGAGGCGCCGGAGGGGTTCGAGAAGGTGGGCGAGCAGCTCGAGGACGGCGCCGAGCTGATCGATCGGATACGGAACGCTGAGATTGATGCGGCCGCGCGCGAGGGCGAGGGCCCGCTGCGGGGAATGGATCTCGAACGGATCGACGAGATCGAAATCGACCCGCGCAAGCACGGTGACGTCGACCCGGTGCCGGACGCTGAAATTGACCGCCACAGGACCACGGAGGTGGACCGTTTGAGCGAAACCGATTAATCGCGCGCGCGGCCGCGGTAACCGGTTAGCGGCACAGAGGGCAGCGACCGGACTGCGGGCGGGCTGTCGGCTGGACTGGTGCTCAGGCTGCCCGGCAAAGCCCGAGCCCGGGCGGCCGGGCCACCCAGCTAGACCCGCGGCGCGCGTCCCGACCAGATAACGCCCGACATGACGACGCTGACCGTCGCGACGATCAGGCCGATCAGCCACCCCTGGGAGCCGCTCGAGTGCATGATCGCGGCGATCGCGATGCCGATCGCGATCACGCCGCAGGTGGCGACCAGGCGCAGCAGCAGGCCCTCGAACGCGAACCGCTGGACCGCGCGCTGATCGCGCGCCGCCGCTCGGCGGCGAGCGCGCGTCGCCGGCTTGCTCGGAGGCACCTCTGACGAGCTTCCAAGCTTCGGGTCGGATCCAGTGCTCATCCTGCTGTGAAGATCACCGGTTTCGGCGCGGGGCAAACAACGCCAGGACCACAGCAGGGCGCGTGATCCGTCATGATCGAGGTGTGAGAAGGAACGAGGGGCAAGCGCACGCGGGCGGCGAAGCCCGAGCAGCGCGCGCGGCCGGCACGGAGACGCAAGCAGCGAACGTGGCCGCCAGGGAAACGCAAGCAGCGAACATGATCGGCCACCGAGCCGGGTAGTGGGCAAGGAACGCGGGCGATGACCAGCGGCCGAACACTCACTCCACCCCCATCGGTCGCCGACGTGGTCGGCGCGACCGTCGCCGCGCAGGGAGTCAAGGACGCGTTCGGGGTGTTGGGCAGCGGCAACCTGGTCGTCACTAACGCGTTGCGCAACCGCGGCGTCAACTTTCACCACGCGCGCCATGAGGGCGGCGCGATCACGATGGCCGACGGGTACGCGCGCGTCACCGGGCGAGTCGGCATCTGCAGCGTCCACCAGGGTCCCGGGCTGACCAACACGATGACCGGGCTGACCGAGGCGGCGAAGAGCCGGACGCCGCTGCTCGTGCTGGCCGGCGAGACGCCGAGCGCGGCGCTGACGTCGAACTTCCGGATCGACCAGCATGACCTGGTCGAGTCGGTCGGGGCGATCGCCGACCGCGTGTTCAGCGCGCGCAGCGCCGCCGACGATGCCCAGCGCGCCTACTACCGGACCAAGCTCCAGCGCCGGCCGGTCGTGCTGATGCTGCCGATCGACATCCAGCCGCAGCCGCCCGACCAGACCGAACCGAGCTCTCCCCCACCGCCCCCGCTGCCGGCCTACGAGCCGTCGGACGGCTCGATCGAGGCGGTCGCCGATCTGCTCCAGGCGGCCAAGCGGCCCGCGATCATCGGCGGCCGCGGCGCGGTGCTCGCCGACGCGCGTGATGACCTCTACTGGCTGGGCCAGCTGATCGGCGCCGTGATGCTGACGTCGGCGCCCGCCAATGGTCTATTCACGGGTCTCCCCTACTCGCTCGGGATCTCCGGCGGTCTCGCCTCACCGTTTGCGACCAAGCTGCTGCCCCGCGCCGACGTGGTGATCGCGGTCGGCGCCTCGCTCAACAGCTGGACGACCAAGCACGGCGAGATGTTCAACCCGAAGGCGAAGCTCGTCCAGATCGACGTCGACCCGGGCGCGATCGCGCGCCATCGCGCCTGTGACCGGGGGATCATCGGTGACGCGAAGGCGAGCGTGCGCAAGCTCAACGCCGAGCTCGAGCGCCGTGACCACCGCGCCGACGGCTTCCGGGAACCCGCACTCGCCAAGGAGATCGCCAACAACCGCTGGCGTGACGACCCCTACACGGACGCCTCGACCGACCAGTGGATCGATCCGCGGACGCTCTCGATCTCGCTCAACGAGATCCTCCCGGCCGACAAGGCCGTGGCGGTCGACTCGGGCCACTTCCTCGGCTACCCGGCGATGTTCCTCGAGGTCCCCGACGCGCGCTCGTGGCTGTTCGTCAACGGCTTTCAGTCCGTCGGGCTGGGACTGGGTAACGCGATCGGCGCGGCGGTCGCGCGCCCGGAGCGACCGACGGTCGCGGCGGTCGGTGACGGCGGCGCGTTCATGGCGCTGGCCGAGATCGAGACCGCGGTGCGGCTCAGGCTCAAGCTGCTGGTGCTGATCTATGACGACAACGCCTACGGCGCCGAGGTCCACCACTTCAGGCCGATGGGCCACGACGTCACGGCGGTCAAGTTCCCCGACGCCGACCTGGCCGCGATCGCCCGCGCCGCGGGCGCGCAGGCGGCGACCGTGCGAAGCGTCGACGACCTCAGAGCGGTCGCCACCTGGCTTGACCAGCCCGACCCGCAGCCGCTCGTGCTCGACGCCAAGGTCAACCCGACGATCGTGGCAGAGTGGCTGGCGGAGGCGTTCCGGGCCGGCTAAACCGAACAAGGAGAAAGCGAATGGAAAGCAGCCGGATCACCCAAACCGGTCAGGAGCGAGTCAGCGAGGTGTCGGCGCTGCTCGGCGGCCTAGCGTCGGGATCAATCGAGATCGTCGATCTGACACAGCCGCTGACCGAGACCACGCCGGTGATCAAGCTCCCGCCGCCGTTCGCCAACACGCCGGGCCTGACCCGCGAGGAGATCAGCCACTACGACGACCGCGGTCCCGCTTGGGCGTGGTACACGCTCACGATCGGCGAGCACGTGGGCACCCACCTCGACGCGCCGATCCACTGGATCACCGGCAAGGACGGCAAGGACATTGGCTCGATCGATGCGCAGACGCTGGTCGGGCCGGCGTGCGTGATCGACAAGACGGCCGAGACCGAGGCCGACAACGGCTACCTGCTGACCGCGCGTGACCTCGAGGAGTGGGAGGCCGAGCACGGCCGCGTCCCGGACGGGGCCTGGATCCTGCTGCGGACCGGGTGGAGCTCGCGCGCCCACGACGAGGCCACGTTCCTGAACGCCGGCGAGAACGGACCGGTGACGCCCGGCCCCGACGTCGACGCCTCGCGGTGGCTGGCGAACGAGCGCGGAATCTCCGGGTTCGGCGTCGAGACGGTCGGGATCGATGCCGGCGCGGCCGGCGGCTTTGACCCGCCGTTCCCGGTGCACAACCTCCTGCTCGGCGCGGGCAAGCTCGGGCTCACGCAGCTGGCCAACCTCGACAAGCTGCCGCTGACCGGGGCGCTGCTGGTGGTCTCGCCGCTGAAGCTGATGGGCGGGACCGGAAGCCCCAGCCGGGTCTATGCCTTCGTCCCCAGGGGCTAGCTCGACCCCAGGGGCCAGCTCGACCCCAGGGGCTAGCTCGTCGCCACGGGCTAGCTCGACCCCAGGGGCCAGCTCGACGCAGGCGCACACGCGCGACGAGGCCGTCGCGCTCGACGAAAACGACCCGCTCGCGCCGTTTCACGAGCGGTTCGTCGTCGCGCCCGACGGGCTCATCTACCTCGACGGCAACTCGCTCGGGCGCCTACCGAAGGAGACGCCCGAGCGCCTGCAGCAGGTGATCGAACAGCAGTGGGGCGAGCGGCTGATCCGCGCCTGGACCGAAGGGTGGATGGAGCTGCCCAAGACGATCGGAGACCGGCTCGGCACCGACCTGCTGGGAGCCGCGCCCGGGCAGACCGCGATCGCCGACTCGACCACCGTCTGCTTCTACAAGCTCGCCAGCGCGGCGCTCGACGCGCGCCCCGGCCGGACCGAGATCATCACCGACCGTGACAACTTCCCGACCGACCGCTACGTGCTCGAGGGCCTGGCCGAGCAGCGCAACCTCACGATCAAGTGGATCGAGGCCGACCCCCACACCGGACCCGAGCCCGACCACGTCGACCATCTGATCAGCGACGACACCGCGCTGGTCACGTTCTCGCAGGTCAACTACCGCTCGGCGTTCATCCTCGACACCAAGCGGATCACCGAGATCGCGCACGCCAGCGGCGCGCTCGCGCTCTGGGATCTGTGCCACAGCGCCGGCGCGATCCCGGTCACGCTCGACGAGGACGGCGTCGACCTCGCCGTCGGCTGCACTTACAAGTACCTCAACGCCGGACCCGGGGCGCCCGCCTTCCTGTACGTCGCGACCGAGCACCAGGACCGGCTCCGGCAGCCGATCTGGGGCTGGCTCGGGCGGACCGAGCCGTTCGAGATGGCGCAGGGGTACATCCCCGCGCAGGGGATCTCGAAGATGCTGTCGGGCACGCCGCCCGTGCTCGCGCTGACCGCCGCCGCGGCCGGGATAGACCTCTCGATCGAGGCGGGTATCGACGCGATCCGCGCCAAGTCGGTCGCGATCACCGAGTACGCAATCGCGCTGATCGATGAGCACCTGAAAGCCCTGGGCTGCACCGTCGGCTCCCCGCGCGACCCCGCGCAGCGCGGGTCGCATGTCGCGCTCGTCCACCCCGAGGCGAGAACGCTGTCACGCAACCTGATCGACGACGGCGTGGTGGTCGACTTCCGCACCCCGGACGTGATCCGGCTCGGCCTCTCGCCGCTGACCACGAAGTTCGTCGACGTCTACGACGGCCTGGACCGGGTCAAGCAGCTGCTGGCTGCGTGAACCGCCGCAGGTCAAACGCGCGGCTGCGTGAACCCGCCGCCGCGGGTCAAGCGGCGGCTGACTGCGTGAACCCGCCACGCGCGAGCGCGCGTCGCCCCGAGGCGGTCGCCGCGTCGTGCAGGCGGTTGCGGATCGCGGTCTGCGCCCGCCCGAACGCCCGCTGATCGTCCTCGAGCTGCAACAGGGAGTTGGCCATCGAGCCGACGGCGTCGAGCTCGAACACGAGCTGCTCGGTATCGGTGCCGCTGCGCAGCTGACCGCGTTCCGCGGCGACGTTCGCGTGGTGGAGGATCGCCTCCATCCAGCGGCGCTTCTGCGCGGCGATCGCGTCCCGAACCGGGCCCGGCCGGCTGTCGAACTCGTGGTAGACGTTGGAGAAGAAGCAGCCGCCGGTGAACGCGTCGTCGCGGAAGTAGCGCAGCCACGACTCGAGTAGCGCGGCGAGCTGGACGATCCCGGGGTCCGCGTCAGCCACCGGCCGCCAGACGTGCTCCTCGAAGATCTCGCTGGCGGCCTGCACCGTCTCGAGCTGGAGCTCGAGCTTTGACCCGAAGTGGGCGAACAGGCCGCTCTTGGAGACGCCGAGGTCCGACGCCAGCCGGCCGATCGAGAGGCCCTCCAGACCCTCGACCGAGGCGATGTCGACCGCACGATCGAGGATCGCGCGGCGCGTCCGGTCGCCTCGCAAGCGTCGGCCATCGTGGATCTCCTCATCGGGTCGGGGCGCCTGGGCCCCACCGACGATCAGCGGCGCCGGTTGGCCGAATTTCTCCCTCACGGGCCTTGACATTAGCACGATCGTTCGTATAAAAAGAAAAAGCACGACCGTTCGATCTATTAGCTGGAGGAAGCTCGAATGACCCGTTCTCGCTCTACCCGCATCCTGGTGCTGGCCGCCGGGGCCGCGTTCCTGGCGCTGCTCGATGTCACCGTCGTCAACCTCGCGATCCCGGCACTGGGTCGCGCCTACCGCGGCTCGGACGTGACCGAGCTCTCCTGGGTGATCACCGCCTACGCGACGCTGTTCGCGGCGCTGCTCGCGCCCGCCGGCCGCCTCGCGGACGTGATCGGACGGCGGACCCTGTACCGGGTCGGCGTGACCGGCTTCGCGCTGATGTCACTCGCCTGCGCGTTGGCGCCGAGCCTGCCGCTGCTGCTCGTCGCGCGGGGGCTCCAGGGCGCGATGGCGGCGCTGATGATTCCGGCCTCGCTGGCGATCCTGTTGGCCGACACGCCGGCCGAGCAGCGGACCAAGTCGGTCGCGCTGTGGAGCGCCGCCGGGGCGCTGGCGGCGGCGGTCGGGCCCAGCGTCGGGGGCGTGCTGGTCCACGCCTTCGGGTGGCGTTCGCTGTTCGTGATCAACGTCCCGACCGGGCTCGCGCTGGCCGCGGCCGCCGGCGTCGCTGCCCCGCCCCGTCCGCGCGCACACGCGGCTCCCGGACGCGTTCGGCACGGTGCTGCTCGCGAGCGGGATCGGGCTCGTCGCGCTCGGGCTGTCACAGAGCGGCGTCTGGGGTTGGGGCGACGCGCGGACGATCGCGTGCCTGGCGGGCGGCGTCGCCTCGATCGTCGCAGCCCTGCAGCGGTCGTGGCGGATGCCGGTGCCGGCGATCGACACCAGCCTGTGGAAGCACCGGACGTTCGCGTTCGCCAACGTCGCATCGCTGCTCTACGGCGCGAGCCTGTACGCAGGGATGCTGCTCGGGGTTCTGGTGCTGACCGAGCTGTGGCACTACTCCGAGCTCCAGGCCGGACTGGCGATGACGCCGGGAGCGATCTCGGCGAGCGTCGCGGCCGTCGCCGCCAGCCGGATCCGCAGCCCGCGCAACGGCGTGATCGCCGGCGCGCTCCTGATGGCCGGCACCGGCCTAGTGCTCGCCGCGACGCTGCCGACACAGCCGGACTTCCTCGGCTACTGGCTGCCGCTCGGGCCTGCTCCTCGGCGCCGGCATGGGGCTGGTCACGACGGGCACCTCCACCGCCGCGGCGCTGTCGCTGCCGCCGCGCTCGTTTGCGGCCGGGACCGGGCTCAACCAGACGGCGCGACAGGTGGGCGGAGCGTTCGGAATCGCCACCCTGGCGACGCTGATCGGCTCAACGAGCGCCGGGACAGCGGCGACCTTCGAGCACGTCTACCTGTTCTGCGCGCTGGCCGCGGTGGGCGTCGCAGTCGCCGGACTCGGGCTCGTGTTGCGGCCAGCCCCGGCCCCGACGACGCGCCGTCAGCCGGCCGCCGCGTACGCGTCGGTGACCGCGTCGAAGTGACGCTGGGACACGTCGGCGAGGGTCGCGTACAGCTCGTGGAAGACGCGCGCCGCCCGGCGGCGCGGCCCGGCCACCGGTGCGAGGTGGTCGGGCAGCTCGGGGTCGATCATCGGAAAGCCGCGGAACTGGTGCACGACGCGCGTGCGGGTCACGAACGCGTCACGGTCCGACAACGAGGCCAGCGCGCGCCGCTGGCAGAGGGGCGAGAACTCGCTGTAGAACGCCTCGTAGCGCTCGACCAGGCCGCTCAGATCCCAGGCGCGCGAGACCAGCGCCGGCAGCCCGACGACCGCGTCGGGGTGGGCGGTGAACAGCGTCGCGTGATCGGATACGCGCAGCTCGGCGAGCAGCCGGACGACCTCGGCCGAGTGGTCGTGGGGCGAGACCCAGACGCTGCCCTGCACCGAGCCGAAGCCGAGGAACCGCAGCCGCCGCGCGAGGCGGGTGAGCTCGAGGCGGCGGTCCTCGGGGATCTGGTGCCAGAGGACGGTCCAGGTCCCCTCGTCATCGCTGGGATCACCGAGCGAGAAGATCCGCACGTCGCCCTCGGCCAGCAGCCGGTCAGCGCGCTCGGTCAGCCGGTAGTGCACCAGCCGGCCGTCGCGGATGCGCTCGATCAGCCCGTGGCGCACGAGACGGGTCAGCGCCACCCGGGCGGCGCCCTCGGAGAAGCCGAGCTCGCCGAGCAGGACCACCAGGCCGCCGGACCAGACGCGGTCACCGAAGGGCCGCACGTAGGTGCCGAGCAGCGTGATCGCGAGCTCCTGGGGCTGGACCTGCTCGCTCGCGGGAAGGCCGCCGTACGCGGCAACGCCGCCGCCGTCCCGGCGCCGGTGCCGGTGCCGGTGCCCTTGCCGTCGGAGTGCAGCGCGACCGAGCTCACGAGGAGTGACCCGCGCTCACGCCCACCGCGCTCACGCCCGACCGCGCTCACGCCCACCGCGCTCACGCCCATCCCGCTCACGACCACCCCTCGGGCGCGACCAGCACCTCCGGCGGGTCGGGCTCGAACGAGCGCTCGAGCTCCTTGCGCACCCCGTCACCGCGCCCGGCGGGCGGCTTGCGCGACCCGGCCTGGTACTGCGGCGCCCACGCGACCCCGTCGCCGGCGTACTCCTGTTCGGCGGCGGCGTGCAGCGTCCAGTGCGGGTCATAGAGGTGCGGCCGGGCGAGCGCGCACATGTCGGCGCGCCCCGCAAGCACAGTCGTGTTGACGTCGTCGTAGCTCGCGATCGCGCCGACCGCGATCGTCGGGATCCCGACCTCGTTGCGGATCCGGTCAGCGAACGGCGTCTGGAAGCTGCGCCCGAAGGCGGGCCGCTCCTCGGGCGTGACCTGACCGGAGGAGACGTCGATGATGTCGCAGCCGTGCTCGTAGAGCATCCGCGCGAACGCGACCGAGTCATCGGGCGTGAAGCCGCCCTGCACCCAGTCGGTCGCCGAGATGCGGACGCTCATCGGCTTGTCGTCAGGCCACACCTCGCGGCAGGCGTCAAACACCTGCAGCGGAAAGCGCGCGCGCGCCTCCAAAGACCCACCATAAGCATCAACACGCCGATTGGTCACCGGCGACAAGAAGCTCGACAGCAGATAGCCGTGCGCGCAGTGGAGCTCGAGCAGGTCGAACCCGGCCTCCATGCACCCACGCGCCGCCGACACGAATTGCGCCAGAACCTCATCGATGTCGGCCTGGGTCATCTCCCGCGGCACCTGATTCAGCGGCGAGTACGGCAGCGGCGAGGGCGCGAGCACCTCCCAGTTGTCGGCTTCGAGCGGTTCGTCGATCCCGAGCCACATCAGCTTGGTCGACCCCTTGCGGCCCGAGTGGCCGAGCTGGGCGGCCATCGCGCAGTCGCCGTAGCCGTGGGCGAAATCGACGATCCGCTTCCAGGCGGCGACGTGCTCGGGCTTGTACATCCCCGCGCACCCCGGCGTGATCCGCCCGATATCGGAGACGCAGATCATCTCGGTGTAGACGAGCGCGGCGCCGCCGAGCGAGCGCGACCCGAGGTGGACGAGGTGGAAGTCCGACGGCATCCCGTCGACGGCCGAGTACATGTCCATCGGCGAGACGATCACGCGGTTGGGCAGTTCGAGCGAGCGCAGCTTCAACGGCGCGAACATCGGCGGCCGCTCGGTGAACCCCTCGGCGGTGGCGAAGCGGTCATCGACCTCGCCGACGAAGCCCTCATCGCGCAGCCGCAGGTTGTCGTAGGTCACGCGGCGGCTGCGGGTGAGCAGGTTGAACGCGAACTGCATCCGCTCCTGACCGACGTAGCGCGAGATCCCCTCAAACCATTCGAGTGACGCCTGCGCGGCGCGCTGGGTGCTCTCGACGACCGGCCGCCGCTCGTCCTCGTAGGACTCGAGCACCGCCGGGAGGTCGTCAAAGCCGTACGTCCGAAACGCCCACGCGAGCGCGACCGCGTCCTCCATCGCGAGCTTGGTGCCTGACCCGATCGAGAAGTGGGCGGTGTGGGCGGCGTCACCGATCAGGACGACGTTGCCCGAGCGCCAGCAGCGGTTGCGGACGGTGACGAAGTTGATCCACTTCGAGTTGTTGGCGAACAGCTGGTGGCCGCCGAGCGCGTCGGCGAACAGCTCGCGCGAGAAGTCGACGCTCGCGTCGTCGCTGACCCCCGGCGGCAGTGAGTCGGCCGGCACCGCGTCAAGGCCCGCGCGCCGCCAGGTCTGCTCGTTGGTCTCGACGATGAAGGTGCTCATCTCGCGGCTGTAGGGATAGCCGTGCGCCTGGAAGACCCCGTACGGCGTCTCCTCGATGTAGAACTTGAACGCGTCGAAGACGAGGTCGGTCCCGAGCCACATGTACTTGCAAAAGCGCGGGTCGAGCGTCGGCGCGAAGTCGGCCGCGCGCGCCGCGCGTACGGCGCTCGATGCCCCGTCCGCGCCGACGACCAGATCGGCCCACCCGAGCTCGTCCAGACCAGGCGCCTCGGACGAGAAGCGCACATCGACCCCCAGTGCCAGCGCCCGCTGCTGGAGGATCCCGAGCAGTTCGCGGCGCCCGAGCGCCGAGAAGCCGTGGCCGCCCGAGCGGGTCCGCACGCCGCGGTAGTGGATGTCGATGTCGGTCCAGTGGACGAAGCGCTCGGTGATCTCGCGGTACGAGTCCGGGTCGGCGTGCTCGAACACCGTCAGCGTCTCGTCGGAGAACACGACCCCGAACCCGAACGCGTCCTCGGCGCGGTTGCGCTCGAACACGGTGACCTCGCAGTCGGGCGCGACACGGCGCATCAGGATCGAGAAGTACAGGCCCCCCGGTCCCCCTCCGACTACCGCGATCCGCATGACGTCAGCGCGAGGGCGCTCACACGCCCAGATCGGACAGGTGCTCGTACTCGAGCGCCAAGCCGTTCACGACGTTGTGCATCAGGGCCAGCGACGCGCGCACGTTGGCGGCCGCGACCGGTGGCAGGTCCTCGCCGCACAGCGCCTTGAGCTCCTCGTAGACCGCGAGCAGCCGCTCCTCGGTGGCGCTCATCTCGTTGCCGAGCAGGTCCTGGGTCACGTTGCCGCTCCGATCGGCGCGTCGCGCTTGTCGACGGTGCGCTTGGCCTTGAGCTCGAAGCGCGGCAGCTCGCCGGCGTCCGCGCGCTCGATGCGGAAGTTCAGCCCTTCGTGCGCGAGCGCCAGGCGCTTGCGCAGATCCTCGGAGAGGCCGTCCCAGCCGTCGGCGTTCCAGTCGGGCTTGAGCTCGACGCGCAGCGTGATCTCGTCACGCACGCCCTCGCGCGTGATCACGGTCTGGAACTCGTCGACCTCGGAGAACTCGCGCACGATCGCCTCGATCGCCCGCGGGTAGACGTTGGTGCCGCGGATGATCTTCATGTCGTCGACGCGGCCGAGGATCCCGCCCTCGTAGATGTCAAAGCCGCGGCCGCACGTGCAGCGCGAGGCGGGAACCTTGCAGACCAGATCGCCGGTCCGGTAGCGGATCAGCGGGATCGCGCCGCGGCCGAACGAGGTCACCACGCGCTCGCCGCGCTCGCCGTAGGCCACCGGCTCGAGCGTCGCCGGGTCGATCACCTCCTCGATCACGTGGTCCTCGATGATGTGCGTGCCGCCCGGCTGGTGGTCACACTCGAACACCATGATCGTCCCGATCTCGGTCATCCCGGCGGTGTCGTAGGCCTTGGCGCCCCACTGCTCCTCGATCAGCGCCTTGGTCTGCGGGATCGAGCCGGCCGGCTCGCCCGACAGGATCAGGCGCTCGACGCCCGAGGCGGGCAGGTCGATCCCGAGCACCGACGCCTCCTGCGCGAGGCGCAGCGCGTAGGTCGGCGTCGACGCGACCACGGTCGCGCCGAAGTCGATGATCTGGCGCACGCGCGCGTCGGTCGGCTGGGCGCCGCCGGGGACGTTGAGCACGCCCATCTTCTCCATCGCGTAGTGCAGGCCCCAGAAGCCGATGAACGAGCCGTAGCCGAACGCGATGTAGGCGGTGTCCTCGGGGCGGATCCCGCAGCCCCAGATCCCGTAAGCCCACATCTCGGCGATCCAGGACCAGTCCTTGCGCGAGTCGAGCGCGCGCAGCGGCATGCGCCCGGTCGTGCCCGAGGTCGTGTGGATCCGGATCGCGCCCTCGCCGCCGATCGCCGGCAGCTCCCCGTACGGCGGGTGCTCGGCCTGGGAGTTCATCCAGTCCTCGCGGGTCAGCATCGGCAGCCCTCGCAGGTCCGACAGCGACTGCAGCCGGTCGGGGTCGACGCCTTCGAGCGTGCGCTTGAACCACGGGCTGCGATCGGCGGCCCAGGCGACCTGACGGCGCAGTTTCGCCAGCTGCAGGGCCTCAAGCTGCGCGCGAGCGAGCGTCTCGGTCTTCGGATTCCAGTAGGGGCTGTCTCGACACCACGATCCCTCTCTCGGCGGCCGAGCATACATAACATTGCCACGGACTTCTATGTCGAGTATCGTCGCGGCACGATGAGCCCCCATCGCGCCAGCGCGCCGCTGACACCCGAGTGGCACCACTTCGATTACACGGTCAATGACGGCGTCGCGACGGTCACGCTGAACCGTCCCGACAAGCTCAACGCGCTGACGTTCGAGGTCTACGCGGACCTGCGTGATCTGGTCACCGAGCTCCCGCATCGCGGCGAGGCGCGGGTGCTGGTGATCACCGGCAAGGGGCGCGGCTTCTCTTCCGGCGGCGACGTCGAGGAGATCATCGCGCCGCTGCTCGAGATGGAGACGATCGAGCTGCTCGAGTTCACGCGCATGACCGGCGGCGTCGTCAAGGCGATGCGCGAGTGCCCGCTGCCGATCATCGCCGCGATCAACGGCGTCGCCGCCGGCGCCGGGTCGGTGATCGCGCTCGCCAGTGACCTGCGGCTGATGGCCGAGTCGGCGTCGTTCGCGTTCCTGTTCACGCGCGTCGGGCTGGCGGGCGCCGATATGGGCTCGGCCTACCTGCTGCCGCGAATCGTGGGGCTCGGGCGAGCGAGCGAGCTGCTGCTGCTCGGCGATCGGCTGAGCGCCGAGCGCGCGTACCAGATCGGCCTCGCCACCCAGGTCGTCGCCGATGAGGAGCTCGCCGAGACGACCGAGGCGCTCGCGCGCCGGCTCGCCGACGGGCCCGCGTTCGCGTTCAGCACCACCAAGTCGCTGCTGACCCGCGAGCTCGACATGGGGCTCGGCGCCGCGATCGAGCTCGAGGCGATCACGCAGGCGCTGCTGATGCAGTCAGACGACTTCGAGGAGTTCTACGTCGCCTGGAGCGAGGGGCGCCGCCCCGAATGGAAAGGACGCTGACGGCCAGGAGCCGCAACAGCCGATGACCGAGATCGTCAACGCCCCCGAGCTCGCCGCGCCGGTCGGCTTCTCGCACGCGGTCGTCGCCGACGGCACCGTCTATCTCGGCGGCCAGATCGCGTCGACGCCCGACGGGGCGGTCGTCGGGGACACGATCGCCGAGCAGTTCGACCGCGCGGCGGCGAACCTGATGACGGCGCTGCGGGCGGCCGGCGGCGAGCCCGACGACCTCGTCTCGCTGCAGGTGTTCGTGACCTCGGTCCCCGAGTACAAGGCGGCGCTACCCGAGCTCGGCCGTGTCTGGCGCCGGCACTTCGGCCGCCACTACCCGGCGATGGGGCTGTTCGGCGTCACGGAGCTGTTCGAGCCCGACGCCAAGCTCGAGCTGATGGGCGTCGCGGTCCTCCCGCGCGCTTGACGCCGCGATGCCAAGCGCGCGTGACCGCCACCTGAGCGAGGCGCAGCTCGAGCTCTACGAGCGCACGCGGACGTTGGCTGCGACGACGCTCGGGGCGATTGCTGACGCCGGTAGCACCGGGGAGGTCAATCGCCCCCTGATCAAGGCGCTGGCTGATCACGGGCTGCTCGATGTCATCTTCGCATCCGAGGGGGACATCAGCGCGATCGCGCTGTGCCTGATCCGCGAGGCGCTCGCGCGCCACAGCCCCGATGCCGAGACCGCGTTCGCGCTCCAGGGGCTCGGCGCCGGGCCGATCGTCCAGGCGGGCACGGCGGAGACCCGGGAGCGGTGGATCCCGCAGGTCGCCGACGGCAGCGCGGTGGCGGCGTTCGCGCTGACCGAGCCCGAGGCCGGCTCCGACCCGGCCGGCCTGTCGCTGAGGGCCGAGCCCGACGGCGACGGCGGCTATCGCCTGACCGGCGAGAAGCTGTGGATCTCAAACGCGCCCGACGCCGATATCTACTCGGTCTTCGCGCGCACCTCCACCGAGGACAAGGGCGCCCGCGGGCTGACGGCGTTCGCGATCCCCGGCGACTCGCCGGGGCTGAGCGGCGAGCGCCGCCAGCTGCTGACGCCGCACGCGATCGGGTCACTGACGTTCGACGGCGTTTACGCCGGACCCGAGCAGGTGCTCGGCGAGCCCGGCGCCGGCTTTCGCGTCGCGATGCGCACGCTTGACCTGTTTCGCCCCAGCGTCGGCGCGTTCGCGATCGGGATGGCGCGCGCGGCGCTCGACCTCGCGGCCGATTACGCGCTCGAGCGCCACACGTTCGGCAAGCCGCTCAAGGACCACCAGGCGGTCGCGCACCGGCTCGCGCAGCTCGAGGCCGAGACGGAGGCGGCGCGGCTGCTCGTCCACCAGGCGGCGTTCGCGCACGACGAGCGCAAGCATGATCCGGCGCTCGCGGCGATGTCCAAGCTGCTGGCGACCGAGGTCGCCCAGCAGGCGGTCGACGCCGCGATCCAGTTCCACGGCGCGGTCGCGCTCGAGCAGGGTCATCCGCTCGAGCACCTCTACCGCGATGTGCGCGCGACCCGGATCTACGAGGGCGCGTCGGAGATCCAGCGCGAGATCATCGCCCGGGCGATGTTCCGCGACGCCGAGGCCCGGCGCGCGCCGAACGTCGGTTAGAGGCGCGCCGGCACGTCAAACCGGTCGAGCAGACCCTCGTCCTTGAAGCGCGTGACCGACGTGATCCCGTCACCGCCCACGCCGATCACGAGCAGACCTTGGCGCACCCAGCCCCCGCCCTCGCCGTCGCCGAAGTAATAGGCGAACTGCCGGCTGCCCGTTAGCGCCGGTGGCGACGAACCGCCACGGACCGCCGCGCATCACGACGCGCGCGCGCAAGAACGCAGCGATCGCCTCGTGGCCGCGGTGCCACTCGGGCTCGGGCGGCATGCTGATCACGGCGTCGTCGGTCAGCATCGCGATCACCTCGTCGATGTCGTCGCGCTCGAGTGCGTCCGCGAAGCGCCCGACGAGCTCGCGCTCGGCGCCCGTCAGCGGCAGCGCGAGGCGCTCGCGCGATGCAGGGACGCGTGATTCGAGCGCCGCCCGAGCGCGCTGGAGCGCGCTGTTGACCGAGGCCGGCGAGGAGCCGAGCATCTCCGCCACCTCGTCGGCGTGGAAGCCGAGCACGTCGCGCAGGACCAGCACCGCCCGCTGGCGGGGGGCCAGGTGCTGAAGCCCGGAGACGAACGCGAGCGCGACCGTCTCCTTTGCCTCATAGCGCGCTTCGGGGCCGGGCGCGCCGTCCGCGACCCCCTCGATCAGTGCGTCGGGGTACGGCTCGAGCCACGAGATCTCGGCCGCGCTCTCGGCGGGGTGCGGGCCGGACCCGCCGACGGCCACCGGCTGCGGGCGCCGGCCGCGGTCGCGCAGCGCGTTTAGACAGCGATTGGTCGCGATCGTGTAGAGCCAGGCGCGGAGCGACGAGCGGCCCTCGAACTGCTCCAGGCCGCGCCACGCGGCGAGCAGCGTCTCCTGGAGCAGGTCCTCGGCGTCCTGGAGCGAGCCGAGGATCCGATAGCAGTGCAGCTGCAGCTCGCGGTGGTAGGGCGCGGTCAGCTGCGCGAACGCGTCCTCGTCACCGCGCTGCGCGCGGGCGAGGCGGTTGCGGGTGTCGAGCTCGTCGGTCACTGACCACATCTAAGTACCCCGACACCGGCGCCGGGAGAAATTCATCGGTCAATTCGCGCGCCCGGCACGTGTCTTTTCGGCTGGACACCGAATCAGGACAGGAGGACGCATGACCGCGACGATTACTCGCAGAACGACCTCGAGACAGCGCTGGGTGCTGGTGCTGTGCGCGATCGCATCACTGATGGTGGCGCTCGACGTGACCGCGATCTCGACGGCGCTCGAATCGATCCGCCGTGGACTCGGCGCATCGGTCAATGAGCTCGAATGGACCGTCAACGCCTACAACCTCAGCTTCGCCGTGCTGCTGATCACCGCCGCCGCGCTCGGGGACCGACTCGGCCGGCGGCGGCTGTTCGCCGTCGGGATGGGGATCTTCGTGGCCGCATCGGCGGCGTCGGCCCTGGCGCCGAACGTCACCGTGCTGATCGTGGCGCGCGCGGTGCAAGGCGTCGGCGCGGCGCTGGTGGCGCCGTTGTCGCTGGCACTGCTGAGCGCCGCCTTCGCGCCGG
Source organism: uncultured Solirubrobacterales bacterium (assembly GCA_963788005.1). Lineage (GTDB taxonomy): Bacteria > Actinomycetota > Thermoleophilia > Solirubrobacterales > Solirubrobacteraceae > Palsa-465. The sequence goes on along the minus strand of CAWBFH010000002.1, from coordinate 287,099 downwards.
AGCGTCGCGGCTGGGCGCTCGGGCTGTACGGGGGCATCACCGGCCTCGCCGTCCTCGGCGGCCCCGTGATCGGCGGCGCCGTCACGCAGGGACTCGCGTGGCAGTGGGTCTTCTGGCTCAACGTGCCGATCGGGCTGGCTGCGATCCCGCTGATCCTGCGGCGGATCGAGGAGAGCTACGGCCCGCGCGCACGGCTCGACGTGATCGGCCTGGCGCTGGTCACCGCGTCGACGTTTGGGATCGTGTGGGGGCTGATGCGGGCCAACGACGCCGGCTGGGGCAGCTTCGAGGTGATCGGCTCGCTGGCGGGCGGCATCGTCGCGCTGATCGCGTTCATCGCGTTCGAGCTGCGCACGCGTGAACCGATGCTGCCGATGCGGCTGTTCAGATCGCGCTCATTCTCGGCCGGCAGCGCGACCAACTTCCTGCTCTCGAGCGCGCTGTTCGGCGCGGTCTTCTTCATGGCCCAGTTCCTGCAGATCTCACTCGGTAACGGACCGCTGGCATCGGGGCTGCGGCTGCTGCCGTGGACCGGCTGCCTGTTCATCGTCGCGCCGATCGCCGGGTCACTCGTGGATCGGATCGGCGAGCGGCCGCTGATCGTGCTCGGGTTGACCCTGCAGGCGATCGGGTTCGGTTGGGTCGCCCTGATCGCGACCGCCGGGCTCGCATACTGGGAGATGGTGCCGCCGCTGATGATCGCCGGCGCGGGGATCTCGATGTCGATTCCCGGCGCCCAGAACGCGGTCGTGAGCGCGGTCGGCGCCGACGAGATCGGCAAGGCATCGGGGACGTTCTCGATGATGCGCCAGCTCGGTGGCGTGTTCGGGGTGGCGCTGGCGGTGGCCGTCTTCTCCGGCGCCGGCAGCTACGCGTCGCCGCAGGCGTTCGCGAGCGGGTTCTCGCCGGCGCTGTGGGTGTCGGCGGCCTTCTCGCTGGCGGGTGCGCTGGTGGCAATCGCGATTCCGGCGCGCCGGGCGCTGAGACCGACCGCGGTGTCAGAGCCGCCGGGCGTCACGATGCCGGGTCCGGCCCCGACCGCCGTACCGGCACGATGAAGCGCACGATCGTCCGCTACCGGGTCAAGCCCGACCGCGTCGCCGAGAACGAGACGCTGGTCCGCGCGGTGTACGCCGAGCTGCACGACACGCGTCCGGACGGGATCGCGTACGCGACCTACAAGCTCGCAGACGGGGTCACCTTCGTCCACATCGCGCGATCGGATCTCCCCGACGGCAGCAGCGCCCCGCTGACCGAGTTGGCGGCCTTTCAGGAGTTCACGCGCGACGTGCGCGACCGATGCGACGAGCCGCCGATCGTGCTCGAGGCGAGCGAGATCGGACGCTTCCGCGATCCCTGACAAATGCGGAGGATGCCCCGGGCTGGCGGACGCGCCGGCCCGGGGCCATCGCACGATTCACGAGGAGTCAGACGTGGTCTCCGGCGACGAGCTCGTCTGTCGATCCGCGAGCTCCTGCGCGAACTCGGCAAGCGTTGCCGCCAGGTGGTTGAGCGGATACTCGATCGGCGTCTGGGGGACGGGAGTCGGCGGGCTCGATCCGCCGTTGTCTGAAGCGGATTGCCCGTCGGTAGGGACCGATCCGCTCCGCGCGGGCGACCCCACGAGGAACAACGTGTAATGGCCCGGCGGTAACCCTCCGTCTTCGCCGGGACGACGGAAGCGGATTCCGGGCAGCGTGGTCTGCCAGCGCTCATCGAAGCGGTCCTTCATGCCGGCGATCGCACCCTGTGTCTCGGGCGACAGATCGTCGCCGCCGGGAGTGAGGATCGAGGTCACGAGGTCCTCGGCCAGTTCGATCGCCAGCGACTGCGTGTGCCCAGGTGGCGGCTCGCCCAGGCGCTCGACGAGGTAGCGCTCGAGCCGCACGTAGTTGGCGAGGTGTGGCAGCTTCGGGTCGTCAGGGTGGAGCTCGGCCGCGCTCTCGATGACATCGAACGCATTCTGGAGCGCGGTCGCTCGATCTCCCGGCGGCCAGTGGGCGAACCAGGCCTGATACAGGTTCGTCCGGTATGTCTTGTTTGACGGCACGAGTTCAACTGCGCGTTGGTAGAGGTCGATCGATCGCGTCAGATCCTCGGTGAACAGTGCCGTGGCTTCCTCGTTGAGCACGAACGCGATGTTCGAATCGTGCTCGGCTCGATCGTCGTCAATCGCGAAGGCAGTGTCATACGCCGACCGCGCCTCCTCCCAGCGAGACAGTCGCAGCAGCGCACTCGCGGCGTTGCGGCGGTAGAGCGGGTTGTCGTCGTCGGCGTCAATCGCCTGCCGATACTCCGCGAACGCCGCGTCGTGGTCGCCCGCCTCATAGTGAAGGTTTCCGAGACGGTTGTGGAACGGGGCTTCATAGCCATCGCCCACGATCTCGCGAATCTTTGTGAACACGCGCGCCGCTCGAGCGCGGTCACCTTTCTGGCCCTGAGACACGGCAAACGTTTCCATCGCCCCGAGCGAGCCCTGATCCGCCGGATCGAGTCGCAACGCGGCCGCAAACTCGCGCTCGGCCTCTTCGGCCTTTCCCTCTCGGTCGTAGATGTCACCGAGACGGACGCGAACCTGAGGCTCCCATGACGCCCTCCGGACGAGCACCTCTCGGTACCAATGCAAGGCGCTGTCGAAGTCATTGGCCTGATCGAACACCTGGGCCATCGCCCAGTAGCCCTCGACCGCATCGGGAGCCACCTCGATCGCGCGACGAACCGTGGCCTCAGCCTGTCCGTATTGCTTCAGTTGGGACTCGGCGAAGCCCAGCTCGGTAAACGCCACGGTGCGGTCTGGGTCGAGCTCGATTGCACGGTCGAACATCAGTCTCGCCTCGTCCATCTTCTCGTTCGAGGCGTACGCAGTTCCGGCCGCGGCATACGCGTAGTAAGCCTCTGCGGGCGCTGTCCTGACGAGTTGCTCGACGAGTGGCTTCACCTGTGACTCGCGCTCGGCGAACAGCTCGGGGCGGGCGTAAAGCAAGATCAGGCGCCTTCTGGCCTCGGCGCTTCGCGGCACCTGGGCGAGACACTCGCGCAGCCAGCCCTCAGCGTCGTCGAAGGCCGCCTCGGCGAGAGACACGTCACTGGCGTACACGTACCCGGACGCGCTCGCCGGATCCGCTGCACGTGCGCGTTCGAGGAACCCCTTTGCCGCCTCGGGCTTGCCTTTCTCGATCCAGTACTGCCCGAACCCGGCAAGCACCTGTTCATGATCCGGTTCGAGCCGGTTCGCCTGGTCGAGCCACTCGAGCGCCCGCCGCTGGCGCCACATGTGGTAGAGCTCGATCATTGCGCAGTTCACGAGGTGGGCCGTTCGGATCATGGGCGGGAGTGCTTCGGCCTCGGCCAAGTACTCGTACATGGGCAGCGCCTCACCGAATCGACCCATCTCCGCAAGCCTGCTCCAGCGCGCGAAGTCGCCGCTTGTCAGCGAATCGATCTCGCTGGTATCCGGGACCGCGTTGCACAGCGCGCCGCAGAGGTCGAATCTTCCCTCATCGAGCGCCTCCGCGAACGTCGTTCTCCAGTCGTCAACGACGTCTCGCCGGTCCGACGCAAACGCGCTCTGGAACCCTTCTTTAAGACGTTCCACGACTTCGGAGGCGATCCGATCGCGCAGCGTCCCAAGAACCGCCTGCAACGCGCCGGCACCGGCCCTCCCGATCGCGTCGTCAGCGGTGTTCCACAATGTGAACACGGAGCGCTCAGGTCCAAGCGAGCGGCGGATCTCCTCGAGCGCCGTTGTCGCCGCCTCCATGCTCGCGCCCGCGAGCGACGCGTCGCGATAGGCATCCGCGATGTAACCGGCGATTTCCCCGATCGGAGGGGAAGCGAGTGTCGTCGGGGGTACCGGAGCTGACATCGGATCGCAGCTAACCGAAGCTCGACTGGGATCCGACGGGCTCCGCCGTCGCGGGGGACACAGTCGCAGCCTCGCGACCATCGAAGCCACAGTGTGAGCAGATCATCCCCGGCGCCATCACGTGTCCTTTCGGGCACGTCGTCACCCGGAATCCACACGTCTGGCAGAAGTTATCCGCCGATGCGAGCTGTCCAGTGCAGCCCCGCTCGCCGGGGGCCGGGGGGGATGGGCAGCGATACAGGCGAGTCTCAGAGGTCGTAACCGACGCGGGCTGGGTCTCGTGACCGTTCGCCACCCCGGCATTGAAGATGATCGGAAGGCTCGCCTGGAGGTAGACAAGCGGCGTGCCGAAGCGACGGTCTCCCCAAGCGCCCGGGCCCGAGAACCGCCCCAGTTGGCGCCGTCCAGCCGACACGGCCTCATCGACTGGCCGCCCGCCCGCGAGCTCTCGATAGCAGACCTCGGCGAACGTCGCCGCATCGGTATCCGCGATCTCATATTGCATTCCGACGACCGCGGGAATGTTCGAATAGGCCAATTCGCGAGCCATGCTGGTGAAAACGTTGAGTGTCGTCTTGACCGTCGCGGCGCCCTTGCACGCATGGAGAAACACCAGTCTCGGCTTGTGCTCGGCGAACATCTCGCTGAACGTGTTGAAGTCGACCCAATGCGCGTCCCGCCGCCTGCCCGTCTCCGCCTCATCGCGCGCGATCTCATCATCTGGACGGATCAGCGCCAACCTGCCGGCTTCACCGTGGCCGACGAAGTGGAAGATGTGCGGCTTGTAACTCTCGATCTCCGCTATCAGGCTCTCGTAGCGCGGCTGCTCGCGCCATTTCAGCTCGACTTGTTCGAGCTGGCCGATGGATCCCTCGAGCCGCTCGCGGAACGGCGCGATGTCAAATGACGCCTCGCTGGGGTTCGCCGAGGCAACGAGAATCCTGAGCGGCTGTTCGTCGGGACGGAGATCGAGGTTGTTGTCAGCCACGCCGACGAAGCGAGTCAGGATCAGCTCGGTCTTCTCCCCGGACAGGAAGAAGCCCTTGTCCAGGAGCGGCATGAAGATGAACTCCCAGGGATAGGCCGCGAGTATCTCCGCCTGGCGCTCGAACACGAGCTTCAGACGAAGCCGCATATCTCGATCCTGGGTTCTCTCCTTCTCGCGCTCGGCTTCGAAGTATTCGTAGCTGGTCTTGAATGCCTCTCCGACGGCGTCGTTGAAGATCAGCTTGTAGAGGTAGCGCCCGAGTAGCTCGAGATCGCTCCGGCTGGAGCGCTCATTCTGCGCGACCCAGTCGGCGAGCCGATCGAGGGTTATGCGGAACAGCTCGTCGTCGAACAGGACGCCGGTCGCCTCACGCCGGAAATCGTCCTTGTAGGACGTCCGCTCCAGGCTCTCGACGTTGACGGTGCAATCGACGTACTTGGGTTCGGTCATCGTCACCTGCTCAGGATCGCGACGCTCTTCTCGCGAACGCGCTGCATGACGGCATCATCACCCAGTGCACCGTCGCCGAGGTGGACCGGCCGTAGCCGTGGAATGCTGTCGTGAATCGCCACCATCTTCTGGTTGTAATCGGTCGCCAGAGCTTCCGCCTGTCGCTCGGTCAGGTCGGGGCTGAGAAGCAGTTCTTGGTAGAGCACGAGCATGTTGCCCTCGGCGCTCTCCCATCCGTCCTTGCCCCTGACCGCGGCCTCGCGCTTGACGCGTTCCCACAGCCGCGCCGTCGGCAGGAGGTCGAGATCGTCACGTTCAGTGGACTGCTTGACGCTGTACAGAACGAAGTCACTCTTGCGATACGGCTTCAGCTCGCTGGCATTTGGCCCAACCATCAGCGTCCCGTTCTTGACCCACAGGCCGGCGGGATCGACATCGGTCGCGTCGATCAGCGCGTGGTGATTGCACGTGAACCCGCCGCCCGATTCAAACTCGTGTCGGGAGCCGACCACCGGCATCGTGGTGTCGCGACCCACAAGTGCCTCGACGCCGTCGAACAGCGTGTTCGCCACGTTGAGATAGGAGACCAGCCCAGTGGCGAAATTGAGCGAACCCATCACCGCTTGGGTCAAATTGAGAATCTCGCGACCGTAGTTCTTGGTCTCCACCTTGTAGAGGATCACTGTCAGGTTCAGCCCGGCCCCTTTGTAGGGATGTGGTCCTGCCACGCGGGTCTTGGTGAACAGCATGCCCTCGGGCAGCTTGTATCCGGTGTCCGCGAGCATCGGAGCGCCGACCACGAACGGCACGTTCTGCATCGCCCCGTCATAGGCCAGCTCTGACATGACCCAGACCAGCGGCTGATACGTCGAGAGCCACTCGCGGCCATCGCGCAGGAAGATCTGGTCGACGTCGACACTCAAGTAATGAGTCCCGACCTCGTAGGGCTCGCGCTCGGGTCCGAGATCGAGATCGTTGCTGGGCGGGATCGCGACAGCGGAAGGAGGCATCCGGGGAGAAGCCTTTACGCGCTCCCACAGCCTGCTCCATCGCCGCCCAGCGGCCTGCGCCCCTTCCATGGCTCAAAGGTATGCATTGGTGCTCGCTCCGTCAAGCACTGCGGCGTTGCTCCCCTCGACCGGGTCGTTTCAAGGCCTTGCGCGGCTGAGCCCGCAGCCAGCCGGCGACCCGGCGGCGTTACGGCTGCCGATCCACCTCGGTCGCACCCGCGAGGATGAACTCGTCGAGCTCGAAGCTGTTGTGGGCCTCGGCCACGTGCTTCTGGACAGCTTCGATGAGCGCTTCGTCGCTGTCGGCCTCGATCACCCGATCACAGCCGGCTTCGAGGCATACGAACTGCTTGCGTTTGCTGGTGGTCATTCGTCGTCACCCGGCGGTGACCCCGACGACGAAGTCGATCGACGGGTCGAGAATCTGCTCGATCAGCGTTTCGTCAGGGGTCACGCCCATCTCGCGGCAGCGGTTTCGGTAGTGCCTGACCTTGCCGACCTGGTACTTGTCCAGGTCGAGCTCCGGAACCGCCTTCTGGTACTCGACCAGGCCGACGATCGTCCCGCGGAACTCGTCGAACACGTCGTGCACGACCGGCTCCCAGTCCGGATGGTCGGCCAGGATCGCCCTGACCGCAGAGGTGCCGAATGTGATGTGCCTGCCCTCGTCGGACATGATCCGCCGGTAGCCCTGCTTGAGGGCCGGGAGTGCGTCCCAGGCGGTACACGTATCGACGACGATCTCGTACGACGGCATCGTGAGAACGCCCTCGACGTGCCCGTTGTACAGCGTCAGGAACCGCAAAAACGCGCGCTCGATCTGCTCGCGATCGCCGGCCTGAACCGCGGCCGTCACCTCCCGCGCGTAGCGAGGTAGACCCTCGTGGACCACCTCTTTGAGCTCAAAGCGGCCCGTTGGGTCGACCGTCTTCTCGCGCTGGATGAAGTAGGGCGCCAGCTCGTCGGGCTCGAGGATCCCCGGGACCCGTTCGTGCCACTGGGCGAAGAACTCGGCGTGCTTGCACTCCTCCATCACGAACGTGCTGAGGTACATCAGCCAATCGAAGCGCTCGAGCGCCCATGCGGCTTCGAGCATCGGGACGAGGTTCTCCGCCACCGCCTGTTCGCCGGCGAAGAAGCGGACGGTGAGCCCGAGCAGAGCTTCTGCCCGCTCGGTCGGAATCCTCGCCCAATCCTCGATATCGCGGGAGTAGTCGAGCTCGCGCGGATTCCAGATCGCGTTGATCGCCTTCTCGTACTTTCGGTAGACGTCCCCACGCATCATCTCCCGCGTGAAATGGAACTTCTTGAGGTCGTCGGCCTCTCCAGGCTTGGAAGCGGTTGCCTGCGTCATCGCTGTCTCTCCTCAGTCAAACCCGAGCGACCGATCATACGGGCGGGAGACCTCACGGGTTCGGGCGCCTCCCGGCCCGATCCGGTCAATCTTGACTTTTGATCAATGATCGGGTTACTTAGCTTGGGATGGAATCCGCGCTAGCCGTGCTCGCCAACGATGGCTCGCCCCGAGGCCATCGGACGCTGGCCGAGAAGGCGTTCGACACGCTGCACTCGGCGATCATCACCGGCCAGCTGCGGCCCGGCGCGCGGCTTCCGATCGAGGAGCTGGCCGAGCTGCTCGAGATGAGCCCGATGCCGATCCGCGAGGCGGTCCGGCGCCTCGACGCGGCCGGACTGGTCGAGAACATCCCCCACCGCGGCGCCCGCGTGACCGAGCTGTCGATCACGGACCTGGCCGAGGTCTACGAGGCGCGGCTCGCGCTCGAGGTGCCGGCGATCCGCCACGCGGCCCAGCGCTTCACCCCCGCGCACGAGGCGCAGGCGCGGGTCTGCCTGGCGACGCTGCACCGGATGTCCGACGACGCCTCGGCGGCCGCGTCCGTGGCCCACGAGGAGTTTCATTTCGCGCTCTACCAGGCGGCCGAGTCGGCGTGGCTGCTGCGGCTGATCAAGCCCGTCTGGGAGACGAGCGAGCGCTACTGCCTCGAGACGCCCCAGTGCCGGCAGCTCGTCGCCCGCCGTGACGAGCACGAGCAGATCCTCGAGGCCTGCGTGGCCAACGACTCCGATCGCGCGGCGCGGGCCTTGCACGACCACCTCGCCACCACCGCCAACAACATCGCGGTCGCGATGGGCGGCAAGCCCCTTTACGAGCTCGGCGCGCACCCGGGTTCCTGACGCCGCCCGACGGACGCCGGTGGGGCACTCTCGAAGCCGAGGTCTGTAACGGCAGGTCGAACGCGGTCATCTTCGGTGCGTCCGCGGGTCGTGCTCGCGATCGCTCTGACTGTGGCGTTCTACACGCTGGCGCTGGTGACCGTGGCGGTGTTAATCGCGGGGCCGATCGCGGTCTGGATCATCACCGATCAGGGAGACCTCTGGCTGACCTTCGCGGGGACCGCCGCCGGGATCGCGATCCTGAGGTCGATGGTCCCGAGAAGAGACGATTTTGAGGCACCCGGCCCGGAGCTGTCCCGAGACGGGCAGCCCGAGCTGCACGCGCTGGTCGACGAGGTCGCCGCAGCGAGCGGTCAAGCTGGCCCCGACAGCGTTTACCTTGATTTGAGGGTCAACGCAGGAGTGTTCGAGCACCGTCGCGAACGCGTTCTGCTGCTCGGTCTACCGCTGCTCGCGACGCTCGACCGCGAGGAGCTGAGCGCCGTCGTGGCGCACGAGCTCGGCCATTACGCCGGAGGAGACACTCGTTTTCAGGCGTGGATATGGCGCTCGCGCGACGGCCTGATCCAGACCGTGTTCACGTTGGCTCGATCGAAATCGAGCGTCCGTCGTCTCGCGGCGGTCCCGTTTTGCGGCTACGGCATCCTCTTCCTGCGGATCACGAACGCGGTCAGCCGTCGGGCGGAGTTTGACGCCGATGCACTATCGGCCAGGGTCGCTTCCGCCGCTGCGGCCGGCCGCGCGCTACGCCGCCTCGCGGCGATCGGGCCGGCGTTCGACACCTACGTGAACGAGGACGTCGTCCCAATGCTCAACGCAGAGCGCGTGCCACCGCTTGCCGAGGGATTCGTCGCGCTCGCCGGCCATGAGGAGCTGGCGCCGCAGCTCGACGAGCTCGTCAGCGCCGACGTGAGCGAGCTGGAACCGGATCCCTATGAGAGCCATCCCACACTTCGCCAGCGACTCGAGGCGCTCGGAGAACCCGCCGAGCAGACGATGCCCTCGCTCCCGGCTATCCCCGCGTCAGCCCTGCTCCACGATCTCCCGGCGCTCGAGCGCGCCTTGCTGGTCCGGCGCTTAGGACCCGAGATCGAAGGCTACGAGTCCGTCGGATGGGAGCAGGCCGGCGATGTACACCTCGCGAGAGAACGCAAAGTCGCCGAGGAGTACGGCTCGGCGATCAGCTGCGGCGCGAGCATCGGCGACGCTGGGCAGCTCGCGAGCGAGTTCACAGGTCAGCCGTCCGATCAACTGACGCGCAAAGCGGCGAGCACCCGCGCGTTCGCTGCGCGCGTCTCTGCCCTCGTCGATCGCCCACAGCCTGGATGGCGTGATCGACACGGTCGCCGTCCGCGTCCTGGCCGCGATGGTCACCGTCGCCGCGGCCGACAGCGGCGCGCTGATCACGGCGCCCCCGGGAGAACCGATTCGAATTTGGGCGCGTGGGCGCAACGTCGACCCACTTCGTGAGCTCGAGAGCGTCGCAAGTGGCGACGAGCCCGTCGACCGCTGGATTGAGCTGATCGCGCCAACCGGGCTCGCGAACGTGCCGCTGGAGCGGAGTGCCCAGAGATCGACGGACGCAGCGACCCCGCCAGCACCGTGAGCCGTTCGGTAGGTCTTGGCGCTGACCATGAAGATGAAGCCCGGAGGCAGGTGGAACGTCACGGGCTCCTATCCGCCCCGCATCTCGCATCCCGACGACACGGTCACGTGTGGCGCGCGGCGCCCGATCCAGTGCGGCGGCCCGATCAGGCGCAACGGTCCCGCCGCGGCCCCGCTGATCCTCCGCGCACACGGCAGATCATTCACCGCGAGCTTTCTGGCCCATCCGACGTTCTCCGAAGACGCAGCCGAGCGGCCCGTGTCTGGTCAACACCGAGGCGCTGCTCGGCCTCCAGGACGGGCTGATGGAGCGAGACGTGTTCAGGGAGAACAGCCTCGAGCACAAGTTCCTGGCAATCCCCGGTCGCGCTTCGCGCGCGGGAGGCCGTTCACCGCGACGATCGTCGCCGGTCCCGACGGCGGCTGCCACAAGTTCCACTACACGCATTGCCGCGAGACGGGGAGCCTCAAGATGACGCTGCGCTTCGCGCCGCGCTGACGGTCGCGGGCCGCAGCGCGACACTCCGCCGCGCTCCGCCACCGCTCGCCCGGCCCGGTACGCTCGGCACCTCAACCGGCGAACGCCGGGCAACTCAACGGAGCGACAGCGATGTCAAATGTGCAGACCCTCCAGGACGTGTACGCGGCGGCCGCGAACGACAACGTCGACGGCGTCCTGGCGGCGTTCGACCCCGCGATCGAATGGCGCGAGGCCGACGGCCACCCCTACCAGCCTGACGGCCGGCCGTGGGTCGGGGTCGATGCGGTGCGCACGAACCTGTTCGACAACCTCGAGGGCGAATGGGACGGCTTCACCGTCACGCCGCGCGCCTATCACGACGCGGGTGACACGGTTGTCGTCGAGTGCCGTTACACCGGCCTTCACCGGACGACCGGCAAGCGCCTCGACGCCCAGGCCTGCCACGTGTGGCGCTTTCAGAGCGGGAAGGTGACCGGCTTTCAGCAGTACGTCGACACGGCCCACCTGTATGACGCGATGGGGGCCGGGCTCGGCGCTCGGCAGCCGACCTAGACCGACCTGGACCCGAGCACGAGCGCACCCGGGCGCGCGAAACCCGTCAGCGCCCCAGGTAAGCCCGCTTCAGATCCTCGCTCGCGAGCAGTTCCGCAGCGGGGCCCGACAGGACGATCTCGCCGGTGGCGAGCACGTAGCCACGGTCGGCGATCGACAGCGCCATGGTCGCGTTCTGCTCGACGACCAGGATCGCCACGCCCGACTCGTGGACCTCTTTGATGATCCGGAAGTTCTGCTGCACGAGCGCCGGCGAGAGCCCCATCGACGGCTCGTCCATCAGCAGCAGCCGCGGCCGTGACATCAACGCCCGGCCCATCGCGACCATCTGCTGCTCGCCTCCGGACAACGTCCCCGCGAGCTGACTCTCCCGCTCGTGCAGGCGCGGGAACAACGTGTGGACCCGTTCGAAGTCCTCGTCGAGCGGTTCGCCCTTGCGCAGCACCGCACCGAGCTCGAGGTTCTCGCGGACGGTCATGTAGCCGAACAGGCGACGGTTCTCGGGCACGATCGCCAGGCCGCGGGCGATCCGCTCTGCGACCTCGCGGTTGGTCACGTCTTCGGAGTCGATCATCACCCGGCCGCTGCGCGGGCGCACGATCCCGAGGACGGTCTTCAGCGTCGTTGACTTACCGGACGCGTTGCCGCCGAGCAGGCAGACGAGCTCCCCCGGCGCCACCTCGAGCGAGATCCCCTCGAGGATCCGCATCTTGCCGTAGTAGGTCGTGACGTCGTCGAGGTGCAGCAGTGCCATCGCCGTCACGCCTCCGCGAGCGCTTCGGGGTCGCGGCCGAGGTACGCCTCGACGACGGCCGGGTGGGTGGCGACCGCTTCGAACGACCCCTCGGTGATCTTGACGCCATGGTCGAGCGCGACGACACGATCGGAGATCCCCTCGACGACGTGCATGTCGTGCTCGATCACCAGGATCGCGAGCGACAGCTCGTCGCGCAGCCGCCCGATCAGCTCGGCGATCTCGAGCGTCTCGTTGGGGTTCATCCCGGCGGCCGGCTCGTCGAGCATCAGCAGCCGCGGCCGCGTCGCGAGCGCCCGGGCGATCTCGAGCCGGCGGCGATTGGCGTAGGAGAGCGAGTAGGCGGGCTGGTCCCAGCGGTAGCCGGCAAGCCGCTCGCCGAAGAACGACAGCACCTCGGTGGCGACCGCATCGACCTCGCGCTCCTCGCGGCGGGCCCGCGGCAGACGCAGGATCGACTCCGGCGGGGAGGCCTTGGTGTTGCCGTAGGTCGCGGTCTTGACGTTCTCCTTGACGGTCATGTTCTGAAACAGCCGCAGGCTCTGGAACGTGCGCGCGATCCCCAGCCGGGCGATCCGGTAGGGCTTGCGGCCGACGATTGACTCGCCCCCGAGCCGGATATCGCCCGAGCTCGGCTTGTAGATCCCGCTGATCACGTTGAAGACCGACGACTTGCCGGCGCCGTTGGGCCCGATCACGCTGACGATCTCGTTCTCGTTGACCTCGATGTCGAGCTCGGAGATCGCCCGCAGACCCCCGAACGAGAGCGACAGTTTGTCGATCTCGAGCAGCGCCATCTCAGACCGTCTCCACGCGATGCTTGCCGAGCAGGCCGTACGGCCGCGCCGCCATCGTCACGATCAGGATCGCCCCGAGCATGATCTGGGTGGTGATCGCGGGATTGACGATCAGCCGCCCCTCCCAGCAGCAGGCGGCCACGTAGATCGTGATGATCACGGCGATCAGCTGCTTGATCCCGCGCAGGCGCACGATCGCGACCAGGCCGACGATCAGCCCCAGATACAAGGCGTTGCCGAAGTTCTGCGGGTTGCTCGGCACGATCACGTACCCCTTCAGCGCCGCTCCGATCCACCCCGGGCTGCCGGGGTGCCCGGCGGTGGCGGAGGGCGCGATCGCGCCCACGATCGCATGCATCGCGTAGCCAAACGCGATCACCCCCGCGACCACCCAGCCGAGCCGGCGCCACGGACGGACCTTCGCGATCAGGGCGATGATGATCAACCCGTAGAACAGGTACGCGGCATCGGTCGGACTCCCGAGCATGTTCTCGGCCACGGTCACGACGATCCCGCCGAGGATCGCGCCGGCGATCGATCCGACGCCGCCGAGCACCAGGCAGGCGTAGATCAGGATCAGGATGTTGGCGGTGAAGTTGGTCGGAAAGACGTTGTCCTGCTGGGCGGCGAACAGCGTCCCGGCGAGCGCGCCGATCATCGTCGCGAACGCGTACGCCATCACCTTGAGCTTGTTGACCGACAGCGTCATCGCCTGGGCGGCGAGCTCATCGTCGTTGAGCGCGCGCCAGGCGCGCCCGGTTCTGGACGTGTCGAGCAGGTGTAACCCCGCCGCGACGATCACGCACATCCCCAGGGCGACGTAGTAATAGCCGAGCGGGGTCGTGACCGTGACCCCGAAGCTGTGCAGCGGATCGAGGCCGAACAACCCGTTGACGCCGCCAAATGTGCTCGGGTCGACGTTGTTGGCCACCTCGAAGAACGCCTGGCCTAAGAACAGCGTCACGATCGCGAAGTAGTCACCCGACACGCGCAGCGCGATCAGGCCGAGCACGGCTCCGACGACTCCAGCGGCGGCGACGACGATCAGGATCGACTCGATCGCCGGCAGGTGCGAGCCGCCGCTGCCGTCGGTACCGAGCGCCGTCGACGAGAAGATCGCGTACCCGTAGGCGCCGAAGCCGAACGACGCGATATAGCCGAGGTCGAGCAGGCCCGACCAGCCGACCGCGATGTTCAGCCCCATAGCGAGCAGCGCGTACAGGAGGCTGTTGAACGCGACCGTCTGGATGTTCACGTTGGTCGACAGCTGAGCGAAGATCAGCCCCGCGATCGCCACCAGCGCCAGCCGCGGCCACCAGCCGAGCCGGGCGTCCGCGCGAGCGACCACGCGCCGCCAGCCGGCTCCCTCGTCGTGACGGTCACCCGACTGGGCCACCCACGAGTCCACCCCGATCGAACCGCGCTGCGCGCCGGGATCCTCGACGGTCGCCCCGCCCTCGCCGTCGGTCTGGTCACGCTTGGCGGCGTCGGTCTCGGCGTCGGGCTGGTCACGCTTGACGCTCACGCTCACACCTTCTGCAGCGGCCGCTGGCCGAAGATCCCCTGGGGCCGGATCAGCATCGTGACGATCAGGATTCCAAACACGATCAGGTCCGAGAACTGGCTCGAGATGTAGCTCGAGCTATAGGACTCGCACAGGCCGATGAAGATCCCGCCGAGCATCGCACCGGGGATGCTGCCGATCCCGCCCACGACCGCGGCGGTGAACGCCTTGAGCCCGGCGAGGAACCCGATCGTGTTGGTGATCTGGTTGAAGGCGAGCCCGGACATGACCCCGGCGATGCCGGCCATCGCCGAGCCGATCAAGAAGGTCAACGCGATCGTGCGGTTGACGTCGATGCCGAGCATCTCGGCGGCCTCGCGGTCGGAGGCGACGGCGCGCATCGATTTGCCCAGCGTCGTGCGATTGACGGTCAACCAGAGTCCGTACATCATCACGACACTGCCGACGATCGTCAGGATCTGGACGATGTCGATCCTGACGCCGCCGATCTGGATCCCGATCGAGAACGGGATGTAGGCGTTGGTGTTGTAGCTGCGGACGAAGCCGCCGAACAGCAGCAGGATCGAGTTCTCGAGCACGAACGAGATTCCGAGCGCCGTGATCAACGGCGCGATCCTGGGCGCGTTTCGGAGCGGGCGGTAGGCGAACCGTTCCATCGCGACGCCCAGATAACCGCAGCCGACCGAGGCGGCGACGAACATGAAGAACAGCAGGACCACGACCGGGATCGACAGATTGTTGGGGCCGCCGAAGATCTCGAGGACGACGAAGCCGATGTAGGCCCCGACCATGTAGACGTCGCCGTGCGCGAAGTTGAGCAGCTTCAGGATGCCGTACACCATCGTGTAGCCGAGCGCGATCAGCGCGTACACGCACCCCGTGGTCAGTCCGTTGACGAATGTTTGGAAGAAGACCTGCACGGCTCTACCGAGCGACGATCAAGGCAGCGGCGCCGCCCACAAGAAGATGGGCGGCGCCGCGGAACCTTAGCCGTGAAGCGTCACGGCTGAATCGTCATCGATCACTTGGGTGGGATCTCGATGTACTGGCCCTTGCTGTTGACGTGGAACAGGTAGCCCGGACTCCCGACCAAGTTCCCGGTCGCCGTGAAGGCGATCGGTACATCGAGGATGTTGTCCGAGGCGGGGATGTTGGTCTTCTTCACCGCCGCCAGCACGTTGGACCTGCTCGGAGTCCCGCCGGACTTGCAGACCGACGCGATCGCCCGCATGATCACATCAGTGGCTGCGTACGTCGGGACGCCGAAGGCGCCGTACGGCCCGTACTTGGTCACCTGCTTTGCCAGCGCCTTGGTCTGCGGGTTGCTGGACTCGCTGATGTCCGGCCCGAACGTCGAGATGTACGTGCCCGGGATGTGGAACTGCGACGGCGAGTTGGTGCCGTCAGTCCCAAACAGGATCACCTTCTTGTGCTGCTGCTGTGCGTCGAGACCGAACTGCTGCGCGTTGGCGGCAGCCTGCCACGGCAGCACCGCGACCTGCGTGTTCGAGTTCAGATGCGAGGTGACGAGCGACGAGATCGCGTTCGACAGCGTCGCGCCCGTGTCGGTGCCGTTGATCGTCTCATGATCGACCTTGATCCCCGCCTTCTGCATGATCGGGATCATCACCTTCGTGATCCCCTGCGAGTAGGCCTCGTCGTCGTCGATGATCAGCACGCCCTTGGGGTGCAGATGGTTGACGATGTAGTTCGCATCCTGCGGTCCCTGGACGTTGTCGTCCGGCACCACGCGGAAGAACGTCTTGTTGGCGCCACTGCTGGCGAGCGCGGGAAGCGTCGCGGAGCCGGTGACGGCCGCGATCCCGGCTCTCCCGAGCAGCGGTCCCACCGCCTCGACCTCCTGGCTCCCCGACGGTCCGATCACAGCGACCGCGGGCGAGGCAATGATCGCCTGGCTCTTCTGGGTGGCGATCGACGGCGTCAGCTGGGTGTCATCCTGGTTGAGGGTCACATGGACCCCCAGCGACTTGTTGTCGTTGGCAACTGCCAGCTGCGCAAAGTGCAGCTGCTCGAGGCCCACCTGAGCGACCGGACCGGTGAACGGTCCCTCGATCGCGACGGAGGCCTTGCAGTTGGAGTTCGCAGTGCCGCCGAACTCGAGCTCGCGCTCGCGGCGGCGCTGCTGCTGCTGCTGCTGCTACTGCCGCAGCCTGCCACGATCAGCGCCACCAGCGCCCACGCGGCTAGGAACGTTCGGCCCTTCATGAGTCTTAGCTCCTCCTCTTGAGTTGCTCTGGGTTGCCGCCCTGGTACGCGGGCGTTCCATCGGGGTAGTACGCAGCCGCCGGCGATCCGGCGGGTCTGAACACGGCGACGACCCGCATCGCCTCCGTGCCCGTGTTTTCTAGGCAGTGCACCGTCCGCGCCGGAAGCTGGATACAGGCTCCCGGCGACAAGCGTTGCTCAAAATCGCCGGCGTGCATTACCCCTTCGCCGTCGATCACGTAGATGACCTCGTCATAAGTATGGAAATGATCCGGCGCGCGCGCGGTCGGAATGTAGCCGACGAAATGCGTGGCCGAGCGCAGCCCGTTTTCGGGGTCGGCGACGATCCGGAACTCGCGATCGGTCGTCGCCGGTTCGAGCTCCTGGTCTCCCAGGCGGCAGACCGCCGGCGCAGACCGGTCGGTGGTCGGCTGCGCCGGCTCGGGGCTGGGAACTCGCACGGCGATCAGCTGCAACGTTTCCGGGCCTGGGTTCTCGAGCGAGAAGGTCGAGCCCGGCGGCAGGTAGAGGCCGACCTCGGGTTCGAGCTGGTGGACCTCGCCGGCCACGTGGACCGAGCCCTGACCCGCGAGCACGAACAGCGTCTCCTCG
The DNA here is from genome assembly GCA_963788005.1 of uncultured Solirubrobacterales bacterium. Classification (GTDB taxonomy): domain Bacteria; phylum Actinomycetota; class Thermoleophilia; order Solirubrobacterales; family Solirubrobacteraceae; genus Palsa-465. The sequence continues at coordinate 270,038 of CAWBFH010000002.1, read as the reverse complement.
ACGTCGCCGATCTCGATCTCGCGCGACCGCCCGGGCTCGAGCTCGAGCACCGCCTGCTCGAGCGCGTCAAAGCCCGTCTGCGTTCCCAGCGTCGGGCGCACCGTCAGCCCCGTCGCGAGATTCACGCGCGGCCGCACCTCGCCGGAGTCGATCACGGCGACGCTCGGCATCAAGACCTCTCCAACCCGATTGAGCGCTTCATCACTTGTGGACTGTCCCGCGGTTGCGGTGTGAACGTTTGACGTCCGCCACGCCTTCGCGCTGAGACCGCCACCCTCCCATATTCGCGAGGCATGGGTCAACGGCCTGCACCCGGGAGCGGCCGATGCGCGCGGCTCGACTCACGCGAGGCTCGCCTCGAGGGCGATCTCGGTCCCGGCCAGCGCCAGCGACACCGGGCATGTGTCCTTGGCCTGCTGAGCCAGCGCTTGGAACTCGTCGGCGTCGAAGCCGGGAACATCGGCGACGGTGGTGAGCGTGATCCGCGTGATCCGGAAGCCCTCGTCCTTCTGCTCGAGCCGCACGCGCGCGGTGGTGCTCAGATCGCGCGGCGGCGAGCCGGCCTCGCTGAGCAGGTTGGCGAGCGACATCGTGAAGCAGCCCGCCTGGGCGGCGGCGATCAGCTCCTCCGGATTGGTGCCGCGATCCACATCCTCGACGCGCGCCTTGAGCGTGAAGGCTCCCTCGTAGGCACCGCTTCCGAGCGCGATCCTGCCGCCACCTTCGGGCACGTTGCCTTGCCAAGTTGCCTGCGCACTGCGACTGACGCGAACACTCAAGAGCGGTCCCTTCCCCTGTGATCTGATTTTGTAGTGTTGATCAAATCATCGTCATCTGGGCCGTGCAACCGGGAACCGCTTAGCTTTTCGTTAGGTTTGGCGAGCCGTGCAGGGCCGCCGGTGACGGGGCCCCTCTCAAACAAGGAGCTGGCGATGGCTGACGTGCTGAACGAGACCGCCGACCTCGGGCACGTGCGGTCCCGGTTCTCCTCGCTGCAGGATCGGTTCGCGTTTCTCGATGCTCCCGGGGGATCGCAGGTCCCCGACGAGGTCGGCGACGCGATCGCGCGCGCGCTGCGTGAGGCGAGCGCGAACCTCGGCGCCGGCTACGCGACCAGCCTCCGCGTCAAGGAGATCCTCGAGCAGGCCGAGGCCGGCGCGGCCCGCTTCCTCGGCTGCGAACCGCACGAGATCACGTTCGGGCCCAACATGACATCGCTCGACTTCACGTTCTCGCGCACCGCAGGTCGCGCCTTGGACGCCGGCGATGAGATCCTGATCTCATCCGCCGACCACGACGGCGGCGTCGCCCCCTGGCTCGAGCTCGCGCGCGATCGTGACCTGGTCGTCAAGCACATCGAGCTCAATCCCGACACGACGCTCGATTTCGATGATCTGCAGTCCAAGCTCTCCGAGCGGACGCGGGTCGTCGCCTTCGCCTGGGCCTCGAACGCGATCGGGACGATCGTCGACGCGGCGCGGGTCTGCAAGCTCGCCCACGACGCCGGTGCGCTGGCGTGGATCGACGCGGTCCACTACGCCGCCCACGAGCCGATTGACGTGCGCGCGATCGATGCCGACGTCCTGATCTGCTCGCCGTACAAGTTCTGCGGCCCGCACCTGGGGATCGCCTACGGACGGGCCGAGGTGCTCGAGACGTGGCGCCCTTACAAGGCCCGCCCGGCGCCGATGGATCCGCTCGGGCGCCGGTTCGCGACCGGCACCGCGCCGTACGAGCTGCTCGCGGGGCTCAACGCAACCTTCGACTACCTGCACTCGATCGGCGGCTTTGAGACGATCGTCCCCTTCGAGCGTGCGCTCGGGGAGCGTTTCCTCGCGGGGATCTCGGATGCGATCACCGTCTACGGCCTGCCGACGATGGAGGGGCGGGTGCCGACCTTCCTCGTCAATGTCGACGGTGTCCCTGCGGCCGACGTCGCGCGCCAGCTCGCCGAGCAGCAGATCGGCGTCTGGGCGCATGACTCCTGGTACTCGCTCGACCTCTACCAGCGGCTCGGCTACGAACACGACGCGATCAGGATCGGCTTCATCCACTACAACACGGCCGACGAGGTCGACCGGCTGATCGCCGGTCTCGAGGGGGCGCGGGGCTAGCCGCCTTCGAGCGAGGCAGCTCTCAGAGCTCTGACCGGATCGCCCACAGATCCGGGAACGCCGGCCTGAACAGGGTGCCGCGCAGATACTCCGCACCCGTCGAACCTCCCGTGCCCGGCTTGTCGCCGATCGTGCGCTCCACCATCTTCACGTGGCGGTAGCGCCACTCCTGAATTCCCTCGTCCATGTCGACATACCGCTCGCACACCCGCGCCGGCACGCCGTCGGCCCGGTAGACCTCGATCAGCAGCTCCTGCACCGCTTCCGACGGCTCCCAGGCCGCGCGGGGGTCACGTGACAGCGCCGGCTCGGGGACCGCGAACCCCTGGGCGACCAGGTACCGCAGCAGCGAGTCAAACAGCGCCGGTTGGCTCAATCCTGACTCCAAGCTGGCGCGCGCGGCGCTCCCCGCCGGGAACTGGGAGAGGACGCGCTCGTCGCGGCGTCCCAGCAGGACCTCCAGCTCGCGGAACTGCGCCGACTGAAAGCCGCTGGCCGCGTCGAGCCGCGAGCGAAACGCCAAGAACTGCCGCGGCGTCATCGTCTCCAGCACGTCGATCTGCGCGACCACCGTCTTGAGGATCGTCAGCACCCGGTGCGTGGTCGACAGCGCGTGCGAGCTGTCACCGGACTCGAGGCGGCTCTGGAGGAATCGCAGCTCGTGCAGCAGCTCCTTGAACCAGAGCTCGTAGACCTGGTGGATGATGATGAACAGCATCTCGTCGTGCTCTTCGGAGGCGGGGTGCTGCGCGGCGAGCAACTCGTCCAGGGCCAGGTAGCTGGCGTAGGTGAGCGCCGCCGAGTGGTCTGCCGCGTCCGCAGCGGTCGCCCCCGGGGCCGGGGCCGCCGGCTCGCCGGAAGCGGTCGCCCTCTGAGCTGAGCCGCTCATCCGTCAGCGCCCCCGAGGATCGGCGCCAGCTTGGCGAAGTCGATGTTGCCGCCCGAGACGATGCACACCACCCTGCCCGACCCCGCCTCGCCCGCGAGCGCGGCCGCCGTCGACAGCGCGCCCGCGCCCTCGGCGATCACGCGGACGCGTTCGGCGAGCGTTCGAACCGCGGCCGCCGTGTCGGCGTTCGGGACCGAGATCGCCCGATCGACCACCTCCGCCAGCCGCGGCCACATATCGTCGAGCACCCGTTTGCTCCCGGAGCCGTCGACGAACGACGGCCGGTACTCGACGTCGGTCGGCTCGCCGGCGGCCATCGCGGCGTGCAGCGCCGCGCCGGTCGCGGGCTCGGCCGTGTACACCCTCACCTGCGGCCGCAACGCCTTGATCGCGCTCGCGATGCCGACGGTCAGGCCGCCGCCGCCGACCGGTATCACGACCGCGTCGATGTCCGGCAGGTCTTCGACGATCTCGAGCCCGATCGTGCCATTGCCGGCCATCACCGCGGGGTCGGCGACCGGGTGCACGAACAGGCCCTCCTGGCCGTCGATCCGGCTCGTGACGATCGCGTTCCACCACTCGTCGTAGGGGACCTTCAGCACGCGGCCGCCAAGTCGCTCGATCGCGGCGAGCTTTGCCTCGGGCGCGTGCTCGGGCACGGCGATGGTCGCCGGCAGGCCGAGCTCGCGGCCGATCCAGGCGACGCCCTGGGCCATGTTGCCGGCGCTCGCGGTCAGCAGCCCGCGCTCGCGGTCGGCCGGATCGGCGCTCCGGACCGCGTTGGCGGCGCCGCGGATCTTGAATGAGTTGATCGGCTGCAGGGTCTCGAGCTTGAGCCATATTTCCGCGGGGGCGTCGTCGATCGGCAGGCGCACGAGCGGCGTGCGGACGGCCACGTCGGCGATCCGATCGCGCGCGGCCTCAATTTCCTCGAGCGCGATCACAGCTCGACCTCGGTCCCGATCCCCCGCCGGCGGGCTGCCGCCACCGCCACCTGGGCGGCGGCGAGATCCTCGGCCGCGACCCCGAGCGAGCGAAACAGCGTCAGCTCGTCACCGTCACTGCGGCCGGCCACCTTGCCGGCCAGCAGCTCGCCGAGCTCGCCGCGGACGTGCTCCTCCCCTTCGATCGCCCCCTCCTTGATCGCGAGGATGAACTCGCCGGCTTCGTTTCGCAGCGACTCGCGGCTGTCGCAGTAGAGCGCCGAAGCGGCGACCGTCGCGACCTCGATTTCGCGTGCGTTCGGCTGGCTGGCGCCGACCGCGTTGACGTGCGCGCCCGGGGCGATCCACGCGTGCTCGAGCACCGGCTCGCTGGCGCTGGTGGCGACGACGACGACGTCGGCGCCCTCCACCGCCTCGCGGGCGCTCGGCGCGACCGTGGCACCCGGCTCGGCGTCGGCGACCGCCTGTGCGTGCGCGGCGGTCGGCGCATAGACGCGCGTCTCGCGCCAGTCACGCATGCCCCGGAACGCCCGCAGGTGGGCTCCGGCCTGCACGCCCGCGCCGAGCACCGCCAGCACGGTCGAGTCCTCGCGCGACAGCGCCCGCGTCGCCACGGCCGTGACGGCGGCGGTGCGGATCTCGGTGATCGCCGACGCGTTGATGACCGCCGTCGGGACGCCCGTGTCGTGGTCAAACAGCGTCACGATCCCCTGGTGCGCGTCCAGACCGCGGGCGGGGTTTCCGCGCATCAGGCAGATCGCCTTGAGCGCGAACACGCCCTCATCGCCATCCGCGGTGCCGGCCGAGTACGCGGGCATCAGCCCCATCAGCCCGGGCGCCCCCGGCGCGATCATCACCGAGCGCAGCGGGAAGTACGCCTCTCCGCGGCCGTGGGCGGTCAGCACCGCCGCCATCGCCCGCTCGCACTCCTCGGGCTCGAGCGCGGCGTGGACGTCGTCGTGGTTGAGGATCAGGACACTCATAGCTGGAAGATAGACCCCACTTCGTCACGTTCTACGGGCGTCAGCGGCTGCTCGATGGCCTCGCGCAGCGGATCCAGATGTGCCGGGCGGCCTGGGCCGATCACCACTTGGCCGACGCGGTCGTCGGCCAGCAGCCAGGCGAGCGCGACACCGGCCATCGAGGTGCCACGCCGGTCGCCGAACGCCCGCAGCGCATCGAGCGCGTCAAACGTCGGCTCGTTGAGCAGGTGCTCGTACGGCTCGGGGCGCTGCGTCATCCGCGAACCACTCGGAAAGCCCTGGTCGCGGCCGTACTTCCCGGTCAGCCAGCCGCCGCACAGCGGGCTGAAGACCATGTAGGCGATCCCGTGGCTCGCGCACAGTGGGATCACGTCGGCCTCGTCACCGCGCTCGAGCAGCGAGTAGCCATTCTGGACCGCGACCGGATCGCCGGCGGCGCGGGCGCGTTCGAGCTGCTCGGCGTTGAAGTTGCTGACCCCGTAGGCCGAGATCGAGCCGGCATCCGCGAGCGCCTGGAACGCGCCGAGCGTCTCGGGCAGCGGCGTGTCGGGGTCGTAGTCGTGCGCGAGGTAGAGCTCGATGTGATCGACCCCGAGGCGCTCGAGGCTGGTCTGAAACTGGCGCTCGATCCGCTCTGCGCCGCAGGCCCGAGTCGGCCCCCTCGGCCATCGGGTTGAACGTCTTGGTGGTCAGCGTCGGACGGATCCCGCGGGACGCGATCCAGCGCCCGATCGCCGACTCGCTGTTGCCCGCCCCGTACGCATCCGCGGTGTCGAAGTGGGTCAGACCCAGCTCCCAGGCCGCGTCCATGATCGCCAGCGCCTCGTCCTCGCTCTGCCCATGGCCGACCCACGCCAGCGACGAGCCGATGCCGCCGAAGTTGCCGCACCCGAGCGCCACGCGCGGAATCAGCGCGTTGCGCATCTGCCGGGTCTCGATCTCGAGCGGACGGGCGGTCACAACATTGAATATTTGATCAACTTCGGCGGCCGCGTTGCAACTTCTCACGCCGAGTGGGCTCCACTACCTCGCGAATCTGGGCGGGACCGGCGCCCGCACCGGCGCTCCCCGACTAACTCGCGAAGTCGGGCACCGCGCCGCGCGCCGACGCGACGCGCCCCTTGGGCTCCTCCCACTCTTCCTGGCGCCCGAGGGCCGTCTCATCGAGCAGGTAATACGAGCCGCCGATCGTCTCCAGGCCGCGTGCGTAGACCGAGTAGGTGTGGTAGACGCGGTCGCCGACGCGCAGGAAGCTCGAGCGTCCCGGGAACTCGCCGGCGAGCTCGACCTCGACGCCGCGGGCGCGGAACTCGTCCGGCGAGCGGAGTTGTACTGGGCCGGCGCGACCGACGGATCGAGCGTGACGTGGAAGTCGTAGTTGAAGTCACTTCCAAACGACGAGTACCAAGGGAAGTCCCAACCTCGGCGGCGGCGGTACGCCTCGATCTTGGAAAACGGCGCCCGGGACACGTACGCGAGCGCGGTGTCACGCGCGTGGAGGTGCTCCAGGTGGCCACGTGACATTAGACCCGCGTCGCCGCCGAAAGTAACCGGCGCCGAGCGCCGCGGGCCCCCCAGCCCGCGACGCCCGGCTCCAGACAAGCGGCGCTCAGTGCAGCAAGCCCAGCGAGTTCGCGGCTTTGCCGCTGCCGGCGTCATCGACGAAGTAGATCCCGTGATGGCTCGGCGCGAGCGCGAGCCCGAACAGGTCACCGCCGCCGTTGGGGATCAGGTTGCGGACCGCGACCTGCTTGCCGCCGGGACTCGTCTCGACGAACCTCCCGTCGTCACCGTTGGCGGTCACGACGTCGCCGTTGGGGGCGAGCATCAGCCCCAGCGGGTCGTTGAGCGCTCCGTGCGCCGAGACCGTCATCCCGCCGCCGCCGAGGACCTTCGTGCGCGTCAGCGCGTTCGGGACCGCGGCGATCCGATTGCCGGCCGAATCGGCGACGTACAGGGTGCCGTTGTGGCCGATGCCGACGCCGGTCGGGCCGATGATCAGCGCCGCCGGATCGGTGTGCTCGGGGAAGCCGGTCGCGATCACGGAGTTGGCCAGCACTCGCGGCTTGGCCTTCGACAGAGACAGCTTCAGACGGACGACGGTTCCGCGCTTGACGACCTTGCCCTTCGCGGCGACCGTGCCGTTGAGGACGTTGGTGATGAACAGGACCGCGGTATTGCCGCGATCGACGGCCGTCATGTCCCACGGGCCGTTGATGTCAGGTGCCTTGATCGTGCTCACCACGTGCCCGTCGGCGTTGAGCACCGTGAGCGCGCCCGCGGTCGCCTTGGCCGAGTTACCGCCCGGAGCCGGCAGCGTCCCGACGATCACGAACCCGTGTCTCAGATACACGAGCGCCGTAGTGCAACCGACGGCCGGCGTCGAGGTCGGACGCGGGATCACCGCGAACGTGCGCAGCGACCCGTTCGGGCTGATCTCGACGATGCTCGAGCCGGTCCCCTGCTGGTTCTGTGAGTTGTTGAAGTTGCTGACCAGCACCGAACCGCGGACCAGCGAGCCCATGCTCTTGGACACGACGGCGACGCCGTAGGGGTTCTCGTCTCCCTTGGCCGGCCCGCGTGTCGGCACCGCCGACGACACGGTCGTGATCTTGTGCAGGCCGGCTATGAACGGTGCCGCGGCCGGTGCGGCTCTCTCTGCTGCAGCCCGGCCGGCTTGGGCCGGGACGGTGGACGCGGTGGCCAGCGCGGTTGCGCCGGCCAAGGCGAAGGCGGTGGTCGCGACGAGCAGCGCGCGCAGGCGCGTTGACGCGAGGTTCTGCATGGAGGTCCTCCTTCGTGCCGGGGGGTCCAGCTGTCTGTGCGCGCAGCGGACCCCGTCACCCGCAGCGACGCCCACCCACCCGAATCCTTCCCACCTCACTCGATGAGGAAGTTCTTACGTGTCCCCTGGCCACCCCGTTGTACGTCAACCATGAGACAACGATTCAGAGGCGGCTAGTATGTTCGATGATCGTCGTACCAAGAGTTTCTTCCCATTGACTTCCACGAGCCACGAAAACGACCACCGGCACCTGGGCGCGACGCTGCTGCTCGCCTGCCTGGCGCAGTTCATGGTGATCCTCGACGTCTCCGTGGTGAACGTCGCGCTCCCCTCGATCCGCCATGGACTGGGCTTCTCCGAGGTCGACCTGCAGTGGGTCGTCAATGCCTACACGGTGACGTTCGCGGGCTTCCTCTTGCTCGGCGGGCGCGCGGCTGATCTGCTCGGTCGCCGCCGGGTGTTCGTCGGCGGCCTGGTGCTGTTCGGCCTGGCTTCGCTCGCCGGCGGGGTCGCCGACAGTCAGCTCCAGCTGATCGCCGCGCGCGCGATCCAGGGGCTCGGCGGCGCGGTGATCGCGCCCGCGTCACTGTCGATTTTGACCACCACCTTCAAGGAGGGCCGCGAGCGCAACCGCGCGGTCGGCATCTGGGGCGCGATGGGTGGCGCCGGCGGCGCCGCGGGCGTGCTCCTCGGCGGCATCATCACCGACGCGCTCGGCTGGCGCTGGATCCTGTTCGTCAACGTCCCGATCGCGCTGACCGCGGCGTTCTTCGCGCACCGCATGATCGCCGAAGGCCGCTCTGAGTCGCGCTCCACCGACTTCGATCTGCGCGGCGCCCTGACCGCGACCGTCGGGCTCTCCCTGGTCGTGCTCGGGATCGTCCGCACCGACGTCACGGGCTGGGGTTCCCCGGAGGCGCTCGGGCTGATCGGTGCCGGGGTCGCGCTGCTGATCGCGTTCCTCGTGATCGAGGGCCGCTTCGCGCACGCGCCGCTGATGCCGTTGCGGATCTACGCATCGCCGACGCTCAGAGCCGCGAACGTCGTCGTGATGCTGATGGGCGGCGCGACCTTCGGAATGTGGTTCTTCCTCTCGCTCTACCTCCAGCAGGTGCTCGGCTACTCGCCGATCAAGGCCGGACTGGCGTTTCTGCCGATGACGATCACGATCGTCCTGACCACGGCGGTGGTCTCCCGGGCGGTGATCCGCGTCGGCGCCAAGCCGCTGCTGCTCGCGGGGATGACGTGCATGACGGTAGGGCTGGTGCTGCTCAAGGACGTATCGGTCGACGGCACCTACGTCGGCGTGATGCTGGCGCCGTCGCTGCTGGTCGCGATCGGCATGGGACTCTCGTTCGTGCCCGCGACCCTGCTCGCGGTCTCGGGCGTCGACTCGGCCGAGGCCGGCCTCGCCTCGGGCCTGGTCAACACCGCGCGCCTGTTCGGCGGCGCACTCGGGCTCGCGATCCTCGCCGCGATCGCCACCTCGAAGACCAACTCGGTGCTCCACGGCGGCGGCCAGGGTCTCCACGCCGCGCTCACCAGCGGCTTCGAGCTGGCGTTCATCGTCGCCGGTGGGTTCGCGCTGGTCGGCGGGCTGGTCGCGCTCGTGGGGCTGCCGCGGTTCGCGCAGCGCGGCCTCGAGCACAGCACCGGCCAGCACGCGGTCGTCGAGAGCTCGTTCTAGCAGTGGCCTTGGAACGCTTTAGTCCATAGCGGACTCAAGCGTTCCAAACCCCCGGCGAGCCGCGCGGTAATAATGCGCCGCACCGTGGCGCGCTGCTTCGTCACCCACGATCTCCCGGGTCCCGCGCTCGACCGGCTGCGCGCCGTGCACGAGGTCGACCTGTGGGCGGGACTCTCGTCGCCGACCCCCGACGAGCTCGCCGCGGGCGCCGCCGACGCCGAGGGGCTGCTGTCAATGCTCGTCGACCGGATCGACGCGGCGCTGCTCGATCGCTGCCCGAAGCTGCGGGCGATCGCCAACTACGCGGTCGGCTACGACAACATCGACCTGGCCGCGACGCGGGCGCGCGGGATCCCGGTCGGCAATACGCCCGACGTGCTCACCGATGCGACCGCCGACCTGACGTTTGCGCTGATCCTGGCGATCGCCCGCCGGCTCGAGGACGCGGCCGCCGCGGTCAAGGACGGCGAGTGGCGGACCTGGGAGCCCGACAAGTACCTCGGCCATGACGTCCATGGCGCGACGCTCGGGATCATCGGGATGGGCCGGATCGGCCGCGCGGTCGCCCGGCGCGCGGCCGGCTTCGAGATGACCGTCCTGCACACCAGCCGCGACGGCGTCGGGCTCGACGAGCTGCTCGCGCGCTCGGACTTCGTCTCGCTGCACTGCCCGCTGACGCCCGACACCCACCACCTGATCGACGCCGGGACGCTCGCGAAGATGCGCCCGACGGCGATGCTGATCAACACGGCGCGGGGTCCGATCGTCGACCAGCGGGCGTTGCGCGACGCGCTCGTCAATGAGACGATCGCCGGCGCGGCGCTCGACGTCACCGACCCCGAGCCGCTGGCCCCCGACGACCCGCTGATGAGCGCCCCGAATCTGATCGTCGTCCCGCACATCGGCTCGGCGACCCACCAGGCGCGCGAGGACATGGCGACGCTAGCGGTCGAGAACCTGCTCGCCGCCCTGGATGGCAGGCCGATGCCGCACGAGGTCCGCTGACCGTGCGCAAGGCCGTGGTCGACATCGGCTCCAACTCGACCCGCCTGCTGATCGCGGAGCTGGACGACGGCCGCGTCACCGACGAGCTCGAGCGGCGCACGACCGTCACCCGGCTCGGCGCCGGGGTCGACGCCGACGGCCGACTGAGCGATGAGGGCATGGAGCGCGTGTTCGCGGTGCTCGACGAGTACCACGACGCGATCGAGCGCCGCGACGTCGACGCCGGCGTGGCCGTGATGACCAGCGCCGTGCGGGACTCGACCAACGGCGAGGAGTTCGCCGCCGAGGTGCAGCGCCGCTACGGCCTCGAGCCCCACGTGCTGACCGGTGACCAGGAGGCGACGCTCACCTACCTTGGGGCGACCAGCGAGCGCGATCCGGCCGACACGACGCCGACGCTGGTGCTCGACATCGGGGGCGGCTCGACCGAGATGGTGATCGGGATCGGTCACGAAGCCTCGTTTCACGTCTCGACCCAGGCCGGCGTCGTGCGCCAGACCGAGCGCCACCTCCATACCGACCCGCCGACCGATTCAGAGCAGCGCGCGATGTCGCAGGACGTGCGCGAGATCCTCGTCGCGGCGGTCCCGAGCGACAAGCGGCGGGCCGTCCAGCACGGGATCGCCGTCGCCGGCACGGCCACCCAGCTGGCCGCGATCGCCCAGGAGCTCGAGCCCTACGACGCGGCGCGGGTACACGGGTTCGAGCTGACCGGCGACGAGGTCCGGCGGCTGCTGGCGCGGCTCGGGAAGCTGCCGCTGCAGGCGCGCCGCGAGGTCGCCGGCCTCGATCCGGCGCGGGCCCCGACGATCGTCGCCGGGGCGCTGATCCTGGTCGAGGTGCTGGAACTTTTCGGCCTGCAGCGGGTCGAGGTCTCCGAACACGACATCCTCCGGGGCGCCGCGCTCGGGCTCGGTGCTAACGGATCGTAACTATTGCTGGACAAATGTACGATTGCTGACATAATTAGGAAAGATCATCATGTTTGCGGGGTGTGGGGCGGCGCAAGCGGTTCTCACATCCAACATAGGCTCGGGCGATAGCCGCAGACATCGGCGCCTCCCGCCGTCCGAGCCACGCAAAATGGCCCCTTCTGGTACGTACCCCTGCCCGTCCCGAGGGGGCCAAACCTGGATCGGAAGCCGCCCCCTATATGGGGGCGGTTTTCGTTCTGGGGACGATTTTTCAAAAGGCGCGCTGGCGCGCGCCCGGTTTGGGTGGCGGCGGCGCGACCGCGCGCGGCGCTCGGTTGAGTTCTCGGTCGCTCAGGCCAGGTTCGCGCGGCGCGGGTAGGCGACGCTCGGGTCCGTCAGCACGTTGACGAGCGCCGGGCCGCCGGCGCCGAGCGCGCGCTCGAGCGCGGGGCGCAGCTCGGCCGGCTCGCGTACGAGCTCGCCGTGGCATCCGAGCGCCTCGGCGAGCTGGTCGTAGCGGGTGCCCGGGCGCAGGTCGGCGGCGACCGAGTACCCGTAGATGGCCTCCATCGGGTGCTTCTCCAGCGCCCAGATCCCGTTGTTGCCGATCACGCCGACGACGCCGACGCCGTGGCGGGCGAGCGTGTCGAACTCCATCCCGGCAAAGCCGAACGCGCCGTCGCCGAGCAACAGCACGACCTGGCGCTCGGGGTGGGCCAGCTTGGCGGCGAGCGCCTGGCCCGGGCCGGCGCCGAGGCACCCGAACGGACCCGGGTCAAGCCAGCAGCCCGGTCGGTATGAGTCGACCACGCGGCCGGCGTAGGAGACGAAGTCGCCGCCGTCGCCGACGACGATCGCGTCGCGGTCAAGCAGCTGGGCGAGCTCGGCGTAGATCCGCATCGGGTGAAGCGGCGCGCGCGCGTCGGTCCGGTCGGCGGCCTCCTCGGCGCGCTTCTCATCCTCGATCGCGCGCAGCGACGCGATCCACGCCTCGCGCTCGGGGGCGCCCCCGTCCGCGACGGCCGCCGCGCCGAGCTCCTCGAGCGTCGCCCGAAGCTCGCCGTACAGCCCGGCGCTGACCGGGCGCGGATGCTCGCGCTCGGGCTCGGCGACGTCGATCGCGATCAGCTCGCAGTCGGGCGCGAAGACGGCGCCGAACGCGAGCCGGAAGTCGAGCGGCACCCCGATCACCAGCGCGACGTCGGCCTGGCCCAGTCCGGCGCCGCGCGCGCGGGAGAAGAACAGCTCGTGGTCGGCCGGCACGCACCCGCGGCCGAGCCCGTTGAGGAACACCGGCACCCGCCGGCGCTGGGCGAGCTCGAGCAGCGCCCGCTCGCCCTCGCCCCAGTAGAGGCCGCTGCCGGCCATGATCACCGGGCGCTGGGCGCCGCGCAGCAGCGCTGCGGCGCGATCGAGCTCGCCGGCGTCGACCGAGCTTCCGCCGTCACCGATCGCGATCGGCGCCTGCGGCGCCGGAGCGTCGGCCTCGGAGAAGACGTGGTCGAGCGCGAAGTCCAGGAATGTCGGGCCCATGTGGTGGGTGAGCGAGTCGCGCATCGCGCGGGCGAGCAGGCCGGGGATCGCGGCGGTCGAGTCGGGCGTCGCGGCGAACTTGGCCAGCGGCGCGACGAACGGAATGTGATCTAGCTCCTGCAGCGACCCCTGTCCCCAGCGAAACGCGGGCGCCCGCCCGCCGAGCACCAGCACCGGCGAGTGGTTCTCCCGCGCGGACGCGATCGCGCTGATCCCGTTCGTGACGCCGGGGCCCGCGGTCAGCGCGCACACGCCCAGCGAGCGCGTGACCTTCGCCCACCCCTCGGCGGCGAACGCGGCCGACTGCTCGTGGCGGACGTCGATGATCTCGATCCCCTCGCTGCGGCAACCGTCATAGATCGAGAACAGGTGGCCGCCGGATAGCGTGAACAGCTTCGTGACGCCCTGGGCGCGAAGCGCGCGCGCGATCAGCCTGCCGCCGTGCAGCCGGGTGTCGGTCTCGGTAGCCATCGGCGCGGACGCTAACACCGCGCCCGCATCGGGCTCACCGCAACCGCATCGCGTTGACCACGCCGCCGGCGAGGATGATGATCGCCAGGATGTAGAACCACCCGAGGACGATCAGGATGAAGACGATCGTCGTGCCGAACTGAGCGATCGTCGAGATGTTGGTCAGGTAGAGCGGGAACGCGAAGTCGACGACCGCGATCGCCAGCGTCGCCCCGAGCGCCCCGGGCCAGACCGCCCGCCACGGCACCTGGCAGTTGGGCACCCGCGAATAGATCAGCGCCAGGCAGCCGAACAGCAGCACGATCGAGATCGCCAGCGTACCCGCGTAGACGAACACGGCTACATGGGCGAGGTCGAACGGCAGATCGTTGACGCCGGCGCGCAGGATGCTCTGCGCGGTCGGGACCGCGACCGTCGCGATCATGAACACGATCACGACGAGCAGCATCGCGAGCGCGAAGCGCTTCTGCTTGAGCCAGGGGCGCGAATGGCAGCCGTAGATCCGCGCGAAGGCGGTGTCGAGCGCGCCCCAGAAGGATGACCCGAGCCAGAGACTGAAGATCAGCGCCAGCACGCCGGTGCCGGTGGTCGAGTTGGTGATCTCGTCCAGCAGCGAGTCGAGCGTGTGCTCGGTCGCCCCCGGGAACACCTCGCGCAGATCCCCGATCACGCTGTGCTGGACGGCACTGCTGGACAGGACCTGCCCGGCGACGAACAGCCCCAGGAACGCGATCGGGATGATCCCCAGCAGCAGGTTGTAGGCGACCATCGCCGAGTTGCCGGTCAGGTTTGCGTCCCACGCGATCTTCCAGAAGCGGCGCACCGCGCGCGCGAACCGCACGGGGAACTTCGGTCCTGTGCCGGCGCGGGGCGTGCTTATCGGCGCGCCCGGAGGGACGGGTCCGACCCGGTCGACGGGATCGGCCATGGCAACAGTCTGCCAGCGGGTGGCGTCGCCAGCGGCGCACCGTCCTCGCGGCGATCTCCCACTCGCGCGCAGCCCGGCGCGCGCCGCCTGGGCGGCCCGAGTGATCGGCCGCCTTCAGACGCGTGCCGGCGCGCAGTGACGATGACGCTGCCAGCAACCCCGCCTCGCCCCCGAACAGCCGCCCACCGACGTCGATCGCCGGCACCGTTTCTATGCCCCGGGCGCGCAGCTCGGCGGCCGCGAGCAGCGGCGGCTCGTCCAGGTCGGGGTCACCGGCCGCCTCGAGACAGGCGTCGAGCGGCACGCCGGCCGCAGCCGCGGCCTCGGCGAGCGTCTCGGGATCATCGAGGTCGAAGCCGCCGCAGAACGCCAGCCGGCTCGCGGCGAGTGCGAACCGCGGGCCGGCCCCAATTTCACTCGCGAAGGTGGCCGCGCGCAGCGCGCACGGGACGTCGGCCGGGAAGCCGTCGGGCCACACGATCGGCAGTCGCAGCTGGCGGGCGCGCAGCTCGGCCTGACGGCGCAGGGCCGCGAGCTCCGGGGCGCTGCCCGCCTGCGCGGCGAGCGATGCGCCGGCCACGGGAACGAACTCGGCATCGCCGAGCGTGCGCTCGATCCGCTCCGCCACAAGGTACGACAACGGGCACGCGAGGTCGAAGAAAAACGTCGGCCGAACGAGCTCGGGCGGCCGCCGGCGGGGCGTGCGCCGCGCGTCGAGGTAGACCAGATCTCCCATTGCCTACCTGCAACGCCGGCTTGATCGAAAACTGGCGCAAAAACAGGGTAGGGGCTAGAATCCGGTCCGCCGGTTCTCGGTCGGAGGGCACGTCCACAGCGAAGGGACCAAGAGCATTCCGCACGTACCGCCGCCAAAGCGTCACCCCTACGACCAGTGGTCACCGGACGCTCGGGCGCTCGATCTGGTGGGAGACAAATGGACGTTGCTGATCATCCGTGACCTCGTCTCGGGTCCACGGAGGTTCGTGGAATTGCAGCGCGTCCTACCGGGAATCTCGACCGAGCAGCTGCGCTCGCGGCTGAACCGGATGGTCGCCGACGGGATGCTGACCCGCCAGCGCTACCGCGAGGTGCCGCCCCGCGTCGACTACGAGTTGACCGAGCGTTCACGCGAGCTCGCGCCGGTGCTCGGCGAGCTGGCCCGCTGGGGATACGAATGGGCATGGGGCCCGCCCCGTCCGAGCGAGCGCGTGGACCTCGGAGCGATCTTCCGCCTGATCCCCGGGCTCGTGAGCGCCGACAGCGCCGCCCGCGGGACCGTCGAGCTGACCGTCTCCGACGGTGACGGCGACGAGCCGCTCTCCTACATGGTCACCCTGTCGCCGGGCGCGGCGACGATCTCCGAGCGGCAGCCGGGCACATCCGACGCTCAGATCCGCGGCTCCTCTCAGGCCTGGATCCAGGCGCTCTCGCCCCAGGGCGAGCGCGACGGCCTGAGCAGTACCGGCGATCGCGCGCTCGCGGACCGTCTGCTGTCGATCCTCGCGCTCAGCGAGGGGCGCACGGCGGCCGAGCCGAGCACCGTCGCCGCCTCGGCCTGACGCCGCCTTACCTGCTCGAGTAGTGCGCCGCGAGGATGTGGGGGAAGCGGTTCGACTGGCCGATCAGCGACCCGAGCGGCGGCGCGACCCAGCATGCCTGCTGACCCTGGGCGAACATCGTCGGCGCGGTCGTGCCCGCGGCCTTCTCGCCGTTGCCGGGCGCGCCCGTGTTGTTGCAGTCCCACGACGGGAGCGCGAAGCTGCCGGGGAACTTGCCGCCGGCGCTGAACGACTGCGGCTCGGCGAGCCACAGCGGCGGCGGGTAGGTGTTGCCACGGTTGTCGCTGTCACGGTTGGTCGCGAACGAGAGCGTCTCGGCGCCGACCGGCGCAAACTGGCGCAGATAGTGGCCGGTGCCGTCGCCGCTGAACGAGGTCGTCCGGGCGGCGATTCCGGTCGCGCCGTTGGAGATGAAGTCCGAGATCAGCTGCTGGTGCAGCGACAGCCAGGTCAGCACCGGGTTGAGCTGGGAGAGGAACGGTCCCAGCGCCCCCAGCAGCGGCGTGGCGCCGTTGAGCACGTCTCGGATCGCCGGCAGGCCCGTCTTCGAGGCGGTGATCAGCGGCCCGAGGTTCGTGAACAGCGACTCGAGATCCGGGGACAGGATCTTGACCGAGTTCAGCGTCGGGGCCAGGTTGCGGGCCACCGGCTGAAGCTCGGTGATCAGCGGGTTGGTGTTCAGCGCGAACGTCTGCAGGCGCGCCATCGTCTGCTTGGTCTCGTTCAGGAACGTCGGGAAGACGTGGAACGTCTGGATGATCGAGTTGTTGTTCGCAGCGGTCGTCGCGAACGTCTGCTCACCGCTGGTGATCAGGTTGCGCAGCGCGGACTGGTTGTGGTTGAGCGCCGCGAACACGGTCCCCGCGTTACGGACCAGGTTGACCACCGCCGTGTGCTGGACGTCGAGCACCTGGAGCAGGTCCGTCGAGTCGGCCGCGAACGCCGGCAGGTTGCCGAACACGTTGTTGAGGTTCTGGCCGTTGCCGCGCACCGCCTGGGCGAGCTCCTGTTGCCACTGTCTGAACGCGGCTCGAGTGCGCGGGTCAAGCGCGTCGAAGATCTGATCGAGCTGGACGGCGGACTGGACGTTGCTGCGCGCGAGCATGCCGCCATCGGGGATCGTCGGGCTGTGCGGCGTGCCGGGCGAGAGCTCGACATAGGTCTCGCCGAGGATCGTCTTCGTGCGCAGGATCGCGCGCCCGTCCTGGTGCACAGGGGCGAACTGGTTGTCCATCTGGATCGTCGCGATCGTCCGGTTGCCCTGCGGATCAAGCGACTTGGCGATCACCTTGCCGACCGACACGCCGGAGATCCGGACGTCGGCCTCGTCGGCGAGCTGGGCGGCGTTGGGGAACGCGACCTGGAAGCGGTAGCCCTGCGCGGCGAATGGGATCGTCCCGCCGAACGAGAGCCACAGGAACAGCAGCAGGCCGATGCACGAGAGCGTGAACAGGACCATCGTGACGATCTTGGGGACTGATGGCTTGCTGGTGAACATCAGGGCTTGCTGGTGGTGGTCGGAGTGCCGGAGGCGCCGGACGGGCCGCGCTTCGACAGGCTGGTGAGCTCGCTGCCGGCCGTCTCCTGCGGCGGGCAGAGGTTGGCGTCGGACAGGATCGGAGTCAGGTTCAACAGCAGCGCCGAGCCCGCGAGCCCCTGCGAGATCTGGCTCAACGACGCGCAGCTCGCCTGGAGGAACAAGGGCCGCAGCACGCCGTTGGCGTCCTGGATCGAGAACAGCGTGCGGGCGTTGTGGTCAAGCCACGCCAGCCACCACAGATAGCCGTGCTGGCCGCCGCGCGGGCTGTAGCCGAGCATGTTGGCGAGGTGGTTGACGACCACGAATGACCTGTTCAGATTGGGGGCCGCGTCGGCGAGGTTGATCGCGGCCGGCTCGAGCTGGCGCACGAGCGGCCGCGCGGCGACCACGAACGGCCGAACCTCGTTCTTGACGATCGGCGTGCTGGGCTTGGCAAGTGCGACGAGCGCGGCGTTGGCGGCCGGCAGCGCCCGCGCCGCGGGCAGCAGGTTGCGCGTGGTCGGGCCGAGCAGGTTGGCGAACGTCTGCACCTTCTGCAGCGTCGAGGTCGTCTGGCGCAGGGTGCCGGGCAGATCGACCAGCGCCCGCGAGATGTTGCCGTCCTCGGAGGCGAACGCGTGAAACACCTTGGCGCTCGAGACCACGAGCTGCTCGATCTGCGTCTGGTTGGTCGCCAGGGCGGTGTTCAGCCGCTGCAGCGAGTTGACCAGCTGGCGCAGATCGCGGCCGCGCGCCCCGACCGCCTCGCTGACACGCGCGAGGTCGCGGTGGGTCGGCTCAAAGCGCTCGAGCACCTGCGCCAGCTCGGAGCCGCCGTTGTGCGCCAGGCCGAGTCCGGCGCCGTTGACCAGCAGCTGGAGGTAGGCGCGCGTGTCGGCATCGAGCGAGGAGAGGATCTCGTCGACGTCGATGTCGGGGTTTGTATTGGCGACCGGGATCGTGAACCCCGCCTTGGCGACGGGTGCCGTCCCGGGCCCGGGCGCGAGCTCGATGAACATGTCCTTGAGCGCGGTCTTGGGCCGCAGCAGCGCCGTCCAGTTGGCGTGGATCAGGCTCCTGTACTGGGGGTCGATCTGCAGCTGGACGGTCGCGATTCCGTTGTTGAGGCTGACGCCGCCCACCTCGCCGATCTGTACGCCGGAGACCCGGACCGACTGACCCTGTCCCGGGGTGACGGCCTGCGCGGTCGAGAACTCGGCATTGATCGTGAACGGCGAGGCCTGGATGAACGGGAAGCGGAAACCCTGGTGGTGCAGCACGTACCCGGCCACCGCGAGTGACAGGACCAGCAGGGCGACGATCGCGGCGACGTCAGTCGCGTGAGTCTTGATCGCACGCTTCATCGCTACGGCAGCCCCTTCGGGAGATGGAGCTTGAGACCGGACGTCCTGGCGGCCGTGTGCACGACCTTGAGCGCGTTGTTGACGACCGACTCGCGCTCGCTGAGCGGGAGCGAGGGCAGCTGCGGGAGCGGCCCGCCCGCCACCTGGTGGATCGGGCCGCCGCTGGGCGCCGACAGGTTCGTGATCGCCGGCTGGGTCTCGCACGGGACCTTGGGCTCATATGGCGGGCGCTTGCCGTTCGGCGGCAGCTGCGGCTGAACCGCGTCCAGCGGCGCCAGCGACTGCCCGAACAGCCCCGGTTGCAGCGAGTAGGTGAGCGTGCCGCCGGCCCCGAGCACGCGGATGTAGGGGCCGTTGGCGTCGAAGTTGCGCGACTCCCCGGCCAGTCCCGGCAGGTAGTCGACCGCCTCAACGAACACCTTGTGCGGCGGGAAGCCGTTTGAGGCGTTGAAGTGCGAGTCGGGGACGGTCAGCTGCGACCACGGGTAGATGACGTTGGCCACGCAGCTCGACGCCGGGCGGACCTGGTTGCGCATCAGCGGGATCGTCTCGTTGGTCAGCCGTGCCAGCGCCGGGACCGTCGGGCGCAGGTCCTCGGTCAGCCCCTGCAGCTCGGACGGCTGGACGAGCTGGCGCAGCTGGCCGATGAACGGCAGCGTGGCGTCGACCATCGGCCCGGTTGACTTGACGCCGGGCAGCAGCGTCACGGCGAGCTCGCGCAGCGGCGGGAAGGCGGCGTTGAGCGCGTTGAAGGCGGGGATCGCCGCCGACAGCGTGCGGGGCAGCTCGATCACCGTGTTGCGCAGCGCCGTGTCCTCGCGCGCGAACGCGTTCGCGGTCGTGTTGAAGTCCGCGATCAGGTTGCGCAGGTCCTCCGGGTGGGCGTTGAACGCCCCGGCGACCTTGCCCTGGGCGGCGATGTAGTTGGACAGGTCGTTGGGCTGGATCCCGAGCGCGTCGTGCGCGACCAGCGCCGTGTACTTGTAGGCCGGCAGCCAGAACTGGATCGAGCGGTTGTACGCCGGCCCGCCGACCTTGACCGCCTTGCCGTACTGCTGGATGAGCGTCTGCAGGTTCTGGCGCGTGTTGGCGTCGAGGCCGGTCAGCACCTGATCGAGTTGCACCGGCTCGACGCCCTGCTGGATCGGGAACGTGAAGCCGCTCGGCGCGGTCGGCGCCGACGGGGTGCCCGGGCTGACGTCGACGAAGAAGTTGCCCTCGAGGAAGATCCGCGGGCGGATCGCGAACCTCGCGTCCTTGTGCAGGGGCAGTCCGTTGTTGTCGATCTCGATCGTCACGTCGGCCGCCCGACACGCGTCTGGGCTCTGGTAGGCCGAGTGGCAGCCCGGCTCGAGCGAGACGCCGGTCACCTTGCCCACGTCGACGCCCGCGATCCGGACCAGCGAGCCCGACTGGAGCCCGTTGGCGCTCGCGAAGGTCGCGTGAATCGTGTACGGGCTCGCGAACGGGTTGGCGAACTTGGTGTAGACCGCATACGAGAAGGCGGCGATCACCACGATCCCGATCGCGCCCGCCTTGAAGGTGCTGATCCCGCCGCGTGAGCGCCGCTTGCGTCTCATGAGTTGCCCGGCACCTTCGGAAGCTGGGGTCCGGTGAGCGGGTTGCGGCTGAACGTCTCGCCCTTGGGGACGCGCGCGCGCCCGGTGAAGGTCGGACCCTGGTTGCCCGGCGTGTGGGCGTCGAGCGCGAGGTTGCGCCCTTGCGGGTCAAAGAAGTTGAGCTTCTTGACGTAGCCGCGCTGGCCGGTCTCGCAGTCGGCGTTGCCCGCGCTGTTGATCGCCGCGCCGTAGGCCTGCGAGTGCAGGAACTCGTTGCCGCCGGTCTCAAGCGTTTCGGTGCCGCCGCCGTTGACCGGCGCCACGGCCCCCTGCTGGCCGACGTTGTTGGGCTGGGCCGTGTTACTGAGGTTGATCAGCGCCCGCTGGGCAAAGCCGAAGCTCGTCTGCTCGGAGAGGTGCTCTGACAGGTAGGTCCAGAAGTAGTTCCAGTCGTTGCAGACGGTCTGGTAGGGCCCGAGGTACTTGACCATCGGGTTCAACGTCGTGACCGTGCTGGTCAGCGCGTTGACGGCCATGTTGGTCCCCGGCGCCAGTGACAGGTTCTTGAGCGCGTCCATCACCTGCTGCAAGTTGGCGTTGAGCACCGGCGTGCGCGCGAGCGTCCTGGTCCCGGCCTCGATCGCGGGGTTGATCACCGGCAGCGCCGCCTTGAGCTCGGCCGTCGCCGGCGTCAGCTCCTGGCCGAGCGTGTTGAGGTTGACCAGGAACGGCTGCTGGACCTTGAGTGACTTGGTCGTCACGTCGATCGTCGACGGCGACTCGCGGATCGTGGCCTCGAGCGCGGCCGGATCGTGCGAGATCGCGGCAAACGTGGTGGCCGCCACGGAGAACAGCCTCGCGGCGACCGGCGCCACCGGCGCCACCGTCCGCATGAAGCCCTCGGTCGACCGCAACAAGCGTGTCAGCTCGGTGCTCGGCGCGGCCAGATACTGCGCCACCGGCTTGAGGTAGAGCAGCAGCCGCGGCAGGGTCGCGATCGTGTCGTTGAGCGCCGAGCCACGACCGGCGAGCGCGTTGCCGAAGCCGACCAGGTTGCCCTGGATCGCGCGCCGGGTCTTGGCGTCGAACATCTGGAAGATGTCCTCGAACTGGACCGGCACGTGCGTCTGGGTGATCGGCATCGTGCCGCCGTCGGCGAACACCTGCTTCGAGGTTCCGCGGTGCAGGTTGACGTACTTGAGCCCCAGCGCCGACCGGCTGGAGATCGTCGCGGTCGAGTCGACCGGCACCTTGCCGTGGGCCTGGTCGAGCTTCAGCGTCAGCGACGCCGCGACCTGGCCCGATGGCAGCACGGTCGGCTTCATCGCGGACACGAGCCCGATCCGGAAGCCGCCCTCGCGCACCTCGTCACCGGGGACCAGGTCCGAGCCGCTGGCGATGTCGACGTTGAGCTCGCGCGTCGGCACGAACGGCAGGCCGTTGTTCGCGTTGTAGGCGAGGAACACGGCGAGCAGGATCGCGAGCACGGTGACCGCGCCGATCAGCACCGGGTTGGCGAGCGCCGACTGCTGCCGGCGCCGCGGACGTCCGTTGCCGCCGGGCGGTGACGGCGAGGCGGGCGGGTTCTCGCTGGTGACGGTCATGGCGCGAGCAGGTAGTTGAGGAGCCGCTGGGCCTGGCCGGTGGCCACCGAGCCGGTGAGCGCCGCTTGACGATGTACCCGCGCCGGCGGTGCCGCTTGAGGATGAGCCCGAGCCGGTGGCGGCGCTTGACGATCGGCCCGAGCCGGTGGCGCCGGTTGACGATGAGCTCGGCGTGGGCCTGGACTCAGACGACGGGGGTTTCGCACTCCCCCGGTGGACGTGCGGCCTCGTGACCTCCGCGGCGGTCAGCCGCGCGACGTCGGTGACCGGGCCGCGCTGGCCGGGAGGTGCGCCGCCGGGATCGGGGACCGGGGCGCTCGGATCGGTCGGGTCGGTCTCGTTGACGCCCGGCTGGTTGGGCCCGAGCCACGAGTAGCACTGCCGGTAGGCGGAGCCGTAGGCCTTGAGTGCCATCGCGACGGTCGCCGGGGTCGCGTACGGCGAGCACATCTTGCTGAAGAAGGCGTCGACCGCCAGCACGTGGCCGAACGGTCCGTAGGTATTGATCGCCAGCGCCTGGTTGAAGACGTAGCCGAGCAGCGCCTGCAGTCCGCTGAAGCCCTTGCCGCCGGGGCTGCGCGGGTCACGCTCGACCGCGCGGCTCTGCGTGTCGAGGTCGGGCAGCACGATCGAGAGGTTCTTCGCCAGCTCCGGCGTCGGCTGCGCGAACCGGTTCAGCGCCGCGACGGTCGGGGTCGCCGCCTGCACCGCCTGCTTGCCGGTCACCGAGGCCTGGCCGAGTGACTTGATCGCGGGCGTGGCCGAGCGCGAGAACGGCGGCAGGTTCGTCAGCAGCCGGTCCACCTGGCCCGAAGCCTGGTTGAGGTTTGAGAGCACCGGCTCGTACGTGGTGACGGTCGTTCCGAGCTTTGCCATCGTTGGGCGCAGCTGCTCGAGCAGGCCGGGGAGCTTCTGGAGCGTGAGCTTGAGGTTTCCGGCCTGGGTTGCGGTCGCGGTCGAGGTCCGGTTCGCCTCGACGATGAAGCGCTGCACCTGCTTGCGGTTGTTGGCGAGCGCGGTGATGACCGTGTTGGCGTCGGTGGTCAGCGCCTTGAGCGTGCTCGAGTCATTGGCGAGCAGGTTGAGCAGGTTGTCGGTCTGGTCGAGCGCCGGAACCGCTCGGTGAAGCGCGGCCTGGAGGTCGTCCGATCGCGCCGCCGCGGCTGCGCCGAGCTCGTTGACGATCAGCGTGAAGCGCTCGCGATACGGCAGCCGCATCACGTTCTGGAGCAGATCGGCCGGGATCGTCGACTCCGTGTGCGAGACGGGGATCGTGCTGCCGGGCTTCAGCACCGGCCCCGACGTCCCGGGATTGCAGTCGATGTAGTACTCGCCGATCAGCGACTCGGGCCGCGACTGGCAGAACGCACTGGTGTGGAAGTGGCCAAATCCGCCGCGCGTCACGTTGATCGTGACCACTGCGTGCAGGGTCTTCTGGTCGAGGTTGATCGCCGAGATCGTTCCGGCCGGAACCCCGGCGACCTTGAAATCAGCTCCGGTCACGAGGCCGAACGCGTTGTCGAGTTCGATCTTGTAGGTCCCCTGCGGGCTGCCGCTCGAGGCGCCGCCCGCGACCAAGAGGAAGGCGGCGGCGGCGAGCACGACGGCGGCGCTGAGCAGGATCCGTTTCACTTGCCGGTCGGCACCTGGTTGGGGTTACACGGGAAGCCGCTCTCGGGGTAGAACACGGCGCCGCGCTCCATCGAACCCGGGCAGCGGTCTCCCTGCTCGATCGTCAGCAGCCCGTTGTGGCCGTTGGTGCCAAACGCGAACGGGAACCGCAGTGCCGGGTCGGCGAACGGCGGCAGGACGTTGAGCGTCCCGTTCTCGATCGAGCCGACGCCGACCACCGGGGCGATCCGGCTCGAGCCGCCGTTGGCGTCCTCGGTCCCCGGGTGCGTGTAGCCCTCGAACCAGCCGGTCAGATCGACGGCGTACGGCCGCGCCACGGCCAATTCCGGCGTCGAGTCATTGAGCGCCGTCACCGTCTGCGGGAACGCCCCGGGCCGCAGCTTCCCGTTGGCCTTGATCTTGCGGACCGTCGCGTCGGCGAGCGGCACGCCCAGCCGGGTCAGGTCGGTGAGATCGTTATTGGGGCCGGGTTGATGGACGATCTGAGCGAGATCGCGAACCGTCGGGACCGACTCCTGCGCGAGCGGGCGGAGCGCAACAGCAGCTTCTCGAGCTTCGGCGCCACCGGCTTGGATGCGTTGACCAGCGGCGTCAGGTCATCGAGTGCGCTGCGCAGGTTGACGAACGTCGTGTTCGCGAGCCGCATGAAGCCCGGCAGCTCGCGCAGCGATTGGCCGAGCGGCACGCGCTCTTGCGCGAGCGTGCCCGTCGTCGTGGACAGGTGCCCGACCAGGCCGGTCAGGTCCGCGCTGCGGCTGGCCAGGTTCGTCACGAGGTGGCTCGTCTTGACGAGGAAATTCGTGAACTGGGGCGTGTTGCGGTTGACCTCGCGGAACAGCATGCTGCTGGCGGCGACGGCCGGGTTCAGATACGCCCACGCCGCCTGCGCGACCTTCCCTTCTCCGGCGTACTGCGATGCCGACCCCAGGAACAGGTTCTGCAGGCCCTTGCGGGTCGGGCCGTTGAGCGTGTTGAACAGCTGATCGAGGTCGACCGCGCTGGTCGTGTTGGTCTCCGGGATGACGCCGTTGTTGGCGATCATGGGCCGGTTCGGTGGCCCGACGCGCAGGTCGACGTAGCGGTTGGCGATGCCTGTCAGTGACACGGCGCGGACCGTCGCGGTCGTCCCCGCACGCAGCGGATCGAAGGCGCCGTTAGAGATTTTGAGCGTCAGCTGTGCCTGGCCGTTGCTCGTCAGCGCGATCTGCGAGACCGTCCCGATCTTGTTGCCGGCCACCTCGACCAGATCCCCGGTGACGATCTGGCTGGCGTTCTGGAAGATCGCCCGCACCTGGTAGGTCGAGCCGCTCGAGAGGAGGATCACCGCGACCGCTACCAACGCCACCATCAGCGCCCCGACGGCGGCGATCCGGCCGATGAGTGATGCGTTGCGCACCGCTTGCGCTCCTCCTATGGCGCTACGTGGACGGGCCGCCCGGCTGCAAGGCTCGCCTCGACGCTATCAGGAAGCCTGTTATCCTAACAATTAGTAAATCATGAGTCTCCGGGCGTTTTGGACGCGCGGGCCGGCTTGCACCGGTCGGTTGCCCTTGGCGTCGGCTGACTAACTCGCTAGCGTCCGGGGCGGCCCGCCCGGGTGGTGGAATCTGGTCAGACACGGTCGCCTTAAGAGCGACTGCCTTCGTGGCATGAGGGTTCGAGTCCCTCCCCGGGTACTCCCCCGCCGTCCGCGCCCGCAGTGCACCACGACCAACGATCAATCTCGCCTCACGATGCGGCTTGTCTGCCCGCGTCAGATTGCGCCCAATCCTCTTATAAACCGCAACTTTTCCGCTGCTACGGTGTCGTGAGCGACTGACAAGGGAGTCGCAGCCTCCACGCCCGGATGGAAGTCTCTGCACTGAAATATTCCGGCGGGATCACCCTCCATGGGCGCTCCCCGCTGTTGCGGCTCCAATCAGACGAGCGCCTGATCGCGTACCTGCGGAAGGGCAACATGGCCGCCTTCGAGGTGCTCATGTCGCGCTACGAGTCGCGGCTGCTGGCCTTCTGTCGCCACCTGCTCGGCTCGCGCGAGGACGCCGAGGACGTGATGCAGGAGGTCATGACGGCGGCTTTCAACGCGATCCTCGCCGACGAGCGGCCGATCAACGTCCGACCGTGGCTGTACCGGATCGCCCGCAACCGCAGCCTCAATCACCTGCGGCGGATCCAGGCGATCGGCGTTGACTCGATGGACATGCACTTCTCCGACAACGGCGCCAGCACGGCCGACAAGGTCCACGAGCGCGAGGAGTTCAGGCTCCTGGTCGGCGACATCCATGAGCTGCCCGAGACGCAGAAGACCGCGCTCGTGTTGCGCGAGATGGACGCGCTCTCCTACGAGCAGATCGCCGAGGCGATGGAGACGACGGTCCCCAGCGTCAAGTCGCTGCTCGTGCGCGCGCGCGTCTCGCTCGCCGAAGCCGCCGAGGCACGCCTGCTCTCCTGTGACGAGGTCCGGATTGAGCTGGGTGAGATCGCCGAGGGACTTCGTCGCCGGCCGACCCCGCTCGTCCGCCGCCATCTCCGCGCCTGCGAGCGGTGCACGGTGTTCCGCGGCCAGCTCAAGGAGACCAACAAGGCGCTGGCGGCGCTGATGCCGATCGGCCCGCTCGTGATCCTCAAAAAGCTTGCGCTGGCGCACCTCGGCCACTCGGCCGGCGCCGGTTCGGGAGCCACCGCCGCCGGGGCCGGCTCGAGCGCGGCCGCCGGCTCGGCCGGTGCGGCCGGGGCAGGAGCCGCCGGGGCAGGAGCCGCCGGGGCGGGTGCAGCGGGCGCCGGAGGCGCGGCGCTGGCCGGTTCGGGCGTCGCGGCGAGCTCGACCGGATTCATCTCGGCCGGCCTCGGGGCGATCGCCACGAAGGCCGCTGCCGGCCTGGCGGCAGCAGCGCTCGTCACCGCGGGCGCCGTCGAGGCCGATCACTCGACGACTCGCGTCCACCACCACCGATCCGCGATCGCGGCCGTAGAGCCCGCGGCTTCGCCGGCCCAGCAGGCGGCGCTGACGCCGATCACCGCCCACGCCGAGCGGCGCTCGAGCCAGCAGCCCAAGCACGACGCCAGCGCGTCCGCCGCTTCGGACGCCAAGTCAGCCAAGGCGACGAAGGCGACGGGCAAGGCGTCCGCGACGACCAAGCAGGCCTCGACGCCGAAGTCCGCCAAGGCGGCCACGACCACCACGGCGACGAGCACCGCTCCCGCCGACCCGACGGCATCCACCGTAGAGGTCAGCTCAAAGACGACGACCACGGGCCGCGAGCAGACCCAGCAGGATCCGACCGTGATGGCGCCGACGAGCACGGGCCCGGGGGACATCACTGCGACGTCCACGCAACCCGTGACCACCACCGCCCCGCCGGCCCAGACGACCAGCGACGCGCCGACCGATACGACGACCACCGCCGCGACGACCACCGCCCCGACGGATCCGACTACCGGCACGACGCCGCCGCCGACGACCCCGTCGCCGACGGGCACGACGCCGCCGACCACCACGGATCCGCAGCCGCCTACCACCATCCCGCCGACGCACGCGCCGCCACCGCCGACGGGCACGACGCCGCCGCCCACCACCGATCCGCAGCCGCCCGCGGACGCCCCGCCGACGGACACCCCGACGGCGGCCGCACCGCAGACCCGATCAACCTTCCAGCGCGACCCTCAGACTGCCGGGCTCGGGTAGCCGCGGCTTGATCGACTTCGATCAGTTCCTCGCGGTCGACATGCGCGTCGGCCGGGTCACGGCGGTCGACGACTTCCCCGAGGCGCGCAAGCCGGCGTGGAAGCTGACGATCGACTTCGGCCCGGAGATCGGGGTCAAGCGCTCCTCGGCGCAGATCACCCACTACTCGCGCGAGGAACTGCTCGACACGCTCGTCGTCGGAGTCGTGAACTTCCCGCCCCGCCAGATCGGGCCGTTCTTCTCCGAGGTGCTCGTGCTCGGCGCGCTCGACCAGGAGCAGGGCGTCGTCCTGTTGCGCCCCGACCGCGGTGCCGAGCCCGGCTCGCGGATCGGCTGACTCAGCCGCCGTAGATCTCCATCAGCCGCTCGTAATAGACGTCCTCCGAGAAGCGCGCGCGGGCGCGCTGGAGCGCCGCGCCGCCGGCTCGCTGCAGCGCCTGCCGGTCGCTCCAGAGGGCGGCGAGGCGCCGGCCCCACTGCTCGCCGTCTCCCGGCGGCAGCAGATTGTCGGCGCGTGACGAGCTCGGGCAGGCCGCCGCGGTCGCTGGCGAGTACGGGCACGCCGGCGGCGAGCGCGTCGAGCGCCGAGAAGGGGCACGCCTCATCCGAACGCGACGGGACCAGGACGATCGCGGCCCGCGCGCGCAGGTCGGCCAGCGCCTGGGGCGAGAGCCATCCGGCGAAGCGGACGTCGGCGCCCCGCGCGAGAGCGCGCAGTCGCCCCAGATCGGGCCCCTCCCCGGCCACCACGAGCGGCACACCCGCGATGCCGGCCGCGGCGACCGCGGTGTCAAACCCCTTCTCGGGCACAACTCGCCCGCTGACCAGCGCGAAGCTCCCCTCCCCCGCCCGCGAAACCGTCGCGAAGACGGACGCACGCACGAAGTTCGCCAGGACGCTCGTCCGCTCCCCCGGCATCCCGAGGTCGACCAGCCGCCGCAGCGTCGCCCCGCTGACCGCCACCAGCCGGTCGGCGTGCTCGAACATGTGCGGCTGCTGGCGGTGCAGCCCGGCGGCGTAGACGGCCGCCTCGCCGACAGACCCGCGGCAGTTGAACATCAGGCCGGGCAGCGTGTTGGTGTCGTGGCAGCGAAAGCACGGCGCGCCGGCCCGGTAGGCGACGCCGATCGCGCAGAACAGCCTGAAGTTGTGCAGGTGCAGCACCGTCCGCGCTCCCGCCGCGCGCGCCGCGGCGAGGGCCCGCCAGCCGAACAGCGGGTGCAGATTGTGCGCATGGACGACGTCCGCGCGCCACGCGCGCACCACCTGGGCGATCTCCTCGGGGCTCGCGCCGCCGCCGACGAGCGCCCGCGCCGCGGTGACCTTCCCGACGCCCTCGCTGCGGCGCTCGAGCACCAGCACCTCATCCCCCCGGGCGGCGAGCAGCGCGTGCAGGTCGCGCACCACCCGCTCCTCGCCCCCCTCTGAGCGGTAGCGGTTGTGCAGCAGCAGGATTCGCATTGGGCGGCTCGGGGGCCGGGCTTCGGGTCCCGGCTCCGGACGCGCCGATTCTGTCAGCGCGCGTGTCAGAGGGCCGTCGTCGTGCGAGCCGCCATCATCTCCGCCGATGGCGGTCGCGCTCCTGACCAACCACCCCGTCCCCTATCGCGTGCCCCTGTTCGAGCGCCTGGCCGCCGAGCTTGGGGTCGAGGTGGTCTGTTACGGCGGTACTGACCGCTACCTGCCGCCGTGGTTCGCGGGCCTGGACGCCGGGCTCGACGCGGCGTCGTTTCCCGCCCGGCGGATCGACGGCCCGCGCGCGGCTTTCGGGCTCGCCCGCCGCTACGAGGCGGTGATCGCGCCGTACGCCGGGGGGCCGATCCTCCCGGCCGCCTACTTCGGCGCCCGCCGCCGCCGGCGGCCGTTCGTGCTCTGGGCCTCGGTCTGGGCCCAGCCGCGCTCGCTGACGCACGCGCTCGCGCTCCCGGTCACCCGCGACATCTACCGTCACGCCGACGCGGTCGTCGCCTACGGCGAGCACGTGCGGCGGTTCGTCGCCCGGATCCGAGGCCGCGACGATGACATCTTCGTCGCGCCGCAGTCCGTCGAGCCGGAGCTGTTCAGGCGCGAGATCGGCGACCAGGAGATCGCTCAGTTCCGCGCCCAACATGACCTGCCCGCGGGGCCGCTCGTGCTGTACGTCGGACGGCTCGTGCCCGAGAAGGGGATCGACGTGCTCGCCCGGGCATGGCCGGCGGTGCGCTCGCCCGCGACGCTCGTCGTGATCGGTGACGGGCCGCTCGCCGGCCGGCTGGATCCGCTGCCACGGACGCGCGTGCTCGGCGTGCTGGCGCGCGACCAGCTCCCGGCCGCCTACGGCGCAGCCTCGTTCGCGCTGCTGCCGTCGATCCCGACGGCGCGGTTTCGCGAACCGTGGGGGCTGGTCTGCAACGAGGCGATGGACCAGGGCCGGCCGGTGATCGCGACGACCGCCGTCGGCGCGGTTGCGGGGGGCCTCGTGCGCGGTGGCGAGACGGGCCTCGTGGTCACCCCCGGGGACCCGCTCGCGCTCGCGGGCGCGATCGATTCGCTGCTGGCCGACGAGTCGTTGCGCGCGCGCCTCGGCGCTGCCGCGCGGCATCAGGCCGCCGGCTACACGTACGAGGCGATGGCGGACGCCTTCGCGCGCGCGCTCGATGTTGCCCGGGGGGCTTAGCTTCCGACCGAGAACAGGGCCTCGAGGTCGTGACGGGAGTAGACCTCGAACGCGACCATCGTCTGCGTCCGGCGCACGCCGGCGAGCTGTGACAGCTTGCCGGTCACGACCTGGGCGAGCTGGTCCTGCTCACGCAGGCGCAGCATCGCCACGAAGTCCCACTCCCCGGTCACCGAGTACGCCTCGGCGACACCCTCGATATCGGCCAACTCGCCACCGAGCGTCGCGAGCGCCGTGCTCTCGGCCTGAATCAGAACGATCGCGTGTGTCATGCGGAATGTGTATCGCCTGGCTCGAGGATCACGACCTGCGAGCTGGTCTGCGCCTCCACCTCGGCCTTGAATGCCTGTGCGTCGGCCTCGACCAGCGGGAACGTGTTGTAGTGGCACGGGATCACGGTCTTGGCGGCGACGAAGCCGGCCGCGTCGACCGCGTCGTGGCGGTCCATCGTGTAGTGGCCGCCGATGCACATCAGCGCGATGTCGATCGGGTTGCGCTTGCCGACGAGCTGCAAATCCGAGAACAGGCACGTGTCGCCTAGGTGGTAGACGATCTGGCCGCCGAAGCTGATCAGCAGCCCGGCGGGTGTGGTGACGGTCCCGTTCGGCGTCGTCGAGGTGTGCCAGGCGGGGACGAGCTTGACCCAGCCCCAATCGAAGCTGGTGGTCCCGCCCAGGTTGCAGTCACGAACATCGAGGCCCTCGTTGCCGAGCTCGCCGGCGATCTCGGTGATCGCGACCACGGTCGCCCCGGTGCGCTTGGCGATCGCGACCGTGTCGCCGTAGTGGTCCCCGTGGCCGTGGGTGAGGAGGATCGTCGTCGCGGCGACCTCGTCGGCGGTCGCCGCCGCCTTCGGATTGCCGGTCAAAAACGGATCCAGCAGCAGCGTCGTGTCACCGTCTGAGAGCGTGAAGCAGGCGTGGCCGAGAAAACGGACATCCATCGTCTTACAGTCCTCCAGGTATTTGGGTTCAGGGGTTTGCTGACGGGAGTGCGCGACAGAGCTCGAAGCCGACCGCGACGCCGACCATCATCCCGAGCCGCGTCTCCTCGGCGAGCAGCGTGCGGAGCATCCGCAGCCGGGCGTCGGGATCGGCCTCGTTGGCCGCCTCGCGGACCGCCTGCTCGTGGGCGGCATCGAACCAGCCGCCCTCCGCCATTGCCGCCCCGAGCAGGCGCTGCAGCTGCGGCGCCACCCGCATGACGAGCTCCTGTGCCTCGCGAAACCGGGTCGGGTCGGTGATCTCCGCGATCGCGGCATCGAGCTCCTCGTCGGTGTAGCTGCGGTCCGGCACGCGCTTGCAGCATCATACGTATGTGGCCGTTGCGCTCACCTCCCTCTCGCACGGCGCCGGGTGTGGCTGCAAGCTCCCGGCTGCCTCGATCGGGCCGCTGCTCGCGGGAATCCCCGGGATCGCCGACCCGAACGTGCTGGTCGGCTACGACACCTCCGACGACGCCGGCGTCTACAAGCTCCGCGACGACCTGGCGATCGTCCAGACGGTCGACTTCTTCACGCCGATCGTCGACGATCCCCGGGATTTCGGGCGGATCGCCGCCTGCAACGCCCTCTCCGACGTGTACGCGATGGGCGGCGTACCCGTGTCGGCGCTCAACCTGGTCGCGTTCTCGATCGAAGCGCTCGGCGCCGAGGTGTTGGCCGAGATCCTGCGCGGCGGCGCCGAGATCGCCGCCGAGGCCGGTGTCGCGATCGTCGGTGGCCACTCGATCGATGACGCCGAGCCCAAGTACGGGATGGCGGTGACGGGCGTCGTGCACCCCGATCGGCTGCTCACGAATGCCGGTGGCCGGGCCGGCGACACGCTCGTGCTGACCAAGCCACTCGGTGCCGGTGCCGTCTCGACCGCCGTCAAACGCGGCCTCGACGCCCCGCTCGACGCGGCGATCGACGTGATGACGACACTCAACCGCGACGCCTCGGCGGCGGCCCTGGCGGCGGGCGTGCACGGGATGACCGACGTGACCGGCTTCGGGCTGCTCGGCCATCTGCACGAGCTCGCGCTCGCGAGCGGCGTCGCCGCCGAGGTCGACGCGGCCGCGGTCCCCGCGATCGAGGGCGTGATCGAGCTACTCGCCCGCGGCGACGAGGCCGCGGTCGCCGGCGGCACGCGGCGCAACCGCGCGTTTGCGGAGACCTTCGCCACGTTCGAGGTCACGGTCCCCGAGGAGCGCGTGTGGCTCGTGTGTGACGCGATGACGTCGGGCGGGCTGCTGGCCGCCGTCGCTGCGGGCGATGCCGGGCGGATCCCGGGGGCAGCGATCGGCCGGCTGGTCGAGGGCGAGCCCGGTTCGATCAGCGTGGTCTGAAGTCGGCGCTGTCGGCCGCGGTCTGCGGGTCCTCAGCGGATCCGCGGGTGCGGATCAGCGGATCGTCATCCGCGCGAGCGGGAGCCCGACGGCGAAGCCGACCACGACGCCGACCCCGTCCGCCAGCCAGCTGGCCTGCGGCACCGCGAGCGGCATCAGCGCGACAGCGATCCCGATCGCCGCGACACCGATCAGGTCACCGTCGACATCCTCGCCGGCGCGCAGTGCGAGCAGATCGGGCACCAGCCATGCGCACAGCAGCGCCAGCGCCGCGCCGTTGCCCCCCATCGCCACCGGAACCGGGTAGGCCGCGGCGGTCGCCGCGAGCCCGCCGACGCCGCCGACGAGGAACAGCCCGATCACCGTGATCGGGCCGTGGCGGCGCTCGATCAGGCAGCCGAAGAGCGCGATCGCGACCAGCGTCACGAACGCGTAACCGATGTTGTTGTAGGTGAACACCGCGGTGAACAGGCGCCACCAGTGCGATCCGGGCTTGCCGAGGATCTCGAGCTCGTTGCTGGCGCCCAATCCGGTCCGCCACAGGAGCGTCCCGACCAGGCCCGCGATCACCAGCACGAAGGTCGCGTACGGCCGCGTGTCAGGACGGATGCCGGGGATCTCGTCGCGGCGCAGCCGGGTCAGCAGCGGCGCCGGCTTGCGCTTCTCGCGCTTCTCGGCTACGCGACCGTCGCGATCGAGTTTCGGAGCGCGTTTACGGAGCCGGTTTCCGCAATACGGGCACTCGGTGATGTACGAGCTGACCTCGGATCCGCAGCTCTTGCAGACGACAAATAGTTCCGGACCGCCAGCGCTCACGGAATGATTGTAGAACTGCCAAAAAGCCGCCGGGCCGGGGCACCCGTTCCGCGGCCGTGTGCGCGCATCGCCAGGCGGCCCCATTTGCGCCTCTCGGGCTGCGCGCCTCCGCCCGCTCGCACGTTTCGTGGAAATTCCAACTCGGGCTCGCGGATCTTCCACGGACTGCTTCATATGCGTGTCAAGCGTGGAGGATCCAAACTCGGGCGGCGGATCTTCCACGGAATGCGCGGTCCGGGCCCAGCCTGACTCGGGGGTACGGTCCGACACGCCGTGTCCGCTCCGGTCCAGTCCGTGTCCGCTCCGGTCCAGTCCGTGTCCGCTCCGGTCCAGTCCGGTCCGGTCCGGTCCGGTCCAGTCCGGTCCGGTCCGGTCCCGCGGGCGGCTACGGGGGCGTGGCGGCGACGATCTCCGCCATGACCTCGCGGAAATCGTGGTTGGCCTCGTAGACGACCACCTGCCGGGCGGCGCCGTTGCCTCGCGCGAGCAGGTCCTCGACCGCTTCGAGCTCGGACAGCGAGCCGAGGTCCTCGCAGTGCTCGCGCATGCGGTCAAGCAGCCGCCGGGCGAGCGTCCGGGTCGCGACCCGCTCGGAGCTCGGCAGATCGACGAGCTCGCCGTCGAGCCCGTGGCGGGCGGCGAGCCACTTGTTCTCGTCGAGCATCTCGTACGGGTAGCGCGAGAGGTTCTGGCCGGAGTCGAAGTGCTCGGCGAGCTCGCGGGCCAGCGCCTGGACCAGCGCGGCGAGCCCGAGCGAGTGCTCGACGTGCGTCTGGGAGTCCATCACCCGGACCTCGACCGTGCCGAAGTTCGGATGGGGCCGGACGTCGTGCCACAGATAGGTGTAATCCTCGATCACGCCGGCGCGGATCATGAATTCGATCCGGCGCTCGTAGTCGGCCCAATCGTCGTACGCGGGCGGGATCCCGACCCGCGGGAAGGCACGGAAGATCGGCGTCCGCGTTGACGCGATCCCGGTCGCGTCGGCGCGCCAGAACGGCGAGTTGGCCGACAGGCCGAGCAGCACGGGCAGGTGCACGCACATCCCGTTGGCGACGTGGATCGCCTTGTCAGGGTCATCGATCCCAACGTGGACGTGCATCCCGAAGATGACCTCCTGGCGGGCGACGAACCGCAGCGCCGAGATCAGATCCCGGTAGCGCGGCCGGGCGACGATCCGCTGGTCCTCCCACATCGCGAACGGGTGCGTCCCGGCCGAGCCGATTGCCATCCCCTTTGCCGACGCCGTCTCGGTCACCTGCCGGCGCAGCGCGCGCAGCTGCTCGCTGGCCTGCGCCACGTTCTCGCACGGCGCGGTCGAGATCTCGAGCACCGACTCCATCAGCTCGGGCTTGATCTCTCCGGCCGGGGCCGGCTCGAGCATCGCCTCGATCGCGTTGACGAGCTCGAGCGAGCCGGCGTCGAGGATCATCAGCTCCTCCTCGATCCCGATCGTGTAGGCGTGCCCGTCGAAGTGGTGCTCCACGGGGCGAGAGCCTACGGGTTTCGCGCCGGGTGCCGTGGACGCGCGGTGGCCCCGACCGGAGCGCCCACCTGACCCGGACGGACACGCGATCTGGCCCGCGCGTCCCTAGACTGCGGGGCCGACGGCAACAGAGATTTAAGGACGGTGCCTATGGCCCTTGGCTACGACGGCAAGCTCTACATCCTCGCGTTCGACCATCGCGGCTCATTCCAGAAGAACATGTTCGGGATCGAGGGCGATCCGACGCCCGAAGAGACCGAGACGATCGCCGACGCCAAGCGCCTGATCTTCGAGGGGATGCTCGAGGCGGTCTCGCGCGGCGCGCAGGCCGGCGCGACCGGCGTCCTCGTCGACGAGCAGTTCGGCTCGAACATCCCTGAGCGAGCCCGCGAGCACAACCTCAAGCTGGCGATGCCGGTCGAGAAGTCCGGTCAGCACGAGTTCGACTTCGAGTACGGCGACGATTTCGGGGCACACATCGAGCGTTTCAACCCGGACTTCTCAAAGGTCCTGGTCCGCTACAACCCCGACGACGATCCAGTCATGAACGAGCGCCAGCTTGGACGGCTCAAGCGGCTCGCCGACTGGCTGCACGCCAACGGGCGCAAGTTCCTCTTCGAGCTCCTGGTCCCGGGGACCGACGCGCAGCTCGAGAGCGTCGGCGGAGACTCGGATCGCTACGACACCGAGCTCCGCCCCGAGCTGATGCGACACGCGATCGCCAACATTCAGGAGTTCGGCATCGAGGTCGACATCTGGAAGATCGAGGGCGTCGACTCCCGCGACGATGACGTGATGCTCGTCGAGCAGGCCCGTTCGGGCGAGGGACGCGAGGGCGTCACCTGCGTGGTGCTGGGCCGCGGCGCCTCGACCGCGAAGGTCGAGCAGTGGCTCGAGGCAGCGCAGACGGTCGACGGCTTCGTCGGCTTCGCGATCGGACGTTCGATCTGGTGGGACGCGCTGAAGGGCTACCTGAACAAGGACCTGGAGCGAGCGGGGGCCGTGTCGCAGGTAGCCGACAACTACCTCCATTTCGTCCAGGTCTACGAAGGCCAGCAGGTCCACTGAGTTCACGAAAGAGCGGGGCTTCGCGCCCCGCTGACTGGTAGGCTCGATCCGATGGCGATGAAGATGCGCCAGAGCCTCGCGCAGCTCGAGCAGCAGTTTCGGCACGAGGCGCAATTGGACCGAAGTCGTCGCGAACGACTGCGGCATCAGGCCGTGCGCAGATCGCGCAAGCGCAGCCACGCGCGCCAGATCAAGCGCAGCTCGATGCGCTACTGGGTGCTGGTGCTGACGCTGATCGCGACCGCGCTGATCGTGACCGCCGCGATGTTCGAGACGCTCTACCTACTGCTCAGCTGAGCGCGCCGAGCCGTCGAAAACGACCGCTCACGATGCACAGCCGGTGCGGCGCCAGCGCCTCCTATGCGCCAGCGTCGTCCTGGAGGCCCCGCAGCGCAGCGTCTACCTCTTCGCGGGCGCCCTTGGGGCCATCCGCGCGCTCCTGCTGAATCTCGAGGTAAACCTCTTTGCGGAACACCGGGACGTCACGCGGCGCCTGGATCCCGATCCGAACCTTCTCGCCCATGATCGCGAGGACGGACACCTCGATGTCGTCCCCGATCATGATGCTCTGATTAGATTTGCGGGTCAGGACCAGCATGGCTTGCCTCCCTGCGTCGCTGCTTGTGAACGGTGCGCGCGCACTAGCGCTTGACCTACCCAGGTGCCAGCATACAGAGAACGGGCGCCACCGGAAAGGACTTACGCGCCAGATCGCACTGAGGCGCGGTCAGGTCCTCGCGGTGTACTAGTCTCCGCGCTCAATGCCGCGCAAATCTCTCAGACCAGAGCTGAACCGGATCCGGGCCTGGGTTCGCCAGGGCCGGACGGACGCGTGGATCGCGCACCAACTCGAGGTCACGGTCCAGCAGATCCAGACGTTCAAGCGCGAGCAGGGGTTGGAGCCGTCAGACGAGAGCGACGGCGTGGTCGTGGCCACCGAGTTCGACGATGAGATCGATCTGCGCGCCGAGGACGACGCTCTGATCGCGGCCGAGCTCGACGCGGCCGAGGCCGAGCGCGCCGAGGAGGAGGCCGAGGAGGCCGACGAGGAGGAGTCAGACGAGGAGAAGCCGGCTCGCCGGCGCCGCGGCCGCCGCGGCGGGCGGAGCGCTCGGGGGCGCAGGCACGCCCCGGAGACGCTCGAGGCGACCTTCGACCACGGCGAGGAGGGCTACGGGTTGTGGCTCGATCCGGCCGTTCAGGATGACCCCATCTACGCCGAGTATTGGGCCGGGCACCGGCCGGTCGAGGTGGCGATCGAAGAGGACCAGATCGTGATCCGGCGCGCCGGGGAGCCCTCGAGCGAAGACGAGGACTCCTAGGCTCTACTCGGGGTCGGCGATGCGCCGACCGCCTGCGTAGTCGTTGGCCTCGCGGGCGTAGCGGGCGAATGCCGCTCCCGCGACGGTTGTCAGGTCCCAGGCCGCCGGGTTGTTGGGCGCCGCGCGTACCGCGATGTCAAAGCACCAGTCGGCTCCCTGCTCGACGTAGAGGCGTGCCAGCTCCTCGACGCCGAACGGCCCCCCGAGGCGATGGCGGAGCTCGTCGACGAGCGCGTTGATCACGCGCTCGAGCACCGGACGGTCGCCCGGATCGGACTGCGCCAGCCGTCGCTGGCCGTCCTGCCAGAGCCCGATCAGGTCATCGAACCCCGGCTCGAACGCCATCAGCGGGCCACCGCCCGGTCGTGGCGGCGCGGCGTTAGTGGCCGGAATGCCCGGTGATCACGAACGGGATCTCGTTCGGGCGCACCATCCCGAGCGCTCGCGCGGCGCGGACGATCGTCGCCGGGTTCTTGAGCGCCTGCTCCTGCTTGACCAGGGCGGCGTTCTGGTGCACGAGCTGGTTGACGATCGTCGCTTGGCTCGAAGCCTGGGAGCGCGTGGCGAAATACGACAGCGTGTGCTGCACGTAGAGGCCGACGACGACGCCCAGCACCACCAACAACCCGATCCGGCCGGCGCGATCCCAGCGGATGCGCAGTCGCGGGCCCCCGGAGACCACCCGCCGGGGCCGTTGGGCGGCCCTGCGGGGTTGGCGGCGAGGTGCAGCGGTTGCTGGACGGGCTGACGGCATCGCCTGCGCCCTTCGTTCGACGCGGCGCCGATCCTTCCTGCTGCACGGCAGCCTGCAGAAGTGCGCACGTGCGGCGCCCCGATCGGACTCGCGACACTAGGTGCGGAAGGCCGACCGGCCCGGGTAGCGCGCCTCGGGTCCCAGCGCCTCCTCGATCCGCAGCAGCTGGTTGTACTTCGCCACCCGATCTGTGCGCGACGGCGCGCCCGTCTTGATCTGCCCGCATCCGGTCGCGACCGCGAGGTCGGCGATCGTGACGTCCTCGGTCTCCCCGGAGCGATGCGACATGACCGCCGCGTAACCGGCCTCCCGGGCCATCCGGATCGCGGCAAACGTCTCGGTAAGGGTGCCGATCTGGTTGATCTTGATCAGGATTGCGTTCGCGACGCCCGCCTCGATCCCACGCTGGAGGCGTTCGGTATTGGTCACGAACAGGTCATCGCCGACGAGCTGAATCCGGCTGCCAATCTGGTCGGTGAGCGTCGACCAGCCGTCCCAGTCCTCCTCGGCCATTCCGTCCTCGATCGAGATGATCGGATAGCGGCCGGCGAGATCGGACAGGTAGGCGGCGAGCTCATCGGCCGTCAGTTCCCGCCCCTCGCCGGCGAGCACGTATTGCCCGTCATGGGCGATCTCCGAGACGGCGGGGTCGAGCGCGATCGCGATCTGGTCACCGGGAACGAAGCCGGCGGCGCGGATCCCGCCCATCAGCGCCTCGAGCGCCTGCTCGTTGGACGCCAGGTCGGGGGCGAACCCTCCCTCATCGCCGACGCTCGTCGACAGGCCCTGCTCGTGCAGCGTCCGCTTCAGGTGCTGGAAGACCTCGGCCCCCATCCGCAGGCCATCGGAGAACGTCCGCGCGCCCACCGGCACGATCATGAACTCCTGGAAGTCGAGCTTGTTGTCGGCGTGCGCACCGCCGTTGAGCACGTTCATCATCGGAACCGGCAGCACGTGCGCGCCCTCGCCGCCCAGGTACCGCCACAGCGGCTGACGCTGCTCGGCCGCCGACGCCTGGGCCGCGGCCATCGACACCGCGAGCAGCGCGTTGGCGCCCAGCCGGGACTTGCCGGGCGTACCGTCGAGCGTGATCAGCATCCGGTCGAGCGCCGCCTGGCTGGCCGCGTCCTGACCGCGAACCGCGGTCGCGATCTCCCCGTTGACGTTGTCGACCGCCTTCCTGACCCCCTTGCCGAGCCAGTCCGAACCACCGTCGCGGAGTTCAGTCGCCTCGAACTCCCCGGTCGAGGCGCCAGACGGAACCGCCGCTCGTCCCCAGGCTCCGGATTGGAGGCTCAGTTCGACCTCGACCGTCGGGTTGCCCCGGCTGTCGAGGATCTGGCGGGCGTGCACGTGCTCGATTTGGCTCATTGCGAGTTGGAGTCTCCTTCGGTCATGCGCGCCCGCCTGTAGTAGGCAAGCTGCTGTTCCGGCGGCAGATCGTCCCAACTCCGGCCCTCGGATGTCGCCTGCTCGACCGCGGCGATCATCCGCGACCTGAATCGATCCGACGCCGCACGCAGAGCAAGCTCCGGATCGAGGTGCATCTTGCGGGCCACGTTGACTACGGCGAACAGGAGGTCGCCGAGCTCGTTGAAGCGCTCGTCGCCGTCGGCGGCCTGCTCGACCTCGGCCAGTTCTTCGCGGACTGAGCGCAGCGGTCCCTGCACTCCGGGGAAGTCAAACCCGCGTGACGCCGCCCGGCGCTGGACCTTGCGCGCGTGCAGCAG
Organism: uncultured Solirubrobacterales bacterium; assembly: GCA_963788005.1. Lineage (GTDB taxonomy): Bacteria > Actinomycetota > Thermoleophilia > Solirubrobacterales > Solirubrobacteraceae > Palsa-465. The sequence goes on along the minus strand of CAWBFH010000002.1, from coordinate 230,703 downwards.
CGACGGCAGGTTCTCGGGGACTTCCCCGAACAGCCCCGGCTCTCGCCCTGGCTCCTCGCGCTTGATCGCGTCCCAGTTGCGCAGCACGTCCGGGGCGGTCGGCGCCTGGACCTCGCCGAACACGTGCGGATGGCGGCGGATCAGCTTGTCGGTCACATGCTCGGCGACCTGGGAGAGCGAGCCGGCCCCGCGCTCCTCGAGCAGCAGCGCGAGGAAGTGGACCTGGAACAGGACGTCGCCGAGCTCGTCGATCAGCTTGGCGTCGTCGCGACGGTGGGCGGCGTCGGCGAGCTCGTAGGCCTCCTCGACCGTATGCGGAACGATCGAACGCTCGTCCTGCTCGCGATCCCACGGGCACTCGACCCGCAACCGGCGAGTGATCGCGTCCAGGCGCGCTATCGCGTCAGCGGCGTCCTGGGAGCCGTCCACCTACGGAGCGGACGTGCTGGAAGCGGGAGCGGTTCCGCTCGGAGCGACTGCGGCGCCGCTCGTGCTGGTCTTCGGCGCCTTGTAGCCGGCGCAATCGGCCATCGCATAGGTCTGGCGGCACTTGGTCTTGCTCTGCCAGTCCTTCTTGGACTCGCTGACGACCGCGTTGGCCGCGGTGGTCTGTGCCTGGTTCTGGAGCGTCTGCTTGATCGTCGCGCTCGACTGAGCGAGCGTCTTCTGCGTCGCCGGCGTGATCTTGGTCACCTCGACGACGTAGTACCCGAACTGGCCCTTGACCGGACCGATCAGCTTGTTCGTCTTGGCCGCGAACGCCGCGTTTGAGAGCGCCGCATCTTGCTGGCCCTTGGTCACGTCAGTCAGGACGCCGCCCTTGTCCTTGGTCGTCGGGTCGATCGAGTACTTCTTGGCCACGACGGTCCAGCTCTGACCGTGCTCCAGCGCGGTCTTAGCCGCGTTGGCCTGCGCGGAGGTCTTGGCCAGCACAATTTTCATGTCGCGCGTCTCGGGGGTCCCGAACTGAGATTTGTGGCTGTTGAAGTAGTTCTGGATCTGAGCGGTGGTGACCTTCGTCGGGTGCCTGGCCAGCAGCTTGGTGTAGAGCTGCTCGATCTTGATCCGGTAGGTCACGTCGGCCAGCCGTCTGTCCGGTCGACTTCAAGAATGACTGGAACTGCGCGTCGGTCGAGAACTGCCCCTTCTTGGCCTGAGCAAGTGCCTTCTGCACCTGAGCCGGTGTGAGCTTGATGCCCAGCTTGTGGGCCGTGGCCTGGTACCAGTACGCCTTGATCAGGTAGTCGAGAACGGTGCTCGAGAGCGAGGTGAAGACCCGCTGGCAGTCTGCCTTCAGGGTCTTGGTGGCGGTCTTCGCCAGGCTCGGGATCTCGGCCTTGACCTGCGCGATGCACTTGGTGAAGTTCGGCGGGTCGTTGGGGACGATGACCGGCTGGCCGGGTGATTGTGCGGCCTGGGTCTTGGCCAGCACGTACATCCAATGGTCGAACGCCTGCGTGCTGATCGGATTGCCGGCTACAACCGCAACCGAGTTGCTCGGGATCGAGCTCCCGCAGGCTGACACCGCCAGCGCGATGACCACAAAAAAGGCGCCGAGCGCCGGGATGGACCGTAGAGACTTCATACGACTGCGGTGATGGTAGCGGCCTTCCATGGATCTGTAGCCACTCTTACGCAACCCATAGGGGCGGTCACCAATCACGAGTGTCACGGTGCACTCAGAAGGTGACGCTTTGCAGGTAATTCGCGCCGACTGGCTAGGCCGCGGCCTCGGCCTGGGCCGCCTCGATTTCACCCTCGCGGGTGACCGACAGCAGTACGTCGGCGGCCCGGACGAGGGCCGGGAAACGCTTGAGCGGATCGTTCGGGACGCGGACCGAGAGCTGTGACTTGCCCGACTCGTACAGGGCCTCCGGGATCTCGGCGCGGATCTTCTTGGCGCGCACCGAGTCGAGCTCGATCGGCGTCACGGCGAGCCGGTCACCGCGGAACGTGACCGACCGCGCGCCCGCCTGCCCGAGCTTGATCCGCGCCTGCTGGAGCGAGATCAGGTTGCGCAGCGGATCGGGTACGGGGCCGAAGCGATCCTCGAGCTCCTCGCGCAGGACGGCCAGATCGGCCACCTCACGCGCGGCCGCGATCCGGCGGTGGACGTCAACCTTCGCCTGCTCGTAGGGGACGTAGTCGGCCGGCACGTAGGCATCGACGTTGACGTCGAGGCGGACCGGCTCCCACTCCTCCTCCGCGCCCGCGCCCGCCGCGGCCTCGGACTCGGCCACCGCCTCGTCGAGCATCTGCATGTAGAGCTCGAACCCGAGCGCGGCCACGTGCCCGGATTGCTCGTCACCGAGGAGGTTGCCCGCGCCGCGCAGCTCGAGGTCACGCATCGCGATCTTGAACCCCGCGCCGAGCTCGGTGTAGTCCGACAGCGCCGACAGGCGCTGGGCCGCGTCGGGCGTCAGCGCGGCGGCACTCGGGTACAGCAGGTAGGCGTACGCGCGCTCGTGCGAGCGCCCGACGCGCCCCCGTATCTGGTACAGCTGCGAGAGGCCGAACGTATCCGAGCGCTCGACGATCAGGGTGTTGGCCTGCGGGATGTCGATGCCCGACTCGATGATGCTCGTGCACACGAGCACGTCGGCGTCACCGCGCAGGAACGCCAGCATCCGCCGCTCGAGCTGGCGCTCGTCCATCTGGCCGTGGGCGACCTCGAATCGCAGCCCGGGGCACAGCCCGCGCAGCCGGACGGCGGTCTCCTCGATCGTCTCGACCCGGTTGTGGAGAAAGAACGCCTGGCCGCCGCGCTCTTTCTCGCGCAGCAGCGCCCGGCGCACGAGCTCCTCGTCGTACTCGCCGACGTAGGTCTTGACTGGCCGCCGGCCCTCGGGCGGGGTCTCGATCACGCTGATGTCGCGGACGCCCGCCAGCGACATCTGCAGCGTCCGCGGGATCGGCGTCGCGCTCATCGAAATCACGTCGACCTTGAGCTTGAGCTGGCGCAGCAGCTCCTTCTGCTTGACGCCGAAACGCTGCTCCTCATCCACGATCAGAAGACCGAGCTCCTTGGCGCGGACGTCGCGCGACAACAGGCGGTGGGTGCCGATCAGGATGTCCACTTCGCCGCGGCTGAAGCGGGCGACCGCCGCCTTCTGCTCGGCCGCGGAACGGAAGCGTGAGACATGCTCGATCGTCACCGGGTAGTCCTTGAGGCGCTCGCTGAAGGTGCCGAAGTGCTGCTGGGCGAGGATCGTCGTCGGCACCAGCAGCATCACCTGCCGGTCATCCTGGACCGCCTTGAACGCCGCCCGCAGTGCAACCTCGGTCTTGCCGTAGCCGACGTCACCGCAGATCAGACGGTCCATCGGTCGCGGGGCCTCCATGTCGGCCTTGACGAATTCGATCGCGTCGCGCTGATCCGGCGTCTCGGTGTACGGGAAGGCGTCCTCGAACTCGCGCTGCCAGTCGGTGTCGATCGGGAACGAGTGGCCGGCGCGGCGCTTGCGCTCGGCGTAGAGGTTGAGCAGCTCGCCCGCGAGCTCCTGGGCGGCGCGGCGCGCCCGCGCTTTGATGGTCTCCCAGCGCGTGCCGCCGAGCTTGGACAGCGGCGGGTGGGCGCCACCCGCGCCGACGTAGCGGCTGATCTTCGCGAGCTGGTCGACCGGCACAAACACGCGGTCTGATCCGGCGTACTCGAGATACAGATAGTCGCGCGTGACGCCCGCGACGGTCTTGGTGTCAAACCCGGCGAAGCGCGCGATCCCGTGGTCCTCGTGGACGACGATGTCGCCGGTGCGCAGGTCCGCGAAGCTGCGCAGCACCCCGCGCCGACGTTCGCGCCCGGGTGCTTCGGGTGCCCGGCGACGGTGAAACAGCCGGTGGTCGGGGATCACCGCGAGGTGGAACTGCGGCGCGATGAAGCCGGTCTGCAGCCGCGCCTGGGCGAGCGTGATCATCCCCGCGCCGGGCGCCGACTCCTCGCCCTCGGCGAGCCACCTGATCTTCAGCCGTCCGAGGTTGTACGCAAACCGCTCGCCCTCGCCGCGACGCGCGAACGTGATCACCGTCCGGTAGCCCGAGCGCGCGAGCTTCTCGAGCTCGGGCTCCGCCTGCCGCAGGCCACGGGCGGCGATGTCGGCGGTCTGGGCGCGGAACGCGAACCGCTGGTCCTGGTCAATGCTCGATAGGCGGATGCGGACGCGCGCGTCGAGCTCGGAGACGATCTCGTCCGGCGCGACGTAGAGCTGGTGGGCGTCCTCGTCGTGGAAGGCGGCCGTGACGTCCTGCCAGTGGTCGGCCAGCGCCGGCCGGAGGTCCTCGTCACCCGCGACCAGGACGCTCGGTGCGTCGCCGGCCAGTGACAGGAACGAATGGAAGTTCTCAACCGGCAGCAGCTCGGCGATATCGGGCCGCTCGGACTCGTCCTCGAGCGCGGCGATCTCCGCCAGCTCGCGGTGCTCGGGGGCGAGCTCGGCCGCCGGGGCGACCTCGACCACGTCGGCATCGCCGAGCGAGCGCTGCGTGAACGTGGAGAACCAGCGCAGTGACTCGATCTCATCGCCGAACAGGTCGACGCGGACCGCGCGATCCTCGGTCGCCGGGAACAGGTCGAGCAGGCCGCCGCGGATCGCGAACTGGCCCCGGTCCTCGACCTGGTCGACGCGCTCGTAGCCGGCCGCGACGAGGTCGAGCGCGGTCTCGTCGAGGTCGATCAGCTCGCCGACGCGCAGCTCGAAGCCGTGCGGGCGCATCGCCGGGTCGGGCACCTTCTCAGACAGCGCGACCGCGCTGACCACCACCACGGGCGCCGCGTCACCGCTCGCCAGCAGCGAATCGAGCGCCGCGATCCGCAGCCCGACGAGGTGCGGCGGCGGAACCAAATGGGATTCGTAGGTGACCCCGCGGCTCGGGTAGTAGCGGACCGTGCGCGGCTCGAGCCAGGCGCGCAGGCCGCCCGCCAGGTCGCGCGCCGCGCGGTCGTCGCCGGCGACCACGATCGCGGGACGGCCGGGGTCGCGGTCGAGCAGGCTCGCGACCAGGTACGGACGCAGCGCCTGCGACACGAATGCACTCCCCCCGTCGCGCACCAGCGCGGCAGTCTGCTGGTCTTCATCGGCGTTGGCGAGGAGGGGGCGGAGCATTCTGGTGCTCCTTCTCAGTCTAGGAGCAGTGCTCAGCCGGCCGGGAGGCCGTGCTCCACCACGCGCTCGGCCGCGTCGGCCGCGTTTGAGACAAGCTCCGCCACCTCAGCGGGCGGCTCCTTGAACCGCCCGAGCACGTACGCCGCCACCAGCTCCGGATCGGTCGTTGGGGGCCGCCCCACCCCCGTGCGAACCCGCACGAAGTCCGCCGAGCCGAGCCCCTGCTTGATCGATTTCAGGCCGTTGTGGCCGGCCAGGCCGCCACCGAGGCGGACCCGGATTTCCCCGAACGGAAGATCGATCTCGTCATGGAGAACGATCACGTGATCGAGGTCGGTCTTCAGCGCGCCGCGCGCCGGACCTACCGAGGTGCCGACGTCGTTCATGAATGTCTGCGGCATCAGGATCGCGACCCGTGGTCCGCCGGGACCCGTCCGCCCCTCGGTCAGCAGGCCCCGGTAGCGCGACTTTGGCTTGGGCAGCTGCCAGCGGTCGATCAGCTCGTTCGCGATCTGAAAGCCGACGTTGTGGCGCGAACGCTCGTACTCGCGACCCGGGTTGCCGAGGCCTACGAGGAGCCAATCTGCGGGCGCAGCCGGATGACTCACGCGCGGCCCGGCAGTTGGCGAGGCGGGATGCCGAGCGGGCCGCTAGCGTGAGCGCGCCCTGGTGCTGGCATCGCGGGCGCCTACTCGGCGCCAGAGTCCGCTTCGCCGCTGTCGTCGCCGCCCTCGCCGTCGGCGGCCGCAGCGCCCTCCTCGCCTTCGCCGACGACCTCGGTCTCCGCCTCGATCCCTTCTTCCTCTTCGAGTTGGAGCCTGGGCGGAGTCAGAGTGGCGATCACGGTCTCGGGATCGTCGAGGAGTGTGACTTCGGGTGGGGGCGTGACCGCGTCGAGCGTCAGCGTGTCCCCGATCACCATCGAGGACACGTCGTGCTGGAGCGAGTCGGGAATGTCGTTCGGCAGCGCCTCGATCGTCAGCTCGCGCGTGACATGTTCGAGCACGCCGCCCTCCTTGACCCCGGGCGAGTCCTCGGCGCCGGTCAGCTCGAGCACGACGGTCGACTGGATCTTCACGTCGAGGCGGACCCTCAGCATGTCGATGTGGGTGGTCTCGCCGCTCACGGGATGGCGATCGAGCACCTTGACCACGACCGGAGTCGCGGCCGCGTCATCGACCGCGAGATCGATCACCGCGCCGCCGTGCTGGAGCGCGTGGCGCAGCTCGCGGGCCTCGACCCGGAACGCGACCGGATCCTCACCGCCGCCGTACACGACGCCGGGAATGTTGCCGGCGCGGCGAAGACGGCGCGCCGAACGGGAGCCCTCGGGCTCTCGCGCGGCGACCTTGAGCGTGGTTGATTCTCGACGGGCCATTGGCGGCGTTCGATGGTAGCGGGGACGCCGGGAAAGCGTTCGCGCGGTGTCGATTGGGGGGTGCGCGGGGGTTAGCGCGATCAGCGAAGAGCCCTCGCGCGCGCACCTAACCTTGCGGTAACCTTAATCCATGTCGGGCGACGCTCAGGTGTTGCTTTGGATTGCCGGAGTGCATCTCCTGGGGCTGGGCTGTATCGCTGTGCTGTTGTTTCCCGCGCTGCGCGATGAGCCCAACAACGCACGTCGCTCCGAAGGGGAGGGCGACGACGGCTGGGGCCGCGGCCCGAAGCGGCCGCCGACACCCCCAACGCCTCCCCGCGGCGGCATCCCGCTCAGTGACGCCGAGCAGTCGCGGATCCGTCTGCGCGAACCGGGCCGTTTGCGTGACCTGCGCCCGAGCCGCGAGCGGCGGCCGTCTCGCGAGCCGGTCCGCCGGCCACAGCGCACGCCGCACCGGTAGCGCACGCCGCACCGGTAGCGCGCACGCGGCCCCCGGACGGGTCGCGCGCCCGCGGGCCTCGGACGGGTCACGCGGGGACCCGGTGGCCCTAGCCGCTCGCGGTGGCGCCGCCGAATTGGACGGGGCAGTCGGAGCCGCTCGCGATCCTGCGGCTGACGATCAGCAGCTGGACGTGGAAGCCCGACAGCACATTGCCCGCGTGGCGCACGCGGACGCACTGGACACGAGCGGTCGAGTTGCCCGCGAACCACGCCACCCGCGCGGTGCCGAGCGTCGACCCCAGCGAGAAGCTGGTGGACGGATTCAGCTGGGGGATCGACACGGTGCCGGGATGGCGCAAGCGCGTCGCGAGCCCGGTGGCTGCCGTGCGGCAGGTCGGGCTCGCGCTGCAGCCTTCGATCAGCGCCACGACCGCGCTGCCGTCACCGCGCGCCTCGGCCTTCACCAGTGACGTGATCGCATCGCTCTCGGCGCCGCCAACGCTCAGTGCGCGCGCGAGCAGACCGCTGATGACCAGGAACACGACCACGGCCGCGATGATCAGAGCGATCCGGTAAGAGCGCCGCACCGGCGGCCACGGTAGCGGGCCGGCCTGGCCCCGGCGTAAGGCTACGTCGGCCCAGTACGGCCGCGACTGGCCGAAACCGCGGGCCGCCGGCTAGTCGTCGCCGCTGAGCTCGAGGAATCGCTGCACCGACGCGTCCTGGTGCTCGAGGCGCTCGGCGAGCTTGAGGGCGTGCTCGGCGGCAAGTTCGAGGAAGTCCTCCATGCACCGCTCGGGGTCATCGGCGAGCGGGTAGACGCGGGTCAGGTCCTGCTGCGCGCAGGCGATCCCCATCGGAGGCCGGCCGTCGGCGAGCGTACGCGCGCTGCAGACGGGCGTCACCACAAGCTGGGACTCGGTAGCCACCAGCGCGGTCGGCAGCAACCGTGGAGCGGGCAGCTTGACCGGCAGCTGCACCGAGTGGTCGATCGCGACGCCGCTGCCGGCCAGCTCGCCGAGCGGTTCGCGCCATACGTCGAGCACCGTGTCGGCGCCGACCAAGGCGTCGCGCATCGCTGTTGCCTGCTCGACGTAGAGGCGTTCGGCCTCGTCGCGGTCCTCGGCATCGGCCAGATCGAGATCGCACGGGACGCGCAGCAGGTCGCTCGCGGCGACCGTCGCACCCGCTCCGCGGCTGCCCCAGGTCACGTACGTCTGCAGGGTGCCGAGGTCCCGGCGGCCGTGAAAGATAACGGTCAGCGCCTCGCTCAGAGGCAGGCCATTGACGCGCAGCGATACCGCTACCGCCGCCGAGTCATCGAGCAGAGCACGGCGAAGCAACGCCTCTGCCCCACCGTCTTCCTGACTTTGATCCTCCTCCTCGAGCATCGCCTGCTCCTCAGATCGGCGACTAATGATGACCTATTTACGCGCTCGGGGCGGACGTTTTGACGTTGGGGGGCGGACGTTTGCCGCTTGCTCGATGTTTTGGGCCATCCGATCGTGAGAGCGAGGCCATCCGATCGTGAGAGCGCGCGCGGCGGTAGGCTCCTGGCTGGATGCGCATCCTGTACCTGCCATTTCAGATCATCGGCCGGCAGATCTCCAAGCGGATCGCCAGGTCGGTGTTCAACTCGATCTGGATGCGGATCGACGCGACCGCCCCGCCGCCGGTGCCGACCTCGGGCCAGGCGGGCACCGCCAAGGTCGCGTTTGCGCACGCGCTCGAGGCCGGCGTGATGGCCGGAGTCACGGCCGCGGTCGACCACACGAACGCGCGCTTCTTCCATCATCTGATCGGCGCCTGGCCGGGCAAGCCGGCCAAGTACAAGATCGAAGAGGACTAGCGACCGCTCGGCGCGGCCGGCGCTACCAGCCAGCGCGTCAGCCCCTCGCGCGCCCAGTCGGGCATCGGCGTCTTGGTCGCCGTGGCCCGAGTGACGAACACGTGCCGCAGCTCGGCTTCGAGCAGGAGCTCCTCCTCGCGCAGAAAGCGGTAGGACGTCGTCACGCTCGTCGTACCGAGGTTGGTCACGGTCACCTCAATCGTGATCTCGTCGTCGAACCGCGCCGAGCCGCGGAACCGCAGCGTCGCCGCGGCGACGACGATGTCGAGGCCACGGTCGAGCATCGCGCCGTAGCCGCCGTACGCGGCGCGCCACAGCTCGGTGATCGTGTGGTCGACGTAGGCGAGGTAGTTGGCGTTGAACAGAACGCCCTGGGGATCGCACTCCCCGTAGCGGACGCGGAGCCTGTAAATGAACGGCTCAGTCACCCGCGCCTCCCCCGCCGCGGAGCACGAATCCACGCGCCGCGAGCGTCGCGAGCGCGTCCTCGAACGCGCCGAAGTTCCGACCGGTGAGCGCATCGATCGGCCGGCCGTCCGGTCCGAGGGCGCGGACCCAGCGCCTCAGCACCGCCGGGCCGGCACGGTCGGCGGCCTCGTCGAGCAGCGCCAGCAGGATCGGGAGCTCGGAGTTGCGCTCGAGCTGTCCCGAGAGGAGCGTCAGCGCGTCGACGTCAAGCGTCGCGCAGAGCTCGTCCTCGGTCAGGCCCAGCAGCTCCATCAGCCGCCGGGCGCGATCGCTCTGGACGCGGCTGCCGAACTGGGGATCGCTGTCACTGGTCGTCATCTGTCACCGCTTCGGGGATGTCGCCGCTCGTCGGCAACTCATCTTCGTCGCGATCGTCCTGTTTATCGTGAACGCGTCGGCGCTGCAGCCAGACGGGCAGGCGGCGTTCACCTACCAACTCGTCCACCGTCGCGGGGGCGCCCATGAAAAGATCGTCGCGACGTGACTGTTGTCGAACTGACCGTGGCTACGTGAACGCCGACGAACTCCTGGCGGCCGTCGACGAGCTCGGCCTGCGGTTCGTCCGCTTCCTGTGGTGCGGTAATGATGGGACCGTGCGCGCGAAGGCCTCCGCGCGGCGCGGGCTCGAGGGGCGCCTGCGCGACGGGATCGGACTTACGGTCGGAATGCAGGCGATGAACAACCTTGACCAGCTCCAGCCGGTCCCCGACATGGGACCGGTCGGCGAGGTCCGCTTGGTGCCGGACCCCGACACATTCCGGGTGCTGCCGTACGCCCCGAACTCGGGGGCGGTGCTCACCGACCACATGCGCCTCGACGGCACTCCGGCGTCGGTCTGCCAGCGGTCTTTCCTGAAGCGGATGGAGGCCCGGCTGGCCGAGCGCGGCCTGGTGCTGCGGGCGGCGTTCGAGAACGAGTTCTCGCTCGCGACCGTGATCGATGGCGCCTACGTCCCGCTCGACTCGTCGCTGTGTTTCGCGACGATCGGGATGGCCGCCGCGGCGGATTACGTCGACGAGCTCGCCGGGGCGCTCGAGGCCCAGCGGCTCCCGCTCGAGCAGTACTACGCCGAGCTCGGCCACGGTCAGCAGGAGATCTCGATTGCGCACGCGCCCGCGCTGGCAGCCGCCGACGAGCAACTGCTGGTCCGCGAGACGATCCGCGCGGTCGCCACCCGCAGAGGATTGGTCGCCTCGCTCGCGCCCAAGCCGTGGCCGGACGTGGCCGGCAACGGCTGCCACATCCACTTCTCGCTCTGGGACGGCGATCGAAACGCGTTCTACGACGGGTCCGGGGCCGACGGGCTCTCGAGCATGGCGCGCTCGTTCATCGCCGGCGTGCTCGCCCACCTGCCGGGGCTCTGCGGCTTGGGCGCCCCGAGCTTCAACTCATGGCATCGCATCGTGCCCGGATACTGGGCCGGCGCGTTCGTGTGCTGGGGCTATGACAACCGCGAGGCGCCGGTCCGGGTCGCTTCGCCGCTCCGCGGCTCGGTGGAGGGCTCGACCAACGCCGAACTGAAGGCCGCGGACGCAAGCTGCAATCCCTACCTGGCCGTCGGCGGCCTGATCGCCGCCGGACTCGACGGGATCGAACGCGGTCTTGTGCCTCCGGACCCCGTCGACGTCGACCCCGCCGTGTTGTCCGAGTCCGAGCGTGACCGGCGCGGGATCGTCGGGATGCCCACGTCGCAGCGCGAGGCGCTCGACGCGCTCGCCGCCGACCAACTGCTCAGCGCGGCGCTCGGCGGCACGTTGCTGGAGTCCTATCTAATGGTCAGGGGAGCCGAGTGGGAGGCCTACCGCATGGGAGACGAGGCATTCGAGCAACAGGGCCATTTCGAGAAGTACTGAGCGACACGCCGCTGGTCGACCACCACGCCCACGGGCTGCTGCTCGCGCCGCCGGCGAGCCTCGACGAATTTCGCGGGCTCTTCTCGGAGAGCACTGACCCGCGCCAATGGCCGCACATCGCCACCGGTGTGATGTACCAGCGCGCGATCGGGCTGCTCGCCGAGTGCCTCGAGTGCGAGCCGACCGAGGCGGCGGTCTACGCGCACCGCCTCGCGTCGGACCCGAACGAGTACGCGTCGCGACTGATGCGGGCCACGGGCACCGGGCTGCTCCTGCTCGACGATGGCTTCCCGCCGCCGGGTGTCGGTACTTCGTGCTCGGAGCTCGGTCGCCTCGCTGGGTGCGAGGCACGGCCGGTGATGCGGATCGAGCGCGTGGCCGAGGGCTCCCTGGAGGATCCGCTCCCGGCCGTCGGCGCCGCCGTGACCGCCGCCCGCGGCGATGGCTTCGTGGCGCTCAAGACGATCGCCGCCTATCGCGGCGGTCTCGATCTCGATGCACTGCGCGCGCCGGCCCGGACCGACCGTTTGGAGGGCCGGCCGCTGCGCGATGTCGTCCTCGCGGCGCTCGAGGCCAACGAGGCGACCGGCGACCCGCTGCCGGTCCAGGTGCACACCGGCTTCGGTGACGCGGACCTGTCGCTGCCCGCCGCGCGTCCGAGTCTGCTGCAGCCGCTGATCGAGCGTTTCCGCGAGACCACGTTCGTGCTGCTGCACTGCTACCCGTTCGTCCGCGACGCCGGCTGGCTCGCTCACGTGTACGGGAACGTGTACTTCGATCTGTCACTGACGATCCCGCATGTGTCTCGCCCCGCCGCCGCGGTCGCCGAGGCGCTCGAGCTGGCACCCGTCTCAAAGCTGCTGTACGCGTCCGATGCGGCGCGCACGCCGGAGCTCTACTACCTGGCGTCCGTCTGGTGGCGGGAGGCGCTCGACGAGATGCTGCCCCAGCTGCTGTCCGCCGGGGGCGCGGTTTCGGCGGCGCGGATGATCCTGCGCGAGAACGCGCTCGGGGTGTACGGGCTCGGCTGACCGCCGGGGGCCGGCTGACCGCTGGCGGGCCGGCTGGCTGCCGGCGGGCTACGGGCCAGCCGCGGGAACGAAGCCGGACACTCGGTCACCACCTGACAACACCTAGGCGGGTCGGGTCGGGGAGAGTCTCGCCGTCCGAGGCTGGTCGGTCCCGTTCGCGGCTGCCTCGGACGGGAGCTATGGCCACAGCGCACAACGACTGTCTGGACTCAGCCCTCGCTCGTCTGCTGCGACTGAGGCGCGAGCTCGTCTACGAGTCGGACGCCGAATCGCGGTTCCGGGCGGCGTTTCCGTTCGGAGTATGCGAGTGGTGTGGGTGCCAGGTCGAGGATGAGCGCTACAGCGACTGCGAGCTGATCTTCAACCCCCGAGACCCGACCGGAGAGGCCGAGCTGGTGTGCCGCGAGTGCCTGTATGCAGCGCTTCCGTCGGGGGCCTCGGCGGGACTGCCGTGGGTTGCCACCAACCCGCCGCGAGTCCTGCATAACCAGCGCCTATGCAGCGCTGATCGATTGTCTGTCGAGCGCTTGCACCGGGGATTTGGCAAGCCGTAAGATGCCGCCGCCCCCTGGTCCCCGCCGGGGCATGAAGCCCATCGGGCGCGCCGGCGGGGAGCAGCCCTAACCTCGCCACCACGACGACGGCCGAACGCTTGGCCAAGAGATAGCCCGGGCCGATCTCGGCGGTTGACAGCGGAACTAGGATCGTGGATCCAGGGTCAGAACTGCAGGGGGAAATCTATGTCGAGTCCGTGCTGCCGGTCGGTCTGGCGGCTTTTGATTGTGGGCGTGGTCGGAATCGCCGCGATGGTGGCGAGCGCCGGCCCCGCGCGCGCCGCCGACAAGATCTATTGGGGCAACTTTGACTCCAACACGATCGGTTTCGCGAATCTCGACGGGAGTGGCAGCGGCGGTCTTCTGAACACGTCGCCGGCAAGTCCGAACGGGCCGGATGGTTTGGCGATCGACTCGGCCACGGGACGCCTCTACTGGGCCAACTTCAATTCCAACACGATCCAGTTTGCGGATCTGGACGGCGGCGGCGGGGGCACCTTCACCGCGCCGGGGGCGACTTTCTCGGGGCCGGACGGTCCAGTCATCGATCCCGCGACGCAAAAGATCTATTGGGCCGCCGCGGACACGATCGATTTCGCAGATCTCGACGGCAGCGCCGGCGGACAGCTCGATACGACGGGCGCCGTCATCAACGAGCCAGACAACGTGGCGATCGATACGGCGAACGGACGGATCTATTGGGCCAACAGCGGCAACAACACGATCTACTCCGCCAAATTGAATGACACGGGCGGCGGACAGCAGTTCGACACGGGCACGGCGTCAATCGCAGATCCGAACGGGATAGCCATCGATGTCAGCACCGGGAAGCTGTACTGGGCCAACGGCGCGGATGACACAAATCCGGTCGCCTGGGCGCTAACCAATAACTCGGGCACGGCAGCCGATCTGAACGTGACCGGAGCGACGGCCGCCGGAGCGTTCGGCGTTGCGCTCGATCCCGCCGCTGGGAAGGTCTACTGGGCGAACTGCAACTCCAACACGATCTCGGTCGCCAACCTGGACGGCAGCGGTGGCGGCGGGCAGCTCGGCACGGGCGGCACGACGCCGGTTTGTCCCGGTTTCCCGGTGATCCAGAAGGCGCCGAGCGGGTCCCGCGCACCCTTGATAGCCGGCGGATCAGCGCCCGGCACAACGCTCACGTGCTCGACCGGCAGCTGGGCTCCGGACGTGATCGGAGCGTTGCTCTATCAGGCACCGCAGACCTTTGCGTACAGCTGGACGCGGGACGGCGCCGCGATCGCCGGCGCCGCCTCGAGCTCGATCTTCGCGGGTTCACCCGGCCGATATGCCTGCACCGTGACCGCGGCCAACCGTGCTGGCTCAAGCTCGCAGAGCAGTGCCCGGTTCACCGTGGTCGCGCCGCCGAAGGCGACGATCACGGCGCCCGCTTCAGGCCGCCTCTTCGTCAGGGGAAACCCGATCAAGACGAAGTTCGCCTGCACGGAGGGCGTGGGCGGGCCGGGGCTGGCGTCGTGCGATGACTCGGCGGGCACCAGCACGGTGAGCGGCGGTTCGGGTCACCTGAACACCTCCACCATCGGCACCCACAGCTACGTCGTGACGGCGATCTCCAAGGACGGACAGATGGCGCGGGCGAGCATCACGTACACGGTGGTCCCGCCACTCGCCGTATCGATTCGGACCGCCGGGGCCGCCGTGAAGTCAGGGAAGACGCCGATCCTGATCACCTGTTCGGGTGGTCTACCCGGCTCGACCTGCCACGGGCGCCTGTCGGAAACGGTCCGCCGTCGTGTCGTCCGCGTGATCCGCCACCGCCGCAAGGTCACGTTTACGACGATCGCCTACGCCCGCGCCCGCTACACGGTGGCAAGCGGCCGGCGCAGGTCGATCGTCCTGCGTGTCACGCACGCCGGGCTCGGCGCGCTCCAGCGTGCTGCCGGTCATCGCAAGCGCGTGACGGCGACCGCGACCCTGATCGGCGGCAAGACGGCAACCCGGACGATCACTCTGCACCTGATCGTCAAGCATCACCGCCGTAAGTGACCCGATCACATATCGCGTCGACGCGCTAGCCGCCCACAGTCTGCTCGCGCAGCCATCTGACGCAGGTGCGAAACGGTCCCTGGGCGAGGCGATCGCCCGCGGCGTCCCGGACGATCCACACCCGGCGGTCGGGGTCGTTCACGAGCTCCCAGCCACGTCCGCCCGCCATCTCCTCCGCCTCGCGGTACAAGTTCCGGTCGGACTTCCAGGCCTCCCCTTCCAGGTAGCGCCGCGCGGCGGCAAGGTCCCACCTGAAGCGATCGGGCGCTCCGAGGGTGCTCACGTCAGCGTCGATCTCGTTGTCGTAGAAGCGGTACCAGCCGCCGTGCCGCTCGAGGACGAGCCCGTGACGCTCGGCCAGCTCCCTCACCTCGGCTTCCTCCGCTGTTGGCTCCTCGGCCATCAGCCCGGAGGCTATCTACGACCGCTCTCGCGGCGCCGGGCCTAGAACAGCTGGTTCTCGCCGCCGAACACGTCACTCACCGAGCCGTCGGTGAAGATCTGGCGGATCGAGTTGGTGAGCAGGTCGGCGCAGGAGAGAACGCGCACGTTGCTGGGAGCGTTCGGCGGCAACGGCAGCGTGTCGGTCACGACGACTTCTTCGAAGCCGGCGGCCGCGAGGTTCTCCCAGGCGTTGCCCGAGAAGACGCCGTGAGTGGCGGCGGCGTACACGCGCCGGGCACCGGCCTCGAGCACCGCGCGGGCGGCGGCCTTGAGGGTGCCGGCGGTGTCGATCAGGTCATCGACGAGGACCGCGGTCTTGCCGGCGACCTCACCGATCACGTACCCGATCTCCGCAACCTGCTGGGCGGGGCGCTCCTTGTTGAGGATCGCGAGGTCGGCGCCGATCTTCGAGGCGAAGTTCTTGTTCAGCTTCACCCGGCCGGCATCAGGCGAGACGACGACGATGTCCTCGAGGCCGAGGTCGGCGAAGTACTGCGTGAGCATGAACAGGGCGGTCATGTGGTCACACGGCTTCTGGAAGAAGCCCTGGATCTGGCCGGAGTGGAGGTCCATCGTCAGGATCCGGTCAATCCCCGCCGATTCGAGCATCCGCGCCACGAGTCTCGCGCTGATCGGCTCGCGCGGGGCCGACTTCTTGTCCTGGCGCGAGTAGCCGTACCACGGCGTCACCGCGATCACCCGGTGCGCCGAGCCGCCGACGGCCGCGTCGGTCATCTCGAGCAGTTCCATCAGCGCGTCGTTCGCGTTGACCCCGGTCTCGTAGTTGCCGCAGATCGGCTGCACGATGAACACGTCGGCGCCGCGAACCGACTCCCGGTAGCGGCAGTAGACCTCGCCGTTCGAGAACGTCCGGGTGGTGACCTCGCTCTGCACGACGCCGAGCTTGGAGGCGATCTTCGCCGCCAACTCGGGGTTCGCGCGCCCGGAGACGAGCATCAGCCGCTTGTCGTAACCGACCCGCATCGCGGTCGGGGCAGAACGGGGCTCGACGACTGACAAGGTGTCCGCGAGTCTACGCTCGGTGGCCGACGTCTCAGCGGTCGTCACGGCCGTTTGTCCCCCTCGCCGTCGGAGCCGGTTTCCTCTCGCGCGCGGCGCCGTTCGGCGTACCCCTCGATGTTCGTCTGGCGGGCTCGCGCGATCCCGAGGGCGCCGGGTGGGACGTCGTTCTCGATCACCGAGCCGGCGCCCGTGAAGGCATCGTCGCCGACCGAAACCGGCGCGAGGAAGGTCGTGTCGACGCTGGTCTTGACGCGGTTGCCGATCGTCGTGCGGTGCTTGCGGTAGCCGTCGTAGTTGGCGGTGATCGTGCTCGCGCCGAGGTTGGTGCCCTCGCCGATGTCGGCGTCCCCGATGTAGGACAGGTGCGGCACCTTGCTGCCGGCGCCGAGGTCGGAGTTCTTGAGCTCGACGAACGTTCCCGCCTTGGACCCGTCACGCAGAACGGTCCCCGGCCGCAGGTAGGCGAACGGCCCGACGCTGACCCGATCGCCGACGACCGCGCCGTTGGTGTACGCGTGTACGAGCTTTGAGCCGTCGCCGACCGCGGTGTCGATCAGGGTCGAGCTCGGCCCGATCGTCGAGCCACTGCCGATCGTGGTCTTGCCGTGCAGGCTGGTGAAGGGCGCGATGACCGTGTCCTGGCCGATCTCGACTTCGGCGTCGATCACGGTCGCCGCCGGGTTGACGATCGTCACGCCCGCGAGCATGTGGCGTTCCTGGATCTGCCGCTGGGCGACAGACGTGACCTCGGCCAGTTGGCGGCGGTCGTTGATCTGCAGCAGCTCGGTCGGATCGTCGAGCTCGTGCGCCATCACCGTGCGCTCGTGCTCGCGCAAGATCGGCAGCACGTCCGGGAGGTAGAGCTCGCCCTGGCTGTTGTCCGAGCGCACCTCGGAAAGAGCCGACGTCAACGCATCGCCGTCGAACGCGAACACGCCCGTGTTGACCTCGCGGATGTGCAGCTCGAGCTCGGTCGCGTCACCGGGCGCCTTGGTCTCGACGACCTTCTCGACGGTCCCGTCGGGCGCCCTCACCACCCGCCCGTAGCCGGTCGGATCGTCGAGCACCATCGTCGCGATCGTCCCGGCCGCGCCGGTGTGCTCGTGGTCATCGACCAGCGCCCTGATCGTCTCCGCGGTGATCAGCGGCACGTCGCCGTTGATCACGACGACCGTGTCGCCCGGCCCCGATCTGAGACGTCGCGGCCTTGACGGCATCAGCGGTCCCGAGCGGACGCGCCTGAACGGCCAGCGCGACGTTGCCGTTGACGTGGCTCAGTGCGTCCTCGAGCCTGCGCTCGGGCGAGTCGACGACGACCACCTTGGCGGCGCCGGCGGCCTGCGCAGCCGCCACCGGCCACGCGATGATCGGGCGCCCGCACAGCGGGTGCAGCAGCTTCTGCACCGCGGAGCGCATGCGTGTGCCCTGCCCCGCGGCAAGGATGACGACGACGGGCGCGGTCACTGATGGGATCGTAAGCGATTGTCAGCCGTTCGAAAGCTCAGGCGGCCTCCTCCTGTCGACCTCTGCGACGCTCGCTCGTACCAGCGCACCCATTTGCGGACGGCGTTGTCGGACACGCCGTACTTGCGTCCGACGGCGAGAGAAGCTCGTCGAGCGCAGGTCCTCCAGCAGCTGTTCATGTGAGGGACGCTCCACCTTGCGCTGGTCCGGCAGCGGAACACCCCGCAGCCGGTCACCGTTCGCAGCGCCGACACAGCTCATCGAGCAATACCGATGCCGTATATGCCGGGGCACAAACGCGGTTCCGCAGCGTGGGCACGTTCGCTCGCGCGGCAGGTTGCGCCCGCAGTGCGTCTCGAGCGTCGCGGCGCAATTGGCGCAGACGATCCGCAGGTTCTCCAACCGATGGTCGTTTGAGACACCGTTGATGTGGTCGAGCACCAAGGACATACGGTGGCCGTTCCACATCTCGCTCTGCCCACACATCTCGCACTCGCGCCGCTTGATGCCGGCGGCAAAGAGCCGCTCCTTGAGCTTCCCGCGAGCGTAGGTCGAGTTCTTGACCATTGCCTCTTCGAGCGGCTTAGCGCGCGCTCGGGATCTGTTCCGGCGCCCGATATTCGGATCGAAGTGATCCGTACAGACCTCCCAAGCGCTCGCCCAGCGCTGCACCGTACGGTGATTCGCGCCCTTGACGGCGTAGCCCAGGCGACGAAGCGTGTCAGCCCAGCTGGTCGCCTGCGCAACCGCCGCGCGGAGCTCGCTTTCGGAGAACGGTGGGGGCGAGGGCATGCATGGAAGATACCTCTCAGACCGGACGGAAATCCATGTTTTGCAGGGAATTGTTACAAACTGGGGAGCCCGGATTTGAACCGGGACCTCACGGCTCCAAAGGCCGGCGGGCTGCCGTTACACCACTCCCCAGTGCGTTGAGTGGCCTGCGACGCAAGCGTAGCCCGTCAGCGTGCGTAATCCAGCAACGCGCGCAGCTCCAGATCGAGCAACGGATCGGCGAGCGCTGCCCGCACATCGCCCGGGCTACGCAGCCCCCGCTCGGCGCGCAGCATCCCTCCCTCGACCCCGGCGGCGTGGGCGGCGCCGAGGACGAGCGTCAGCGAGTCGCGGCTGCGCCAGGTCGCGTCGGGGAGCCCGAACAGCGCCGGGAGCGGGTGCGCCAGCGCGAGCAGATAGAAGCCACCGTCGAACACGGGCCCGACCGAGAGCTCGTAACCGTCACCGAGATCGGTCAGCGCCGCCTCGGCGTGCTCGGGGCGCCACTGCATCAACTCGGGCCAGGCGATCAGCAGCGGGCCGTCGCCGCCGGCCAGGGCGAGGACGCTCCCGTTGGCGAGCCTCCCGGCAAGCCCGGCGCCATTTTGCGGGAACAGATTGACGTCCGGACCGACCACGTCGCGCGCCGTCGCGCCCGCGTCGGACGGTTCGTAGGCCACGTGCACCGCGCCGGGCGCCAGCCCGGAAGCCCAGTCGATCGCCCGTGCGAGGAGGAGTCTTCGCAGCGACAGCAGTCGCTGCGGTCCCAGCAGCGACTCGAGCCCGCCGGGGTCGGCATCGCGGGCCGAGAGGGGCTCGGGGTCGCAGCCCGGGAGGGCGCCAGGGCCCGTGCCGGCGCGCGGCGCCCGCGCCATGATGAGCACGGCGCGCGGTCTCACGGGCTTGGCCAACCGCGCTCAGCTCTGATCGAAGCGGAACATGGTCCCGGCGGGCTCCGCGGGC
This sequence comes from uncultured Solirubrobacterales bacterium, assembly GCA_963788005.1. GTDB lineage: Bacteria > Actinomycetota > Thermoleophilia > Solirubrobacterales > Solirubrobacteraceae > Palsa-465. The sequence continues at coordinate 211,337 of CAWBFH010000002.1, read as the reverse complement.
TCACGCGCGAGCTGCGTGGCCGCCCGTCCGACGACGTCCGCGAACACGGCCGGGCTACGACCCATCAGCTCGAACAGCATCGCGACCGACGTCGGCTCGCCCGGCACCACCTCGTTCGCGTAATCGGTCACGAACCCGACCAGCGCGAACGGCAGCTCGAGCTCCCCGCACAGAACGGTCTCCGGGCCGCCGGTCTGGCTGACGGCGGCTACGCCGGCGCTCGCGAGCTGCGCGATCTCCGATGGGGTGTTGAAGCGCGGCCCGTCGACGTGACCGTACGTGCCCCCGTCACGGGCGGCGTGGCCCGCGCCGGCGGCGGCAGCGATCAGCGCCGCTCGCACACCCGGCGAGAACGGTCCTCCGTGCAGGATCCAGTGACCGCGGTGCGGATCGCCCGGCTCGAGGCAGAACGTGCACATCGAGCCGTCGGGAAGCCGGTTCGAGATGAAGTGCAGGTCGTCGAAGACGACCAGCGAGCCGAGCTCGAGGCTGGGATCGACCGCCCCGCAGGCCGTGCAGCCGATCACGGCGATCGCCCCGAGCTCGTGAAGCGCCCAGATGTTGGCGCGGTGGGTGACGTGGTTGGAGAGCCGCGGATGGCCTGTGCCGTGGCGCGAGACGTGGATCACGTCCACGCCGACGAACTCGCCGCGCGAGACCTCGGTTGCGCCGAACGGCGTGCGGACGACCTCGAATTCGGCCTGCTCGAAGCCGGGTAGCGAGTAGGTACCAGACCCCGTGATCACCCCGATCGCCATCGCGCGCGATCCTATCCGAGCAGATGGTTGCGACTGACCCGCTACACCCCGAGGCTCCAGCGCTCGCCGAGGCGACCGTCATCTACGACCCCGACTGTGGATTCTGCAGGTGGTCGCTCGCGCTTCTGCTGCGCGCCGACCGCGGGCGCCGCCTGCGACCGGTCGCGCTCGGCACCGAGCAAGCCGACGAGCTGCTCGCCGACCTGCAACCGGCCCAGCGCGCCGCGTCATGGCATCTGATCGGGCCTGACGGGCGGCGCCACTCCGGCGGAGCGGCACTCCCGAAGGTGCTCGAGCTGCTCCCGTTCGGCAGTGGACCGGCCGGCGTGTTCGCCCGGTTTCCCACCGCCACCGACCGCGGCTACCGCTGGGTCGCCGAGCACCGGTCGTCGCTGAGCCGCCTGCTCCCCAGCAGCGCCAAGCGGCGGGCAACGAGCGTGATCCGTGCACGCACGAGCGCGCACACGTGACGGTGCTCGACGCGCTCGAGGCCGAGGGCTGAAGTTCAGGCCGCGGCCGCCAGTTCGGGCCGGTGCTCGGCCAGGTAGAGGTCAAGCTGGTTGGCCTTGTGGGTGTCCTCGTAGACCTCGTACTCCTTGAGGCGCCCCCACGCGAGGTGGCCCCAGATCACGAACCGGTTCTCGTAGATGACCTCTCCGTCGGGACCCCGGAGGTAGTCGTGGCCGCGGATGCACATCGTGGTGTTCCACGGAAAGCCCTTGGCGATCACTTCGTCAGGGAACGTTTGGATCCCGACAGCGGCGAGCCGGCGCAGCCATCGCTCGACCTGCGGCTTGCCGCGATGCACGCCCGACCATGAGTTCTGCCCCGGGAAGGTGAGCTGCACGTCGGGGGCGTCGAGTCGGAGCGTCGGACCGACGTCGCCGGCGCGGGTGTGCGCCATCACGTACGAGGTGAGCTTCTTCGCAAGCCAGGATTGCACGGTGAGCCTCCACTAGATCGATCGCTCTAGTGAACGCTATTGCAGCCGCCTGGTTCGCGCAAGCCGAAAGGTCCGCACGCGGACTGCCGATAACTTCGCATGGATGGCTGAGCCACAAACCACGTCAACGCGCCCTGGGTCGACAGTGCGAACGGCGCTCGCGCCCATCGGGGCGCGAGTGCGACGCGCTCTGGTCCTCTCGCCCGTGACGCTGGCGATCGCGGCGCTCGTGCTGGCGGCCGCCGACTGGGCTTACAGGCCTGGCCGGGGACAGCTTCGTACCCGGGGCCCCGCTCGACGAGACCGCGCACCTGATGACCACGTTGCTCATTCTGTGGGCACTGGGTCCGCGGATCTGCAAGCGCCGGTTCATGGTCCCGGCCCTGATCGCCTCGGTCGCGATCGACGCTGACCACATCCCGGGGCAACTCGGCGCCACCTGGCTGACGGCCGGGACCCCGCGCCCCTATACCCATTCCCTGCTGATGATCGTCGTCGTGCTCGCGATCGCGGCGCTCTGGCGTGCCCGGCGCGATGTCGTGCTGGGGGTCGCGATCGGCCTCGCGCTTCACTTCTTCCGTGACCTGGCCGAGGGCGGCGCCGGAGTCTCGCTGTTGTGGCCGGTCTCGTATCACTCGTTCCAATACCCCCACGGCGTATACGTGGCGATAATGGTCGGGGTCGTGATGATCGACGCGGCTCGCTGCGCGGGGGTCGACCGGGCAATCGAACGGCGGCTTAGCAAGCAAGCGGGGCGGGTGCGTTCGGGGCAGCTGGCAAATACTCCGGAAGAGGCTTGATTGCTACCGCCGGGCCTCAAGTTCTTCGCGCCTGCCGCCGATCATTTCTATAGGCGCCCGTTGTAATCAGACCCACCTGCGCCCGCCGTAGTCATACCGAGCTCCGCGGCTTCACAACCCTGATTTGCTCAGGGTTCGCGGATGCACCTGAAATCGAGACCCTGCGATGAACGCATTGACCATCAAGTCGGAGCCGGACGTAGCACCTAACCGAATGGCCCAGACACCTGAGCGCACCAGTGCGCACACATCACCTCGGATCAGCGTCGTCACCTGCGCCTACAGTGACCAGCGCTGGGACGCCCTAGTCGACGCGGTTGCGTCGGCACAGGAACAGGATCCGCCGCCGGAAGAGATCGTTGTGGTGATCGATCACAACGAGGAGCTGCTTGATCGCGCTCGTCGCGATTTGTCGCGCGCACGGGTCGTCGCGAACGAGGAGAGCAGCGGTCTCTCCGGTGCCCGCAATACGGGCGTTCGTCACGCGACGGGCGAGATCGTCGCGTTTCTCGACGACGATGCACGCGCCCGGCCCGGCTGGTTGCGGGCGCTCGCGAGCGCGTTCGAGGATCCTGCCGTGATCGGCGCCGGCGGAGTGGCCGTCCCGGCCTGGGAGTCGCGCGCGCCATCTTGGATTCCGTCCGAGTTCCTTTGGGTGGTCGGATGCTCGTACCGCGGGCTGCCCCTGACTCGCGTGGAGATCCGCAACCCGATCGGCGCCAACATGGCCTTTCGTCGTTCAGTCCTCGAGGGCGTCGGCGGATTCACTGACGGGATCGGTCGGGTCGGTCGCACCCCCCTGGGTTGCGAGGAGACCGAGCTGTCGATCCGCGCGCGCGCCGCTACCGGCGGTCGCATCGTCCAGATCCCCGATGCAGAGGTTGAGCATCGGGTGAGCCCGGACCGTACGCGCTGGCTCTACTTCCGCCGGCGGTGCTGGGCCGAAGGACTGTCCAAGGCGGTTGTCGCGCAGAGCGTCGGCAGCGACGCGGCCCTCGAGCGCGAGCGCTCGTATGTCATGCGGACGCTCCCGAGCGGTGTCGCGCGCGGGCTCGCGGACGCGTTGCGCGGAGATCGGTCCGGAGTCGCCCGATCCGGGGCGATCGTGGCGGGTTTGATGATCACCACCGCCGGTTACCTGCTGGGTCTGGTCAGCACAGGGCTGCGTGGCCGCTCGTGACGCGCCGCATCCCGATCCTGCTCTACCACAGCGTCTCGAACCGTGACGACGACGCATTCGCCGTCACTCCCGAACAGTTCGTCAGTCATGTCGACGCGATCACTGCGAGTGGCCGCACCGCGTTGACGATGAGCGAGATCGCGGACGGGCTGCGTGGGCTGCGGCCGCTGCCGGAGCGATGCGTGGGGATCACGTTCGACGACGGCTTCGCCGACACTGTCGATGCCGTCGCGGTTGCTCGACAACGAGGGTCTGCGCTCGACCGTGTACGTGACGACAGGGTTTGTCGGCTCAGCCGACATGATCAGCGAACGTCAGCTCGAGACTCTGGCTGGCCTTCGTGACAGCGTCGAGCTCGGCGCGCATACCGTCACACACCCTCGCCTCGATGAGCTGACCTTGTCGGCAGCCGAGGATGAGGTCCAGGCGAGCAAGGCCGCGCTCGAGCGGATGATCGATCGGCCGGTCGACTCGTTTGCGTATCCGCACGGCGCCCATGACGCGCGCGTGCGCGACCTCGTCGTTCGATCCGGCTACCAGTCGGCGGCCGCGGTCAAGAACGCGATGTCGCACGCGGGTGATGACCCGTGGGCGATCGCACGGTGGACGGTGCGACCCACGACGGACGGCGACGACGTGGACCAGTTTCTGATGGGTCGGTCGGCTCCGCTGTCATGGCAGGGGGAGCGCTTGCGCACCAAGGCATACCGCGGCGTGCGACGCGCGCGGCGCAGACTTCGGCCTGCAGACGCCACATCACTCGACGTGACTCCCGGCGAGATCATCCCTCCGGATCCCAGCGGGCACGACACATCGACGGCCGACGCGCTCGTCTCCGTTGTGGTTACGACGTGTGCCGACGCGACCGCCGCGGTTCGCTGTGCAAAAACCGTTCGAGCCCACGCTCGCGGCCCGCTCGAGGTGATCGTGGTCGAGAACCGACCGGCGGAATCGGACGTCCGCGAGGCGCTCGATGCGGCGTTCGATGGCGACGCGGCCGTCCGCTACGTCGAGGAGCGCACTCCCGGCCTCTCCCGCGCGCGCAACGCGGGCCTCGCCGCTGCGACCGGCAGCATTGTGGCCTTCCTGGACGACGACGTGATCGTGGACGACGGGTGGCTGGAGGCGCTCCAAGATGCTTTCGCTACCTACCCCGAGGCCACGTGCGTGACGGGTCAGATCGAGCCGGTGGAGTTGGGCACCCGGGCCCAGTCCTTGCTGGATCAGTACGCCGCCTTCGACAAGGGGCTGACTCGCCGCGTGTACCACCTCGATGCAGCGCCCGACGACATTCCACTGTTTCCGTACACGGCCGGCCACTTCGGTTCCGGAGCCAACATGGCGTTCCGACGCGAAGCGTTACTCCAACTAGGCGGGTTCGATCCGCGCCTTGGTGCCGGCACACAAGCAAGGGGTGCCGAAGACCTCGACATCTGCATACGCCTGATCCTCGACGACCAAACACTGGTCTATGAACCTCGCGCAATCGTCCGACACCACCATCTGCAGACGATGAGCCTTCTGTACCGGAAAGTCTTCAGTTACGGAGTCGGGCTCGGGGCGCTGATCACGAAGCATCTGACCACCGGGCCGCACCGCTCTCAACTGCTCCGGCTCATCCCGGCGGGACTTCGGTACCTGCTAAGTCCCAAGTCGCGCAAGAACGCCGCCAAGGCGACCGACTTCCCGCGACGGCTCGAACTCATCGAGTGGCTGGGCCTGCTCGTCGGTCCCGTTGCGTTTGCGCGCAGCCGCTGGCTGGGGCCGCCCGCGCAGCGGACAGAATCAGACATGCGGCACGCCGATGCGGCGGCTCCGGCAGCAGCGCGTCCCGTGTGGAGCGGAGAGCTTGAGCTGTCAAATCTGCCCGTCGAGACCAGGCTTCCGCTGACGCAATCGGGAGCCGTGTTTGCGGAGGCGCGGCTGTTGATCCGCGTGCTCGGGGAGCCGTTGGGGTTTATCCAGACCCCGCTGTCTTCCGGCAAGCTGGACTTCCGCCGAGCTCTCTCAGTGATGGACGAGGGTCTCCGCGAACGCGTCGAGCGCCAGCTGGCCGCGAACGGACTCCCGCCGCTCGCCGACCTAATTGCCGAGCGTCACTACAGCGTGGCGAAGCCGGCAAATTGGATCGAGGGTTCCGACGGTCCCCTGGTCAGCGTGATCGTGTGCACCCGCAACCGCTCGCAGGGACTGCTCCGCTGTCTGCACTCAATCCAACGCCTGCGTTACACCAATCTCGAGCTCCTCATCGTTGACAACGCGCCCGCCGATGACAGCACTATGGACCTCGTCCTCGAGCTTGCCCGTGAGGACGCCCGCGTGCACTACGTGCGCGAAGAGCGACCCGGGCTGTCTGCCGCCCGCAACCGCGCCCTGCGCGAAGCGCGTGGTGAGTTCATCGCCTACACCGATGACGATGTGCGCGTCGACTCGTTGTGGATGGACGCGATCCTCCGTGGGTTCCGCCGGCGCCGCGACATCGGCTGCGTCACTGGGCTCGTGGCAAGCGCGTCACTCGAGCGACGTGCGGAGCAGTACTTCGACGCCCGAGTGGGATGGTCGTCCAGCTGTGAGCAGAGAGTGTTCGAAGCAAGCGCAGCTCGAGGCGATTCGAGGCTCCATCCTTACGCGCCGGGGATCTTCGGGACCGGTGCGAACGTCGCCTTCCGGAGCGAGGCGATCCGGGCCATCGGCGGCTTCGACGAGAGCCTGGGAGCGGGGGCACCCACGTGCGGGGGCGAAGACCTGGATGCGTTCGTGCGAGTGCTGCGGTCGGGTCGGACTCTGACCTACGAGCCCGCTGCGCTCGTGTGGCACGAGCACCGAGTCGAGGAGAAGGACCTCCGTAACCAGATGTATTGCTATGGCAAGGGGCTCTCGGCGTACCTCTGCAAGTTTCTCTTCGCGCGCGGGTCCTGGAGAGAGGTCAGCGCACGACTCGTCGTGGGCGCGCTGCACGCCGGCCGGCTGGCACGACGGTCGCAAGCGGCCGCCGACCGTTCCGGCGTAGCCCCCGGCCTCCTCAAGGCGGAGCTGAGAGGGTGGCTCGCCGGGCCCTGGGCCTACTTTCGGGCACGTTCGCGACAGGATCCCGCGCACGTTCGGGCGGTCGCGCCGTGAGCGCTCTCCTCGAAGCGGACGCAACCCCGGCGCTGGCCGAGCCAGCGGTGGACGCCCCGGTTCATGCGCAAGAAGTCCCTGCGACCGAACCACTCCAGGCCAGCGTCCCGAGCGACGCCGCAGCCGAAATAGAGACGCAGACGGCCGAGACGATGAAAGGCCTGTTTGGCCGCGACTCTCTGTACATGTTGCTGTGGGGTGTGCAACTCGGGATCGCCGCGCTCTGCACGCCGATCATCACGCGGATGCTGGGCGTGTCCGAGTTCGGCGTGGTCGCCGCCACGCTCGCGATGGTTCAGGTTGTCGTGGCGCTCGCCAGCTTCAGTCTCCAGTCCGCGGTCCAGCGGGCTTTCGCGCATGGTGACGGGGACCGCGACGCGCGCCGGATTGTTACGGTTGCGGTGATCCTGGCGCTCGGCATGTGGGCGTTGGTCGACGCGACCGGACCGCTCTGGTCTCAGGCACTCGGGCTTGGTCGCTATGGCCCCGCGCTGGAATACGGGGTAGCCTGGGCCGCGCTCTGGGCGATCACAAACGCCGCGCTCGGACTGATTCGCAGTCAGGACAAGCTGTTTGCGTTTGGGATCGTCACCTTGCTGCAGTCGGTCGTGGCGGAGGTACTCGGGCTGTTGCTGGTCGCGCTAGTACACCGCACGGCCTCTGAATACGTGCTCGGTCACCTGATCGCCCAGGGCGCCGCGGTGTGCGTCGCGCTGATCGTGGCTCGGCCGTTGGCGGTTCGCCGCCACGATCTGCCAATGCTGAGAGGAGCGCTCCGCTACTCGGTCGGACTCGTTCCGGCAGCGCTGGCCTCATTTGTGCTCGACACCTCGGACCGGCTGATAGTCCACGGTGACTTGGGACCCACCGCGGTAGCACGTTACGCCGTTGCGTACAACGTAGCTGGCCTCACGATCATCCTGCTGTTTGTGCTCAACTCGGTGTGGATGCCGCGCGTGTTCGCGCTCGCGGATACTAAGGTCCGCACCTCAGTCCTCGGCGCGTCAAGGGATCTCCTCTACGCCCTTCTGATACCGATCGTAGTTGGGTTGTGTGCGGCCTCTCCGATCATCCTGAGCATATGGGTTCCCGCCAGCTACCAACCTGGCGGACTGCTGCTGATCGTCGCGATCGTAGCCGTGACCGCCTTCCCCTACGCGGGAATGATGTCCGCCACGAGGGTCCTGATGTTCTCGGGGAACACGCTGGCGGTTGGTGTCGCGACAGTCGTCGCGGCTCTTGTAAACATCGGCTTGAACGTCCTACTCGTGCCGAAGCTGGGGATCGCCGGTGCGAGCCTGGCAACGTTCTGCAGCTTCAGCTTGCTGTTCGGCCTGCTCGCAATTCGTTCGCGACTGATCTCGCGGCTTCCGCGCCCCCCGGCTACGCTGATCGCCAAGATTCTCCTGGCGGCGGCGATCAGCCTCGCCTCCGCGAAACTGCCAATGGACTCGACGACGATGGCAATCAGGGCGGCCGTCACACTCGGCTGCCTGGTCGCCTTCGTCGCGATGCTGACAAGCATCATCTCACCGGCGCGCCACCCGCTGGCCGGGCGAGTCGCCGCCGTCTTGCACTCGCCCGATTTTGCTGTGGCAAGCTGATGGAAAGCGCAGCGGGATGAATCGCTCCAGCACACCGATGACCGACGGGTATCTGCCGCTCGCGGCGTTCCAGCACCTCGAGCCAACGGCGGTCGGGCTGATCGACCTTGACTCGCCGACTCGGTTCGAGCCTGCTTCAGGGTCACCCGTTATGGGCACGCACCGAGACGCCCTGGCGCTGGTCCGCCTGCACGGCGAGCCACTTGGCATGGTCCACTTGGATTACGCTGGGACCAGCGGGCAGGAAGAGAACCTCGCGAGTGCGATCTGGACCCAGATCGGGCCGGTGATCGTTGAGCACGTGACGAGCCACGGGTGCGCTCGCGTCCCGGACGGTCCAGCGGCGTTGTCCGCGGGTCTCCCATCAGTGGGCTCTGACTGCGGTCGTGGTGCGCCGGAGTATCCGCCGGGCTCGGTCGCCGTCATCATCTCGACCACTGGGCGCGCCGATGTTCTCGAGCGCTGTCTACGGTCATTCCACGCCATCGACCGAGACGACATCGACGTGATCGTCGTCGACAACCGCCCGAGCACCGGTGAGACGCTCGCTCTCGTGTCCAGGCTGGCACTCATTGACAGCCGCATCCGATACGTTGCCGAGCCGAGGAAAGGCCTGTCCGTCGCTCGCAACCGTGGACTTGCGGAGGCGTCGGCCGCTGAGTTTGTGGCATTCACCGATGACGATGCTGTGGTCGACGCAGGCTGGCTGTATTGGCTTCTCGCCCCGTTCGCAGACAAGTCGGTCACAGTGACCACCGGCATGGTCCTGCCGCTGGAACTGGAGACGATCGCGCAAAAGCGATTCGAGCAGTACGCCGGCTTCTCCAAGGGAACAGATCGGCGCTGTTACAACCTGACGTCAGCACGCGCCGACGATCACCTCCTCTACCCCTATTGGGGCGGCATGTTCGGCTCTGGCAACAGCATGGCATTCAGGCGCAGCGCTCTTGTCATGGCCGGTGGCTTCGATCCCGCCCTCGGCGCGGGGAGTCCGACCGGAGGCGGCGAGGACACCGCGGCGTTCAGCGACGCGATCCTGCGCGGCGGCCGGCTCGTCTACGAGCCCCGGTCGCTCTGCTGGCACGAACACCGGCGCGACGTGGATGCGCTCCGTGGCCAGCTATTCAACTACGGCGTGGGGTTCACCGCGACTCTCTGCAGGGCCGCATCGCACGACCCACGCTTTGCTCGCTCCGCCGTGCAAGCGATTCCTACCGTCGCCAAGCTGCTCTACCGTCGAGCCCGGGCCGGCTCCGAAGAAAGCGAAGGCCACCTTCCGGCGGAGCTGTCCAGGCTGGAATACGCGGGGATGATGCGCGGCCCGCTCCTCTACGTCAAGAGCGTGCGACGAGTCTCACGGCTGGGACTGAACGACCGCCTGGAACTGCAAAAGACCGGAACGTAACGGCCGATCGGGCCAGCGCGAAGAGGGCTGGAGCACCCCTCTACACCCTTCCCGAGGGTCGCCGAACGCCGGACAATGCGCCGTCACCGGCCCGTGGTCAAGTGCATGCGTGCGGCTCGCGACCCACTTGACCTTATCGCAAACCCGGCGTGATTTCTTCTTTGGTCATCGTAAGCCACTGTGACGGCGTGATGACCCAGGAGGGGGCACCGGCGCCGGCCGGCTTGCTGTAGAAAAACTCATGGTGCCTGGCCGAAATGCCGATACATCTTTATGGACGCACACGGTTACCGCACATGTGATGGTACCCATTCCCCGGCAAATTCCCCGCTAAGCCACTCCGGCGAAGGGCGCCCCTCGTCGTCTGGCTCGAGTGCTCTGCGAGATGACACCGGCAGCGGGCGAACAGGGCGTCTCCGCCGCCGTCTCAGCCGACCTTACAGGGGTACTTGTCACGAAATCTCGGCGGACGAAGGTGGCGTCCCCGGACGCGACTTCAGGGCAGATGGTGTCAGGCTAGCCCGAGCGGCTTGGGAGCAAAAAGAGCAGCAGACCAAGACGCGCGAGCCGGTGCTGATCGTCGGCGCCGGTCCGGCCGGTCTGGCGGCCGCCGCCGAGCTTCGCAGGCTCGGCGTGCCCGCGCAAATCATCGAGCGGAGCTCTGTGGTCGCGCCCTCCTGGCGGGGGCGATACGACGGGCTGCGGCTAAACACATGCCGCTGGAACTCGAAGCTCAGGCCCGAGGACCGCTTTGAGGCAGATGCCCCGTTCTTCCCCCTGCGCGACCACGCGGTCCGCTATCTGGAGTCCTTCGCCGCGCGGCACGACCTGAACGTGCGGTTCGGCGTTCAGGTCGACCGCATCGATCCCTGTCCTGACGGCTGGCTGCTCTCCACTACCGCAGAACCGCTGACGGCGCGGCAGGTCATCGTCGCGATCGGGCACCAGCACACACCCTGGATGCCGGCCTGGGCCGGGCGGGACCAGTTTCCCGGGCACATCCTGCACTCCTTCGAATATCGCAACCCGGAGGAGTTCCGTGATCGCGACGTTCTGGTCGTCGGCGGCGGCTGCTCGGGTCTGGACATCGCTCGGGATCTGGCGCAGGGCGGGGCGCGCCGGGTCCGGCTCGCGGTGCGGACGCAGCCCAACCTGCTCCGAAAAATGTCCTGCGGACTGCCCACCGACCTGCTCGCGGCGGCCCTGTTTCGGCTGCCGACCCGGATCGCGGATCCCGCCGGGCGGCTTGTGCAGCGGCTGACCGTCGGTGATCTCGGCCAATGGGGGCTGACAGTCCCTGACGTCGGGATCTTCACCCGGCTCCACGAAGGAGCAGCCCCGACGATCGTGGGCGGGGATGTCATCGCGGCGATTAGGGCCGGCGACTTCGAGATCGTACCGGGAGTGTGCGCAGTGAACGCCGGCGGCGTGCGGCTCACGGACGGGACCACCCTGCGGCCGGACACGCTCATCGCGGCCACCGGGTACACCACCGGTCTGGAGCCCCTCGTGGGTCATCTCGGCGTGCTCGACGAAGCCGGCCTCCCCTTTCAGTACCGGGGAATCCCCGTGCAGCCGGGCCTGCGCTTTCTCGGCTACGCGCCGTGCATGGGCGTGATCGGCCGCGACGCACGGCGCGTCGCCCGGCACCTATGTGATGAGCTGACCGCCGCCGAACCGGTCGCGGACTTCCCTGAAATGTCCAGGGCCGCCTGAGCACGGGCCCTCCCCGACCAGCGCGGCTCAGGCACGGGAAGCGACGGCCCGCGACCGGCGAAGGTGCCTCGTCTAGCTTCACGGCAACCTACTGCTCGACCACCGCGGCCTCAGCGCGACCTATGCGCTCGGGCGGAACCCGTTTCCCAGGATCCCGAGCTCGTAGGTCTTGCGACCCAGCGTCCGGTCGAGCTCGCGTCCACGCTTGCGTAGCTCCGCGAGCCCGGTGTGCTCCTCCTTCGGGGCCATCTGGTGCTGCCAAACCCGTACGAAGCCTACGGACATTGTCGACGGCACCTGAACCGTCCCCCGATCGTTCGTCAGAGCGTAATCGAGGATAAGGTACATCGGAGCACTCGTCACGTTTGCGGTCACCCGCCCAACATCAACGCCATCGTAGTAATACGTGATCGAGCCAGGCTCCCAATCGGCACCGAACGTGTGCCAGCCAGAGTAGTTGCCGGCGGGACCTCCTCCGACTTGCTGCGGATCGGCGAGCGTTCCCCAATGGAAGTGCCAATAGACCGGACCGCCGAGTCCCTCCATGACGTCGTTCTCGCCCGTGACCGGCCAATTGTGACCGCCCGCCCAGAAGGCAGGCCAGTTTGCGACGCCGCCGATTCCATTGGCGGGCAAATATATCCGCGCCTCCAAGAAGCCATAGGTGTATTGGAAGTGGCCGTCGGTATCCAGCAGATCAGACGCATACTTGTAACCGGCGCAGTTCTGTTTGACGGCGGTGATCTTCAACGCGCCGCCACCTACGCGTGACTGCTTGGGGTTGTAGCATTCGATCTCAGAGTTCGGGTTGACGGGAGCCGTCAACGCGGAGTTTGTGGCACCAAACCAGTTGAGGTTCCAGTTGGCTTGGTTCACCGACGAGCCATTGAACTCGTCATCGAACTTTAACTTCCAGCTGCCAGGATCGCCTATCGGCTGGGACGTGCTTGCCAGTGCAACGGGGGCGGCTAGCAAGAACATCGGCAGCACTGCGAACGCCAGCACCATGATCCGCTTACGCATACTCAGTCCTTAGGGTCGGCTTACATCTCGGTACTCGGCGATCCGGCCGTCGCGGATCAGCACGTCGTGCGGCTCGTCGACGTTCGTACGAGCGCCTCACGAGTTCGCTCCGCGAACGTCCGGGACACCGAGCTCTTCGACGTCGAGCGCCCCCTGACCTCGACCTGCTCGCCGACCGGCTCCTGGGTGCGCCGGTACCGACGCGTCGACACACCGGCGAGCCTCGGCTCCAACACGACCGGCCCGAGCGGGATCCCGGTCAGCGAAGTGCTCAAAAGTCGACAGCCCGACCTCGGACACGACGCCGGCGCTCCGCACCCGCGGACGCTTGACCTCGACACGCCGACCACCGAGCGTCACCTCACCACCCTAGTGGCCAGGACGCACCGCCGGCCGCTCCAGGTTGCACCTGCCCTACGGAACGACATCGTCGACCTCCTCGCCCATCAACTCCTCGAGCGCGCCCAGCCTAACGCCCACGCTCAGCGCCAGCAACCCCCCTTCGCTGCCCCGACCAACGCGCCCAACGCCTCCTGCACGCGCCCTGAGAGCAAGGCGTCCTGCACGCCGAGAGCACGACCTCATCACGCGTCGCCTCAGCGACCGGTACGTTGCCACTCGCGGCGGTGCCCTCTTAGATCTTTGGCGGATCGCCGCGAACGCCCCCAACCGGAGCGGGCGCGGCCGGAGGGACCGCCGTCACCTCAAAGTCCTACGGGCTGGGTGTAGCTGAACGCGATCATCGACTCCTTGGCCCGCGAGATCGTCGGCTGGGAGCTGAGCGTCCGCTGTCGCGCGACCGAGGCGATCGCGGTCATTCAACAGCGGTCCGGGATCAGGGCATCGCCCGGGGACAGCTCACGCTCGGCACGTACAACGGATCGGCGCTCACTGCGCGGCGGCTCGGCTTGCGCTCTCCGGGCTCGGCAGCGCTGACCGTCGCGGCCGCTACCGCGACCGGGAGAGCCAAGCGTTCATCGAGTCATGGTTCCGCTATCTGAAGCGCTGCGTCTGGCGCCACGAGTTCGAGACCCTCGACCAGGCCCGGGGAGGTGATCGCCGCCTACATCGACCGCTACCACGACCGGCCACACAGCCGGCTCGCCTACCAAGGCCCCACGAGACATGCGCCACGTGGGACGACGAGCAAGGAGCACTACAAAACATCGCGAGCTGACCTGTCGACGTCAGGCGGGAGCGCTCCAACCAAGCTCCTCGTCCGGTGTCGAGGATCGCCGCGTCCAGTCCCCTCACATCTCCGCGGAGTCCTCGACCGGTCTTCCCACTACCCCCGGACCCGACCAACCTTCATAGGGTCAAGATCCGGTTGCGACCGACTGGCCTACTGATAAACCCGAACCCAGTCGACGAGCAGCGTCGCAGGAAAGCGTGTCGATGAGTTCGGTCGCCCGCCAAAACCGCCACCTACGGCGAGATTGAGCACGAGGTGGAACGGACGGTTGAAGACCCACCTTGTGCCGAGGGGAAGATCATGAGCGGTTTCGGTGCCATACGGTACGCCGTCGACCAGCCACGTGATCGAGTTTCGGCTCCAGCTAATCGCGTAGGTGTGGAAGGCCGACGCAAGCGAGCTCGCGGACACGAACCTGTGTCCGAGGACGTATCCGCGACTCGAATCCTCGGTGCTGGGACCGTGGAGGAAGCCGTTCGCCACAGAGGGATTCTGGCCACGCGCCTCGAGCACGTCGACCTCGCCGCACGCTGGCCACCCCACATGCCCGACGTCATTGCCGAGCATCCAGAAGGCAGGCCAAAGCCCCGCGCCTGCCGGAATCTTCATGCGTGCTTCGATCAAGCCGTGAGTCGCGGAAAACAGCCCGTGCGTTTCGATCCTCGCTGATGTGTAGTTACGGCGTCGACCGTCGGGGCCCCTTGCTGTCTGCCGGCGGGCGATGATCGCGAGGTCACCGTGGCCGTCGAGGGCTGCGTTTGCTGGGCTGTTTGTGTATGTCTCGAGCTCGTTGTCGGTGTAGCCCCACGCGCCGACCTGGTGAATCCACTTCGACTGAGCCGGTGGTGTACCGGCCGGACCGTTGAACTCGTCTGACCACACGAGCCTCGTGTACCGGGCGAGCCTTACCCCCTTGTCAAAAGCCTGGTGGGAAGCCGCATTGACGGCACACGCCGACAGCCCGAAGACAGATGCCACGATCATGAGTGTGATGAGGATGCGCCGCATGGCCAGCCTGCCTGTCTGTTTTGGTGTCATGAGTGCCCTGGCTTGCCTCACGTGCGCTACCGGGCTTCGTGCCCAACGACGTCTAGGCGATAGATCGTCGCGTCGTCGTTGTGGTAGACGACTGATCCGCCCAACGCAGCTGGAATTGCATGAACCAGGTCGGCGTACCCCTTGGGCGTGCCGTAGTACTCGGCGCTCGCTTTCATGCTCCGGCTGACCGCGATATAGACCGTCTCATGACCGAGACCCGCGATCCACCTCTTGACCCTTGGGAGGTTGGCTTCGTCCATCCACGACGGTCCCGCCTGAGGGTCGGCGGGCATGACCTGGAGGTCATAGCGGTTGTAGTCGGCCGACTCGAGGATCGGGAAATTGTTTTGTGGCAGGACGATCAATGATCCCTGCGGGACATGACCGTATAGCCACTGGCTGGCCGACAGTTCCGCACGGGTGAACGCATTGACGCTAACGGGGCCGTAGAGCCCCTGGAGGCCCGCGAACAGCACCGCCAGACTGACGCCGCCGACAAGCAGCCAGCGGCGCCGCAGGCGCAGCTCGCACAGGGCGCCGGCGATGAGCAGCGCGCACCAAGGAGTGGAGAACAGAAAGACGCGGTAGATCGCCTCTCCGCCGTAGCTTTGAGCGCCGAGGATCAGGAACGGGCTGAAGGCCAGCGCCGCTGGGATCAGCACTCGGCCCAACGCTCGGCGCCGGAGCGCGATCGCCGCCAGCGCCCCGAGCCACATGCCGCCGGCGAGCGCGCGCACGATGAGCGCAGTCGTCGCTTCTGGCCCGGCGTGCTGGGTGCCGGCCGTGCCCGAGCCATTTTGGATCGGATTGCCGCCGCTGAAGAGGGGCCCGAAGTTATGAGCGATGAGGTCATAGTGCGGCGCGAGATAGGCGCCCGCGATCGCCACCATCAGGATCAATAGCCAGCGGGGGCGGACCAAATCGAGCACCGTGAGCGTGCCGACGCCGGCAAGCGCCGCGTAGGGGGTGAGCTGGTGCGCCGCGACGATCGCGAAGTAGATCGTCACCACGAGCGCAACCGCGATGACCCGCATCGCTTTCGTCGTGGCCGGGGCCGGTCTCATGCCGGCGATCAACGGCGCCCGCAGGCGCGCCAGCCGCCCGTGCGACTCATCTGAGCTCGCTGGGGCACGGAGCCAGCGCAAAATGATCAGAATCATCGCCAGCCACAACAGGTAGCCGAACGCCTGCGGCGACAGATAATCCGTTCCGACCCAGCAGACGAGACCTTCGTACAACAGCACTGCGAGCCAGGCGACTCGGCGGTTATCGGTCAGGATGCGAAAAATCGCCAGCAGTAGCAGCGCGTCGGCCAACTCGAACGCGAGCGGCGCCCAGGCGGCAAATGACACTGCGTTGACATGCGCGAGCGAGCTGACGCTGGCAACCGCCGCGAACAGAGCCGGCCACTGTTGATAGATGTTTGTCGGGTCGGTGACGTGGCCGTACTTCTGAAACGCCGACACGATTCCGAGGTGCTTGTAGACCCAGGCGTACTCGGGAACGCCGAACAGGATCGGCACCGCCGTCTCAATCGCGACGATCAGAGCCACGAGGTGCAACCCGAGTAGCCATCGGCGCATCTCGCCGCGTCGCAGCTCGAGAACGAACCCGGTAACCAGTGCGACAAATCCGAGCACAAACCAGATGTCGGCGCTCGCGAGTAGACCGTAGCGGCTGATCTTCGACCCATCCATCCGGCTCAGGCCGTAGGCCCAAAAGCCCATCCCGAGAACGGGGAGCACCAGCTGAGGCTGGATACGTCGCGTCGCCGGCCGCTCCACTACAAGGGAGACCGGGGGTGTCGCTGCGTGCTCGAACGGGGTCATTGATCCGCTCTCCACCGCAGCCGTGCGACGCATGAGGCCGCGCCGGCAACGGCCAGCACGAGCAATACGCGAGGCTGCCAGGAAGCCGTCCAGATCATCAGTGCGCTGGCGATCGCGACAACGGCTAGGCTGACTGCCAGCGTCAGACCGGCCTGTGCCGCATCCTCGCCGGTATCCACCCAACACATCACTGCTGCGCCCGCAGGTACACACGCGAGTACGAGCGCTCCGGCCAAAGCCAACCAGTGCCACGGGGCACCGAGGACGAGTGCGATAGACAGGACGCTGGCGAATATGCCGGCATACGCGGTCAGGACGGTCCGCGGCCTGCTCATCGGACTCTCCGTGCCGGCACGCCGGCGTAGACGCCTCCGGGCTCGCAGTCGGTGGTCACGACCGCGCCTGCAGCGACAATCGCGCCCGCTCCGATCGTGACACCCGGCATGATCATCGCACGCGCGCAGATCCAGCAGCCCTCCTCGATGCGCACGGCGTGGAACTCGCTCCGGCGGGCAACCTCGCCAGTTGGGCCCACCGGATGGGCGGAGGTGAGGATCATCACCTGCGGGCCGAACATGCAGTCATTGCCAATCTCGACCTGACCTGCTCCTTCGATCCAGCAGCCCGCGTTGATGAACGAGCCCGTCCCGATGCTCAGGTTGGCTGACCCGAAATAGCACCGGTCCAGTCCGTATACCATCGCCCCGAGCTTGACACCGCCCAAACGAAGCAGCGTCCGTCTGAGCATGATCGGAAAAAGGGGGGACGTGGCCACCGGGCCCCGGAGCAGCCATCCGAGTGCATATCGGGAATCGAACGGCAGCACACCGACCGCCGTCAGGTGGCGTCTGCGCAATTGCTTGCGCGTGAGCGGCGGCACGCCGGCGGTCCTCGCCGGGGCTGGGCGGCTTTCCTGGGTGTCGGCGGTGCTCGCCGCTGGCGAGGCCACGGTTGATACATTCGCCTGATTACAGGCGCTGCGGAACTCAGGATCGGGGAATTTAGGCGCCGCGTCCATCTCGGCACCGAGGCGGTCTACCGCGTCTGCGGCTGGACCGACGAGTTGGTCGAGGTCGAGGTCGTGCGTGCTCCTGGGCTGCGCCCCGGCCAGCGTTTCAACTTCGAGCTGGCAGCGGTCCAGCGCATGACTCCGGTGGCGGCGCCGTCGGGCCTGACCGGCCTTGCCCCCCCGAGAGAGTAGATCTCGCATAGCGTTCAATCGTCCAGTGCGCTACGGGTTTAGCCGATCGCCGCGAGCTCGGGCAGCGCATCGCGCCCGTACTCGCTGCTTTCGAGCTCGCGGAATGACGGGACCGCAAGCGGTGTCTGCCCGTGCGAGGCGAAACGCTCCGAAAGGATCGTTCGCAGCACACGCAAGCCGTCGCGAATCGGATGCAGCTTGCTGACGCCGTGAATCCGCTCCTGCTCAACGCTTGGGACCTCGACCACTTCCAGGCCGGCCTTGGCGATCCGCACGTTGATCAGAGTCTCGACCTCGAAGCCGGCGCAGTCGACGTTGATCACCGGCAGCACGTCCGCCCAGAAGGCGTTGTAGCCGTAGCAGAGGTCGCTGTAGTCGGTGCCGTAGAGGACGTTCACGGTTCCGTTGAGGAAGCGGTTGCCCATGCCGCGCAGCGGCGTGATGTCGACGCTCCCGCCTCCGTCCATGAATCGGGAGCCCTTGGCGAAGTCGGCTCCGTCGAGCAGCGCCTGGACGTAGGCCGGGATCTCCTCGGGGTCGGTGGAGCCGTCAGCGTCGATCATCACGATGATGTCGCCGCGGGCGGCCGCAAAACCACACGCCAGGGCGTTGCCCTTGCCCTTGCCGTCCTGCATGATGACGCGGGTGGACGGCGACAGCTGCCGTGCGACGTCGATGGTGTCGTCAGTCGAATGCCCGTCGACGAGGATGATCTCGAACAGATCCTCGGCGGGGAGCCGCGCGAACACGTGCGGGAGGTTGGCGGCCTCGTTCAGAGTCGGAATCACCACGCTGATCCGCACGCGCCTCCGCGGTGGCCTGGTGATCCGGTGTGCAGTGCTGTGATTTTCGATCGGCTTCATAAATTCTCTTTTGGACGTTGGTAAACGCCGCGCCGGTCTTCGAAAACTCTTCGTTTGCTGGCGTTTTCGGACCTGACGTGGTTGCTCTGTCCCTATTGATGTCGGCATTTGGATCCGCCGCTCAATGACCCATTTGGGTCACTTTGCCTCCGATGGATGTGAGACCTGTCACACAGCTGCCCCGGTGCGAACGACGGCCAGGGCGGTAAACGCGATCTCGGAGCTTTGAGGAGAGATAACTGGGTTGACCGAAACCCGGTGCGCGCGGCACACTCCGCTGCGTGCCAGGCCTGGCCCCCTTCAGCGATCAAATCGAAGCTGCGCTGGAGAGGGTCAATGTCCCCAGCTACGTGCTCGACACGAACGGAGTCGTCCGCTGGATCAACGAGGCCGCGACCCGGCGCGTCGGCGACATCCGCGGTCGCAAGTTCACTTCTGTCGTGGCGCGCGAGGACCGGCGGCGCTCGAGGGAGCTGTTCGCCTCCAAGGTGGCCGGAAACCTGTCGGTCACCGACGACGAGTTCGTGCTCGTAGATTCCGAGCGCAATCGAGTGTCGGTCGCGATCAGTTCGGTTCCGCTCGTCCGCGAGGGGCGAGTAATAGGGGTCTTCGGCCAGATCACGGACGAGCGCCAAACCGCCCCGGTCGCACCGGACCCGCGTCTCACCCCGCGCCAGTCCGAGGTCCTGCGGATGCTCGAACGTGGGCGCTCCACGCAGGAGATCGCCCGCGATCTCCATCTCAGCCCGGAGACCGTACGTAACCACGTCCGTCACGTGTTACGCGCGCTGGGCGTCCACTCGAGGCTCGAAGCCGTCGCGCTGGCACGCAAGGGTGCCGCGTAAGGTGAAGGCCTATCGCGGATACGGAGCACAAGCAATGACCAACACCAGGCAGCGAATCGTCGACACGAGCGCTGAGCTGCTCCGGCGTCAGGGATACGTGGCGACCGGGGTCAAGCAAATCGTGACCGAGGCGCAGGCGCCGTTCGGATCGCTGTACCACCACTTCCCCGGGGGCAAGGAGCAGCTTGGCGCCGAGGCGGTCCGCACGTCCGGCGCGATGTACGCGCAACTGATCCCCGCCATCTTCGACCCGGCGCCGGACCCGCCGACCGCGGTGCGCATGTTCTTCGCCGGCGCCGCCGAGCACCTGCGCGAGACCGACTACGCCGACGCGTGCCCGATCGCGACCGTGTCGCTCGAGGTATCGAGCACCAGCGAGACGATGCGCGAAGCGTGCGCCGAGGTGTTCGAGAGCTGGATCGAGGCGTGCGTCGTGAGGCTGGTCGCGAGCGGCGTCAGCGAGGGGAAGGCACGCGAGCTTGCGATCGCGATGGTCGCCGCGCTCGAGGGCGCGTTCGTACTGGCGCGTGCGGCCCGGAGCACCGAGGCGCTCGCCGTCGCCGGAGAGCTGACGGCGAGCGCGGTCGAGCAGGCGCTCGCGGAAGCGGCGGGCGAGCGCTAGCGCGTCCCAGGCGCTGACATCACGAGGGGATCCCGGGGGGCCCGAGGATCTCGAGCCCGTACTCCGCCGCCGCGGCGATCATCGGTGACGGGTCGGCAGGCGGCTCCATCGGCGGCGGGATCGTCAACGACGGCGCGGGCTGAGCCATCGCGCGGAAGAACTCCTCGAAGCCGGCCGGCTGGGTGACGAGCAGGAAGCGGGCCTGCTCGGAGCTGACGAGGAAGGTGTGAGGGATGTCACGCGGGCCGTAGACGAACGAGCCGGCCGGTGCCTTGATCACCGCGCCGCCTACCCAGAGCGTGAGCTCGCCCTCGATGACGTAGAACCATTCGTCCTCGCGATGGTGCACGTGCAGCGGGGACCCGGCACCGCGCGGGGCCAGGTTGTCGAGCACGGCGACACGGCCTCCGGTGCTCTGCGCCGTGCTCTTGAGGATCGCGAGCGTGCCGAACGCCCATAGCGCTTCACCCTCGCCCGGCGCGAGCGCGATCGGGGCGACAGTCGGCGCGGGAAGTGTCTCGATGCTGGATGTCATTGCGGTCCTCCTTGGAAACGAATGCTTGGCTGATGGGCACATCGTGCGCCTCAAGCCGGCCGCAGTCGATCCCTCACCTGCGGGGATATTTCGTGCCTGTGGGGGATTCGGCGGGGAGCCGTGCTTCATAATCACGCCATGGCCCCGGGGCGATGGCCAATCGAACGGCTGGTCGACGAGGTGACCCTGCTCGGGCGCCGAGGTCTGCCTCGCGACGCCTACTTCGCGGAGCTGGCGGGGCGCCTGCGCCGCGTGATCGACTGCGACGCGACGTGCTGGCACACGCTCGACCCGCAGACGCGTTTGATGACCAGCGATGCGCCCCAGGAGCTGATCAGCGCCGGCGTCTATACGAGTGAGACAGCTGAGGCGGCCGGCGCGGGGGTGATCGCCAGCGAGTACATGGTCGAGGACTTCAACACGTTCGCGGGCCTGGCGACCCGGCGCGTGCCCGTCGGGATCCTCAGCCAGGCGACTCGCGGCCGTCCCGAACGGAGCACGCGCTATCGCGACGTGCTGGCACCCTCGGGGATCCCGTTCGAGATGCGCGCCGCGTTCGTGGCCCGCGGGCGCTGCTGGGGCGCCGTACATATTGCGCGCACCAGCGCCGGCCGGGACTTCAACGAGGCCGACGCCAAAGCGCTCGCGGCGACGTCCGGGGCGATCGCCGACGGCATCCGAACCTCGCTTCGCTTCGACGCGGCTCGGCGTCCCGATGATCCGGCCGCCCCCGGGATGGTCGTCCTCAATGCGTCAAACCAGATCGAGCTCGTCACTCCACCCGCGGCCGCGTCACTGGCGGCACTCCGGAGCTCGGCATTGACCGCCGAGGCGGTCCCCAGCCCGCTGATCGCACTTGCCGCCTTCGCCCGCAGCCGGGCAGACGACCCCGGCCCACAGCAGAACGTGATCGCGATCCCCACCGCGAGCGGCTGGATCACCCTGCACGCGTCCCTTCCCCAGGGGAGCGCTACGGGTCAGGTGGCGATCGTGCTCGAGCAGACGACGAGCCCGCAGACGACCGCCCTGCGCCTCGAGGTCGAGGGCGTCACGCCCCGCGAACGCGAGATCGCGACGCTGCTGGCCAAGGGGTTGACCAACGCCGAGATCGCCGAGGCGCTCGTGCTCTCGCCCTACACGGTTCAGGACCACATCAAGAACCTGTTCGAGAAGACGCAGGTCGGCTCGCGGCAGGAGCTGGTGGCACGGGTGTTCCTCGACGATTACCTGCCGCAGCTCGCGCAGCGCACGCCGCTGAACTCGAAGGGGACGTTCGCCGGCGGAGTGAGCGCTTAGCGCGGGACCCGCCCGCCCGCCGCGCCGGGCTCGCTCGCCGGCCCCCGCGGAGCCGCGAGCCCGAGCACGCGCATCGCCTTGAGCCCGAGCGACAACTTCTCGCGCCCGTCGGTCGACGAGACATCGAGCCCGGTCAGCTCACGCACGCGTTCGAACCGGTAGCGGATCGTGTGCCGGTGGGTGATCAACCGCGCTGCGGTCGCGTTGACGTTCGCGTCGCATTCGAGAAACGTGGCGAGCGTCCCGAGCAGATCGGTCTCGTACTGCTCGTCGTAGGCGACCAGCGGACGGACGGTTTCGTCGTAGAAGCGCTTGAGCTCGGCCGGATCGCTCATGTAGGGGAGCAGCAACTGGTAGGTCCCGGTCTCCTCGTATGAGAGCTCGGAACGCTCGGCGTCCCCCTCGGCGACGTTGAGCGCCAGCAGGGCCTCGTCGTAGGCCCGCTGGAGGTCAAGCGGGTCCTGCACGCGACGGCTGCGTCCGAGCGCGAACGAGAATCCCGGCAGGCCCGACTCGAGCTCGCGGAGGATCGCGGCGGACGCCCGCCGGCCTGCATCGGCCTCGGCAGCCGGGACGAGCACGACCACCGCATCGGCATCGAGCTCGGTTGGCGAGGCGATCGAACCGGGAGCCACCGAACGCGCGCCGCGGCCGGTGACCGCGAGCAGGCGACGGCGCCAGTCATCCTCGGTCGGGTTGCGGACGTGTGCGCGGACGACCGCGACCAGCGCCCCGGAGGAGAGGTCGGTCCCGAGTTCCTTGCCGCGCGCGATCAGGTCGTGGCGGTCCTGGATGCGTCGCGTCAGGACCGCGCGCTGAAAGCCCGTCGCCGCTTCTTCGGAGGCGCGCTCCGGTGCCCTCACGCGCTCGACCTCGGACGCGATCAAGGTCGTCACGAGGCGCAGCAGGGCACCGTCGGGGGTGCCCTCCCTGGTCCGCATCCGCAGGCGACCGACGGGCGTCTCGGCCACCTTGAGCTCGATCGTCGCCACGTCGTCGGCGTCGCGCATCAGCGAGCGCTCGTCCGCGGGCGAGCGGGCGGCGACCGCGAGCACGGTCGAGGAGCGGTCAATCAGGATCAGACTGGCGTCGAGCGCGCGGGCGGCGGCGCGCAGGATCTCGGGCAGGCCGGCGCCGGCCTCGACCGCGTCAGTGATCGCGGCGTAGGCGTCCAGATCGGGTGATCGCACCCGCTCGTGCTCCGCACCGCCCGCCAAGCCCGCTGCCCGTGACGGACTCAGAACACCCGGGGCCACTCGACGATGATCAGCGCCCCGAGCACGATCCCGACGCCGACCATCGCGGCGAGCACGTAGGCGGACAGGATCACGACCGCGACCCGCTCGAGTGGACGCCGGTAGGCGGTGATCGCGGGCGCGAGCACGAACGTGCAGAAGACCACGATCCCGAGCACGCCCAGGCACGCTCCGACGAGGTAGGTGACTTGCTGGTTGCTCACGACTCGTGTGAATTTTGCCCGAAGCCGGCGGCGGCTGGAAATGAACCGCCGGGATTACCGCTATTTGCGGTAAACGCTCACGGGTTCGCCGTCGGCCCCTCGACCCCTCTCTCGACCGGCCGGGCAGCGACGGCGAGTGGATAACGGTCGCGCAGCCGGTCGCGGGCGGCGGCCGCGTTGCCGGAGGCGGGGGCGCCCCAGAAGACGCCGATCACGGTCGGTCCCGAACCACACACGAGGCTGTTCGTCGCACCGGCCTCGGTGACCGCCTCGAGCGCGGCGCCGATCTGCGGCCGCAGTGACAGCGAGGCCGGCGCCAGATCATTGACGACAAGCTCGGGCGGCAGGATCGAGCCCGACACGGCGAGGAACGACTCGAGCTCGAGCTTGAGGCCGGCGAGCTCGGCGTCACCGCGGTGGCGCCCGAGCCGGTCGGCCTCGCGGTAGACGTCGGCCGTCGAGAGCTCGAACGGCTGGGGAACCACGACGAACGCGTGCGTGTCGAGCTCCGGCACCGCGCGCACCACGTCACCGGCGCCGACCGCCAGTGACGGGCCCGGGTCCAGCTGGCTGGGCACGTCTGATCCGAGGCCGGCGGCGACCTCGTCGATGACCTCCCGCGCAACGGGCGCCAGAGCGGGCGCGGCGCGCAAGAGAGCGGCGGCATCCGCGGAGCCGCCCCCCATCCCGGCCGCGATTGGGATTCGCTTCTCGATCTCGACGCGCACCGGCGGCGCTTCCCACCCGGCCGCCCGGAGGGTGGCGATCGCCTCGGCGACGAGGTTGGGACCGCTGACGCCGGCGCAGATGACCTCATCCTGGTAGCCGTCGGCCGGCGTTACGACGAGTTCGTCGGCGAGATCAACCGACTCGATCGCGGTCACGAGCTTGTGGCGGCCATCGGAGCGCGCGCCCCCGAGCAGCAGGTTCAGGTTGACCTTCGCGAACGCTTGTGTGCGGATGGTGGTCATCGCGCCAGCCGGCACCACAGCTCGCGGAACTCGTCGGGCGCGAGGCGCTCGGCGCGCTCGTCGGCGGGATGGCCAAGCTCGACGAGTGCCGCCCGGGCGCGCTCCCGGATGTCCGGTCCCCACTCGCCGGGCGCGAGCGCGAGTGACCCGGCGAGTGCCTTGCGCCGGTGGGCGAACGCCGCGTGCACGAGCCCTCTCAGCTCGGGATCGGCGGCGGGGCTCACTCGCCGCAGACCGAGCAGCACCGAGTCGACGTTCGGGACCGGCCGGAACGCGCGGCGCGAGATCGGCCGTAGGACCTTGACCTCGCAGGAGAGCTGCGACAGCACGGACGGCACGCCGTAGGCGGCGCTGCCCGGGGCGGCGGCGAATCGCTCGCCGACCTCGCGCTGGACCATGACGACCCACGCGTGCGCACCTGGCAGCTCGTCGATGGTCCTCAGGATCACGGTCGCGGCGATCCCGTACGGAAGGTTGGCGACGATCTTGTCGGGCGGCGGCTCGAGCGCCGCAAAGTCGATCTTCAGGGCGTCCGCGAAGTGCACCGTGACGTTGCCGGTCGGCTCCAAAGCCTCGCGCAGCGACGCCTGGAGTCGACGGTCGACCTCGATGACGTGCACGTGTTGGGCGCGCGCGGCGAGCCGCTGCGAGAGCACCCCGAGCCCGCCGCCGATCTCGAGCACGACGTCGCTGTCGCGCAGCTCGGCGAGCCGCTCGATCACGCCGAGGATGTTGCGGTCGATGAGGAAGTTCTGGCCCAGCCTGCGCTGGCGGGCGGAGGGCGTACTCACCATCCGAACACGGTCGCGGCACTGCGCTCGATGTCGTGCTCGAGCTCGTCGTAGGCCACGCGGCGAGCAACCGCGAGCGCCTGCGCGGTCGCGACCACGTTGGCAGGCTGGTTGGGCTTGCCGCGGACGGGCTGGGGTGACAGGTATGGCGCGTCGGTCTCGACCAGCAGGCGGTGGCGCGGGATCGCGATCGCCGCGTCGCGCAGGTCCTGCGACTTGGGGTAGGTCGAGTTTCCGGCGAACGAGAACCACCACTGGTCGTGGACGAGGCACTCGCGCAGCCGGCTTGCCATCGAGAAGCAGTGGAGGATCACGTCCAGCCCGCCGGCGCCGGCGTCGAGCATCGCCAGCGTGTCATCGTCGGCGGCGCGGGTGTGGATCACGAGCGGCTTGCCGGTGCTCCGCGCGAGCCCGATCTGGGCTTCGAAGGCGCGTTTCTGGTCCTCGCGCGGGGCGTAGTCGCGGTAGTAGTCGAGGCCGGTCTCGCCGATCGCGACGCACTTCTCATGGCTCGCGAGGGCTTCGAGCTCGGCGTAGTCAGCGTCATCGAACCCGGTCGCCTCACTCGGGTGCCGCCCGATCGCCGCGTACACCTGCGGGAAGTCCTCGGCCGCTGCAAGCGCCGCCCGGCATGACGCGCCGTCGGTGCCGACGGTCACGATCCGGGTGACCCCGGCCGCTTCGGCGGCGGCGACCAGCTCCGCGTTGGGCGGTTCACAGGAGTCGAGGTGCGTGTGGCTGTCGATCACGCCCGCCCGCCGGTTACGCGCGTTTGGGAAACAGCGGCTCGAGCGTCGCGATCGTGCGGCCGCCGCCGCGCGAGTCCAGCGAAGCCCGGTCGTACCCGAGCTCGGGCGCCGACAGCGTGGCGAGCAGCTGGTCGGTGCTGGCCGGAATGTACGGATGCAGCAGCACGGTCAGCGCCCGCAACGCCTCGGCGAGCGTCGCGAGCGTCGTTTCGAGCTCGGCGGACCGTTCCGGATCGCGCGCCTGCTGCCACGGAGCACGTTCTTCGACGTAGCGGTTGCAGCGGCGCACGCGCTGCCAGATCTCCTCCAGCGCGTTCGTCACATCGAACCGATCCAGGTGACCGGAAACGAGTTCCGGCAATCCCTCGAACTCGGCGATCAACGCGGGGTCGAGCTCGACGTCGGGAACGACGCCGTCGCGGTAGCGGTGGATCATCGCGACCGTTCGGCTGGCGAGGTTTCCGTACTCGTTCGCGAGCTCGGCCTCGTAACGCGCGCGGACGGCGTCCATCCCGACGGAGCCGTCGGCGCCGAACGAGACGTCGCGGAGGAGGTAGAAGCGCAGCGCGTCGGCGCCGAAGGCATCCATCACTTCGAACGGATCGAGCACGTTGCCCAGTGACTTGCTCATCTTGCGCCCGTCGGCGCCGAGCAGGAAGCCATGCACGAACACGTGCTGGGGCACGGGCAGGTCGGCCGCCATCAGCATCGCCGGCCAGAAGACCGTGTGGAACTTGAGGATGTCCTTGCCGACGAGGTGGAAGGTCGCCGGCCAGTACCGGCTCGTCAGATCGTCGCCGTTGCGCGCGTAGCCGAGCGCCGTGTAGTAGTTGAGCAGCGCGTCGAACCAGACGTAGAACACGTGGCCGGGGTCCCAGGGGACGGGCACGCCCCACTTCAGGCGCTCGCGGGAAAGCGAGATGTCCTGCAGGCCCGACGTGATGAACGAGAGCGCCTCGTTGTAGTGGCGCTGCGGCATGACGAAGTCACGCTGCTCGGCGTACAGCCGCTCGAGCGGCTCCTGGAACGTCGACAGGCGGAAGAACCAGTTCTCCTCCTGGTGGCGTTCGAGCACGATCTCGTGGATCGGGCAGCGGTTGCCTTCGAGGATCTCGTTCTCGACCTTGAAGTCCGCGCAGCGCGGGCAGTACCACCCCTCGTACAACCCCTTGTAGGTGTGCCCGTTCTCGTGCACGCGCACGAGCACCTCCTGGACGCGCCGCTCGTGCTCGGGATCGGTGGTGCGGATGAAGAAGTCGTTGGACGCCTCGAGCTGCGGGAGCAGTGCCTTGAAGCGCTCGGCGTAACGGTCGGCCAGCTCCTGCGGTGAGACCCCCTGAGCGTGGGCCGCGTCGGCGATCGGCTCACCGTGTTCGTCGGTGCCGGTCAAAAAGAAGACGTCCTCCCCGCGCTGGCGCTTGTGCCGGGCGAGGATGTCGGCGGCGATCGTCGTGTAGGCGTGGCCGAGGTGAGGCTGCGCGTTGACGTAGTAGATCGGCGTGGTGACGTAAAACGACATGGTCTCTCAAGGCTATCCTGCGCTTCGCGGTGCAAGCACGTCAACCTGGGAGCAGCGATGACCACCACCTCGACCCGCCTTCTTGACAACTACATCGCCGGACAGTGGACGCCCGCGGCGAACGCGACCGGCGAGCTCGACGTGATCAAGCCGTCGACCGGTGAGGTGCTGGCGCGGGTCCCGCTGTCGGGCGCGGACGACCTCGACGCGGCCGTTCAGGCGGCTCGGGCGGCGCTCCCGGACTGGCGCGCGGTCTCGACGATCGCGCGGGCCCGCAAACTGTTCGAGCTGCGCGAGCGGCTGGCGGGCCGCAGCGAGGACCTGGCGCGCTCGGTGACGACCGAGATGGGCAAGACGATCGCCGACGCGCGGGCCGAGGTGGCGCGGATGATCGAGATGGTCGAGGCGGCCTGCGCGATTCCGACGACGATGCAGGGAAGGATCCTCGAGGACGTCTCGCGCAACATCGACGCCGAGACGATCCGTCAGCCGGTGGGCGTGTGCGCGGCGATCGTCCCCTTCAACTTCCCGGCGATGGTGCCGTTCTGGTTTCTGCCGTTCGCGATCGCGTGCGGCAACACGTTTGTGCTCAAGCCGTCCGAGCAGGTCCCCCTCACCCAGCAGATCGCGTTCGAGGAGCTCGACGCGCTCGGCCTACCGGCGGGTGTGGTCAACCTGGTCAACGGAAGCCGCGAGGTAGTCGAGGGAATCCTTGACCACCCCGGCATCGACGCGGTGTCGTTCGTCGGCTCGGCGCCGGTCGCAAAGATCGTCTACGAGCGCGCCGCGAAGGCCGGCAAGCGCGTCCAGGCGCTCGGCGGCGCCAAGAACCATATGGTCGTGATGCCCGACGCGGTGATCGACAGCACGGTCGAGGGAATCATCGGCTCGGCATTCGGCGCAGCCGGCCAGCGGTGCATGGCCGGCTCGGTGGTGGTGACCGTCGGTGACGCCCATCAACAGCTGATGCCGCCGCTGATCGAGGCGACCCGGCAGTTGCGGGTCGGTGACGGACTAGATGAGCAAAGTGACGTCGGTCCGGTGATCTCATGCGCCGCACGTGACCGCATCCGAGATTGGATCGATCGCGGCCTGACGGACGGCGCGTCGCTCGCCGTCGACGGCCGCGAGTACACCGAGGGTGACCCGAACGGTGCCTACCTCGCGCCCACGATCCTCGACGACGTCACGCCCGACATGGCGATCGCCCAGGAAGAGGTGTTCGGTCCGGTCGTGTGCGTGGTCCGTGCCGCATCGCTCGACGAGGCGATCGAGATCGTCAACGGCAGTCGGTTCGGCAACGGGACATCGATCTTCACCGAGTCGGGCGCGTCGGTCCGCCGCTACCGCCACGAGGTGGAGGCGGGGATGATCGGCGTAAATATCGGCGTCGCGGCGCCGGTCGCGTTCTTCCCGTTCTCGGGCTGGAAGGACTCTTTCCTGGGTGACCTGCACGCGCACGGGACCGACGGGGTCGAGTTCTACACGCGCAAGAAGACCGTCACCAGCCGCTACTTCTCCAGCGGCCAGGGCAGCGGTAGCTACTTCGTCGAGCGCTGATTGCGCCGTTCGGTGAGCAGGCGATAGAGGGCGTTGGCGGCGACGCCGGTCAGCTCGGCGACAACGCTCGCGGCGGCGCGTGGCTTGGCGCCCGCGTCTACCAGCCGCTGCACCGCCGCCAGTGGCTGCTCCAGATCGACGTCGCGGGTCGGCGCCGGTCCGATCACGAGCACGATCTCGCCCCGGGGCTGCTGCGCGCGATAACGGGCCGCCAGCTCGGCGGCAGTCCCGCGGACGATCTCCTCGTGGAGCTTGGTCAGCTCGCGGCAGACCGCGACCTGGCGATCGGGATCGAGCGCCGCGAGCGCTTCGAGTGACGCCGCCAGCCGGCGCGGGGATTCGAATGCGACCACGGTCTCCGATGACGCGAACACGCGCTCCTGCTCGGTGCGCTTGCGTGGCAGAAAGCCGACGAAGCGCCAGTGATCGGCGGGCAGCGCGCTCGCCACCAGGGCGTTGAGCGCGGCCGACGGCCCGGGAAGGACCTCGACGCCGATACCCGCCGACACGCACGCGCGCACGAGCACCAGCCCGGGGTCTGAGACGATCGGCATCCCGGCGTCGGAGACGAGCGCGACGACCGCCCCGTCCTCCATCTTGGCTACCAGCTCGCTCGCACGGGCGCGCTCGTTGTGCTCGTGATAGCTGACGAGCTTTGCGCCGACGCCATAGCGCTCGAGCAGGACCCGCGTATGGCGGGTGTCCTCGCAGGCGACGATGTCAGCTTCGCGCAGCGCCGCGAGCACGCGCAGGGTGACGTCACCGAGGTTGCCGATCGGAGTCGGGCAGACGATCAGCCGGCCGGCGCTCACCGGCCGGCCCCGGTTACCGCTCGTGGACCGTTCACCGCCCGGCCCCGGTTGCCGCTTCGTGGACCATTCACCGCCAGCCGCCAGCCGCCGTCTCGGCGAGCCCGTCGAACGCCAGCACCGCCGCTCCGATCATCCCGGCCTCGACGCCGAAGCGCGCGGGGACGATCCGGACCGAGTCCCGCAGGGGCGGCAGCACGCGCCACGCGACCTCCGCGCGGGCCGGATTCAGCAGCAGATCCCCGGCCGCGATCACGCCGCCGCCGACGACGACAACCTCGGGGTTGAAGATGTTGACCAGGCTCGCGATCGCGATCCCGAGCCGTGAGCCGATCAGCTCGATCGCCTCGATCGCGGCCCCGTCTCCGTCGTGGGCGAGCTCTGTCACCAGCGGGCCGGCGAGCTCGCGGCCCTCGGCCAGCGCTCGGGCGAGGGCCGAGTCCGGCTGCTCGCCGGCGATCCGGCGCGCCTCCCGCGCCAGCGCGGTCCCGGACGCGTACGCCTCGACGCAGCCGTAGTTCGGGCAGTTACCCTGACAGCGCGGGCCGTCGAAGTTGATCACGATGTGGCCGAGCTCGGCGGCCGCTCCAATCGCGCCGCGGTACGGCTCGCCGCGGAGGATCAGGCCGCCGCCGATGCCGGTTCCGATCGTAAGCGCCACGACCTCACTGGCCCCCTGAGCGGCACCCGCGCGGTGCTCGGCGATCGCGGCAAGATTTCCGTCGTTGTCGACGAATACCGGCAGATCGAGACGCTCGGTCATCACATCAGCGAACGCGATGTCTGCCAGCGGCAGATTGACCGCGACTACCGCGATCCCGGTGCGCTGGTCGATCTGGGAGGGGATCCCGAAACCGACCGCCTCGATCGCCTCCCCCGAAGCCTCACGAACCTCTTGGATAGCATCAACCGCAACGTCAAGCAAAGCGGCTTGGTCGAGACCGGTCACGGTACGCTGCGCTCGGTGGTGTACGCGGAGCCGCGGATCCACTGCGCCGGCCAGTAATTTGGTACCGCCGAGGTCGACGCCGATAGTGCGTCGCACCGGCATGCCGTCACTATAAGCAGTCTTAGATGCCCAACGATTCCCGCAATCGGGCGCCGAGAGAAGACCCTCCGTACCGGGTCTACCGGAGTGAATCATCGGCTCCACCTCGCTCGGAGGAACGCCCCTACAACGTCTACCGCTCAGCCCCGCGTGGGCTCCGTGCCCGGCTCCGCGGCGAGGATGACACGGCCGTTGCAGGCGGCGGCGGTGGCGGTGGTTCCGGGCGCGATCGTCGTCGCGAGCGCAAGGTCAAGGAGGGCTGGCGCGGCCGCATCACCCCCCGGCGGGTGCTCAAGTATCTGGCGATCGCGATCGGCGCCTGGCTGTTGCTGTCGCTGGTCCTGTTCCTGGTCAGCGCGCAGGTCAACACCGGCTCGCTCCCGAAGTCGGCCACCAACGCGCTGACTCCTGGCGGCAACATGCTGACGTCCACGGACACGATCCTCGTGCTCGGCACCGACCAGCGGCCGAAGGGCTCCAAGGAGCCGGGCGCGGACACCAGTGACAAAGGCAGCCGTTCGGACACGATCATGCTGTGGAGGATCGGCGGCGGCGTCTCGCGCCGGCTCTCGATCCCGCGCGATACGGTCGCCAACATCCCCGGCTACGGCTCGACCAAGATCAACGCGGCCTACGCCTATGGCGGCCCGGCGCTGGCGATCAAGACAGTCGAGCAGTTCACCGGGGTGAAGATCAACCACCTGATCGTCGTCAACCTGGCCAACTTCCCGAAGTTCATCAACGCGATTGGCGGCGTCGACGTCCAGACCGGCCGGATCTGCTCGACGATCAGTGGCGGCGCCAAGCTGGGCGGCTTCTCGCTGTTCCTCAAGCCCGGCGTCCATCACCTCAACGGGACCCAGGCCCTGACGCTCGCGCGGACGCGCGAGAACGCCTGTAACGCGGCGAGCACCGACCTGACGCGAGAGGGCTACCAGCAGAAGATCCTCAACTCGATCAAGTCCAAGCTGACCTCGCCGGTGACCTTCTTCCACCTCCCGTGGGTGTCCTGGTACGCGCCGCAGACGCTGCGCACCGACATGGGCGGCTTCACGCTGCTGAGCCTGTTCGCGGCCGCCGAGATCGGCGGCTCGGCGCCGACCGACATCCTCAAGCCGAGCGCCTCCGAGACGCTGCCCGACGGCGAGGATGCGCTGGTCGCCTCACCGCAGGACGTGCGCCACGCGGTGCACAGGCTGATGAACGGCTGACGCACCCAGCCGGCGCTCGTCGGCCGAGCTCGGCGCTCTAAGCCGCCGCGGCCTTCGTGGCGCCGGAGTCCGACTTCGAGCCGGAATCTGACTTCGAGCCGGAATCCGGCTTCGAACTCGAGTCCGACGGGCTCTTGGTGTCCTTCGTGTCCTTGCCGTCCTTGGACCCCTTGGACTCTTTGGACTCCTTCGAGCTCTCGGCGGCTTCCTTCTCGCGCGAGCGCTTGCGTGTGCCGTAATCGGTGTTGTAGAAGCCCGAGCCCTTGAAGTGGACCGCAACCGGGTGGAAGACCCGCTGGACCGGGATCCCGCAGACCTCGCAGGTGCTGACCGGCTCGTCGGACATGCGCTGCATGACCTCGAACGTGTGCCCCTTCTTGCACCGGTACTCGTAGATCGGCATTGCTTCATAGAGTATAGCGGAGTTCCTTGGCACTCTCATGGGGCGAGTGCCAAGTTTTCGTACGCGGCTTGCGGGCGGATAAGGGTGCTGCGGCGTGGGCCGTGAGCCGCGAGCCGCGGGGTCGCTTGGCTCGGGCGGGCCGGCGGCTAGCATCAGCCGCGCGATGACCGCCGAACCCGCCCGTGACGACGTGCTGCCCGACGAGCCCGTGACGATGGACAAGATCGTCTCGCTCGCCAAGCGGCGCGGATTCGTCTTTCAGAGCAGCGAGATCTACGGCGGGATCGGCTCGAGCTATGACTACGGCCACTACGGCGTCCTGCTCAAGAACAACGTCAAGGCGCAGTGGTGGCGGGCGCTGTTGCAGGAGCGCGATGACGTGGTCGCGCTCGACTCGGCGATCATCCAGCACCCGATGACGTGGGTCGCGAGCGGCCACCTGGCCGGCTTCACCGACCCGCTGGTCGACTGCCGCACCTGCAAGCTTCGCTTCCGCGCCGACCAGCTCGAGTTCGCGGCGTGCGGGCGCAAGCCCTCAAAGCACCCCGGGGAGACCCCCGACTGTGACCTGACCGAGGCGCGCGACTTCAATCTGATGTTCGAGACGACGATCGGCGCGGTCAAGGAGGAAGGCTCGACCGTCTACCTGCGGCCCGAGACGGCCCAGGGGATCTTCCTCAACTTCAAGAACTACCTGCAGTTCTCGCGCAAGCGTCCCCCGTTCGGGATCGCCCAGATCGGCAAGAGCTTCCGCAACGAGATCACGCCGGGCAACTTCATCTTCCGTACGCGGGAGTTCGAGCAGATGGAGATGGAGTTCTTCGTCCCGCCCGACCAGGCGCCGAAGTGGTTCGAGCACTGGCTCGAGGAACGGATGAACTGGTACACGCGGCTCGGGATCCGTCGCAACCACCTGCGTCTGC
This sequence comes from uncultured Solirubrobacterales bacterium, assembly GCA_963788005.1. Lineage (GTDB taxonomy): Bacteria > Actinomycetota > Thermoleophilia > Solirubrobacterales > Solirubrobacteraceae > Palsa-465. Next base: position 177,924 of record CAWBFH010000002.1, on the reverse strand, counting down.
GGGCCCACGACGCCGACGAGCTTTCGCACTACTCGAGCGCCACCAGCGACGTCGAGTACTTCTACCCGATCGGATGGCAGGAGCTCGAGGGGATCGCCAACCGGGGTGACTTCGATCTGACGCAGCACGCCGAGCACTCCGGCCAGAAGCTCGAGTACGTCGACACGGCGACCGGCGAGCGCTACGTCCCGCACGTGATCGAGCCGGCGGCCGGCGCCGACCGCGCGATGCTCGCGTTCCTCGTCGATGCCTATGACGAGGATGAGATCGGCGGCGAGCCGCGCACCGTGCTGCGGCTGCACCCGCAGCTCGCGCCGGTCAAGGTCGCGGTGCTGCCGCTCGTCCGCAAGGACGGCCAGCCCGAGCTCGCCCGCGAGGTGTACGGCGAGCTACGCGAGTTGATGCAGGCCGAGTACGACGAGGGGGGCGCGATCGGACGCCGCTACCGCCGTCAGGACGAGATCGGGACCCCGTGGGCGGTGACGATCGACCATCAGTCGCTCGAGGACCGGACCGTCACGCTCCGCGAGCGCGACAGCCTCGCCCAGGACCGGATCGCGATCGCCGAGCTCGCCGCGGAGCTCGAGCGGCGCCTGCGGTCGCCCTGGAGCTCGCCCAAGTCGTAAGCGCCGTCGATCTTGGGCGAATAGCGCCGAGGATCGACGAAGCACCGTTACGGGAGTGTGACGTTCAATGGCAGTGACGCGCCGGCAATCGTTCCGTCGCCCGCCGGAGCGCGCGCGACCAGGACGTAATCACCGGGCCCGGCGCCGGTCAGCGCCCGAACGTTGAAGTGGCCGCCGCTGGTCCTGATCCGCCGGCGCTGCACCAGGTGCCGGCTGCCGTTGACGACCCGGTAGGAGTCGAGCGTCAGCACCGGCCTGGGCGGGACGACGGTGCCGGTGATCCGCACGGGAGGCTGCGAGACCAGCGTGAGCGTCAGCATCGGGCGTGACGGCGACGCCGATCACATTGGAGGCCGCGGCCGGCGCGACCGGATGCAGCGCGCGCAGGACGACGCCGCGCTCGATCGGCGCGAGCGTCGCGGTCCAGGTGCCATCGGCTGCGGTGGTCGCGGTGGCGAGCGTGATCGCGCGGTCGTGAGTGAGCCGCTGGACCTCGATCGGGGCGGCCGCGATCGGGGCACCGTGACGCTGCGCGAGCGTCCCGCTCACGGTCAGGGGTGCTCCGGACGTGACCGCCGCGCTCGCGGCGGTGACGGTCAGGACCGTCGGGACTCCCTCGAGCGCCGCGATCTGCGGACGGATCGCAGGCAGCCGGGCATAGAAGGCGTTTCCAGGACAGTCGGTCAGGTCACCGTCACGGTGGCCCGCGACCCGGGGCAGCCGGACGTGGGCCCCGGGGCGAAACGGCGTGTAGAACGCCCCCGCGGGATCGACCACGACCGTCACCTTGCCGAGTGACGGGATCCCATGCAGGGCGAGCTTCCACGCCAGCAGCCGCTCGAGCGAGCTGATCGCCGCCCGCGGCGGCACCACCGACATGAACGTGCCGAGGACCGCGACCCCGGTCGATTCGGCGTTGTAGCCGCCCGCGTGGGCGCCGATCACGGGCTCGTCGATGCCGCCGGCGCGCGCCTCCCAGACGCGACCGAAGGCGTCGATGATGAAGTTGTAGGCGATATCGAAGTAACCACGGACGAAGCGGTGGTAATCGAAGATCGCCAGCAGTAGCGCGGGCACGTCGCCGCGCGAGTAGCCGTTGGGGTTGACCGTGTGGTGAACGAAGGCCAGCTTGATCGTGCCGTAATTCGCCGGTCCCGCTGGGCGCGCGCGGCCCTGGGCCCAGACCGACCGGGCGATGATCGGCGGCTGGCCGGGGCCCGCGTCGAGCACCGGCTGGGCGAGCTGGGTCACTCCCTCCTGGGCAACCGCCGCCGTGGTCGCAACGTCCCCCGTGGCGGCAACGTCCCCCGTGGGGGCAACGTTCCCCGTCCGGGCAGCGATCCCCCCGGCGCCGCCACCCGCACGGGCGACGAAGTGAAGCGCCACGCCGTCGACCGGTCGCGAGCTGCGCAACTCGATCACGTCGGCGGCACCGACCCACAGGGGCTCGCCGTAAGCTTCCGCCGAGCCCACGTTCGAGTCGGCGTCGTGGCCGGTGACCGACGCCAACCCCCACGGCCCCCACCGGCCGCCGCGCGTCCGGGTGCGCAGCTCGATCCTGACGCTGTCGCGCGGACGAGCCCACTGGACCCCGGCGAGCGCGAACCTCGCCGGCGCCTCGATCACGCCCGATTGGCCGTCGAGCCTTCCGACCCAGCTTCCGAACACCCGCCCGGCGGGCCCTGATCCCGAGCGGCTCGCGGGTGCGCGGGCGGCGGCGCTTCCCACCGGGCCGAGCAGGATGCCGGCGCCGGCCGCGGCGGCGCCACCAAGCGCCGAACGCCGCGTGAATCTCGGCGTGGGGTCGCTCATCGCCGCTCCAAAATCAGCGGCGCGTGACGGCGGTCGAACTGGGGTGCCGGACTGTGGATCACAGCGGAAACCTCCTGACCTGCCCACGGGCCCACAAGTCAGGAAAGCAAAGATCGATCGACGGCGCGACGTTAGGCAACGGCCGGACCAAGCCGTTCACAAGTGAGCAGCGCCGGGCCAGATTTTGACCGGTAGGCTCCGCGCCCGATGGCCGTCGAGACCCGCACCGACACGATCCCGATGCCGGACGGCGGCGAGATGGGAGCCTTCATCGCCCTCCCGGAAGCGGGCCATGGACCCGGCCTCCTGGTGCTGATGGAGATCTTCGGCGTCGGCACCTACATCCGCCGCGCGGCCGAGCGGCTCGCCGAGCTCGGATATGTCGCGCTGGCGCCTGACCTCTACCGTCGAACGAACCCGGGGCTCGCGCTCGGGCATGACCAGGAAAGCCTGCCGGTGGCGTTCGAGGCGGTCAGCAAGCTCGACATCGCCGGCGCCGTCGAGGACTCACTCGTCGCGCTCGAACATCTGCGCGGACTGCCCGAGGTCGATGGTCCGGCCGGCGTGCTCGGCTTCTGCCTGGGCGGCTCGCTCGCCTTCTCGGTCGCCGCCGAGGGCGACCCGGCGGTCGCGGTCAGCTACTACGGGTCGACGGTCGCCGACTCGCTCGGTGAGCGCGAGCGGATCAGCTGCCCGATGCAATTTCACTTCGGCGCCCAGGACCCCTACATCCCGCTCGAGCAGGCGGAGCTGGTAGCCGCGGCGGCCGCGCGGCGGCCCGACTGGGAGTGCCACATCCAGCCCGACGCGGGCCACGCGTTCGACAACCACGACTCTGAGCAGTTCCACCGGCCGGAGGCGGCCGCGCGGGCTTGGGAACGGACCGCGGAGTTCCTCGCCCGCGAGCTGCCGACTTCGGTCACGGCGCCCACGGCCTGAAGCCCCGCTGCCGGCTGGCCTGACGCCGCGCTGCCGGCCCGCCGTGAAAGCGTGCCGCCAGCCGCCCCGAACGCGCGCGGGCGGCGGCGCTACCGCAGCCGCGCCGTCGCGTACACGACGAACCCGTCGCCGGTGCTACTCGCCCCGACGCTCTGCACGGCGACACGCGGATCGGAGAAGACGGTGATCGTCGCCAGCCCCCCGAACGGCACGTCGGGTACGACCACGAGCTTTCCGTCCTGAGCCCCGACCGTCGCGTCGACGGCGGCGCTGACCCCGAACAGCGTCGCGGTCCCGCGAACCGTCAACCGGCCGTCCTGAGAAGCGACCGGGGTGACCGATCGCAGGATCGGCAGCGCGCTCCGGACGTCGGCCTCGGTGACGTGCGCGCTACCGGTCAGCTGATCGCCGTGCTTGTGCAGGATCGCGTCCTGGAGCGTCAGCAGCCCGGTCTGCACCACGCGCGCTGACGCGGTGAGCGTGCCGACATTGCCGGCCTGGTCAAGCAGGCTCGACAGGTGCGCGGGAGTCGAGCGGTATCGCCCAAGCCGCACATCGACGCTGTCGGCGTGGTGCCAGAGGAGCTCGATCGCAGGGAAGGCCGACACGTGCACGGAGAGCACCTGACCCGACCCTTGGAGCTGGTCACGGATGCGCTGCTCGGCGACCCCGGGAAGTACCAGCTGGGCGACCACCAGCAGGAGCAGCCCCAGTAATAGAGCGCCGAGCGCAGCTAGCCTGCGCACGGTCTCCCGGCCTCACGCCAGCAGGGCGCGCGCCGCGGCGACGGCCTGATCCATCAGACGGCGGACGTCGAGCTGGGGCTCGCTCATCCGCCTGATCATGACGCCGTCGGCGAGCGCGAGCAGGAACGTCGCGACGTCGCCGGGATCGGCCTCGAGCGCGAACACGCCGGCCTCGCTGCCCGCGCGCAGCGCGTCCGCGAGGGTCAGGCGCAGCGTCCGCGCCAGCTCGGCGAGCTCGGCCGCGATCTCGTCATTGCGCTGCGCGAGCGTCAGCAGCTCGTAGTACATGACGACCTCGCTTGAGCCGTCTCCGAGCACTTCCTCGAAGCTGCGCACGAGCGCGTCGATCAGCTCGTCGGCTCCGCCGGCACCCGCGACCGCATGTTGCAGCAGCTCCCCTCGGACCTGGCACTCGCGCCGCACGACCTCGACAACGAGCCGCTCCTTGGTCCCGAAGTAGTAGTGCAAGAGTCCGCGCGAGACGCCCGCCTCGCGGGCGACGTGATCAAACGTAGAGCCGGCGATGCCGCGAGCGGCGACGCTGGCGCGCATCGCCTCAACGATCCGCGCCGCCTTGTCGCTCGGCAATTGGGGGACGGCAGCAGCCTCCATCGGGCGCGATTCTAGTCGCGCAACGACGGCCTCAGGCGCACCCGAACGCCATCCTTAAACGCGAAAGCGCCCCGGGGTCGGGGCGCTTTCAGAAGTGCGTTGCCGCGCCGTGCTAGGCGGCCGTGACCGGCGTCGCCGGAGGCGTCGTGGCCGTTCCCGCCGGCGGCGTGTACTGGAACTCCTCCTCGGCGCCGAACAGCGCGTCAAGGACCTTTGAGCGGAGGCCCTCGCTGAGCGCCAGCGCGAGCGCCGCGCCGGCGAACAGGATCAGCAGCCTGCGTCCCAGGTGCCGCTTGCGCTTGGGCTTCGGCGGCTCGGTGAGCCTCGCCGAAGCCTCGCGGATCGCCACCACGGCGTCCTGCACATCGGCGCGCAGCTTCTTGTCCTCGAGCAGCACCTTCTGCACGGCCTTGCCGTTCTGGAGGCGCGCGTAGGCGCGCTTGCTCGACTCGAGGGCGTTGAGCATCTCCTGGCGCAGCTTCGGATCCTCGATCAGTCGCTGCACGTACGGGTTGTTTCTGGCTTTGTTGGCCAGATCGGCGGCCACGAAAGCCCCCTTGGCCTGCTTTTTCGATGGCATAAGTCTCCTCAGCGCTGACGGCGGTTGACGTCAGGATACGCGATACCCGGCGGCCCGCCGTCGTGCGAGGGCGGCCGCGAGTACTTCGTCGATCGATGAGACGAACACGAACTTGATCGTCTTGCGCAGGTGCGCGGGGATGTCGTCGGTGTCTGGTTCGTTGAGCGCCGGCGCGATCACTGTCCGGATCCCGTTGCGCTGAGCCGCGAGCGCCTTCTCCTTCAGACCCCCGATCGGGAGGACCTGACCGGTGAGCGTGATCTCGCCGGTCATCGCGACATCGGACCGCACCGGTCTCCCGGAGACGAGCGACGCCAGCGCCGTCACCATCGCGACGCCGGCGCTCGGACCGTCCTTCGGGGTCGCGCCGGCGGGCACATGGATGTGGATGTCGTGGGTCGCAAACCAGTCCGCCGGCAACTCCGGCACGAGATCGGCCGCGTTGGCGCGGACGTAGGTGAGCGCCGCCTCCGCCGACTCGCGCATCACGTCGCCCAGCTGACCCGTGGTGGTCAGCCGTCCCCGCCCCGGGGGCGCGCTGGCCTCGATGAACAGCACCTCGCCGCCGACCGGCGTCCAGGCCAGACCGGTCGCGACGCCCGGACGCGACGTTCGACGCCGCGCCTCGGAGTGAAACCGCGGCCTGCCCAACAACTCGCGGACGCGCGGCTCGGTGATCGTCAGCTTGCGCTTCTGCGTCCCCTCGGCCACGCGCATGGCGACCTTGCGGGCGGCGGCTCCGATCTCGCGTTCGAGCTGTCGCACGCCGGCCTCGCGCGTGTAAGCGGAGATGATCGTTCGCAGCGCCGAGTCGGTGAACGCGAGCTTGGAGGGCGTCAGACCGTTGCGCTCGATCTGCCTGCCGACCAGATAGCGCTTGGCGATCTCGAGCTTCTCGGATTCGGTGTAGCCGGCGAGCTGGATCACCTCCATCCGATCGCGCAGCGGCCCCGGGATCGTGTCCAGCGTGTTCGCCGTGGTCACGAAGATCACGTCTCGCAGCGAGAACGGAAGGTCCAGATAGTGGTCTCGGAATGTCTCGTTCTGCTCGGGGTCCAGGACCTCGAGCATCGCGCTCGCCGGATCGCCGCGGAAGTCGGCGCCCATCTTGTCGATCTCGTCGATCATCAGCAGCGGGTTGTTGGCGCCGGCGTCGCGCATCGCGCGGATGATCACGCCCGGCAGCGCACCGATGTACGTGCGCCGGTGGCCGCGGATCTCGGCCTCGTCACGTACCCCGCCGACGCTGATCCGCTCAAACCGCCGTCCCAGCGCCCGCGCCATCGAGCGGCCCAGTGAGGTCTTGCCGACGCCGGGCGGCCCCACGAACAGCAGGATCGAGCCGCGCGCGTCCGGCTTCAGCGAGCGGACGGCGAGGAACTCGAGAATCCGTTCCTTGACCTGCTCGATGTCGTAGTGGTCGGCGTCGAGCACTCGCCGGGCATGGCGCAGATCCAGGTTGTCGTCGGTCGACTTGTCCCACGGCAGCGAGGCGATCCATTCGAGGTAGTTGCGAACGACGCCGTACTCGGCCATCGCCGGCTGCAGGCGCTCGAGCCGCCCGAGCTCGCGATCGACCTGCTTGCGCGCCTCCTCGGGCAGCTCGATCGCCGCCAGTTGGTCGCGCAGGGCGTTGGCCTCGGCGGTCACCTCGTCGGCCTCGCCGAGCTCCTCCTGGATCGCCTTCATCTGCTGGCGCAGGAAGTACTCCCGCTGGCCGCGGTCAAACTCGGACTGGACCTGCGACTGAATCTTGGTGCCGAGCGCGACCACCTCGAGCTCGCGCGCGAGGATCTCCGACAGCCGGCGCAGCCGCTTGGCCACGTCCAGCTCCTCGAGCAGCTGCTGCTTCTCCTCGGTCTTCAACCGCAGCGCCCCGGCGATCACATGGCTGAGCACGATCGGGTCATCGACGTTGGCGACCATGACCTGGAGCTCCTCGGGCAGGTACGGAACCTCGCCGACGATCGTCGTGAACGTCTGCTGCACGTTTCGCATCAGCGCGAGCAGCTCGACACTCTCGCGCACAACGTCCGGCGCCTGGGCCACCTCGGCGACCAGATAGGGCTCGGTCCGAACCCAGCTCTCGATCCGCACCCGCTGACCACCCTGCACAAGGACCCGCAGCGAGCCGTCCGGGAGCCGGATCATCCGCGCAATCGTCCCGAGCACGCCGACCGAGTAGAGCTGGTCGGGTCCGGGCGTCTCGACCTCGGCGTCGCGTCCGGCTACGAGCACGATCGAGCGATCGCCGCGGAGCGCATCGTTGACGAGCTCGATGCTCCGTTCCTGGCCGACGTTGAGCGGGACCGGCATCTCCGGGAACGTCACCGTGTCGCGCAGCGGCAGGATCGCGACCTGATCGGGTAGCTGCCGGGTCCCGGCGACGGCCACCTCGCGTGCGCCGTCGGTGGGGACCCCAACCTCGATCATTGCCCGCGCCGGCTCTCGACCGGAACCGAGCGCAGGCGCGGCGGCCGCTGGACCAGCGGCAGTTCGACGCGCAGCATCCCGTCCTCGTAGCGCGCGATCGCCTCCTCGCTGCGCACGTCGGCTCCAAGCTCGATCACCCGGCGGAACGGACCGCGAACGATCTCGACCTGCTGATAGATGTCGCCTTCGGGGCGTGCCGGCCCGCGGACGCCGGCGATGATCAGTGTGCGGCGCTCGATCTGGAGCTCGAGGTCGGCTACGTCGACCCCGGCGAGATCAGCGGTGACCACCGCCCTCGCGGGCTCGGACGTATACGCGACGTCGACCGGCGGCCAGTTTCCAGTTGGGCTCCTGGAGAGGCCGGTGCGCTCGAACATATCGCCGAACAGCTCGTCCATCTCGCGGCGCATGCGGTCGAAGTTCGCGAACAGATCCCGTTCGGACATTCGGTCTGAAGGGTAGCCGCGAGCCGCGTTGCGGCGCGCGTCGGGTGCAGCGCAGCGGCTCCCTGCGGGCGCTGCTAGACGGTGTAGACCTCGCCCTCGCGGGCGAGCTCGACCGGGCCGCCGTAGGTCTTGACGGCCTCGGCGCGGGCCCACTCGGGGTCCATCTCGTCGGAATAATGGGTCAACACCATGCGCCGCGCACTGGCCTTGTGCCCGTGCTCGCCCGCCTCGCCAGGCGTCAGATGGCCGCGGATTCCGGTGCGCTCGGGGCGCGGCAGCGTGCCCTCGATCAGCAGCAGGTCAGTGTCTCGGGCGAAGCGCACGAGCTGCTCGTTCGGGCTGCAGTCGGCGCTGAACGTGAATCGCGAGCCGTTGCTCGCCAGCTCGATCGCGTACGTCACGGTGTAGTGCGGGACCTCGCAGAAGCGCACCCTGAAGGGACCGATCGTGAGCTGGTCGTGCTCGCAGTACTCGTGGATCCTGAAGGCGTTGTCGATCAGATCATCGGGTCCCCAGCAGCCGACGAGCTTGCGGAACACGGCGGTGGCGCCGTCCGGGACATACAGGTGTGGCCGGGCCGGATGCTCGGTGCCGGGATGGCCGGCCACCGGGACCGGCTGCTGGCGCGGCGCGTAGCAGAGCGCGTAGCTGAACGGGACCAGATCGAGGAAGTGATCGGCGTGGAGGTGGCTGATCAGGACGGCGTTGACGTCGACGTAGTCGCACAGCGGGCGGAGCTTTGAGAAGACGCCGTTGCCGCAATCGAGGACCAGCGTGAAGTCGTCCTCCTGGACGAGATATCCGCTGCACGCCCCGGCCGCGTCCTGCCATGACGGCGACTTGCCCAAGACGGTTACCTGCACTGCGCTCCTCTCGTCATGGTGGCCCTCACCCCGGCGAGAGCCCCTGCGCCAAACACTCTAATCATCGCGCCGATCAGGCCGATCGCAAGCTCGCGCATTCGAGAAATTTCGGCATTCGAGACGGCCCCCTTGAGCGGCGCGGCGCTCAGTGACCGTCGCCGTCGGAGCCGCCGCCGCGGTTGGAGTCCGTGAGCCAGCCCAACAGGACGGCCAGCAGCACAAACGCGATAAATCCGCCGACCAGGGGCCAGTACATGGACTGAAACATATAAGAGCGTGCGGGCTGAGCGCGCGGTGCGCGGCTACGCGTGGAGTGCGACCTGCTCGTTGGGCGACGGGAACGCCCAGGCGACGTGCATCCGCCGCTCCTGTCGGAATACGAACCGCATCTGGCTGGGGGGCCGCAGTCCATCGGGGTGCGCCGGACGGAACGTCGCGCACGGCCCCGACGCCTCGATCGCGCAAAGCAGGTTCTGATGAAAAAAGCAGTTCTCGCAGCTCGCTTTCGCGGCTGCGGCGCGACCATTGGCCATGCCCGAGTCCTCGTCCCTCTCGTTTGACCCAACCGTCCGACAGCGCCATCAAAGCGAATCTCGCCCCCCTCGCGCAACGACGATTGTCGGAAAACGCAGGAACTTCCGGCGCGCGTCAATCCCTGCAAAGTGCGGGGGTTTTCTGGTCGCGGCGAGAGCCGCCCGCATTTTCCGTAGCTTTGCCGGGTATGGCTGATACTCCCCAACCCGAGCTGATCTCGCTGTCGGACTACGAGGGCGCCGCGGCCACGCTGATGGATCCTGGTGCCCTCAGCTATCTCGCCGGCGGGGCGACCGACGAGACGACGCTGCGCGACAACATCGCTGCCTGGGGCCGGCTGGCAATCCGGCCCCGGATGCTCGTCGGCGTCGAGCGCCCCGACTTGAGCGTCGAGCTACTCGGGTGCCGCCGGCCCCATCCCGTGGTGATCGCACCGATGGCGTTTCACCGTTTCGCGCACCGCGATGGGGAGATTGCGACCGCGAAGGCAGCCGCCGCCACCGGCACGATCATGTGCCTGTCGACGCTGGCGACCGCCTCGCCGGCGGCGCTCGCCGGCGCGGTGCCCGACGTCGCCCGGTGGTTTCAGCTGTACGTGTTCAAGGATCGGGGCATCAGCCGCGAGCTCGTCGCGCAGGCCGCCGGGCAGGGCTTCGAGGCGCTCGTCGTGACCGTCGATCTGCCCGTGTTCGGGATCCGCGAACGGGAGTTGCGCTCGCGCGTGCACGTGCCCGCGGGCGAACAGGTGGAGGCGGCGGCCGCGGCGGGCGCGAGCGGCCAGATGACGCCGGCGGCGCTCGCGTCACTCGTGGACGCGTCGCTGACCTGGGAGGACATCGAGCAGTTCGCCGCCGAGAGCCCGCTCCCTGTCGTCGTGAAGGGAGTCCTTACCCGCGAGGACGGCAGGCTCGCCGCCGAGCACGGCGCGGCCGGCGTGGTCGTCTCCAACCATGGTGGCCGGCAACTGGACACGGTGCTGTCGGGCGCCGACGCGCTTGTGGAGGTGGTCGACGCGGTCGGTGATCGCCTCGACGTGCTGGTCGACGGCGGGATCCGCCGTGGCACCGACGTGCTGAAGGCGCTGGCGCTGGGGGCGCGGGCGGTGCTCGTCGGGCGACCAGTGCTCTCCGGCCTGGTGGTCGACGGGGCCGCCGGCGCTCAGCGCGTGCTCGAGATCGTGATCGGCGAGCTCAGGAACGCGCTCCAGCTCGCCGGAGCGCCCGACACCGCCCGGCTGGACCGGACCTTCGTCCAGCCGGCTCCGTGGGGGACGGCGCCGGGATGAACATCCTCGTGACCGGCGTCACCGGGTACGTCGGCGCCGCCGTCGTGCCGCGCCTGCTGCGTGATTGCCATGCGGTCCGCGGTTTCGCCCGCGAGCCCTCCCGGGTCACGCTCGACATCCCGGTCGTGAAGGGTGACGCCGTCGCAGGCGACGGACTCCTCGAGGCACTTGACGGGATCGATGTCGCGTACTACCTGATCCACTCGATGGAGCCCACGTCCAACGGTGATTTTTCGGACGTCGAGCGGCGCGCCGCGCGCACCTTCGCCGACACGGCCGCGGCGTGCGGCGTGCGGCGGCTGGTTTATCTCGGCGGCATCCTCCCCGCGGCCGGCCCGCGCTCGGCGCACCTCGCGAGCCGCGTGGAGGTCGAGCGGATCCTGCTCGAGCGGATCCCCAACTCGGTCGCGCTGCGCGCCTCGATCGTGATCGGAGCCCAATCACGATCGTTTCGCTTTCTGGTCCACCTGGTCGAGCGCCTGCCGGTGCTCGCCGTGCCTGCCTGGCATGACCGGCGCACGCAGCCGATCGACGAACGGGATCTGGTCGAGTTCCTCGCGCGGTGTGCAACTGCGGATCGGGTCGCGGGCCGGTCACTGGACATCGGAGGCCCTGACGTCGTCACCTACGGGGAACTGATCGAGCGAATCCGGGACCTGATGCTCGTCAGACGACCGACGATCAGCTTTCGGAATGTGACCGTCACTCCCATCGCGAGCCGGATCGCCGCGCTCATCGCGGGGGAACAGCACGAGTTGATCGGCCCACTTATGGAAAGCTTGACCACCGACCTGTTGCTCCGTAACGACGACGCGGTCGAGTTGCTGGACGTCAGCTTGCATCGCCTCGACGCGGCGATCGAATACGCGCTCCGCGCGTGGGAGATAAGCGAACCATTAGCGGCACGTTAGGCATCACCACCGCGCGAGCGCCCGTTAGTGTGCGGCCATCCGATGGCCACCGTTAACGCAACGATCCAGATCCGCGCGCCAATCGAACGGGTCTGGCAAACCGTGATGGACCCTGACCGGCTCGGCGACTGGGTCACGATCCATAAGTCCGTCAGCGAGGTTTCCCAGAACCCGCTGCGGCGCGGAGCGTCGATGGACCAGGCGATGGTCGTTCGAGGAGTCACGTTCCACGTCCACTGGACACTGGTCGCGCTCGATGAACCGCACGAGGCCGAGTGGGAAGGTTTGGGTCCAGCGCACTCCCGCGCACGGATCCGTTACGTGCTCAACACCGCCGAGGACGGCTCAACGATCTTCCAATACACGAACGAATTCCACCCTCCCGGCGGCCGGCTCGGGAACATGGCCAGCCGCTTTATCGTCGGCGCCACATCCGAGCGTGAGGCGACTCATTCACTGGCACGACTGAAGGCGTTGCTCGAGCGAGACGGCCGCCGGTCGGGACAGACATAGTGACGCCGTGTATCTTCTTGCCTGTAAGTAAGAAGACGAGGCACCTGGAGGTGGCTTTAGTTGGCTGATTTCGTAGATAGCACAGTAAAGGACATCGATAAGCGTCTGGAGGAGCTCGCCGGAGAGGTCACGAAGCTTCAGGCAGCTCGCGCAGCGCTGGTCGGTGGGCGGCGTGGACCGGGCAGGCCGCCCGGTTCGACCGGTACTCGCCGCCGCCGTGCCACTCGCACTGCGGCAAGCCGGCCACGTCGCCGGCGCGGTGGCAACACCCGCGCGACCCAGGCGCTCGACCTCGTCCGCGCTCAGCCCGGGATCACGATCCCCCAGATCGCCGAGCGTCTGAAGATCGAGCCGAACTACCTGTATCGCGTGATGCCGAAGCTTGTCGAGGATGGCTCAGTCAAGCGCGACGGACAGGGCTGGCATCCGACCAGCGCGTCCTGACGCCGGCGTCAAACTGGTTAAACGGGACCGCCGCCACGATCGCATGAACAGATCGATGGCGGCGGCACCGTGAAGAAGTACTTAGATCAGGCCGAGCTGCCTGACAGCCTCACGCTCGTCACGTAGCTCTTTGACGGTCGCGTCGATCCGTGCGCGGGAGAACTCGTCGAGATCGAGTCCCTCGACGATCGTGTACTCACCGCCCGAGCACGTGCACGGGTACCCCGAGAAGATTCCCTCCTCGACGCCGTAGGCGCCGGTCGACGGAATCGCCATCGAGACCCAATCCCCGGATGGGGTGCCATGTACCCAGTCGTGGACATGGTTGACCGCGGCGCTGGCGGCCGACGCCGCACTCGAGGCCCCGCGCGCCTCGATGATCGCGGCGCCGCGCTTCTGCACCGTGGGGATGAAGTCATCCTCGATCCAGGACTGATCTGAGATCGTCTCGGCCGCGTTTTGGCCCCTGACCTTGGCGTGGAACACATCCGGGTACTGGGTCGCGGAGTGGTTGCCCCAGATCGTCATGTTCGTTACGTCGCCGACTTTCGCGCCGCTCTTCTTCGCCACCTGGGCGATCGCGCGGTTGTGGTCAAGCCGCATCATGGCGGTGAAGCGCTGCGCGGGAATGTCAGCCGCGTTGCTCTGTGCGATCAGACAATTGGTGTTCGCCGGATTGCCGACGACGAGCACCTTGATGTCGGACGCCGCGTGATCGTTGAGCGCCCGGCCTTGGGGTTTGAAGATGCCCCCGTTGGCTTCCAACAGGTCACCGCGCTCCATTCCCTTCGTCCGTGGGCGCGCACCGACGAGCAGCGCAACGTTGACCCCGTCAAAGGCCGTGTTCGGGTCATCGCTGATGTCGATCCCCGACAGCAGCGGGAAGGCGCAGTCATCGAGTTCCATCGCCGTTCCCTCGGCTGCCTTCACCGCGGCCGGGATCTCGAGCAGTGAGAGGTGCACGGGCGTGTCGGCTCCGAGCAGCTGTCCGCTGGCGATCCGAAACAGGATCGCGTAGCCGATCTGACCGGCCGCCCCGGTGACAGCCACCTTGACGGGGGAATTAAATGAAGCGGTACTCACTTTTGATTCCTTCCTCGACGGGACGCGAGCCGGCTCGGCTGCCCGTCAATTCATCGCTCGTTTGCGTACGCCGGCCGGCGGCAGGCCGTGCGGGCCGGCCGCCATCTCGGTTCGTGCATCGATGCTATAGAGCGTGATCGGGCGGACGCGCCGCGGGCCGGTAACGCCTTAGGCGTCGAAGTCCAGCTCGTAGATCTGACCCAGCTTGCGCTTCAGGTAGGCGACGAACGGCTGCACCGAGATCGGCCCGCCCGCCTCGCGCTCGAGCAGTTCGTTGGTCCTGAACTTCGAGCCGTGGCGGTGGACGTGCTCACCGAGCCACTCACGCAGGGGCGCGAGTTCACCGGCGGCGATCCTGTCATCGAGATCCGGCACGTCGATGTGGACCCGCTCCCAGAGCTGTCCAGCAATCAGGTTTCCGAGTGCGTATGTGGGGAAGTAGCCGATCAAGCCGGCCGACCAGTGGACATCTTGGAGCACGCCGTCCGCGTCGCTGTCCACGTTCATGCCGAAGAACTCCTCAAAGCGCGAGTTCCACGCTTGCGGGAGATCATCGACTGCGAGTGAGCCGTCGATCAGCTCCTGCTCGAGTTCGAACCGCAGCACGATGTGCAGCGCGTATGTCACCTCGTCTGACTCGACTCTGATGTAAGACGGCTTGATCCGATTGACGGCCGGGTAAAGGAGGTCGGGATCGAGTCCGGTCAGCGCGCCGCCAAGATGCTGCGCGACGAGCGGGGCGAGCACGCCGCAGAAGGGCCGGCCCCGCCCGACCATGTTCTCCCACAGCCTGCTCTGGGATTCGTGCATCCCCAGCGACTCACCCGCGCCGAGCGGGCTGCGTGCCAGCGACGCCGGGATGCCGGCCTCGTAGAGCCCGTGACCACATTCGTGCATCGCGCCGTACAGACCGGCCGGGAAGTAGCTCTCGTCCCAGCGGGTCGTGATGCGGACATCGCCGCGGCCGATCCTGGTGGCAAACGGATGCACCGTGTCATCGAGCCGCCAGGCGTCGCGACTGAAACCCATCAGCGCGATCGTCTCGTCGATCAGCGGACGTTGGCGCTCGACCGGGAAGTCACCGAACAGCAGGCTGTCGTCCGGGGTCGTTCCTTCGGAGGCGAGGCGCGCGATCATCGGCACGAGCTCGTTGCGCAGCTCGCCGAACAGCGCCGCGACTGTCGTCGTCTTCATGCCCGGCTCGTAATCGTCGAGCACCACGTCGTAGGGACGCTCGAAGCCATCCATCCCTTCGTGACACTCGATGTATCGCGCCAGCAGCTCGAAGTTGTGCTTCAGGTAGGGAGCGAACGACTGAAAGTCCGATGTCTTGCGGGCCTCGATCCAGGCCTCCTGGCCGATCGAGGCGGCACGCGTCATCTCGGCGGCGAGGTCGGTGGGGACCCGGCGCGCCTTTTCCCACTGTCGGCTCACGAGCCGGATCAGGGAGGCATCGTCAGACGCCGGGTCGGCGCCGTTGAGCTCCGAGGAGGCTCCCGCGAGCATCCGGCCGGTCTCGTCGTCGATGAACATGTCGTGACTGATGCGCTCCAGGGTGGCGAGTGACTCGGCCCGGCCGACTCCGCCACGCGGGGGCATCATCGTCTGCTGATCCCAGTGGGCCAGCGAGGCGACGTGGCGCAGGTCCGAGAGCTGCGCCATCCGCTCTTTCAGTTGATCCATTCCAGTGCTCATTTGCGATCTCCTCTAGGCGACCCGCACCGCCCGTGGCGCATCGTGTCCGCTGTGCCACCATTGCAGCATGTTCCGCAGAAGTGGGTCAATCAAGCTGATGAACCTGTTCGGCTTCCGGGTGGGGGTCGATCCCAGCTGGTTCTTGATCCTGTTCCTGCTCATCTTCCTCTTGTCCGGTCCCTTCCGGGCGACCTTGCACAGTTCCGATGCAGTCGCATATATCACGACCGTCGTCAGCGTGTTGCTGCTGTTCGCCTCGCTGATCGTGCATGAGCTCGGGCACGCGCTGGTCGCGCGCAGGCTGGGGATCGAGGTCAAGCGCATCGATCTTTTCCTGTTCGGCGGGCTTACTCAGATGAGCCGCGATGCGGCGACGCCTGCCGAGGATTTCAAGATCGCGGTAGCCGGCCCCGTCGCCACGGTCGGCGTGATCCTGGTCTGTCTCGGAGTGGACGTCGCGCTCGTCGGCGGCCATCGCCTGGTGCACGCGATTGCGCTCGACAGCGGGATCACGATCACCCCGGCCCTGCTGGCACTGAGCCTGCTGCTGCCGATGAACGTGCTGTTGCTGCTGTTCAACCTGGTGCCCGCCTTCCCGCTCGACGGCGGGCGGATCGCGCGCTCGATCATCTGGCGCGTCACCGGCGACAAGACGCGAGGGACGAGGGTGTCGGCGCACCTCGGACAGGGGTTCGCCGTGGTCCTGGCGGGACTCGGCATCTGGCTGTTGATCTCGCTGCACACGTTCAGCGGCCTGTGGCTGCTCGCGCTGGCCTATCTGCTGTGGCAGGCAGCCCGCGGGGCGCTGCTGCAGACGGCGCTCAACGAGCGCATCGACGGCGTCCGCGTGGCGGACATCATGGACGCGCAGCCGGTCGCGATCCCGGCGCAGATCCCTGTCTCGCAGGCGCTCGACGAGTACTTCCTGCGCTACGGGTACGCCTGGTTCCCGGTCATCGATGAGTCCGGGAGGCCGATCGGGATCGCACGGCATGAGCGCGCGCAAGCGTCGGCCGACGCCGGCGAAGGGTGGGTCACGACCGCCGGGATCGCCGAGTCCGACGGCGCCGCCGCCTGGCGCGTCGATGAGGACCAGCCGATCAGCGAACTGCTCTCGTCCGAGGCGCTCGGCCGGCTCGGAGCGGTGATGGCCGTCGACCGCGATGGCGTGCTGCGGGGCGTCGTGACAGTCGATCAGGTCCGGCGGGCGCTGCAGTCGGCGTTCGGCCGGATGGCCACCTGAGCGCCCCGCGCCGCCGCGACGCGGCACGCCGACCGCGACGAATAGAATCGCTGCACGTGCCCTCACATGACGTTCTGATCATCGGCGCCGGACTCGCGGGTCAGCGTGCAGCCTTGGCGGCGGCTCAGACGGGCGCAACGGTCGGAATCATCTCCAAGGTCCACCCGGTTCGCTCCCACTCGGTCGCGGCCGCCGGCGGGATCAACGCGGCGCTCAATCCCGAGGACACCTGGGAGTCGCACGCGTTCGACACCGTCAAGGGCTCGGACTACCTCGGAGATCAGGACGCGATCGAGATCATGTGCCGCGAGGCGCCGGACGAGATCCTGTGGCTCGAGCACGCGGGCGTCACCTTCCACCGCAACGGGAGCGGCCATCTCGGCACGCGGGCGTTCGGCGGCGCCTCGGCCGCACGGACCTATTACGTGGCCGACATCACCGGCCACGCGATCCTGCACGTCCTCTACGAGCAGCTGATGAAGTACAACGAGCAGATCGACCGCTTCGAGGAGTGGTTCACGACCGATCTGCTCCAGAATGACGACGGTCGCTGCATCGGCGCGATCTGTCGCAACCTCCGCGACGGCGCGCTCGAGGTCTTCAACGCCAAGACGGTGATCCTCGCCTCCGGCGGTGCCGGCCAGGCCTACCGGCCGACCACCAACGGCCTGATCGTGACCGGCGATGGGATCGCTCAGGCCTACCGGATCGGCGCCCGGCTGATGGACATGGAGATGATCCAGTACCACCCGACGACGTTGGCCGGTAACGGGCTGCTGATCACCGAGGGCGCCCGCGGCGAGGGCGCCTGGCTGCTGAACGCCGAGGGCGAGCGATTCATGGAGCGTTACGCGCCCAACAAACTCGAGCTCGCCTCGCGCGACGTCGTCTCGCGCGCCGAACAGACCGAGATCAACGAGGGCCGCGGCTTCCCCGATGGAACCGTCGCGCTCGACATCACCAAGGTCCCGCGGCGCCGCACGCTCGAGGCGCTGCGCGAGATCGTCAACATCGGCCGTGACTTCGCCGGCGTCGACATCACACGCGAGCCGATCCACATCCGCCCCGGGCAGCACTACATCATGGGTGGCGTCAAGACCGATTCGGACGGTCTCACGACGATCCCCGGCCTATATGCCGCGGGCGAGGTGGCATGCGTCTCGGTGCACGGCGCCAACCGCCTCGGCGCGAACTCGCTGCTCGACACGCTCGTGTTCGGCCGTCGCTCGGGCGAGCACGCCGCCACGCACGCGCTCCAGATGCCGATGCCGAGCACCCCGATCACGCGGGTGTCGGACACCGCGGCCGAGATCCAGGCGATCATCGACCGCCCCAAGGGCACCCGCCGCGTGTCGGCGATCAAGGACGAACTCGGCGCGACGCTGAACCAGTACGTGGCCGTGTTCCGCGACGCCGACGGGCTCGACAAAGCCCACGAAATCGTGCGCCGGTTGCACGAGGAGGCTCCCAAGGCGGCAATCGACGACCACGGCGCGGTCTTCAACCAGGATGTGATCGGCGCGATCGAACTCGGCTACATGCTTGACGTCGCCGAGGCAGTCGTCGTCGGCGCGATCGAGCGCAAGGAATCGCGCGGGGCCCAGTTCCGGACTGACTTCCCCGAGCGCGAGGATGCCGAGTGGCTCAAGCACATCGACATCTCGCTGAACGGCGACGACGTGCCGGACGTCACTTACTCGCCGGTGACGATCACCCGCTGGCAGCCGCAGGAAAGGACGTACTGATTCCAGATGCCCGAGTACACGTTGAAGATCAGGCGCTATGACCCGGCATCCGGCCAGGCCGCCTATTGGGATGAACACAAGGTGGACCTCGGCGAGCGCAATTCGGTGCTCGACGCGATCCTCAAGATCCGTGACGAGGTCGACGGCTCGGTCGGCATCCGCTGCTCGTGTCAGCAGGCGATCTGCGGCTCGTGCGGCGTGCGCATGAACGGCAAGCCCGGGCTCGCATGTAACACGCACCTCGCGGAGGCGGCGGCGCGAGCTCACGGCACCGACGGCAACGGCGACGGGGATGGAGCCGGAGACGAAGCCGGCGTGATCGAGGTCGAGCCGATGGGCAACATCCCCGTGATCCGCGACCTGATCGTCGATATGGACGCGGTTCACTGGAAGAAGATCCAGCGCGTCACGCCATACCTGGTCAACAAGGAGCCGATTCCGGAGCGCGAGTACATCGTCCCGCACGACAACATGGTCGATGTCACCCAGTCGATGGCATGTATCCAGTGCGGCGCGTGCGTGTCGGACTGCCTCTCGATGGAGATCGATCCGCTGTTCATCGGCCCGGCGGCGCTCGCCAAGGCCTACCGCTTCGTCGGCGACCCCCGTGACGCCGAGCATCTCGAGCGGCTCAACGACCTGTCTCAGGACCCGCACGGGATCTACGACTGCACCCACTGCTTCAACTGCATCGACGCCTGCCCGAAGGGCGTCGCGCCGATGAGCCAGATCATGCGCCTTCGGCGGCGCGCGGGGACCGACTACAAGATCGTCGACCGCAACAACGGCCACCGTCACGAGGAAGCCTTCACCACGCTGGTGCGCGACTATGGGCTGCTCAACGAGGCCGAGCTGCTCCCGCGCAGCTACGGGGGCAATTCGTGGTTTGGCAAGTTTCACCCCCGCGCGGCCAAGGAGCTTCTCTCGTCGCTGTCGACCGTCATCACGGGCGTCGTACGTGGCAAGGTCAGCCCCAAAATCGCGATGTTCGGCCACAAGCTGCCGAAGTCCGACCTCGATCAGGTGAACGAGATCTTCGGCACGGTCGAGGGCCGCCCGAAGCGCGACGAGCTCAACCTTTACGTGACCGGCTACGAAGACGAGCCGGAACCGGCCGGCGTCGGGGCCACCGCGCCGGCGGACCAGTCACCGACGTCCGCAGGGCCAGGAGAGGACGACCAGACCGGCGCGAGCGCCAGCGGCGCTTCGAGCGCTGCGAGTGAAAGCGAGAACACATGAAGGTCGCCTACTGGCCGGGGTGCGTGAGCCGAGGGTTCACGCCGGAATTGCACGGTTCGATGGCCAAGGTCGCGCCGCTGCTCGACATTGAGCTGATCGAGCTTGACCGGGCCTCGTGCTGCGGTGCGGGCGTGATCGCCGAGCACAACCAGGAGCTCGCGGACACGCTCAATGCACGCACGTTTGCGCTCGCTCAGCGGACCGACGGCGAGCTGATGATGAACATCTGCTCGACCTGCCAGGGGGCGCAGACCGAGTGCCAGGAGCGGCTCGACGCAAACTCCGACTACCGCGAGCGGATCAACGGCAACCTCGCCGACGAGGGGCTGACGTACAACCGCGGGCTGACGAACAAGAACCTCCTCTGGCTACTCGTCGAGGAGATCGGTCTCGACGCGCTGAAGACAAAGGTCAAACAGCCGCTGACCGATCTCAGGATCGGCCCCTTCTACGGCTGCTACATCGTCCGCCCGGTCGACCGGCTCGGGATCGATGAGGAGCACCCGCGGGACCGCTACATGCAGATGCTGATCGAGGCGCTCGGCGGCACCGTGATCGACTACGCGGGCGTCTACAAGTGCTGCGGCTTTCCGATCATCACGATGAACAAGGACGCCTCGCTGAAGATGGCCGGGCGCCACCTCGGTGACGCCCTCGACGCCCACGCCGACTGCCTCGTCGTGCCATGCCCTCTATGCCATCTCAACCTCGACCTGCAGCAGCCGCTGGCCGCCAAAGCCGTCGGCCGCGAGCTCGGCCTGCCCGTCCTGCATCTCCCCCAGCTGATCGGCCTGGCGCTTGGCCTCGAGCCCAAGGAACTCGGGATGAGCAAGCACGTCGTCAAGCCGACCTCGGTGATCGACTGGACGACGTCGGTGGTCGCCGAGACGGCCGCGCCGGCTGCTGCGTAGGCGGCGGGCCGGCCGGGCGAGGCGCTGCCCCGGTCAGTCTGGCTTTGAGAGCGACTAACCGGGGCAGGGGCCATTGCAGCCCGCATGGCGCCTGAACGAAGGCGCGAGGCCCCGGGGGTGGCCTCGCGCGTTCTTTCTCCTTGCCCGTCCCGTGTGTGCGCTGGGCGCAGGTGACGCCACGGCACTGGGGAAGGTATGGAGGCGAATAGTCGCGTGTACTGAGTTTTAATTCGTCCCCTGCGCCGGGGGATATTCGGGTGATTAGGGGGGAGCGATACGGGGTAGGACTCGTTCACCCGGACGTAAGGGCGTTACGAATCGTGTCCGCGCGGTAACCTACCCGCGCCGCGCTGGACGCGTCTGCCCCCATGACCATCGCCAGCCGACAGCCGATTACGCTTGCCTTGGCGGAGTTTGAGGACATCGTCAACCGCGGCCTCGAGTCGCTGATTGACGACGACGCCCACCTGAAGCTGGTCGCTTCCGGAGTCTCACGCGACCGTCTCGCGAACACGCTCGTCGACTGCAAGCCCGACGTCGCAATCCTCAACTTCGGCTCGCTGTCGACTCCCGCCGACCTGCGTGACCTGCACGCGACGGTTCCGGGAACCCGGCTGCTGGTGCTCGCGAACAACCCGTCCCCCGCCGAATGCCGCCAGATGATCGGGTTCGGCGCCACGGCCTGCCTGGCCAAGAGCACCGAGGCCCGTGACGTTCTGCACGCGATTTACCTTGCCTCGCGCGGCCTGCACGTCCTCCCACCCTCCGCGTCAGGCTCGCCCGCCTACGAGCCCACCGGACCCGCGCCGCTGACCGCACGCGAGGCCGATGTCCTCGAGCTCCTACAGGGCGGGCGCTCGAATGCGGAGATCGCCGCTTCGCTGCACGTCGGCGTCGAGACGATCCGGACGCACGTGCGCAACATCTATCGCAAGCTCGGGGTCAGCTCCCGGCGCGAGCTCCGCACTCAGGCCTGAGTGCAGCGAAGGTCCACCCGCGGCGAAAGGGCATCGGTGCGGACGCCGAAGCGGCGCGGCTAGCAACCGTCACCAGGGCGCGCCGAAGCGGTCGCCGAACGCGAACTCCGAGACGGGGTTGCGCTGAAGCCTCGACGGCCACGGCTCGCGGCGGTGGCCGACCGCGATGTGGCCGGCGAGCACGAACGGCTCGGGAATCTCGAGCAGCTCGCGGACGGCTTCCTCGGCCGGCACCAGAAGCGTCGTGAAGGAGGCGCCCAGCCCCTCGTTGCGCAGTCCCAAGAGGACGTTCTGAACGAACGGGTAGATCGAGGCGCCGCCGACGATGCTCGGGCGCTCGAGCTCGGCGTCGGTGATCGCCAGGGCCGACAGCTCGACGCACAGGACCAGATGCACGGGCACCTGGTCGAAGTTGCGTGCGTACTCGTCGGCGCCGCGGAGCATCTTCAGGCGCCCGGACGCCAAGCCGCTCGCCTCGCCCGCGTCGAGCGCCGCGCGGCCGCCGGTCTTGACCATGTACGCATCCCACGGCTCCTGGTAGAGGTCGCGAAGCTGCCGGCGAAGCGCCGGATCGGTGACGACGATCACCCGCCAGCCCTGACGGTTGCCACCGCTGGGCGCAAACCGAGCATTGTCGAGCACCCGTTCGAGCACCTCGCGGGAAACCGGCTCGTCGGTGAAGCGGCGCGTCGACGGCGCGCAGCGCATCAGCTCGTAGACGTCGTCAGGCAACCGATGAGGCCGCCCGATCGGCGGCGAGCAACTCGGCGATCTGGACGGTATTGGTGGCCGCACCCTTGCGCAGGTTGTCGGACACGACCCACATCCACAGCGCGCGCGGATGGGAGGCATCGGGACGGACGCGGCCGACGAACACCTCATCGCGGCCCTCCGCCTCCAGCGGCGTCGCCGCCGCGTCTCCGACGAGCAGGCCGGGCGCTTTGCTCAGCAGCTCGCGCGCCTGCTCGGCGCTCAGCGGCTCGCGGGTCTGCAGGTTGACGGCGATCGAGTGCGAGACCCTGACCGGCACGCGCACACACGTGACCGCGACGCCGATCGAGTCATCCTCGAGGATCTTGCGCGTCTCGAACATCATCTTGCGTTCCTCGTCGGTGTGGTCGTCGCCGTCCGCGAACGAGCCGGCAGCGCCGATCACGTTGAAGCCGATCGGGGCCGGATAAACCTGCGGGGTGGGCATCTCCATCCCGTGCAGCGAGGCGTGGGCCTGGTCCTCGAGCTCGGTGACCGCCTTCTGTCCCGTCCCCGAGACCGATTGGTACGTCGCGACGATGAGGCGCTCCAGCCCGACCGCCCGCTGGATCGGTGCCAGCGCGACCATCAGCTGCATAGTCGAGCAGTTGGGGTTCGAGATCAGCCCGTGGTGACCGGCGAGCGCGTGCGGATTGACCTCGGAGACGACCAACGGCACCTCCGGGTCACGCCGGAAGGCCGACGAGTTGTCGACCACGGTTGCGCCCTGCTCGACGAACCGATGGGCCCATTCACGCGAGGTCCCGGCGCCGGCCGAGAACAGCGCGATGTCGAAGCCGCTCAGGTCGGCACGGTCATCGAGCACCCGCACCTTGCGGCCGGCGACCTCCTTGCCGGCCGAACGGGCGGACGCGAACGGGACGATCTCGTCCGCCGGGAACGAGCGTTCCTCGAGGATCGCGAACATGATGCGCCCGACCGCCCCGGTGGCTCCCACTACTGCCACGCGCTTGCCGCCCGCTCGGCGTCCACTCGAGCGTTCGGCCCGCTCGCCCTCCTGGCTCGCCTGATCGGGCCGCGCTCGAGTCATCCGGCTGCCGTTATGGGCGGCGCGCGTGTCGTCCGGCTTCATCTCGGCTCCTTGTTGAACGGCTCGGGCTCGATTGCACCCTCGCCGAGGTCGAACGCGCTGTGGAGCGCGCGAACCGCCTGCGGCACGAAGTCGGCCCTGATCACGCACGAGATCTTGATCGGAGATGTGGAGATCATCTCGATGTTGATGTCCTCGGCCGCGAGCGTCTCGAACACCTTCGCGGCGACGCCCGGATGCGAGCGCATGCCGGCGCCGACGATCGACACCTTGCCGATCCGGCGGTCGGTGTCGACGCTCGTCAGCTTCAGCTCACCCACGATCGGCTCGAGCGCCCGCTCGGCCGCGCGCAGGTCCTCGGCCGCGATCGTGAACGAGACCTCCGCGTTGCGGCCCTCGCCACGCGGCTCGTTCTGGATGATCGTGTCGAGGTTGACCCCGGCATCGGCGAGCGCGCTGAAGATCGCCGCGGCGGCGCCGGGCCGGTCCGGGACGCCAAGCAGGGTGATCCGGGCCTCCTCGGTCGAGTGGGTGACGGCTGTGATCAGCGGATGTTCCATCGTCTCGTCTTCTCCAAGGACAAAGGTACCTGGGCCGGGGTCGAAGCTCGAGCGACAGTGGATCCGAACGCCGTGGGTGCGCGCGTACTCCACCGATCGCAGCTGCAGCACCTTCGCCCCCGATGCCGCCATCTCGAGCATCTCCTCGAAGCTCACCTGGGCTAGCTTGCGCGCGTCGGGGACGATCCGCGGGTCGGCGCTGAAGACGCCCGCGACGTCGGTGTAGATCTCGCACACCTCGGCGCCGATCGCGGCGGCGACGGCGACGGCGGTCGTGTCCGAGCCACCTCGCCCGAGCGTCGTCACGTCGCGGCTGGTCGAGACTCCCTGAAAGCCTGCCACCAGCACGATCAGGTCCTGGCCGAGCGCCTCGCTGATGCGGTTTGCGCGGACGTCGAGGATCCGCGCCTTTGTGTGCGAGGTGTCGGTCACGATCCCCGCCTGCGAGCCGGTCAGGCTGATCGCGCGATGGCCGAGGTCGTTGATCGCCATCGCACACAGTGCGCAGGACATCCGCTCGCCCGTCGACAGCAGCATGTCCATCTCGCGGGGGTCCGGGTCGGGCGAGACCTCTTGCGCCATCTCGATCAGCTCGTCGGTCGTCTGGCCGCGTGCCGAGAGCACGGCGACCACCCGCCTGCCGGATTCCCGCTGGCCGACGATCCGGCGCGCGGCGGCCTTGATCCGCCCCGCGTCGGCGACCGACGTCCCACCGAACTTCATCACGACTGTCTCAGGCACGGCGAGCAAGGGTACGGGCTGAGCGCGGTTCGGCGCTTTGTGTCGATCCGCGCGAGGGGCGAAGCGGTCCGGTCACACCGCGCGACGGCCCGCCAGCGCGCGCCCGAGCGTCAGTTCGTCGGCGTACTCGAGGTCGGCGCCGACCGGGAGCCCGCTCGCCAGCCGCGTGACCGACAGCTCGGGAAGGCGATCACGCAGCCCGGCGGCGATGTGCAGCGCGGTCGCCTCGCCGGTCGTCGTCGGGTTGGTGGCGATCACGACCTCGCGGACCCCGTCGGCCTCGGCGCGCCGATAGAGCTCGGTGATCTTGAGATCCTCGGGATCGACGCCGTCGATCGGTGACAGCGCGCCGCCGAGAACGTGATAGCGGCCCGCGAACTCGTGCGTGCGCTCGATCGAGATCACGTCCGACGGCTCCTCGACGACGCAGATCAGCTCGCTGTCGCGGCGCGCGTCAGAGCAGATCCGGCACTGCGGCTCGTCGGCGAGGTTGAAGCATTCGGTGCACAGGCCGATCCGCTCCTTGACCTCGCGGATCGCGTCGGCCAGCGCGCCGGCCTCGTCATCGCTCGCGCGCAGGATGTGGAAGGCGAGCCGCTGGGCGGTGCGTCCGCCGACGCCGGGCAGCTTCGACAGCTCGGTGATGAGGCGCTGGACGGGTGGCGCGTACAACTCGGAGTCGCCTGCTTACCGCGATCTACAGTCCCGGCAGGCCAAGCCCGCCGAGGCCGCCGCCGAGCCCGCCCGCGATGCCGCTCATCTTCTCGGCCGCCAGCTCCTGGGCCGAGCGCACGCCCTCGTTGACCGCCGCCAGCACCATGTCCTGGAGCAGCTCGACGTCATCGGGATCCACGGCCTCGGGATCGATCTTGATCTCCTTGACGACCCCGTCACCGGTGACCTTGACCGTCACCATGCCGCCGCCGGCCGAGGCCTCGACGACCTCGTTCTTGAGCGACTCCTGGGCCGCCATCATGTCCGCCTGCATCTTTTGCGCCTGGGCGAGTAGCTGCTGCATGTTCGGCTGGGGCATGGCTATTTGGCCTCTTCCTGGTCGATGTCGTCGAGGACTTCCTCGGCGTCGAACTCCTCCATGAAGCGTCGCACGAGCTCCTCGCCCGTGAGGTTCGGTTCGCCGTCGGCGATCGCCGGCCCCTCGTCGCTGAGCTCGTAGCGCAGCACAAGCTTGGCGCCGACGACCGAGCGGACCGCCTCGGTCGCGGCACGCCGCGCGTCGTCCTGCTCAGCCTTGCGCTTGAAGAATGCCGCCCCGCTCGGAAACGCCAGCGTCAGCGCACCGGCGCTCAGCGCCGCCGGGCGGGCCGCCTCGAGCGTCGCGGCGATCATCGCGTTGCCCTGGCGGACGTATTCCACGACGGCCGGCCACGAGTCGACGAGCGTGTCGAGCTCGGGCGCCACGTCGGCGGGCGGCGTGGACGCCGGGTCGGCCGGAGCCGGCTCGGGCGCAGCGGCGCCGGGCGGCGTCGACACCGGCTCCGCTGCAGCTGTCTCGGGCTGGGCGGCAGGAGGGTTGGGCTTGCCCGGCCCGGGCTCAGGCTCGGCCGCTCGGGCTCTGGCTCATGCTCGCGCCGATGTGGGCTCAGGTGGCGTCGCGCCGGGGGCTGGCGGTGACGTGGCACCGGTGGCCGGCGGTGGCGCGGCCCCGGCACTGAGCGCGTTCTCGAGCCGCTCGATCCGGGCGAGCAACGCCATCGTCGAGGGGTCGACCTCGGGCGCCGCAGCCTTGATCAGCACGAGCTCGAGCTGGATCCGTGACTGGGCTCCGTTCGCCGTCGCCTCGAGCGCCGCGGCCACCAGCTCGAGCAGCCGCACGACATCCGCGCCCGGGATCGCCTGCGCCTGCTCCAGCAGGCGGGCATCGCGCTCCGGGGTCACGCGCAGCTCTTCGGGCACCTCCTCGAGCACCTGGACGGCGAGTAGCTCGCGCCCGTGGATCTCAAGGTCACGGATGAGCTGGCCGGGATCGCGCCCCGAGGCGGTCAGCCGCCCGGCGACTCGCAGCGCCTCCGCCGGGTCATGGGCGATCACCGCGTCGATTGCCTCGAACAGCTGCTCGGCATCGGCAACGCCGAGCACGGCGAGCACGTCGGCAGACGAGATCTCCTCGTCGCCGGCGTAGGTCACAAGCTGCTCGAGCGTGCCGAGCGCGTCACGGAAGCTGCCGGTGGCGTGGCGGGCGATCAGCGCGACCGCTCCGGGCTCGACCGGGATCTGCTCCTTGGCCGCGACCCGATGCAGCACGGTCGCCACCTGCTCGACGGTCGGCCGGCCGAAATCGAACCGGTGGCAGCGGTCGACAACGGTTGGCAGAACCTTCTGCGCCTCGGTCGTCGCGAGCACGAAGATCGTCCGTGGCGGCGGCTCCTCGAGCGTCTTGAGAAACGCGTTCCACGCCTGCTGGGAGAGCATGTGCGCCTCGTCGAGGATGTAGACCTTGTGCCGTCCGGAGACGGGCGCGTAGCTCACCTTCTCGCGCAGGTCACGAATGTCGTCGACCGAGTTGTTGGAGGCGGCGTCCATCTCGATCACGTCGAGCGAGGTCGCGTTCGCGATCGCGACGCACGACTCGCACACGCCGCACGGCTCGATCGTCGGACCCTGCTCGCAGTTCAGACAGGCGGCGAGGATCTTGGCGGTGCTGGTCTTGCCGGTCCCGCGCGAGCCGACGAACAGGTACGCGTGATGGACCTTGCCGCGCGTGACCGCATTGGAGAGCGTGCGCACGATCTGCTCCTGGCCGACGACGTCGGCGAACGTGCGGGGGCGGTGGCGGCGATAGAGGGAGGGGCCGGTGGACACGGGCTTGCGAGTCTAGATGGCCGCCCACCCGAACCGGCGGGCCCGCCGGCCCATCTACAGACGGTCCCGCTCGGCCTTCAACAGACGGTCCCGCCCGGCTTCCGAAAGACCGCCCCGCCCGGCCGCGGAAGAGAAGTGACCGTGCACCCTCCTTCGAAGCCGTACCCGAGGCGCGGCCACCGCTTGAAGACTCCGGTCTGGCACTCCCACGGCGCCTGAAGGTGACCGCTTAAGGCTGCTTCCTTCCGGACCTGACCTGGTTCACGGGTCTTCATCGCCATGGGACCTGACCATCGCCACCTCCAAGGGGGCGCTGACCTCGAGCCTGTGCCCCTCGAGAGGGAATTCAGCCCCACTAGAGCGGATTGTGGGTTACAGGGCACCGCTAGCGCCCCGCCTAGCACGGTCCCCACGATCGTACCGACTCTGGTTGTTTGTATCTTAGGTCCGACTATGGCGGTCGGGGTGATAGGGCTGGGGTACGTGGGACTCCCGCTCGCGGTGGCGTTCGCGGAGGCGGGCGAGCACGTGGTCGCGGTCGACGTCGATGAGACGAAGGTCGCCGCGGTCGAGGCCGGCCAGTCCTATATCGAGGACATCACCTCAGAGCGCCTGCGCGCGGCCCTGCCGAACATCGAGGCTTGGAGCCACTACGCGCCGCTGGCGCGGACCGACGCCGTGATCATCTGCGTGCCGACGCCGCTGACGCCCAACCGCGAGCCCGACCTCAAGCCGCTGCTGTCCGCCGGCGCCGCGCTCGGCAACGTCGTCCAGAGCGGGCAGCTGATCGTGCTCGAGTCGACCACCTACCCGGGCACGACCCGTGAGGAGCTGGTCCCGCTGCTCGAGCACCGCGGCCTGCGAGTCGGCAACGGGCTCAACGTCGCCTTCTCCCCGGAGCGAGTCGACCCGGGCCGCACCGACTACACGTTGCGCACGACGCCGAAGATCGTCGGCGGGCTGACGCCGGAGTGCACCGACCGAGCGGCCGCGCTGTACGGCCTGCTCTGCGACACGATCGTGCGCGTCTCGTCGCCCGAGGCGGCCGAGATGGCGAAGCTGCTCGAGAACATCTTCCGCTCGGTGAACATCGCGCTCGTCAACGAACTGGCAATCCTCGCCGAGCGGATGAAGATCGACATCTGGGAGGTGATCGACGCCGCCGCGACCAAGCCCTACGGCTTCATGCGCTTCGAGCCAGGGCCGGGAATGGGCGGCCATTGCCTGCCGGTCGACCCCTTCTATCTCACCTGGCGCGCCCGCAAGTTCCACATGTCGACCGAGTTCATCGAGCTCGCGGGGAAGATCAACCAGCAGATGCCCTACCACTGCGTGGAGCGCATCGAGCGGGCCCTCAACGACGCCCAGCTGCCCGTCAAGGGCTCGCGGATCGTGATCCTCGGCGTCAGCTACAAGGGCGGCGTCGGCGACATCCGCGAGTCGCCCGCGCTGCGGATCATCGAGATGCTCGCCGAGCGCGGCGCGGTGCTCAACTACCACGACCCGTTCGTGCCCGACCTGCCGAACTTCGCGATGAGCAGCATCCCGTTCGAGGAGGTGACCGACGCCGACGCGGTCGTGCTCGTGACCGCCCACCCCGGCGTCGATCTGGGCGCGGTGGTCGCCGCCGCGCCGCTGTTCGTCGACCTTCGCGGCGCCACGCGCCAGCTGCGCGACCAGAACATCGTCCGCCTCTAAGCCTGTCGGGCGCACGAGCTCGCCCGTCGCCCGCCGCGTTCGTGCGTCGCGCGTAGAATCAGCCGCCCACAGCCGGGCGCGTAGCTCAGTGGGAGAGCGCTCGCTTCACACGCGAGAGGTCGCTGGTTCGAGCCCAGCCGTGCCCATCAACAAAAGCCCTGGAAATCTCGGGCTTTTCGCGTGTGTGGAGGGAGTTCGAGGTCATCCTCGGGGGTTGTTTTTTGCTTCCGTGGACCACTTCCGTGGACCAAGCGGCTCTTCAGCCCGCCCCTGCACGGCCTTGCGGGTACGAACGGGTTTGCGCCTTAGTTTCGCGCACGGCTCGGCTGGAACGGCGATCCAAGCGCCTGGTCGTCGACACCGGCCAAGCACGCCCCGTGACCGAAGCCGTCCAACAGGAACCAGGCAACAGGCGCGACGCACAGCGGTCAACAGCACGACGCAACGTCCATCACCAACAGCGCAGCCGCCAACCCCAGCCCACTCCGCGAGCCGGCCTTTGATCAGCGCGATCCCCGCGACTTCCGGAACCCGCCGGAAGCGGCAGCACAACCGAGAGTGCCGCCTCGACGAAGCAGGCGTCTTGACACGTCGCGGGCTACTTCTCGTTATCGATCATCGCGGCAGCGAGCGTGCGGGTCCGTGCGATGCTTAACGCAGAGTTCTGTCCCTTGACCTCTGGATCATCCATATGGGAGGAAGCGCGATCACCAGCGCCGCGAAGCCAGCGACGATCAGGGTCCACCCCGTGTGACCCGTCACCCCGACGGCGATCAGGGCAAGCCCCACGGCGCTCAGCACCAACATCGCGATGAGCTTCATCGGAGGCTTGGGCGCCACGAGGAGTAACGGTACTCCCGAATCGCCCAAGCCGGGAGGCATAACCCCGCTTCCGCGACGGGTCGTGGGTGAGCGTCCAGGGCGCGGGCACGGCCTCATCACGGGTCGCCTCAGCGACCGGTATGTTGCCACTCACGGCGGTTCCTCCTAGATCTTTGGCGGATCGCCGCGAACGCTCCCAACCGGAGCGGTCGCGGCCGGAGGGACCGCCGTCACCTCAAAGTTCTACGAGCCCCGGGACAACCTCCGGGATCGGCGGGTTCTAGCCCTCAGACCCGAGGACGGACCGTCGAGCGCCGGCATTGTCGTGTCGGGTGTTCTGTAGGCGGGTGAGAACGCACCTCTCGATGGCGTGCGAGCAGCTTCTCAGCAGGCGTTGATCACTGCCGAGAGTTTTGGCAATCCGGTTGGCAGGACCTCCGCTGCACCCCCGCTACGAGCGCTCGGTCGCGTCCACCAAGTGTCGTGTAGCCGTGTTTGTCGCCCACGCGATTACAGGTGCAACACTTCTCCTGTCCCGTGCGATCACCGGCGCTAGCCGCCTGACTCCACGTCTTTCTTTTGGGCCTGGAGGACTGCAGCGTCCTTTAGGTCGGGCTCCACTCCCGGCGGCGGGAGGTTGGGACCCCCGTCGGAGGTCGCGTCCGCGTCATCGCCGCCGCTGGGATCGATGCCGTCCTCGGTCGCCGGCTCGTCAGAGCCAGTTGTCCTCCCCAAGACCGAGCTTCCAAGCTCAGGATCCTCCGCCAGGATCTCGCTTGGCGCGTCGGACCCTCCGAGCTCGGCCGGGATCAAGCCCTCGTGCGCGGTGGCCGCCCACTGCCCTTTCTCGCGGGCCTCCGTCTCGCCCGGCGTGGTCCCGCCTCGTTGCTCGGTCGGTTTTACCGGGTCCTGCGCCTGATCGTCGTCGGCCATGGCGTCCTCCTGGTCTTGGCGGTCCGGTCCATTGAACGCAAGGTACCCGTGCAGCCCTAATTTGACCGTGCATCGACGAGCAGGCAATCAGGGATCGCTCGGACAGCCCGGCGATGCCCGACCGCGCTTTGTGCCCAAGCTACGGCGCGCGGATCTGACCCCGCAAGCCGTGCAGCTCGGACCCACCGGCCAGCGCACCGTGTTTGTCAGACAGCGAACCCCGCCCCGCGAAAAAGACGGGTGGGTGCCGGAGCTTGTCTCGGGCGCTGGCGACCTGCCACTAGACCTCGTCGAGCTGTTCGAACACCACTTCCCCCGTCGCCAGCTCCGCCCTTCGATCGCGGCCGAGACGGCAGTAAATGCTCGTATCACCCAGCAACGATCACGGCAAAGTGTGCGTGAGGGTCACTTCGACAAACCACGACCAGACCGCGCGCGCAGTCGCCGGAACAATCCGGGGTCGACACCGGGACAATCAACTCCTCGTCTTCGCCCGCGCGCATGCCGTCGCGCCCATCAAGATGACCGTACGGCTACGCGTGCGGCCGAACGCTAAAGGCCGCCAGCTGGTCAAAGACCACCGCTACTCGGTCACGCTGCGCTTGTGGGTCACTTATACGCCGACGCACGGCCAGCCCCGCAGCATCGGCTACTACGGACTGCACCTGCCCTGGCCCGTCCACCAAACGGCGAGTCGGGACAGTTCTGTTGCGAGAGGGAACGGGCGCCGATAATCGGAGGCGTGTCACGCCCCACGTCTGACGAGAAGTCGCTGTGTCGTCCGTACGCAACGTGTCGCATGTCGGCGGCGAACTCGGCCGCCTGTGCCAGCATTGACGCCGGTCATCGACCAGATGCGCGAGCCTCGCAGTCACCTTCATCCGGCACGTCCTCGGTGCCTGATTTGGCTGACGCCGCGTCGTCCGTCGGGGCCGGCCAGGACCGGTGCTCTGTAACCACCATCGAAACGACCGCGCCTCGACGAGCGAGGCATCGCGGACAGCGATCGAAGGTCAGGAAGGTCGCCCGCACATGGACGCTCAGTCCGCAGCTGGGGCAATGCATATACGACAAACGGATCTCCTCCACACGGTTGTACATGTCTGCGGCAGGGTCTGTGTCGGCCACCTGAGTGACCGACGAGCGCACCGGTTCCGCGCTCCTCAGCTCGCCCCGATCGTGCCTCGTCAGCGCGCTCGATACGCGCATGCGCGTCGAGGCCGTACCGAAGTCGTGGTTGCTGCATCCGGTTCTATCGCGTCGCATTGCGTCCGGATCAATTCGATGTCCGGACGCGGACGTCGGCGTCAAGACCGTGACCCGGGCCCTTGTCAAACCGGGTGGCGGCAGGCGTTGCTGGCCTTCGCGCCCGCCCTCAGCACCTTCGGTGCGGAGGAGCCTGTCCCGTCAGACCCAGCCGCCTTGATCATGGTCCGAGAGAGATATGCTCGGCACGACGTGAACTCCCCCCGGGAACTGTGTCTTGATACTGCTCATCCGGACGAGCACACCGCTTGATCGCCGCCGCGGATTCGATCAGCATCATCGACGCTGATCCCGAGCTCGAGGATCTACTGCCGGCGATCGACCGTGAACGAGCCCGGCGGGAGACCCGAACGCGGGTACGGCACCTCTCTGTAGGCGATTGGGACGTTGCGGCGGCCGAGGAGCTCGACTCCCATCATCGAGGGTTTCTGATCGTCGACGGTTTGATCAGCCGAGAGGTCGAGGTGCTGGGACGTCGTTGCGTAGAACTGCTCGGCGCCGGTGATGTGATCCGGCCATGGAGCTGGGATGAGGAAGGCTCTCACGTACAGGCGGAGGTCGGGTGGGTCGTGTTGGAGCCAGCCCGACTGGCCGTACTGAATCACCACTTGGTCGTGCGGATGACGCCATGGCCACAGCTAGGTCTGGAGCTCTTCAACCGCGGCACGCGCCGCGCTCACGCGCTCGCCGTCTCGCTGGCGATCGCTCACCATCAGCGGGTCGACGATCGGCTGTTGCTCACGCTCTGGCACCTGGCGGAACGCTGGGGGCGGGTTCTGCCCGAGGGCATCGCCGTGCCGTTGCCGCTCTCGCACCAGCGGCTGGCGGATCTCGTCGGCGCTCATCGCCCTGCGGTGACCAGCGCAATCGGCGCACTGACTAGACAGGGGAGCATCAGCCGACGGGCGGATCGAACCTGGATCTTGCACGGTTCCCCGCCCGAGGAGCTCCGCCACCATCGTCTCGTCGCAACGCTGAGCTAGTCGCGCGACGCTCGGCCTCGGCTTGCAGGGAGTTGAGCGCGGAGCGGCATCGTCAGCGAATCGCGCCGCGGCGTCGATCAAGGAAGAAGACGACGATCGCGACGATCGCGAGCGCGAACAGCAGCGGGTGGATGATGACGCCGCCAGCAATCGCGATGATGAGAAGTACCGCGGCCAGGATGAGAAGCATGTTGTCTCCTTCGTGGGGTTGTCCGTCGATTAACCCCGCTCGGAGCCGCTTCGAACGGTGCGCGGTCCCGCAGCAAACGTACGCTTGCGGACATGGCCTGCTTGCGGTTGATCGGACTGATCGACATAGGCCATCCGACGGCTTCAATGTCGCCGCCCGGGGAACCCGGCCGCCGACTACCACGATCTGCGCCTGGGACCGCTTCGAGGTTGGTCGGGTAGGCGAGAGGCGCCTGGCTCCGCGCGGCTGGTGCCGACTGGTGCCGGGTCCCTCCCGCCCCCCATCGATCCGTGCATGCGGTTCTCCCGCACACGGCTCACCCACGTTCTTTCACCGTCGGCATTCAGCGCCCCTGGCGCCACGGCCGGTTGGGTCGTGGCGCAGCGATGGTTCCGTTGAGGGTGATCAGGCCGTAGTCAGGCCGGGAGTTAAGAACCTGCCGGCCGTAACGCCAGGGCTGCTCGTGGCGGTGAGCGATCAGCAGCGTCAGGCGTCGATCCGCGTGGCGGATGATCTGGTCAAACTGGACGGTCGAGTTGCCGTAGCGGAAGTAGCCCGCCCAGCCTCGCAGGACGGTTGAGATCCCCAAACACTTGCTCGACTGGCCAGCGCAGGCGGTCGCGTCCGGTGAGCCTGCACCCGGTCGCGGGCGCGTCGCAATGCCTGCCGCGAGGGCCAGCGTGCGAGGAACGCGACATGCTTGAGCCGCTGGTCTCGGGGGCGCACCGAGCGATGGTGAAAGCCCAAGAAATCCAGGCCCTCCCCACCTTCAGCGAGATACACAATCCGAGTCTTCGCCTCTTTGGGCGCAAGTCCCAAGCCGGTAGCACCGGTCCGCTAACTGCACTTCGGCAGCGTCGGTGAGGGCAACGCGATGTGGTACGCCGACGATGAGACGCTCGCGCGTATGGGCGTAAACGCCGCGTTCCTCGTCGCCTTCATCACCGCGTGCCGGTGGCTATGCTCCGCTGTCCCGGATGGCGGTCCCAATTGTCATCTTCGCGGTTACGCTGGTCGCCGGTGTCGTGCTCGCGGCACGCTGGCTTCCTGGGCTCGGCAAAGGTAGAGCGGATACGCTGGCCTTCTGGGTGACCTGCGGCTTGGCTGGCATCGCGGTATCGCTGGTTGGCGTCCACATCTACGAGATCATCCGGCAACTCGATAACGCCAACCTCGAAGCGGTCGCAAACAGCAAACCCGACATCGTGGCCACCGGCATCATCGACACGCTCGCAGACGTCGGGCCGATCGTCGGATTATCCGCAGTGGTATACCTGCTTGCGCCTGCCGTTAGCCGGGCGCTGACTCAATTTCAGTCCCGAAACTGATCTGTCCTTGCCCCGTCCAGGACACGGACCCGTGACAGCGGCCGCGGCATGACGGGCGGTTGGTATCACGGGATCCGGGCGGTGGGACTCGACCGACACTGGGTCGTCGCGAGGTACGAAGCCCAGGAACTCCGGCCGACATTCGACAAAAACAGGGGCTTTCGCTTCGCGCCCTAGCACCGTCGAAGCAGTAGCGCTGGCTGATATGACCGCAGAGGCGACCGACCAGCTGTAGAGACGCGCCCGACCCGACAATGAATCACGCAGCAGCGTTCACGATGTGGCCTCGCAGCTGATCGTCGTGAGCGCTGGCGCATTGGTGGATCGGCAGCGCGAGACCCCGGGGCGCGTAGTGGTCAGCTCGTCCCAGATGGCCGTGATCGATTGGCCGTATAGCACGCGTGTTTGCCGAAACGTCAGGAGGCAGACTGACGGCCGCTCCTCGACGGGGATCGGATTGTGGCACCGGGGTTGTGGCTGTCGGCATCCTGCTTGACACCAGACTTTTACGGGTAAAACCCCAAGAACTGGTTTGCGAGAAGGAAGAGATCATTCCGAAGGCGACGACTGTCTGCAGACTCCCAGGTCGAGCGACGGGGCGCGTCTCACACGACCGGGCAAACTTGCGACCTTGCCGGGTATCGCCCGGCGGTTTGCGGCGATGATCACGAAGCCGGTCAATCCAGGCACTCGTCCCTGAAGATGATGTCGGCGTCCAGAAGCAGCCGGGGCAAGAGAAGGCGGGTCTTGCCCCGCATCGCCCAACGACGTATAGCGGTCACGACGCTCGTGATCATCTTCACGGCGGTTTGCAGTGCTTGTGGAAGCTCCAAGCCCGCCTACTGCGGCAATCTGACCAAGCTTGAGCAATCGGTCAAGACAGTCGATGTCAGCAAAGGCCTGAGCTCGCTCAAGACGCAACTGGCGCAGATCCAGACCAACGCGAAATCAGTCATTTCCTCCGCCAAGAGCGATTTCCCAAACGAGACGACCGAGATCAGTGGCTCGGTCGCCAAGCTGCAGGCTGATGTCCGATCGCTCGCGTCGTCATCCCCCACCCCTCAGCAGCTCGCCACGATAGGCGGCGACGCCAAGGCCCTTGTCAGCGCCGTCAGCGCTTTCTCCTCAGCGTCGAAGTCCAAATGCGGCTCATAGCCTCGTGCCCGCCCGCTCGGCTCTTCTGCGCTCACCTCCCAGGTGTCGAAAAGACCCAGAACCACATTGCCGTAGCTCGGGGAAGGCAGAAGCCGCGGCGTCCAGCCAATCCAACAGTTGCGTATCAATAAACATTGACCCACCTCGCTCGTGAGCTCATGCTTTTGAGCTGGCGGTCGACCAGATCCTCGGTTGTGTCGCCGGGCGCGAGCGCCGGACCAGAGAGTTCTCCTTTGCCCCGGCCAGCATTCTGAGCAGTCGTCGAACCATGACGGCCGGGTGGGCGACAGTCCAGAAGTGCAGGGTAGGTCTCGACGAGCGGATGGATTCGCTCTCACCGGCACGAGCGCTCGCGACCGTGGCCCTTCGCGAAAGGGCGCTCCGGTCTCGGGGCGACGATGACGGGCGCGATCCGTCCGCGCGAGGGTCTGCACCCCCCTCCGGACAGCAGCCCGCGCGGGCACCGTAGTCACTACCCGCGAGGTCCGGCGAAGCGACAATCGCAGTTAGCGACTGGGCGGCAGCGGCTGCCAGGCGAGCTGACCGAAGGCGTCGCCGCCGAGATCGCCGTCGCTCGTGCAAGCGTTTGACCCGATTAGATAGCTGCGGCGCACCCGCCCGCGCAGATCGAGCACCTGCAGCCGGTAGTGGACGATGTCGCACCCGTCGCCCTGCGTCAGTGAGCGACAGTAACCGGTCGTGCACGTCCGCGCTTCGACGTAGGCGATCCGTCCGCCCGCCGGAGAGTACGTCGGACGGCCGCTGGCAACCCCGATCGGACTAAGCCGCCGCAGCTCCCGGCCACCCATCGTCATCGTGTACAGCGTCATGTTGCGCAGGAACACCAGCGAGCGGCTGTCGTGCGCGCAGTCGGCAAGGCCGCCGTCCCGCGTGAGCCGTCGCGAGCGCTTGAGGTTGACGTTGAGCCCGTAAAGGTTGGGACCGCGGTTGTAGATCACTTGGCCGTCCGCGCACGGCGCCGGGTTGGTGCCGCCGGCCTGCGTCACCCGCCGCAGGCCGCTGCCGTCGACACCTACCGTGTACAGCTGGCTCACCGCCTTCGCGCTTGCCTTGCCAGCGAAGATGATCGTCGTGCCGTCGGGCATGAACTCCGGGTGCTCGGCGTCAGTCACCCCCACCGGCAGCGGGTGCGGATCGGTCCCGTTGGCTCCCGCCAAGAACAGGCCCTGCGGACAGAAGTCAACACAGGTGCTTTGGTCGGGGCTCGTTGTCCCGTCGTTCTTTGCCTCGAACCCCGCGAACACCAACGTCTGACCGTCGGGCGCAAACCCGACCCCCGTCTCCGGGCAGAACACCGTACCCTCACCGCCGGTGCCGCTGTCGCCACCAGAGCAGCCCAGCAACCGCCCAGAACCGGTCCCCGGGGCGCGGACCGCGGTCAGGTAGAAGTCCGATGTGAAGGCGCCGTTGTTGAGCAGATCGGTGTAGGTGTAGTTGTCCTGGTAGACGAGCTCGCCAGCGGCGCCCGAAAAACTGGCGAGCGCCACCCCGACCGACATAGCCACCACGGCCACCACAACAGCGCTCACCAGCGCAAGGGTCATCACCGTACGCCGCATACCGCTAGAACGCGCGCTGCGCGTCAAGGTTGCGGCGCGACCCTCCAGCAGACTGTGAGACGGATCGGCCTGACAAGCCCGGAACGCTTGATCCGCGAGCGACGACCGTGAGCCAGCCGACAATCCCGCGCCGCTGGAGAGCAAATTTGACCCGGCCGGAGCTGCGCCGCCCGCACCACCGCGTCCACGAACGACCGGCCATGTCTCTGCGGCCTGGTGGCCGGCAGTCCGCTTCTCCTTCCACCTTGCCGCCATCGATAGGCGGCAGTCCAGACGACGTGCCTGCCTGAGCGACAAGGGGGAAGTCTTGCTCGCGAGCCCCGACGCCTCGTTGCGCGCCGGATCACGTTAGCGCTCGGTCCAAGCTCGGTGCCGGCCGTCTACTACGTCTTTGCCCCAAAACGTGACCGTTCCGTGCTCGGGCGAGCGACTTGAGGTGAACGTCGCCCGACCCGACCGCTAGGTATCCGTGCGGCCGGGCGTGGCTGGCGCCGAACGTGTGGCGCCGTGGCCAGCGGACCGTCGAAGCTCTGAGGCTGCTGCGCAGCGCCGTCTCGCCGGGGACCGCTCATCGACCATAGGTTTCGCGCTGCTCTCGCGGACCTTGAGGGTATCGAGCTTGAGCACTACTCGACGCTGGCGCTGCCGCCTTGTGCCTACCAGCTGCGGCTCAACCTCACCGCCAATGACGCCCATTATCTCGCGCTTGCCGAGCGTGTGAGGGACCGTGACAGGAGACGCTGCTCGGGAGGTGCCGACTGCATGGTTGTCTCGCCGGAGGAGTTCGTCACCGAAATGGGGCGGAGATCGGACCGGGCAGCCGCCGGTAGACGGCGATGAAGTCGCGGTCGTCCGGGACGAGGTAGCGGGTGGGCGGCTGGTTAGGCTGGGGCTCGACCATCTTTGGGTCGAGACCGTGCCGGTGGCTGTAGGTGATTAGGGTGTGCCAATCGGGATTGATGTCGAACTCCATCGCGCGCACTGCCCCGGCGTGCTGGAGGATCTTGGCGATGGTGATGACCGTTTGGTCGTCAGCGACGGCGTAGATGAGGTTGCCGCGGCGATCAACGCCGACGCCGGTACGCCAGACGCGGGTGACGCCACCCAGCGTGTATCCCCATTGCGGGCTGTTCGGGTCGGTGTTTAGCAGTGGGTTTAGCCGTCGGTTCCAAACGATGGGGGCAAGGCTCTGGCGGGCCCACGCGACGTCCGGTCCGGCGTTCGGTCCACCGCTCCATTTCACGATCGCGATGCGACCGTTCCGATAGCCGATGAGCGTCGCGTTGCCGTCCTTGAGCGGCTCGTTTGTGTGCCCGTTGACGGCCGAGCCGTTGTCGCCATCCACGTACGTGAAGCCCCCGTTGAAGGTTGCGAGCAACCTCCAGCGCTGGTCGTTTGGGACCATCATCGGCCCGCGTACCGCAGCGTTCGGCGGCTCGTAGCGACCTGGGTAGTACGCCACCGCCGTGCGCGTGTGATCAAACCAGGCGACGTACGCGAGGATCTGCGGATAGTCGAGCTCGGAACGGAACGTCGTGACCAGCACAGGGGGGCCACCATCCACTGGTGGACCGGTCGGCTTCCACACGCCCTCACCGGGCAGCGGGTGCGGGAAGATTGGCTTGATGCGCCGCGGCCAGGGTGCACGCCGCTTGAGGACCGGTGCGATCGCGACTGGTGTGCCGGTCCTCAGCCCGACGGCCGGCAGGCTCCTCAGTTGCGGCCCGCCCTTTTGTGGCGCGTTCATGGTGTAGTAGATGTGCTCGCTCTCATCGACCAACCAGTTGCCAAACGGCACATCGGCTCGCACCCATTCAGTGCTGCGTTCTGACCACGACATGCTCGTCGGCTGCACCATCCAGGCCGTGTACGAAACGGCGGCCCACGCCACGAGGCCGAGGAACGGAAGCGCGATCAGGATGCGCCGGCGTCGCCGCCTTCGCCTCATCGTAAGCTCGCGCGGCCCCTCCCGACCCGTCGCCGTGTCACCAGGTCGCGATGGAGCGGTCGACGAGGACGAGGTTTGCTCGCGCTGGACGCTCAAAGCAGCATCGGTGCTCGTCGCCGTCTCGCTCTGGATCGAAGCTTTGGGACATCGTCGGCGAACGCATACGAAGAACGACGACGGACCGACGTTCAGGCCAACAAGCCTGCTCCGATCGTACTCGGCCCGGCTGCGCCTGGCCTTCTGAATCATGAGAGTTCCCCTACCCTGACGACCGTGGTCACGCCGGCCGTCGTCCGCCCATTCCCTCGAGGCGTAGTCAATGGGTGGTGTTGGTCAGCCCAGCCCTGCTGATCGAGAGCGGCCCGTTGCAGCGCGGGGCGTCCAGCCTGGGCGACGCGAGCCGTTCTGGCAAGAATCCCGCGAGCGTCATTTGTTCTTGCGGCGCCCCCGATAGCTCCCCGGCTCGAGTCGTGCGACGCGGCCCATAGGGTCTCGAAAGTTGACGCAGCAGGCGATTACGCAGAGCACGAGTCACTGACCGTGGATTCGCGAGCCGCGGTCGCCACGAATCACGAGGTCGTCCCAGACGCCGACCACCCGGAACATGCAACGTCCCGACCGACTCCTGATGCACGCCGGATCTCGCGCTTGACGCAGCGCCCTCCGCGTTCGCGATGAACGAGAAGCCGCTCTACGCAGTCCGTGCCCGCTTCTTGGCCCTGGGCTCTGAGCGTTCTTCGAGCTGCAGCTCGCGTTCGGCGCCGGTTGTTCCGCTCTTGAGCTGTAGCGAGCGCTCGCGTTCGGCGTTGACCTCTGCCCCGAGCAGGATTGCGACGTTTGTGATCCACATCCATACGAGGAACACGATGATTCCGCCCAGCGTGCCGTACGTCTTGTTGTAGGACCCGAAGTTCGCGACGTAGAACGCGAATGCGGCGGAGGCGAGCAGCCAGACAACGATTGCGAGCAACGCCCCGGGGAGGATCGACCGAAGACTCCGCAGCTTGGCGTTGGGCGAGGCGTAGTAGAGCAGCGTGATCATCAGGGTTACGACGACCAGCAGCACGGGCCATTTGGCGATGTTCCAGACAGTCACCGTTGCGCTGCCGACGCCGATGGCCGAGCCGACCTTGGCGGCGAGCGGCCCGGTCAGTACGAGCGCGATGAGCACGAGCGCTAGCGCCAAGACGAGTACGAGCGTCACGACCATCTGCAGCGGGCGCAGCTTGATGAACGAGCGGCCCTCCTCGACCTCGTAGATCACGTTCGAGGCGCGCATGAACGCGCCCACGTACCCGGAAGCGGTCCACAGCGCCGAGGCGATACCGAGGATCAGCAGGACGCCCGCGGTACCGCTGCTCTTTGTCAGGTCCTCGATGGGCGCCTTGAACGTCTGCGCCGCCGAGGCCGGGCCGATCGAGCTGACCAGCGAGGTCATCTCCTTCGTGATCGTCTGTGGATCGCCGACCAGCCCGACGATCGCGACCAGCGCCAGCAGCGCCGGAAAGATCGACAGGATCGCGTAGTAGGTCAGGGCGGCCGCGGAATCCGTGAGGTTGTCTTCAGAGAACTCGCTCAGCGTCCGCTTGAGCGTTTGCCCGAGCGAGCCGCTACGGGCATGCGCGGGACCCTCGGGCGCGCGCCCCGGGGTCCTCTCGTCACTGCTGTCTGTCACTGTGCTGCTCATGGTGTGCCTCTCTGGTTCATGTCGGTGGCGCGCCTGGCGGTGCGAAGGGGTACTTGCCGCCGTTTCCGGTAGCCGCGACGGGTTCAGCGACCGATTTCCCCGGTGGGGTTGATTTGTCGCCAGGCCAGTACTGCTCCACCCGCCAGGGCGGCGAGGACGAGCACACGCCTCAGCCGATGCTTCTTGGGGGGCGGTGCCTTGATCGGGCGCAACGCGGCGGTGAGTGAGCTGGCGGCGTCGCGTAGGTTGTTGCGCAGCGTTTGATCGGCGACTGCCGCTTTGGCGCTCTTTCCCTTGGCGCGTTGCGACCCCCGCCGCAGGCTGGCTACGCCTTGTCTCATCTGGTCTTGGACGTAGTCATCCTCGAGCGCCCGTGCGATGTAGGGCGCGATCCTCGACAGCTGGCCGCCCGCGCTCATGAATCCCGCTCGGTCTCGGGGGCTTCGTCACCGGGCCACTCGCCAGCGAGGGCTGTGAAGCCGTGCCGCGCGCCGTGGTCGGCGAATCCGCGGAGGACCCTGAAGATCGCGCCTTCGAGCAGCAACGCCGCCGCGAGCTTGCCGAGATGTACCCGCCGGTACTTAGGTTCGGGCGCGGCCTGATCGTCGATCAGGCCCCAGAGCAGCTCGAAGATCTTCTTTGCGAGCATCCCGGC
This sequence comes from uncultured Solirubrobacterales bacterium, assembly GCA_963788005.1. Taxonomy (GTDB): domain Bacteria; phylum Actinomycetota; class Thermoleophilia; order Solirubrobacterales; family Solirubrobacteraceae; genus Palsa-465. Next base: position 136,120 of record CAWBFH010000002.1, on the reverse strand, counting down.
GGCAAGCCCGCTCAGGACCCCGATCGGCTTGAAGACGACGCTCATCGCGCGCGTCGCCCGCCGAGCAATACGCCCAGCCCGAACGCTCCGACCGCGATCAGCGCCGTGGCGTTCTCGCGGGCGACCGCAAGCAGGCGAGTGCCGGCGTCGCTGGCGGACTCAGGGGCGGCTTGTTGGGCTGAGGCGATGAACTCGTCTTTCTTGCTGGTTGCGGTGTCTTTGATATCTGAGACCTTCCCGCTGGCCGATTCCCTGGCCTCGCTGACGGTCTGCTTGGCCTGGGCTTTTACGTCGGTCTTCTCGGCGAGCGCCGCGACCGTATCTCCCAGCTCGACGCGCGTCTGCTCGATGTCGTCGCGGACCTGCTCGGCGGTGCGAGCCGTCTCGTCGGTCAGTTCCTCGCCTCTTGTGCTCTGGTCTTGGTCCATTGCACGTCCTCCTTCACGCTTTCGCTCGTTTGTTCAGGTATGGGCGGCACAGCTCGCTGCACTTGCGACTTGCCGAACAGAGCAAGCCCAGCCGCCACCGCTCCGTAGGCCGCCGCGACGATCAGCGCCGCCAGCCACCCGGTTACGGCAGTCGCGAGGGCGAGCACAAGACACGCGGTGAGTGCGCCGACCGCGAACAGGGCTACGATCCCCGATCCTCCGAGCATCCCGGCACCGATGCCGGCGCGCTTGCCCTTCTCGCTCAACTCGAGTTTCGCCAGCTCCAGTTCCTGGCGGATCAGGGTTGAGGTCTGCTCTGAGAGCTCGCGCATGAGCTCACCGACCGGTCGATCCGAATCAGCCATCAACCCGCTCCAATCAGTTTCGCCATGGTTCTCACACTCCCATTTAGTCCCATTTAGTCCCGGCAATCGTCTCTTTCGTCTACCCTGACGCGTCAATGTGAAACCACTTGGCGCGAATAAGTGGGATAAAATGGGACGGACCGGTCCCGGATCTATGCTCCGCTCGCCGACATTTGGCCCGTCGGTACGGTGCGCATAGCCATGGCACAGCAAGATCCGAGCCCCCGGCAAGCTTCCGGCGATCACGCCCGAAGCTTCATGCGCGCCGACGCGCTCGCCAGCCGCCACCGGATCCTTCAAGCGGCCGCCACGCTGGCTGGAGACCGGAGCGTCAGCATGGCCGAGATCGCCGCGGCCGCCGGCGTGGGGCGCTCCACCCTCTACCGGCACTTCCCGACCCGCGAGGCACTCACCGCCGCCCTCGAGCAAGCAAGCGCCGAGGACGAATCAAGCGCAGCCGACGGACAGCCGATCCCCTCCCAAATCACGACCATGCCCTACCAGAGCGCCGGGCAACTCGGACGCGAAACACCAATCGCTCTCGAGGTCACGCGCGTACTCGACGAGGTGCCGCCCCATCTCGTCCCAGACCAGCTCGTCGCCGAGGCCCGGCGGGCGGCAGGCGTAGCGGTTGCCCTGTACGTGATCGACATCGACGGCTCGCGGCTGCTGCGACTGGCAGGCTCGTCGGAGTTCCCCGAGCAGATCGACAACCCCCCAGCCCTCGGTCCCGAAATCGTTGCGGAAGGACTGCGCCAGTTCTACGACGAGCTCCAGCACCAACTACCGGGCTGCACCGCCGAGCCGTTGTGGCTACGCGGACGAGTCATCGGACTTCTGCTCTGCGTCGGCAACCCGGTCGCGTCCCTCCTCGACATCGCCAAACAAGGCGCGGCAGCCCTCGAGCTCGCAAACGACTACACCGACTCCATCGAAGCCGCCCGCCGCCGCAAACCAACGAGCCCCGCAGCCGAAATACAGCAAAACCTCTTTCCCCCCCGGATCGCCCGGATCGCCGGAGGGCAGCTCGCGGGAGTGCTACTCCCCTCCTACGACGTCGGCGGGGACTGGTTCGACTTCGTTGAGAACCGCGACGGTGTCTGGGTCGCGATCGCTGACGCCGCCGGTAAAGGCCCCACCGCCGCCGGGCTCGGCGCCTCCACACTCGGGGCGCTACGCGCCGCCCGCCGCTCCGGCTCCGACCTCCCGGAGGCGCTCACGCTCATGCACGAGACAGTCAGGACGCTGGACGACGACACCTTCTACGTGACCGCGCTCATTGCGCGATGGCACGCCACCAGCGCCCGGCTCCGGTGGGTCAACTGCGGCCACCCCCCGGCCTACCTGATCGACACCGACGGCAACCTGAACGAGCTCGAGAGCCCGATCCACCCAGCCCTCGGCACCGGCGACGAGAAGCCGGCCTTCCAACCGACCGAACGCCGTCTGAACCCAGGCGAGCGAGTCGTCCTGCTGACCGACGGCATCACGGATCGCCGCGTCCAGGGAGGCGGAACCTTCGGCATCGACGGCGTCCAGGCCGCGATCGACAACGCCGCCAGCCCAACCGCGGCCCGCACCGCCATGGCCATCCAACAAGCAGTCACCAACTGCTGGAAAGCACCACTCGAAGACGACGGCACCATCATCGTTATGGCCGTCGGATAACCCCCGACTTCCCGACCACCACGCTGCGGCTCCGCGCCTAAGCGTCGCCGACCATTAACAGCCGATTACCTGGCGCCCAGGATGGCAGCGGTGGCTGCGCGGCGGCGCCGTGCGCGAGCGAGGCACGCAGCCGAGCTGGCAGCCGTGGAGGGCGAGCAGGGCGTCGCGGCCCATGATCGTTATCTGGCGCTTGTCGAGCTGCTCGCGCGTGAGCGGCGCTTGAGCCGGTCGGCGTATCTGGCGGCCAGATGAACGTGAGCCAGAGCTGGAGGCCGACGTGTCTTGGTCGTCGTCACCCCAGTCAAAGCGATCGACTTGGCGAGCCGGGGCTGACCGTGTTTGCACTGCCGCGAAACGCGTCGATCGCTTCCCTAGCGCGAGTCGCGCGTCCTGGTGACCGCCTGGGTCGCCGGGTGTCGGCTCGACATGGCCACTGACAAGCAGCGCGCGGCCGCCGGTTGCGGGAAATGATCAAGCGGGTAGGGGGTTACTGGTGCCCACGCTCGCGTTGACGTTTGATGATGGTCCCGATCCGGGCGTGACGCCGCGCGTGCTCGACGTACTGGGCGCGGCCGGTGCCCGCGCCACTTTCTTTCCTATCGCTGCCCGCGTGCGTGCGCACCCGGGGCTGATCGCTCAGATGGTCGCCGAGGGGGCACGGGATCGGTCTTCACTGTCACGAGCACGTCCGATATTCGCGGCGTTCGATCGCCTGGGGGCGGTGCGACACCGCTCGCGCGCTCGAGCTGCTGGCCCCGCTTGGCCGGCGCCCGACGCTGTGGCGAACACCTTGGGGCGACAGGGCGGCGTGGTCGGCCACGGTCGCGCGGGAAAACGGGCTTCGGATCATCGGCTGGACCGTCGACACCCACGACTGGCAGGGCGACGGCGCCGACGAGATGCTTCGCGCCACCCGCGAGCTACTGCAGATCGTGCTCGCTCATGACGGGATTGGTCGCGGCGCGCGGCGCGCGGACGCCAGAGAGACGATCGTGTACACGCGACTGGTGACCGAGCACGCAATCGAGGCCGGTCTCGAGCTGGGGACGGTGGAGTGAGCGCAGCGGCGGAGAGGGCCCCGTCGGCGCTTGATGACGCGCTCGCCGAGATCGAGTCCGGCGCTGGGCAGCGGGATGGCGAGCCGATGCCGAGCTTTCCCAACGGACCGATCGGATTGCTTGAGCGCGTCGGGATGCTCGCGTGGAACGCGCGCGCGGGAAGCTCCCGGCCGTCTGCGGCTGCTGAGCTTGAGCTCGTGAGACGGGTGGCCTGCGCGGACGGATCGGTCGGGCGAATCTTCGACGGGCACCTCAACGCGGTTGAACGCCTCGCCGTGCAGGCCCCGAGCGAGGTCCGCGACAGTGAGCTGGCCGCCGTCGTGGCGCGCCGGCTGCGGGCCGGAGTGTGGGGCGGGGACCCAGCTCCCGGGGAGGGACCGCCCGCGACCGTGCTCGAACTCGACGGACGCGAGGCCTTGCGAGGCGTGAAGACGTTCTGCTCCGGCGCCGGAGGCCTCGACCGCGCGCTTATCCTCGCGCGCCAACCGACCGAGGGGCCACCGGTCGCCGTGTGGGTCGATCTGACCGACGGCCGGGTCGAGGTGGACCACAGCTGGTATCGGTCGCACGGTCTGCGGGCCTCGGTCTCGCATCGGGTCGTGTTCCGCGACGCGCCGGTTATCGCAAGATTCGGCGCACCCGGGTCGCTGTCCGCGCAGCCGTGGTTCTCGCGCGACGCGCTTCGCACCGCGGCAAGCTGGGCGGGAATGGCCGACACTGCAGCCGGCGCTGCGCTCGACGAGCTCGCCGGACGATCCCAGCGCGGGCCGCTGGAGGCGCTTGCGGCCGGGCGGATCCTGACGGCCCGGCGGACGATCGATCTATGGATCGAGCGGGGAGCGCGCGCGATGGACGCGACTGACGACGCGTTGGCGACGATCGCGCTCCAGGCCCGGGTCGGCATCGCCGACGCATGCCGGCTGCTGCTCGACGAGGCCGCCCGTGCCTGCGGGTCCAGGCCATTCGCTCGGGCGGGTGCGCTCGATCGCGCGCGGCGGGACCTCGAGGTATTCCTGCTCCAGCACCGGCTCGACCCGCTGCTCGCTCGCCTGGGCGAGACAGTGCTGCGGGAGCGCTGACATGGCATGGATGTCGCCGGCCGATTTCGAGGCGCGCTACCGCGCGAATCCCGATCCGTGGCGCTACATGACCAGCGACTACGAGCGACGCAAGTACGAGGCAACGCTGACGGCGTGTGGTGGCGGTCCTTTCGCCGACGCGCTCGAACTTGGTGGTTCGATCGGCGTGTTCAGCTCCCTGCTCGCGCCCCGCTGCGATCGGCTCACCACGATTGACGCCGCGCCCACGGCGGTGGCGTCCGCGCGCCGGCGGCTTGCCGGCGCTTCGCATGTCGACGTGATTGCTCGGCGAGATTCCCGATGCGATCCCGATTCGCGACTTCGACATCGTGGTCGCCTCTGAGATCCTCTACTACCTGACCGCCGCTGGGCTGGCCCGAACAGTCGCCCGGTTGGAGTCGGCGATGGTGACGGGGGCGCGTCTGGTCGCAGTTCACTGGCGCCCCGCAGGCCCCGAGCGCCCGCTTGACGCGCGGCAGGTCCACGCGATCCTTCGCGAACAGCCGTGGCTGGAGTCAGTCAGTTCGAACGGCGACTCCGACGAATATCGGCTCGACGTCCTGGAGCGGATATGAGTGACGAGTTCGAGCTGCTGATCGTGGGCGGCGGTCCCGCGGGGCTCTCCGCAGCGCGCGCCTACCGCGACGCTCGGGGACAGGGCGCCGTCGCGATCGTCAGCGATGAGCACCGGATCCCGTACAACCGCCCACCGCTGACCAAGGAACTGCTTCGCGGCGAGGCCAACGAGGACGAGCTTCCGATCGAGTCGGAGGCGTGGCTGCAAGAGCACGGGATCAGCTTGGTGTCGGGCCGCGCGGTCGGTCTGTCCACCGCCGGCCGCGTGGTGGCCCTGTCCGGCGGGCGCGAGCTTCGCTACCGAAGCTGCCTGCTCGCTACCGGCGCCGAGCCGACCCGGCTGCCCGTGCCGGGCGCCGACCACCCGGCAGTCCGCGTGATCCGCAGCCTCGACCACGTGCGCGAGCTGACCCGGCGACTGCAGGACGGTGGTTCCGTCGTCGTGATCGGCTCGGGCTTCATCGGCTGCGAGATCGCTGCCTCGCTCAAACGGCGCGGTCACAGAGTGTCGCTACTCTCCGACGAGCCGCTTCCCAACGCAGGCACGCCTCGGAGCCGAGGCGGGCGAGCAAATTCACCGCTGGCTCGACGAGGAAGGTGTCGGCGTCCGGCTTGGAGCCGAGGTCGAGGAGATTGCGATCCGCGACGGCCTGCTCGAGGTTCGAGCCGGCCCGGTGCGCGAGGCGGCCGACGTCGTCGTGATGGCGACGGGCGTCGCGCCCCGCGGCGAGCTGGCAGCAAGTGACGGAATTGAGACCGACGCCGGCGCCGTTCCGACGGACGCCTCGATGCGAACCGCGCGGCCGGGGCTGTACGCCGCCGGGGACGTCGCGTTCGCCCACAACAGCCGCGCCGGGCGCCGCCTGCGTGTCGAACACTGGGGTGATGCACTCGGCCAGGGCGAGGTCGCCGGCCGCAGCGTCGCCGGGGAGACAGGACGCTGGGATGCGGTCCCCGGGTTCTGGTCGACGATCGGGAAGTCACACACTGAAGTACGCGGCGTGGGGAGACGGGTTCGAGCACAGCCGGCTCGAGCAACACGCGGGCGGCGGATTCACGGTGTGGTATGGCCGGGAGCGAACGATCGTCGGGGTGCTGGCCCACGCAGCCGATGACGATTACGAGCGCGGCCGCCGTCTGATTGCCGAGGCCGCAGCGTGGCGCTAGCGAGCATCGTCGTGATCCCAGCGCATGACGAGGAGCAGCAGATCCACGCGTGCATGGCGGCACTAGGGGCGCAAACCGTGCCCCGAGAGAAGTTCGAGGTGATCGTTGTGCTCGATGCATGCTCTGACCGAACCGCCTACGTCGCCCGACGCGCGGCGAGCGAGCTGTCGCTGGGGCTCTTGCTGCTCGACGGCCCGGGTATCGGTTCGGGCGCGGCCAGGCGAGCTGGCATGGATATGGCCGCCGAGCGGCTGCTCGCCGAGGGGATCGACGACGGCCTCGTGGCGTGTACCGACGCGGACTCGCGCCCCGCTCGTGACTGGCTCGCGCGTCAGCTCGCGCACGTCCGCGCGGGCGCGCACGTGGTCGCGGGACTGATCGAGCTCGCCCCCGAGGAGTCAAAGCATCTCCCGCTCGAGGTATTGCGAAGGCGCGAGCGCGACGCCGCGGATCGTCTCGCGCGCGTTCGTCGAGGCGATCCGACAGCCGCCCACCACCACTTCGCGGGCGCATCGATCGGCGTCACCGCCGGCGTCTACCGGGCGGTCGGCGGTCTCGAGCCAGTGCCGGCGCTCGAGGACGCGGCGTTCGCGCGACGGCTGGCGCACGCGGGTATTCCGATCCTTCGGACCGACGATGTCCGCGTGCGCACCTCCGCCCGTCCCAACGGCCGAGCGATGCGCGGGCTGGCGGTCGATCTCGCGGTGTCATCCTGGGTGGCCGAGCGGCGCTACGAAGCCGGGGCGTACCCGCCCGAGCGGCTGCGCGCTCAAAAGCTGGCGACGTCGGTGGCGGTGGTGATCCCGACGAAGGAGTGCGCGGACACGTTGGCCGGCATTCTCACCGCAACCGTGGGTCCGCTGCGCGACGCCGGCGTGGTCGACGAGGTGCTGGTTGTCGACGCACATTCGGCCGATGGAACCGCCGAAATCGGCCGCACCAGTGGCGCCACGGTGATCGATCAGGACGACGTACTGGCCGAGTACGGGCCGGCGCTTGGCAAGGGCGACGCGATGTGGCGAGCGCTCCACGTCTGCCGGATGGACATCGTCTGCTTTCTCGACGGTGACACGGTTAACCCGGATCCCCGGCACCTGCAGGGGCTGATCGGACCGTTGCTGGCCGATCCGTCGCTCCAGCTCGTCAAGGGAGCCTTCGATCGGCCATTGCTGATCGACGGCGTCGCCACTCCCAACGAGGGCGGGCGGGTCACCGAGCTGATGGCAAGACCGCTCCTTAACCTGCACGAGCCGAGGCTCGCCGGGTTCGCGCAGCCGCTGGCCGGAGAGTTCGCCGGGCGTCGGGAGCTGTTTGAGTCGATCCGGTTCCCGGTCGGGTACGGCGTCGAGATCGCGGTTTTGATCGACGCGCTTCACCGACACGGTCTCGACGCGCTGGCCGAATGCCATCTCGGCGAGCGGCAGAATCGCCATCAGCCGCTGCGCGCGCTCGGAGAAATGGCCTACGCCGTCTTGGCGGCGGTGGAGAGGCGGATCGGCGCTGAGCGCAGCCCGATCGGCGGCCACTACCTCCGACCGTGGGACGATTGTACGATCGCCGAGGTGGCGGTGACCGAGCGACCGCCGCTCGCAACGCTACCCGCCGCTGCGGACTACGACACCGAGCACTTCACCGGCCGTCGGCGCTAGTAAGGCAGCGTCGGTCCGCCTCTGGTGCGTCGGCACAGTTGGCGTCGAGGGCCGCGCCGTGTCCAAGTCGTTCTTGTGGCTCGAGCAAGCCCACGACCCCGACCCCACGTGCGTCGCGCTCATCCACGAGCTTCTCACCAACGCCCGCAGCCCCCGTACAGCGCCGACGTCACAAGTCGCCTATCGTCCGCCGCGAGGGTGCGGCGCCCGTCCTGCGGGGCCGCGCGATCCGATCCGCGTGGAGCGCTGATCAGTCGAGCGCGTGTAGTGACCTCGTGGGTGACGCCTTGGATCGTGGTCAGTACGCCGATGCGAGTTCGGGTAGCCGGGGCGACGTGCGCTCGGCCCCACGGGGATTGTCTGTGACTCTCCGCAGGCTCCGGATTGATTGTGTCTAGAGAGACGCCATCTGCGAGACGCTCATCTGTTGGCATTGAGCTGTCGGAGTTTCGACCGGGTCTTGGCCGCCTTGCGGGCAGTAGCACTGCGTTTAGCAGCTTCGCGCTTGCGTGTTCCGGCGGCTTTCTTGGCCGCAGCGCTTCGACGTGAGCTGGCGGATCGGTTTTCGAGTTCCGCGGCGGCTGCCCTGAGGCTCTCGACGGTTTGCGTGACCGTCTTGGGCTGCTTGCCTTGATTGGCTCTTCCGGCTGACTCAGTGACGTCGCGGGCGACCTTCTTTCGTAAGCCGCTCTCGCGCAACATTTGCATCAGGTCTTTGTCCTGTTTCTTGGCCATCGCCGTCCTCCGGGGGTTGGTGTGAGTTAGTTTCTTACGAGCGAGCAGGATCAGCAGACTCGAGCTACGGTCCCACGAGGATGCCGACGACGGCGACTTTGAGTGTCGCCGCGTGTGCCATTTCTCGCTTGACGAGTACTCCCCGCTTTAGCCGTAGCCAAACAATGAGTGGTCCGCCAACGGACTTTCGCTGCTTTCGATCTTCTGGTCCCGGCTTTGCCGAGGAGCGTCTAGCGGCGTGCGAGGGCTGGTCGACGTGGTGACCGTGATCTCTAGACGGGGCCCGGCCACCTCGCCCCCAGATGTGCTGTCACTGGTCGTCTGAAGCAGCAGTGGTCGAAGCAAAGCGCTGCGGGAGGATGATGCCTGTCGATCCGCGCGACCGGCAACGGTTGCAATGTCAAGAACGCGCTCGGACCGACGGTTCCCGGGTCATGGCGTCCGCTGTCGCTGTAACCGCCGCGGATCGTTTTCGGTCGGCTCGTGCCTCCTGGGGTTCGATCCACAGCGCCTCTGCGAGGATGGCCGCCAGCGACAGCAGGGGGATCGCGATCAGCACGCCGATCAGACCGAACAGCGCCGCCATCACGAGCAGGCCGAGCGACACCAAGCTGGGGTGCATGGCGACGGTTCGGGCCATGATCAGTGGCAGGATCAGGTTGCCCTCGATCTGGTTGACGATCACGTAGACGATCAGCACCAACAGCGCCTTGGTGGGTGACTGGGCCAGCCCGGCGAGGATCGGCGGAATCGCGCTGAGCACCGACCCGTAGTTCGGGATCACGGTCATGAACGCCGAGAACACCGCGAACCCGATCGCGAAGTTCAGCCCGATGATCTCCAGGCCGAGAAACAGCAGGCCGCCGAGCACGAGCATGTCGACCCCCATCGCGGTCATCCAGCCGAGCCAGGCGACGCGAACACGGGCGATGACGTCTTGCGCCTGAGGACGCCGATCCTCAGGAAGCAACCGGATGACGCTGCTTAGGAGCCTTGTCGGATTGACCGCGATCAGGAACGAGCCGACGATGATGAGCGCCAGCAGGAAGACGATCTCAAACAGCGTCAGTCCGACGCGTTCCACTGGGCCGACGAGCTGCGCGGGGTGGTGCAGGTATCCCTGGATGTAGTGCATGAGCTGCACCGAGAGCCTGTGCGTCCGCCCGCCCGTGAGGCCATGGATGTAGCGGTCAGCCCCAGCGAGGATCTTTGGTAGGCGTTGGGCGAACTGCCTGACCTGACTCACGAACGCAGGGACCACCGCGAGGCCGAGCCCCAGGAGCACCGCGAACGCCGCGATCAGCGCTGCTGAGGCCCCAGACGCACGCGGCAGTCCGCGACGCTCTGCCATCGACGCCGCAGCCGTGAGCGGTAGCGAAACGATGAGCACGATCACGGCCACGAGCAGTACCGTCAGCAGCTGCTGGACCACAAGAGCGGCCACAACCAGGGCCGCCCCAAGTCCGACGGTCCGATATGCGACGGCCGGCGTCATCTGGGTGATGCCGCTGTCCTGCCAGACCCGAGCCAATCGACGCGCGATCGCGTGACATTTGACCGTTCGGGGCAGCCTGTTGGGTAATGCCGACCTCGACGGTCACTCCGGTGACTCTCTACCGCGCCGTGCTGCTCGCCTTCGGGCTGGTGGTGGCCGGGCTGATCTTCGAACAGATCATCACGCTGGTGCTCGCGGTGCTGATCGTGGTGATCATCGCGACGCCGCTGTCGGCGTTCGCCAGCCTGCTGCAACGGGTTGGGATTCCGAGGGCGATCGGCGCGGTGCTCGGCCTGCTGCTGGGATTGGCGGCACTCGCCGGTTTGGTCGCTCTGATCGTCCCGGTCTTTAACCAGGAGATCAACGCGTTCACCAAGTCGCTGCCGAGCATCGTCGATGAGCTGCGCCGTCGCCTCGGTCACCTGACCGGGACATCTCCAAACCGCGTCGGACAGCAGATTCAGCACTTCGTCGGCACATATACCCAGCATCCCTCAAAGCTGCTCGGGCCCATGGCGTCGATCGGCGCTGGTGTGGTTGCCGCCGCGGCGACGATCGTCGTCGTCATCCTGACCGCTCTGTACTCGGCGATTCATCCGGAACCGCTGGTGACGGGGTTCATCCGGATCGCGCCGCCGTCCAGGCGGCCACAGGCCGGGCGAATCCTGTCTCGCATCAGAGATGCCTACATCGGCTGGCTCAAAGGTCTGGCGGTCGGAATGATCGTTCTAGGCGGCCTGACATACGCGGGCCTGCGACTCGCCGGCCTCGAGTTCGCCGCGTTCTTCGCGATCTTCACCGCGGTCGCGATGATCATTCCCTACTTCGGGGCGCTGCTCAGCTCGATCCCGCCGATCATCTATGCCCTCACCGTCTCGCCGGGCAAGGCAGTGGTCGTCGCCGCGATCTACGTCGTCGCCCACCAGGTCGAGAGCAACGTGATCCAGCCTCTGGTGGTCGCTCGCAACGTGGAGTTGCATCCCGCGCTGGTCGCGGTCGGGGTCGTAGCCGTCGACCAGCTGTTCGGGTTCGTCGGTCTGATCGTCGCCGTCCCAATCCTGTCCACGTTCAAGATCCTCGTCGAGGAGCTATGGGTCAAACCCGTCGAACACAGCGATCGCGCCTTCACCGGTGACCTGACGGGCTCGCCTGTCCACGTAGTGTCAGTCGCTGGCGGATCATCGACGCGCACGGTGGAGCAAACGAACACGGAGGCTTCGCCTGTAGGCGCGGCCGAGGCGACAACGGAGCCATGATGAGGTCCGCGGTCGGACTCAGAGTCCTCTCGATGGTGGACCTGTCTCGAACTCGGCCCATAAGCGGGATTGCGCGAACACCGAGTTCGTCCCCCGATGTCCGCATGGATACGTCTCGGCTCAGACGCGGATCGGTTGATGGCCGGCGAGCGGGGTACCTCAGCCTAGGGATCGTCGACCGTCGAGGGTCCGAAAGCGACCGAAAAGGAGAGTGGACCCATGACCTGGTTGCTGGTCGCAGTTGTCGTCGTGCTGTTGGTAATTATCGGAGTTCTCGTTGCCAGTCAGCAACGATCTCGGAGACTTAAGCAGGAGTTTGGGCCGGAGTACGGCCGTGTCGTGGTGGAGCGGGGTGACCAGCGCGCCGCCGAGAAGGAGTTGGCCGATCGCCGTCAGCGAGTCGCCAAGTTCGAGATCCGGCCGCTCGATCCCGCCGTTCGCGAGCGCTATCTGGAGCAATGGGCAGCGGCTCAGCGCTATTTCGTCGATGAGCCGGTGGGTGCCGTTGGTCAAGCCGATGAGCTCGTGCAGCGAGTGATGCACGACCGCGGCTATCCGGTCGATGAGGATTTCGAACAGCGGACGGCCGACATATCCGTGGAGCATCCGGCGGTGGTCGAGAACTATCGGGCCGCCCACGGGATCTCTGTCCACGCTCGCAACGGACAGGCCAGCACCGAGCAGTTGCGTCAGGCGATGGTCCACTTCCGAGCGCTGTTCGATGACCTGCTGGCCCACGGTGACGGCGGGCAGGCAGATGATGCCTCCGCCATGGAGCTAGTCCGCGATAACGGTGGGGGCGGAGTTCCACAGCAAACGACGCCGAGGGGATGACCGATGGAGCGCAATACAGAAACGTTGAGCACTCGCGACCTGGCCTCGCCAAATGAGCCAGCGGGTGGAGTCACAGCGTCAGAGGGCGAGGTGCGGGAGGCAGCGGCCCCTGAAGAACAGCCGGGGCGGAACGACCAGGCGGCGCCGGTCGAGGAGGGGACACGGCTCCCCCCTGACAAGGAAACACAACCGCCCGCCGATCAGCGGACAGCGGCCGATGAGCAGACCCTGCCCCCCGCCGACGAGCAGACAGCGCCCCCGGGCGAGGCTCGGACGGGGGGCTCCGCCAGGGATCAGGCCGTCGAGGCGGGCCAGTCCGATCCCGGCCTCGGCGAGCGCGGTGCTGCTGGCCTTGAGGCCGAGGACAGACCGACGAAATCAACACAGGCAGTTTCGACGCAGGATCCGGACAACGAGGCAGCGCCCTCTTCGACGGGCGTGGCGACCTCGGCCTCAAACGCCGGAGGGTCGCTGCTTCCGGCCGAGCTGGACGCCACGTTCCAACAACGGTGGAAGGAGATCCAGACCCGGTTCGTCGACGAGCCCCGAGGGGCGGTCGAGGACGCCGATAGCTTGGTCGCCAACCTCATGCAGCAACTCGCAGAGGGCTTCGCCAAGGAACGGGAACGGCTCGAAGCACAGTGGGGCCGTGGGGAGGACATCTCTACCGAGGACCTGCGGGTCGCCCTGCAGCGCTATCGGACGTTCTTCCAGCGCCTGCTGTCGACCTGACAATCGAAGCCAGATCGCTCCTCAAAGCCCCGGGATCCGCCGCGGGGCATCGGGGCGTTGTGACCGAGCAGACTGCGGCCGGCCCGGCGTGGCCAGCTACTTCCCTGATCGGCGCCACCGCCTGCCGAGCCATTCAGGTTCGGGCCCCGTCACGCCCGGACGCTCGCTTTCACGACGGGTGCTCCGCCAGCCGCACGCCCGCTTCGCGACGCCGGCTCCCGCCCAAGGCGGCGTTCCGGCGCTTGTGCTGTCGCCCAGGTCCGAGCGTCGCCGTCCACGCGGACGTTTCTCTCGTCGGCCTGCAGCCGTGACCGGCTGGGCTTCCGCTTTGACTAGCCCGAGCGCGAGAGCAGGAGCCGGCGGCTGCGTCCTCCGTCGGCGACAAACCGGCTGTCTGAATCGGCCTGACCGAAAGCCGCAGGAAACCCGAGAGTCTTGGCCGTGCAGCTGGAAACGGGCCGTGGCGGCGTGGCGGCGGGGTTTGGCGCGCCCAGAGGCTTTGCCGGCCTGGGGTGAGTTCGGGGCGCTAGCCGGGTAGGGACAACCTGTTTGTTCGGGAGGCCCGGCGCACGGTCACCCGGCGAGGCCCGGCGTCGGGCCCGAACAGTGATCCCAAGCCCAGGAGCCAAAACGTGAGCAACGATTCCAAGCCTGAAGTCGTAGTCGTGACTGGCGCCTCGGGCGGCGTCGGGCGAGCGATCGCGCACGCGTTCGCCAAGCGTGGCGCCCACCTGGGGCTGCTTGCCAGGGGGGAGGCTGGGCTCGACGACGCTCGCCGAGAGGTAGTGGAGCTGGGCGGCCAGGCGCTGGTCGTGCCAACCGACGTGGCCGATGCAGACCAGGTCGAAGCCGCCGCCGAGGCGGTCGAGGCTCGCTTCGGACCGATCGATACCTGGGTCAACGACGCGATGGCGACCGTGTTCGCCCGCTTCATCGAGACCTCGCCTGAGGAGTTCAAGCGGGCCACGGAGGTGACGTATCTCGGAGCCGTCTACGGGACGATGTCGGCCCTGACGCGGATGACGGCTCGCGATAGCGGCACGATCGTCCAGGTGGGTTCGGCGCTTTCGTACCGGTCGATACCGCTGCAGGCGGCCTACTGCGGCGCCAAGTTCGGGATCCGTGGGTTCACGGACTCGATCCGCTGCGAACTGCTGCACGACGGCAGCCACGTCCACCTCACCATGGTCCAGCTGCCAGGGGTCAACACGACGCAGTTCAATTGGTGCCGCTCCAAGTTGCCCAAGCATCCTCAACCGGTACCACCGATCTACCAGCCCGAGATCCCGGCGGAAGCGGTCTACTGGGCCGCGCACCATCACCGCCGCGAGCTGCGCGTAGGCTACACCGCGGTTGAGGCGATCCTCGGCAGCAAGATCGCACCCGGGCTCGCCGACCGCTACCTGGCCCGGACGGCGTTCTCGGGCCAGCAGGTACAGGACATGCCGGTGCGCGGTGACCGTCCGGACAATCTGTTCTCACCGGTGCCAGAGCTCGCGGCCACGCATGGGATGTTCGACAAGCTGGCCAAGCGCCGTAGCCCGCAGCTGTGGGCCAACACGCACCGCGCAGCGGTCGCGGGCGTCGCGCTCGGCGCTGCCGCCGTCGGTGCGGCCGGGATCGCCGCTGCACGCCTGCGATGAGCCACGAAGCGGCGGCAGCAGACGTCAGCGCGCCGCATGTACTTCGCGAATACGCGCTGCTCGCCGACGGCGAACGGGGGGTACTGGTAGGTCCGCGCGGCGATTTCGCGTGGATGTGCTTTCCGCGTTGGGACTCCGACGCGTGCTTTGCGACCCTGATCGGGGGCAGCGGGGTCTACGGGGTCACGCCCGACGCACGGTTCGTGTGGGGCGGCTCTTATGAGAGCGGCTTGATCTGGCGCAGTCGCTGGGTAACCGACGATGGACTCGTCGAGTGCCGCGAGGCGCTCGGGATGCCAAGTCGGGCTGACCGAGTGGTGATCCTGCGCCAGATCCTGGCACGCTCGGGAAACGCTCGCGTGAAGGTGGTGCTCGATCTGCGCACCGAGTTCGGCGCTAAGCGGGTGACGCACCTGCGGCGCGCCGAGGACGGCGTCTGGAGGGCCAGACTCGGCGGCGCGCAGGTGATGTGGACTGGAGCCTCCGATGCTCGCCCGGCGCGAGCTGATCGCGGCGGCAAGCCGCTGGCGATGACGCTCGATCTGCGAGCAGGCGACTCGCATGATCTGGTGCTGGTGATCGACTCGAGCTCTGATCCCCAGCCTCCGCCCGAACCGTCCGAGGCATGGTCTGCGACCGAATCGGCTTGGCGCGACTCTGTGCCCGAGCTCAACCGCGCCGCCGGCCGTCGCGACGCGCGGCACTCCTACGCCGTGCTGAAGGGCCTGACCAGCGCCGGCGGCGGAATGGTCGCCGCCGCCACGATGTCGTTGCCCGAGCGCGCCCGAGAAGGACGCAACTACGACTATCGCTATGTGTGGATCCGCGACCAGTGCCTGGCCGGTCAAGCGGTAGCCAAGGCTGGACCCCATCCGCTGCTGGATGACGCGGTCCGGTTCGTGTCAGAGCGTCTACTTGACGACGGCCCGGAGCTGGTGCCCGCGTACACCACCGTAGGCGGCCGGGTGCCTGACGAGCGGCGTCTGGGCCTCCCCGGCTACCCCGGCGGAACTGACGTGGTCGGCAACTGGGTCAATCGCCAGTTTCAACTGGATGCGTTCGGCGAGTCCCTGCTACTGCTCGCGGCCGCCGCTGGTCATGACCACATCGATGCCGACGGTTGGCGCGCCGCGCAGGCCGCGGTTGACGCGATCGAGCGGCGGTGGCGCGAGCCCGATGCTGGAATCTGGGAGGTTGAGCCCGACAACTGGACCCACAGCCGTCTGATCTGTGCCGCCGGACTGCGGGCGATCGCGGCTCACCAGTCCTCCGCGCGCGGGGCCGCGTGGCTCGCCCTCGCCGATGCGATCGTCGCCGAGACCGCTGCCACTGCGGTACACCCGGATGGGCGCTGGCAGCGCTCTCCGACTGACGAGCGCGTCGACGTGGCGCTGCTGCTGCCGGCGATCCGCGAGGGAATCGCGCCCGATGATCCACGCTCGATCGCGACGCTGCAGGCCGTTGAGCGGGATTTGACAGAGGACGGCTACTGCTACCGGTACCGGCCCGACGATCGGCCCTTGGGTGAGGCAGAGGGGGCGTTCGTACTGTGCGGCTTCTTGCTCTCGGCGGCCTGGGCTCAGCAGGGCGACGGCGTGCGAGCCGCGCGCTGGTTTGAGCGAAGCCGCACGGCCTGCGGCCCGGCCGGCCTAGTATCGGAGGAGTTCGACGTGACCCAGCGCCAAATGCGAGGCAACCTGCCCCAGGCGTTCGCGCACGCGGCGCTCTTGCAGTGCGCGGTCACGTTGCCCGGAGACGAGCTGCAGTGATCGGCTGGCTAGTGACAATCCGCTCCGCCTACGGTGCTGTCCTGTTGCTCACGCCGAGCCCAGGTCTGGCCGTGCTCGCGGGCTCGCCCGTCGACCGCGGGGCGCTGGTGGTAGCCCGGATCCTCGGCACCCGCGAGCTGGTCCAATCCGCGCTGACCGGCCGCCACCCGACCCGCAAGCGACTGCTGGCAGGCGCCGGGGTAGACACGCTGCATGCTGCGAGCATGCTCGCGCTGGCCCGCCTCGACGATCGCCACCGCCGGCTGGCGCTCCACAACGCGGCGACCGCAACGTTGCTCGCGACAGCGTCAGTCGCCGGGGCGGCGACGACGCCGGTCGGCGTGCGGACCTGAGGGTTTCCGAGATTGGATGCATGCTCATCAAAGCCATCTGATCGGTGGACCCTCGATCGACTAGGACTCTGACGTGACAAGCAATCGCGGTCCCTATGAGGTCGCCTTTGTGCTCGGGGGAGGCGGTGTCTTAGGAGCACACGAGGTCGGGATGCTGCGCGCGCTGGCCGAGCGCTCGATCAAACCTGACATCGTCCTGGGCACGTCGATCGGTGCGATCAATGGCGCGATGTTCGCTGCGGACCCGACCGTCGAGGGCGTCGAGCGTCTCGGCCGGCTGTGGGGCGATTCAAACCTCGCTGGGGTGTCGGCCGGCGCTCTGTTGCGGCGGGTCACCACGCTCGCTCGGACGGGTACCCATCTGCAGCCGCTCCAGGAGGTCCGGCGACGCCTTGCGGATGCTTTTCCCGTTGAGCGCGTCGAGGAGCTCGAGCTTCCCTTCCAGTGCGTCGCCGCGTCCATTGAACGCGCCGCGGAGCGCTGGTTCGCTGACGGGGTTCTGACCGATGTCGTGCTGGCCTCGTGTGCGGTGCCGGGCATCCTGCCGCCAGTCCCGATCGGCGATGAGCACTTCATCGACGGCGGGATCGTCAACTCGATCCCCGTGGCCCGGGCGGTGGCCCTCGGCGCGAACACGATCTACGTGCTGCAGGTCGGTCGCTTAGAGAGGCCGCTTCAGCCTCCGCGTTGGCCGTGGGAGGTCGGATTGGTGGCCTTTGAAGTCGCTCGGCGTCATCGATTTGCCAGTGATCTGGCTTCGCTTCCCGACGGGGTGCGGCTCCACGTCCTTCCGACGGGCGGTTCCGCCGCTCCTGCCTATAACGACATCACGGGACAACTTCGTGTTAGGCGTGTAGCTCGCGGCGCCATGCAGCAGATCGACTCCTCCTATCAAGCCTCGCTGCGCTACCTGCGGGAGCTGTGATGCCGCACGCAGCTGTCCGGCGTCCGATCACGGTGACCGCGTGGCTGGTGATGTCGGTCGTCTGCCTCGCCCTCTCACCGCTACTGCTCGCAGTCGCCGCGCTCGTGTCTGGGGTGACGGGCCGTCCGCAGGCATTGATCCTCGCGCGGCTGGTGGTCAGCTACTTCGCGCTGGAGTTCTCGACGCTGATCGCCTGCGCCACGCTCTGGCTCGCTAGCGGCGGGGGGCTGCTGATCGGCACGCCACGCTTCCAGCGGCTGCACTATCGGCTCCTGCGCTGGTTCGTTCACGGCTTCGCACGGCGCTGGTCGGCGCTGCTCGACATCCGAATGCCAGCAGAAGAGCCCACCGAGGCAAGCCGTGCCCTCGAGTCCGACGGGCCTTTGTTGTTTTTCAGCCGGCATGCCGGTCCGGGGGACACGATCCTTCTGATCGATCGTCTGCTCACTCGTTTTGATCGTTTGCCGAGCGTCGTGTTCAAGCAGAGCGTGGCGTGGGATCCGTGTGTCGATCTGATCGGGCATCGCCTCCCGCACGCGGTCCTGGACACCTCGCAGAAGGAGGAGTGCGAAGCCCGGATCGAGGAGGTCGCGGCCGGGCTCGGTCGTCGAGGCGTACTGGTGCTGTTCCCAGAGGGAGGCAACTTCACGCCGGAGCGCCGCCGTCGAGCAATCCGCAAGCTGCGGCGCACTGGCCGACAGACAGAGGCAGCAAAAGCCGAGCGCATGTCACACGTGCTGCCGCCTCGGCCCACCGGAGCGCTGGCCGCTCTGCGGGGCAACCCGGAAGCCGACGTCATCTTCGGCGCTCACTCGGGTCTCGGCCTCGCCGCGTTCCCGAGCGAGCTCTGGCACGAGCCGCCACTCGGGAAGACATTCAACACGCGAATGTGGCTCACGCCCGCCGCCGAACGGCCGCTCGATCCCGACGCCCAGGTCGCCTGGATCTATGACTGGTGGAAGCGACTCGACAGATGGATCGAAGACCAAGGAAGCGAGACGTAGTCAACACACCCGAGACCGCCTGCACGTGTTTTGCTTGTCGTCGACCGACGAGAGGAGCCGACGCGTGCCGGCCACCGACAGATCCGACGCGGACCGCGTCCTCGCAACCTGCGCCATGGCCAGTACACCGCCCAGGTGTGGCCGCACGGACTTGCCTCCGGCCGTCCCACCATCATGCAGGCGTCGGACCGGGGTGTGTGCGTGTCAGGCTGTGTGCGGCGTTGTGTGGTGTTGAAGGAAGAAGTGGATCATCTCGACGGATGAGTCAGGGGTTTGTGGGTCGGTGTACGAGCCGGCTGGACTGCCGCCATACCAGGCGTGTCGGCCGCCGTGGACGATCAAGCACTGTGCTACGGCGAGCCCACGGAGGTTGTGGTGGACGGTGCGGGTGTAGGGGTGCGCGCGGTCGTTGTGGATTGTGATCGGCCCGTCCTGGCTTGTGACGTCGCCGATCGCGAGCCGAGCGGCCATCAGATTGTCCGCGTTAACCGGCGCCACGATCGTGTCTTGGTCACCATGGATGACGATCAGCGGTGCTGCACTGGTCGCGGCGGGCGCTCCTCCGGTCGGCATCGCTGTGAAGACGGAGCTGACGTCGTGCGCGGCGCGGTATGCGATCCCGGAGTGCACCGACCGCGGCGTACGGGCTGGGGTGGGTCACGGCCATGATCCCGGCCATTGCGCCCCCGGCCGAGAGCCCGGCGATGTAGATGCGAGCCGGGTCGGGACGTAGACGTAGTGGGTACGCGTACCCGAGCTCCCGGCATGGCTGAGTCGACGAAACTCACCGCCGGCTGCGGCAGGGCGGACCGTGACAGGATGCGGGCGTCCGGGAGCCGCGTGAACCTCGGCTCCTCCCGGCAGTCCGAGCGTGTGGCGGTTTGGCACGGGCAAACCGCAGCCGGCTGAGATCGCCGTGAAGCAGCGGGACAGCCGAGCCACTCGGCGCAGCTGTACCCATGCTCGTGAGACGCCCCTGCAAGACGTCAGTCGCTTCAGAAAGCCGCCCGGCACGCGTGAGCCGGAGCACTTCGCCCATCGTCACATTCATCTCGCTGCTCATCAGACGTCCTTTCAGAGTGTCAGTCGCCCGGCGTCGAAAACTGAAAGCCGCATGAGCCAGAGCTCATGCTGGGTCGAGCCGCGAGTGCTCATGTGGTGCGCGGCGCCAGCGCCGCCGTAACCGCACGCGGCGCTCGAAGAGCGCCCAGACCTCGACCCTCGCGATCGTCGCGCGAGCTAACTCAGGGGAAACGTCATCAGCGATCGTCGCTAAGCCGAGGACGCGCAACTCCACCATCTGACGGGATTCCCGGACCTGCTCAAGCGCGTCGCGATTGATGTGCTCGACGCCGAGCACGAGCTCCCGGCGAGCCACCGTTGTCTCGACGGCCCCCGACCGGCTCTCCAGCTGACGTCGGATCGCGGTACGAATGAAATCGGTGCGGTTGCCGAAAAAACTCTCGCTGACGAGCAGGTCAATCTGACCCAAGTCGATCAGCCCCACATTGATCGTGATCTTCTCGCTCCTGTCGAGGTCGCTCATGTTCTTGGACGACGATCAACCCCAGACACCATCCATCTGGATGGCCAGAAGATCCTCCATGGCGCCGCGCCTTTGATGAGGCTCATCCGTGTTCCCAGCTCGCGTTGCGTCTCAGCGACCGGCTCTCTGACATCCGCTTGTGGACTCACTCGCGCGGCTAAGTCGTGCACTGCCGGCGGCATGCGGCGCTTTACCGCACAGGACGTTGGCCGTGGGCGCCGAATAGCTGGCGGTGTACCCGCTACGTGTACTGCGCGAGATGGCTGCCGAGGTGCGCGACGTGGTCCGGGCTGGCACGCCGACGCACGCTCGCCTCCGCGACCGGCTCGTCGCGATCGCCCTGGCGACCGTCGGCTTCGACGCCGTCTGCGCCGTCCTGGCGTTCGTGTTCGAGCACCAGCAGAAGAAGACTCAGATCGAGAGTCTCGGCAGCGCCCTGTTCTGGACCACTACGCAGCTGCTGACGGTCTCCTCCAGTATCCAGAACCCGATCTCATCTCCCGGGAGGGTCCTCGACATCGTGATGGAGATCTATGCGATCACGGTCATCGGCTCGCTCGCGGGCTCACTCGGCGCGTTCCTGGTCAAGCGCGGCGAGGAGCTCGACGACGCCACCAAGTCCCCCCAACGCTAAATCGGGCGCCCCGCCCGTCAGACAATGGCCTACGGCAAGCGCAGTCCTCGCGAGTCCGCTCAGGCAAACGCAAAGGCCAGCGACCGGGCTGGTCGGGCGGACGCTACAGCTGGACGCGAGCACTGCTCGCCAACGATCACGGTCGCGAGCTCTACCGACCAGCGAAGACAGTAATCGAGCCCGTGTTCGGTCAAACCAAGCACAACCGCAAGTTCACCTAGCCTCGGCCCGCCGGCTTGGTCCGAAACCGCCCCACGCCCCCGCGCTCGGCTAGTCGACCACCCAAACCCCGAGACCCTTTGCGCGAAAGCCTCCCGGCAATGCAGTAGACCGGGCGCTTGCGCCTGCCCGGCGCTGCGGCTTGGGTCGATCCGGTGCAACAAGCCGTGTTGCTGGCAGCGTTCTGTCGGGGCGGTTGGGCTAATGCTTGTTTTCGTCCTCGCGAACGCCGCCTGGGATTCCGCTATCACCTACGGCGAAGGTGGTGCGTGAGAGACGTCGGATGTCGCCTTCGGCGACTGCTTCGCGCAGCGCGGCCCGGAACACACCGGGGCCCCAGTAGCGTGCGCCCACGAGTTGCGCGAGTTCTTTGCGCTCGGTCGAGCCGTGTTCGTCCAGCGCGCGCTGGATGGCTTGGATCTCGGTGTCGAGGTTTGGTTCGCTCACTGATGCGAAGGCGGGCATCGGCGATGCAGGCAGCCGGCCTGGCCCGGGGCGGTAGCGGCGAAGCCCACGACGCTCCTGCTCGCGACGCTGCAAGCGCGCCCGGATGCGCCGCTCGGTCGCGTCGCGTTGGGCGTCTTGCTCGCGACGGCGGGTGACCTCCTCGGCGGTGGCCGGTTCGCGGCGCTCGCCCTCGGCCTCGGTTCGGCGCTCGGATGCCTCGAGACGGTAAGCGGCGCCGCGCGCGCGCTCCTCGAGCACCTCGGCTGATTGGGTCGCGTCGGCTGCGCCCGGCTCGTCTCCCTCGCTGCGGCGCTCGTGCGCGCGGGCTAGCTGGTCGTGCATCTGCGCCCAGGTGTCGTGTGTCAGCGCTCGAGCGCGGTCGACCTCGGATCGGGGGTCGTCTGCATCCTCGCCTAGCGCCCGCGACTGCTGCGCGAGGGCTCGCTGCTCGCGGGCGCGGGCCCGATCGCGTGCAGCCGCGGCGAGCCACTCGTGACGCTCGGCGTCCTCGGCATGCTCGCTGGCCAAGGCCTCGGCCTCCTGCTCGTGGGCGCGGGCGCGCTGATCGGCCGCGCCGGCGCGCTCGCGTGCCGCGGCGGCCAGGTGCTCGTCGGTCTCGCCGTCCGCGGTTGCGTGCTCGTCGTGGGCGTCGGCGTGCTCGTCGTGGGCGCGCGCAGTTAGCTCCGCGATCTCGCCCAGCAACTGCTCGACGCCAGCGCGCTCCTCGGCCCGCTGGTCTCCCGCGGTGGCGGCGGCGCGCTGCTCGTGTATGGCGGCGTGGTGCTCGGCCGCGCGGGCGCGCTCCTCGTCGGCCTGCTCGCGGGCGTGGCGGGCGGCCGCGTGGTGCGTGCCGGGCTCGGGCTGCTGCTCGTCTCGCTCGCTCACGGCTGCGTCCGCGGGCTGGTCCGGCTCGGCGTCCTCGGCGGTCAACGGCTTGGCGATGTCCTCGAGCTGCTCCCCCTCGGCCTTGACGCCAAACAACAGTTCGGCGACGCCACCAAACGCCATCACCGCGGCGCCGATCGCGAACCCGATCGCCACCGGTCCCTTGTTGCCGGTCGCGATCAGCTTGCCGAACAACAGCGGCCCGGTGATCCCACCGACCGCGGTGCCGATCGCGTAGAAGAACGCGATCGCCAGCGCCCGGGTCTCCATCGGAAAGATCTCAGAAGCGGTCAGGTAAGCGGCGCTGGCCCCCGCTGACGCGAGGAAGAAAATCGCCACCACGATCGCGATAAACGAACTCGAGGTCAGGCCGCCCGAAACAAACAGCACCGCGAGCACGACCGAAACCGCCGCCGAGCCGAGATAGCTGAAGCTGATCATCGGCTTGCGCCCGATCGTGTCAAACAGCCGCCCGAGCGTCAGCGGCCCCAAGAAGTTGCCAAGCGCGAAGATGATGATGAACACGGGCACGCTGCCCGAGGCCACGCCATAGAAGCCGGTCATCAACGTGCCGAGGTTAAAGGTGACGCCGTTATATAAGAACGCTTGGCCGACGAACAGCGCGAGGCACAGGATCGACCGCTTGGGATAGGTCTTGAACGCCACGCGGGCGATCTCCCGGAATGGGATCACTTTGCGCTGGTGGACGGTGATGCTGTCTGACACCGTGGTCAGCTCCTGCCCGGTCTCCGCTTCGACATCATGCTCGATCCCGTCGACGATCTGCTCGGCTTCCTCCTCGCGGCCGTGAATGAACAGCCAGCGCGGGCTCTCGGGCACCTTGCGGCGCACGAGCGTGATCGCCAACCCCAGCGACGCCCCGATCCCGAACGCCAGCCGCCAGCCCAGATCCGCTGGGAAGATCGCCGTATCCAAAAAGAACAGGGCCGCTGCCGCGCCGGCCGCTGAGCCCAGCCAGTAGGACCCGTTGATGATCAAATCCACACGGCCGCGGACCCGGGCGGGGATCAGCTCATCGATCGCTGAGTTGATCGCCGCGTATTCACCACCGATCCCGGCGCCGGTGAAAAACCGGGCCAGGTAAAAGAACCACGGCGCGAACGAGAATGCCGTGACCGTCGTGGAGACGATGTAGACCCCAAGCGTGATCATGAACAACTTCTTGCGACCAAAGCGATCGCACAACTGCCCGAAGAACAACGCGCCCAAGCACGCCCCGGCGACGTAGATCGCCGCCGCGGTACCGACCCCTGAGACACTTAGGCTTATACCGCTGCCAGGCTCGGTCAGACGAGCACCGACACTCCCGACAATCGTGACCTCCAGCCCGTCCAGGATCCACACCGTCCCCAGACCCAGAATGACCATCCGATGAAACCGCGACCACGGCAACCGGTCCAAGCGAGACGGGATTCGAGTCTCGATCGTGGAGGTCTTCACGGTACTCATGACGCAACGCTCCTCTACCCGATCACACGACCCTCAAACGACCCAGACGCCGCCTCTGCCCGCTCGTCGCAGCCACGTCTCCGAGCGCAAGCAACGATCATCTGATGCTGCGCTGTCGGATACTCGGCCATCGCTATCGCTTCTGGACCGAAGACTCGGTCATGCGCTGGCAATGTCAGCGTGACTGCGACGCCGGCGGACGCAAGACATACGACTCGCCGGCGGCAGCGCGACGCTACGCCAAAGCGTTTGACCGCGAGGACCGCGACGAGCTCGGACGGCGCGCCCCCGTGCTGGGAATGTTCCCGCTGCGCCTCTGGCACAAGATGCGCCAACGCTCCGAGCGTCGCTAGAGCGCTCTCTCGCGGCGCGCTGCGCTGTCGACCCCCCGGTCACCAGCTTCCCCCGTTACCAGGGTTTGATGCTCCCAGGGGGGTTGCTGATCCTTGCCCGCGACTCACTTGCCGCGCGGCCCTCCCGAGCGAGTCGCGTCGGTCAGACAGCCCGCGCACGCCGGACGACTGCGCGATGAAGCCGCACGAAACACCCAGCAGCCCGACTCTCGGCCCGAGCAGCGCCATCAGCAGGCCGAGCGCCAGCGTGAGCAGACCCGAAGCGCGCGAAGAGCCACATCCTCGACGTCATCGAAAGCGCGTCACCGTCCCGCAATGGGCATAGACCCAGGGCATCTGACACTGACGGATATCCCCTACGAGCGAAAGCAATCGGCTCGCGTGCTTATCCACGAGGTGCCGCGCCGTGCGCTCACGCCGATCCTCGAGGCGATCGGCGACGAGGCGGACAAGTCAATGGCCGATCGATGTGGCGCACTGCTCGCGAACGCTAGCCACCGGCGCCGAGGACGAACTTCCTCCGAGCATTCCAAACGTCCTCCCGGCACACCCGCGGACGGCCGCTGGATACGAAGCGGCCCGGCATGACAGTCGCTCGCTTACTCTGACCCGTGCTTACGCGGTCGCGCAGACGAGCGTCAGGCACGGCTCAAGATCTCCGTCGTTCACGTCGCGGTACCACGATCAGGGCGCCGCTGGTTCGCGCCAACCTCGTCGGCAATGGCGCTCGCCTCAGCTTGACGGACCTTCCCGCTCTGATCGACGTCCTCGCCGTCCGCGCAGTCGGCATTGACAGCGTCCACGGCCCGCTCCACCGCGCCGGCGATGCTCGACGCCTCCGCCGATTCCACTCCCTCCAGGACGATCTCCGAGCCTTGGACGACCTCGTTGAGGCGCAGATGCCCGACCGGGTGACCAGCCAGCTGCGACGTCAGCCGCGCCCTCAGGTCGCTCGACCAACGTCCGCTCGGGCTCCCCGACAGCGCAAAGCGCACACAGACACCAACCCGACCCGCGGGCAATGGCTCACCGCGAGCCAAACCGACGATGTGATGCTTCTCGGACATGGATCTCCCTCACCACCCTCGCGGAACATAAGGCTTCATGCCGATTCCGTGCAACCTGCGGCCACGACGGTCCTTAGCCCCGGCACGCCACCGCTCATAAAGCTCGTTGGCGGCCAGCTCGACCTCGTGGTTCTTCTCCAGCCGCCCGGCAGCGTCAAACAGCCGATCATCACGATCACGCGCGACCGGACGGCGCTCCAGCGCGCGGTGATCCTCTAACTGGCGGCGCCCGGCCCTAAACCACTCACGCCGGCCGCCATGCCCGCTCAAAAGCGGCTGCGGATCGACCACAACCCCTCAACGGCCTGACCCTCCTCCGGCGCCTGGCCCTCCCGCGCCTGGCGCTTTCGCTCCGCGATCCGCCGCTTGGCATCCCCCAACGCCGCCTTGCGTCCTTCCGGCGTGCGCAGCTGCTCGGGCAGCTCATCACCCCGAGCCTCGCCGTAAAGCTCGTCCTCCCGACGATCTGTCTCCTCCGCCTCACGCAAAATCTCCAGCGCGATCTCGCGATACGAACGGTTCTGATCCATCGACGCGTTCGCCTTGATCTTCGTCCCGTCGATCGTGATCACCCCGACCGACACCAGACCAGCCTCCCGGCACAGGCCGAGCACGTCATCAAACAGCCCAGCGATATCGAGCTCATGCCGGCGACGGAACTCCGCGATCGTCGAATGATCCGGTGTCCGCTGAGCAGCAATCACCCGAAAGGCGACATCCTCCCAACACGCACGCTCAATCCCCCGCGACGACCGATTCCCGCGCGCGTACGCGCACAAAAGAAGAGCCACCAGCATCGCCGGGTCATACGGCGCGCGCCCCGCAGCGCCTAACCGATAGGCCTCCGTGAACCGCCCCAAATCCATCTGATCCACCGCGCCCAACACCGTCCACACCAAATGATCCTCAGGCAGCCACTCGCTCAACGACGGCGGCATCAACAACAACTGCCCACGCTGACAACCAACGAATTCTCGAGCCACCCCGGAAGTGTCTTAAACCCGCCAGACGGCTTCGATTTTCCGACAGCCTCGCGACAAACCAGGAGTCAGGCCAGGGCCGTGGTTCTGCCGAACGAGGAGCGACCAGCCGGACGCAGGTGCCCGTGGCACGGCGAGAGCAGGTCGGGGCGCTGCGGACTGCTGACACTGGGGTCATGCAAGCCAGGCGTTCTCGGCCGTTAGCGGTCGCAAAACCCGAACGTTCCGCGAACAGCCGCGGGCGTGGCGGCGGGCCGGCTCGTGGTCCGCGGAGCGGGCTCACTCCTGGATCGTCGGGGGCAGGCATGGGTGATCCTGGCTAGCGAACGCCGCTGCCCGTGTCGTTGCAAACCAGGCGTCTCGAGACGTCTGAATCGCGTACTTGTGTGCTGCTGTTTCGCGGTGGAGTAGCCGCGGGTTGACGGCTTGCCGAACTGGTGGGGGGTCGTTCGGGCATGACAGACTGTCGGCGCCTTCGCGGCTGCTGTTGGTGGTCGTGGCGCTGGATGTTCGGGTCCAGGTGATCGCCCATCGGGCCATCCCGGCGTGGAGGTCATGACGCGGTGTTTCTCGGACGCGACGGAGCAATCTGTGGGGCTGGTCGCTTGTCGGCGCCTGTGCTGGTTGTCGTGGGCGGCGGCGTCGAGTCGTTGTGTAGGTCGTGCGTTAGTTGTCCCGCGCGTAGGTAGTGGACGGTTGCGCGGAGTTCTGAGATGTGAATGTCGGGGTTGTAGAGGGGGCTGTCGCAGCCGTTTGCGAGTAGTTGGTGCAGTTCGGTGAGGCTGGCTGGGTTGGGGTTGGCGGTGTGCTCGAGCGCGGCGGCGATCTGCAGTAGTTCGCTGCGCACGGCGCCCGCGCGGTGTGGCAGCAGCGTTTGGCGCCGGCGACCGACTGGATGCGGGTGGTCGGTGTGGTTGGCGGTGCGGCGCAGCCATTTGACCAGCACACGGCGTTTGCGGTCGGCGCTGCGTTCGCGCCAGCGCCGACGGACGCCCGGGGCGCTGTCTGAGCTGGTGCGGATTACCGCCTGGGTGGCCGGCCGCGATGGCGCTGGGGGTCCGTGTTGGGTGTTGATGTGGCTCTGGGTTGCTTGGTGAGCGTGTCCTGTCGGGGATCCGCGGGGCGGCGGTCCGGGGGCGATCTCAGCCCTGGCGCGGGCGAGCGTGGCATGAAGGTCCTCGGCGGGAACGTTGGCGTTATAGAGCGGGCTGCAGCCGCTGGTGAGCAGCTCGCGTGTGAGCGCGACGCTGGCTGGGCCGGGATCGGTGCTGTGCTGGAGCTCGTCGGCGAGTAGCAGCAGCTCGTAGCGCACGCCCGCGACGCGGTCTGCGAGCACCGGGCAGCAGTCAAACCGACGCGGCGGTTGTTGGGCAGCCGCGGTTCGCCGCAGCCCGTCGGCCAGCTTTCGACGGTTGCGGCTGCTGACGAGTCGCCTGCGCTTACGAACCAGCTCGGGCAATCGGGCGAGATTGCCGAACACCGCGAGCGCCTGAAGGCGCCGCTCGCGGACCGGCGTTGTCTGAAGGTCAGGAGGCTGCGCGGGCGGGAAGGTCACGGCCGTGCCGTGAGTGCGTTTGGGCGGCATAGGTCTGTCCTTTGGTTGAGCTGTTCGGCTGGTTGATCGTCAGCGGCCCGTCGCGCGGTGCGCGGCTGGCGGCAGGTGGCGATCACGGCTGCACCCCGCGCTGAGGACCAATGCCACGTGGGTTGCCGACGCATTGAGGACCGCGGATTCCTGACACTGAAACCTCCGCGACCCACTACCCACGCTCGCCGCCGAGCGCACGCCCACTGGGGGGCAGCGGCTGTTGGACCATCGACCCGGCGGACTTGAAGTCAAAGCTCCTGGCTGACGTTGGCGCGGCAGTCACGCTCAGCGCAAGCGCGATGCTGACCGCGATGGCGAGGATTCCGGCCGTGTAGTGATGAACGCGCACGTGGGTCATTTGACTGCGTCCTGTTAGTTACCGGACTGTCAGCTTGACCGGCAGGGGTCCTTCGCGCAGCATCGTCGCGAGCTGGTGGGCTGATTGGCGGGTGAGCCCGGCGGTGATGTCAGCGCCGTTGCCGCCCGTGATCCCGTCGGGATACACGGTGTAGTCGATCGACGGGACCGTCAGCAGCTGGTTGTCGAGCGCGACCGCGAAGTGTTGGTTTAGGTGCTGGCCGATTGTGCTGACGTCTTGGCCGCGGTGGGCGATCTGATCGGTGACGTTCTGAAATGCGGTTTTTCCGGCCGTGTTGAAATCGAACTGGATGTCGGGGTTGCCGGCCTCGTCGGTCGACGCGTGCGGGTTGGTGATGTCCGAGCTGCTGACCGCGACGTTGTCCTTGAGCACGTAGAACCGAGCGTCGGGAGACCTGACCGTCTGGCCGGTGGTCGGGTTGGCCGCCTCGAGCACGACCGTGCCCTGCTCGACGATCCGCATCTCGCCATCGGACGGGCTCACGCCGGGCGGCAGCTGGGAGGCGAGGTGCCCGACCGCCTCCTGGCGTCTGGTCGTGTAGAGCTCGTTGTCGGGGCCCGCGAGCAGGCAGTGCTGCCCGGCCGTCAAAACCGCCCCGTCCTGCTTGGCCTTCGCCGCGCAGGCAGCGCTCCCGGGCGCGCCGAACATGTAGTACTGGGGTCCCGTTCGTGCATTGCGCGGGCTGATCCGTTTGGGCTGCTTGGAGGCCAGCTCGACGGCCTGATAGAGCGACACGCCGCCCGCGTTGGGCTGCCCTGGCGCCGCGGAGCTCGCGCCCTGGCTGATGATCAGCGCCGCCGGGGTCTGGGTGTGCAGTTGGGCGGCGACCGACTTGCCGTTTGGCGTCAGCGCGTCGGCCTCCCAGTCATAAAAGTCAAGTCGCCCTGGGGACCCGAGCGCGACCGCCTCGATCCGCGCGCGGTCGGCACTTGCTGCGTGCGGGGCCACGACGATGATCCGGTCCCCCGCTCGCGAGACCCGGACGCCATGAGAAGCTGCGTCGAAGCGAGCTCGCAGGATCTTGATCGAGCGATCAATCGCAGGGCCCAGCGGGGAATGAGGATCCAGCGGCCTGGCGCTGAACACGACCTTCACGCCCCGACCGGACTCGGACGACCCCGGACCAGAGCGCGCATGCACCCCGAGAGTCACAGCCACCACGAGCACGACAACCAGCACCGACATGCCCAGCCCGACACTCGCGATCGCAGAACGCGGGACTCGCGACCCCCGCCAGCCGCCGCGACCCGTTCGCCGCGCGGTTGGGCGCGTCTCGCTGACCCGCTCAAACTCCGCGCCGAGCTCCCTCAGAAACCGCAAATCGCTCACCGTGAGAGCCCCTCAGCTCGATATGGCTCAAGCGCTCCCGCGAGCGCACGCAAGCCGCGCGACACGCGGGCTCTGACCGCCTGCTCCGACACTCCGAGCACGAGCGCCACCTCCGCGTAGGACCGCTCTTCCACTACCCGCAGACGAAGCGCCTCGCGCTGCTCTGAGCCCAAACGCGCAAGCTCAACACCCAACGCCGCGCGCAGCCCACCGAGCCCGGCGCGCTCGTCGATCGCCGCAACATCGTCCTCGTGCAGCATCGGCACGCGGATCCCGAGGCGCTGCAGCGCTCGGCGCTCCACCCGCCCACGACGCAGATACCTCGAGACCTGACGACGCGCGACCGTGAACAGCCACGCACGCACCTCCGGCTCAGAACGCCCTTGCAGCCGAGGCCACGAACGAAACGCATGCGCGAACGTCTCGGCCGTCAGATCCGCCGCGATCGCAGCATCCAGCGTGCGCCTGGCGAGAAACACCAACACCACCTCTCCCTCTCGCGCGTACATCGCAGCGAAATCGTCATCCGCCATCACACCCAGAATGCCGCGAGCCACCAAAACTGTGACGCTCACGCGACAATCCGGCCCGCCACACCCCAAGGAGCAGCACAGACAGCTCGAGATCGTCCAGACGACCGACCAGCCTCGCCTCGTCAACCGCGTCTCTCCAACCCCCACCAGATCGCCAACCTCGGAGACCCGACCAGGCCCAGCGGCGATCCCCCAGCGCGACGAGGCTAGGCATAGCCGCTCGCCCGAGACGCGCTGAGGCTGCCGATCAGTCACGCGTCCCGAGCGAGTAACGCGCACTGCCCGTTCCACGAACCACCAGGCGCGTCATTGGCCTCAAATGCATGGTTCGCGGCTTCTCATTCGGGCGACCCGGGCAGCGGAGGAGCAGTCAGGGCAGCCGTTGGCCCTGTCGGCGGTTAGAGATGAACTGATTGCCAGCGCGAGCCCGAAGCTCCATGCGCGCCGACGGCACTTCCAGCCGCCAGCGCAAACGGGTCGCGGCCGGTCGCGCCAGCTGGCCGGATGCGCGCACCCAGCGCCAGGACGGTGAGTCTGCGCGGATGCGTCGCTCTGCCGCGGTCTACGAGCCTGCGGATGAGCGACCCGAGCGACTCGCTCCCGGCCCTCCGCGCCTCCGACGCCGAGCGCGAGCAGGCGGCCGACGTGTTGCGGGTCGCCGCCTCCGAGGGCCGGTTAAACGTCGACGAGCTCGAGGACAGGCTGGGCTCGGTCTACAACGTACGTACCCGCACCGAGCTCGATCGACTGATCGCAGACGTCAACCCCGAGCGGCTCGGGCACGAGCAGCCGATTGCGGCGCGGGGAAGGCGAGGCGGCCTCACCGTGAAGAAAGGACCCGGCGGCGACCGCTGGGTGATCTCGATCATGACCGGGCGTGGGCGGGGCGGGCGGTGGCGGATCGGCTCGCGCTGCACGGTGCTCAACTTCATGGGCGGCAGCGACATCGACCTCAATGACGCCGAGCTGACCGACCCGGTGACGCAGCTCAACGTGTACTCGATCATGGCGGCGCCGAGGTCCGAGTGCCGCACGGAGTGGAAGTGCAGGTGAAAAACTTCGCGCTGATGGGCGTCAATGGCACAAAGCTGGGGGATGAGGTGACGCCGGCCGGCGGCCCGATCATCCGGATCCGGCTGATATCGATCATGGGGGGCACCGGGGTGCTGCGCGGCAGGAAGCCGCGCAGGGCCGAGGCGCCGTGGGAAGCATGAGCTGAGTGAGCCCGAGCGACAGCGCAAGCTCGACTCGTAACGTCGAAGCGAGAGTCCGCTTTGGGCCGACGCGCCCCCTGAGCAGCCGTCGAGCCAGCGCAGCCCCGTCGGCGACGATCGGGCACTTCGTTCGCCCTTGGCCCTGATCGCGTGCCAAGCAGGGCAGAGCTCATCGGCACAGGACGTTCTTGCGATCGCGATGATGCAGGGCTCATCCGTCGTCGCATCCGGACCGATCGGCAGATACGCGGCAAGCCGGCAGTTTTCGCGATGCCCTGTATCGGTGCCAGACTCCTCGCATCGAGGTACCGCGACTGTTCCGGGTCACACTGCCGGTCTCCGACATCGAGGCGGCCGCCTCCTTCTACGCCCACCGCCTCGAGACTAAGGGAACGCGCGTCTCCACGGGCCGCCGCTACTTCGACTGTGGAGGCACCATCCTGGCCTGCTACGACGCGCTCACCGATGGCGATCCCGAACGCGTTGGCCCGAATCCTCAGCCGTTCTACTTCACCGTCGATGACCTCGACGCCGTACACGCACGAGCAGAGCATGCCGAGTGCCAAGACCTGACGTCCATCGCGATCAGACCCTGGGGCGAACGAAGCTTCTATGCCCGCGATCCTTTCCACATCCCCATCTGCTTCGTCGATTCCCAAACACTCTTTACAGCCGAGAGCTCCTGGGCATGCCCGCCCCACCCAACCAGAACTAACAGACAGAACTAACAGACCCGGCCAAGCGGGGTCAGCGCTCCTGTTACCCAACGGCCAAGGAACGTGCGGCAGCCCGGCCGATCTGAAACCAGAGCCATCGTTCGCCAGAACGCCGTCCCTCCCCTCGCCAGCACCGGGAACGGTGATCGGCCGGCAACACTGCTGCTGCCACGAGAGGCTGTCGGACAAACCAGAGCGGTTATACGAAATCGACAACGACAGTCTTCGCCGACCTCGTGGGACCTCCTCAGGGGGATGAAGCGGGCGCTCCGCGAGTGAAAAGACTCGCTCCGAAATCGGCGCCTTGTCACAGACGCACAAAAAGTCCAGGAGCCCAAAGGTTTGTCCGACAGCCTCACGAATCAGCGGCCACGTCACGGGCGGGAATAGGCCGACGTCTAGCTCCCGCTCTTGGTCTGCCGCCGGCGGAAGCAGCAGTGCCGATCTCGTGATCGGAAAGGCGACGACGCAGCATCGTCGCTCTGGGCCGTCGGGCCGCTCCTACGACGCTGATTGGAGCGGAGGCGACGCTGCTCTTATTAAGCTCAAAGGAGCACTCCCCGGTTCGGTTTCTCGTTCATGGACCTTCGCTAGGGCCTGCCGAACGTGCCGTGGAGCAGAGACGCCCATCGGCGGCGGAAGAGCGTCGGTCGCGGCATCTGGGGGGTGCGGAGTCGGGTCGGGTTGAGTCGTCATCGGGCGCTGCCGGAAAGGATCGGGGCATCGCGTTTGAAACCCCAGATCGTGCAGTAGACCCCGAGGAAGAGTTCCCACGCGAACTCCGGGATGGTCACGATCGCTTGCAGCGAGTGCAGCGCGTGGCTCGGTTCGTTGCCGGTGAACATGATGGCCGTCCCGGACACGATGATGAGCGGTCCGCCGATCAGGCCGAGCCACGTTGCCAGTCGCGGCACCAGGCCCGAGCGGTACATCAGGTAGCCGAGGATCAGCCCGTTCCCCCAGCCGACGACCCAGCCCGGGCCGAGGAGGAACGTCCAGTCCTTGATCGCGGCGAGGGTGTAGGCGACCGTGCCTTCAGACGGACCCGCAACCTGTTGACGCAGCGTGATGATCGCGAGCATGGAGAGGATGCCGACGAGGATGAACATGCACTCGACCAGGCGCGCGGTCACGTAGCCGAGCGACAGCTCCTCGTTCTGGCGTCTGAGGATCGGGAAGATCACGACCGCGGTGCCGATGTTCGCGATGATCAGCAGCAGCTCAAGCAGAGCCGCGAGCAAAACCTGATTGTCGTGTCCAGCACCCGCGATGTAGCGCTCCGGATGTCGGAGGACAGTCTCGTAAAGCGCCAGCGCTGGGATCGACGTGACGAACGTGATGAGGAAGAGCACGCCGAACCAACGCGCCCGCTTCTGATCTCGAGACACGTTGGACCTTTCCCCCGGGTGATGGCGATCAGGCGATTCCCACACCGCCACCTCGACCGGGTATGGAGCCTACCTACCCACAGGACCCAGCGTTTCAATCCCGATTCGGGCGAGCGGCGATTCGAACGTCAGGGCGCTGACCGGCGTCAGTGCGACCTCCACTCCAACACGCGAAGGCGTCCGAGGTGACGTCGCTGCCGCAACGATCGAAACGGGCAGGGAAACCCTCAGCTCGGAGTTGGGTATCTCGGAACGATATGTCCCTTCAGCTGTGGCCTAGACGCGTAGTTGCTCCCGACGGTGTGGAGTGGCGGATAGGCAGGAGGTGGCTGACACGCCGCCCCCGATTGGGTCGGCCGAGCCGTGGCGAGATCGCCTCGGAGTCGCTGTTGAACATTGGCCCAGCGTGGCCGGAGGTCGGCAACGTCGACCTCGGAGACGGCCTGCTGCTCGTTGCTGCGGTCGTAGCCGTCGCGCTCATTCTCATCCCGATCCTGTTCTTGGGCATCGAGCTGATCGCGGTTGGTGCGCTGCTAGCTGCCGGAGTGATGGCACGCACCCTCCTTCGCCAGCCGTGGGTCGTTGAGGCCAGGTCTAGCGATTCGCTGACGTCGGGGCGTCTCTTGGAATGGCGGGTGCCCGGGTGGCGGAAGTCCGGCAAGCTCATCGATCAGGTCGCCTCGGACCTGGCAGCTGGGCGCGAGCCGTCAGACGCCGGCCTACCGGAATGATCGAGCACCAACAGCTGGTCGATTGGTACTGCCGAGAGCGTAGGCTTCAGTCGTGGCGCATCGAGACACTCGTGACTTCGGGTTCTTCCCCTGGGCGGGCGTCGGCTTCTTGCTCGCTTTCGGCATGGTGGCCATCCTGTCGATCGGGGCTCCGTTCTTTTGGTCGGCCTATTCCTTTTCGGCGTCATGCTCGGATGGGGGCCGCGTTGGCCAGCCAGCCTTGGAGCGCTAGCGGGCGCGGGTGTGGTCGGGGTTGTGGTCGGGCTGATCGGCGCCGTTGCGGGTTTGCGGTCTGGACGACATCCGGTGCCTCGTTGGTCGCTCTCGCCGGTACGGCGTTTTGGTGGCTCCGCTGCCGCCCGACGCTCTGAGCGCTTCCGCAAAGATCGACCTGCAGCAGTCTCGACCACGCTGCTGCATCTGAGGAGTTCCGGCCGCGCTCGACCCAACGCCGTCAGTGCTGCTACCTCACGAAGACGGGGTTACCTCGAGCTTGATCGCGCCGGCGATCAGGGCTGCTGCTTCGGCCCGGCGGACCGCGAGAGCAAGAGCGTCGCGACCAGACCTGTCTCGGCGACAAACCAGCGGTCTCGCCCGACGACCAGGGGCGCGGCTGGTGGCGTTCGGATGCAGGCGCGTGTGAAGTGCTCCCGGAGACGACCGCTACGCCACCTTTCGGTGGTGAGCTACTGCGGCTTGATCCCGGCGGCTTCGATGATCCGTGCAGCGCTCTCGCTCTCGCCCAGCACGAAGCGTGTGAAGTCGGGCTGCGTCATGCTCATCGGTTCGCCACCGTGTTTCAGCGAGCGAGGCGCGCACAGCAGGATCAGACAGAGCGCGCGCGATGTCCTCGGCGAGCTTCTGAACGACTCCGGCTGGAGTGGCGGCCGGCGCCCATATCCCGTACCAGATCGGGAAATCGAAGCCGGGGACGCCCGCCTCCGCCACCGTCGGAACGTCGGGTAGCGCGCTCGAGCGCCGAGCGCTGCTCACGCCTAGCGGCAGGAGTCTGCCCGCGCGGATATGCGGCAGGGTGGTCGGGATCGGCGACAGCGCGTAGTCGGTGCGCCCGGCGATCGTGTTCGCGATCGTGTCGGCGATCGCATCGCTCCCTCGCGCGGGGACGTGGGTGGCGTTGATGCCGGCCGCGAGATTGAATTTCTCGATCCCCAGGTGCGTGCCCGTGCCCACGCCGGTGGACCCGAACCGCAGCTCCCCCGGCCTTGCCTTCGCCGCAGCGATCAGCGCGCTGACGGTAGTGAGGGCTGTCGTCTCGCCCGCGACGAGCACGTAGGACTGAGTCGTGAGCGCCGCGACTGGGACGAAGTCCGTCAACAGGGTCGTAGGGAAGGTTCGTCACAAGCGCCGCGCTATATGCGTGCGCGTTGGTGTGGACGAGCAACGTGTAACCGTCGGCCGCGGACTTCGCCACCATCGCTGGGGCCGCCGTGCTACCCGCACCAGGATGGTTCTCGACGGTCACGGGCTGGCCCCACAGCTCAGCAAGCTTCCGACTCACCGCGGTTGCGATCACCTCTGGCCCACTGCCCGGGCCGAACGGTTCGATCATTCGCACCAGTTTGGTCGGATAGTCGGCGGCGGCGGTCGGGATCGTTGCTCGCATGGTCTCCCCTTCGAGGAGCACAGGTTCTACCACGGCTTGCCCCGCCCGATACCCCGACAACGCCCGTTTCAGAAGTGACACGCCCGCACCGCTCAACAACAGTCAGCGATCGCCTGGCGCTTGCGAGGGGCACGACGCTCACGGTCCCTCTAGTGCGAGAGTCGGGGCGAACGGGCGCCGCGTCAGATGAGGGCTCCCGACGATTCGTGGAAGGCTGTTGGCAGGCTGATCGATGCGCCGCCACGCCCGCATCGCCTGGCGTTACGGACTGTCCGCTCGACTCGTCGGCGCTGATGGATTGAGCAGTTCCAGCCAGGCTCGAGCAAACGGCGCCACAGCTGGTCTCACGAGAGCTGTCGGACAAACCAAAGCGGTTATTCGAATCGACAACGACGGTTTTCGCCGACCTCGTGGGACCGCCTCAGGCGGACGAAGCGGCCTCTCCGCGAGTGAAAGGCTCAATCCGAAATCGGCCCCTTGTCACGGACGGACAAAAATCGAGGACCCCAAGGGTTTGTCCGACAGCCTCGAACGACGGGCAAGGGCCGGGCGGCCGTTGGCCGGGGCGTACAGACGGGCCGCTGGAGGAACCACGAAAGCACCGAAACACCGCGCCGCGACCAGGTCGAAGCCGAGCTCGCGAGCAGCACATCGTGAGCGTGCAGGCGATTGAGTGCACAATGATGGGCGGCGGCGAACCGGAACGCGTGCTCGAGATGCGCCGCGACTTCCAACGGATGATGAAGGCCCGCCACAGCGAGATGATCGAGGAGCTCACCGGCCGCAAGGTGCTCGCGTTTCTTAGCCAGGCCCACGTCGAGCCGGATCTCACGATCGAGATGTCTCTCATGGACGGGCCGCTGGCTGGCTTCGACGCGCTTGAACTTGTTGACCCCGGCGACGGCTAACACCGCCAGCTTTCGCCGGCAATCGATGCCCGACGGCGCCTGAACACCCCGGCGAGCCGATCGCACCCTCACCAAAGCAGAACCCGCACGTCGACGGAATGCGTCTTCTGGTGGCCGCTCCAACACGGTGCACGGGACCTAGGACTGTTGAAGCAGCAGCGCAAACACGAGCCCGGCCGGACGAGCACGCACGACACATACCTCGGTTTGGAGCGCCCGATCGTCCGCCATACCTGTCGTCGCGTATCACAGCGCTGGACTTCGCTAGGAACTCAGCCCCACGCGAGGCCGACGATCGTCGCAACGCGGACGGATGGCTCCTGTAAGCTCCGGGAGCTTCGTCAGTGCAAACGTCAGCGGAGTGTCGGACTTCCCGCCGTGCGGAGGCGCGACTCTGGGGGGGTCGCCTTCGGACGCGACTGAACGCTCGGCGAGCGGGTCGGCTCGATCGTCGCCGACGCCCGTCTGACCCCAGCAATACGACTGCCCACGATTCGACTCCGCCACCCATGTTTGGTAGGATGTTTACTTTACGCTGTCGAAGGCGCTCGCGGCCAACCCGTGAAACGTTCCCGGGCCTGATGAACGGCACAAACGCCGACTGGCATCGGTGAATGGCCGTCACTGAATGTGTGGGAAGGCCCTTCTGGGACGCGTCCGCCAGGTCGTCCTTGTAGCCGTGCCCGGTCCTTCAGGGCCCCGGGGCTCCCGCAACATGGTTAGGAGCAAATGGACAAGGCGGTGCAGATAAGGCTGTTCGGGGCCTTCGCGGTCTACGTCGGCGGAGAGGCTGTGCCAGAGGGCGCGTGGCGTCTGCGTAAGGCCAAGAGTCTGGTGAAGCTGCTGGCGCTGGCGCCTGAGCGTCGAGTTCATCGGGAGCAGGCGACTGAGTTGTTGTGGCCTGAGCGGGCGCGTGCGGCGGCTGCCAATAACTTTCATCAGGCGTTGTATGTCGCCCGGCGGGCGCTCGAGGCGGCGGGCGCCGAGGCTTCGGCTGTGCTCCCGTTGCGGGACGACATGCTGGTGCTGTATCCCGACGGGAGGGTGGAGGTCGACGTCGACGAGTTCGAAGCGGCGGTCGCGCGCGCCCGTGGGACTGGCGAGTTGTCGGACTATCGCGCGGCGCTCGAGTTCGCACGGCGGCGATCTTCTGCCTGAGGATCGCTATGAAGCGTGGGCGGTCGGCCGGCGGGAGGCGGTGAGCGAGACGCACCTGGGGCTGCTGCTCGATCTTTCCAGCCGTCTGGATCAGCGCGGGGATGCCGCAGGCGGCCATCGCGGCGCTCGAACAGGTTGTGGTGATCGATCCGCTGCACGAAGGCGCCCAGCGCGCTCTGATGCGGCTGTTCGCCGCGGCGGGTCGCCGCCAGCAGGCGCTGGCGCAGTACCAGCGGTTGCGCGAGGCGCTTCGGCGCGACCTGGAGGCGGAGCCCGACCCTCAGACCGGGCGCTTGTATCGGGCGCTGCTGCGTGGCGACGTCAACCCTGACCCGCCCGATCGAGGAGCTGCAGCGCAAGGCGGCGCACGCGGTGCGCGCAGGCGGGACTGAGCCTGCTCGTCATAACCTGCCGATCGCGTTGACGAGCTTCATCGGGCGCGACCGCGAGCTGCGGGAGGTCGCCCGTCTGCTTGACCGCAGTCGCTTGCTGACGCTCATCGGCGCCGGTGGGTCGGGCAAGACCCGCCTCGCTCTCGAGGCTGCGACGGCGCGGCTGGGCGCGTGCCACGATGGTGTCTGGCTGGTGGAGCTTGCTGGCCTTGGCGACCCCGCGTTGGTGCCGGCAGCGATCGCGTCCGCGCTCGGTCTCACACTCCCGTTTCAGCGGGCGGCGCTTGAGGGCCTCGGAGCCCAACTCAGCCAGTCGCGCAGGTTGCTGGTCCTCGATAACTGCGAGCATCTGGTCGCGGCCTGCGCCGTCGTGGCCGAACACCTGCTGGGCGCGTGCTCGGGGTTGCGAATCCTGGCGACGAGCCGCGAGCCCCTGCGCGTCCCGGGAGAGGTGACCTGGCGGGTCCCGTCGTTGACACTGCCGGCCTCGGGTCGGTTGGTGAAGCCTGCGGAGCTGGGCTCGTATGAGTCGATTTGTCTGTTCTGCGAGCGCGCGGGCGACGTCGCGTCGGGCTTTGCGCTGAGCGATGCCAACGCCGGCGCGGTGGCGGAGATCTGTTTACGGCTGGACGGGATGCCGCTCGCGCTGGAGCTCGCCGCTGCCCGCGTGGGGGCCCTCTCGCCCGCTCAGATCGCGGAGCGACTTGGCGATTGCCTCGCCGTCCTGACGGCCGGGAGCCGGTCGGCGTTCGACCGCCAGCAGACGCTCAGGGCGACGCTGAGTTGGAGCCACGCGCTGCTGACGACGCGTCGAGCGCGCGCTGTTTCGCCGGCTGGGCGTGTTTGCCGGGACCTTCGCGCTGGAGGCCGTCGAGGAGGTCGCGACGGGCGAGGGCGTGCACGAGCGCCAGGTCGCCGATCTCCTGGGGCGGCTTGTCGACAAGTCGCTGGTGGTGGCCGAGGACGACAGCGACGGCTACCGGTATCGCCTGCTCGAGCCGATGCGCCAGTACGCGCGCGAGCTTCTCGTCGAGGCGAATGAGGCGTCGACCGTGGAGGCGCGCCATCACTCCTTCTACCTCGAGCTCGCCCGGGCGGCCGATCCCGAGGGCACGGCGGCTGGGCCGATCGTCGCGCCCGGCCGGCTCGAGGCCGATCACGACAATCTGCGCGCGGCGCTCGGGTGGGCGTTGCGGCACGAACCCGAGCAGGCGTTGAGCGCTGGCGGTCCACATGGCGCCGATGTGGATGGCCGGAAGTCATTTTCAGGAAGGCAGCGGGTGGCTTCAGGCGGCGCTCGCGGCGGCCCCGGCGCCGACCGAGCTTCGGGCGGAGGCTCTGCGCGCCGCGTGTGGGCTGGAGGTCCGCCTGGGGCGAACCGGCGAGGTGAGCGAGCTGGGGAGCGAGCGGGTCGAGATCTTCCGGGCGCTGGGCGACCGCCGCGCGGTCGCTCACGCGCTCGACGAGGTCGGCGTCTATGAGTACATGGCTGGTCGCTATGACCACGCCGAGCGCCTGTACGCCGAGAGCCGCGCGCTGGCCGAGGAGCTCGACGATCGCAAGGTGGCGGCGGCGGTCCTTCACTCGGTTGGTGTCCTCGCCCAGTGCCGCGGTGACTTCGCGGGCGCCCGTCGGGCGCTGCTGGACAGCCTCGCCCGGTTGCGTGAGATGCCCGCGGGGGACGGGGAGGCATTTTTCCGGGTGCACACGTCGGGTCTGTTCGTCGCCGGTGAGGGGCCGGGCGGCGCGCCGCGAATGTACTTTGAGGAGACAGCGCTGTTCTTTCGCCGTGTCGACGCGAGGCGTGCGATCGGCTATGTCCTGGCCGGGCTCGGCGACGTCGCCCGCGCCCAGGGGCTCAGCGAGCCGGCGCGCGACCGCCTGACCGAGAGCCTGGCGCATTTCCGCGAGGCGGGTGACGCGATGGGCACGGCGTTCGCGCTGAACCGCCTCGGCAACCTCGCCGGCGCCCTGGGGGAGCACGAGCTCGGCCGCGAGTGGCTGGAGGAGGGTTTAGCGCTGCGCCGCGAGCTCGGTGACCGCAGAGGTGTCGGCATGACGGTGGGTAACTTGGGTGTCCTGGCCGCCCGCGCCGGCGACCTCGAGCGAGGCCGGTCCCTTCTCGGCGACGCGCTGGCGCTGTTTGAGGAGACCGACGATGCGCCCGGTCAGATGGGTATGCGGCTCAATCTCGGCAACGTCGCCGCGGACGCCGGCGAGCCCACACGCGCCCGGGAGCTGCTGGAAGCGAGCCGGGAGCTGGCCGAACCGCAGCACTTCTTTCGCGTCGCGGGCTGGGTGACGCTCATGCTGGCCGAGCTGGCGATCGTCGAGGGCGACACCGGGCGCGCGGCCCGGCTGCTCGACGAGGCGCTGGCGCGCCTGCGTCCGCCTGGCGATCGTTGGGGGGTCGCCCGCTGTTTAGAGCTCGATCAAGCGGTCGCTAAGGGGTCGCTAAGTCCGGCCCGGCAGGGTTGAGGGCGTTGGAACGATTCCGCCCTTAAGGAGCTCGAAGCACATGACCGTAGAAGCGACCACCCCCCAGGTTCTCGGCGACGCGACGCTCGCCGAGCTCGAGCAGGGCCTGCGCGGCCAGCTCATCCGGCCCTCCGACGAGGCCTACGACGAAGCGCGCGCGATCTGGAACGGCGCCCACGACCGCCGGCCGGCGCTGATCGTGCGCTGCGCCGGCGTCGCCGACGTGATGCGCGCGGTGGACTTCGCGCGCAGTGAGAACCTGCTTGTCGCGGTCCGTGGCGGCGGACACTCGCTGCCGGGCTTTTCCACCTGCGACGGCGGCATGGTCGTCGACCTGTCCGCGATGACCGCGGTCCGCGTCGACCCGGCGCGTCGCACCGCAAGTGCCGAGCCCGGCTGCACGTGGGCGGACTTCGATCACGAGACCCAGGCGTTCGGGCTCGCGGTGACCGGCGGCCTCGTGTCGACCACGGGGATCGCCGGGTTCACGCTCGGCGGCGGCATCGGCTGGCTGATGCGCAAGGTCGGCCTGACCTGCGACAACCTGCTCGCCGCCGACGTCGTCACCGCCGACGGACAGCTCGTGCACGCGACCGAGGAGGAGAACTCCGAGCTGCTCTGGGGCCTGCGCGGCGGCGGGGGGAACTTCGGTATCGCCACCTC
Source organism: uncultured Solirubrobacterales bacterium (assembly GCA_963788005.1). Lineage (GTDB taxonomy): Bacteria > Actinomycetota > Thermoleophilia > Solirubrobacterales > Solirubrobacteraceae > Palsa-465. Next base: position 94,682 of record CAWBFH010000002.1, on the reverse strand, counting down.
GCTGGAGTACCGGCTGCATCCGATCGGCCCGATGCTGCTGGCCGGCCCGATCTTCTTCGCGGGCGACCGCGCCGAAGAGGTGCTGCGCTTCTACCGCGACTGGGTGCGCGAGCTGCCCGACGAGCTGACCACGCTGGCCGGTCTCATGACCGCTCCGCCCGCGCCGTTTCTCCCCGAAGCCGTGCACGGAAAGCCGATCGTCGCGGTCATCGCCGTCCACGCCGGCGAGCCCGAGCACGGCCGTGCACTGGTGCAGCCCCTCAAGGACCTCGGCGACCCGATCGTCGACCTCATCGGCGTCATGCCCTACACGGCGATGCAGAGCCTGCTCGACGCGCTGTGGACCCGCGGCGCGCACAACTACATGCGCTCCGCCTACGTCGACGAGCTCAGTGACGCGGCGATCGCGGCGACCGTCGGCCTCCACCAAGCGGTGCCCTCACCGCACTCCGAGATCCACTTTCACCACTTCGGCGGGGCGGTGGCGCACGCCGGCGACGGACGATGCGGCGTTCGGCGACCGGTCAGCGCAGTACGTGCTCAACGTGATCGCGCGCTCGCCCGACGCGCGAGGGCTTTGACGCCAACATGGCCTGGGCTGCGCGGAACCGTCCCAGGCTCTGGCCCCGGTCAGCCGCGACGGGGCCTATGTCAACTTCATGGGTGACGCCCGCGACGAGCGGCTGCGCGCCTCCTACGGCGACGCCAAGTACGAGCGGCTGGTCGCGCTCAAGCGCCGCTACGACCCCACCAACCTCTTCCAACTCAACCAGAACATCACCCCGTAGCCCGCACTGGGCGCCCGCCGATCCGCGCGGGCGTCGACACAGAAAAACAACCCACGAGTCTCGCCGGCATCAGGCCGACGAGCGCAAGACGACGCACGCCCTGCGCCGGCGGGCCGACCCCGCCTGCCGCCAAACCATCCACCCGACGAAAGACCACCGCAATGAAACGACTCCTCATCCTCGCTGCGCTCCTCGGGGCGCTCGGCACTACCGCAGCGGCGCTGGCCGCGGGCGGCTCCCCGATCACCGAGAAGATCCTCGGGGCCGCGAGCATCTCACACCCCTACACGATCGACGTCAGAAAACCCGCCGACGTGATTGTCGCCCAGGCGACGGTTCCGCCCGGCGCGAGCTTCGGCTGGCACTATCATCGAGCCGCCGTCGTCGCCGTGGTCAAGTCCGGCACGCTGACACTCTACGACAGCGCCGATCGGACCTGCACCCCGCAGCGCTACTCGGCAGGACAGGGCTTCACCGAACAGAAGAACCACGTCCACCTCGCCCGAAACGAAGGCCATAAGCCGGTCGTGGTGCTCGTCACCTACCTCGGCCTCAAGCACGGTGTCAACCCCGACGTGCCGGCCGCAAGCCCCGGGAACTGCCCCTTCTAGCCACAGCGGTCGAGCTTCCTAGCCAAGGCGCAGGCCAGCCCGTCAGCCCCCGCTTGCGCCCAGCTAGCACACATCGACCGACCGGCCTGCCCAGAGTCACATGAACCCCCACCTCAACTACATCCTCGCTCAGCAACACATCGCCGACCTGCAACGCGCCGCCGAACATGCGCGGCTCGCAGCAGAGGCGGGTGCCCGGCGGCGCGACTCGCGCGACACGAGTCCGATCGTGCGCGCCCTGCCGATGCCGACAGCCCACCCGTCGCCGGAAGCCTGGCCCGCCGCCAGCCTGCTTGCCGGTGCGAGCCCGGCGCCGGCCGGCCCCAAGGTCCGGTCCGCGCTTTGCCACACCAGTACCCAACACGAGCTCTCGACGGCGGCCCGTATGAAGGCGGCCCGGGTCCTGCTCTCCCGCGATCAGGAAAACACGGCGGACTCACGGGCGCCCGGGAACGATTGCGTCCCGCCTTCGTCCCTGGCCACGGAGATGAGTTGAGATCGATGGCGTCCTCACAGCCACAGACAGCGCCTGCTGCCGTCGAGCGGTCAGAGCAACTCACGCCGCTTGGCTAGGAGCCGCTCGATGCGCACGCCGACACTGAGCACGCTCTCAGGAACGCAGCACAGCGAGCTGTTGTCGCACGTGCACCTGCGCTATCTCCGTGACGACCTGCAGCTCGCCCGCGAGGTTCTCGCAGATGTCAGCTAGAGCTCTCCAAGACGCCGCGATGCTCGAAGCGCCAGCTGGCAGCGATCGGACGATCAGCACCGACGCCGAAGCTCAGCCCCGCCCCCACGCGCGATCGTTGCCATGTCGACCCGTCAGCGATTCGCGCCGCAGGCCGAGGCCGCGCTTGCCCTAATGCTGGCCGACGGCACACGGGTACTGCTGCGGCCTATTGGCCGTGAGGATCGTGAAGGTCTCGCGGCGCTGTTCGCCCGGCTCACGCCCGAGTCACGCCACAGGCGATTCCTCTCACCGAAGCATGAATTGACGCCGCGGGAGCTTGTGTTTTTCACCGACGTCGATCACGTCGGGCACGAGGCGATCGTCGCGCTCGATCAGCGCGACGGCTCGATCGTCGGCGTGGGCCGATACGTGCACGCCGGCGATCGCGCGGGCGTGGCGGAACTCGCCGTCGTGGTCGCTGATGACTTGCAGCGCCTGGGTATCGGCACGGCGCTCGTGAGGCGCGCGGTGCGGCGCGCCCGCACCAACGGCTTCGCGTTGATGACTGCCACGACGCTGCGGGAGAACCGCCCGGCGCACACGCTGTTGCGAGGCCTCGGGTTCCGTGCCCGCGCGAGTAGCGGCAAGGAAATCGAGTTTGAGCTGCAGCTCGAGCCAACGAGCAAGCACGAGGCGGCGGCCGGCGCTCAAGTCATCTCTTGCGCCAAGCCAACGCCAGCCTCGGACTCGAACCGCCCTATTCACCCATCACCACACGACCCACCCGTAGCCACACCACCCGAACCACTCCTCTGGACCACTCGTAACTGACGGGAGTTGAACATGTTTCCCCCTACCTCACGATTGGCCCTGGCGCGGGCAAAGACCGATGACCTGCGCCGAGCCGCGCCGCACGCAGCACCGAGCTCAGCCTCGTCGGCCCGATGGGAGCGACAGGAGCGTGACGCTTCGATTCGGCCCACCCGCCGGCGACGACGCACTATCTATGAGAGCAGCCTCTATGAAGCGGACCAGCTTGGGAACAGGCCGCCTCGTCATCGTCGCCGATCCGGACTGCTGCTCGAAGCGAGCGGGGAGCTCGCCGTACCAGGGAGCCTGTTTCGCTGCGCGGGCTTCTCGACGCTCAGGCTGGCCGAACTGGCGATCGTCGAGGGCGACACCGGGCGCGCGGCCCGGCTGCTCGACGAGGCGCTGGCGCGCCTGCGTCCACCTGGCGATCGTTGGGGGGTCGCCCGCTGTTTAGAGCTCGATCAAGCGGTCACTAAGGGGTCGCTAAGTCCGGCCCGGCAGGGTTGAGGGCGTTGAACGATTCCGCCCTTAAGGAGCTCGAAGCAATGACCGTAGAAGCGACCACCCCGCGCCCGGCGCCATCGCTGTCCGCGTAGCACGAAGCCAACTACCACACACGATGCCGCAACAGACAGTGAGGCAAGCAAGACAATGACACTCTTTCGTATTAGCCGCATAGCGGTGCTGGCGGTCGTCGCCGGCCTGGTGTGCGCGGCCGTCGCTGACGCGACCGTGATCGGCCTGCCGTTCTTTGGCTCGCAGGTCAATAACGACGCTTTGAACGGGATCGATCCGAATCAGGATGCCGGTCTGTCCGACGTGGTCGGCGGCTCGTTGACCGCGGGTGGTCCGCGGATCCCGTGGGGCACGTTCGAGCAGAGGTCTGGAAGCTCGCAGCAGATCTTCGTGCGAGCGTTCAAGAACGGCCGCTGGGTCACGCAGGGCAAGTCGCTGAACATCGATCCAAACGCGGTGGCCGAGGCCCCGTCGATCGATTTCGCGGGTACGGGCCGTACCGTGCCGTGGAATGCGTGGTACGAGCCCAATCAGGCGCTCGGCGGCGAGAAGCAGATCTTCGCAAGCCGCTTTAACGCCGCCGCGAACACCTGGGTCCCGGAGGGACAGGACCGGGGCTCAGGGGTTCCCTCGCTCAACATCCACACCGACAAGGAGGCAGAAAATCCGTCGGTCGCCGGCGGCGCCGCCGTCCCGGGGAACGACCCGGTGCCGTGGGTCGCATGGCAGGAGCAGGACGGCAACGTCAACAACTCCGGTAACCACGACCAGATCTTCGTCTCCAAGGGCGTCAAGCAGGCGACGCTCCACAACCCGTGCACCGGCTTCAAGCCGTCCTCGGCGGCGAGCGTCAGCGCGTTCTGCTGGCAGCAGGTCGGCGCCGATCGGCTTGCGGCTGACGGCGGTTCGTCGCCCAGTGGTGATCCGAGTCTGAACGTCGATCCGAGCCGTGACGGAATCGAGCCCGACATCACGTTCACGGGCGCCAGCGACAAGGTCGCGTGGACGGTCTGGTACGAGGTTGGCAACAGCCACCTGGGGCTGCGCAACAACGACCAGGTGTTCGCGGCGAAGATCGTGGCCGACAACACCGCCGACGGCGGGTTTCACTGGCAGGCCGTCGGCACGAAGACAGCGGGACAAACCAACCCGCTCGACACCTCCAGCAATCCGCCCGGCTTCGGTCACTGCGCGACGTCCACGACAGCCGAGGACCAGTGCTCACTGAACGCGAACCCGCAGCAGGGCGCCGAGGATCCGCGTGTCGCGACCGGCACGTTGACTCCCGGCAGCGCGACGGTGCCGTGGGTCGTGTGGGCCGAGGACACCGGTAACGGCAAGCATGCCATTTTCATCTCGAGGCTGGTCAACGGAGATCATTTCCAGCTGTTCAACGGTGGTCAGCCGGTGTCGCCGACGAATAGCGATGCGACGCACCCCGACATCACGTTCTTCGGGAACGTCCCCTACGTCTCGTGGATCGAAGCGCATGGTGACGGCAACCGCGGGTTCGTCGGGCACTTCGAGACCGGCGTGTTCGTGCTCGACACCCCCGACGGCATCCGTCTCTCGCCACACGATCATCGCGCGTCGCTGATCGACGCGCGTGTGCCGCTGTCGTCGAACTGCACGGCGGATCCGTTCACGAACGACGGTCAGGCATGCCAGGTCGCGGCGGTCAACGCACCGTTCGACCTGTTCACGACCGCCGGCAGCCCGCAGCGGCTGTTCAGCCAGGCGATCATCGGCGGTCCGAACTGCGTCCTGTTCCGCAGCTGCAGACTGTCGCTGATCTCGGCGATCACCGGCGTCGTGATCCAGGGCAATCTCGCCCAGAGCAACAGCGTCGGGATCCTCGTCCAGCGGATCCTCGGCACCCGGCACGTACACGGCAAGCGCGTGCTCGTGCTTCGAACCGTCGGCCACGTACCGCTGGGTCACCACCACAAAGGCCAGCTGAAGATCCGCTGGAACCTGAAGGTCAACGGCCACCGCCTCACTCGCGGCCGCTACCTGATCACTCTCCGCGCGTTCGACAGCCACCGAAACCTGCTCGGACACACCAACTCGGTGATCCTCACGGTCAAGCACTAAGCAACGGTGGGGTCCGGCGCTCCGACGGCGCCGGACCGCACCCGCACCCGCCGCGCCAACACCCGCACCGACCGGCCACAGCCACGCACGAACCCAGCGACCAGCTCTCGGCGCCGATCAGCAGCGGCCGCTGGTCGTCCGCAGCAGCGACGAGGGGAGCTAAGGCACCGGCTGGTGCTCGCCCAGCAAGAGCACGCATCGCATCCTGCCATTGGCGATTACGGGCCTAGCAGCCGAGGCCTGACTGGACCTGCTCCGTGTCCGGGTGAACGTGACTTCGCGCTTGACCCACCCGTTGAGTGACAGACGGAGCCCGTCTTCATGCGGGAGCGTGCGTATTCCCGTTGAATTCGTTGCTGCTGCGACGGATCAACGACTAGCGGGCGGCTGGTGGGCTGTCGCGTGACTCGCCTCGCGCCGCTTGGCGTTCGGCCTCGCGTTTGAGATCGGCGATCGCGGTATCAACGCCACCGCGGAGGACGCGCCGCATCAGCGCTCTCAGGAGGGAGACGAGCCAGCCTTCGAAAGACTCCTCGGTTTCCACCCGCGTTCCTGATCCCTCCGGCGCAAGCCTCCATGCGTGTATCGCGCGTGTCCCGAAGGTCCGTCCCCGCCAGCCGATCGCGTGCGGCGGGTCGAACAATTCGACGGTGGACACGATCCGAGAGCCGCCTGTCTTCCAGCGAAACGTGGCGCCCAACGAGACCCGCCCTTCGATCTCGACCGAGGAGACGCTGTGCTGCCAGGAGGGCCAGTTGGCGACGTCGGACAGGATCCTGAATACGATCTGCGGAGCGGCGTCGATGCGGGCGGTCGCGCGGGCGATCGCCGGGGCAGACTCGTTGATGGAAGGCCCTGTCGCGGTGTTGCCGGCGCGCTCGCGCTCCTCGAGCCCTGGCGGCTGCGCACTCGTCTGATTGCTGGGTTCGGTAGCCATTCTGCCCCTCCTACGGGTCGGGACGAATCGGTGTGCGTTGGGCGTTGGCTTCAGTCCGGGTGGGTGAATAGTGGTCGTCCCTTCCGGGTGATTCGCGATGCTCGGGCGCGAGATTTGGCTCGTTCGAGGCGCGTGGTGAACTGGAAGCAGGGCCGAGATGGCGTTGTGTGAAGAATGCACAGAGCAGCTCAGCGCGTGCGCCCCCGAAATGGCGAAGAGGGGCTCGCGGTTCGGCGGATCAGAGTCTTGCCTTCGCCCAGGAAGGGTCATCTGCGCGCAGCGTCGCGAGCTTGGCTTCCTGTGGGCTGACCGCAGCTGACAGGCGTGTTCACGTGTTTCGGCGGCGCAAGAGCAAGGCTGCGATTGCGATTGATAGCGCGGCGTAACCGGCGAATACAGCGAGTCCGGTCCACGGCGCGAGTGTGTGCGGGGCTGGGTTGATCGTCCAGACCGCTCCGCCGGCATTACTCGGCAGATATGGGCTGATGGAGTTAGCGGCGCTTGAGGGGACCAGGTTGAGGACCGTCGGTAGCACGAACACAATTCCCGCGAGCAGCGCGATACCGCCCGCGGTGCTGCGGACGATCGCGCCCAGCCCGAGACCGAACAGCCCCATCACGGTCAGGAACAGCGCGGCGCCGAACAGCGCTCGCAGCACGCCTGGGTGTGAGATGGCGATGTTGATGTGCTGTGCGGAGAGGATCGCCTGCCCGGCGAAAAACACGATGAACACCGCGGGAACGCTGACGACGAACACGGCCGTGCCGTAGACGAGCGCTTTGCCCCACAGGACCGGCAGGCGCTTGGGTACCGCTGAGAACGTCGAGCGGATCATGCCCGTTGAGTATTCGGCGGTGATCACCAGAACGCCTAGCGCGCCGAGCGACAGCTGAGCGAGGTTCACCCCAGCGAGGGTCTCGCTTAGTGCCTGGAAACTCGCGCGGTCATGCGAGGCTGGTGTGCGGCCAGTTGGCCGCGATCACCGCGCACGCGATGAGCCCGATCCCGACGATAAAGAGCAGTGTCGCGGCCAGCGCCCAACGGGACGAGCGGACCGAGCGGAGCTTGGTCCACTCCGATAGCGCGATACGGCGCTGGGTAAGCCGGACAGCTGAGCTGGCTCCTGCCGCGAGGGCGCTCATACCAGCGCTGCCTTGGGCTCGGAATCCACGTTGTCGTTGTGGAACTCCAGCGAATCGTGGGTGAGCTCCATGAACGCTTCCTCCAGCGACGCCCGTTGCGATGTGAGCTCGTATAGGACGATCCCGTTCTCAGCCGCGGTCGTGCCTACCTGCTCGGAGCTCAGCCCCCGGATCTCGACCACCGATGCCTCCATCGGATCGACACTCACGTCCGGGCCGATGACCAGGTCGACCAGCCGCTCAAGCTGCGGCGAGCGAACCCGCACGGAGTGCTTCGAGGCGCCCCGCACGAATTCATCGACGCTCATGTCGGCGATCAGGCGACCCCGGCCGATAACGATCAGGTGCTCGGCGGTGAGCGCCATCTCGCTCATCAGATGCGAGGACACGAATACCGTCCGTCCCTCGCGCGGCGAGCTGCCGCAGCAGCTTGCGCACCCACTGGATGCCCTCGGGGTCAAGTCCGTTCACCGGCTCGTCGAGCATCACCGTGTGCGGGTCGCCGAGCAGCGCGGACGCGATCCCGAGTCGCTGTCCCATCCCGAGCGAGAAGCCGCCGGCACGCTTGCGGGCTACCTCGCTCAAGCCCGACCAGCTCGATCAGCTCGTTGACCCTTCGCCGGCCGATGCCGTGCGTCTGGGCCATCGCCAGCAGGTGGTTATAGGCCGAGCGTCCCGGTATGAACCGAGCGCGCCTCCAGCAGCGCGCCGACCTCGTGCAGCGGAGCGGCATGGTCGCGGTACCGCTTTCCGTTGACCACCGTCCGCCCCGCATCCGGGGCATCCAGACCAAGGATCAGCCGCATCGTCGTTGACTTGCCCGACCCATTCGGCCCGAGGAAACCGGTAACGACCCCCGGCTCCACCTTGAACGTCAGGTCGCTCACCGCAGCCTTGTCCCCGTAGCGCTTAGTGACGCTCGTGACCTCGATCATGCCGCATGCCCCCTTCCAGCTTCGCCGAGTCGCGACGCCTTACTCGATACAACCGGCCTGCTCCGACAGTAGGCCGGGAAGGCGATGCTGTGAATAGTTCGAGCGAACCAACTTTCGGCGTGGTCCGGGGTTCGATCTAACTCCTGAGCACTGTTCCTCGGCTCGCGGTGTCGGCGGTTGAGGGCGTGGGTAGATTCCACAGAAGATCGGAACCGGGAGGCGTGTCATGCCGACTGAAGAAAGCCCCCGCGTGGAGTTCCAACGGCCCGTTACGGTCGTGCTGGTCGACGATGAGCAGCTCATCCGCGGCGCGATCGCGCAAGCGCTCTCCAGCAGCGGCCTCGAGCTCGTCGGCGAGGCCGCCAACGGAGAGGACGCGATCGAGATCGTCGTCGATGTGCGCCCAGACGTCGTGCTGATGGATCTGCGGCTCCCCGGGCATCTCGGGCGTCGAGGCGATCGAGCAGCTCGGGCTTCTCGCCCCCGCCTCGCGGGTCCTGGTGCTCACCCGCTCAGAAGAGAACCGCGTCGTCGAAGCGATCATCGCCGGCGCCAGCGGCTACATCCTCAAGACCGCGCCCCCCGAGGCGATCATCGGCGCCATCAAAGCCACCGCCGCCGGGGAATCCGTGCTCTCCCCGCAGATCGCCGGAAAGCTCCTGCAACGCATCCGCGAGCTGGACCTCCCCGTCAAGACGAGCGGCAGCGCCGCGACCGCGATCCGCGCTGCCCTTACCGAGCGAGAGCTCGAGATCTTCACCCAACTCGCCAGCGGCCACAGCAACCAGCGAGATCGCGAACGACCTCTCGCTCAGCACCAACACCGTCGCCAACCACATCGCCAGCATCCTCGCCAAACTCCACCTCGAGAACCGCATCCAAGCAGCCGTCCAAGCAGTACGCAGCGGCATCTCCTTACCAGCTCCGCGTGAGGTATTCGCGGCGGCGGCCTCTACGACCACGGCGTGCGACCCGGACGCGCGTCATCGCCAAAGCAGGACCCGCCGATCCGTCGGCGCCCGACCTGCTACTCGCCCAGCACCAGGACCCCGCCGAACACCTGACCCAATCGCCTGAGCGCGTCTACCTGTGCAGAAGCTCGTCACGAACGAGGCAGTGCCGGCGCGTTCAGTGCACAGTCTTTGAGCACCAAATGGTCGATGAACCAGACATCTGCTTCCTCAGTGTCAAGCTGAGAAAGCGTTGCGCTGTTGGCGCGCGTAGTGGATTGTCCTTGACGGCTTCGGGCTGACCCTACCTGCTTTGGTCGCTCCTCTCGGGGCTGACCTATTCGTGGAGTTGTCGCCCGTTGCCGTCAAGGACGTCCTGGCGTGACCTAATAGAAGCGTGGCAGCGCCTCCACTGAGGAATGTCCGCCAGGAAGTCCGCTTCATCGGTACATCGAAATGAAGGGACAGGACGCAATGGTGACGATCGGGGTTGATCCGCACAAGCAGACCCACACCGCCGCGGCGGTCAATGAGCTCGGGGTCGAGATCGCGCATCGGACCGTGCCAGCGCGGCCGGCCGGCAACGGGCAGCTGTTGGAGTGGGCTCGAGCACTGGATTCAGAGCGGGTGTGGGCGGTCGAGGACGTCCGCAACGTGTCGGGCAGCCTGGAGCGGTTTCTGATCGACCGGGGCGAGACCGTCGTGCGCTTGGCGCCGCAGTTGATGGCCGGCGCTCGTCGTGGTGTCCGGTTGCGCGGGAAGTCTGATCCGATCGACGCGACCGCGATCGCTCGCGCCGCGTTGCGCGAAGGCGTGGAGACGCTGCCGACCGCGAGATTGGCCGGTCCCGAACGCGAGATCCGGATGCTTGCGCTCTACCGGGAGCGGCTTTTGGACATGCGCACCCGGTTATCTAACGAGTTGCGCTGGCAGCTGCACGACCTGTGGCCCGAGCTAGAGCTCCCGGCCAAGGCGCTCGCGCAGTCCGGCTGGCAGACCAAGGTCGCGTCGCGGCTGGCGCATGCTGAGCAGACCACCCAGGTCCTGATCGCGCGCGACGCGATCCGCCGCATTCGCGAGCTCACCCGCGCCACCAAAGACCTGTACGACAAGCTCGCCGCGCTGGTCCGGCAGGTCGCGCCGCAGCTACTTGCCGAACCCGGGATCGGTGTCCTCTTGGCCGCCAAGTTCATCGGCGAGATCGCCGGCATCGACCGGTTCACCTCAGACGCCCAGCTCGCGCGCCTCGCCGGCTGCGCCCCGATCCCCGCCTCCAGCGGACGATCAGACCGCTACCGCCTGGATCCCGGCGGCAACCGCCGCCTGAACAGCGCCTTCTACATGCTCGCGATCATCCGTATCGCTCACGACCCACGCACCGCCGTCTACCTCCAAAAACAACGCGCCAACGGCAAAACCAAACGCGAAGCGATCCGCAACCTCAAACGCCACCTCGTCCGCCGCGTATACCACCTCCTTCACGACCCCAACAGCATCTCGACCACCATCTGCTTGACATAGAAGACTCACGAATTTCGGCAGCCTCGCCGGTGGATTGCGGCTAGCGTGAGTCTGCTGGTTTCGGAGTACTCGCGCCGCGACGTGGCCGGCGCAAGGCGGCTGGGTGATGGAGCCGCAGTGGGACGGGTTCCGGCTCCTCGTCGCAATCGACCAGCACGGACGCGTCCGGGCGTGGTCGCGCCGGGGCGCGAGCCTGGGCGATCGCCTCAGCATTGGCTCCGGGATCGGCACGGCACGAGCGCAGAACGAAGGCCGCCAGACGGAAACTGCCCTATGCGTTAGACCCGATTTGAACCTGGGGCCCGCCTAGCTATCACAACCGATCACCTTTCGCGCCTAATTCCCAAGGCTGCACTCGAGCTGGCCGGTCGCCCGGATGGGGTGCACATATCCAAGAAGCGCGCATCGAACCCTACCTGTGTTCCTCCATCGCGTAGAATATTTGAAGCATCTTGAGGCGTAAGGGCTGGGGAGTTTTCATGGGCTGGGGAGTTTTCATGATCGGGCTACGCAGACGCGTTGCCGGCTGGAGGCATTGTCTCGGGTCGAGAGTGTTCTGGACGCTGGTCGAATGGCAGAGTGAGCCGCGATGAGTGACGAGCGGGTCGAGATGCAGGTCGGAGTCGGTCTCGATCCAGACGCAGATCTCGACGAGCTCGAGGGGCGTGCGCTGAGATTGAGGGAGGAACTGCTCGAGCTCGACGTGGCCAGTGTTCGTCAGGCTACCGCTGACCAAGTTCCTGAAGGAACCAAAGGCGTCGAGGCGACGATAGTCGGCACTCTGATCGTGACGGTCGGCCGGGAGGCGATCACCGCCGTGGTCCAGCTCCTCAGCGGATGGTTGTCACGTGGAGGGAGTCGCACACTTACGATCCAGCTCGGAGATGACGTTCTTGAGCTGTCGCGCGCATCGAAGAACGATCAATCTCGCCTGATCGACGCCTTCCTCGCCCGGCATGAAGCACCACCAAGCTAATGCCACTCAGGCGTGCGCTCATCGTCGCCAGCGGCGCATACGATGATGAAAAGCTGCGCGACTTGCGGGCGCCGGAGGTCGATGCTCAGCGACTTGCTGACGTTCTTCAGAACCCAGAGATCGGGAACTTTGAAGTAGATATCGCGGTGAACGAGGCCGAAAGAAGCTTACGACGACGCATCGCGCGTTTCTTCGGATCCACCAATCGCGACGACGAACTACTGCTCTACATCTCCGGCCACGGCATCAAGGACGCTGACGGGCGCCTCTACCTTGCGGCCGCGGACAGCGAACTCGACCTCCTGGACGCGACAGCTCTGTCGACCACGTGGCTTGACGAGCAGATTGCCCGCAGCCCCTCCCGACGCAAGCTCCTCCTGCTCGACTGCTGCTTCAGCGGACGATTCCCGTTCAACACGACAGCAAAGGGAGGAACGAGCGTTGATGTCCCGGAGCAGCTGCAAGGCCGGGGGCGCGCCGTTATCACGGCCTCGAACGCGATGGAGTACGCATATGAGGGAGCATGCTCACTGGCGAGCCCCAACCCTCGTACTTCACCTCAGCTCTGCTCGAGGGTTTGGAGACCGGAAAGGCTGATCGTGACCAGGACCACCAGATCTCAGTTGACGAACTTTACGACTACATCTTTGATCGCGTCAGGGAGCTCACTCCAAATCAAACGCCGACCAAACAGAGCGCCCTCGAGGGACCGCTGTATGTCGCGCGCAGCAACTACACCAGAAGCGTCGAGCCTGCGAAGCTCGATGAGCGCCTTATCCTGCTCACCCAGAACTCCGTTCCGGGAGCCCGGCTCGACGCGGTTGATGAGCTGGACCGCCTGCTGAACTCTCAGACTCCGAGCGTTGTACTCGCGGCGAGAAATCTGCTGGAGGCCATGCTGGACGACGACAGTCGTCGTGTTCTCGAGCGCGTGACTGCGGTCCTAGCAGCGCACGAACCGTGCGAGTCTGATGTGGACGCGCGCCCGGAGGCCAAAGCGCATCCTGAGCGCGAGCCGGTAGCCGACGGTGTGCCAGACAGTGCCGCCCAAACTCCTCACCGGCTCGCGCCTGGCCCCGGCGCGAGGAGAACGGTGATCATACGCTTGCCACCGAGAAGCGAGACCCGACGCGCGCCCGGTCCCCTGGCTGTCGGGCCGCCTCTCGACCGCATGTCAGCCCATCCCGTTCAATGGGGCTCAGCGGCGCTATTGACGCTTTCGGCAGTAATCGTCGCGATATTGATTATCAACTCTTTACAGTCCGGCCCTAAGCCGGACTACTTCAAGGCGTGTGTCGTAACGGATACTCACCCATGCGTGTGGGCCCAGGCGACTCGCCTACCAGAGCGTGCCATGGCTCACAGTTCCAAGTAACGCGGTTCTGACATGGCAGTGTTCGTCCTGCACATTGTCAGGGATGGTTATCACCAGCAGCGGCGCCGTCGAACCCACTCTGATCCTTATTCCAGCGGGCGAAATCGGGCATGGTCGCCCTCGACCCTGGCAGGTATCACCAGGTGACTATCAGCGCTGACGGTTCGTACACGATCACGGTACACGTTCCGGCCTAGCCGGCATCGTAGATCCTGTCACCAAGTAGGTATCCGCGACCAGAGAGGTATTGACTGCCGCCTCCCGCCGTCGGGACAGGCATCACGGACCTGATGGACCTGCGGACGATTCACTTTCAGGAGCGAATCGTACGGCGTCAGGGGATCAGAGGTGACGGGGCTGCTTGAGGCGGATGCGTGAAAGTCCTACGCCCGCGTCCGGTGAATTTGAATTCAAACGATGTCCGCATACGATCGTTCATGAGACACGATCGCAAGCTCGATCCAACTGCTGAATCTATGGACAGCTCTCTGTAATGCTTGCCGTTACGCCGCAATGTAAAGCTCACACGGGTCCGCGTTACGCTCCGAAGGCGATGAGGATCGGTTACGGACGGGTGTCCACCCAGGACCAGAACCCGAGGCCCAACACGACGCGCTTCAGGCGGCGGCTGCGACGAGATCTTCATCGACAAGCGTCGGCAAGCTCGCCCGCCGGCCCGAGCTGGACAAGGCCCTGCTCCGGCCAACCGGGCCGGCGACCAGCTCGTCGTCACCAAGCTCGATCGGCTCGGCCGTCACTGGAGCACCTCATCGAGCTCGCCAAGCTTCTGCAGACCGCGGGGGGGACCTGGTTGTGCTCGACCACGGATCGATACCTCGACCGCGGTCGGGTGCTTGTTCTTTCAGATCCTCGGCGCGATCGCGGAGTTCGAGCACGCGCCGATGTCCGAGCGCACCATCGACGGGCTAACGGCGGCCCGGGCCCGGGGCGCACCGGCGGGCAGAAGCCCAAGCTCGGCCCGCGCCAGTTAAGCTCGCGCGCCAGATGTACGACGAGACCGACGAAGACGGCAAGCGCCCCCACACCGTCGCGCAGATCGCCGCCGAGTTCGGCGTCACCCGACCCACCATCTACCGCCACCTAACCAAGACCCTCGACACCGACCGCAAGTAGTTCCGGACGCAGCAACCGCACCTGGGCGCGATGCTCGCGCTGCACGACGAGACCATGAGCTCAGAGATCGGTCGGTGGGCTCGGTGATCGCTTTGCCGCCGAGCACTTACGCTCCCGCCCGGCCTCACGATCCCGTTCGTGGCCAAGCGATCGCGCCGCTGCAGGCCAGCCGCGCCATCGGGTCGTCGCCGAAGGACTCGTCCGTCTTCGTCCCGGTCGGCGATGAAAGCGATCACGCGGTCGGGCTCGCATCTCTGGGCCAGAGGGGCGATCGTGCTCACGAGCGGATTCACGCGGTAGCGATCACGAGCTGCCGTCTAGCGCCGGGCTGTGCGTTGCCTTGCCTAGGTGTAGTTCCTGAGTGGGTTGGTCCATCCGGGCCTCCTTGGAGGCTGAGAGCTGCCAAGCACCTCAGTCCACCAAGGAGGACACCGGATGAATCTGCACGCTAACGCGGCGCTCAGTCTGAAAGGCCGCCGAGAGCTCTGTCTGGCGGTCGTTGAGCGGGAGCGGACGCTGACGCGGCGGCCGAGGCCGCCGGAGTCAGTGTCCGCTGCGCCCGCAAATGGGTGGGCCGCTACCGCCAGGAGGGAGGGGCCGGGCTACGCGACCGTTCTTCGGCGCCGCACCGGTCCGCCCGGACCAATGAGCAGCGCGTCGCGGCGATCGCCGCGCTGCGACGGGTGCGGTTCACCGGCCCGGAGATCGCCGAGTGCCTCGACATGCCGCTCTTGACCGTGTCGGGGATCCTGACCCGGACTGGGATGGGCAAGCTCGGACGTCTCGGTCTTGAGCCGGCGGTCCGGTACGAGCGCGAGCGGCCGGGTGAGCTGATCCATATCGACGTCAAGCGGCTCGGACGGATCCAGCACGGTGCCGGCTGCCGGTTCACCGGACCGGCCGCCCGCAGCAAGCGACCAACTCGCAAGGATCCCCTCGGGTCTGGCGTCAAACCGCGGGGTGGGAGTGCGTACACATCGCGATCGATGACTGCACTCGCCTGGCCTACGTCGAGGTACTCACCGACGAGAAAGCGATCACGGCGATCGGGTTCCTTCGCCGCGCTGTCGCGCACTTCGCCAGCTACGGCATCACCGTCGAGCGGCTGCTCACTGACAACGGCGGCGCCTACCGCTCAACCGTGCACGCGATCGCTTGCCGCACGCTCGGGATCCGTCACCTCCGCACCCGCGCTTACCGGCCACAGACCAACGGAAAAGCCGAACGCTTCATCCGCACGCTCCTAGGCAGCTGGGCCTACGGCTCGATCTACCGCACCAGCACCGAGCGCACCGCGGCCCTTGACCGATGGCTTTGGCACTACAACCATCAACGACGACACTCAGCCCTCGGCCACCACCCGCCCATCGCTCGCCTCCATGAGCGGAACCAACCTTGACGGGACTTACACGCCAGGAACCCTACGATCTTGTGAAACCACCGCTCGTCCTCGGTTGAGTACGGCGACCGCGAATCAGGGCGTCGCCACATAGCTGGTGCCAGGTGATGTCGTTCCAGGTAAGCACCGGACCCCAACTGGCGAGCCGACCGACAGCACCGCGGTGCCCGCGCCCTGGACGCTCACCCACAACCCGACCAAAGAGCATGAAGATACGTCGCGCAGCCGCTTCGATCGATAACGAGCAGTAGCCGCGACCTGGCAAGACGCCTGCTTCGTCGCCGACACGGGTCTGGTTCTGGCGCTGCCGCTCGTGCCGTCGCCAGGTCGAAGGGAACTCCTGATCGCAGGCGTCGCGATCGACACGACCGGTGTTCGTGGTTGGCGGAGCGTCGAGTATCAGCCATCTGCAGGCGCGAGACGAAAGCCCGCGGATGATTGCAGCAGTGTGCTCCGCGCGAGTCTCCCGCGGCAAGTAGGTAGCCGTGACCTAAGCTTATTCGCGTAGTCGATGGCGGCACAGGTCGTTCTGCTTCAACGATTGCCGACCGGATACCACGGAATGTCCGCCTTGTCGTCCCATCACCATTCCACTCTGGCCCATCCGACGTGGACGGCGGCAGACCCTCGTGCTGGGGTGGCATGCGCAGCTCGACCGAGCGCCGTCGGAGCAACGTCCGTGAGGCATGGCCGATGACGTGCCCGAGGCCCTGAACGGTGCCGACCTCGCTGCGGGAGCTCATCCCCTCGGACGTCGCTGTCGTCGAGACACGCGATCAGAACGGAGAGCCACCGGCTCTGTGTCCTCAGGAGGCGGTGTACGTCGAGCACGCGCTCGAGAAGAGGCGGCGTGACTTTGCCCTGGGCCGGGCGTGCGCCAGGATGGCGCTGGCCGCCCTTGACGATCGTGCTCCCACACCGATTCCGGTCGGCGAGGAAAGCGCCCCAGTATGGCCGGAGGGGATTGTAGGCAGCATCACTCACACCAAAGGATTCTGCGCGGCCGCAGTGGCGCACGCATCGGACGTCGTCGCCATCGGGATCGACGCTGAGTTTGTGCGGGCGCTTTCGCCGGAGGAGCGCCAGCTCGTAGTCGTGGGGGAAGAACTCTGCGGGCTCCCGCGCGGAAGCGCCTGGGACGTGGTGGCGTTCAGTGCGAAGGAGGCCGTTTTCAAGGCCTGGTTTCCCCTTACCCGGCAATGGCTCGACTTTGTGGATGTGCAGCTGGCCCTTGACCACCGCGCCGAAAGCTTCGTCGCCACCCTGCGACCGGCTGTCCGTCGACATGACGCACCAGCGCGGTTCACCGGCCGCTTTGCGATTGCCCGCAACCTTGCACTCACCGCTGTTTTGGTACGCCATATCTGAAGGTTTGGCGATTGGTCAGTTCGCGTGTTACGAGCGCGGCCCGACAACTATTCGTCCGGTCGAAACGACCGCGGGCAGCGCTGACTAGCTCGCCGAAACGACCGACAATTGGGCTGGCTCGTCTCTCGCGACACAGTTTCCCCGTCCGAACGGGATTATTGGTCGGTCTGTGACCGGCTACCTCGACCGTCGTGATGACCACGGCTGAGCGGGAGAAGGCAATCGAAGCATCGACTATGTGCCGCCCGGAATCTTGCGTTCCATCACAGCAAACTGCAGTGTCAAGGGTCCTGCGAGCACGCAGAAAAGACGCGTGGGATGTCCTGCTGGATGCGCTACGAGAACTTGAGTTGATCGAGCCGCGCCACAGGGCACGTACAGCTCAGGGTCACCAATCTAGTCGGCGCTGAGAACCCTCGCAGTGCAGATCGCTCTCACTCAGCGTGGCGCGGTCGATCTTCACACGTCACGGTGGCTTCTCACAGCCGGTGACGCAAGCCGAACCGACGGTGCCAGGCTATCCTTGGGCCTTCGGAGGCTTCTTCGTTTGCCGCGGAGACTTCTTCACTGCGGGAGACCGCTGCGCGGCGGAAGACCGCCGCGTTGCGGGAGGCGTCTCGGGCGGCGGCTCGCCGGCCGGTGGCTGGTCGGGGCCGGCTTCCACATCGGCGGCAAGCTGCTGAAGTAACCGGTGCGCGTACTGAGACTGAAGATCCAAGCTCGACTCGTAGTACCTGAGGCCTAGAGCGGCGAACTCACGATCCAGCTGAGCTTGGCGCTCAGACCAGGTGGCGTCTCGGGCCGACCGCATCACCGCTCCGACGTCGCCGGTCGCGATCTGCGCGACCAGATCACGGTAGCGGTCAACACGGTCGACGACCGATTGTGAAACCAGCTTCTCGAACCGGGCGGCAAAATCGTCCTCCAGCTCCTGGGCGAACTTCGCTAGCGGCTCGGACGCCGCCTCAGCAGAGCGCTTCAACGTCTCGTACGGCGTGGTCACCACGTAGCCGCCGCACATCTCACAACGCTTCGTGTGAGCGGGGTAGAGCATTGCAGTCAATGCGTCCACGTGATGGTCAATGGCTGTAATCACGACGGCTCCTTCGGTTGGGCGCGGCGGCAGCTCCAGTCGTCGTTACGACGAAGCTGTGTCGGTGCGAATTCGAGAGCGGGTGCCCGGCTAAAGTCGGCAATCACGTGTCATCTCGCTAGACGGTTGGGCCGTGGTGAGGCACGAACTCGTGTACGACTGCCGCTGGCGTCTCGCGTCTGCTCGTCGCCCGGCTTCCATATGCCATCGGCCAGTGCCCTTTCCCACGACGGCGGATCGACAAGATGACAGGGCATATTCGACTGTACCACGAAGCTGAGACCCCGTCAGCCAATCCGAAAGCGCTCCCTGTCGACCCGTTCGATGCGTGTCCCCTGGACGTTGTCCGAAGCCTCGACACCGGCGACCGCGTCAGCGAAGCCGGCTACGGTGCTGTGCTCGAAGATCAGCCGAAGCTCGATCGATTTGCCAAGCCGTTGGCCGATCCGCGAGACCGCGCGAGTTGCGAGGAGCGAGTGGCCCCCGAGCGCAAAGAAGTCGTCGTGTCGGCTCACAGCCTTCACGGCAGTGAGCTCCCGGAACACGTCGGCGACGACTTGCTCTTCGAGTGTCGCCGGCGGCTCGTTCACGTGCGATGCGTTCGGGGTCACCGCTTGAGGGTCGGCCAGGCCTTTGTAGTCGATCTTGCCGTTAGCGAGGCGGGGGAGGCTCGGGAGCTCGACGAGGTGCGTTGGGATGAGCTGGCTGGGGAGACTGGACTTGAGGTGCGCGCGAAGCTCGTCGGGGTCGGTGAGATCGCCGACCGTGTAATAGGCGGCAAGCGTCGGGCCGTCCGGAGTTTGGTGTGCGACGGCGGCCGCGTCGCGGATGTTTGCGTGCGCCTTGAGCGTGTGCTCGAGCTCCTGGGGCTCGACGCGCACGCCGCGAATCTTGAGTTGCCGGTCGGCGCGACCGTGGTGCTCGAGGACCCCGTCCGGGCGCCAACGACCGAGGTCGCCGGTGCGGTACGTGCCAGAGGGAGCGAAGCGATGGTTCTCGGTGGTGGCATGACCGATGTAGCCCGGCGAAACGCCGACCCCGCCAACCACTATCTCACCGATCGCCCCGACCGGAACGAGCTCCCCACTGGCGTCGCGCAACTCGATCGAGACGTTGTCCAGCGGCCGTCCGATCGGGACGCGCTCGTCGTCGAGCTGCTCGACGAGATACGCGGTGGCGTCAGCCGCGACCTCGGTGGCGCCATAGATGTTCCAAATCTCACATCGCGGCACGACGCTCCGGAGCGCCTTCACGTCCGTCGCGCTGAGCGGCTCGCCCGAGGCGTTGACGAGCCGCAGCTGTGACCGAGCGAGGCTGCCGGCGGCGACTTCGATCATCGCGCGTAGGAGCGACGGGACGGCCACAAGCCTGGTGACGCCGCAGCGCTCGATCACCTCCGCCAATCGCGCCGGGTCGGCCGCGGTCGCCTCGTCGGCGAGCACCACCGGCCTACCGGCTGCGAGCGGAGCGAACAGCTCGCAAACGGCGTCGACGAAACCAAGCCGGGACTTCGCGCACGCAATGTCAGCAGTCTCGAACGGCTGCGCGTGAGTCGCCCAAACGATCCGGTTCGCGAGCCCGACATGCGTACCTGGCACGCCCTTCGGGCGACCCGTCGACCCAGATGTGTACAAGACCCATGCCACGTCACTTCCGGCAATCGCCGGCAGCTCCACCTCACCATCGTCCTCCTCCGCCAGGGCGGCACGGAGATCCACGACGTCTGGTCCGTGCGGCAAGTCGTCGCCGAGCGCCTTGATCGTGACGACGTATTTGACCCCAGCGTCAGCAAGCATGAAGGCGGTGCGCCCCGCAGGAAGATCTGGCTCAAGCGGGAGGTAGGCCGCGCCCGCTTTGAGCACGGCCAGCAGTGCGACGACGAGGCCGCCGTCGCGCGGGAGGCGGACGGCCACCACCGATCCGGCTGTCACGCCACGCGTTCGCAGGTGGCGGGCCAGTTGGTCGGACTGCTCCTTCAGTTCGGCGAACGTCACGCGCGATCCACCGGTCTCGACGACGGCGACCGCCGCGGGCGTCCTGGCCGCCTGCGCGTCGACGAGGGCGTGAGCCCATTTGTCCGGAACCGCCGTCTTTGCTCCGGCGAAGCGTTCCAGCACGTTTCGTTCTCCGTCACCTACCTGTTTGAATGTCCCCACCGAACTCGTAGGGTCCGAGACTGCCTGTTCGAGCATGCGCAGGAACCGGTCGACGAGTTCTTCCATCGTCGGTCGCTCGAACAGATCCACGTCGTACTCGAGCCGCCCGATCAGGCCGTTCGGACCCGGGGCGAGGTCCATACGGAGGTCGAACAGCGAAGTCCGGCTCGGGAGCGCCATTCCGGCCTGCAGTGCCGCAGCTTCTGGGGTGGCCCCGGCCTCAAAGAGCTGGAAGATCACCTGAACGAGCGGATTGCGTGAGAGGTCTCGCTCTGGCGCGAGTTCCGCGACGATCTTCTCGAACGGCAGATCCTGGTGGGCGTAACCGTCGAGGGCTACGGTGCGAACGCGCTCGACCAGTTCTGCGAAGCTCGGCGACCCGGAGAGATCGACGCGGAGCACCAGCGTGTTGACGAAGAACCCGATCAGCCCTTCGGTCTCGGGGCGGCTCCGGTTGGCGATCGGTGCGCCAACGACGACGTCGTCCTGGCCGGCCCAGCGGCCGAGCAGGATGTCGAAGGCGGCGAGCAGCACCATGAAGAGCGTCGCCCGCAAGCGTCGCGCGAGGTCCAACAATTTCTCGACCAACGCGTCAGGGATCGCGAACGCGAGATCGGCGCCGCGGTGTCGCTGCACCGGCGGCCGGGGCCGGTCGGTCGGCATGTCCAGCACAGGCAAGTCGTTCAGCCGCTCTCGCCAGTAGTCGATCTCGGGTGCCAGCACGTCTCGGCTCAGCCGTTCGCGCTGCCAGGTGGCGAAGTCGGCGTATTGCACCGGCAGTGGTGGCAGGTCCGGGGGCCGTCCCCGCGCGAGCGCCTCGTATCCAGCTTGGAGCTCGCGACCGAGGATGGCGAGCGACCACCCGTCGGCCACAACGTGGTGCACGGCGATGACGAGCAGGTAATCGCGACTGTCCAGCCACGCCACCATCATCCGCAGCAACGGCCCGCGGGAGAGGTCGAACGGCTCGTCCTGAAAGCCCGCCGCCAACCGCAGAAGCTCGGCTTCGCGCCGGTCGCCTGGCAGCCGGCGCAGGTCGACCGCCTGGACGGGCACTGTCATCGACGGCCGTACGACCTGCACCGGCTCCTCGCCGTCCTGATCGAAGACGGTCCGCAGGACCTCATGGCGATCCACGACGAGCTGCATCGCCGCGCGGAGCAGGCGGATGTCGAGCGGGAAGCGGATCGGCGCGACGAAGGCGAGGTTGTAGAGCGAGTTCTTCGGCATGAGCTGGTCGAAGAACCACAGACGGGTCTGGGCGAATGACAGCGGCGCCCGGGATCGATCGGCGCGCGGGGTGATCGCCCTCACCATCGGCGTGACCCGCTGGGCGACAGGTCGTTGTGACGGCGTCGTCGGTTCGCTGGCTTGCCTTTGCTCCGCCGTCAAGAGGTCACCCACACGGGTCTGGTGCCTGCGCCCGCGCCCTCCTCGCTGACGGGGAGGGCGCCGGTCTCGGCTTGGGTCGGATCGCCGAGCTCGCCGAGCGGTCGACGCGCGTCCCTGGCCAGCTGGGCCAGCGCGGACCGAAGCCGACCGGCCAGCCGCTGGACCGCTTCGGAGTCGATCAGCGATGCGTCGTAGAGAATGCGCACCGCGAGCTCGCCGCCCACGCCGACAATAACGCTCAGTGGGTAGCTCGTACGCTCGAATGCCCACGCTTGCCCGCGGCCGGTGGAACGCGCGTGGTTCTCGAATATGAAGATCGACTCGAAGAGCGGTCGGCCGCGCGGCATCTCACTCCACCCGTGTACCGACGTCAGCGCGCAGTACTGATACTCGCGCTGCTTCAGCTGCTTTGCGTGGAGTTGAGCCAGCCATACATCGGCGGACTGCTGGGCAGGCAGGCGCATGCGCACCGGTACGGTGTTCATGCAAAGCCCCACGATCTCGTCCATCCGGGCCACCGGCGCCTCGCGACCGGACACCACGGTGCCGACTACGAGGTCGTCGGTTTGGAGCTCGGCGGCAAGCGCCAACATCCAAGCGCCCAGCACGATGGTGTTCGGCGTCACCCGTTCGCTACTGGCTCGAGCGCGGGCCGCTTGGGTCTCAGCCGATGTGATCGCGAGCTCGAACTCCCGGTGATCGGGGCTGGATCCGTGGCTCCCGACGCGCCGAGCGATCGATGACAGGGCC
Source organism: uncultured Solirubrobacterales bacterium (assembly GCA_963788005.1). Classification (GTDB taxonomy): domain Bacteria; phylum Actinomycetota; class Thermoleophilia; order Solirubrobacterales; family Solirubrobacteraceae; genus Palsa-465. The sequence continues at coordinate 72,065 of CAWBFH010000002.1, read as the reverse complement.
CGGTAACCCCGCAGCTCGCGGCGCCAGTAGCGTTCCGCCGCTTCCGGCTCCTGCACCTCGAGCCAGGCCACGTAGTCCGCGAATGACGGTGGTTCGTCCAGCCGCACCGGCGTGCCCTGGGCGAACCCCTGGTAGAGCCGCTCGAGATCGGCCATCACGATTCCGAGGCTCCAGCCGTCGAGCAGGATGTGATGGAGGGTCACGACAAGCTGATGCCTGGCGGCTCCGTAACGCAGGACGGCCACGCGCAGCAGCGGCGCGCGCTCGAAGTTGAAGCCCTCGCTCTTGTCGTGATCGAGGAACCACCGAGCCGCGTCCGCGCGCCGCGCCGGCGGCAGCCGACGTAGGTCCTGGTGAGAGACGGAGACCGGGGCCTGCCGATGCACGACCTGCAGCGGCCGGTCCAGGTCGCGCCAGTGAAAGGAGCTTCGCAGGACGTCGTGGCGGGCTACCACGGCGCGCCACGCGTCACTGATCGCCGACATAGACAGACCGTTCGGAAGCTCCGCGACGATCTGCTCCAGATAGAGGCCCGTCGCCGGTGCCGCCAGGCTCTCGACGAGCAGGCCCTCCTGGAGAGGCGTCAGTGCGCAGACGCGTTTGACGTCAGGGCTGACCGCGATCAAGCCCCCTCCTCCCGTTGCCCCGCCACGCGCGCGAGTACAGATTGCACATCCCGATCAGAGATGCTCTCACCGGTCACTTCCACCCGTGCGGCGTTGTCCGCCAGTACGTCTCGCAGGGCGGCGACAAAGCCGCTTGCAAGCGCCCGCACGGTAGCCTCGAGGTGGATGGCGGTGCTGTAAAAGAAGTCGAACTGGAGCTGGCCGCCGGCCGTCGCACCGTTGATCTCCAGGAGGTGCGACCGTTCGGAAGCCGTGCTGCGGTGGGGGCCGACACGTTCAGCAAGTGGGTCGGGTGGCCCGTCACCAAGTCGCCCAAAGTAGTTGAAGCTGACCTGTGGCCAGGGCGCAGCTGCGAGACGGCGGCGCAGCTCTTCGTCCGGCGAGAGGTACCGGAGAATCCCGTAGCTGACGCCCCGATCGGGCAACGCAGCCAGCTGCTCAGCGACCGCCGCCGGGCCGTCTCGAGGCGTGACCACCACGGGGTAGATCGAGGTGAACCAGCCGATCGTGCGGGAGAGGTCCACGTCTTCGAACAGCGCCTCACGGCCGTGGCCCTCGACCGCGAGCGGCACCGCATCCCAACCCGTCCACTCCGCCACGGCCCGTGCGGCGCCGTACACGAGCAGCTCGTGGACCGCGCGGCCAGGCACACGCAGGAGCGCTTCGGTCTCCTCGCGCTCGAGGCACACCCGAATACTCCGCGTCACGGCGACGCGGTTGTCGTCGCCTGACAGGTCGCGCGGCAGCTGAGGTAGCTCCGATGGCACGGCGTCCAACCAATAGGCGGTCGCGTCAGCGAGCTCGGGGGACGCCGCTCGCTCCAGGAGCCGCTGCGCCCATGCTCTGAACGAGGTGGTCTTCGGTGGCAACGCGACGGGGAGACCGCCGGCGAGCTGCTCGTACGCAGTCCATAAATCCTCGAGCAGGATTCGCCAAGAGACACCGTCCACAACCAGGTGGTGGATGACTATGACCAGCCGTCGCCGACGGCCAGGCCCGTGCGTCAACAGACCGACCCGCAGCAGCGGACCGTTCAGGGACAGGCCTGCCTGCAGGCCGCCACCGGCCCGGTCCAACGCGGCCGCGACGGCCTCAGGGGGGAAGGCGGAGAGATCGGCGGAGGCCACCCCCAGCGCGGTGGCGGGTGGCTCGCAGCGCTGCGTCCACCCGTCCGCCTCGGCGGTGAAGCTCATATGCAGTGCGTCGTGGTAGGCGACGACCTCTCGCAATGCGCGCACGAGCAGCTCGGCATCCACGCTACGCGGCACCGAAACCGATGCCGCCTGGTTGAAATGGTGCGCGTCTGCGAAGCACTGTTCGAAGAACCAGCGCTGGATCGGCGTGAGCTGCACTGGACCGACCACGTGTCCCTGCTCGGCCTCGACGCGGCGCGTGGACGACACGGCGCCGGCCAACTCGCGCACCGTCTGGCGCTGGAACAGATCCTTCGTCGAGAAAAAGATGCCCGCGTCGCCGGCGCGGGCTGCCAGCTTGATCGAGAGGATGGAGTCGCCGCCGAGCTCGAAGAAGTTGTCGTCGACACCGACGGCATCGAGACCGAGAACCTCCGCCCAGATCGTGGCCAGTCGCCGTTCCTTATCCGTGGCGCCGGGCGTGACCTCGGTCGGGGACCGGTTCGCGGGCGCAACGACGGAGGTCAGGGCGGCCTCGTCGATCTTCCCATGCGGGGTGAGCGGCATTGCGTCGAGCACGACGATGACCGATGGGACCATCGCCTCAGGCAGACGATCCTGCAGCCAACTGCGAAGTGAGGAGACCTCGTGCCGGCCGTCGCGGGCGGGCCGGTTGCTCAGCGGGCCATCATGGTGGACGGGCGGCGGGAGCGAAACGTTGGCGGCGTCGTAATGACCGGTGGCGCCATTTCCGTGCCAGCCGACCCTCACGACGTGGGGCCCCACTTCCCAGAGCTCCTCCGGGTCGACGCCGTTAGTCGTGGCGGCCACTCGCCGCAGTGTGGCGGCGGTCGCGTGGGGGTCGCCGCGCTCCAGTTCGGCGAGTAACGCGACCGTACCCTGCAGCCGGCGCGATGGAATCCGGTTGATGAGAGTTCCCTCCTCGCGGAGCCTGCGGCGGACCGTCGCTGCATCGAGCAGGTCCGACTCCCAGTCGAGGATCGTCGTCGGTGCCGGGGGCCGGTCAGCGTCTCTGGTGAGAACGACGTCATAGCGGAACCGGGTGAGCTCGGTGTCATGACAACCGCGGCGCGGCCACGCCTCGACCTTGATGGAGTAGGGCTGCTCGGCGGCGAACGTGACGAACCACGCGGGATCGAGCAGCAGTTCCTGTTCGATCTCCATGCGCCGAAGAACGCGGCGGCGCAAATCTCCGGCGGACAGGTCCGCGGGTGCCGTCTCGAGCTCTGTCGTGGCGTGGAAGGCCTCGAGCAGGGCGAGGTTGCGGACGTCACCGACGAAGATGGCACCGCCGGTCCTGAGGCACTTGAGCGCGCCGCTCAGGACGCGGCGCAGGTAGGCGTCATCCGGGAAGTACTGCACGACCGAGTTCAGAACGACTACGTCGAAGTCCTCGCCTTCGAGCCCGGAGAGCTCCTCGGCCCGGCGCTCCAGCAATTCGACGTGTTCCCAGCCGCGGCGCGCGACGTGGGTCCCGAGCCGGGCAAGGACGGCCGGCGAGAAGTCCGTCGCGCAGTATCGCTCGACGGCCGCAGCCAGACGGAAGAGCAGCAGGCCAGTCCCGCAGCCGATCTCGAGGATCCGTCCGGGCTCCAGCGCTGCGACACGGTCGACGGTCTGCTCGACCTGCTCTCGCATGACACCTTCCCCGAGCGGCGCGCCGTCCGAGCTCCGATTCCACCCACGAATGTCGAACTCGGGATCCTCGGCCGCGCCGTCGACGTAGGTTTGCTCATACAGCTGGCGCCAGTGCTCGACTTGGTCGCCCGCGCTACCCGCGAGCGTCACATGGGCCGTGACATCGGGCGATCCGGTGTGATCGGATGAAGCGGTGACGGCAACCTGGCTGACCCGTGGATGCGTGGCGAGCAGCACCTCGATCTCACGCGGCTCGATGCGGTGGCCGCGGACTTTGATCTGGCGATCCGCACGACCGAGGAACGCGAACGTTCCGTCCGCGAGCCAACGAACGAGGTCGCCCGTGCGATACAGGCGCGGCGGCTCGGACGCGAACGGATTTGGGACGAAGCGCTGTCGCGTGAGTTTCGAGTCCCGGTGGTATCCGCGGGCGAGGCCCACACCGCCGAGCCAGAGCTCACCCGGGTGGCCGGGGCCGAGCAAGCAGCCTCGTCGGTCGACGACATACGCCGTCGTATTGGCGATCGGCGCGCCGATCGCGGGGCGACCGACGCCGTGGCCGACTGCGCCCGCGGTCGCGACGACTGTCGACTCGGTCGGGCCGTAGTGGTTGACGAGGGTGTAAGGGTGGTCTGGGTTCGCTGGGCGACGGAGAGTGTCACCACCAGTGAGCAGGTAACGGAGCGACGCACCGTCGGGCCAGGGGCGATCCAGGATGAGCTCGGCGAGAGGCGTAGGGATGAAGCAGACCGTGATCTGCTGGTCAAGCAACCACGCGATCAGCGAGTCGACATCCCCGCGGGTCTCGTCCTCGCACACACTTAGGGCAGCTCCCGCGTACAGCGTTGGCCACGTTTCCCAGACGGCCGCGTCGAAGCCGACGCTCGAGATCTGCGAGCAACGGTCGGACGCCGTGATTTCGTACGCGCGCAGATCCCAGCCGACAAGGTTGAGCAGACCGCCGTGGGTGAGCACGACCCCCTTCGGCGTACCAGTTGATCCCGAGGTGTAGATGCAGTAGGCGACGTCGTCGGGACCGACGGTCGCGATGCCGGGAGCGTCGTTGTCAGGCCACTCGTCGACGCTCACCACGGCCGTCGCACGCGGCAGCCGTTCGGCGAGCGCGTCCGAGGTGACTATCGCCGAGGGCCCGGCATCGCCCAGCACGTGGCTCAGGCGGGCGGAGGGATAGCTGGTATCGAGAGGGAGGTACACGGCCCCGAGGCGCATCGCGGCCAGGGCCCCCGCGACCATCGCGCGGCCGCGTGGGAGGCAAATCGCGACGAGGCCTCCTCGGCTTACACCCTGGGCCGCGAGGGCCCCTGCCAGCCGGCCGGAGCGCTCGTGCAGCTCGGCGAATGTCCAGCGCCCGGTCCGATCGCTGACGGCCGGTGCCTGCGGAGCCTCGGCCGCCCAGCGCGCCAGCCGCTGTGGCACGCTCGCGTCTGGTACCGACGCGCTCGTGGCGTTGAACGCGGCGAGGAGTTCACGCTGGGCGGGCGGCACCCAGTCGAGCTCGCTCAGACGCAAATCCGGTTCCCCGGACCACTGCTCGCAGACGAAGACGAACCGCTCGACCAGCCAACGGATCGACCGCTCGTCGAAGAGCTCGGTGTCGTATTCAACGCGACCTGAGAGGCCCGAAGGCCCCCTCAGAACGTCGACGCGCAAGTCAAACAGGGACGACGTTGCAGGCACGTCGAGCTGCTGGTGTGCGGCCACGGCATCAGGAGCGGTCGGCGAATCGAAGAGCTGAAACGTGACCTGGAACAGCGGATTGCGCGAGAGGTCTCGCTGCGGCGCGAGATCCTCGACGAGCCGCTCGAACGGAATCTCGCTGTGCGCGAAAGCGTCGAGGGCGACGTCGCGGACGCGTTCGACCATCTCGTCGAATGCCGGGTCGCCGCCGAGGTCGAGCCGCAGGACGACTGTGTTGACGAAGAACCCGATCAGCTGCTCGAGCTGCGCCCGGTCGCGTCCGGCGATCGGCGCGCCGATCACGACCTCGTCCTGGTCGCACCAGCGCCCAAGGACAGCCGCCCACGCGGCCAACAGAGCCATGAACAAAGTTGCCCCGCTCGGCCGCGCAGCAGCCGTGATGCCGTCAACGACATCCTGGTCAAGGTTGAATGCGAGGTCTGCGCCCGCGTGGGTTTGAACCGCCGGACGCTGCCGATCAGTCGGTAGGGAAAGCTCGGGTAGATCGGCCAGCTGCAGCCGCCAATAGTCCAGTTGCTCCTCCAGCCGTGAGCCCGACAGACGCTGACGCTGCCAGGCCGCGAAATCTGCGTACTGGATGTCCAACGGGGGAAGTCGCAATTCCCGCCCACGCACGCACGACTCGTAGAATCCGCTCAGCTCGCTCGACAGCAGCCCGAGCGACCACCCATCGGCCACGATGTGGTGGAGGCCAAGGAGAATCACGTGGTCGTTTGGCCCGAGGCGGAGCACCTTTGCGCGCACGAGCGGGCCCCGCGTCAGATCGTAGGGCCGCTCCCGCTCCCGCAACGTCACCCGAATCGCTTCGGGTTCCCGGCGATCAGCCGGCAGGCGGCTCAGATCGGCCTGCTCAAGCGCGATGTGCAATCGCGGCGAGACGACCTGCATGGGCTCGCCGTCTGTCAGGCAGAATGCGGTCCGCAGCGCCTCATGGCGTTCGACCACGGCGTTTACGGCACGCTCGAACGCGCCCGAATCGAATCGACCACGATGACGGATCGAAGCCACCACGTTGTAGAAAGGGTTGCCGGGGCTCAGGCGGTCGAGGAACCAAAGGCGCTGCTGCGCGAAGGACATCGGCGCCGCGCCGTCAGTAGCGCGGCGCGGGATCTCTCGCGCAACAGGGACGTCCGTGCCATCTACGCTGAGCAGCCGCGTGAGCAACTCCTGACGCCGCTCGTTTGGCCGGGCGCTCACGCGGTCCTACCCCGATCAGGGTGCCCGTCGGTGCCGGCAAGCGCCGCCTCGACCTCTTCGTCGGAGAGCGCAAGTACCCGCAGGAGCGCCTCGGCGGCGGCGTCCAGTGCATTCGGCGCATCGGCGCTGCTGCGCAGAGCGTCCGCCACGCCGGCCGGTGTGCGACGCTCGAACAGTGTGCGCAGCGGGAGTGAGACCCGCAACGCGTCTCGAATGCGCGTGACCAGCTGCGTCGCCAGCAACGAGTGGCCCCCGAGCTCGAAGAAGTCGTCGTCAACCCCGATCTCTGTCGTGGGGAGGATTTCTTCCCAGAGCCGGCAGAGTGCCTCCTCCAGTGCGTCGGTTGGCGCGTATCGTGAACCACGGACAACGTCGACCGCAGGCGCGGCCGGTAGCGCCTCGTAGTCGAGCTTGCCGTGGAGGGGTCAGCGGCCACTCCTCCACGAATGCATAGGCGACCGGGATCATCGCGGCGGGTAGCCGCTCTCGCAGCCATTGCTGGACATCGGCGGCGGGTGGAGGCGCACCGCGCGGGACAACGTGTGCGGTTAGCTCCCGTGAGGCTGAGACGACTGCCTGCGAGATCCGCGGGTGGCTGGCAAGCATCGTCTCGATCTCGCGTGGCTCGATCCGGTGGCCGCGCACCTTGATCTGAGCGTCGGTGCGCCCGAGGAACGCGAGCGTGCCGTCCCCCTTCCAGCGGACCCGGTCGCCGGTGCGGTAGAGCCGCGGCGGGGCGGAGGCGAAGGGGTTGTCGACGAACTTCTCCCGTGTGAGCTTCGGATCCCCGAAGTAACCGCGCGCGAGGTTCGGACCGCCCAAGTACAACTCGCCAGGTTGGCCGGGACCGACCAGGCAGCCGCGGCGATTGACCACAAAAGCTGTCGTGTTGGCGATCGGGGCGCCGATCGGCGGCCGGTCGTCGCCAACGGCGACCGCGCCCGCGGTAGCTACCACCGTCGATTCAGTCGGGCCGTAATGGTTGACGAGCGCGTATGGGTGGCTCGGGTTGGCTCCGCGGCGCAGGGTGTCGCCACCGGTGAGCAGGTAGCGCAGAGACCCGTCGCGAGGCCAGGGACGTGCAAGCACGAGTTCAGCCAAGGGTGTGGGGATGAATGAGATCGTGATCCGCTCCTTGCGCAACCACTCGATCAGCGAGTCGACGTCACCGCGCGTCTCGTCATCGCAGACGTGGAGGGTGCCGCCGGCACATAACTGCGGCCAGATCTCCCATACCGCGGCGTCGAATCCGACGCTCGAGATCTGCCCGCCACGGTCCTCGGGCACGAGCTCGTACGCCCGCTGATGCCAGGCAACGAGGTTCATCAGGCCGGCGTGGCGAATCTCGACGCCCTTGGGTGCGCCGGTCGAACCCGAGGTGTACATCACGTAGGCGAGCCAGTCGGGGTCCGGCGCAAGCGCTTGGGGCGGCGGCGCCTGCGGCCAGTCGTCCACCGTTACGGTGGCGGTCTGCGGCCCCAGCTGCTCCGCTAGCTCGCCGGTGGTCACCACGGCCGCCGGCCGGCACGCTGCGAGCACCTGGGCCAATCGGGCCGGCGGGTACGCGACGTCGAGTGGCAGGTAGGCAGCTCCGAGCCGCATCGCCGCGAGCGCGGCGGCGACGAAGACCCGCCCTCGCGGGACGCAGACGGCAACCACCTGCTCTGACTCGACGCCCGCCGCGGCCAGTGCGCCGGCCAGCTGTCCAGCATGCTCGTCCAGCGCCTGGAATGTCCAGGCGCCAACCCGGTCGGCGACCGCGAGGCGCTGTGGCGAACGCTGCGCCCAGCCGGCAATCAGCTCGGGCACTGTCCCGGGCGCGACCGGTGCGGCGGTGGCGTTGAAGCGCTCCAGCAGCTCACGCTGGGCGGCCGGCACCCAGTCGATCTCGCTCAGGCGGCGATCGCAGTCGGACGCGACCTGCTCGCAGACGGACACAAAGCGCTCGATCAGCCACCGGATCGACTCGTCGTCGAATAGAGCCGTGTCGTACTCGACTCGACCCAAAAGTCCAGACGGACCATGGAAGAGGTCGACCCTCAGATCGAACAGCGATGTGGTGACTGGCACGTCGAGCTGCTGCCGAAAGACGATGGCATCCGGCGAGGTGGGCGACTCATAAAGCTGGAACGTCACCTGAAACAGTGGGTTGCGCGACAGCTCGCGCTGCGGCGCCAACGCCTCGACGAGCTTCTCGAACGGCACATCGGAATGCTCGTAGGCGTCGAACGCCACCCGTCGCACGCGCGAGACGAGCTCCCGAAACGTTGGATCCGCTCCCGTGTCCACACGTAACACCAGCGTGTTGACGAAGAACCCGATCAGTCGATCGAGCTCGGGCCGTCCGCGACCGGCCACAGGAGCACCGACGAGCACCTCGTCTTGGTCGCACCACCACGCGAGCACTGCCGCCCAAGCAGCGAGCAGGCCCATGAACAACGTCGCGCCGTCTGCCCGAGAGGTGTCCAAGATGCCGGTAACTACGGATTCCGGCAGGTCGAAGCCAAACCCAGCCCCGCGATGCGCCTGGACGGCCGGACGGGGGTGGTCGAGCGGAAGGGCTAGCTCCTCGACTCCATCGAGTTGCTCTCGCCAGTATGCGAGCTGGCGATCGAATTGCTCGCTCGCCAGAGATCGGCGCTGCCACATGGCGTAGTCCGCGTACTGCAGTTCGAGCGGCTCGAGCGGCTCGAGGCTGCCGTCTCCGACGCTGCGAACGAAGCGGTCGTAGAACGCGCCGAGCTCGCCGGTCAGTATGCCCATCGACCAGGCGTCCGCCACGATGTGGTGCATGGCCATCGCGAGGGCGTAGTCGGACGGCCCCATCCAGATCAGCGCGGCGCGCAGCAGCGGTCCGCGTCCGAGCTCGAAGGGCTGCTCGGCGAGGTCGGTCGCCAGATGGGTGGCCTGCCGCTCCCTTTGCGAGGGCGGCAGCTTGCGCAGGTCGTAGGCGGCCAACCGCACGGGCATCCGCTCGAGGACCACCTGAGCCGGCTCGCCGTCGACGAGGCGAAAGACGGTCCGCAGGATCTCATGTCGCTCGACTACCGCGTCGAGCGAATGCTGTACCGCGCCCAGATGAACCGCCTGATCCAGCCGGACTGCAAAGCGCAGGTTGTACGCCGTGCTGCCCGGGTTAAGCTGGTCGAGAACCCACAGCCGCGACTGGCCAGAGGACAGGGGAAAACGGTAAGCGCTCCGGGCGGCGCTGCCCGTCACGCCCGTCCCGGGTTCCGCGCCACTCATCGGGGTGGCCGGCTCCAATCCGTCGGAGTAGTTGCCTCGCGGAAGGTGGCCGCCTGTTGAGTCAACTCAGCCAACTCAGCCAGCTGTCTTGGACTCAACGTCGCAGGGTCGACCTCCGACCAAGCGTCGCGAAGCGCGCCGACCAGCCGCTGATAGCCGCGGTCGGCAGCGCTGCGCATCTGCTCGTGGCGTCGAAGTGCGACCTGGAGGGCATGCTCATAGCTCTGCGCGAGCGAGGTCTGACGCTGCAGCAACTCGGTCGTGCTCTCGAGCAAGCGTGCGTAGCCTCCGTAGAGGTCCGGCCAGCTGCCGGAGCCATAGAGGAGACGCAGGTAGGAACCCAAGAGCTCGTTCGTTCGCTGATTCACGTCAGCGGCATCGGTGGCCACGTGGGGATTCGGGATGCCAAGTGCGTTGAGTGCGTCTACTCCGTCGACATAATCTGAATAAGCACGGCGAGCGCGCGCGAGCGGGTCGGCATCTGTCGCGTTCCGCGATGTCGTGCCGGCGGATCCGGCGGCTCCGTTGCGCGCGCGCGGTGGCGACGGCCTGGTCTGGGCGCGAGCGCCATCTGCGTTCCCATCGGCCGCCGGGGGCGGCGCTGCTGCGACTGAGTCCTTCGCCGCCCGCTGGATGATCTCGCCGTTCTCTCCGACGTCGAACTCTTGCCAAACGATGTCGTCACTCGCCTCGGGAGCGAACGCTGGATCTGGGGGGTCGTCATGCTCAGACGTATCTCCGAACGCGCCGAAGGAGCTGCCGCCCGCGCTCAGCCCCCCGCCGAGTCCGAACGGCGTCACCTGAGGGCTCGAGCCCAGCCCGAACAGCCACGCGAGCGTTGTCATCCCTGTCGCCAACGCCAACAGCGCCTCAACCCCCTGCTCGTCCGGTCGTAGTTCGCTCCACGCGGCGCCGACTTCATTGAGGTAGCTGCGAGCGGCTTCGTCAACCAGCGCTCGGGCCTCAGGACGTCCGCGCGCGTAACTAAGCGCGTCGGTCAGCTCATTCAGCGCAGCTGAGACCTGGTCTTGGACGAGCGGATCTGAGAGCGCCTGCTCGCAAGCGCTTGTATAAGCCTGGTATGCGTTAGCCACGGTTTGGGACTCATCAGGCCACGCACTCTCAAGGGCGGCGATGAACCGCTCGTAAGCGCTCTCAAACGGGTCAGCCCCAGTGACGCCGAGGTCGGAGTGGACGTCGAACATGTGGTCTTCTTTCGTCGAGTCGGTCCCCTGTCGTCGACCAGGCTGAAAGACTACACTGACACAAGTGGCGCGGAGGGTATTTTTGGGACGCCTAAGTCTCGGAGCTCTACCTTCGGCGACCGCATGAGTGCAAAGACTGGTCCGCCCCTTCTATTTCTTCACGGAGCCGGTCTCACCGCGGCAATGTGGACGCCGCAATTGACCGCCCTTGAAGACGAGTACGTGGTCGAGGCCATCGACCTGCCCGGCCACGGAACACGATCCGACGAGCCCTTCAGCTTCCCGCGCGCGACGGCGGCAGTGGCGGCGGCCGTCGATGACCTCGGACCGGCGCTCCTGATCGGACTCTCACTCGGTGGTTACGTCGCGATAACTGTGGGTGCTGAGCACTCCGAGCTCACCAGGGGGCTGATCCTCACCGGCTGTTCTGTTGACTACAGCCGGACCGCTGATCGGCTCGTCGCGGTCGCGGGCGAGACGTTCCAACGAGCGTGGCCGAAGCGAATGCTTCGCCAGGCTCAGCAGTCAGCGTTCGAGCGCAAATACACCACCGTCCCAGAGCTCGCTGAGGCCGACCACTACTGGCGCGGCTACGCTGACGCCCTGCGCGCCGCTCGCAAGGTTCACTGGCACGGCAAGCTCGCCGGTTACGAGCGGGCTGTGTTAGTCCTGAACGGGGGCCTCGACAAGCCGCACGTACGCGACCAAGCGAAGATCCTCGAGGGTGTCTACGACGGACGCGCAGAGGTGATCGAGGGCGCCGGCCATCTGGCTAACCTCGATCAGCCGGACGCATACACCGCCGCCGTTCGCGCCCACGCGCTGAGGTGTGCATGAACGAGACCGTCGACCACGGGGGCGCGGGAAGCTCGGACCGCAAACATGGCTACGGCCACACCGCCGCGATCCCGCCGGCTCAGACTACGCAGGCTCAGCGGATCTGCACCGTGGATGATGTCTGGATATATCCGCACCACTGGTTGTAGGGTCCGCGACACGCGTCCTCCGGGTCCAAGATCAGGTTGCCGCAATCGTCGAATGGGGTCACCGCAAGAATCGACGGCTTGTGCGTCCAGAAACCACTGTCCATCAGGCGGTAAAAATGGTAGTCCACGCCAGGCCAGACGCAGAGACCCATGAGCCACAGGCCTTCTGTGCCTGGCGGGAAGCAGTCGCCCGCGTAATGATTGCCGTCCCGGAGGGCGGCGCTGACGACGTTTTGGCAGGTCGCCGTCGCATATGGGGCGCCGGATGCGCGCCCAGGTTGCGCGATCGTGTCCGTGATCTTGTTGCACGCGTAGTTGTAGCAATTGTTCAACTGCATGGTTGGCCATTGCTGCCAGACCGTCGGTTCATAAGGCGCCACTGTGTAGGGACACGTGGTCGCTTCGGTGTGCGCTCCGCCCTGCGCGCCCTCGGCGAGCACGCTGTTCACCAGTGGCCAGCCGCCGGGTGAGGCGCCGGTACGGTCCCGCGGCCGTGGCGTCTCGGGACCCTCACGCATCGCCGCGAGCAGCGTCTTGCGGAAATCCTCGTCGCCCTCCGCCGAGCTCACGAAAGCCTCCTTCTGCAAAGGCATCCCGGCAACAAGTTGCTCGGCGATCTCGAGCCCGGTCCCCTCGTCGCTCGAGCCGCCGCCTGCGAGGCGGAATGCCGCCGGCAGCTCGTAGCGATTGGGGAGCGAGTCGTCGGTGAGCCGGACATGCAGACCCCGGAAACCGAGTCGGGGCTGGCCTAGCCCGCTGGGCGCCAAAGCGCTTCGGCGCGAAGTCAGCTTCCTCAGTATCTCGTGCGTTTCGCTGTCGTCACCGAGCATCCAGCTGACGTTCTCCCTCCCGGAGAACAGATCAGCGCGCACGATCAGCACGCCGGGCCTTCCGGTCGATGTCGGGGAAGTTGGGTCCATTGGAATCGCAGCCGAGTCTGTGTGAATACAGACAAGAGAATCAGATGTGAACGTACCGCGCGGGGCATGACCAGGCGCCGCGAGCCCTCGCGTCAGGGTCTGCCCGTGACCAGTGGCAACGCCATTCGGTCGCTACCCAGGCGTACTTATCGCTGCTCATACCTCGTAAACCCATCTGTAGTGGGACGTAGCAACCATGAGGAGTGTGCGCCTACCGCGCCGCGTCCGTCATCTCATTCTGAAACACGGAGGTTGATGTCCTCGACCGTCAGCTTGGACTCACACCGACAGGGTGGCGACGGCACGAAGCCAAGTGCGGTAGGTGCAGATAACCAACTCCAACAAACTACTGGATCAGCTGCTCCCCCAATCAGATTCTGCTGTAAACAGTGACAAGAGTTCGTCAATGCTCATTGATGTGGCCGTGCTCTCGCTGGATGATCAAGGAGATGGCCTCGCCATCGACGGCAGCGCCTGCCTGGGGGCCAGGACATGCTCGCGGAACGCCTCAGCAGGCTGTTCGACGATCAGGACGGCACCTGACCCCGATGATGTCCGAGCCCGCTGCACCGGCCGGCATCATTGAAGGGCGCGGCAGCACTGCGACGTATTTTCTGGGAGAGCGGATGTTGCCGTTCACGATCTCCTGGAACATGACCGGTCAGCCGGCGGCCTCGTGCAAGGAGCAGTGTGCTCGTCGGCATCCGGGCGTCGTCGTTACGCGGTGACAGGTCTTGCGAGTTCGCTTTGCCGGAGGTCCAGGTGTGTTACGTGACCCTCAGGTCACCGGTCGCGTGCGCCAAAGCATCCGGAGCAGGCCGTCGATGAGCGCCACGGAGAGCCGACCCGCCGTCCAGGGCAGTTCGGATCCTGGCCCGCAGGGTTCCGCTTCGGTCTGGCGGGCGGCGAGAGCGGCAGCCCTGCGACCAGACGCGTGTCGGCGACGAGGCGAGAGCGGTATCTCTGCGCTGTGGTGGTCATGCATCCTCGTGAGCACCTCGTGAGCGAGCGGCTGGATTTGGGGTGCCCGGGTCCAGGCGATCGCGGCGGCGGTCGCGCAGCATTATGGTGCGGGCATGACTAACCCTGAGGACATGAGGCCCGCGCCGGTCAGTCCCGGCGATGAGTTCAGCGACGGGTGCGCCTGGGTGTCGGGCGACTATCTTCCGATTGACCGGGCCGGCATGCCGCTCACCGACGCGGGCATCACTCGGTCTGACCTGACCTACGATGTCGTGGCGGTATGGGAGGGACGGTTCTTCCGGCTCGATGACCACATCGACCGGCTCCTGCGCGGCTGTGACCGGATCCACCTGACGCCGCCGCTGACCCGCGAACAGATACGCGACGTGCTGATCGGATGCGTACGCCGCAGCGGGCTGCGCCAGTCATACGTCGAGGCGATCGTCACCCGCGGGATCGCGGCCCGTGGCGTCCGTGACCCCCGCCAGTACAAGGCGCAGTTCTACGCCTACGCGATCCCCTACATCTGGATCTCCGACCCCGATCAGCAGAACGTGGGTACCGATCTCGTCGTGGCACGCCAGACGATCCGGATCCCGGCCGGCTCGGTCGACCCGACCGTGAAAAACTTCCACTGGGGCGACCTCACCCGTGGCATGTTCGAAGCGTTTGACCGCGGCGCGATGACCCCGGTCCTGCCCGACGGCAACGGAAACGCGACCGAGGGCCCAGGTTTCAACATTTTCGCCGTGCTCGACGAAACGCTGAGCACCCCCGCGCACGGAGTGCTGGAAGGCATCACACGCCAGACGGTGCTCGAGATCGCCGAACAGTTCGGTATCCCGACGCGCGTCACCGACCTCCCGGTCGACGACCTCTACCACGCCAGCGAGATCTTTCTCACCAGCACCGCCGGCGGCATCATGCCAGTCCGCACCCTCGACGGCAATCCAGTCGCCGACGGTCACCCCGGCGAAATCACGACACGCATCCGAGACCACTATTGGGCGCTGCACACCGATCACCGCTACACCACGATCGTCGACTACCCCGTCATCGCCACGACGACCTAGACATATCAGGTGGCGCATCCGGCCGCTGAGTGAAGATCGAAGATCCCGCCTCGCCTGGCGCGAGCTGCCTGCCGCATCGAAGAAAACAAGCCTCGACATCACGAGAGCCGCTTCGCCGAGCTTGACGCTCATGCTCTCACAACCGCCGCAGCCCGCTTTACAGCGGGGCGTCGGGTCAGGTGTCCAAAGCGCAGCCGTCAGCAGCTCCCGTAGCGACAGCAAGCAGCTGCAGTCATAACCCGCCCCAGGCCCGCCCCGCTCCACAGGCCCGACTCGACGTCGCACCCAGCCTGCGGCCGTTTTCGACGGCTGATGCCGGCAAGTTGATGCCCGCTCCGATCCGCGGTTCGACCAGTCGGGGCAAGCCGAGCAGGGCGGCCGTCCTCTCCCGGTCCCATCGCCCGGCCTGCTCCGGCCACGGTTCTCACGCGCCGAGGTATGAGTTGCCACGGACCCGAGCGCCCCCCGAAGTCTGTACCGGCGTTGGCTCGGTGAGTTGTGCTCAGATCTGCGCAGTTAGGAACACGGTTGCGTCATCAACGATGACCGTTGTCCCGTCGTCAACCGAGGCGTCGATGGGGAGAAAGAACCCCGTCGCGCCTCGGGCCAGTTCCCCTGCCCGTGCACGAAGTGGCATGCATGCTTTAGAAGCCGCTGGAGCAGCCAATTTTTACCCGAGTTGGCTCACATCGGGCCCGAGCAGCCGAACTGTCAAGGACGGCACCTCAGGCGTTGCAGGTTGGTCTCTCCTGGACACGGGGGCCAGCCCGGGGGCGATAGAAGAAGACGAATGCAGGCGGGGTGGTCCAATGGATTGGTCACGCCGCCTGCACTTCACCGACGGTAGCCGCCAGATCCTCCCCGGCGAGCCAAGGCCGTCCTTCCCGCCAAGCTCACCGGCGCGGAGGCCGCCAAGTGTGTGCTGCTGTGCGCTCGATGCCACCGCAATCGGCACCGCCGGGGTCGGAGTTTGCGGCCAGCGGCCCGTCGGAGCATACGACCAAGCGGGCGTTCCCTGACCAAGACTCCCGACGGTGGCTCGGGCTTGGCCGTCACAAGGTCGCTCCCGTCAGCTCGTCGTAGATCCACGACCCCCAGCAGCCGCCGGGAGCCGCATGTCCGCAAGCAGTGTCCGGCGTCCCGTTGTAGTCGGAGATCAGGTTCGCCCACGTCTCCCACTGCGAGAGGTAGTAGGACTGTCCCCACGCGTCGTATTGGCCGACGAACGCTTGAATCAACGGGAAGCTCGCGGGGTTGCCCACGACTCCAGCCTCGCCCATGTCGATCGGCATGACCCGCTCAACCGGCCCGTACGTGTCCTGAACGCTGGTGACACTGTTGACGAACTGGCCCGTGTCGGGGTAGTTGTCGGTGTCCGCCATCATCTGCGAGCCCAAGCCTGGGTTCGTCGTCGCAAGTGGGTCGGTCACCTTGACCCCGGGCTGGAGAAACCCGCACGTGGTCGGGTCCCCACTGTTGGTGCAGGTCAGGGCGTTCGCGAACGCGATTCCCGGCACTTGGACGATGTTGGTCGCGCCGGTCCCGCGCACGATGTTCATCAGCGACTGGAAGCCGACCGCGCTGTATGTGTGACCATTTCCGTCGCTGTCGAGTGGGTTGCATCCCTGGTTAGACGAGGTAGACGTGGGTCCGACCTGCGCACCAGGTGAAGATTCCCATCCGCTCGGCAGAGCGTTGTCTGAGCCGGTTCCGAACTGGACGTCGCCTTGACTCCAGCATTGCCAGGCAGCGTTCACGTTGCCGTCAAACTCGGGCCACGGCTCCTCGTAGAGCCGGAAAATGACATCCGGGTCGCTCTTGAACTCATTCGCAACCTCTTGCCAGAGCAACGGAACATGGTCGGCGTCGGGCATCGGCGCATTGCCATTCCCGGTCGAAGACCAGTTCGGCGTATCGGTGCCAGGCTCGCCGACGCTGAGGTAGATCACCGGGTAGATGTCATGCGCTTCCATCGATGTGACTTCCGCCTTGACGAAGTTGATGTAGTTCTGCCCCGAGTACTTGGCAGGGACGCCGTTGATCCCCAGCCAGCAGTCCTGGTTGAGTCCGAGCGCGAAACTGTTGATCGGCCACTTCGCCGGGAGCGCGCCACCATCGTTGGAGGTCATCGGCCCGTACATGGCGTTGCCGGTCTGAGTGTCGGTGAACCCGTAGCCACCGTTCTGCTCACACGCGTACGCCGACCCGGATTCCTCCGTGCCGATCAGGCGCACGTCCTGTCCGCTGGCGTTCTGCAACTTGTTGCCGGCAACGTGCAGAGGCGTGAAGCCGCTCGCAGGCGCAGAAGACGTCGAAGAAGTTGTGGTCTGCGAGCTGGTGCTGGACGTGCTGGTCGACGGCCCGGTGACCGTCTGGGTCTCCGTCGACGTCGGAATGTCATACGTCTGCGTGGTGCAACTCGACACGCTCGTCCCCGAGTCCGTGATCGTGTCGATGGCCGTGCCGTCCACCCCAACGGTGTGCGTGCGATCGGGAATGGTGGCCGTCGCACACGCGACGTTCGTCCCCGTCGTATCGTCGCTTGCCGCGATCGCCGCGACCGTCCCGCCGCCCATGACGACCGCGAGCAGCACTACTGCCCCCCACTGTGCGATCCGTTTCATCCCGGGTCAGCTCAGGAGCGACGCCGGGAGCGTCGGGCTGTGTTTCTTGGCCATTCGCTCGAGGAACGCGATGACTGTTGCCTCGCCGATGGCACTGTCGCCGGTCAGTTCCCCGGCCGAACTCATGCCCTCCTGGTCTTTGATCGGAAACGTCGGCGGGTCGCCCGGCAGAGCGCCCCCATCCTTGAGCGCCCGTAGACAGTTCGCGAGGTTCCACCTGGTGGCGTGCTCCTGTTCGGCCTGTGCGACATCGATGCTATCGGCCTCGGGGAAACTCGCTACCGCGTTGCGGTCGAGCAGCGCGACCAGCTCCGTCAGGGCCTCACGCTCACTCCTGAACCGGCGTCGGAGGGTTTGTGCCATTTTCTGCCTTCTCCTTGCGTCTCGTCGGCTCCTCGTGAAGCCGGGGTGATGACCTGGGACAATTCACTGATCAGCGCCGCGCGCATCGATGAGCGCTTGCGACTCCTCCACGCTGGAGCCCGATGCGCTCGATGGCCCCGTGGCGACGCCACCCTGCGTGTTGTCGGTGCCGCACTCGGCGCCCACGGGGCTGTTCCGGTACTCGACCAGCGCCGAGCCGCGGTTTGTACATATCGGACCGCGCCCGACGGCAGACTCCTCCACGCTCGGCGCGGAGAGGAACCGCAGCCTAGCGCATACTCACTCCGCTTGAGATCGAACGCAGACTCCTGGAAGCGCAGCGCGCGCCACCCCGTCGCCACCGATGCGCGAACTGCCGACGACCGTGCTGAGGCCCTTGTCGAGCTTGACGCAGATCAGGTCGTCGCAGCGATGGGTGACCGTTGACTGGCACGACGACCGAGCTTCCCGAGCGCAGCGCCTGGTTAGGCGCGACGGCGTGACGCATCGCCAACGTGGCATGCGAGCCGTCGTCGCCTGTGTCGAAGGTCGGCGCGCCCGCTGGTCGGGCTCCTGCCTTGCACCGGCCCGCCCCCGAAACCGGCAGCACCGAGCACGTGACCGCAAGGACAGATTTTGCGGCAGTGCTGATCTGACTCAGCAGCGGGTGAGGCTCGCGGCGAGCGTCGTTGTCCGCGCCTGTCCGGATTCCCCGACCCAAGACGACGGTTCTCCACCCCCGGCTGCGGGTAGAGCTGAGACGTGAATGGTGTGGTCCGGCCTGCCAACGAGTCGCGGTAGTCGACGACGGCCTCTTACTCGATCAATGAGGCGGGTCTCGAGCACGCGAGGCGGTTGATTCGCGCCCGCCAATATGTGTTGCGTAGCCAGTGGGGCGAGGTCCAGCCCGCGGCCGACGCCGAGAACGCCTACCTAGAGCACCACGACTGGGAGGCGTACGGGCGCTGGTTTCTCGGGCTCACAGACGGCGCGAACGAAGACACCAAGGCACGCTACGCGTTCGTGTTCGGGGACTTCCGGCGTCTCCATCGCTCGGGGTTGATCGCCTGCCACTATCGCGCGGCCGAGTGGCGACACAAGACGATCGAGCTCGCCGCACACGACCTTCTGCAGGAGCTCGACGAAGCCACCGCGTAGCTTGCCAAGCCTGGCCGGCCCATGACGGTCACAACTTGCAAGCTGCCACGTTATGCAGGTATGCGCTGGTCGCGGGCCACCGACACCGAGCTGCTCGCCGCCGCCGGTTCCGATCCGGAGGCGTTCGGGGAGTTCTATGACCGTTACGAGACGGCGGTCGTCGGCTACCTGCTTCGCCGGACCGGCGATCTCGAGCTGGCGATCGACCTGGCCGGCGAGGCGTTCGCGACCGCGCTTCAGTCGGCCGGCCGCTACCGCCCTGGCCCCAAGGATGGTCGATCGGCGGCGCCGTGGCTGTTCACGATCACCCAGAACAAGCTGACCGACGCGCGTCGTCGGGGCCGGGTGGAGGATCGCGCGCGGCGGCGGCTCGGGCTGCGCGAGGCGATCGAGTACGACGACGAAGCGCTTCACCGGATCGAGTCGATCGCGTCGCAGACTGGGTGGGTCACCGAGCTTTTGGAGCGGCTGCCCGACGATCAGCGCGAGGCCGTCCGGGCGCGAATCCTTGACGAGCGCCCGTACGGCGAGATCGCCGGCGAGCTGCAGACCAGCGAGCTGGTCGTGCGCAAGCGCGTGAGCCGCGGCCTGGCCGCGCTGCGCAAAAGCCTGGAGCAGACAGGATGACGTTGATGCCCGAGTTTCGCCGGCAGCTGCTCGAGGCAGCAGCGAGCCGTGCTCAGGAGCCCCGTGGCCGGCACTCCGGCTTCGGTCTGCCGCGCCTACGCCTGGGCGCCCCGATCGCGGCGGCAGCGTCGATCACGGTCGTGGTCGCGGTGGCGGCCGTCGTACTCACGCTCGGCCATGGCCACCATGGAGCTGTCACACCCGGCGGTCAACGCAACGGCAATGAGGCGCCGGGCGTCGAGGCCACCCGCGCACAGCTGCTCGGCGAGCTCGGCGCGCTCCGCCGCGGCCACGCGTCCAAGCTCGCGACGCATGTCGCCCTCCCCGTATCGCACCTGCAGATAGACCGATCCCTGGTGCGCACCGTTCAGACCGAGGGCTACACGGTGACGCTCCTCCCCGTCTCCCATGCGGTGCGTGGATCCGCGTCGAGCCACCGCACCACCGGCCTGGTCGTCACCGTGCAAGGGCCCAAGGTGGGCAGCGGGTTCCCAGCCATCGGCACGGGCTCCGTGACCGTCGGCGGACCCGTGTCGCCGGCAACCATCGCTCGTCACGGGACGATCGTCGTCGTGTACGTCAGCGGCCCGCTGAACCGCGCCGTCGCGATCGTGCCCGACGGCGTCACGCGCGTGCAGCTGTCGCGGTTCGAGCCCGACCGCAGCGGCGGCGGGCGGATCGCGGCGATAGCACCCGCGTCGGCCCCGGTCCACGACAACGTCGCGGTAATCCCTCTGCCCGGCATCACCACCACGGCGCTGCACCAGACCCGACGAACGCTCCGAGGCAACGGCGGCCTGTTCAGCAGGCACCACTGTCGCGTGAACGCGGCCGTGTACTTCGTCCCGGTATCCGTGCGCATGACCTGGTGGCGCACGACCAACGCCGGCTCCGACGCCCGCGCCACGACCATTCGGACCAGCCTCAACTCGTACTCGACGACCCTGCTCCCACACGTGCCTTGCCGGCGCTCCCCGAACCGATGATGAAGAGCGGATCGAGTTCTGCGTGCAGGGCCACGACCTTGCGAACTGAGTCCAGCAACAGCTCGGACCCGGTTAGCCGTCGTCCACCGGATCCCCAACGGTGCGGGGCTTCCGCGCCAGTTCAATCCGCGATCAGGCAGCCGTCCGTGAAGCCCAGCAGTCAGATCAGTCCGTGGGCTCCAACACGAACACCGGGATCTCCCGGTCGGTCTTTGTCTGGTACTCGGCATAGTCCGGCCAGACCGCCACAGCACGCTCCCACCACGTGGCGCGCTCGTCGCCCGAGACCTCGCGCGCCGTGTAGTCACGTCTGGCGCCTCCGTCCTGAAGTTCAACGAGTGGATGCTCTACGAAATTGCGATACCACGCTGGATGCTGGGGTGCCCCACCTTTAGACGCGATGGCCGCGTAGACGCCATCGTGCTCGACCCGCATCACGGGGTTCTTGCGCAACTTGCCGGAACTGGCACCCAGCGACGTGATCACGACCACCGGGACGCCGCTCAGCTCCGTCCCCTTGGTCCCACCCGAACTCTCGTACTCCGCAACCTGGTCTCGGACAAACTTCGAAGAGCTCGGCTCATATTCGCCCTGTAGCGGCATCGTTCTCCTTTGAGTCGGTTCAACTGAAGGTTAGAAACCCGAGCGCCGCTGTTGGCTCGCCGATCGATAGGCGACTGCGATCAACGGCTTCTGCTCCCGGTCGGCGACCCAGCGAAGGGGAGTGTCCGGATCGGTGGCCGCTGAGCGCCGACGCGCGTTCCGTGCCGAGCCCGTGATCCGAGCCGCCCGTAGAGCCGTAGGTACCAGGGCCTTGCGAAATAAATCGATCGGAGATCGAATGCTCGGACTTGATAACCCAATCCATATCGCCTTCGTGCTCGTATTGCTGTTGCTCGTATTCGGCGCCAAGCGCCTGCCCGAGATGGGGCGGTCGATGGGCGCTGGCCTTCGCGGCTTCAAAGAGTCAATCAGTGGCGAGGAGCCGACAGCCCACTTGAGCGAGGCTCACGCTGACGAGCCGGTGCGTGTAGACGAGACACTTGGGGCACCCGTCGTGACGCGGCCTGCGAACGATGACCATGTCCCGCTGGCGCCGGTCGGCTAGTCAGACTCGTTTGAGCCCGGAAAGCAGATCGCGTAATGCAGATGCCAAGCGCACTGGCGCCCGGCCGGGTTCGGCTGGTGCGCCACGACGCTCAACTTAGCGTCGTTGATCACCTTGAAGAGCTGCGAACGAGACTGATCGTCTCACTGCTGGCGATCGGCGTCGCGTTTGGCGTCTGCTTCTGGCAAAACCACGAGCTACTGAAGATCATCAACCAGCCGCTCGCGCACAACACTCAGCAGCAGGTCAGAGACGGCCACGGGCCTCTGGGCGCTACGTACACAGTCCAGCGCAGCGCGCGCGACGTCGCCAAGCAGCTCGACACGGTCGCCCGGGTGCTCAGCGCGCAGACGCGGGAGCCCGGTGCCCGGTCCGCCCTGCACGCCGTGCAGGGCAGCCTGCGGCGCGACATCAGGCGGCTCTCGGCGCCGCCACAGGGCGATCGTCCGGTGACGTTAGGGATCGGAGAGCCCTTCACCACAACCGTCACGGTCACGCTGATATTCGCACTGATCCTCTCGCTGCCCGTGCTCCTGTTACAGCTCTACGCTTTCGTGATGCCGGCGTTTGAGCCCGCTCAGCGCCGGCGTATGCTGCCGATCACGTTCGCGATCCCGCTGCTGTTCATCGCCGGCGTCACCTTCGGCTATCTGGTGGTGCTCCCGGCCGCCCTGCACTTCTTTCAGAACTTCAACAGCCAGCAGTTCAACGTGCTTGTGCAGGCCAGTCAGTACTACAAGTTCGCGGCGACGACATTGCTCGCGATGGGACTCCTGTTCCAGGTCCCGGTGGCGATCCTGGCTGTCACCCGCGCCGGGATCGTTACCCCGCGACAACTACGGCGCAACCGTCGCTACGCCGTGCTCGCCTGCGGCCTGGTCGCAGCCGTGTTACCAGGTGACGCGATCACGATGCTGCTCGAGACCGTACCGCTGTACCTGCTGTTCGAACTCAGCGTGATGGCCGCCAGCATCACGGAACGCCGAAGCGCAAATCGCATGGCACGATCGGCCGCCGCCCATGATTCAGACCCGGACCTCCACCAGCCCGCATAACAGGCCGGAACCGAGGTCACACCGCCATCGCGCTCGCCGGCGGACGTCACGGTCAGCGTTCTAACAACTTTCAGTTAACCCAATCGCGCGCGCATCACGCACTAGTAGTGAATGCGCGTCGCACAACCGTGACGCCCGTCCCGCGAAGCCGTGACGCCCGTCCCGGGAACCCCACAAAGGAGCAACGTTTCATGACTCAAATCAACCTCGAGGCCGTCGATACCGACGCTGCGATCCGCGAAGCTGCTCAAGAAGTAGCCGGCGATACCCGCCTGAGCTTTCTACGTAAGGGCGCGGTCGCTGGCGGAGCGGCGCTGAGCGGCGGCGCGATCCTGAGCGCCCTCATACCCAGCGCCGCACTTGCCAAGGGAGCGCCCCCGAGCTCGTTCGGCAAGGGCGACATCGGCATCCTGAACTTCGCGCTAACACTCGAGTATCTCGAGCGTGCCTTCTACAACGAAGCGACCGCCAAGGGCAAGATCACCGACCCCAAGACCAAGACATTCCTGAAGATCACCACGCGCGATGAACGCGCGCACGTCGCTTTCCTCAAGAAGGCTCTCGGGAAGCACGCCGTCAAGCAGCCGAAGTTCAACTTCCACGGCATCCCGGCAGACCCAGCCAAGTTCGCGGCCACAGCCTATGTACTCGAGAACACCGGCGTGCACGCCTACCTCGGACAGGCTGGCAACATCAAGACACCGGCGTACTTGCTCGCGGCCGCGTCAATCGTCACGATCGAAGCACGCCACTCAGGAGCGATCGGCTCGATCATCGACAAATCGATCTCGCCAAACGGATCATTCGACAACGGCTGGACCGCCCACAAAGTGCTCGCTGCAGTCAAGAGCACCGGCTTTATCGTCGGCTGAGCCACACTGAAACGAAACCCCGCCGGCACAGATAGCGGACGGGGTGAGCGCGGAAACGCCCCGGGGAGACATCCCTGGGGCGCTTTCGGTGCCCTCGAACGTGAGCATCGATCTGACGATCAGATCGCCGCGGCTCTCGTACGACGGAGCGCGCCTCGCCTGGGTATATCGGGCAACTAATCACGCCACGATTTCGGCCTGCTGCCCGTAGGCGTCCGGATCCTTGAGCAGTGGAGCGGCCGCAGCCCCGTCGGTCGACAAACGAGACGACGGCCTCGGGTTGGCGTGGCTCCTACCGGCGCGATGGAGCGCCTGACGGAGCTGCTCATACCAGGCCCGAGCGCGGGCGATACGGGGTGTCCGGAGAACTGTGCGCAGTCACCGCCAGGCGTTTGCCGCGCCTGGTGCGCTGGGAAAGTCGCCAACCGGTTGAGGGGTTACCCCGTATCTAGTCATGGAGACCGGAGAAACGGACAGAGAGAGGAGCAGGTCATCATGGCTTGGATCACTCGCGGGCGACGAATCGGCCTAGCGTTAACGGCACTGCTGTGCGCCAGCGCGGTCGCGGCTTCAGCCGCTGGCGCGCACACCCGAACCTTTGGCGCGACTTCGCTTTCGCTGGACCCGGGCGCCGCCGCCGCGCTCACGTCGCTGGGCGTGACCCCCGGGGTTATCGCGCCGGCCACCGCCAACGCCGACGGGAGCCTGAGCTTCCCGATCACCGGCCCGCTGGGGGTCGCGCTTGCCACGGGGCGGATCACCCACTCGGGCGGTATGTCGCTCACTGCCGGGTCAACCCAGGTGGACCTAACCAACTTCAACATCAACGTACGCCGCCGGACCCTGAGCGCCCTGGTGGCTGGCTCGCGGGTCCCGATCCTATGCCTCGACTTCAGCGGCGCCGGGATCGGCTTCACAGGCGGCCGGCTGACCGTCGGTCCCGTCACCGCGGCTCTGACTCAGACCGCCGCGGACGCGTTGAACTCAGCCTTCGGCGTCACCGCGTTTACCAAGGGTCTGGTGCTCGGCACCGCCACTGTGAGCTACAGGGTGTGGTTCTGAACCAGAGCCTTGGTCGCCCTGGCCCTCGCCCCCAGGATCCGGTCCTGCCGCTCCGGCGGCGGGGCCGGACCACCTTTCTCGCCGCGGGCGGCTTGAACGCACGCTTTGAGCCCTCAGCGACGGGAGCGCTGCGCTTAGGTTCTGAACCTCGCGACTGGAAGTGACATCTTGATCAAGCTGCTCGCGATCGCTGTCCTGTCGGCTCGTGCTGCTTACGGCGCCGGCCTGGTGGCGGCGCCGGCGCGGATCACCGGCGCGTGGCTGGGTCCCGCCGCGTCCACCGCGCCCGTACAGGTCCCCGTCCGCGGCCTCGGTGCCCGCGAGGTGATCTTGCACGCCGCCGCACTTACCGCAGCCGTTAACGGCCGGCCCTTGCGGCCGTGGCTGGCGGCGAGCATCGCGGGCGACCTGACCGACATCGCGGCGACCGTGATCGCCCGCCATGAGCTCCCATCCGGCGTCGCTCGCAAGACGCTGGCGGCCGCCGGCGGCTCCGCGCTGGCCAGCGCCGCGCTCGCGGCCACGCTGGACGCCTGATCGCCCGCGCCGCTTCCCGTGATCACGCCAAAGGCCTCCCGAATCGGGGCTCTCAAGAGATGGCAGTCAGGTACCGGGCTTGCGGTCGGCCAGCACGAGAATCTGCCCGCTGTAGACGGCCACCCACACCCGTCCGGTCGTCGCGTCGTAGGTGATTCCGATCGGATGCACGCCTGTCGGGAACGTCTGGAGGACCTGCAGGTTTGATGCGCGCAACTTGGTCACCGTGTCCGAGTCGTAGTTGACCACGTAGAGCGAGCGGCCATCGGCGGCGATCGCCAGCGAGCGATCCTCGTCACCGGTGTGCGCGGTCGCGATCACGTGGTCGTCTGCGAGGTTTATCTTCACGACGTCGCCCGGCCCATTGAGCGATGCGTAGAGATACCGGCCGCTCGGCGAGATGACGAGGTGGCGTGGATTGTCACCGACGACGAAACTCCCCTCGGCCTTGAGCGTCGTCAGGTTGACCTTGACGACATCATCGCTGCCCATGATCGCGACGTATGCCGTCTTTGAGTCCGGAGAGACCGCCAGGCCTCGGGGGTAGGCGCCCATCGGTAGGACAGCGACCTCCTTGGCCTCGGCGATGTTGACGACGCTGAGGTCATATGAGCACCAGTTGGAGACGAGCAGATAACGACCGTTGGGGGTGACGGTCAAAAACTTCGGCACCAGCCCGACCTTGATCACCTGATCGATCTTCAGGGTCGACGTACTGATCCGGTACACGTAACTATCGGTATCGCCTGCGGCCTCGGCGCTGGCCGGTGTGCAATCGTCGTCGCCTTCCGGGCCGAAGCCGCTCCCGTACATCGAGTAGTTCGAGACATAGACAAATTTGGCATCCGGCGTGAAGGCCGCCTCGACCGGGGCGCCGTGGGTGATGCCGGGGTGCCCCGGGATCCCAAACTGCGACATCCGCACGGTGTCGGGAATTGTCTTCACCAGCGTGCCGGCGCTGTTGTAGACGGTGACCGTGTGCGTGTACATCATGTTCTGCGCGAACACCAGACCGGTATCCGACGCCGCCACCGACTTCGGCGAGATATGCCCCGAGATCGTCTTGACCAGATACAGCCGGCGCTGATCGCTCGGCGGTCCAGGCGGTACACGTTTGAACGGCGAGACCACCCGAGAGGCGTGCGCGGCCCCGGTGCGGGTCGACGTCCGCTTAGAGCCGTCGTGAGCGCCGTTCCCGGTTGACGCGACCGCCTCGCCGACAGCCGACGTCTTCGACGCCGAACCACCCCCGCGATTGAAGGCCAACGCCACCACTCCGACGACGACCACGATCACTGCCATCAGCGTCAACCGCCGCCGACGTATCACCGCCGCGCTCGGCTTCCGACCAGGCGGACGACCACGCGCGCCCCCCGGCGGTCGTGTCTGACTGCGCGTGCCCACGAGTGAAAAGTAACGCACGGAACGGATGTGCAGCGACGATGGTTGCAACCGGTACGTCTCGGCGGCCTGCGCTTCGCCCAGCGTTTTACGCTGGGCGAAGCGCACAGCGTTTTACGCTTCGGAGGCTGTCGGCCTCAGCCCGCGGACGTCCCAGTGCGTCAGGCGGTTAGTGCAACGCCGCGCAGGACGCACCGGGTGCCCCTCGGTGCGTCGAAGGTCCCCCGAACCGTCCACGGTTTCGTCTGTCCGGCCGCAACCTGGATGACGGTGTCGCCGTAGCCGATCACGGTCGCGCTCGACGTCGTGAAGAACACGGTGATCTTGTACGACGCCGGCGACCCGCCGGCGTGCTTCACGGTACCGTCCGCCTGCCATCCGCCATCCGCCGAGTGGCACGAGGCCAGCGTGGCGCTCCGGCGGGCCGCCACGCTGTTGGGCACCCGGGCAGGTACCGACCGCGCGATCTTGCTGGTGGCCGCGCGCTTCTCCGCGGCGGTCAGGACGACCGGGCGGGCTCGCGCATGGCGGTGCGATCCTGTCGCATTGTGGTCACCGCCGGTCGCGCCGGCGATCGAGCCTGCCTGCGAGGTTGAGGTGGATGTGGAGCCCGCAGTCGCGGCCGAGGTCGAGGTCGAGCCAGCACCGCCGGCCGTCGTCGAGTGCGTGACCGCCGCCGTGGCACTCTCATGATGCGCGGACGCGCCGCAGCCAGCGATCGCGAAGGCGGCAAGTATGACCGCGCCTGTGCCGGCCGCCAGCCACCGCCGCGGCACCTGTTCAGTGAAGCGCGACATCAACTCGCCGACCCGGTGTTAGCAGGCCGCATGTGCGGTTGGTTGAGTAGCTGCGGCGGCGCTCCCATCGATGATGACAGAGGGGCACGGCGTGACCGGCGGACGACCGATCCAGATCGTGCGCCGCGCGCGCACAGTCGGTAGGCCGTGAACGTGGACCGTCGCGACGTTGACGACACGGTGGCTGGTGCCGGGCGCCGCGTTGGCGATCAGCTTAAACGACCGGATCGCGTGACCGGGCAGGTGCTTGATCGTCCAACAGCGGCTCTCCCCGCGAAGCGCGGAACGCGGATTCGAGCTGATGTACAGCAGCGTGGCCGGAAGGTTGTCACAGACCCGGACGTTGTTCTGCCTCCGGGACGACAAATTCTTGACCGTGATCGTGAAGGTCACGCTCTGGCCCGTCTTGATTCTTGTCGGCTTAGCCGTCTTGGTCAGGCTGAGCGGCGACAGGACCTTCGTCGTCGCGCGGCTGGTCGCTCCGCCCGGATTCGGGTTGATGCTGCTCGTGGTCACCTTAGCGGTGTTGGTTTCGGTGCCGACCGTCAGTGCGTATGAGGCAACCGTGATCGTCACCCGCTCGCCGTTAGCGAGCGTGCCGAGGGCACAGGTGACGTCGTCGCCATGGGTCACAGAGCAGTGACCGACGGTCGTATGCACCGAGACCACGGTCATCGGGGCGCTCGGCGTGTCGTGAACGACCACGTCGTTGGCGGCATCAGGTCCGTGGTTGACGACCAAGATCTTGTAGTGGAGCGGGTCACCGACGACAGCGCGATGCTCTTCGACGACCTTAGTCACCGTCAGATGGGCGATATTCGCGGTGGGGACGGTGACGGTCGCGGGCGGCGAGGTCTGCGGCGGTCCGGTCGGCGGCATGCCGGTCGCGGTCGCCGAGTCCGTGATCGACCCGTGGTTGAGGTCGGCCTGGGTCACGACGTACGTCGCGGTGAACGTAGCCGACTGCCCTGGGACCAACGACGTCGACGAGCCCGAACACGTCCCCGACGGACTAGACAACGACTCGCACGTCGGACCCGACGCCAGACTACCCGCAGGCCCCTGCTGCGTATCGTCGACCGACACGCCGGTCAGGGCCACGTTCCCCGTGTTCTTCACCGCGAACGTATAGGTCACCGTCTGACCAACTGTCGACACCGTCCCCGGGTTCGCCGACTTGGTGATCGACAACGCCGGCGACGATTTCACCGGCACCGTCGCCGTCGCGGGCGGCGACGTCACCGACGGTCCCGTCGGGGGGGTGCCTGTCGCCGTCGCCGAATCGTGGATCGATCCGTGATCAAGATCGGCCTGGGTCACGATATAGGTCGCGGTGAACGTCGCCACTTGGCCCGGCGCCAACGACGTCGACGAGCCCGAACACGTCCCGGAGGGACTAGACAGGGACTGGCACGTGGGCCCCGACGCCAGGCTGCCGGCGGGCCCCTGCTGCGTATCGTCGACCGACACGCCGGTCAGGTCCAGGTTCCCGGTGTTCTTCACGGCAAATGTATACGTCACCGTTTGACCAACCGTCGACACCGACGCCGGAGCTGCTGACTTCGTGATCGACACCGCGGGCGACGGTATCGCCGGCACCGTTGCCGTTGCGGGCGGCGACGTCACCGACGGCCCAGTGGGCGGCGTGCCCGTCGCCGTCGCCGAATCGTGGATCGACTCGTGGTTCAGGTCGGCCTGGGTCACGGTGTAGGTTGCGGTGAACGTCGCTACCTGGCCTGGCGCGAGTGACGTCGAGGAGCCCGAGCACGTCCCGGACGGGGCGGACAACGACTGGCACGTCGGCCCGGTTGTCAGGCTGCCGGCCGGCGGCAGCTGGGTATCAGTCACGTGCACGCCCGACAGATCCACGTTCCCCGTGTTCGTCACGGCGAACGTGTAGGTCACGGTCTGCCCGACCGCGCCGACCGAGGCCGGGTCCGCAGACTTGGTGATCGACAACGCCGGGTTCTGCGTCACCGGCACGGTCGCGGTCGACGGCGGCGAGTCGATCGGCGGACCGGACGGCGGCGAACCCGCCGCGGTCGCCGAATCGTTGATCGACCCATGATCAAGATCCGCCTGCGTGACCGTATAGGTCGCCGTAAACGATGCCGACTGGCCCGGCGCGAGCGACGTCGAGGAGCCCGAGCACGTCCCGGACGGGCCGGACAACGACTGGCACGTCGGCCCGGTTGTCAGGCTGCCAGCGGGCGGCTGCTGCGTATCGTCGACCGACACGCCGGTGAGATCGACGTTCCCCGTGTTCGTGACCGCGAACGTGTAGGTCACGGTGTCCCCGACAGCCGATACCGACGCCGGACTCGCCGACTTGGTGATCGTCAGCGCGGGCGACTGCGTTGCCGGCACCGTCGCGGTCGACGGCGGCGAGTCAATCGGCGGCCCCGACGGCGGCGAACCCGTCGCCGTCGCCGAATCCTTGATCGACCCATGATCCAAATCAGCCTGCGTCACGATGTAGGTCGCAGTGAAGGTCGCCGACTGGCCCGGCGCGAGTGACGTCGACGAGCCCGAGCACGTCCCGGACGGGCCGGACAACGACTGGCACGTCGGACCCGACGCCAGACTGCCGGCAGGCGGCTCTTGCGTATCGTCGACCGAAACGCCGGTCAGGTCGACGTTTCCGGTGTTGGTCACCGCAAACGTGTACGTCACGGTGTCCCCGACAGCCGACACCGACGCCGGACTCGCCGACTTGGCGATCGACAGCGCGGGCGACTGCGTCACTGGCACGCTCGCGGTCGACGGCGGCGAGTCGATCGGCGGCCCCGAGGGCGGCGAACCGGACGCAATCGCCGAATCATTGATCGACCCGTCATCAAGATCCGCCTGCGTCACCGTGTACGTCGCCGTGAACGTCGCCGACTGGCCTGGCGCGAGGGATGTCGACGAGCCCGAGCACGCCGCGGACGGGCTCGACAACGACTGGCACGTTGGACCCGACGCCAGGCCGCCAGCTGGCGGCTCTTGGGTATCGTCGACCGACACGCCGGTGAGGTCGACGTTCCCGGTGTTGGTGACGGCGAACGTGTAGGTCACGGTGTCCCCGACAGCGGACACCGACGCCGGAGCTGCCGACTTCACAATCGACAACGCCGGCGACTGCGTCACCGGCACCGTCGCGGTCGACGGCGGTGAGTCAATCGGCGGCCCCGACGGCGGCGAACCCGACGCGGTCGCCGAATCATTGACCGACCCATGATCCAAATCAGCCTGCGTCACCGTGTACGTCGCCGTGAACGTCGCCGACTGCCCAGGCGCCAACGACGTCGACAAGCCCGAACACGAACCCGCCGGACCCGATAGCGACTGGCAAGTCGGACCCGACGTCAGGCCGCCGGCGGGCGGCTCTTGAGTATCGTCGACCGACACGCCGGTCAGGTCGACGTTCCCGGTGTTGGTCACCGCGAACGTGTAGGTCACGGTGTCCCCGACAGCCGACACCGACGCCGGACTCGCCGACTTGGTGATCGTCAGCGCCGGCGACTGCGTCACCGGGACTGATGCGGTCGATGGCGGCGAGTCGATCGGCGGGCCCGACGGCGGCGAACCCGTCGCCGTCGCCGAATCATTGATCGACCCATGATCCAAATCAGCCTGCGTCACGATGTACGTCGCCGCGAACGTCGCTACCTGCCCCGGCGCCAACGACGTCGAGAAACCCCGACACGAACCCGCCGGACTCGACAGCGACTGGCACATCGGACCCGACGTCAACCCACCCGCCGGTGACTGCTGCGTGTCGTTGACCGACACGTCGGTGAGGTCGACGTTCCCGGTGTTGGTCACCGCGAACGTGTAGGTCACGATGTCCCCGACAGCCGACACCGACGCCGGACTCGCGGACTTGGCGATCGACAAGGCCGGGTTCTGCGTCGCCACGACCGTCGCGGTCGACGGCGGCGAGTCAATCGGCGGCCCCGACGGCGGCGAACCCGACGCGGTCGCCGAATCATTGATCGACCCATGATCCAAATCGGCCTGCGTGACCGTGTACGTCGCCGTGAACGTCGCTACCTGCCCCGGCGCCAACGACGTCGACGAACCCGAACACGAACCCGCCGGACTCGACAACGACTGGCACGTCGGACCCGACGCCAGGCCGCCAGCGGGCGGCTCTTGCGTGTCGTTGACCGCTACGTCGGTGAGGTCGACATTGCCGGTGTTCGTAACCGCGAACGTGTAGGTCACGGTGTCCCCGACCGCCGACACCGACGCCGGAGCTGCCGACTTCACAATCGACAACGCCGGGTTCTGCGTCACCGGGACCGTCGCGGTCGACGGCGGCGAGTCAATCGGCGGGCCCGACGGCGGCGAACCCGACGCGATCGCCGAATCATTGATCGACCCATGATCCAAATCAGCCTGCGTCACGACGTACGTCGCCGTGAACGTCGCCGACTGCCCCGGCGCCAACGACGTCGACGAACCCGAACACGAACCCGCCGGACTCGACAACGACTGACACGTCGGACCCGACGCCAACCCACCCGCCGGCGGCTGCTGCGTATCGTCGACCGACACCCCGGTCAGGCCGACGTTCCCCGTGTTCGTCACCGCAAACGTGTACGTCACGGTGTCCCCGACAGCCGACACCGACGCCGGAGCTCGCCGACTTCACAATCGACAACGCCGGCGTTCTGCGTCACCGGCACCGTCGCGGTCGACGGCGGCGAGTCAATCGGCGGCCCCGAGGGCGGCGAACCGGACGCAATCGCCGAATCATTGATCGACCCGTTATCAAGATCCGCCTGCGTCACCGTGTACGTCGCCGTGAACGTCGCCGACTGGCCTGGCGCCAACGATGTCGACGAGCCCGAGCACGCCGCGGACGGGCTCGACAACGACTGGCACGTTGGACCCGACGCCAGGCCGCCAGCGGGCGGCTCTTGGGTATCGTCGACCGACACGTCGGTGAGGTCGACGTTGCCGGTGTTGGTGACGGCGAACGTGTAGGTCACGGTGTCCCCGACAGCCGACACCGACGCCGGAGCTGCCGACTTCACAATCGACAACGCCGGCGACTGCGTCACCGGCACCGTCGCGGTCGACGGCGGTGAGTCAATCGGCGGGCCCGACGGCGGCGAACCCGACGCGATCGCCGAATCATTGACCGACCCATGATCCAAATCAGCCTGCGTCACCGTGTACGTCGCCGTGAACGTCGCCGACTGCCCAGGCGCCAACGACGTCGACAAGCCCGAACACGAACCCGCCGGACTCGACAACGACTGGCAAGTCGGACCCGACGTCAGGCCGCCGGCGGGCGGCTCTTGAGTATCGTCGACCGACACGCCGGTCAGGCTGACGTTGCCGGTGTTCGCGACCAAGAACGTGTACGTCACGGTGTCCCCTACAGCCGACACCGACGCCGGACTCGCCGACTTGGTGATCGACAACGCCGGATTCTGCGTCGTGGCCACGGTCGCGGTCGACGGGGGCGAGTCGATCGGCGGCCCCGACGGCGGCGAACCCGACGCGATCGCCGAATCATTGATCGACCCATGATCCAAATCAGCCTGCGTCACGACGTAGGTCGCCGTGAACGTCGCCGACTGCCCCGGCGCCAACGACGTCGACGAGCCCGCGCAAGTTCCCGTCGGACTCGACAACGCCTGACACGTCGGACCCGACGCCAACCCACCCGCCGGCGGCTGCTGCGTATCGGTCACATGCACACCCGACAGATCCACGTTCCCCGTGTTCGTCACCGCAAACGTGTACGTCACGGTGTCCCCGACAGTCGACACCGACGCCGGAGCTGCCGACTTCACAATCGACAACGCCGGGTTCTGCGTCACTGGGACTGATGCGGTCGACGGCGGCGACGTCACCGACGGCCCCGTCGGCGGTGTGCCCGTCGCCGTCGCCGAATCATTGATCGACCCATGATCCAGATCCGCCTGAGTCACGGCATACGTCGCCGTAAACGACGCCGACTGCCCCGGCGCGAGAGACGTCGACGAACCCGAGCACGTCCCGGACGGGCCGGACAACGACTGGCACGTCGGACCCGACGCCAACCCACCCGCCGGCGGCACTTGCGTATCGTCGACCGACACGCCGGTGAGGTTGACATTGCCGGTGTTGGTGACGGCGAACGTGTACGTCACGGTGTCCCCGACCGCCGACACCGACGCCGGAGCTCGCCGACTTCACAATCGACAACGCCGGGTTCTGCGTCACCGGCACCGACGCCGCCGACGGCGGTGACGTCACCGACGGGCCCGACGGGGGCGTGCCCGTCGCCGTCGCCGAATCATTGATCGACAGGTGATTCAGGTCGGCCTGGGTCACGAGGTAGGTAGCGGTGAACGTCGCCGACTGCCCCGGCGCCAACGACGTCGACGAGCCCGAACACGAACCCGTCGGACTCGACAACGACTGGCACGTCGGCCCCGACGCCAACCCACCCGCGGGCGGCTGCTGCGTATCAGTCGACCTGCACGCCCGTCAGATCCACATTCCCCGTGTTCGTCACCGCGAACGTATATGTCACCGTCTGACCAACCGCGGACACCGACGCCGGGCTGGCCGACTTCACGATCGACAACGCCGGTGACTGAGTCGCGGTCACGGTCGCCGTCGCGGGCGGTGACGTCACCGACGGCCCCGTCGGGGGTGTGCCCGTCGCCGTCGCCGAGTCGTGAATCGATCCGTGATCAAGATCGGCCTGGGTCACGATGTAGGTCGCCGTGAACGTCGCTACCTGCCCCGGCGCCAACGACGTCGACGAGCCCGAGCAAGTTCCCGTCGGACTCGACAACGACTGGCACGTCGGCCCCGACGCCAGCCCGCCAGCGGGCGGCTGCTGCGTATCGGTCACATGTACGCCCGACAGATCCACATTCCCCGTGTTCTTCACCGCGAACGTATACGTCACCGTCTGACCAACCGCCGATACCGACGTCGGAGCCGCCGACTTGGTGATCGTCAGCGCCGGCGACTGCGTCGCGGTCACGGTGGCCGTCGACGGTGGCGACGTGACCGATCGGCCCCGTCGGCGGCGTGCCCGTCGCCGTCGCCGAATCATTGATCGACCCATGATCCAAATCCGCCTGCGTCACGACGTACGTCGCCGTAAACGTCGCCGACTGCCCCGGCGCCAACGACGTCGACGAGCCTGAACACGTACCCGTCGGACTCGACAACGACTGGCACGTCGGACCCGACGTCAACCCACCCGCCGGCGGCTGCTGCGTATCGGTCACATGCACGACCGACAGATCCACGTTCCCCGTGTTCGTCACCGCGAACGTATACGTCACCGTCTGACCAACCGCCGACACCGACGCCGGAGCTGCCGACTTCACAATCGACAACGCCGGGTTCTGCGTCACCGGGCACCGACGCCGTCGACGGCGGTGACGTCACCGCCGGCCCCGTCGGAGGCGTGCCCGTCGCCGTCGCCGAATCATTTATCGATCCATGATCCAAATCCGCCTGCGTCACCGTGTACGTCGCCGTAAACGACGCCGTCTGGCCAGGCGCCAACGATGTCGACGAGCCCGAGCACGTCCCCGTCGGACTCGACAACGACTGGCACGTCGGCCCCGACGCCAACCCGCCAGCCGGCGGCTGCTGCGTATCGGTCACGTGCACGCCCGACAGATCCACATTCCCCGTGTTCTTCACCGCGAACGTATACGTCACCGTCTGACCAACCGCCGATACCGACGCCGGAACCGCCGACTTCACAATCGACAACGACGGTGACTGAGTCACCGGCACCGACGCCGTCGACGGCGGCGACGTCACGGCCGGGCCTGACGGCGGCGTGCCCGTCGCCGTCGCCGAATCATTGATCGACCCATGATCCAAATCAGCCTGCGTCACCGCATACGTCGCCGTAAACGACGCCGACTGCCCCGGCGCCAGACGACGTCGACG
The DNA here is from genome assembly GCA_963788005.1 of uncultured Solirubrobacterales bacterium. Lineage (GTDB taxonomy): Bacteria > Actinomycetota > Thermoleophilia > Solirubrobacterales > Solirubrobacteraceae > Palsa-465. The sequence continues at coordinate 36,840 of CAWBFH010000002.1, read as the reverse complement.
AACCCGAGCAAGTTCCGGTCGGGCTGGATAACGACTGGCACGTCGGTCCCGACGTCAGGCCGCCGGCGGGCGGCTGTTGCGTATCGTTCGACGTGCACGGCCGGTCAGGTCGACATTCCCCGTGTTCTTCACCGCGAACGTATAGGTCACCGTCTGACCAAGCGTCGACACCGACGCCGGAACCGCCGACTTCACGATCGACAACGCCGGTGACTGAGTCGCCGTGACGGTCGCCGTCGCCGGCGGCGACGTCGCGGCCGGGCCCGACGGCGGCGTGCCCGTCGCGGTCGCCGAATCATTGATCGACCCATGATCAAGATCCGCCTGCGTCACGGTATACGTCGCCGTAAATGACGCCGACTGGCCGACCGCCAACGACGTCGACGAGCCCGAGCAAGTTCCCGTCGGAGTGGATAACGACTGGCACGTCGGCCCCGACGTCAGCCCACCCGCCGGCGTCTGCTGCGTATCAGTCACGTGCACGCTGGTGAGGGGTGTCTGGCCGGTGTTCATCACGGTGTAGTGATAGGTCACCGTCTGCCCGACGGTCGTCACCGTCGTCGGCGTCGCCGACTTCGTAATCGACAGCGACGAGGTCAGCGGCGTGTTCGTGAACACGCAGACGATCGCGGGGCCGGTCTGGCCGGTTCCGGGGGTCGGCACCGTCAGCGTGAAGCTGGTTCCGGTTCCCGACGCGACGGTCCCGCCCGTCGCCGAGCTCGTGCACGAATAGGTGCTCGTGTACGAGTTGCTGAGGTTGTTATTCGTCGCGGTCTCGGTGAGCGTGTACGTGTTCCCGGAGATCACGGGCAGCGGACCGGCCTGCTGGGCCTGGATCCCCGTGCTCGCGCCGGAGGTGGTCGCGGTCGCCCCCGTGGTCGAGCCACTGATCCCAGGACCGGTGATCGCAAGCGTGAACTGATCGCTCGCCTGGATCCGGCCGACGACGTTCTTCTCCAGGCTCAGCGACGGATTCGTCGCGCAGGCACCGAGGTCGGTGCCCGCGATGTCCGGGCTGATCACCGTCGGGCCGGCGTTGACGGTGCCCGAAAGCGGGTTAACCTGCTCCAGGAAGGTCGTGCTGTTGCTGGTCTGCTGGTTGAGGAACTGGAGGTAGAGGTTGCCGGTGTTGTCGAATGCGATGCCGTCGAACTGGTCGCTGGACGGATCGGCGTAGGTGGTGATCGTCTTGCCGGTCAGCGTTCTGGTGGTGCTCGCGGTGGTCGGGATCGGACCCGGGATCACACCCAACGCCGCGGTGGTCCCGGACGACCCGACCCAGTAGAGGTTTCCGCCCGCGTCGAACGCGATGTCGCCGTTGCTGAAGAACGGAACCGTGGCGGTGGCGATCTGGCCGACCAGCGTGTTGGTGTTCGTATTGAACGCGAACAGGACCATCGTCCCCGTGGTGGTCGCGTACCCGTAGTAGAAGAAGCCATTGACGGTGTTGATCGCGCCGGCGTTGAGGAGGTTCAAGTTGCCGCTAGACACACCGGAACTTCCGAGCGCCGTCACCGTGTTGGCCGCGGCGTTGTACTCGAAGACAGTCCCGTTGCTCTTGTTGATCCAGTAGGCGGCGGTTCCGCCGGCAGTGATGCCGAGGGCGTTGATCGCGCCGGTGTTGCCGCCGCTTGCGGCCGCGACGTCCGTGGCCGGAACAGAGCTCCCGCCGAGGGACGTGGTTGCCAGCGAGTACAGCGCCTGGTTTCCAGTGCCGCCCAGCACTGAGCCAGCGCCGCTCGAGTAGATCGTGCCCGTCGTGCAGGTGAGCGGGTCGACCGCTGCGGTGGTTGCGCCAACCGAGTGGTTGGCGGCGTTGGAGATCGCGTCCGTCCCCATCAAACCGGCGGTGCTCGCCGCCGCCGGGGCGAGCGGGAGCCCACCGAGAACCGAGGCAGAGTTGACGCTCGCGTGGCTGGAACCGGCCAGGCGCGCGCTTTGGCTGTGCGCAGTTCGGCGCACGTTCTTGCTCGTCTTACCGGAGCGCGAGGTCCCCGTGCCGAGCGGCGCCGACGCGCGGGCGCTCGCACCTGACGGGCGAACGCCGGCGAGCGTTACCCCGGTCGCGACGCAGACCAGCGCGACCGCCGCCGCGACCAATGCGAGCGCGCCCCGACGCCATACCCCGCGTCGCCTGCCTTCGCCGAACCAGCCCACCCTTCCCCTCCAGGTCAAATCCCGTTCAGACAATCTTCGCCGGACTATCCGGCGCTGCTGCAACGTGGTCGACCCCCGCGGCCGGCGCAAACACTACCGATCCCTTCCGACGCGTGCTGCCAGACGTCGCCCGTCTTGACCTCGCGGAATTTCGGATGCGCAATGATGAAACTCGGCGCGGACAGCCAGACGCGACGCTCGGGCCTCGGGACGAGTGCAACTGCGGCAAGCACGTCCGCAGAAGCTCGGGGCGAAGGAGCGCTCGCGCCGTCGCCGTCCCAGTTACAGAGCCCCTTGCTGCGTGTCGGCCCCGCCGCGCCGAATTAGCTGCTGGGCCCCGACCGTCGATGCTGGACACGTAAGCGCATTTGGTGGATGATCTGCTGGGCTGTCGGCCGCCGCACGCTGGGCGGACGGCACGGATTTGGATGGCGAGCTGATAGGGGCAGCACATGCGTTTTACGCCTGACGGGAGCGATATGAAGGACCTCGACCGCCGTGCCTTCCTGCTCGGGTTAAGCGGCCTAGGCGTCGGCTTGGTGGCCGGCTGCGGAGGGTCGGCGAGTAAGACCACGAGCAGTGCCGCGGCGGCGAAGAACACCACGGTCAAGGCAGCCGAGGTTGCGGCACGGGCCCCGCGCACCCTCCAGCAGGCGATCAAGGGACACGTGTTCCTCCCCGGCAAGCCCGGGTTCAAAGGCGCGGCGCATGTGTACAACCCCCGCTTCGACAACGTCCTGCCCTCGGCGGTGGCGCGCCCGATCAGCTCCGTGGACGTCCAGAACGCGATCAAGTTCACGACGAGCCACAACGTCCAGGTCCGCGCCCGCTCGGGTGGTCACAGCTACGCCGGCTACTCGACTTTGCGCAACGGGGTCGTGCTCGACCTGCGGAAGCTAAACCAGATCAGTGTCAACAAGCGCGCAGGCACGGCGACGATCGGGGCCGGAGTGCAGTTGATCGACATCTACGCCGGGCTGGCCAAGGCCGGAGCCACGATGCCCGCGGGTTCGTGCCCGTCGGTCGGCGTCTCGGGGGTCACGCTGGGCGGTGGCTTCGGGCTGGCAGGGAGGCGTTTCGGGCTCAGCGCAGACAACATGCTCGGCGTCAAGATCGTGACCGCGGACGGCCGGCTGCGGACGGTCAACAAGAACAGTGACCCCGATCTGCTGTGGGCGTTGCGGGGCGGCGGCGGCGGCAACTTCGGTGTCGTCACCGAGTTCACGTTCAAGGTCTACCCGCTACCCAAGAGCGCGGCGTACTTCGAAGTCACTTGGCCGTGGTCGTCGGCCAGCGAGGCGATCGCGGCGTGGCAGTCGTTCGTGCCGCACGCCACCGACAAGCTGACTTCGATCCTGCATCTGAACTCGGGTAGCCAACCGACGATCATCGCCAACGGTCAGTACTTCGGCGCGGCGGCGGACCTGCCCACGGTGCTCAAACCCCTGCTGTCAGTGAGGGGCGCGCGTCTGGGGACGCAGATCAACCTGCCGTACTTCCAGCTGCAGATGTTGCTGGCAGGCTGCGCCCACACATCGCTGGCGGCGTGCCACACGGTGGGAACCGCTCCGCACGGGACGCTGCCTCGCAACGTGTTCAACGCCAAGTCGGACTACGTGGCCAAGCCGCTGTCGCATGCAGGGCGTGCCGCAATGATCGCGGCCGCCGAGGCGCCAGGGACGGGGGCGATGCTGTGTGACTCCTACGGCGGCGCGCCGAACCGCGTGTCGCCGACCGCGACCGCGTTCGTGCACCGCGACCAGCTGTTCTGCATCCAGTACTACGGCAATGGAGCGACGGCTGCCTGGATCGACCAAGCGTGGCAGAAGCTGCGGCCCTACGTGTCGGGACAGGCATACCAGAACTACATCGACCCGAAGTTGAAGAACTGGCAGAAGGCCTACTACGCGCAGAACTGGAATCGGCTGGTCGCGACGCGCAAGCGCGTCGACCCCCACCATTACTTCAAGTTCCCGCAGGCGATCGCGTAGCGCCAAGCTCCGGGGCCGGTTTGGTTTCCGACATCGCTGCGGTGAGGGCGGTTGTACGCGCCCGCGCTCGCCGTCTCAGCGGCTCCCCTCCTGGCGGCGATTGGCCCGCCTTGCGAAGGCCGGGACGCCTCCGAGGTGGGCGTAGACTCCCGTCGCCCGGGATCCCACGTGGGGGCGGTTTTGGCTGAGTCGGTTGAGCTGGCGACGATTTGGCTGGTCGATCTGGTTGGGTCGACACGGCTGGTGACGTCGGTCGGGCCGGTGCGGGCCGATGAGCTGCTGGAGGAGTACTTCGCGCTGCTGCGCGAGGCGATCGGGGCGTCGGGCGGCCGGGAGTTCAAAAACACCGGCGACGGGCTGTTCGTGGCGTTCTCGTCGGCATCGGCAGCGGTCAGCTGTGCGGTGTTGACCCAGCAGTTGTTCGAGCGACGCTACCGGGGTGCGGAGCAGCCGTTGCATGTGCGGATCGGCCTGGGCACGGGCGAGTCGACGATCAAGGATGGGGACTACTTCGGGATGCCCTCGATCGAGGCGGCACGGCTGTGTGACCAGGCGCCGACGGATGGGATCCTCGTCTCGCCGATGACGCGGATGGCGGCGGGCCGGGTCGCGGGGGCACGGCTCGAGTCGGTTGGCGAGCTGGAGTTGAAGGGCATTCCGGAGCCAATGGAGGCGTTTTCGGTGGTGTGGGAGCCGCTTGATCCGGAGCAGGCTGGGGCCGAGATCGGCCGGTGGCCGTTGCCCGAGGCGCTGCGGACAGTGCCGAGGGCCGCGTATGTGGGTCGCGTCATACAGCGCGGCGCTGCTCGAGCACGCGCGAAACGCGGCGCGGTCGGGTGCCCGTCAGGTGGTGCTGATGTCGGGCGAGCCCGGGATCGGCAAGACGCGCCTGGCGTCCTACGCGGCGCTCGGCGCGAACGCGGACGGGTTCGCGGTCTGTTGGGGCGCGTGTTCGGAGGACCTGGCGGCGCCGTATGAGCCGTGGATCGACGTCTGCTCGCAGCTCGTCGAGCATATGGACAGCGACGTTCTGGCCGGTTACGCGGCCCGGCTGGGCGGGGATGTGGGCCGGCTCGCGAGCAACCTGGCCCGCCGGCTACCGGACGCGCCGACGCCGCAGTCGTCGGATCCTGAGACCGAACGGTTCCTGCTGTTCAAGGCGGTCGCCGAACTGCTCCGCGCAGTGGCCTGCTCAGCGCCGCTGTGCGTTGTGCTCGACGACTTCCACTGGGCGGACGAGCAGTCGGTGGCGCTGCTCAAGCACGTCGCCCGCACGGTGGAACAGGGATCGCTGGTGCTGCTGGTCACGTATCGCGATTCGGAGCTGACCAAGGACCATGCGCTGACCGGAGCGCTCGCGGATCTGCGGCGGAGCGAAGGCGTAGAGCGGATCGCTCTGGCCGGATTGGGCGCGGACGAAGTGGCCGAGCTGTTGAGCGCGGGGGCCGGCCACGAACTGGATGTGGATGCGCTCGCGCTCGCCGGCGAGCTCGCCACTGAGACCGGTGGGAACCCGTTCTTCGTCGGCGAGATCGTGCGCAGTTTGATCGAGTCCGGGGCGATCACATTCGACGAGGCGGCCGGCCGCTGGTGCGTCGATCTGGCGGCCGTGACGAGCCTGCCGGAGAGTGTCCGAGACGTGATCGGGCGGCGGATCGACCGGCTTGGTGAGGCCACTCGCGAGGTACTCACGGCCGCCGCAGTAATAGGCCGTTCGTTCGACGTGCGGTTGCTCTCCGAGCTGGTCGAGGTCCCGGAGAGCCGGCTGCTTGACCAGCTCGAGGTGGCGGTCGGCGCGACGCTGTTGCGCGAGTCGACCGACCAGGTGGGGCGGTTCACGTTCGAACACGCGCTGATCAATCACACGCTCTACCAGGGCCTCGGTCCAACCCGTCGCGCTCGGCTGCATCATCGGGTTGCGCAGGCACTCGAGGACGTGTACGGGACCGAAGCCGACGACCAGCTGAGCGACCTGGCGATGCACTGGCGGCTGGCGACCGTCTCCGTCGAGAGCTCCAAGGCGGCCGCGTACTCGATCCGGGCCGGACGGCGAGCGCTTGACGGTCTCGCTCCGAGCGACGCCCGGAAGCTGTTCGGTGATGCTCTGGAACTGCTCGGCCAGGGGGACACCGTCGACCGATGCGAAGCGCTCATCGGCCTCGGCGAAGCGCAACGGGTCACCGGCGACGTCGGGTACCGAGAGACGCTGCTGGAGGCGTCCCGGATCGCTTCGGAACTGGGAGACGGGGAGCGGGCTGCACGAGCGGCGCTGGCCAACAACCGCGGCCTGCCGAGCAACGTGGGCCAGGTTGACCAGGCTCGGGTGGCGGCTATCGAGCGGGCCCTCGAGCTCGACGACGATCGCGAGCGGCGCGCCACGCTGCTCTCGCTGCAGGGGCTGGAGCTGGTCTACGAGCGCGGCCACCGCGACTGCCGAGAACTCGTCGAGCAGGGGCTCGTACTCGCGCGATCGACCGGCAGCCCTCGCACGATCGCCCGAGTGCTCAATGACTACATCTACGTTTACCGGGCACCTGACGGGCTGGAGATTCGACGCGCGCACCTTGATGAGATGCGCGCGAGCGCGGAGGCGGTCGGCGATCCCGCGCTCGAATTCTGGGCGGCGGTCTCGGAACGGAACGTAATGGCCGAAGCCGGCGAACTAGGACAGGCGGAGAGCGCGGCGCAGCGGATGATCGCAATCGCCGAACGGGTCGGTGACCCAAACCTTCGCTGGCGCGCGGAATTCGGGGTCAAAGGATGCTCAGCGCTGCTGCGCGGAGACCTAGTCGAGGCCGAGCGCTGCGCGGACGAGGCGCTTCGAATCGGCAGCGATGCGGGGGAGCCCGACGCGGGCATGACCTACGGCGCACAGATCGTCCCCATCCGGATCATGCAGGGTCGCGCCGGCGAGATGATCGCGCTGATCGAGCGCAGCGTTGAGGCCAACCCGAGGATCCCGGCATGGAGGGCGGCGCTGGCGTGGACGTTGTGCTGGCTCGGCCGCGGCGGCGAGGCGGCCGCGATCGTCACTGAGGCGGCAGAAGACCGCTTCGAGCACGTGCCCTGGGAGTCAACCCGGTCGAGCGCGCTCGCGATGTACGCCGACGCCGCCGCGCAGACGGGTGCCACCGGCGCGGCGGCGGTCCTGTACGAACTGATCGAGCCGTGGGCCGACCAGCTCGTGTGGAATGGGACCAACGCCTTCGGCCACAATCGCACCTACCTGGGATTGCTCGCGGCGGCGCTCGGCCGGGACGAGCGGGCCGACGAGCACTTCGCGCGGGCGTGTGAAATCCAAGAGCGAGACGAAATGCTGGTGTGGGCGGCGCGCGCGCGCCTCGGCTGGGCCGAGGCGCTAGTGCGCCGCGGCGAGACCGACCGAGCGCGCGCGCAGGCGGCCCGCGCGCTCGAGCTTGCCCGCGAACACGGCTATGGCCTACTCGAGCCGCGCGCGGTCCGCGATTGCCGAGGCCCCGATAGGCACCGGCAACTGATCAGCCTCGCCCCACCGCGCTCGCCAGGCCGCGATTTTGAAAAATCAGACCCCCAGATCGAATGGATGCCGCGATGGGCGGACCGGCGTGGGGCTGAAGCGTCGAAAGATCAGGTCCCCGCGCCCGATGCGGCGCACGAGCAAGCGGCGCGAGACTCCGCCGGCAGTCAAATCGGCCAATCGCGCGGCAGGGGTGCGACGGCGTTCCGGCCTTCGGCTCCCGGGACCACGCGCGAACGGGCACACCGTCTTGAGCTCTGGACAGGAGGAAGTCATGCGCTGGAAGTTCGCAACCGTCTCGATCGCCGCTGCGTTGGTAGGCCTCGCTGCCGCCAACGCCTCGGCTGCGTCACTGGTCGGCGGACCGCGGGCATCGCGGGCGGCCGCGGGCGTCGGGTCGCAGCCGATCACGACCCCGCACATCCCGCCGCCGCCCGAGAAGCTCGGCTGCTACCGGTACACCAACGGCGATTGGGGGAGGATCGCCTGCGCCAGCCAGGAGTTCATCAAGTCGCATTTCCCCCATCCAGAGGTTCTGTCGGGGGTCTCGGGCACAACGAAGCTCATCAGTGGCAAGAAGAAGACGGCGGCACCGTTCGCGCTCAGCGTGATCAGCGCGCAGAACATCGATCAGCAGTTTGGCGGCGAGACCGACACCAAGTTCGGGGCTGACGCGGCAAGCCTGCAGAACAACGAATTCTTCGTCGGCAGCAACAAGGTCGAGGACGGCGTGCAGTTCACCGACCAGTCCGCTCCGACGGCGTTCGGCGAGCTCAACGGCGTCTGCGTGTGGCAGATCGACATCAAGACTCAGAAGTACACGTCGAATTGCGCATCGGTCCTGTTCAACGATTCGATCAACCTGGTCGAAGGCGTCGATTGGGACGGAATCCTCACCGTCGCTGCGGCGTCCGACGGAAACGGCAGCGCGATCGCCGTCAACGTCCCGGACATCTACGGTCTCGGCATCGGACATCGCTGGAACAACAGCAGCGGCGGCCTGTTGGGTTACGGCAACGGGTCGGAGTCCGTCTGGACCGACACCGAGGAGGCGATGGCGGTCGAGGTCTCGGACTGCCCGAACGATGCGGGCTTCATCCAGTACTCGGTCTTCTGTCACTCGGGCGAGCTGAAGCCCCTGTCGTACACGAGCTATTCACCGGGACCGAGCACGAACAACTACCAGACGCTTGAGACCAACAACCTGATCCCGGTGATTGGCAACCCGCCGGCTCACCTGCCGCCGCTCGCCTACTTCGGCAGCCACGTGGCCCAGATCAACTACACCGCGACGACGACCGGACACTGCTGGACGGGCACGCTCCCGTACTGCATGTAGGACAGCCAGCACGAACCGGGGGGCAATCGGGCGGTGCCTGCTCAAGGCGCCGCCCGATCTACGTCACGCAGCGGCCGGTCCGGGATCTGTTGCGCTCCCAGCGCAGGCTGGGCGGCTACGGTTACCAGGCCTCCCAGTCTCAGACGGGCAGGCGACCGCGGGAGCGCCGCGCTCAGCCGAGCTGGGCGGCGTACCCGGTGGCGATCCCGGACGCGACGGTGCTCAACGCCGACTCGGCCAGCGCGGCGTCATGCTCGAGCCGGTCAGGGTCGACGCCGCTCCGCGCAAAAAAGCTCGCGGTGGCTGCCAGCAAGCCGCCGTCCTGGCCGCGGATTCCCGATGCCAGCGCCGCAACCCATTCGTGCGACACCTCGGGGTGGCACTGAAACGCCCATGTCCGACCGACGCGGCACGCCTGCACGCAGAGATCGTTCGAGAGCAGGATCTCGGCATCGGCCGGCGGCTCGAACGCAAACGCATGAGCGTGAAAAATCGAGAATCGCTCGGGCGCGCCGCCCAACAACGGATCGGTCGAGGCCGCCGGTGAGGCAACTACGTCCCCGAATCCCAGCTCGGGCGGACACGGGTGGACGCTGCCGCCGAGCGCCTGAACGAGCAGCTGACCGCCGAGGCAGAGGCCGAGAATCGGGAGCTCGGCGTCGAGCGAAGCATTGATCGCGTCTCGCGCCCGCTGGACCGGGGGGTCCTCATCGACCGGGTCAGCGAGGCCAGGCAGCACCACGAGCCCGGCGTACTCGCGAACGGGCGGGAGATCGCGTTCGGGCGATCGCACATCGAGGGGGATCCCGATGCGCGCGAGCCCGTCCGCTATCCGGCCGAGCGGCTTGTCGGGGTCATTCTGGAGAACCAAGAGAGAATCGGGCACGGGCGCTATCTGCCAGGTATCGCCGCCAATGTCAAGCCCAGGGCAGTAACCGGCCTGGTATCGACGGCGCAGGCCTGAGGTAGGCTCGCCTCCGGATCCCCGAGCAAAGCGAGTCCAATGAGCGTGCTACCGGCCGCCTCCAGCCACAAACGCATCGTGATCGTCGGCGCTGCCACGGGTATCGGCGCCGCCGGCGCCCGAGCGCTGCACGCGACCGGGTGGAACTTGGCGCTCCTCGATATCGCAGCCGACCCGCTCGCCGAGGTCGCGGTCGAGACCGATTCGATCGCGATCACTGTCGACGCCGGTGACCCGGCGGCGCTTGCGGACGGCCTCGCGCAGGCGGTGCAGGCCCTCGGCGGCGTCGATGCCGCGTGGTCCAACGTCGGCGTCCAGGTCAACGGTGCGGTCGGCGACACCACCGTCGCGGAGCTCGACCGCTGCTGGGCGATCAACGTGCGCTCGCACTTCGTATGTGCCCAGACCGTGTTTCCCCATCTAGCTCGTGCCGGCGGAGGCAGCCTGCTGATCACTGCCTCGAACTCGGGGCTCCAGACCGAGAGCGCGATGCTCGCCTACGCGACCACCAAGGCCGCCGCGATCGCCCTCGCGCGCAACCTTGCCCGAGACGCCGCCCCGGCGGGGATCAGAGTCAACGCGCTGTGTCCCGGCTACGTGGATACGCCTTTCAATGCGCCGATCTGGGAGAACTTCGGAGGCCGCGAGGCATTCATCGGACAGATCGGCCAGACGATTCCGCTGGGACGGATGGCGGGGCCGGATGACGTCGCGCGCCAGGCCGTCTTCCTCCTGTCCGACGAGGCGTCGCTGATGACGGGCCAGGCGTTTGCCGTCGACGGCGGCGAGCTCGTTTCCTGACCGCCGGGTCCCTCAGGCCCGCCGGTGTGACCGACTCGGTGCGATCGGCTTGGACACCGGCGCGAGGCCGAGCGGCCGCCCGCCGTAGATGACCTTGCCCGACGCGGTCTGATACGTGAGCCACGGGACCGTGGGCTTCTGCTCGACGCCGAGCTTGTTGTAGTTGCAGACGCCGTGCGGGAACGCGCTCTCGAGCTCGCTCCATTCGACGTCGGTGAACTGGACCGGCGCGTATGACGCCCGGTTGAGCGGCTGCAGCTGACACTTGTTGGCGTCAGTCGTGATCGAGTCACCGGCGACCGTGCGCGGCGTTCCGTAGACCGGCACTACCCCGGACGGGCAGAGGCCGTTGGAGACCTTCTGGCCGCTGCCGTTCCAGCACTCGTCACCGAGACCAGCGGGCTTGTCACGGATGATCTTCTTCGCCAGCGACAGCTTGCGCTTGTCCTTGGCGATCGCGCCGAGCCACTGGTTCATCGCGATGAAGCTGTTGGTCTCACAATGGCTGTCGGCCTCGAGCGGCTCGGGGCCCTCCCAGATCACCTGGTTGGCGTGCGTGCCGAAGTCGCGATCGAGCCGCGCGCGCACGGCGAACGCGCGGTAGGCATCGTGGGCGACCCCGGGGTTGGGGCCGCGGCAGTCGATGATCGCGGTCTGGTTGAGGTTGTTGGCCTCGTTGATCAGACCGGTCCGGTACGCGTTGCCGAGCGCCGGCTGATCCGCGACCCGTCGCTGCGCCACCGGGTTGAGGTCGACGTCGGCACCGCCGACATGGGCGTTGAGATCGGCGAACTGGGCCGGCGTGATCGCCCCATCGCGTAACGCCGCGAGCCCGTATTGGACACCGACGTTGTCATACGGCAGCCCCGCGAAGCCGTGGCCGACCTTTTTCTCAGCGGCCGTCCAGACGCTCGGCTTCTCAGGACCGAGCAGGTTCTTCGCCAGATCGGCGATCGAGCAGCGGACCCCACCGGGATTGGTCTGCGCGTTGTAGAGCTGCTGTGCGGTGGGGCCTGCGCACGGCCAGTACGGCACGGCGCCGAAGAAGAAACCCGTCGGGCAGGTGGCCGGCGTGTACGGCGGGTTGACGTCCGTGCAGCCGACACTGACGAATGCGTTGCCCGTCGTCGGAATCCCCTCGATCGCCGCTTCCTCGGCCTCGGACCATGCCGGTCCGCCGTTCAGGGTCGACTCGAAGAAGTAGTGCTCGAGCAGCGCGTAGTCGGCTACCTGCACGGCCGAGGTCCAGGCGTCCGGGAACGAACAGGTGGGCAGGATGCCCTGGTAGACGCCCGGGTAGGCGTTCGAGATCCAGTACTGGGCCAGCGAGCCTCCTGAGCAGCCCGTCCCGATCGTGTAGCGCAGAGTCCCGTATGTCTTGACGATGTACTCCTTGGCCATCACGAGAGACTCGGCTTGGATCGCGACGTTGCAGTCCTGGCTCGAGTTGTCCAGCGCCGTGGACATGGTCATGAAGCCCTTGCCGAGCGCGTAGTCACCGGCGGGGTCGCCGGTCGTCGACGGGGCGTCGCCGACGTGGTACTCGACCGAGCACCCGAACCCGTGCAGGATCAGAAGCTTGTGGTTGAACTGCCGCTGCGGGTTGAACGTCGTCCACGGCTTGCCAGGCTGGAACAGGGTCGCGATCTGGTACTGGTCACGATCCATGTAGCCCGTCTCGACCCGGATGATGAACGGAACGGTCACGCCTTGATCGGTGGTCGTGTTGGCGACGTCCGACGGGGGATTGCTCGGGTCGTACGGCTGCCAGCCCTGCTTCGCCGGATTGGTCGACATGTACATGTACTGGTACGTCGGCGCCTGATCACACTTCTTGTCGAGCGCGCCCGGCTGGCACACCCACGTCTCGACCTGTGGGCCGGAGAACAGCGGCCCGCCGTTGGGATGATTGACGAGCATGATCTTCGCCCCGGCGCCGTTGGGGAGGGTGGCGCGCAGGGCGTTGTTACCCAGCCTCAGCCCTTTGACCAAGCCCTCGAAGCGTCCATCCGAGCGGATCGCAAACTGCTTGGTCACGTTGCGGCCACGCACGGTGACCTTGAGCCGGTGCGCATCTGAGCGTCGGGAAATCGCGACCAGGGCCGAACCGCCGCTCACCAGGTCCGCGCGGCTCGAGACCACCGTGATCGATACGCCACGATGGCGCTTGGCGGCCAGCGCCGGAGAGGCTGCGAGCAAGAGCGTGCCGACGATCGCGATCGCGGCCAGGCGTAGCGTCGATACGAGAGCGGGCCACGACAGGCTGAGCATGTTCCGTTGCTCCTTTAGCTTCGGGCGCTACCGGGATCGCGGCCGTCGACGTTCCGGTGGCAGGCGTAATGACGAGCGGGCAGTTTGCCACAGACTCGAAGCCAACGGAACAGGTTCCGGGGCGACGTGGCGGTCGCCGGCCAGGCTAGGCCACCCGTGGTATCGGCTCGCTCGCCGCGTCCGGCCGGTCGGGTGCTACGCAGACCATCCCGTCGGAGAAGCCGGCCGACCCGATTCCGAACGCGGCGTTGAACCGGTCGAGGTTGACGACGGTCAACAGCGCCGTGATCTCGACGAGCTGCTCGTTTGAGAAGTGCTGCTTGACGCGCGCGATCAGCTCGTCGGAGACGTCAACCGGGGTCCGCATCACGCCGACGGTGTAGTCGAGCGCCACCTTCTCGCGCTCGGTGAACAGCTCGCTCTGGCGGTATCGCGGAAGCGCCAGCAGCTCGTCGTCGGAGACGCCCGAGTTGCGGCAGATCTGGGAGCCGAGATCGACGCAGAACTCGCACCCGATCATCTGCGCGCCCTTGAGCTCGACGAGGTACTTGAGCCGCTCGTCGACGGCTTTCCCTTTTCTGACCGCCTGCTGGAACTTGCCCATGCCGGCCATCATCTTCGGCTGGTAGGCCCAGATCTCGACGGGCTCGATACCGCTCCCGCGCGCGGGGTCGCGGCCGGTCAGCTTCCGCATTCCTTTACGCATGAACCAATAGACGAGCTTGACCTTGGCGCTGGCCTGGTCCTTCGATACTGCGGGGATACGTGCCATCGGGCACCCTCCTGTCACATCGTGTGGTTGCTTTGGGTCTAGTTGGCACGACCCCGAATCAGGTGGCGATGTGACATGGATCAGCTCGAATTGGCGAACAGGTTCGACGGCGAGCGGCTGAGGCTGCGGTCGGTGGCCTACCGGATCGTCGGCTCGGTCAGCGACGCGGATGACGCGGTACAGGAGGGGTGGCTGCGGCTGCAGCGCACCGACGTGGACGAAATCGAAAACCTCGAAGCCTGGCTGACCACGGTCGTCGCGCGGATCTGCCTCAACATCCTGCGCGACCGGCGCGCCCACCCCGAACAACCACTCGACGGGTTCGTGCCCGAGCCGATCATCGCGACCGCGGCCGGCGGCGACCCCGAGCACGAGGTCCTGCTCGCGGACGCCGTCGGGATCGCGCTGCAGGTGGTGCTCGACGCGCTCAGCCCGGCCGAACGCCTCGCGTTCGTGTTGCACGACATGTTCGGCGTTCCGTTTGACGAAATCGCGGCGCTGGTCGAGCGCACACCGGCCGCCACCCGGCAGCTCGCGAGCCGCGCGCGGCGCAGAATCCGCGACGCCGCGCCGCCGCCCGACCCCGATCTGGCCCGACAGCGAGCCGTCGTCGAGGCGTACTTCGCGGCCGCGCGCGAGGGTGATCTGGACGCGCTCGTGGCGGTTCTCGATCCCGATGTGGTCGCGCGCGCCCACGGTCGCACCGGCGTCTACGAGCTGCGCGGGGCCGAGAAGGTCGCTCGCGGGGCGATGATGGCGCGCAGGTGGGCGCCGTTCGTCCGTCCCGCGCTCGTCAACGGTGCGGCGGGCGCGGTGGCGTTCGACGGGGACAGGCCGTTCGCGATCCTCGCGTTCACGGTCGTCGACGGGCGCGCGGTGACGATCGACATTTTCAACGACCGTGAGCTGGTGCCCCGTCTCGTGCGTTGGGTCGGGTAAGGCGCAACGCGGCTAGCGGTGGCGGCTGAGCCCCCGCAGAACCGCGTCGGCATCGCGATGCGGGGCGCGCAGCGCGATTCCGACGAGGTCGAGGTCTGCAGTCGCGACCGCGCGAACGGCGGCACGGTTGGCGGCATCGTGCCCGGTGCTGAACATGTCGAGCGTGTAGATCGCGATCGGGACCCCGCGCCGTTCCGCGCGCTCCCTGGCCGTCTTGAGCTTCTCTGCGCTCGCCTCGAAGATCAACACGGGCTGCACGAGCAGCGGCAGATAGCGGTTGCCGTCGCCGTCGAGGTAATCCTCGCCGATCGCATCCGGGCCCGCGGCGGCGGTCACGCCGCTGACCAGGAACGCGCAGACGTTGAGCCGCTGCCAGGCCGGGAGATCGTCACGGACGACGACCGCCGCCTTGGTGTCGAAATCCGTAACGGCCAATGGGCTCAAGGATGCCCGGTGTGCCCGCCAAACGTCAGCTCCCCGCGAGATTGAGGACTGATATTGGCCTCATTGGCTCCTACCGTGGCACCGACAGGTCATAGGTTTCAACCAAGGAGCAGCCATGTTCGAGCGCGACGGATACATGCCAGGCGTGCCGTGCTGGGTCGACACCAGCCAGCCCGACCCCGAGGCCGCGGTGGACTTCTACGGCCACCTGTTCGGCTGGGACTTCGAAAACGTGATGCCGGCGGGGTCGGGCGGCAAATACTTCATCGGCCGCCTGCGCGGCGGTGACGTGGCCGCCGTCGGATCGCTCCCCGAGGGCGGTCCCGCGGTGACGGCCTGGAAGACCTACATCTGGGTGCAGAGCACCGATGCGAGCGCCGCCGCCGTCCAGGCCGCGGGTGGCCGGGTCCTAGCCGCCCCGTTCGACGTGATGGACGCGGGACGGATGGCCGTGTGCGCGGACCCGGAAGGGGCGGCGTTCTGTCTGTGGGAGGCCGGGAGCCACAAGGGCGCACGGATCGTCAACGAGCCCGGATCGCTGAACTTCAACGGCCTGAACAGCCGTGATCCCGACGGCGCGGAGAGCTTCTACGGATCGGTGTTCGGTTGGCAGGTACTCGCCGTCGGAGAGTCGATGCGCGCCTGGCGACTTCCCGGCTACGGAGACTTCCTCGCTGAGAGCGATCCCGGGCTCCGCGCGCGGGTGGCACAGAGCGGGGGCCCGGCGGGCTTTGAGGACGTGGTCGCGACGCTCAGTCCGATCCCCGCGGACCAGCCCGGGATTCCCGCGCACTGGAGTGTGACGTTTTCGGTCGACGATGCCGACGCGGTCGCAGCCAAGGCCGCCGAGCTCGGCGGTCAAGTGCTCGTGGCGCCGTTCGATGCCCCCTGGGTCCGGATGGCGGTGATCACCGATCCCCAGGGCGCAACGTTCATCGCGAGCAAGTTCGTGCCCGAGAACCGGGCCGTCGCGGCCGCGTAGGACGCCGCTGGAAGTCAGGCCGACCTGCTGTCCCGATCGTCGCCGACGTCCGCGTCGGCGCCCCCCCAGCAGGTCGATGGTGCCGGGATCGCGCAGCCACTCGACCGCCTGGTTGGTCAGCAGCCAGCGGTCGGGCCGCTCGCGGATCAGCAGGCCGGCTTCGCTCAAACGTTTGAGCGCGATCGAGACCGTCGGGCGGTGGGCGCCGACCAGCATCGCGAGGACGTCATGCGTAAGCGGCAGCGTGACGTTCACGCCGCGTGGTCCACCCGGCCCCAGCGCTCAGCAAGCAGCCAGAACAGCAGCAGCAGGCGCGCGTTCGCACGCGGCAGATGGGTGACCGCCTGGCTGAGAGCGAGGTATCGCGCCCGCTGCGCTACCCGGCCGAAGAGCCGACCGGTGATGCCCGGCCAGCGGGCGATGCGCAACGCGAAGGCGGTATCCAGAACCGCCAAGCGCGTCGGCTCGAGACGAGCCATGCGACCGCGACCGTCAGCGGGTCGTAATCCCCGTCTGCATCCCACGGACGGATCAGATCGCCGGGGCCGAAGATCCCGCAACCGGACCGCTTGCCGACCGTCACCTGGCGGATCATCCGGCCGTCGAGTAACAGGAGGCCCAGCCAGCCCTCCTGGGCGGCGGGCGCGGCCCCGCTCGGTTCCCAGAAGTCGCCTCGATCACCGACGCGACGGCGAGCGTCCGGGCGGCGTCCAGCTCTTCTCCGTCAAGCCCGGCCCCCAGGTCCGGATCAGCCTCGAGCAGCGCGACCGTGTCACGCGGCCCGGTAATCCGATCGACCATGACAACCGACATTACCCGCCGGCGTCGTGGTGCCCGGTGAGCTTGGTGCTGAGCTTGATCGCCCTGACCGCGCCCGTTGCTCCGGCCTGGAGCGTGATGCCGATCGTGAGGACGAGCAGTCCGGGAACGAACAGGACCTTCGATCCGAGCATCAGGATGCCGAGCCGGCCGAGCAGATACGGCGGGGTGCAAACAGTCGCGCCGATGATCCCGCCGATCGCCGAAGTGGTCAGCTTCTCGCGGATCGGCTGATGTGGCTTGACGCCGATCAGCCGCGCGGGCAGTGACACATAGGAGACCATCATCACCCCGACGACGATGCCGAGCGAGATCGTGAACCAGTGCGGGCCCAGCCGCGGGGCGAACATCGTGGCGAACGCGAGCGCCGCGCCGATCACCAGGCCCGCCACCGCGATCGGCACCAGACGTCTCCGCGCGTCCATGACGGCCGGCCGGATCTGCGGCGCGCCGGGCCTCGAGATCGCCATCGCGAAGACGGCGTTGAAGAAGAAGCTGATGATCGTCAGCACGATGATCGCCAGACAGATCGGGACCAGCACCGCGCCGGTCAAGTCGCGGAACGACTTGCCGTAGAGCAGGTGGCCTTTGAAGTCGTACATCGCGAGCCAGATCCACATCGCGGGGATGATCTGGACCAGCGTCAGTCGCCAGTTGGAGAGGATCAGCCGCAGGCCGTCGAACAGCAATGCGAAGGCGCCGACGGCGAACGCGAGCGGGGCGAACACACGCCGGGACCGGCTCAGCCGCAGGATCGCCTCCTCGATTTGCGACTCGTCGTTGTTCTGGATCGCGCTGACGAGCGACTGGATGCGATGCACGAGCGGCTCCGCGTAATGCTCGGCTCGGGCCTTCGCCGACCGCTTCCCCGGTTGGTCGGGTAGCGGCCCCTGATCGCCCGGCACGGCGGGCGGATCGGCGCTCGGCTGATCCTCGGCGGGGGCCGGCGGCGGCTCGCGTTTCTTCACCCTCGGAGCCATCGCGTCAGGGCGTCCTCGGCGGCGTCAGCCGTCCCAGAATGATCGCCGTGGTGGTCACTCTGCAGACGATAGGCCTGTGGCGGCGGCTCGGGTGAGCGGATTGGTGTACCGACGCTTGGCCGCGACGCGGGAAGCCACGATCACGGGCTGGCAAGTCGCGCAGGGAGCAGCCCGGTCGCGCCGAACTGAGCCACAGATGGCCAATCAGACGCCCAGTTCGCTGCCCGAGCGGTGGATCGAGAAGCGCGTCGAGCGGCGGGGGCTGCGGCCCCGTGACGCGGCATATCTGATCGGGTCCTTCTGGGCGATGGCCGTGATCGTGTTCGGCGTGCTCGAGCGGATCGTCGACCCGAAGACGTTTCACTCCGTATGGCTCGGAATGTGGTGGGCGATCGAGACCGTGACGACCGTCGGCTACGGGGACGTGATACCGAGTCAGACGATCGGCAAGGTGATCGCCGCGTTCTTGATGCTCGGCGGACTCTCCTTGCTCGCAGTGGTGACCGCCGCGGTGACGAGCGGGTTCGTCCAGCGCGCGGAGGCCCAGGCGAAGATCGCCCACGGCGACCCCGTGCTCGACCGGCTGAACCAGCTCGGACGCCAGCTCGAGGCGATCGAGGCCGAGCTCGCGCGCCACGGTGCGAGCGGGCCCTCGGACTCCGCCTGAAGGCACCGTCAATCGGTCGGGCCGCTCACAGCAATCCGATGATTCCCTTGAGCACAAGCGCCCCTCCCACTCCCCCGAGGCCGTAGATCGCGACCCGCCTCGCGTGCCGTCCGACCCATGCCTTGGCGCGGTCGATCGCCCGCGGCGTCCAGTCCGGTGCGACCGCAAAGGCGACGATCGGCCCCTCGAGCAAGAGCATCATCACGAGGTTGAATCCGACGACGGTCAGGACCGTCGCCACCGTCGAGTAGTTCAGTTCGCTGATGCGGTGCAGACCGGCCAGATAGGACGCGCCCGGCAGCGTCAGCAGGGCGCCGACGACGAACGTGACCCGAGCCGAGCCCCGACCCAGATACTGCTGCCACTTGGGAGGGCCCTTGTCACCCTGAGCCTCCTTGCGGCGGGCGCGCCACTCGCTCAACGGCCTTGTCCGGTCCGTCGCCATGACAAACGACAGCGTCAGCAGGATCGCACCGAGAACGAGGTCCGCGACCGGGCTGAGGGTGCTCTGGGTCGTCTTGTCGGCGCCGGATCCTTGCAGCGAGAAGACGATCAGCAGCCCGAGCGAGATGCTGGTCAGCATCGCGCCGAGGTAGTACCCGAGCATCAGCCTCGAGGGACGCGGGAGGAGCAGCATCACGGTCGTCGCCGCGACCAGCGTCGGATTTACCGCGGATAGGAATGAGAATGCAACGACCTTGGCCATTGGTCTGCGCCGTCCCCCGGTTGCCGGTCAGAAGTGTCGATCAGGGTTCGGACGGGCTGCCCAGGACCGCTCGGACCCGGGGGCGGCTCGTCGGCGGCCGTCAGCCACGATCGGGATCGGCAGGCGCCTGAA
Source organism: uncultured Solirubrobacterales bacterium (assembly GCA_963788005.1). Taxonomy (GTDB): domain Bacteria; phylum Actinomycetota; class Thermoleophilia; order Solirubrobacterales; family Solirubrobacteraceae; genus Palsa-465. The sequence continues at coordinate 17,380 of CAWBFH010000002.1, read as the reverse complement.
GGCCGGCGCGTTCGCGCAGGACTCGGCCGAGCCAGCCGCCGGCGGCAGCGAGCAACATGCCGGCGATCGCGGTGATGAGCACCAGCAGGGGCGGAAAGCTCCCCAGCGACACCTTTGCCTCGGTGCCGACGAGATGATGGGCGATCAGCAGGGCGGCGCCGTAGAACACGCCGCCGAAGAAGCCGCGGTCGGCGGCCTCCCAGCCACCCGAGTGCTCAAAGCCCGACAGGAACGCGCCCACCCCCGCCACCAGCGCCAGGGCCCAGTACGCGGCGGCCGAGGCGCCGATCAGGATCCCGGCGACCGCGCCGAGTGCGATCGGGATCACTCCGGCGATCACGATCTGAGCCGCGCGGGGGCGATCGTCGAACCGCGCGGGCGCGTAAATCCGCCGCTCCGGACGTGAGCCGGGCTCGGGTGCGGGGCGCTGGTGACGGGCGCTGGGTTCAGGTGTGGAGAGGCCTATTTGCGTCTGGCTCGACTGCGACGAGGTGGAGGACACGGTTGACGCCGTGATCATGCAGTAACGGCGCTCGCCGATCAAGCGCGAGCCCAACGCCGACGGCTGCCGTTTGTCGAATCGCGCCAGAGGTGCTCAAATACCCGGTGTACGTGCCGATGTCGGGAGCATCGGTGAAGACGGGTGGACTCCTGATGATCCCTTTTACGCGCCTAGCAAGGCCACTTGTGGTGCTACTGAGCCTCGCGCTCGCACTGCTCCTGCCCGGCGCCGGCTCGGCGGCGACGCGCAAGCCTGTCAAGCCCAAGAAGACCCCCGGGACGGTCTCGCTCGACCAGGCGGCGTACACCGCCCATGAAGCTCAGGGCTATCTGACGATCACGATCGAGCGCACCGGAGACCTGAGCGGCGAGGAGCATGTCGGCTACGGCGTCAAGCAGCAGGATGGCCGCAACGGAATCGACTTCGACGCGATCGGCAACACCTACATCACCTTCCAGCCGGGACAGCGCACCTACAGCTTCAACGTGAAGATCATCGACGAGGGGTTGAACGCGACCCCGGTGCACGCGCTGGCCTACCTGTACGGGTCCTGGCCGGACGCCCTCGGGCCCAACCACAACTCGATGATCACGATCCTCCGCGATGACCCGTTGCAGGCCCGCGACGCCGCCGATCCACTCGGTGTCCCGGAGCCGGATTACGGCAACCCGATCGCCGGCACCAAGTTCTTCATCGACCCTGACGCCGGGGCGGCGAAGGCCGAGCGCTACTACGCGCACCGCAAGCCCGGGTGGGCGGCGATGCTCGCACGGCTCGCCGACGAGCCTGGCGCGCACCGCTTCTACATGTGGAACATGAACCACGTCGAAGGCCGCGTGGCTCGCTACATGGAGAACGCTCAGATCAGACAGCCGAACACGACCGTCATGCTCTCGACCTACAGCCTCGTCCACGGTCATTGCGGCTACACCGCGACGCCGGGGATGGAGCGTCGCTACGACCGCTTCATCGGCAGCGTGGCCAAGGGAATCGGCAACTCGCACGTGGTCTTCTTCCTCGAGCTCGATTCGCTGATCACCGCCCCGTGCCTGAGCCGCCCGGAGTTGGCCATCCGCGACGCCGAGCTCAACTACGCGATCACGGCGCTGAACGCCGATCCACATGTGCTCGTGTACCTCGACGGCGGCGCATCCGATGCCGTGCACGCCCGGCGGATGGCGCGCTTTCTGCGAGGCGCCGGCGTCAAGCACGCGGCCGGGTTCTTCCTCAACTCGACCCACTTCGACTGGACGACCACCGAGATCCACTACGGGCAGGAGATCTCGCGGATGCTCGGTGGCGCCCACTTCATCGTCAACACCGGCTCGAATGGCCGGGGTCCGTTGCGTCCCCGTGTCCGCGCCCACCACGGCAATGAGGTTCTGTGCAATCCGCCCGGCCGTGGACTCGGGCCGCTCAGCGTCCAAAACGACATCGCACAGCAGACGGCGTACCAGAACGTCGACGGTTTGCTCTGGTTCTCGAACCCGGGCGGAAGCGGCGGCAAGTGCCGGCCCGGGGCTCCCTCGACGGGCGTGTTCTGGCCCGCGCGCGCGGTGATGCTCGCGCGCAACTGGGTCAACCGCGTGAACGGGCCGCGCTTCGCGCTCCAGGCGTCCGTGTTCGCGCGCGCGACGCGCAACCACTAGCGCCCCCCGGCGGCCACTCCGCTAGCAACCGGTCGTGCAAGGGCCGGGAATAAATACGCGCTCAACGCGTCACTAGGGGTAATGGCCCCCCTGCGACCGAAACCGTCTCCTTGCCCGGGTTCACCCGCGCCCGTGTCCTGATCCTCGCCAGCAAGACCGCGGGAAGCGACCAGCTGATCGAGGCGGTTGCAACGCGGGCAAGTGACGGCGCCTGCAGCTTCACGCTGATGGTTCCGGCGGTCTTCCGCGGCTTGCGACCCGTCGGCGCGCCGATCACCTACGGCCACGCGGAGGCCGAACGCCGGCTGTCGGCGGCGCTGCCGCTGCTCTCGCAGGCGGCCGGAGCGGACGTCGTCGGGATCGTCGGATCAAACGAACCATTCACGGCGGTCAAGGACGCGCTCAAACTGCTCGGCTTCGACGAGGTGATGGTCTCGATGCTCCCCGCCCACCTCTCCGGCTGGCAGCGCGATGATCTGCCGCGGAAGATCCGAGCGCTCGGGGTGGCCGTCACCGAGGTCGTCGCCGACAGCGAGCCGGTGCCCGCCGCCTAGCCCCGGCGGCCTGGCCCTTAACGACTTGGGCGGGAGCGCCGTGCTCCCGCCCAAACGGAAAAACGGTGGTGTCAGCCGAGCCGTTCTTCGATATGACTTCGAGCGGATGAAGGGCACAGGCTCCACCGCTCTTGTCCGTCAAAGACCACCTCGGCGGAGATTCCTTCCCGAGGTGTGAGCGGGAAGGTCGGTGGACGTCAGGCGTCTGAACGGATGTGGGTCCACGGCTCACCGACCTGTTCCTGCGCTCACAATCGGACGAGCGGCTGGTGAGCCTCGCGCAGGCGGGTCACGAGCGGGCATTTGCCGTGATCGTCGAGCGCTACCGCTCCGAGCTGGAGTCATTCGCTCGCTCGCACAACGCCGACGGCCGTGCCGAGGACATCGTCCAGCAGGCGTTTCTCGGCGCCTTTGGCGCGCTCCAGTCGGGGGCGGCGGTGAGCCACCTCCGTGGCTGGCTCTACCGCATCGTCCGCAACGAGGCCAGCAAGACGCGCACCTCGAACGAGGTGCCGCTCGACGACGTCTCCGCCTGCGGCGAGCCACTCGAGGATCTCGTCCAGCGCCGAGCGGTCGCCCTCTCAGCGCTGGCGGAGCTCAATGCGCTGCCCGAGCGCCAGCGCGAGGCGCTGGTCGCGACCGCCCTGCGCGGGTCCACGCGCGCCGATGTCGCGCGGACGATGGGCCTTTCGGAGGGAGCGGTTCGCCAGCTCGTGCATCGCGCTCGCCATGCGGTGCGCACGGCCGTGACCGGACTTACGCCCTACCCGATGGCTCAGTTCTTGGCCGGCTCAGGCTCCGGCGCGGCGTCCGATGCGTCGGTCGCCGCCGGTGCGGCCTCGGCCGGCGGGGTCGCGGTCAAGCTCGGCGCGCTGATCGCGTCGGGCGTCGTCGCGACCGGCATCGCGACGACCGTTCAGGGCACGCGCGGTGCGCATCACGCGTCCCCGCGCGCGAGCGTGGCACACCGCGCACGCAACCATCGCACCGGCACTGAGCTGGTGGCGTCGGCCGGCGTGGGCTCGAAGTCCGGCGGAGCCTCCGGGCCCGGACGTCGCCATGACGGATCCGAGCGCTCGACCGCGGCGAGCGCGGGCGCCTCCGATGACTCGGGTGGCCCGAGCCGGCCCGGAGGCCGTGAGCGCGGCGGCTCCGGGGACCGCGGCGCAGATGGGTCAAGCGGCGGATCGCACGGCCTAGACAGCGGACCGGGACGGTCACCGACGAGCGGAGCGGGGCCGGGCAGCGGCAACTCGAGCGAGGGCGGCCGGCCAGCGACCGGTACCGGCAATCCGAGCGCCGGCGGCGGCCGCGGCGATGACGGCTCCCACAGCGGCAGTGGCGACCGTGGACGGGACTCGTCGGGCGGATCGGGCGGCTCGGGCGGCGGCCCCGGGCCGAGCGGACCGTCGAAGTCGGGCGACGGCGGCTCGGGCTCATCGGGCAGCTCGGGCATCATCGGGCAGCTCGGGCTCGTCGGGCGGCCCGGGCACGTCGGCCGGCTCAAGTACGTCAGACGGCTCGGGCAAGACGGGCGAGTCGGATCAGGCCGGCAGCTCTGACAGCGGCGGCGGCGGCTCCGGTGCGAGCGATGGCGGCTCTGGCCAGAGTGGCGGCCCTGGCGGAGGTGACCCGGGAACGGCCAGCGGGTCGAGCGACGGGGGGACGTCGAGCGCGGTCCCCGCAGACGGAGGCGGTGGCGGTGCCGACGGCAGCCGTGGCGGCCCGCAGCCGAGCGCCCTCGGGGTGGACGGCGGCGGCAGCGATGGACGCTGACGGCGACTCGGTTTTCAAAAGTCGCGTGACCTTTTCTCATCGGCGCGCTCTTCCTTAGGGCAAGCGCAAACCAGGCTTCGCCGCGAACCGCGGCGGAGAGCAAGGAGGAGTTCGATGAGGCGAATACTGTTCACGGTCCTGGCCAGCTGCGTCGTCTTGGCAGCCGTGCCGGCGATCGCGACCGCGCACGGCGACGAGCATCACCGCGGTCGCCACCACGAGCACCACAACCGTCGCGAGCATGCCCGCCGTCACCACCATCGCGCCCGCGTCCGCCACGAGCATTTCAACGGCGATCGTGGAGACCGAGGTGACAACCCGGGGCAGCCAGCAACAGCCGGCACGGTCACCAGCTTCACCGGTGGCGTCCTGACGATGACGCTGACCAACGGCAACACGGTCAGCGGCCAGGTCACGCAGGGAACCGAGCTCAAGTGCGAGATGCAGCAGCCCGAGTTCCGCGACGACGATCAGGGCCCCGGCGGAGGCGGCAACGGCAGTGGTGGCGCTAACGGCAGTGGCCCCGGGAGTGGCGATAACGGCGGCGATGGCCGCGGCGGCCCCGGTCCAGGTGACGACCGCGGCGATAACGACGACCAGATGTGCGCCACGATCGCGGTCGGAATGATGGTCGAGAAGGCCGAGCTTCGGATCTCGAGCGCCGGCGCCTTCTGGGAGGAGGTCGAGCTGATCTCGTAGCAGTTGCCCCCAAACCGCGGCTAGGCGGCGCCTCGCGCCAGGCGCCGCCTCCCGCGCTACGCCGTGAGTGCTGCGGGCGCCGAGTCGAGCGCTGACTCGATCGCGGCGACGAGCTCGCGCGCCGAGGCAGCGGTCAGCTCGACCGCGACGCGCGCTCCAGGCCCGTTCGCTGGATCCGCGAAGTCGATGTTCAGCGTGTGCTCGGCCATCGCGTGCACCGGATGGTCGAAGTAGACCACTCCGTCGGTGACGTGGAACCAGCTGCCGCCGGGACCTTTCGCGCTGCCCTCGATCTCGGTCTTGACCGTCGCGTAGGTGCACATGTGCTCAGCCTCCAAGGTAGTTGCCGTAGAACGCCTCGATCCGCTCCCAACCGTCGTTGGCCGCAGCCACCCGGTAGGCGGGGCGGTCGACCGAGAAGAACGCGTGGCCGGCATCGTCATAGCGATGAAACTCGTGCGGCTTGTCGTTGGCGGTGAGGATCTGGTCGAGCTCGTCGACCTGCTCCGGGCTCGGGAACGAGTCTTCGTTGCCAAACAGGCCCAGCAGCGGCGCGCGCAGGTTCGGCAGCTGGTCAATGAGGTTTGTGACCTTGAGCGGGAAGCCTTCGGGCGGTGTACCGGTGACAAACGCGCCGTAGCAGTCGACCGCGGCGTCGAGGTCGAGGTTGCATGCCGCCAGCACGGACTGGCGTCCGCCCGAGCAATACCCGATCACGCCGACCTTGCCGTTCGAAGTCGGCTGCGCTCGCAGGTAGGCGGCGCTGGCGCCGACATCGCCGATCAGTCGCTCATCGGGCACTCCACCCTGCGCCCGTGCCGTCGCCGCGGCGTCATCGGGAGCGGCTCCCGGCGCCTCGCGCGTGTACAGGTTCGGGCAGATCGAGTCATACCCAAGCTCGGCGAAGCGTCGCACGATCTCCTTCGTCGCGCGGTCGTATCCGGGCATGTGGTGAATGACCACCACGCCGCCCCTCGCGTCATCGTTGGACGGGCGGGCGACGTAGGCCTCGACCTCGTCATCGCCGTGGCCACCAATCCGAACGGTCTCGGCACACAGTGAGTCGCTCATAGTCCTCGCTTCGTCGCGCCGGTCACATCGCGAGCAGCGCGGACCGGTCTAGTGGCAGGTCGGTACCCGGCATCCACGGCCAGAACCCTAGCTGCGAGCCCGATCTCGGAGCGGCCTGCACCGGCATCCATTAGCTACTAATATAAAGGGCCAATGGAGCGCGGTGACTTCGGCACAGGGGTGATCGACGGCGGCACACGTGGCCGCCAGCTGGACGAGATTGCCGAGGCGCTGCCGCAACGGGCGTCGGCCTTGTCGCGGATCTTCCTGACGCGGACGAGCATCTGCGTCTCTCGCACCGAGGTCGGCGTGCTGCGGATCCTTTCGGCCGGCCCGCGACGGATCACCGAGCTCGCCTGCATCGAGCGCGTGACGCAGCCCGCGATCACGCTGCTCGTCAACCGCCTCGCCGAGCGGGGCTGGGTCGAGCGTGTGTCGGACCCGACCGATGGTCGCGCCGTCCTGGTGAGCCTCACGAGTTCCGGTGCGGACGCGTTCGCGCAGCTGCGCCAGGAGTACCGGCAGATGCTCCACGCCGAGATGGCGATGTTGTGCGACGAAGATGTTGACACTCTCGCCAGGTCGGTCGAGATCCTTGACGAGCTGATCGAGCGCTTGACGGAGCACGAAGGGTGAGCGCCGGCCAGCGCCGGCAACGGGAACGGCGCCTCGGCGCCGCAGGGTAACGGCGCGGCCGGCTCGCGCAGCAACGGGCGCGCCGCGACGCACCCTGACAAGTACAAGTGGATCGCGCTCTCGAACACGACCCTGGGCATCCTCATGGCGACGATCAACCAGTCGATCGTGATCATCGCGCTGCCCGCGATCTTCCGCGGCATCCATCTGAATCCGCTGGTCCCGTCGAACACGAGCTATCTGCTGTGGATGCTGCTCGGGTTCATGGTCGTGATGGCGGTGCTGGTAGTGAGCCTCGGCCGGGTCGGGGACATGTTCGGTCGCGTGCGGATGTACAACCTCGGGTTCGCGATCTTCACGATCGGATCGATCCTGCTGTCGGTGACCTGGCTCGACGGCAGCTCGGCCGCGCTGTGGCTGATCGTGATGCGGATCGTCCAGGGAATCGGCGCGGCCTGTCTGTTTGCGAACTCGTCGGCGATCCTGACCGACGCGTTCCCGGCCGACCAGCGCGGCCTGGCGCTCGGGATCAACATGGTCGCCGCGATCGCGGGCTCGTTCATCGGGCTCGTGCTCGGCGGTGTGCTGGCGCCGATCGCCTGGCGGTTGGTGTTCCTCGTGTCGGTCCCGTTCGGGATCTTCGGGACCGTTTGGGCCTACCTGAAGCTCGAGGAGCGGGGTGTCCGTGTCAAGGCGAGGATCGACTGGCTCGGCAATGTCACGTTCGCTGTAGGCCTGATCGCGCTACTGGTCGGCATCACCTACGGGATCCTTCCCTACGGCGGCCATACGATGGGCTGGACGGCGCCGGGGGTGATCGCCGCGATCGCCGGCGGAATCACGGTGCTGCTCGCGTTCGTCGTGATCGAGTCGCGCGTGGAAGCGCCGATGTTCCGCCTGCCGTTGTTCAGAATTCGAGCGTTCTCCGGCGGCAGCGTCGCGACCTTCCTCTCGGCCCTGTCACGCGGCGGCCTGATGTTCATGCTGATCCTCTGGCTGCAGGGGATCTGGCTTCCGATCCATGGCTACAGCTTCTCCCACACGCCGCTCTGGGCGGGGATCTTCATGCTGCCGCTGTCGGCCGGATTCCTGCTCGCGGGGCCGATCTCCGGGCGACTTGCCGACCACTACGGAGCGCGCCCGTTCACCTTGGGCGGCATGATCCTGTCCGCAATCGGGCTGCTGCTGCTGACGATCCTGCCGATCGACTTCACCTACTGGGTGTTCGGCCTGATCATCTTCGTGATCGGCTTCGCGATGGGGCTGTTCGCGGCGCCCAACCAGACCGGGATCATGAACAGCCTCCCGGCCGACCAGCGTGGCGCCGGCGCGGGAATGACCGCGACCTTCATGGGCTCGGCGTCGGTGCTCTCGATCGGGATCTTCTTCAGCCTGATCATCATCGGGCTCTCCTCGAGGCTCCCGCTGGCGCTGTTACACGGCCTTTCGAACAACGGAGTGCCACATTCCTACGCGGTCAAGGTCTCTCACCTTCCCGCGGTCGGCACCCTGTTCTCCGCCTTCCTCGGCTACAACCCGATGAAGACGACGCTCGGTCCGGAGCTGGCGCATCTGCCGCACCACACCGTCACTTACCTGACCGGCCACCAGTTCTTCCCCAGTCTGGTCTCGCACCCGTTCGCGACCGGAATCCACGACGCGTTCTACTTCGCCGCCGCGTGCTGCCTGGTCGCCGCCGTCGCCTCCTGGCTGCGGGGCGGGAAGTACTACTACACCGAGACCTCCACCGAGCCCGAGCCGATCAGCTCCGAGCTGGCGGTGGCGGAGTCCGCTACCGGCATCACCGCTCCGGTCGATGTCGGCACGGTCGTCCACGACCACGGATAGCGCCGGACGCTCGGCCGCCATCGGGCTGCGTTACGCTTGCTGTCCGATGGCTAGCGTTGCGCCCGGGGCCGAGCTGCAGTTCGTCGCGGTCGATGAGACCGGCCCGGCGGTCCGTGTAACGCTCAACCGTCCCGACAAGCGCAACGCACTGTCGCTTGAGATGATGCAGGAGCTGCGTGGCGTCCTGCAGGCGATCGGCGAGCGGCCGGCGGTCCGCGCAGTCGTGCTCGAAGGAGCCGGCGTCGCCTTCTCGGCGGGCCATGACCTCAGCGAGCTCGTTGGGCGCGACCTCCCCTACTACCAGCGCGTGTTCGACACCTGCACCGAGCTGATGGAGACGATTCACAAGATCCCGCAGCCGGTGATCGCGAAGGTGCGCGGGATGGCCACCGCGGCCGGATGCCAGCTGGTCGCCGCATGTGACCTCGCCGTGGCGGCCGACGGCGCCCGCTTCGCGACGCCCGGCGTCAAGATCGGGTTGTTCTGCTCAACGCCGATGGTCCCCCTGTCACGCGCGATCGGGCGCAAGCGGGCGCTCGAGATGCTGTTGACCGGCGTGCCGATCAGCGCTACGACCGCGATGGATTGGGGACTGCTGAACCGGGTCGTGCCTGAGGCCGAGCTCGACGAGGCCGTCGATGCGCTGGTCGCCGCGATCGGCCAGTCGAGCCCGCTGACGGTCGCGATCGGTAAGGAGGCGTTCTACGAGCAGATCGAACTCGATGAGCACCGGGCATATGACTTGACCAAGTCGGTTATGTCGATGAACGCGATGGCGTCCGACGCCCAGGAGGGCATCTGCGCGTTCCTCGACAAGCGCCCGCCCGAGTGGACCGGCGGTTAGCGCGCCCACCGCCGCCCGCCCGCAGGTGATCACGGTCGCGGGGGAGGCGCTGATCGATCTTGTGATCGATCGGGACGGCGCCGTGACCGCGCACCTCGGTGGCGGACCGTTCAACGTCGCTCGTATCTGCGGGATGCTCGGGGGCTCCGTCCGCTTCGTCGGCCGGCTCGCCGACGACGCGTTCGGGCACCGGCTATACGCCGAGCTCGAGCGGCTCGGCGTCGGCCTCGTGATCGGCGGGCTCAGCCGGGCGCCAACCACGCTCGCGATCGCCGAGCTCGACCAGCGCGGGCGCGCGCGATACCGCTTCCATCTCGACGGGACCTCGGCAGCCCAGCTCTTGCGCGATGACGTGTCGCCGGGAGCGCTCGGCGATGCTGGGGCATTCGTGACCGGTGGACTGGCCCTGGTCGCGGAGCCGACCGCGTCGACGCTCCTGGGGCTGCTGGCGAGCGCGCCCGATGCGGCGACGGTGGTACTCGACCCCAACTGCCGCCCGAACGCGATCGCCGATCCGCCTCGTTATCCCGAGGCCGTGCTCCGCTTCGTACCCCACGCCCAGATCGTCAAGTGCAGCGTCGAGGATCTGGGCGTGATCCAGCCTGCTGCCGATGTGCGCACGGCGGCGAGCCGGCTGCTCGCGCTGGGCCCCGCGGCGGTGGTGGTGACCGACGGGCCGGCGCCGATCCGCATTTACACGGGAGCGGACGAACGCGCGGTCGTGGTGGAGCCGGTCGAGGTGGTCGACACCGTCGGTGCTGGTGACGCGTTCCTGGCGGGCCTGTTGAGGTGGTGGACCGAGCGCGAGCTTGCCCGCGAGCGCGCCGCGGATATCGAGCTGCTCACCGAGGCGACGCTGGCCGCGATCCGGGTGGCGCGGGCCGCTTGCACGGTCCCGGGCGCCAACCTGCCGGACGCGTTTGAGTGGCGTTAGCGCGTCTCGGGCGCGAGCACGAGGTCGTTGCGCACCGAGAACCACTCGCCGTCGATTTCGGCCGGTCGCTCCGGGTCATCCGCATCCCGGCGAACGAAGTCGCGCAGGAGGGACGGCTTGACCGCGAACACGGCATCGGAGTCGAGATACTCGCTCGCGCGATCGAAGACGTGCGTGGTCAGTGTGCGGTAGCCGTCAGCGCGGACGATCATGTGGATGTGGGCGGGACGCCATGGATGACGGCCGCTCGCCTCGAGCATCGCTCCGACCGGCCCGTCGTCGGGGATCGGATACGGAACCGGTCGCACGGCGACGAACGCGTACGCCCCATCGGAACGCGCGATGAACCGTCCGCGCAGATGGTCCTCGGGCGCCTCTGGGCGCTGGACCGCGTACAGACGATCGTCGCCGTTCTGCCATACGTCGAGCTCGGCGCCCGCGATCGGGTCACCTTCCAGGTTGAGCACTCGTCCGTGGACGAGTGTCGGGACCCCGGCCGCCTGCGCGGCGATGCTGGCGCCGTACTCGCGCAGCGGCGAGCCCGGGACGTAGAACGGTCCCAGTACGGTCGATTCGGTGGCGCCGTCGGGAAGCCGGTGCTCGATCGCGTCGACGAGCATCGACAGCCCGAGCGCGTCGGACCACAGCACCCATTCCTGGCGGCGCTCGTCGGTGACGTCGCCGGTCGCTGTGAGCGCGTCGATCGCGCGCTGCCACTCGTCCGGCGTCAGCTCGACCTCGCGCACGAGCGCGTGCGCGTGGCGGACGAGCGCCTGCAGAAGCTCGCGCAGCCGCGGGTCGTCGCAACCCTCGTAGCTCGCGAGCACGGCCGCCGTGATCTGCTCGGGCGAGGTTGCGGTTGGGCGCTCCATCAAGAACGTATTCTCGCCATCGGAACCGGCGGAGCGGGGACCGCCACCTGCGATCCTGTCCGTATGGCACGAGCTCGCCTCGGGGTGGCTGCGGTCGGGGCGGCCGTGGCGATGCTCGCGTCGGCCTGCGGGGGGGCGAGCAGCGGTGCGACCAGCACGCATTCGGCGTCGGGTGGCGGCGTGGCCAGGCGGGGCGCGCGCGCCCATCCGGCCGCCAGGCACGGGCCTGCACAGGGGTCGCGGGGCGGACTTCCAGGGGGGCTGACGTCAATCCCCGCCCCGGCTCCGACCGGGCTGCCGGCCAGCACGGCCGACATGCGGGTGATCATCAGCTGGGCCAACGCGCTTCGCAACGGGAACGTCGCCGCGGCGGCCGCCCTGTTCAAGCTACCGAGCGCGATGATCAACGGACTGGCTGCCAACGGCGGGCTGTCGGTGATCGTGATCCATAACCTCGCCCAGGCCGAGGCCGCTCAAAAGACGTTGCCATGCGGCGCGAGGTTCATTTCCGCCGATCAGCGGGGCCGGTTCGTCAACGCCCTCTTCCAGCTCACCGGCCGGGTCGGCCCGGGAGGCAGCAAGTGCACCGGTGGCGTGGGTGAAACGGCACGCACGAACTTCCTGATCGAGGACGGCCGGATCGTGGACTGGATCAGGGCGCCCGATGACCCCGGCGACAACGGCAGCCCGCCGGCACAGGGCTCCAGCGGCAGCGGCCCGGTCGCGTGACAGCGCCCCGGTACGGCGGCTTGGCCGCATGACGGCGCGTCGGGCGCACTACCCTTTTTCAGCATGACCGCTGCGCCCGATCCCTATCGAACGCTCGGCGTCAGCGCGGGCGTCTCCGATGACGAGCTCCGGGCGGCGTACCGGCGTGCGGTCCTGCGCTTTCACCCCGATCACAACGGCGGCTCGGCCGAGTCGACGCGGCGCTTCGAGGAGGTGCAGGAAGCCTACGCCCGGATCAGGCGCCTGCGCGAGCGGCCGCGAGTCCAGAGCGCCGAGCCCGACCCGGGCGTCCAAGCGCGGCTCGCGGAGATGGAGCGCGAGCTCGCGGCGGAGCGACGCGCCCGCGAGGCCGAGGCCCAGCGGGCGCGCGAGCGCGAGCGTCGGGCCGCGCAGGAACGCCAGCGGATCCGCGAGCAGGCCCGCCGCGCAGCGGACGACGCGACGGACCCGGAGCGGCCTTCCGACGAGGAGCTCGGCTACGTCAAGACCGACGACAGCTTCTCGAAGATCTTCGCCGACGCCGTATCCGAGGTTTCGGATCGGCTGTCCGAGCCCGAGCACCACGTGCCCAAGCGCATCTCCGATCTGATCGACGAGCTCGAGTCAAAGCTCGGCGGCGAGCATCCCGAGCGCTGACGGCTCGCCAATCCTCGCCGGCCAGCCCGGCCGAGCGCTGACTGCTCGCTAGTCGTCGAGCGCGAGCGCCAGGACGGCCATGTCGCCCACGTGGTAGGCGCGGGTCGACCATGCCTCGGACTCGTGGTCGGCTGGACGCGAGCGCGAAAGCTCGTTGGCCAGCTCCAATGCGCGCGCGAGCAGGCCACTCTTATCGGTGTTGGTCGGGCGAGGGTTCTGGTTCATGAGCACATCCGTATTCGTTGGTCTACAGACCCTCTCGGCCCCTCCAGGCCTGATCTACGGTAGAACGGAATTCGCATAGGAGCGATACGGGTTTTCAGCCAGCGCTATAGGCGATACTTATAGCTATGAACCTCCGCCAGCTCGAGTACTTCGTCGCCGTTGTCGAGCAGGGCTCGTTCACCGCCGCGGCAGAGCGCCTGTTCGTATCCCAACCCTCGCTGTCACAGCAGATCGCTGCACTCGAGCGCGAGCTCGGAGGGCCGCTGCTCGAACGTCTGCCCCGCGGCGTGCGCCTCACCGCGGCGGGTGACGGGCTCCTTGGCGAAGCGCGCGCCACGCTGCGCCACGCCGACCGCGCGCGGCGAGCGGCGCGGATGGCGCTGGCGCTCGATGCGGGCCGGCTGGAGGTAGCGGCCGCAACGTCCGTCGCCGCCGGGATCCTGCCCGTGGTGCTGCAGACCTGGCTGCAGCAGCACCCCGCGATCGAGGTCAGCCTGCTCGAGTACCCCCACCGTCGCGGTCTGGACGAGGCCGTCCGCGACGGAGCGGGCGACATCGCCGTCGGATCGAACCCCGCTAACTGGCAGGGCTCGGTGAAGCATCTGGGCTGGGAGGAGTTCGTGGTCGTGCTCCCCGATGGCGACCCGCTGCTCGGCGAGGACGCGGTCCACCTGGGCGAGCTTGCCGAACGACCGTGGGTCCATTTCACGCACGCGCACGGACTGGCCGAGGTCCTGGACTTCTGCTGCGGCACCGCCGGATTCACGCCTCGAGTGGCGGTCCGCACCAGTCAGGTAACTGCGGCGCCCTTGTTTGCCGCCGCCGGAATCGGGCCGACGCTGGTCCCGAGCCATATCGTCCCAGCGGCGCTTATCGGTCTCGCGCGATCGGCCTCGCCGCGCCCGACCCGAGCCGTGTGTGCATTCACGCGCGGCGACTGGACGCCGCTCGCGGAGTCGTTTCTCGACTCGTTGGGCGACTTTCCGTGGGGCCCGAAGCCCCGGCGCGCGCTCGAGCTCGGCTGAGAGCGGCCGGCGCTGGGCAGCGCTGATCACGCGCGCAACCGGTGCGTGAACCTGAGGGTGACCGGGTAGAGCCTAGATATCAGTCTGTCCAGGGCACGCGAGCGCGGCGCACCGCGCCGCGGAGACCGAGGGCCCGGCACCAAACGGAGGTACCGATGTCCACAGGTTTGATCGTCGTAATCGTGGTAGTCGTGGTCGTGCTAGTCGCGACGCTGGTTTTCATCGTCCCGCGCATGCGCGAGCGCGCGCGGCTGCGCGCCCGTGAGCGTGAGCTCGAGCAGCGGCGCAACGAGCAGGCGAACGAACAGCGGGAGGAGGCCGGCAGGCTCTCCCAACAAGCGGATCTAGCCGAGCACCGCGCCCGGATCGCCGAGCACGAGGCCAACAAGCAGCGGGCCGAGGCGGAGCTGCGCCAGCAGCACGCCGAAATCCACGAGAAGGGACTCGCCGACGACGAGCTGATCTCCGACGACGAGCGTGACCGCTTCCGGGGCACCTCGGCCGTCCCCGAGGACGACCGCGACCCCGCGGAGGACACCTCGGCCGACCTCGTCGGAGGACAACTCGGCTGTTCCCGAGGACGATCCCGAGCGCGAGACCGCGCGCACGCGCGGGACGGAGCGGCAGCGGCGATGAGGACAAACCAGGCCCGTCGGCCGTCCTCGACGCCCCCTACCCCGCGCCGCCGAGTGCGGGGACAGGGGTCGGGGTCGGTCCCACCCCACGCGGCGCTGTTCATGCGCGAGCGCAAGGAGCTGCTGTCCCGGACGCGGCCGGCGGCCGGCACGACGCAGCGCGGCCGCGGGAACTGACCCGGCCACGATGAGTTGACGGCTGGCTCGGGGCTACGCCCTCCCCGGGTCGGCGAGTCGCCGTGATCATGACGACCGGTTCCACATTCCAGCGCGAGCGTAACCGGGCCCGCGCCGCCACCAACGAGCCCGCCTTCGGCTGGCTCGCGCGCTCGGGGCTCGCCGCCCGCGGCATTGTCTACGGTGTGGTTGGCGTCCTCGCGTTCGAGGTCGCGATCGGGGCCGGCGGCAAGACCACCAGTCAGCGCGGGGCGCTCGAGTCCATCGGCCGCGAGCCGCTCGGCAAGCTGCTGCTGATCATCGTCGCCGTCGGCCTGGCGGGCTATGCGATCTGGCGGCTCGGTACCGCGCTGGTCGGCTCCGGCAATCCCGACGAGCGCAAGCCGAGCCGCCGGATCGCAGCGCTCGCGGGCGGAGTCGTCTACGCCGGCCTCTGCTACACGGCGATCATGATCCTGATCGGCGCCGGATCGAGCGGCGCCGGCGGAAGCCCCAAGCACGAGACGGCGGGCGTGCTGGGCTGGCCGGGTGGCCCGGAGATCGTCGCGATCGCCGGCGGGATCCTCGCCGGCGTCGCGATCGCGCAGGCCTACATCGGTGTCTCGCGCACGTTCGTGAAGGACTCCGACACCTCCCGCATGAGCGAGCCGGTCGAGCGCGGCTTCACGGCGCTCGGCGTGTGCGGCTATCTCGCGCGCGCGGTCGTGTTCGCACTGATCGCCTTCGGCGTCATCAAGGCCGCGGTCGATTACACGCCGCACAGCGCGATCGGGCTCGACGGCGCGCTCGCCAAGCTCGCGCACAGCTCTTACGGGCCGGCCCTGCTCGGCGTCGTCGCCGCGGGGCTGGCCGGCTTCGCCCTCTTCTCGCTGGTCGAGGCGCGCTACCGCAAGATCTGACGCGCTGCCGCCGCGGCGCCGCGCTAGAACGTGGGCTGTTCGCGGTAGTCGCCCCAGACCTGCTGCAGGGCGTGCACGATCTCGCCTTCGGAGACGCCGGCGCGGGCGGCGTCGAGCAGCAGTGGCATCAGGTTGGCGTCTTTGGCGGCCGCGTCGGTGATCGCGCTCAGCGCGGTTTTGACCGCGTCGGCGTCGCGGTCCTCGCGGGCGGCCTGGACGCGCGCGATCTGCTGTTGCTCGAGCGCGGGGTCGATCCGCAGGATCGACAGCTCGCCCTCGCCGCCCTCGGTGAAGCGGTTGACGCCGACGACCGTGCGCCGGCCGGCGTCGATCTCCTGCTGCAGCTCGAACGCGGCGTCGGCGATCTCGCGCTGTGGGAACCCGCGCTTGACGGCCTCGACCATCCCACCGAGCTCGTCGATCTTGTGGAAGTAGTCATACGCGCGCTGCTCGAGCTGATCGGTCAGCGCCTCGACGAAGTAGGCGCCGCCGAGCGGATCGATCGTGTTCGCGACCCCGGTCTCCTCGGCGATGATCTGCTGCGTGCGCAGCGCGATCCGGACGGCCTCCTCGGTCGGCAGCGCCAGCGCCTCGTCATAGGAGTTGGTGTGCAGCGACTGCGTGCCGCCGAGCACCCCCGCGAGCGCCTCGATCGCCGTGCGGACAATGTTGTTCAGCGGCTGCTGGGCGGTCAGCGAGACGCCCGCCGTCTGCGTGTGAAACCGCATCCGCCACGACTCGGGCTTGCGCGCCCCGAACGTGTTCTTGAGCTCGCGCGCCCAGATCCGCCGCGCCGCGCGGTACTTGGCGATCTCCTCAAAGAAGTCAATCTGCGCGTTGAAGAAGAAGCTCAGCCGCGGCGCGAAATCATCCACGTCCAGGCCGCGCGCGACCGCATGCTCCACGTACGTCAGCCCGTCCTTGAGCGTGAACGCCAGCTCCTGGGCGGCGGTCGAGCCGGCCTCGCGGATGTGGTAGCCCGAGATGCTGATCGGGTGCCAGCGCGGCATCCGCTCGGCGCACCACGCCACCATGTCGGTCACCAGCCGCATCGCCGGGTCGACCGGGAAGCACCACTCCTTCTGCGCGATGTACTCCTTGAGGATGTCGGTCTGGATCGTGCCGCCGAGCCGGTCGGGCCCGATCCCCTGCCGCTCGGCCGCAACCACATAGAACGCCAGCATGATCGCCGCCGGCGCGTTGATCGTCATCGACACCGTCACCCGGTCAAGCGGGATCCCCGAAAACAGCGTCTCCATGTCCGACACCGTGTCGACCGCGACCCCCTCGCGGCCCACCTCCCCCAGCGACCGCGGATGATCGGAGTCATGCCCCATCAGCGACGGCATGTCAAACGCCGTGCTCAGACCGGTCTGACCATGCTCGAGCAGGTAGCGGAAGCGCTCGTTGGTCTCCGCCGCGGTCCCGAACCCGGCGAACTGGCGCATCGTCCACAGCCGCCCGCGATACATCGACGCGTACACGCCGCGCGTGAACGGATACTGACCCGGCAGCCCGATGCTCGCCTCGGCATCCACAGGCAGATCCCGCTCCGTGTACAACGGCGCGACGTCCTCACCCGACAGGGTCGTGAACGACGCGTCGCGCTCCGGCGCAAGCCCATACGCCCGGCGCCACTCCTCGTAGCTGACCGGGACGTTGTCGAGCA
>CAWBFH010000001.1:0-591823 GCA_963788005.1 uncultured Solirubrobacterales bacterium | reverse complement strand
CGCACGCGACGAGCGCGGGCCCGGACTCGCGACCGGTGTATCCGCAGCCGCGCTCATCTCAGCTCCACCTCCGTCCTGTCACCCACAATCGCCGGCCCGCGCCGAAAACCGTCCATCACGCCTTCCAGATGTGCTCGAAGTCCCAGTTATTGAACGACGCCCCGGTCTTTGACGCGACGATCCCGTTGACGTTCGGGGTGTATCCGTCGATCACGGCCGGGAAGAACGGGATGATGTAGCCGCCCTCGTTGTAGTCGATCATCTGCATCTCGTGGGCGATCTCGGTCCGCTTGCTCACGTCGAGCGTCGCCAGCCCTTGGTTGTAGAGCTTGATGTACTTGGGGTTGTTGAAGTGGGTCTCGTTGAACGGCGCCGCGGGGAGCGTGGCCTGGTTGACCTGCGGGAAGTAGGCCGAGTAATACCAGTAGTCCTGGGCGAACACCCACTTGAGGTAGTTGGGGCCGTAGAAGTCGGTGACGGTGACCTGGCGCAGCTTGGCGTTGATCCCGGCGGCGGCGGCCTGCTGCGCGTACACCTGGGCCATGTTGATCACGCCCTGCGCGATGTCACCGGTGACGAGCTGGATCGAGAGGTTCTCGTGGCCCGCGGCCTTGAGCAGTGATTTGGCCTGCTCGGGGTCGTACTGGCGCTGGGGGATGCTGTGGTCATACTCGGGCGCCCAGATCGCGAAGATGTCGTTGCCGATCGTGCCGTGCCCGCCGAACACCGTCTCGAGCATCTTGGGACGATCGACCGCGAGCCGGAACGCCTGCCTTACCCGGACGTCGTTGAACGGCGGCGAGTCGACGCGCATCGTGAACGGGTTCCAGCCGCCGCCGGGGGAGATGACCGCTTTCTTGCCCGACCCGGTGACGGTGCCGAGCACGTCCTGGGAGAGCAGGTTGATCACGTCGACCTGGCCGCCCAAGAGCGCGTTGACCTGGCTGGTCTCGTCCGAGTAATCGGTCATCACGATCTGATCGAGGTACGGGAGCGGCGAGTCCCAGTAGTTCTCGTTGCGGGCGAGGATCGTCTGCTGCCCGGGGTTGAAGCTCGCGAGCTTGAACGGGCCCGTGCCGATCGGCTTCTTGGGGTTGAAGTCAGTCGGAACCACGTAGACCGTGATGTTGTTCGCCAGGCTCTGGGGGAGGGTCGAATACGGCTTGGCGAACGGCACGGTGATCGTGAGATTGTCGACCTTCTTCATCCCTTTGGCGTCGATCCCGCTCAACGCGTTCGCGGCCTCCCCTGGGGACTTGGGGTTGATGACGCGGTTGATCGAATAGATCAGGTCGTCCGCGGTCACCGTCTTGCCGTTGTGGAACTCCACTCCCTTGCGCAGCCGAATCGTCCACACGGTGGCGTCCTTGTTGGGCGTCATCTCCTCGGCGAGCCGGTTGTACTGCACCGCGTCGGCGTTGAGCCACACGAGGCCCTCGTAGAGGTTCGCCGCCCGCGCATAGTCGGTGTTGTTGACGATCGTGTTCGGATCACACGTGTCCGAGCTCGACCCGCCGGTCAGGCCGGCGTGGAGCGTGCCACCGTGCTTGGGGGTGCCCGCCGACGAGCTCGAATGGCTGGCCGCCGACGAGGTCGAGCTCGACGATGACGAGCCGCCGCACGAGGCGAGCAGCGTTCCGGCGCCGAGCGCCACCCCGCCTTTGGCGGTGTTCTCCAGCAAAGTACGACGGGACATCAGGCTCATGACGTCAGCTCCCTCTCCAAGGTGTCATGGTGTTACGTGTCGGAGGTTGGTGCCGGCTCGGGGGACGTGAGCGAGCCGGCCAAGGATCTTCAGGTGCCGCCGGCTAGATCACGCGGCCTCCTCGGTCTCACGGACGGCTGGTTCGAGCGCGGCCTCGGCGGGCACAGCGTCAACCTCGCGGCGCAGCTCCTCGGCGTCACAGCCGAGCTCGAGCGCCGCCGCCTCGATCGACATCGCGAGGTACTGGTCCCGGGGCGCGGGACAGTCGTCGAGGACCATCCGGATCGCCAGTCCGTTGCTGACCGCGGCGAACCGGACCGCAATTGCTTCGACGTCGCGCTCGCCGAACTCGCCCCGGGACTGGCCGTAGCGGATCACGTCCGCGATCGTGGCGCACCATCGCCGGTGGAAGTCGATCGACGCCGTGAGCATGTCAGCGTGGCGGCGTGCATACGCCCAGAGGTCGACCCATAGGACCCAGTCGCTGGTGCTGGAGCGTTGGATCAGGCGGGCCAGGCGCGCGGTCGCGGACTGGAGCTCCGCGAGTTCGGGCCGCAGGCCCGCGTAGAAGGCGGCGTCGGCAGCGGCGATCGCCTGCTCGAAGAGCTGATCCTTGGTCCCGAAGTGGTAGATGACGGTTCCCGGACTCGTCCCCGCGCGGCGGGCTACATCGGATACGCGCACCGTCCACAGCCCCTGTTCGCGCAGCAGCTCGATGGCTGCCGCGAGGATCTGCGGTTGGCGGATCGGTCCCAACGGTCGCTGTGGCTGTTTGCGTGACTTCTGCGCTTGCATGTTCAGGGGCGATCGGCAGACGCTTCGATCCCTCTCCTCCACGGCGGAACGGTTGTACCGCCGTTCTGAACGACCGTTTAGTCCAGTCCGGGCCCTGATGTATCAGTTGGACAAAGGCCGTGTCAAGACAAATTCGTACAGTCTTAATCCGTGCAGCCCGAGGACCACGCTGTCGACGGTCGCCGCCCGCGCCGCAAGCCGCTGGCGCTCGACGAGATCGTGCAGGCCGGTCTGTGCATCGGCTGCGGGCTGTGCCAGAGCCTCGCCGGCCCGGGCCAAGTCGCGTTGGTGCGGACGACCGAGGGGCGCGAACGCCCGATCGTGCGCGGCGAACTCGATCACGCGACGCTCGAGCTGATCAACGACGTCTGCCCGGGCGTCCGCGTCGACGGCGCCGACCTCGGTCGGGTCCCCGCCGGCGCAGCGGTGGATCGGATCTGGGGTCCGGCGGCGCGGCTGGCGATCACCCACGCGACCGATCCCGAGCTGCGGTATGTCGCCGCCTCGGGCGGCGTCCTCACCGCGCTCGCCGAGCACCTCTTGAACACCGGCGAGGTCGAGTTCGTGGTCCACGTCGCGCCCCGCCTCCAGGAGCCGATGCGCTCCGGCCCCCATGTGAGCATCGATCGCTCGCAGCTGCTGCGCGCGGCCGGCTCCCGCTACGGCCCCGCGGCGCCGCTGATCGACTTCTGCGAGGTGCTCGACCACGGCCGGCCGTTCGCGTTCATCGGCAAGCCGTGCGACGTGACCGCGATCCGTTCTCTGGCCCGCCGCGATCCGCGCGTCGACGCCCATCTCCGCTGCGCGCTGACGATGGTCTGCGGCGGGGCGTCGGAGTTGATCAAGTCACGCGCGGTGCTGACCGGCTTCGGCGTCGATGAGGGCGAGCTGCGGGTGTTTCGCTATCGCGGGCACGGCAACCCGGGCCTGACCCATCTCGAGACCGTCGACGGTGACGTGCATGAGCTCACCTACAACGAGATGTGGGAGGACGAGGGGACGTGGCGGCTTCAGTCGCGGTGCAAGATCTGCCCCGACGCGCTCGGCGAGGGCGCTGACCTCGTGGCGGCGGACTGCTGGGAGGACGCTGAACCGACCGGCGAGGACGCGGGCTTCAACGCGGTCCTGGTCCGCACCAGCGCGGGGCTCGAGATCTTCGATGCGGCAGTGCGCGATGGTGTGCTGACCGTCGACCGCGAGATCGGCTTCCGCGACATGGATCGCTTTCAGCCCCACCAGGTGGCCAAGAAAGAGTCCGTCTGGGCGCGGCTGATCGGGATGCGGGTGGCCGGCAGCCCGGTTTTGCGGACGCATGGACTGAGACTGCGGACGCTCGCGCTCCGGCGTTCTCCGATCGCGCTGGCGCGCGAGGCCTACGCGGCCTATCGCCGGGTTGGGGCGCGACGGCTCTCGGAGGGGCCGCCGGTGCCCGAGCGCGGATCGGTGCGGGACTCGCTGGTGCCCACGGGCGCTGACCATCGCGGCCCGCGCTGACGCGACCGGCTACCCGTCCTCGGCCTCGCCGGTCGGGCTGAGGCTCGGGTAGACGTACCGAGCCTTGTGGACCCGCAGCTCCATCAGGGTGTCGGTTTCGAGCACGCCGTCGATCGCGCCGAGGCGCTCGCCGAGCAACCGCCAAAGGTCGTCGTGGTCACGGCAGACGACGTGCATGTAGAGATCGGCGGAGCCGGCGCACGAGCTCAGGTACATCACCTCGGGCCAGCTCGCGAGCGTCTCGGCGGCCTGCTCGCGCGCGGCCGGCGTGACCTTGATCAAGACCGAGGCCTGGACGGCGTAACCGAGCCGGAACGGGTTCGCGAGCGCGAGGATCCGCAGGATCCCCTCCTCCTGCAGGCGGCTCGCGCGGGTACGGACCGTGCCCTCGGCGACACCGAGCGCGCGGGCGATCGCGCGGTAGGGGCGGCGGCCGTCGATCTGGAGCTGGGCGATGATCCCCCGGTCGATTTCGTCAAGCTCGCCGAGCGGGGGCGCTCCGTTCCCATTCCCATTCTCGGTCAGGTGGCGCGGGCTCATCGTGGGGTTACCGTCGAAATTGGATAGCTGGGCATGTACATCGGTGATGCTTTGCGCAATACTAACGCCGCTGGGTGACGATTTGCGTGATCAAGAGCCGCTGAGGCTGCGGAAAGCGAGGGAGAATGTCAATCAGAGCCATTGATTCGGCCGGGCTGGATCTGGACAAGGTCGAAGAGGCGCTCGCGCGCGACATGACGTTCCCCGCCCGCTGGTACTCGGACCCGGAGATCTACGCGTTCGAGCTCGAGCACGTGTTCAAGAAGTCCTGGCAGTACGCCGGTCCGGTGCAGCTGCTCGCCGAGCACGGGGATTGCATTGTCTGCCACGCCGGCACGGTTCCGATCGTCGTCACGCGCGACGCCGACGGCGGCCTGCGCGGTTTCGTCAACGTCTGCCGGCACCGCGCGTTCCCCGTCGTGACCGAGAACTGCAACCGCAAGCTGCTGCAGTGCCGCTACCACGCGTGGACCTACAACCTCGACGGGTCGCTCCACAAGGCGCCGCGCAGCGAGCGCGAGACCGAGTTCGATCCGGCCGACTTCTGCCTGCTCCCGGTCGCGGTGGAGGCGTGGAACGAGTGCGTGTTCGTCAACCCCGACCCCGACGCAGCGCCGTTGCTCGAGGCCTATCCCGAGTTCGAGCCCCTGGCGCTGGAGCGCGGCCTCGATTTCTCCGGCTACAAGTACCACGGTCGAAACACGTACGAGATTCCGGCCAACTGGAAGGTGTGGGTCGAGAACGCGAGCGAGTGCTACCACTGCCCGACGGTCCACACGCACAGCTTCAGTGACGCGTTCGTCGACGACGCCGACGTCTACGAGTACGTCGACGGCGAGCGGATCCTGGGCCAGTTCACCGTCTACAACGAGCGCGCCAAGCGGTATCCCGGTAAGCCCCGCGACGAGGGAATCCAGTTTCGCTACACGTACCTGTGGCCGGTCACGACGCTCGTCCAGGACGACTATGTCGCCTTCCCGGGCACGATCGTGCCGACTGGGCCCGAGAGCTGCGTGTTCATCGCCGACATGTTCACGCACCCCGACTACGACCAGCAGACGCTCGACGAGCGCCTCGAGATGTGGAACGCCACGCTCGAGGAGGACCAGGAGGTCGTGCTCCTCCAGCAGCCGGGGCTTCGCTCACAGATGGTGCCCAACGGCCGTCTGATGCCCGCCAGCGAGAGCGCGATCTCACGCTTTCACCGGATGGTGTTCGAGGCGTTCTCGAACGCACAGAACGGCGACTAGCAGGGCGTCACTGCGCGTCCGGTTCGGCGCCGTTGGCACCGGCGCTGACGAGCCAGACATCGGTCCCGCGCTGGACCGCCGCGTCGTCCTGATTGCGGACCTCGATCTCGAATGTGACGATTCCCTGCTCGGGCCGTGACCTCGACCGACGCGCCTCGGTGACCTTCCAGTACGCGCGGATCGTGTCACCGATGTAGACCGGCGCGGCGAGCGTGCGGGTGAACTCGAGGTATGCGATCACCTCGACATCGGCCAGGACCGGCGTATGCAGCCCCGACGTGATCGACGTGATCAGCAGCCCATGGGCGATCCGCCCGCGAAACGACGTGTTCTGCACGACCCACTGCTCGTCGATGTGCAATGGGCTGAAGTCGCCTGAGATCCCGGAGAAGACGACGAGATCGGTCTCGGTGATCGTCCGGCCGTCGGAGACGAACTCCCGTCCGACGTCAAGCTCGTCCATGTAAACGGTCATCCTCGATTACCTCCTGTCGGGTTGGTCTGCGGGCGCGCGATCGCATCGCGCGGCTCGCGCCCTTGCAGCACGGCCGCGACGGCCTCCCCTGCACGGCGGTATGGCTCGCTCGCCGACTGGGGCGAGTACCACGCCGCGTGCGGATTGATCAGCGTGCGCGGCCAGCTGCACTCGGGCTGGTCGGCCGCCGGGGGCTCGGGCACGAGCACGTCGAGCGCGCAGCCCGCGAGGCGGCCCGACCGCAGCGCCTCGCCCAGCGCGTCTCGATCGATCAGCTCAGCCCGGGCGCAGTTGACCAGGTAGCTGCTGGGACGCATCGCCGCGAGCTGGTGGGCGCCGATCAGCCCACGGGTCTCGGGAGTGAGCGGCGCGTGGAGCGTCACCACGTCGGCCGCGCCCAGGAGCTCGTCGAGACCGGTACACCGGACGCCGGCCAGGTCCGACTCCGCGATGGCGGGATCGGCCGCCAGGACCTCCATCTCGAGTGCGACGGCGCGGCGCGCGACTTCGCGGCCGATGCGCCCGAAGCCGACGATTCCGAGCACCGCGCCGCCAACTCGGCGGGGAGCGGCGCGAGCGTAGTCCCACTCGCCGGCGTGGACCGAGCGATCGAGCAGCGTGATGCCCCGCAGGAGGTCAAGCGTGAATGCGATCGCGTGCTCGGCGACCTCCTCGTCGCAGTAGCCGGCGCAGCGGGTCGCCCACACGCCCGCCGCCGCGAGCGCCTCGAGGTCGAGGTGGTCATAGCCGGTCGCGGTCGCCGCGACGATTCGCAGGTCGGGGAGCTCGCGCAGCTCGGCGGTGCCGACCGGCACCTCCGGCGGCACCAGGACGGCGACGATTCCGGCTCCGCGCGGCAGACGCTCGGCGTGGACGAGCTCCAGTCCCGGCACGCCCTCGAGCGCGGCCCGGACCGGCTCGAGCGTCCCGACCGGGTCGACGAGCACGACCTGACCGGCGTGCGTCGCGGTCAAGGCCGCACCGCCTCGGTCCCCTCGAGCACGGCCTCCTCCATCGTGCGGGGACCGAGCACGTCGCCCGCGCGGACGGCGCCGGGATGCGCCTCCAGCTGCGCCCACAGCTCGTCCGCCGGGACCCGCCCCTGCGCGAGCACGAGCGTCGCCATGTCCGGAAGGGCCTGCGGTCGCTCGGAGAAGACGTGCTCGAGCGCGAGGCGGTCGCCGTCGCGCGACAGCGCCATGTGGTGCAGGATCGGCACCCCGAGCTCGTCGAGGCGCGCGAGGTAGAGGTTGCGCTGGTACTGATGGAGCGTCTCGCCCGGCGCGGGCGCGGCACATGCGAGCGTGACCGCGACCCCCTCGAGGGCGAGGCGTTCGGCCGCGTCGAGCCCCTCCCAGCCGCCGCCCCAATCCGCCACGAGCGCAGGCCCCTCGATCGAGCTCGGGTCGGCGATTGCGTCCCACGCCTGACAGACCGCGAAGCCGCGCTCGGCGGGCAGGCCCGGCTCGTACGGTCTCGCGCCGGTGGCCAGCACGACGACGTCGAAGTCGTCCGCCAGTTCCGCGTCGGCCTCGACGCCGTACGCAACCTCGACCCCGGAGGCGTGCAGGCGGTCAAGCGTCGATCGACGGTAGCGCTCCCACAGCTCGACGTGGGCGGTCGCCAGGCCCGCCAGCCGCAGCTGGCCGCCGATCTCGTGCTCGCGCTCGACCAGCGTCACCTGATCGCCCGCGAACGCGGCCTCGAGCGCGGCCGCGGCTCCCGCCGGTCCGGCGCCGATCACCAGAAGACGCCGGCCGCGCCGGCCGCTGGCGGAGTTCTCAAGTCGTAATTCGCGACCGGTTCTCGGGTTCACCGCGCACCCGATCGGCACCCCCGCGTGGTAGTGGCCGATGCACGCCTGGTTACAACCGACGCAGGCGATCACCTCGCGTTGACGTCCGGCGAGCGTCTTGGAGAGCAGCTCCGGATCGGCGATCAGCGACCGCGTCATGCCGACGAGGTCGGCGGCGCCACCGGCGACGATCCCCTCCGCGTCGGCCAGCTCCACGACCCGCGTCGCGGCGATCACCGTCAGCCCCGGCACCGCAGCCCGGACCGCGGCCGCCGGAACGGCGATCGCGTTCGGCGGCGTGGGGGGTGGGGGCGCGATCCAGGTCGAGGCGGCGGGATACGCCGAGTGGCCGAGCGCCAGCGACACGTAGTCGACCAGCCCCGCCCGATGCAGCGCGCCGGCTACCTCGATGCACTCCGGCACGCCGAGCCCGCCGGCCACGAGCTCGTCGGCGGCCATGCGCGCGCCGACCGCAAGCGCCGGGCCAGCGGCGTCGCGAATCGCCCCGAGCACCTCGGCGACGAAACGCAGCCGGGCGTCAAACGAACCGTCGTAGCCGTCATCGCGTCGGTTGCTGAGCGCCGACAGAAACTGGGCCGGCAGGTAGCCGTGGGCGATCGAGATCTCGACCCCGTCGAGCCCGCCTTCGCGCGCGTGGCGTGCCCCAGCCGCGTAGCCGGCGATCAACTCGCGGATCTCGGTCACCGTGAGCGCCCGCGGTTCTGACTTGAAGCGCAGGCTCGGCACCGCGGACGGCGCCACCGCCGCCGGGCGCGGCGCGCTCGCGATCAGCTCCCGGCCGCCGTGAAACAGCTGCACGAACAGCCGCGTGCCGTGCGCCTGGACGGCGTCCGCGAGCCGCCGGTAGGCGGGCACGATCTCGGGCAGGTAGCCGCCCATCGTGTGCGCAGTCAGCAGTCCGGTGGGGTGAATCGCCGTCGCCTCGAGGAAGATCGCGGCGACGCCGCCGCGCGCCCGCGCCTCGTGGTAGGCGAGCAGGTCGTCGGTGGGGAGGTGGTCATGGACCAGACTGGTCTGATGTGAGGTCGAGACCAGCCGGTTTCGAAGCTCGAGGGGCCCGACCGAGACGGGCGACAGCAGGGTCGGGAACGGCACCGCGTCGCTCATCGCCCGATCACGCCGGTCATGGCGTCGGGGTCGCCGCGGCGATCCGCGCCCGGAGCACCACCACCGCCGGGCCACGTTGCGCGAGCGCCCAGCTCAGCTGGCGATCGAGGTCGTCAGGGGTCGCGGTGACCACGGGGACGCCGCACGCGTGCGCCACCGCGGCGATGTCGATATGACCCAGTTCAACGGCGGTCGTCTCGCCGAACTCGTCGCGCTGGTATTCGCGCAGGATGCCGTAGCCGCCGTCGTCGACGACGAGGAGCTTGGCCCCGACCCCGTGTGCCCCCGCGGCCCCGAGCTCGGCGAGCGCGTACTGGAGGCCGCCGTCACCGACCACGCCCAGCACGGGCCGGTCGGGGTTGGCGATGCTCGCGCCGATCGCGGCCGGCCACGCGTACCCGAGCGTGCCCGATCCGAGCGGGTAGTGAAATTGCTGGTCGGTCTTGAGCGGCAGATGGGGCGCGGCCCAGTAGGCGAGGATCGTCATGTCCCAGGCGGTGATCGCGTCATCGGGGAGTGCCCGCTCGATCGTCTGCAGGAGTCCGATCTCCGTCGCGCGCCCCTGGGCTTCCAGGCCCGCGCGGATCCGGGCGCGGAGCGCGGACACCCGGGCGGCGGCATCCGCGGCGGCGGGTGCATGCGCCCCGAGCTCGTCGAGCAGCGCCTGCAGAGTCAGTCGCGCGTCTCCAATCAGCCCCCGGGCGGCGTAGGTCGCCCCGATCCGCTCGGGGCTCGCATCCACCTGGATCAGCTCGCCTTCGAAGCGCAACGCGTACTGGCCGGTCGTCTCGGCTCCGAGCTCGGTGCCGACGCATAGCAGCACGTCGGCGCCCGTGAGCAGCTCCTGCAGTGCGGCCTCGTCGCAGCCGCAGCCCGCGGCGAGCGGATGATCGTCGGCGAGTGCGCCCTTGCCCATGTAAGTGGTCGCGACCGGGGCGTCCAGCTGCTCGGCGAGTCCGCGAAGCTGCTCCTGCGCGCCCGACCGGATGACACCCCCTCCGGCCCAGATCACCGGGCGTCGCGCGCGCCGTATCCGGTCGGCGGCCGCGCTCACCTGCTCGGCGCCGGCCGCCGCCGGCGTCGGGCGTGCTTGCAGCGACCGTGGCGCGGGCCTGCCCGCCGGTGCTTTCAGCAGGTCGACCGGGATCTCGAGGTAAACCGGCCCCGACGGCGGCGTCAGCGCGATCTGCCACGCCTGCGCGAGCAGCTCGGGGATCGAGTCGACGCTCTGAGCCCGGGCCGCGTGCTTTACCACCGGCGCGAACGACGCCAGCTGGTCTGAAAGCTCGTGGAGGTAGCCGCGGCCCCGGCCGACGAGCGCGCTCGGGATCTGGCTCGAGATCGCGACCACCGGCACATGGGAGCTGGCCGCCTCCATCAACGCGGTCAGCGAGTTGAGCGCTCCCGGTCCGGTTGAGAGCAACAGCGGTGCCGGACGTCCGGAGCTGCGCGCATACCCGTCGGCGGCAAACCCGGCACAGAGCTCGGTCCGCGCGCCGTAGACCTCGAGCGGGCCTGTGCGCAGCCCCTCCCAGATCGCGAGCGCATGGACTCCGGGCACGCCGAACGCCGCCTCGGCGCCCAGCGCCTGAAGGCTCTCAGCGACGAGATGGCCGCCGATCCGGTCCGCCTGCGGCCGCTCGGTGGTCACTGATTCTGGTGTGGCTGCCATGCGCGCGTGGTTGACCGGATTCTCCGCGCGGACCGGCGCCCGCGGGCGCGCGACTCTAGCCGAGGTCGGGGTGCGCAGTCCACTGCTCAGCTCCGGATGCATCCACCGAGGCCGGCAGCGGGGCGCTGCGAATCAGCCGGGTACGCACCACGACCGCGAGCGTCACGAGCATCAGCGCCGAGACCAGCAGCAGCGCGACGGTGTCATTGGTCAGATGCGAGACGGTGGCCGCCGTGGGCGCGCCGATCACCTCGCCGAACGCCCACGCGAAATTGAGCAGGACACTCGCCAGCGCCATCTCGACGCCGGTGCGCTCGGCCATGTCCGTCACCGTCGAGATCGACGGCAGGACGAAGCCCATCGACGGGCCGCCAAGCGTGATCACGGTCAGCACCGCGAGGACCAGGGCCGATGACGGGAATGGCAGTGTGGCGACCAGCACCGCGGTCACCAACAGTGACCCGACGGTCAGGGCTCGGGCGCCGCGGCGGTCGGCCAGCCGTCCGAGCAGCGGCGAGCCCACGGTCGCAAACAAGGACGCGATCACGAACGTCAACCCGATCGCCACGCCGGAGGCACCGAGCTGCGATAGGCGCAGCGGCAGCAGCGTGCCGGTCGCACCGACCATCAGCGCCTCGAGCAGGAACAGCCACAGGCAGAGGAGCACCTGCGGCTTGCGCAACAGAGTGGCGATCGGGACCGTGTGTTCGCGCTCGGCGCGCGGCGGCTCGGGGTGGCGGAGCGTCCAGGCCACGAGCGCCAGCGTGAACGCGCCGACGCCCGCGAACACCACCCCGGTTCCGATCGCGACCGCGAGCGTGCCGACGATCGGTCCCAGCAACGTCCCGAAGATCGCGGAGCCGAACACCGAGCCGAGCACCTCGCCGCGCCGCTCGGGCGTGGTGATCGCGACGACCCAGGTGAGCCCGCCGGCCCAGATGCAGCCGCACGCTGCGCCCTGAATGAAGCGCAGCGCGTCGAGCGCCGCGATATCGGTGGCGAACCCGAACGGGATGATCGAGATCGTGAACATCAGCAGCGCGACGACCATCGTTCTCCGTACGCCGACCCGCGTGGCGATCCAGCCGCCCAGCAGCGAGCCGGGGATCTGGCCGGCGGGGTAGGCGGCGACCAGCAGCCCGAGCGCCGGCCTCGAAGCGCCGAACTCGTGCGCGTAATGAGGCAGCAGCGGCGTGACGGTCGAGTACAGGAGCGCCTCGAAGCCGAGCAGGACGCTGATCAGGAGCACGATCTGGCCGTCGGTCCCGCGCGTCGGCTCGGCGCGGCGGCGTGCGAGCGCGGTCATGTCGCCACCACCAGGGCGGTCGCGAGCCGGCGCAGACGCGGTGCGATGTCACCGGGCACGCCGGCGGTCAGCTGTTCGATTTGAAGGCCGTCCGCGGCGGCCATCAGAAGCTCGGCGTCGCCCGCGGGGTCGCGTGACCCGGCGGCGGCGAGCAGGCGCCCGAGGACGTCCAGGTAGGCCTCGGTCCAGCGGCGGGAAACCGACTGCAGGACCGGCCGGCGGGCGGCCTCGAGCAACAGCGAATAGTTCGCGATCATCGAGCCGCGCTGCGATGGACCGGTGGAGCTGGTCGGCTCCAGGACCGCGGCGATCGCCAGGCCGATCGGATCGCGAGTCGCGACCGGCTCGACGGCGAACTCGTGCAGCCGCGCGATGTCCCGCTCGGCGGCGAGTTCGAGCGCCGCCGTCAACAGGTGCTCCTTGGACTCGAAGTAATACGTGGTCGACGCCAGCGGCAGGCCGGCGACCTCCGCCACGCGCCGGTGCGTCACCGCCTCGGCGCCGACCTCGCCGACGATCTCGAGCACGGCTTCGAGCAGCGCCTCGCGCCGCGCGGCGCCGCGCGGACGGGGGGTGCGGCTGTGGTGGGTTGCGGCTGAAGCCATTACTGGTACAAATGTACCAGATATTGGTACAAACGTACCGTTTTGCGGCGGGCGCGCGCCCTACAACCCGAGAATCTGCGCGAGCTTCTGCGGCGTGTCCTCGTCCGGAAGCGGCGAGTACAGGATCAGGCGCTGCTCGGGCGCCTCCTGTGGGTTGAAGACCGCGTGCTCGAACACCATCGTGCCGACCACGGGGTGCTCGATCGTCCTGCGTCCTTCGCCGCTGCGCGCGACCTCGTGCTTCTTCCACACCTTGCAGAAGTCCGGGCTGCTCTTGCGCAAGGTCGCGATCAGCTGCTCGAACTCGGGATCGCCGATGTGACTCGCGCTGTCGGCGCGAAACTTCGCGGCCATCAGGCGCGAGCTGCGCGCCCAATCGGGGAACATCTCGCGCCGCTTGTAATCCATGAAATGCAGCCAGAGATGGTTGCGGGCCGCCTTCGGCACCGCTCCGAGGTCACCGAACAGGGCGGTCGCGGCGTCGTTGAAGGCCAGGTAATCCCAGCGCCGGCCGAGCACATAGGCGGGGTTGATCCCCAGGTTGTCGATCAGCCGTTTGACGGTCGGCGAGACCCGCTCGGCGCTGCGGCACGGGGGCGGCTCCTCGCCGCGACCGAGCAGCACCAGATGGGAGCGCTCGGCCGGGGTCAGCTTCAGCGCGCGGCAGATCGCCTCGAGCACCTCGAGCGACGCACGCACGTCACGGCCCTGCTCGAGCCACGTGTACCAGGTCGTGCCCACGCCGGCGAGGTAGGCGACCTCTTCGCGCCGTAGCCCGGGGGTGCGCCGGCGGCTGCCGTTCGGCAGTCCGACGTCCTCCGGTTTCAGGCTGGCGCGCCGCTTGCGCAGGAAGTCGGCAAGCTCCGCTCGGCGCCGTTCGCCATTCGCGCCAAGCTCCTGCGACGGCGGATCCGCGGGGATCTCGACCTCTATGGGGGGTGCCTCTACTACCAGGATAACTCCTTCTCTTGTACCTGGATAAGCATGAGCGCATCATACACCCATGGACTCAACATTGAACCTTCTCAGACGACGGCTGGGCAGCTCGAATGCCCTCCTGCTGGTCGTCTGCCTGGCCCAGTTCATGGTCATCCTCGACGTGGCGATCGTCAACGTCGCGCTGCCATCAATCCGCCACGGGCTGGGCTTCTCGACCACCGGACTGCAGTGGGTCGTCAACGCCTACACATTGACCTTTGCCGGACTGCTGATGCTGGGAGGGCGCTCGGCAGACCTGCTCGGACGGCGCCGCGTGTTCCTCGTCGGCACCGCGATGTTCGCGCTCAGCTCGCTCGCCTGCGCGCTGGCCACGTCACGCGGGCTGATGATCGGCGCGCGGGCGGTGCAGGGGCTGGCCGGCGCCGTCACCTCGCCGGCCACGCTGGCGATCATCACGAGCACGCTGCCCGAGGGTCCCGAGCGCAACCGCGGCCTGGGCCTGTGGGGCGCGATGGGCGCGCTCGGCGCGAGCTCCGGCGCGCTGCTCGGCGGCATCCTGACGCAGACCTTCGGGTGGCAGGCGATCTTCGCGGTCAACGTGCCGCTCGGCGCCTTCGTGGTCGCGCTCGGGCTGCTCGCGATTCCGGCGATCAAGCCGGTCGACGGGCCGCGCCACTTCGACGCCCTGGGGGCGACGCTGATCACCGCGAGCCTGATCGGGATCACCTACGGGATCGTGCGCACCGAGGCGCTCGGCTGGGGCTCGCCCGGCGTGCTGGTCCCACTGGCCTTCGGCCTGGCGCTGCTCGGCGCGTTCGTGTTGGTCGAGGCGAAGGTCGCCCGGGCGCCGCTGGTGCCGCTGTCGATCTTCCGCTTCAAGCAACTGCGCGCCGCGAACCTGGTCGTGCTGTTGCTTTACGCAGCCAACTTCCCGGCCTGGTTCTTCATCACGTTGTACCTGCAGCAAGTACTGCATTACGACGCGATCGAGGCTGGCCTCGGCTTCCTGCCGATGACGCTGTCGATCTTCCTCGGCTCGACGCTCGCGCCGCGCGCGGTTGCCCGCTTTGGGGCCCGGCGCGTGATCACGCTCGGGATGCTTTCGATGACGGTCGGGATGCTGTGGCTGACGCGCATCGGCCCGGGCGGCAACTACTTCGGCAGCGTGCTCGGCGGCGCGGTGCTGACCGCGCTCGGCATGGGCTTCTCGCTGGTGCCGTCGACGATCGTCGCGATGCAGGACGTGGCCGGGCCGCAGAGTGGGCTCGCTTCCGGAGTCCTGAACACGTCGCGCCTGCTGGGCGGCGCGCTCGGCCTGGCGATCCTCAGCACGATCGCCAGCAGCCAGACCAACCGGGAGCTCGGCGTAAGCGCCGCGCGCGCGATCACCGATGGGTTCGATCTCGCGTTCACGGTCGCCGCAGTGTTCGCCCTCGCGGCCGCGGTCGTCGCGGCGACCAAGTTGCGCTCGCGGGGCGCCGAGAAGGTCGTCGAGATACCCGCTCGCGCCGGGGTCGACGATGCGGAGGCGCTGGCGGCATAGGCCGCCGGCGCCGGCGGCGACCGCGCGGTTCCAGGGTGGTCGGCGGCTGCCGGTTGCGCTCGCGGCACTAGGATCCGCACTCAGTGGGACCTGACCGCACGGCGCTGCTCGTGATGGACGTACAGGACGGCGTCGTGCAGCGGCTCGCCGATCCGCAGATGCTCGAGCGCACGGCGGCCGCGATCACCGCCGCGCGCGCGGTCGGCATACGCGTGATCTACGTGGTGGTCGCCTTCCGAGCCGGCTATCCCGAAGTCAGCACCCGCAACCGGACCTTCTCGGGGTTGGCGCAATCGAGCCAGTTCGTCGACAGCGAGGTGTCGATCCACGAGTCGGTCGCGCCCGAGCTTGGCGAGACGGTCGTCACCAAGCGCCGCGTGAGTGCGTTTGCCGGCAGCGATCTGGACGTGGTGCTGCGGGCCGGCGGGATCGAATCGCTGGTCCTCACCGGGATCGCGACCAGCGGCGTGGTGCTCTCGACGTTGCGGCAGGCGGCCGACCTGGATTTCGACCTGATCGTGCTCAGCGACGCCTGCGCCGACCGTGACGAGGAGGTCCACCGGGTGCTGATCGAGAAGGTCTTCCCGCGCCAGGCAGCCGTGCTCACGGTCGCCGAGTGGGCGGCCGGACTCGCCGCAGACGGCTGACGCGGCGGGCGGTTTGGGGCAACGGCTGACCCTGTCTGCCGGGGTCAGCTCGGCGCGGGCTCTGGCTCCGGTTCGGGCACCGGGGGACCGTCGATCGCCTCGCGCTCCTGCGCCGCCGCGCGCCCGGCCGTACCCTCGATCCGCATGTGGGGCAGGACGCGCTCGAGCCACGCCGGCAGCCACCAGTTGCGCTTGCCGATCAGCACCATCACCGCCGGTACGATCGCCGAACGGACGAGCACCGCGTCGAGCAGCACCGCGCTCGCGAGGCCGATGCCGAACAGCTCGATGACCCGCTGGCCGCCGAGCACGAACGCGCCGAACACGAGCACCATGATCGCGGCGGCAGCCGTGATCGTGCGGCCGGTCGCGGCGAGGCCGTGGCTGACGGCCTCGCGGTTGTCACCGCGGCGGTGCCACTCCTCGTAGATGCGGCTGATCAGGAAGACCTCGTAGTCCATCGAGAGCCCGAACAGGATCGGGAACATCAGCACGGGCAGGAACGCCTCGATCGGTCCGGTTCCCATCGATCCCGAGCAGGCTGGCGCCCCATCCAAACTGGAACACGGCGGTGACGACGCCGAACGCCGCTCCCGCCGAGAGCGCATTCATGACCGCCGCCGTGAGCGGGATCAACAGGCTGCGGAAGACGAGCACCAGCAGCAGGAAGCTGAGCAAGACGACGATCCCGATGAACAGCGGCAGCTTGTTCGAGAGGATCTGGCTGAAGTCGGCGAAGATCGCCGTGGTCCCGCCGACGAGCACGTGCAGGCCGGTGCCCTGCGTCGCGGCCGGGACGACGTCATCGCGCACCTTCTGCAGCAGGTCGGACGTGGAGACGGCCTGGGGCGACCCCTTCGGGTAGACGTTGGCGATCGCCACCGGCGCGTGACCGTCGACGCCCGCCAGGATCGAGGGCTTCGTCGAGCCCACGACGCCCGGAGTGCTCGCGACCTTCTGCACCACGCGCACGAACGCCGCCTGCTGACCGTCTGACTTGACCTCGGCGACCAGCTGCAGTGGGCCGTTGTAGCCCGGACCGAAGCCCTTGGCGAGCAGGTCGTACGCCTTGCGGGTGGTCGAGTTGGCCGGATCGCTGCCGGCATCGGCCGAGCCGAGGCGCATCGAGAAGAACGGGATCGCGAGCACGACCATGATCAATGTCGCGACGCCGGCGATTGCGGCCGGGCGCTTCTGGATCACGCCCGCCCACCGCGCCCAGCGCGGCGACTCGTCGGTGACCCGGTGCTTGCCCTCGCGCAGCGCGCGGCGATCGCGGCGCCGCGGGACCCACTTGCCGAGCAGCCCGAGCAGCGCCGGCAGCAGCGTCAGCGCCGCCAGCACCGTGAACGCGACGGCGATCGCGGCCGCGATCGCGACGCCGTACAGGAAGCTGATCCCGAGGGCGAACATGCCCAGCATCGCGATGCAGACGATCACGCCCGCGAACAGCACGGCACGGCCCGAGGTGTCGAGCGACTCGACCGTCGCCTGCTCGCGCGACGCCCCTCTCAGCACGGCCTGCCGGTAGCGGGTGACGATGAACAGCGCGTAGTCGATGCCGACGCCGAGGCCGATCAGCAGCGCCAGCTCACTCGAGAACGAGGCCATGTGGAACAGGTGTGAGCCGAGGCCGATCACGGCGACGCCGGTCCCGAGCGACAGGCCCGCCGTGATCAGCGGCATCAGCGTCGCGACCAGCGAGCCGAAGATGAGGAACAGCACCACAGCGGCCGCCAGGAAACCGAACATCAAGCCGGTCGAGGAGTTGTCGGTGTTGGCGCTCTCGGGGATGTTGCCCTCGACCTGGAATTGGACCCCGTCACCGGACGCCGAGGTGATCGTCGACACGAAGTGCTGGGCGTCGGCGGTGGTGATCTTGTTGTGGTTCGAGGCCTCGTCAAACGTCACGTTCGCGAACGCGACCTGGCCCGACGGCGAGATCTGATGCTCGGCGCCGGGCGCGTACGGCGAGGCCACCGTCGAGACGTGCGGCACCTGCTCGACCTTCTTGAACAGGGCCTCGGCACGCGCGCGCACCGCGGGATCCGTGACCTTGCCGTGGTCGACTCCGATCACGAGGTGATCGGTCTCGCCCGATGAGCCCGGAGAGTTGCGCTCGAGCAGGCGGATCGCGTCAAAGCTCTGCGTGTGGGGCAGCTCGAAGTTGTTGCTATAGGCGCTCCCCGCGGCCCCGTGGATCGCCGTCAGCACGACGAGCGCGACGACCCACGCCACAAGCGTGATTACGCGGTGTTTGAAGCACCAGCTAGCGAGCTTTCTCAAGTCGATCGACCTCCGGTATCAATCCGCGTCTTCTGCCCGGCGCGGTTTCCCATGCCTCGCCCCGATTGAAGCGTGCAACTGTGACATTTGGCTGAAATCTTTTGCGCACACGGCTGCCCGCTCGGACCCGACCTGACCAGGTGCGCACTGGCTGTCACCATCCTAGAGGCCGATGAGCCAAGCTGATTCATCGCGGCGCAGCGCCGGGATCGTCCTGCACCGAGATGGCGGCGGCGGGATGGAGGTGCTGCTCGTCCACCCCGGGGGGCCGTTCTGGGCGCGCCGCGACGCGGGCGCGTGGTCCATCCCCAAGGGCGAGTACTCCGACGACGAGGATCCGCTTGACGCCGCCCGGCGCGAGTTCGCCGAGGAGCTCGGAAGCCGGGCACCGGACGGTGATCCGGCCGACCTGGGGGAGATCCGCCAGAAGTCCGGCAAGGTGGTTCACGGCTGGGCGCTGGCGGGTGACCTCGACGCGGGCGCGATCCAGAGCAACACGTTCACGCTCGAATGGCCGCCGCGCTCGGGCCGGATGAGGGAATTCCCCGAGGTCGACCGGGCCGAGTGGTTCGAGCTCGAACGCGCGCGCGAGAAGATCAACCCGGCGCAGGCCGCCTTCCTGGACCGCCTCGCGGAGGCGGCCACCGAGTGAGGGACTCGGGCCGGATCAGTCCGATGGCTACAGCCGCGTGAGCGACTCGAGCCCGATCAGCCCGACGGCCCACTACACCGGGTACGTCTGGTACCGCAACGGCCTCTCCCACCCGGCGCTGACGACGACCGAGGGGCGGATTCTGTTCCTGTCGCTGCATCCGCTGATGACGGCCAGCGCGGCGCTCGGCAGGCCGTCGCTCGAGACCTACCTGCTCGCTCGCCACCGGGCGATCGACCTTCTGCTCGAGCGGGCGATCGAGCGCGAGCAGATCACGCAGGTGGTCGAGATCGCGGCCGGGCTGTCGCCACGGGGGTGGCGGTTCGCGCGCCGGTACGGAGATCGGATCACGTACGTCGAGGCCGATCTGCCGGCGATGGCGGCGCGCAAGCGCGAGGCGTTGGAGCGCGCCGGATCGCTCGGTGAGCGCCACCAGGTTCGTGAGCTGGACGCGCTCAAAGACAGCGGGCCCGACAGCCTGCCGGCGCTCGCCGGCGAGCTCGAGCCGAGCGGCGGTCTGGCGGTCATCACCGAGGGGCTCCTCGGGTATCTGGCGCCGCCCGACGTGCGCGCGATCTTCAGACGCGTCGCGGCCACGCTGTCGCGCTTCGAACGGGGCCGCTACATCTCCGATCTGCACATCGGCGGGGCCCAGACGATCGAGGTGCGCGGCTTCCGGGTCCTGCTGTCGGCGTTCGTCCGCGGGCGTGTGTACCTGCACTTCGCCGATGCCGCAGAGGCGGAGGCGACATTGCGCCAGTCCGGCTTCCAAGACGTGAAGATCGAGCGCGCAACCGCGGTCACCGGCGACCCGCCAACTCGCGGAGCGTCGCTGGCGCATATACTTGAGGCATCAACCTTGTTGTCTGCACGCGGGAGCATCGATGATCGAAGCCACGCTTTACAGTGACCCTGCCTGCCCCTGGGCTTATTCGGAGAGCCCGGCGATCCGTGTGATCGAGTGGCGTTACAAAGACCAGCTTCGGTGGGAGCTGATCGTGATCGGCCTCACCGAGGACGCCTCGCAGTACGTCGCCCGCGGCTACACGCCGCTGCGCGGGGCGCTCGGTCAGGCGCATTTCAGGCGCCGCTACGGGATGCCGTTCGCGGCCACGCCGAAGGCACGCGTGAGCGCTACCGCTCGCGCCTGCCGCGCGATCGTCGCCGCCAAGCTCCAGAACCCGGGCACCGAGTTCGAGGTCTATCGCGCGCTCCAGCTCGCGAACTTCACGACGCCGCTCGTGCTCGAGGACGACGAGCAGCTGCGGGCGGTGCTCGCCGAGGTCCCCGGCGTCGACGCCGACGCGGCGATCGCCGCGCTCGACTCGCCCGAGATCACCGAGGTCTACACGAGCAACCGCGAGTCGACCCGTTCGGCCGAGGGCTCGGCCGCCGAGCTGCAGGGCAAGACCGCGACGACCGACGGCCCGGTTCGCTTCACGGCCCCGTCGATCGTGTTCAGCTCCAACGGGACGAGTCTGACCGCCGGCGGCTTTCAGCCGGTCGAGGCCTACGACGTCCTGATCGCCAACCTCGACCCGACGCTGCACCGCGAGCCGCCGCCCGAGACGCCGGGACCGCTGCTCGAGTACTTCGAGTACGGGCTGACCACCCAGGAGGTCGCGGCCCTGATGACTTCGGGCAACGACAAGCCCGATCGGGCGGCGGCCGAGGCGGCGCTGCTCGAGCTGCTCGCCGACGGCAGCGCGGTCCGCCAGCCGCTCGGCGATGACGCGCTCTGGAAGGCCAGCACGGTCGCCGCCGTCCCGGCGTCCGGCGCACCGCGGCACGCGGTCACGGCCGCGTAAAGCGCAGCGGCAGCGTCTCGAGCCCGTAGATCCCCGA
Organism: uncultured Solirubrobacterales bacterium; assembly: GCA_963788005.1. Lineage (GTDB taxonomy): Bacteria > Actinomycetota > Thermoleophilia > Solirubrobacterales > Solirubrobacteraceae > Palsa-465. Next base: position 571,146 of record CAWBFH010000001.1, on the reverse strand, counting down.
CGGCGTTCCGTACTCCGGTTCGCCGTCGAGGGTCACGGCGCTCGCGTACTCGGCGATCGCGGACAGCCCCTCCTGCATCTCGGCGCGCGCCAGGTTGGCGCCCACGCAGTAATGGATCCCGGCCCCGAAGGTCAGCGTTCGCAGGCCCGTGCGGTCGGCGGTGATGTCGAACGCGTCCGGCTCGACGCCGTCACGGTTGGCGTGCCACGCCGAGATCAGCACGACCGTGTTGGCGGGGAACACGATCCCGCGGTGCTCGATCTCGTCGGTCGTGATCCGGGCCGAGAACGGCGTGATCGGCTCGTAGCGCAACGCCTCGTTGACGGCCGCGAGCGCAAGACCGGCCGGGTCCTCACGGAGCGCCGACCACTGCTCGGGGTGCAGCGCCAGCAGCCTGAGCGCGTGCGCGAGCTGGCTCTGGCTCGTGTCGACGCCGCCGACGAGGATGTTGAGGATCAGGTTGCGCAGCTCGTCCTGATCGAGGCGCTCGCCCTCGGCCTCCGCCGCGATCAGGTCGGTGATCAGGTCATCACCCGGTGACTGGCGCCGTTGCGCGATCAGCGCGTCGGCCCACACGTAGAACTCCTGCACCGCGCGTTCGATCCGGTCACGCTCGTTGGTCAGGCTGTTGGCGTCGAACTGGCGCTGGATCCAGTTGGACCAGTCGTACAGCCTCGGCCCGTCGCTCAGCGGTGCGCCCATGACCGAGGCGATCACGAGCGACGGGTACGGCTTGGCGAACGCCTCGATGAACTCGATCCGGCCGTCGGCCGGGATCGCGTCCAGGAGCTGTGCCAGGAACGAGCGCATCGCCGGTCGGTAGCGGTCAATCGCGCGCGGCGCGAGCGCGGGGTTGACGAGGCTGCGCAGGCGGCTGTGGTCGGCGCCGTTGATGTTGATGATGTTGCGCACGATCTCCTCGTGCAGAGGGCCGTCGGTGATCGCAAACAGCTGCGCGATCGTCAGCCCGGGGAAGACCGCCGACTTGGTTCGCAAGAAGAACTCGGCCGTCTCGCGGTCGAGCACCATGAAGCCGAACGGGCACTGCGCGAGCCAACCATCGTGACCATGCAGTCCCGCCATCGCCGCTCGGTAGCGCTCGCCGCCGAGCGCCGGGTCGGTGTGATCGAAGAACGGAAGTTCGAGCTCTGAGACGACGGGCATGGCTAGCGCATCACCATCCGATCCAGGGATTGTCAGCCAACTCGCGGGCGACCGCCTCGGTGACCGTCACCGCGTGCCGCACCGTGCGGTAGTCGACGTTCTCGGGAGTGTCGGTCGGCTTGTGGTAGTTCGACAGTGCCTTGTAGCGGTTCACCGAGGCCAGCGTGGCGGTCGGATAGCCGGCACGGCTTGCAATTACGGCGTCAGTCGACGTCCGCGATCGCAGTCCGCGCCGCAGCGGTGCGCCCGCGCCGTCGGCGGCACGGCAGACGAGGTCGCGAAAGCTGCGGTCGTGGTAGTCCTCCATCACCACTGGGCCCTCCCCCTCGAGCAGGATCAGCTTCGGCGACCCGAGGGTCTCGAGGTTGAGAAACCAGGTGCGGTCGCGGTCAAGCGTCGGAAAGTGCCGGTCTCTGAACGCGCGGATCCCACCCTGGAGCACCTCCTCGGCGCCACAGGAGACGAGCAGCACCCGTAATCCGGCGGGCGGGCGCGCGCGGAGGCGCTCGGCGATCGCCACCAGGGCCGCGACGGCCGTCAGGTTGTCGTTGGCGCCGGGGACGACCGGGCTGCGGGCGATGTCCTCGAAGGTCGCGGTCGCGACCGCCGAGGCGGCGATCCCGGCAGCCAGCAGCCCGCGGCGCCCGGTCACGGCGCCGAACGCCGCCAGCGCTGGGCCGCTCAGCACCGGCCACCACATCGGGACCGATGTGTCGATCCGCTCGATCACCCCGGGGAAGCGCTCGCCCGCCCACGACTGCGCCCTGTCATCGAAGATCTTGCCGGTCGTGGCGGCGTCATGGTGGGCGAGTAGGACCAGCGTTCGCGGCGCCGCCGGGTCACCGCAGACCGCGATCACGTTCCAGGTCGCGCGCGGCTTGGTGGTAGCGCGGCGAAACAGGCGCGGCCCATTCGAGATGTCATCGGCGATCGCGAGCGTGGCGCCCGCCGCCGCTGCGCCCGCGAGCTTGCGCGCCGCGGGGACCGCCAGCGCAGCCAGGCCGGCGACGACGCCCGCGCCCGTCAGCTTGCTCATCGTCCGCGCGTAGCCGTCGAGGAACTGCTCCTCCTCGACCGCGACCTCGCAGCCGGCCGCCTTCAGGCGCGCGGCGATCCACTCGGCGGCTTCGCGCTCGCCGTCGCTGCCGGCACGGCGCTCGATCGGCGCGAGGGTCTCCACGACCTCGCGCAGGGTCTGCTCCTCGGGCCCGCCCGGCCGGCGCTCCTCGGGCGCTTCCGAGCTCACTCCGATTGCACGTTCTCGAACACCGCCGCCAGCCCCTGGCCGCCGCCGATGCACATCGTCTCCAACCCGTAGCGGGCGCCGCGGCGCTCCATCTCGCGCAACAGCGTCGCGAGGATCCGCGCGCCGGTGGCGCCGATCGGATGGCCGAGCGAGATGCCCGAGCCGTTGACGTTGACGCGGTCGAGCCCATCGGGCAGCTTCCATTCGCGCAGCACGGCGAGCGCCTGCGCGGCGAACGCCTCGTTGAGCTCGATCAGCTCCATCTGGTCGAGCGTCAGACCGGCGCGGCTCAGAGCCCGCGCGGTCGCCGGCACGGGTCCGATCCCCATCGTCCGCGGCGGGACACCCGCGGCGGACCAGCTGACGAGCTTTGCCAGCGGCTTGAGCCCGAGTTCGGCCGCGCGGTCGGCGTGGGTGACGATGCAGACGGCGGCGCCGTCGTTCTGGCCGCTGGCGTTGCCGGCCGTGACGGTCGCGTCCTTGTCCTTGCGAAGCATCACCGGTCGCAGCGCGGCGAGGCTCTCGAGCGACGCATCGGCCCGCGGGTGCTCGTCGCGGTCGATCATCCGCGAGCCGGCCTTGCGGTCGCTGACCTCCACCGCGACGATCTCCTGGGCGAACACGCCGCTCTCCTGCGCGGCCACGGCGCGCTGGTGCGAGCGCAGCGCCAACTCATCCTGCTCCTCGCGCGGGATCGAGTACTCGCGACGCAGGTTCTCGGCCGTCTCGATCATCCCGCCGGGGACCGGGTAGTTCTCGCCGCCCGCGGTGACCCGCCCGCGGACCAGTCGATCCTCGAGCATCGCGCCGCCCGAGCGCGCGCCCCAGCGCAGCGTCGTCGAGTAGAGCTCGGTCTGGCTCATGCTCTCGGCCCCGCCCGCGAGCACCAGGTCGGCGGCTCCGGTCTGCACCTGCATGCTCGCCTCGATCACCGCTTGCAGGCCCGAGCCACAGCGGCGGTCGATCTGGAGTCCGGGGACGTCGACCGGCAAGCCCGCGTCGAGCGCGGCGACCCGCCCGAGCGCCGGCGCCTCGCCGTTCGAGTACGCCTGGCCGAGCAGCACGTCGTCGATCTGCTCGCCGGGGACGTCCGTGCGCTTGATGACCTCCTCGATCACGGTGGTCGCCAGCGCCGTCACCGACACGTCGCGGAACATTCCGCCGAAACGGCCAACCGGCGTACGGAGCGGCTCGCAGATCACGGCGTCGCGCATGAGGCCGCGCAGCTTAGTCGTCTCGCCCTCCGAGCCGCAGCTAGTCGGTGATCGCGACGTGGCCCGGCTGGGCGGCGATCCGTGCCAGCCACGCCTGCACGCCCGGGTAGGGCTCGAGCTCGAAGCCGCCCTCCGGCGCGACGTGCGTGTAGCCGTAGAGCGAGATGTCGGCGATCGAATAGCGCTCGCCGACGAGGAAGTCGTGCCCGGTCAGACGCTCGTCGAGCGCCTTCAGCGCCGCCCGGCCATCCTGGCGCTTGGCCTCGAGCTCGGCGTCGAGCGGGTGGATGCCCGCGAGCTCCCAGAAGCGCACGACGGCGATGTTGGGCTCGAGGTTGTACTGCTCGAAGAACATCCACTGGAGCACCTGCGCGCGCTGGAAGGCGTCCGATGGCAGGTAGTCGGTCCCCTCGGCGAAGTGAAACAGGATCGCCCCGGATTCCCCGAGCGCCCGGCCGTCGTCGAACACCAGCGTCGGGACCCGGAGCGCGGGGTTGTGGTCACCGAGCAGCTCGCGCCGGTCGGAGCGATCGAACACGTCGACCTCGCGGCGCTCGTAGTCGATCCCGAGCTTGGCGAACAGCAGCCGGACCTTGTAACAGTTGCCCGAGATGGCCGAGTTGTAGAGCAGCATCAATGGCGCATTATGCGGCCGCGAGCGGCGCGCGATCCTGGATCACGCGGACCCCGCCCTTGGGCGAGATCGTGATCGCTCGCAGCTGCCCCTTGGCGAGGTCACGGTCGGCCGCCCTGAGCTGGGTCCGGGCGAGCACCCGGTCGAGCACGATCCGCATCTCGGTCTGCGCGAAGCTCGCACCCAGGCAGCGGCGGGTGCCGCCTCCGAACGGGACCCAGGTGTAGGTGTCGGGCGCGTCGGGACCGAGGAACCGCTCGGGCCAGAACATCGTCGGGCTCGGGTACAGGTCGCCGCGGCGGTGCATGGTCCGGATCGAGGGGTTGATCTCGACTCCGACGGGCACCTCGTAGCCGTTGAGCCGGAAGGGCGCCTGGCGCACGACGCGCCCGACGGCTGGGATCACGGGCCGGAGCCGGAGCGCCTCCTTGACGGCAGCGTCGAGGTAGCGCTCGTCGCGCTCGCGCGCGATCGCGAGCGCGCGCTCGTCATGGAGCAGCAGATCCAACGCCCACGACAGGCCGGTCGCAGTCGTCTCATGGCCGGCGAGCAGCAGCGTCAGGAGCTCGTCACGGACCTCGCCGTCGGTCAGGGGCCCGCCGTCCTCGTCGCGCGCCAGCAGCAGTGCCGAGAAGACGTCATCGCGCTGGTCGAGCGCCGGATCCTGGCGGCGGCGGGCGATCTCGTCGTGGATGATCTCGTCCACCGCCCGGCGGCGCTCCTGGAAGGCCCGCGCCGCGGCGGTCGGATCGCGGCGCCGGCGGATGATCGCCGAGGCGATCGCCAGCCCGCTCGGGCGCGCGAGCGGTTCCACCATCGCCCGCAGCCGGCCGCGCAGCTCGGTCTCCTCCGGGCCGGGCTCGTAGCCGAACACCGCCCGCAGGATCACCCGCAGCGTCAGCGACTGCATGGTGGGCAGGACCGCAAACGGCTCGCCGACCGGCCACGCGTCGATCTCGAGGTCCGCGCACGCCCGCATCGTCTCGGTGTGGGCGAGCATCTGGCGGCCGTGGAACGCGGGCAGCATCAGCTTGCGGTGGCGCAGGTGCTCGGCGCCGTCGAGCAGCAGCACGGAGCGCTCGCCGACGATCGGCCCCAGCAGCGCATTCGCCTCGCCCGCGTGGAGCTGGGCGCTGGATCCCTGGAAGACCTGCTTGACGAGCTCGGGGTCGAAGATCATCACGAACCGCTGGTCGAACAGAGTGCTGAACGTGACCGCGCCCCCGTAGCGGCGCCGGCACGCATCGAGGAAGCGGACCCCGCCGAACATGAAGCCGGCGGTCTGGACGACGCGCGGCAGGCGCGGGCCGGGCGGCATCCGCGGCTCGGACGTGGGTGTCGATGCCGGTACCGGTTGTGCCTGCGGCTCGGGCGGGGTGCGCTCGCGCGTCGAGGTCATCGCCTCGCCGATCGTAGCTGGCGCGTGTGTTCGGCCTTCGACCTCGGTGTCTAGGTGGCGATATACGCGAGTTAGACACCGAGGTCGCCGATTCGCACCTCGCTGCCGTCCCTATGTGCCGGCGGCGGCCTTCTGTGAGGCGGCGGCCCGCGGATCGAGGTCCGCGAGCGTCAGCGGGTGCGCCGGCGGATCGGTGAGCACGCGGCGGCGGGTGACGTTCAGCGATCCGTCGACGTGCAGCAGCTCGCCTGCTTCCATCTCGCGCCAGCCGGCGTCCTCGTCCATCCGCTCGGTCGCGACGACCACTGCGGGGCGGCTCGCCATGGCGCCCGAGCGCACGCGGATGCTGCCGCGGGCGCTGGCGTGCTCGAGGTGGCGCGAGCCGGTCGGCCCGCCGGCCTGGCGCTCGAGCACGTGCAGCTCGTGGACGTCGGGGTAGCGCAACGCCCACACATCGGAGGCGGTGATCAGGACGCAGTTGATCGCGAACACGGGCAGGTTGGCGGCGACCCAGCGCGCCGCGCTCGCAATCCCCTCGCCGACGTCACCGGTGCGCTCTATTCCGCGCGTGATAAGCGCGAAATAGCGCTCGGAATCGGTGTCGCCGCCGACCAGCGACATCTGGTCGCCGAGCTCGCTCTCGAGTGTGCCGAGGTCACCGATCACGCCGTTGTGGGCGAAGATCCGGCCCCGCTGCTCGAACGGATGCGTGTTCTTGAGCTCGAGCCCGCCGGTCGACGCGTAGCGGACGTGGGCGACGAACGTGCGTGAGGTGACCGAGCGCGCCTCGCGCGCGAACGCCTGATCCTCGTAGGCGGCCAGCGGCTGTTTGAGGACCTCGGGCTTGCCGTCGGCGTTGAATGCGCCGAGGCCGGTGCCGTCGGGCTCGCGTCGGCTCTGCTGGGCAAGCGAGTCGGGCGCTTCGAGCAGCCAAAAGGTCGCCTGGACAGGCTCGTCCCCTCCGCTCATCCCGAACAGGCGGCACATGCGCAGCCGAACCTATCGGGTCAACGGGCGCGAGAGCAACGTGGATCGGGGTCGCCCTGGATGGGCTCGGTCGGGCCACGCTCACCTGAGGCCCGCAGAGCATTCTCATTTGGCGCCGATACGCATCTGTCAGAGTAATTTCAAGCTCGTCTGCGATCTTGGGAATCGTCCCAAGCAAAGGCGGTGTTGTTGAAATGAAATTCCTGCGTACAGCGTCAACCGGCCGAGTACTCGCCGTGATCGTCGGCCTCGTGGTCGCGATCGCCGCCGGTACGGCGATCGCGGTCGCTGCTGCCGGCTCGGGACCCGTCCCCAAGCGTGAGTCGCTTGCGACCGCCGTACACGGCGCAGCCACCGCGCCGGCGGTGAAGGGCATCTCGGCCAACATCACCTTCACCAACAATCTGATCGGCGCATCCGACTTCCAGGGCGGCCCCACAGACCCGCTGCTGCAGGGCGCCACCGGCCGCCTGTGGCTCTCAAACGACCATCGTTTCCGGCTCGAGCTGCAGTCCAGCAACGGCGATGCTCAGGTGGTTGTCAACAAGGACTCGTTCTGGATCTCCGATCCGACCCAGAACGTCGTCTACGCGGGCACGCTGCCGGCCTCGCGCGCCCACGGCAAGCGCGATGCCGCCCAGCACGCGATCCCGACGATCGCCCAGATCCAGTCCGACATCAACCGGCTCGCCAAGCGCGTGAGCTTGTCCGGCGCGATCCCCGGTGACATCGCCGGCCAGGCGGCCTACACGGTCCGCGTCTCGCCCAAGCACGACGGTGGACTGCTCGGCTCGCTGCAACTCGGCTGGGATGCCGTCCGCGGCGTGCCGCTCCGGTTTGCCATCTACGCACGTGACAACTCGACGCCGGTCCTCCAGCTCAAGGCCACGGACATCAGCTACGGCTCGGTGTCGGCGTCGGTGTTCGATATCAGCCCGCCGGCCGGATCGAAGGTCGTCAAGATCGCCACGCCCTCGCACCAGCCCGCACCGGCCAAGCTGCGCTCGAGGCTTGCCGGCAAGCGCGCGCATGCGCGGGTGCACGGCGTCGCCGCCGTCGCGGCCCGCCTGCCGTTCAAGCTGACCGCGCCCAAGACGCTCGTCGGGCTGCCGCGCCACGGCGTCTTGCTGCTGAAGATGGGTGGCGACCCGGCGGCGCTGGTCACCTACGGCAAGGGCCTCGGCGGGATTGCGGTGATCGAGCACGCGCAGTCGGGCAGCCAGAGCAGCCAGGGCGCCGGTTTGGGCTCGCTGAGCCTGCCGGCCGTGTCGATCAACGGCACCACCGGGCGTGAGCTCGACACGCCGCTCGGGACGGTCCTCACGTTCGCGCGCGGCGGCGTCGGCTACACGGTGCTCGGCTCGGTGCCCTCGGCCGCGGCCGATATGGCCGCGCAGGCGCTGTGAGCGCAAGCCCTTCGCAGGCGAGCCCGCCGCCGGTGGAGGTGCGCGGGCTCGTCAAGCGCTACGGCGAGCTGACTGCGGTCGACGGCGTCGACCTGACCGTCGAAGCGGGCGACGTGTACGGCTATCTCGGGCCCAATGGCGCCGGTAAGACCACCTCCTTGCGGATGATGCTGGGGCTGATCCGCCCGTCCGCCGGCACCGTGCGCCTGTTCGGCCGTGACCCGATGGAGAGCGTCACCGCGCTCCAGGGCGTGGCCGGGTTCGTCGAGGCGCCGACCTTCTATCCGTACCTCAACGCGCGGCGCAACCTCGACCTGCTCGCCGCCTATGACGGCCATGACGCCAAGCGCAAGATCGCCGCTGCCCTCGACACGGTGGAGTTGTCGGACCGCGCGAAGGACCGGGTCGGGACCTACTCTCACGGCATGCGCCAGCGGCTGGGTATCGCCGCGGCGCTGCTGCGCGATCCGAAGCTGCTGCTGCTCGACGAGCCCGCCACCGGTCTTGACCCCGCCGGGATGCGCGACATGCGGCTGTTGGTCCGCCGCCTCGCCGACCAGGGGATGACCGTGCTGCTCTCGAGCCACCTGCTGACCGAGGTGGAGGACGTCTGCAACCGGGTCGCGATCGTGCGCTCGGGGCGGATCGTCTACGAGGGCGAGATCGCGACCCTGAAGCGCGGTGCCGGTACCTCGTACCGGCTCGAGACGACCGATGACGCGCTCGCGTTGAGGATCTGCGGTGCGCAGCCGGGCGTCACCGATGCGCGGGTCAACGAGCACGGACGGATCACGCTGACCGCTGACGAGCCCGCGGTGACCGTTCTCTCCCAGGCGTTGGTCGAGGCCGGCGCCCTGATCAAGGCACTGGCGCCGGAGACGGTCACCCTCGAGGACCTGTTCTTCTCGTTCACCGAGGGCGACGGCGTGGCACCCGAGCCCCGTCCACCCGAGCCCGCCCACGCGACCTGATGCCGAGCGTCGCCACCGTCTACCGCTGGGAGCTGTTCAAGCTCCGCTTCCAGAAGCGCACCTACCTCGGCCTCGGGGCGGCGATCCTCGTCCCGATCCTGTTCGTGCTCGCGATCCATTTCCGCCACCACCACGGACGACGGTGACTTCGCGTTCGCGGGCTACCTCGACCGCAGCGGCCTCGCGGTGCCGCTCGTGGTCCTGCTGTTCGGCGCCGTCTGGCTGTTCCCGCTGATCACGGCGCTGGTGGCCGGCGACATCTTCGCCTCCGAGGATCACAACGGGACGCTGAAGACGATCCTCACGCGTTCGCTCGAGCGCTGGCAGCTGTTCGCGGGCAAGACGCTCGCGGCGAGCACGTATGCACTCGTCGCGATCTTCCTGTGCGGCACCGTCGCGGTGATCGCGGGCAGCATCCAGTCGGGCTTCAACTCCCTCCAGAGCCTGTCCGGGACGATCGTCTCGGCCCCGAAGGCGCTCGAGCTCGTGTACGTCAGCCTGCTCGTCTACCTGATGCCGATCGCGGCGATCGTCTGCATCGGGCTGCTGCTGTCGACGATCACGCGCAACAGCGCCGCGGCCGTCGTCGGCACGCTGATGATCTCGCTGGTGATCCAGCTGGTCGGGATCCTGCCCGGGCTCGGCGGGCTGCAGCCGTACCTGCTCAGCACCCAATTCAACGCCTGGCAGGGGCTGCTGCGGACCCCGATCGACTGGACGCCGATCATTCGCGCCGCCTGGGTCTGCGCTCTCTACGGCCTCCCGGCGCTGTTCGGGGCGTTCCTGGTCTTCATCCGCCGCGACGTAGCTGGTGGATGAGAACCTAGAGCTGCGAGAGCGCGTGCTGGTCGTCGACGACGATCCCCCGCTGCTACGGATGCTCGCCCGGTCGCTGGACGCCGAGGGGTTCGACGTGTCGGTCGCGGCCGATGGCGGCGCGGCGCTGCTCGCAGCCGAGCGCGCGGCGCCCGACGTGATCGTGCTCGACGTCACAATGCCCGGGGTCGACGGCGTGGCGGTCTGCCGGCGGCTGCGCAGCAAGGGGCTGCCGACGCCGATCCTGATGCTGACCGCGCGTGACGCCGTCGCCGACCGGGTCGCGGGGCTCGAGGCCGGTGCGGACGACTACCTGGTCAAGCCGTTTGCGATCGAGGAGCTGATCGCGCGGCTGCGGGCGCTGACGCGGCGCGGCAAGCAAGCGGACGAGCGGCTCTCCTACGCCGATCTGGTGCTCGACACGACGGCGCGGTCGGTGACGCGCGGCGCGGCGGCGATCGAGCTGACCGGCCGCGAATCGGCGCTGCTGGCGCTGCTCCTGCGCGAGCCGGGCCGCACGATCACGCGCGAGCGGGCGATCGACGAGATCTGGGGCGGCGCGGCCGAGTCCAACGTCGTCGACCGCTACGTGACCCGGCTGCGCCGCAAGCTCGGCGAGCCGCCGTTGATCCGGACGCTGCGCGGCTCGGGGTTCGTGCTGCGCGCGTGAGGTATCCGCGCACCCTGCGCGTCAGGCTCGCGTCCGCGACCGCGGTCTCGATTCTCGCCGCGGTCGTCGTGTTCGCGATCGTGACCGTGATCGTCGTTGGCAACGAGCTGCGCGGCTCGCTCGACACAGCGCTGCGCCAGCGCGCCCAGGAGGTCGCCGAGCTCGCGGTCACGGCGCCGTCGGTCCTGCGCGACCCGGGTGCGTTCGAGAGTCCGGACTCGGGACGCCAGCTCGCCGTCGAGGTGGTCGACGCGCACGGCCGGATCCTCGCCCGCTCGCTGACGCTCGGATCCGAGATTCTGCCCGAGGACTCGATCGTCGGCCAGGCGCTTCACCAGGGACGGACCGGCGTCAAGGACATCACGCTCGACGGGCGCCCGTTCCGCATGTACGCGGCACCGATCGCGCAGGCCTCGGGACCGGCGTCGGGCGGCGCGGTGCTGGTCGCCTCAGACACGAGCGATATCTCAAAGACGCTCGGTGACCTGGGCGTGGCCGTCGCGCTGAGCGGCGTCGCGGTCGTGGTGCTGGCGTCACTCGGCGCGGCACTGCTGACGCGCCGGGGCCTGCGCCCGCTGAGCCGGCTCGCGACTGCGGCGGGCGAGATCGAGCGCACCGCGGATCCATCCCGGCGCCTCCCCGAGCCGGCGACGCTCGACGAGATCGGTCAGCTGACCGGAGTGCTCAACCGGATGCTCGCCTCGCTCGAGCGGGCCCGCGCCGGCGAGCGCCGGTTCATCGCCGACGCCTCGCACGAGCTGCGCACGCCCGTGACCGCGCTGCTCGGAAACGTCGAATATGCCGCCCGCCACGGCGCCGATCCCGAGGTACTCGAGGACCTGCTCCAGGACGCGAGCCGGCTCGCGCGACTGGTCGATTCGCTGCTCGTGCTCGAACGGGCGGGCGCGACCGACTCGGTCGTCGCGGGCGAGCCGGTGGCGCTCGACGAGCTCGCGCGCGAGGTCGTGGGCGAGCACGACTCCGGGCACGTCCGGATCGGCAGGACCGAGCAGGTGACGGTCACGGGCGATCCCGAGGCGCTACGGCGCGTGGTGGCCAACCTGGTCGACAACGGCCTCGTCCACGGCCCGCCGGACGGTGACGTGACGGTCAGCGTGAGCGCCTCCAATGGGTCGGCGCTGCTGAGCGTCCGCGACGCCGGCCCAGGACCCGCCTCCGAGCAGCGGGCGCACCTGTTCGAGCGCTTCTGGCGCGCGCCGCAGGCGGCCGGACGGCCGGGTTCCGGTCTCGGGCTGTCGATTGTCGCCGCGATCGTCGAGCAGCACCACGGCACGCTCTCGGTGGATGGCTCTGAGTTTGCCGTGCGGCTGCCGCAGCGAATCGCCGACGGTGGCTGAATTCTCATTTTTCTCTTAGCAAAAGCTGATCGACTCTCGCCAGGTTCCTGGTGTGACCAGCAGCGATCGAGCCGGAGCTGTGAGGCAGCGCGAAGCCGCCCTGAAGCGGATCGGGCGCGCCCGGGCCTGGGCGGTTGCTGGGGCCGGTGCGCTGACCGCGGCCATTGCGCTGGCGTTCAGCTCGGCCGTACCCGGACGCACGCTCGGAGCTAAGACGGCCGTCGATCGGGACCCGCGCGTCGTCGCGCTGACGATGCCGCCGCTCGCGACGCCCGGCGAGCTTGGGTTACGGCCGCCGAACAGCCCGCCCCAGACGCAGACGCTCCCGCAGCCGACAACGCCCGCGCCCGCCCCGCAGCCCTCGGCTCCGGTCGTATCGGGAGGCTCTTGACCGCGTCCGCCAGCTTTCCGGCGTTGGGGAGCACGGCCGTGGTGGTTACAACCGAGGGTGACCGGCTGCCGGCAGCCATGGATGCCGTCGCGCGTACCGTCGGCGCCTTTGACCGTGCCTGCTCGCGCTTTCGCGGGGACTCGGAGCTGTCGGCGATCAACCGCGCCGCCGGCCACGCGACCTCCGCCTCCCCGCTGATGATCGCGGCGGTTCAGTCGGCCGTACGCGCCGCCTCGCTGACCGACGGCGCTGTCGACCCGACGCTCGGCACGGCGATCGCCGCCCTCGGCTACGACCGTGACTTCGACCTGGGGCTCGCCGGTCGCGGCAGCGCTCGCGCCGAGCTCTCGGCGCCGTCCGCCGATTGGCGGACGATCAGGGTGGACGCGGCTGCCGGCACGGTTGCGATCGGCCCGGGCGCGAGCCTTGACCTCGGCGCGACCGCGAAGGCGCTCGCCGCAGATCACGCTGCAAGCGCCGCGCACGCGGCCGCGGAGTGTGGCGTCCTCGTCAGCCTAGGCGGGGACATCGCGACCGCCGGTCCGGCGCCGGCCGCGGGATGGCGTGTCCGCGTCACCGACGATCATCGGGCCGACGCCACCGATCCGGGTCAGTCGCTCACGCTTCATACCGGCGGCCTGGCGACGTCGAGCACGACCGTGCGCGCGTGGCGCGGTCCGGACGGCGCCATGGTGCACCACCTGCTCGACCCCGAGACCGGCCTACCCGTGGATGGCGGCTGGCGAACGGCGAGCGTCGCGGCCGCCTGCTGCCTGGACGCGAACATCGCGAGCACCGCCGCGATCGTGCGGGGTCCGCGCGCGCCGGCGTGGCTCGCGTCACTGGGACTTCCGAGCCGGCTGGTCAGCGACGACGGGGTGGCGTTTCACCTCTGCGGGTGGCCCGATGACGACGATGACCTCGCCTCGGCGCGCTTCGCGGAGGCCTCGGCGTGAGCCCCGCGACCGCCGCCACGCTTGGGCCGAGCGCCTACTGGTACCTGACGCGAGGGACCGGGGCCGTCGCGCTCGTGCTGCTCACGGTCAGCGTCGTGATCGGGATCGCCGGCTCGCTGCGCGTGACGGTCTACCACTGGCCTCGCTTCGCGATCGACGCGGTTCATCGGGACGTGTCGCTGCTCGCGATCGCGCTGCTGGTCGTCCACATCGTCACCAGCGTGCTCGATGGGTTCGCGCCAATCGCGCTGACGGCGGCCGTGATCCCATTCATCTCGAGCTACCGCCCGTTCTGGCTCGGGCTCGGCGCGGTCGCCTTTGACCTGCTGCTGGCGATCGCGATCACCAGCCTCGTCCGGCGTCGGCTCGGCTATCGGCGCTGGCGGGCGATCCACTGGTTCGCGTACGCGAGCTGGCCGATCGCGGTCCTCCATGGGCTCGGCACGGGAACCGACACGAAGGTCTGGTGGATGCTCGCGCTGACCGCCGTCTGCGGTGCGGCGGTGGTGATAGCCGTGTGCGCGCGGATCGCGTTTGCCGAGCCGTCGCGGCCGGTCTGGCGCGCGCCCGCGTTCGCGCTCAGCATCGTGGCGCCGGTGGCGCTGCTGGTGTTCACCGTGCTCGGTCCGCTGAGTCAGGGATGGGCGCGGCGGGCCGGCACCCCGGCGAACCTGCTCGCGCCCGCGCGCCCGCGGCACGCGCCTGTACTGACCGCCGCAGCCAAAGCGAAGCCGAAGTCGTTCTCGGCCGCGCTGGCCGGCTCGCTGCGCCAGGCGCAGCTGCCGTTCGGATCGATTGTCGATCTGCGCATGCGGCTCAGCGGCGGAGCGACCGGCCGGCTTCGCGTGCGCCTCGGCGGCGCGCCGATCCCCGGCGGAGGGCTCACGCTCAGAGGCAGCCAGGTCGACCTGATCGCCGACGGGATCCCGTCGGTCCTCCAGGGCCGGGTGAGCTCGCTCGCGGGCGATCGCCTCGTCGCGCACGTGCGCGGGAGCTCCGGGGCGGCGCTGAATCTCGACCTCCACCTGCGCCTTAACACGCGCACGGACTCGGTGACCGGGCATCTGACCGCGGCGCCGACGGCACGCTCATGACGGCTCGCCGATACCGCTCGCAGGGTGTGCGCTGATGGCGGCTCGCCGGCACGGCTCGGAGCGCGTGCCGATGGCTTTGGCGGGCGCGGGTCCCCAGGGGCTGCCACGGCTGCTCGCCGGCCTCGGCGAGGCCGGCGCGACGATGACGCTCGGTGACCATCACTCGGTCCATGGCCGGCTGCCGGCGATCTCCGGACCGCAGCTGATCGATCTCGTGCAGCGCAGCGGTCTGCGCGGCCGCGGAGGCGCCGACTTCCCGACGGCGACCAAGCTGCGGGCGGTGGCCGGGGGTCGGCGCAGCGCGATCGTGATCGTCAACGGCTCGGAGACAGAGCCGGCGAGCGCGAAGGACCGCCTGCTGTTGACCCAGCTGCCGCACCTCGTGCTCGACGGCGCCGTGCTGGCCGCGCGGGCGGTCAAGGCGCGGGCGGTGATCGTCAAGATCGGTCACGGAACGCCCGCGGTCGCGCGGGCGCTCGAGGGCGCGGTCGCCGTCCGCGGTGACGATGGCGTTGCGGTCGAGGTGATCGCCGGTCCGAAGGGCTACGTGACTGGTGAGGAGACAGCCGTCGTCCAATACCTCGCGCGCGGAACCGCGAAGCCGACCTTCGTTCCGCCGCGACCTTACGAGCGCGGCCTTCGCGGGCGCCCGACGCTGGTCCAGAACCCCGAGACGCTCAGCCAGATGGCGCTGATCGCCCGCTATGGACCGGAGTGGTTTCGCCAGCTCGGCAGCCGCACCGATCCCGGTTCGGCGCTGGTCACGATCTCGGGCGCGGTAGCGAACCCCGGCGTCTACGAGCTGGCGTTCGGAACACCGATGAACGATCTTCTGGCCGCTGCCGGCGGTCCGACCGAGCCGCTGCAGGCGCTGCTCGTCGGCGGGTACTTTGGGACTTGGGTGAAGGCGTCGCGCGCGGGTCGGCTTCGGTTAGCCCGCGAGGACCTGCGCTCGGTCGGCTGCGCGCTGGGCTCGGGCGTGTTGATCGCGCTCGGCGAGAGCGCCTGCGGTCTTCACGAGAGCGCGCGCGTGATCGCGTACCTGGCCGATCAATCGGCGGGGCAGTGCGGCCCGTGCGTGCACGGGCTGGCGGCGATCGCCGACTCGGTGATCGCGCTCGCCGACGGGATCGCTCACCCGCGCGAGGCTCGACCGGCTGCGGCGATGGACATCGGAGGTCCGCGGCCGCGGGGCCTGCCACCACCCGGACGGAGCCGTCCGGTTCGTCGAGAGCGCGCTCGCTGTGTTCGCGGACGAGCTGGACTCCCATCAGGTCCGGCGGTGTACGGCCACACCGGCCGGGTTGCCGCTCGGTGGCGATCCGGTGGAGGCGTGGCGGTGAGCGCGAGGTGGCGGGTGAAGGCGTGGCGGTGAGCGCGAGGCTCCGGGTCAACCCGATCATGTGCGAGGCCCACGGACTGTGCGCTGAGCTGCTGCCCGAGCTGATCCGGCTAGACGATTGGGGCTATCCGATCATCGATCAGGCCGAGGTGCCGCCGGAGCTGCTCGGGCTTGCGCGGCGCGCCGCCGACGCCTGCCCGACGCTCGCGTTGCTGCTCGAGCAGCGCGACTCGTGAGCGGTTCGTAGCCCAGCTGCCGGGACGCGACGGGCGGCGAGAGCTGAGCTCTCGCCTCAGCGCGGCCGCAGGCCGTCGAGCAGTCGCTCGAGCGTCGCAGCGACCGTGTCGGTCTGGTCAGGGTCGTTGACGACCAGCAGCGCTGCCTCGTCGAGCGCTCCCCCCAGCATGTGCGCCAGCGGTGTGACCGCGATCGGGACGATCTCGCCCGCTTCGACGGCGGCGTTGAGGACGCCCTCGGTCAGCCCGAGGCCGTTCTGCTGGGCGATCTCGCGCCACCGTTCCCAGCCGAGCACGGCCGGCCCGTCGACCAGCACGATCCGCTGCATCTCGGGCGTGCGGCAGGCGTCGAGAAACGTCCGGATCCCGATCCGCAGCGCCTCGAGCGGGCTCGCCGCCTCGCTAACGAGCGACACCAGCTGGGCGGTCAGATCGTGCTCGACCTGCTCATAGACGGCAAGGAACAACTCCTCCTTGGCCGGCGAAGTGGTGATACAGCGCGCCGCGCGTGACGCCGGCGCGGCGGACGATCTGTTCGGTGCCGACGGCGGCGTAACCGTGGCGGGCGAACAGCGTGCGCGCGGCTCGGACAAGTTTCGCGCGCGTCGAGGCAGAACGGGCAGCTTGGCGGTTGACAGACATGCAGTCTGTATGTAAGTTAGATACAGTCTGTACGAATTACAAGCGATCACGATAGAGGAGGTCGCGGACGATGGAGTCCAATATCGACCTGCAGCAGGGGACAATTCACTATCGCGAGGAGGGCGCCGGCGATCCGATCGTGTTCGTCCACGGCCTGCTCGTCGACGGGCGGCTGTGGGACGGCGTGGCGTCCCGGCTCGCATCCAGCCACCGGTGCGTCCTCCCGGACTGGCCGCTCGGTTCGCATGTCACGCCGCTGGCGCCGGGCGCGGACCGCAGCCCGCGTGGGATCGCGCACCTGATCGCGGACTTCATCGAGGCGCGCGAGCTCGACGGGGTGACGATCGTGGGCAACGACACCGGCGGCGCGATCTCGCAGATCCTCGCCAGCGAGCGGCCGGAGCGGCTGCGCGCGCTCGTGCTGACCAACTGCGACTGCCTGGAGAACTTCTTCCCTCCGATGTTGCGCCCGTTGCAGTGGTTCGCGTACGTCCCCGGCGCCTACGCGCTGCTGGCCCGTCAGATGCAGTCGGCGCGTGCGCGTCGCTCGCCGCTCGGGTTCGGGATGCTGACGCATCGTCCGATGCCCGATGAGCTGACGGGAGCCTGGGCCGCGCCGCTGCTGAGGCCCGAGATCCGCGCCGACACGACGGCGACGGTCAAGGCGGTCAACAAGCGCGACACGCTCGCCGCCGCGCGAGCGCTGCACGACCGTCCGCTGCCGACGCTGCTCGCGTGGGCGCCCGACGACCGAGTCTTCCCGATCCGCTTCGCCGAGCGGCTACAGGCGATGATCCCGGGCGCGCGGCTAGAGCGGATCGCCGACAGTCGTGCCTTCGTCCCGTTCGATCAGCCCGAGCGGCTCGCCGAGCTGATCGGCGAGTTCATCGCGCCTGGAGCCGAGCCGGCGGACCCGGCTGAACGCCCTCCGGCGGACCCGGTTGAAGGCAAGTCGGCGGACTCGGTTCAAGGAGAACCGGCGCCTCGAGGCGAGCCGGCGGACCCGGCTCGGCCGGGGTCAGGCCATCCGGCTGGTCGCGCAGCGGCATGAGCCACCAGCCGACGCCCCACCACGACCCGAGCTTGAAGCCGACGCGTTCGTAGGTGCCGACCGGCCTGAAGCCGACCGACTCGTGCAGGCCGACGCTCGCGGGGTTGGGCAGCGTGATTCCGGCGCAGGCGACGTAGAGCCCCTGGCGGACCAGGAGCGGTAGCAGCGCTGCGTAAAGCGCTCGCCCGACCCCGCGGCGGTGAACCGCGGGGTCGACGTAGACGGAGGTGTCGGTGGACCAGCGGTAGGCCCGGCGCTCGTTGTGGACGGTCGCGTACGCGTAGCCCACGATCGAACCGTCATCGTCGGCGACCAGCCACGGATAGCGGCTCTCGACGGCCTCGATCCGCGCCCGCATCTGCTCCGCGCTCGGAGGGTCGCACTCGAGTGACGAAACGCCATCGACGACCGCGGGCGCGTATACGCGGGCGCAGCCGGCGGCGTCGCGGACCGGGTCAGCGTGGCGGATCAGCACCCGGCCACTGTAGAAGCGCGCTCGGGCTCCGGGTATGGCCATCGGGCCGAACCGGTCCGGGCAGTCCCAAGCGGGCCGGCCGCGATCGCGCTGCGGCGGGCACGGAGCTGGTTGGGGCCGGCGCACTGCAGGCGCTCGGGCATCACCGGGGTCATCGCGCGACTGAGCCTGCCGAGCGCCCGGAAGCTCAACTCGTCGACCATGCTCCAGGGGATCTCGAGGCGGCGTCTCAGGTCGGGCGCCAGGAGGCCAACGCCGCCCAGCCAGATCGCCCGGCCGACAGGGATCCGGCTCAAGCTCCACAGTGGACCGGGCAGCGGCAGGAATCGGGGCCCGGCGAGGCCGACGGCGCGCAGGACACGCCGCACCGAGTCATTGAGCTCGAGCTCGGCTGCGGTCACACGCGCGAAGTAGGCGCAGAACCCGGTCCAGGTGGTCGGCAGCTCAGCCGGCTCGACGCCGATGAGCCGTCCCAGGCCGCGGTATTCGGCGTAGAAACGCTCGATCTGGCTCGGGCTCAGCGGGCGGCCGAAGTGGGCGTGGCCGGCGACGTAGGTGTGAAGCAGGGTCGCGTGGACCCAGGCGTAGGCCCTGGGCTCGAGCGCCGAGTAGCGCCGGCCGTCATCACGCACGCCGCGGAAGCGACGGTGCAGCTCGCGCAGCCGGCGCCCGGCGGCGATCGCATCGTCGCCGCCGTAGACGAGCAGCGTGACGTAATCGACCGTGCGCAGCAGCCGCTCGTACGGATGGCGCTCGAACTGCGAGAAGTCGCGCACGCCGGCGCCGACGGTGGGATGGGCGACCTGCAGCAGCAGCGGATAGAGGATCGCGAAGTTGAGCCGGACGTCGGAGGCATAGCGCCAGCAGACCGAGTCAGGCCCGATCAGCAACCTGCGCGCGCGGACCTCGTCGATCAAAGCCCCGTCCGGGGAGGGCATCCACCAATGATCGCGAACTCGAGCCGCGTTCAGGTCCAGGAGCTGGCGCTGAGCAGGTCACGGATCCGCGTCAGCGTCGAAGGCGCGCGCTCTCCTGCGCTCGGCGCAGCATCATCGCCGTCTGCGGTCGGCGGGGTCTGCGCCCCATCGCCCGCCGCCGGCGGCAGCGTCGCCGCGACGGCATGGCGCACCGACGACGTCAGGAAGACCTGGGCTGCCGCCCGAGCGCGTTGAAGTGACACTGGCTCGACGCGGACGTCGAGTCCGCTGAGTGAGCCCAGCGCCATCAGCAGCGCGCGCGTCACCCCGGGCAGCAGCCGCCCGTCGGCGGGCGGCGTGATCAGCTCTCCCCTGCTCGAGCAGCCACACGTTCGCAAACGACGCCTCGAGAACTTCACCGTTGGTGTCGACCAGCAGCGGCACGAGGCCCGGAGCGGCGAGTGAGTCCAGTAATCGCCGGTCGCGCCACTTGTGACCGCCGAGTCCGCCGGGCAGCTGCACCGGCGTGCATACGATGGCGCTCGTCGCCGCGTCGTCCACCGGCGTGGTCACGAACTCAACGAGCAGCCGTCCGCCCTCAGGGATCGTGTCGATCCGCAGCCGGTGCGGCTCGGTCAGCGCTCGCGCCCGCTGCATGGTGGCGCCGAGCAGACTGGCGGGTAGCTCGAGCCCGTACAGCTCGGAGACCGAGCGACGGAGGCGGTCGAGATGGGCCTCGGGCGCCTGCACGCGCCGATCGGAGACGAGCAGCGTCTCGAATACGCCCAGCGATGGATCAGGCCGCTCGGGCTGCATCCGACCGCCGCTGCACGACCACCGAGCTGCCGACCGCGGCCGCGATCGGGCGCGCCTTGGAGAGCGCCTCCTCGAGCTCGGAGCGGGGATCGGAGTCGGCGACGATCCCGCCCCCGGCGCCCAGCCACAGGCGGCCGTCGCCGCATTCGAGCGTCCGGATCGCGACGTTGAGCTCGAGCCCCGAGACGGGACTGGCAAAACCGATCGCGCCCGTGTAGACCTCGCGCCCGACGGGCTCGAGCGCGGCGATCACCTTCATCGCCTGCACCTTGGGCGCGCCGGTGACGGACCCGGGCGGGAACGTGGCGCGCAGCAGGCTCGCGGTTGCCGACCTCAGGGCGCAGCTCGCCGTGAACGCGCGACACCAGGTGCCACAGGCCGGGGTGGGGTTCGGCGGTCGGTTCGGGCGGCGCGACCACCGACCCGTACGTGCAGACCCGACCGAGGTCGTTGCGCATCAGGTCGACGATCATCACGTGCTCGGCGGCATCCTTGGCCGACGCTTGGAGCGTCTTGCGCGCCGCCGCGGCGGCCGCCGGATCGACGTCCCGGCGGATCGTGCCCTTGATCGGCGCGGTCGTCGACCCGCGCGCCCCGGCGCCGGAGGAACAGCTCCGGCGAGAGGCTCGCCACCCCGCCGCGCGGCGTCGCGAACGCGGCCGCGTACGGCGGCGAGATCGACTCGAGCGCGTGGCCGAGCAGGTCGAGCGGAGAGCCGTCCCAGCGCGTGTCGAGCCGCAGGCAGATGTTGGCCTGGAAGATCTCGCCGGCGGCGATCCGCGCGCGGCAGTCGCGCACGGCGTCGAGGTGGTGCTCGGCCGCGGCGGCGGTCAAGCGCAGAGGCTCGGGCGGGGCATAGGCGGCGGGCGGGAGCGGCGCGCGGCGGTTCTCGACCATCTCGCGCAAGGCGTCCAGACGCGCTCGCAGCGCGGCCCGCCGGCGCTCGCTGACGAGCGCTTCGAACCACCAGCGGCCGGCCGGGTCGAGCCGCAGGACGTTGTCGTAGTAAGCGAGATGGAACTCGGGCAGCGGGACCGGCCGGGGCGGACCCGCGGGCAGCTGCTCGATCCGGGCGCCGAGCCGGTAGCCGAGCCATCCGAACCAGCCGCCGCCGACCGCGTCCGGATGACCGTGATCGCGCGCCGACAGGCGGGGGAGGTCGTCGAGGACCGCGAATGGATCGTCGCCGTCGTCGGCTACGGCGAGCGGTTCGGAACCGATGATCGCGCCGCCTCCGGCCCAGCTACCCGACAGCGCGAACGGCAGCTCGCGCCCTCGCAGCGCGGCGAGCACCTGTGTCGGGGTCAGCGCACAGCGCAACGGGACGCGGGTGAGAGATGCCGCAGCCGGGTTCGGGATGGCAGCCACCTCAAGAATGATGTACGAATTCGTTCTATGAGCGCAAGAGTGATCGACGGCAAGGCCGTCGCCCAGGAAGTGCGGTCCGAAGTCCGGGCCGAGATCGAGCAGTGGATCGCAGACGGCGGCCAGCGGCCGGGCTTGGCGACGATCCTCGTCGGCGAGGATCCCGCGTCGGCCGTGTACGTGTCGGGCAAGCAGCGCGCGTGCGTCGAGGTCGGGATCGAGGGCTTCGCGCACGACTTACCAGCTGACGCGACCCAGGCCGAGGTCGAGGCGCTGATCCGGGAGCTGAACGACGACCCGCGAGTGTCGGGAATCCTGCTGCAGCTGCCGACCCCCGAACAGATCGACGGCTCCTACCTGACGACGTTGATCGACGCGAGCAAGGACGTCGACGGATTGACGCCGATCTCCGCGGGTCTGCTGGCCAAGGGGCTGCCGGGGCTGCGGCCGTGCACGCCCGCGGGCGTGATGGAGCTTCTGCGCCGCAACGACGTCGAGCTCACCGGGGCCGAGGCGGTGGTCGTCGGACGCTCAGACCTGGTGGGTAAGCCGGTCGCCGCGCTGCTGCTCGCCCAGCACGCGACGGTCACGATCTGCCACTCGCGGACGCGAAATCTCGGCGAGGTCTGCCGTCGCGCCGACGTGCTGGTCGCCGCGGTCGGGCGCCCGGAGATGGTCAAGGGCAGCTGGGTCAAGCCCGGTGCCGCGGTGATCGACGTCGGCATCAACCGCACCGACGCTGGGCCTCGTCGGCGACGTCGAGTTCGGGCCCGCGGCCGAGGTCGCCGGACTGATCACGCCCGTGCCGGGCGGCGTCGGGCCGATGACGATCGCGATGCTGCTGCGCAACACCCTGCTCGCCGCGAAGGCTCAGGCGGCGTAGGGGCAGCCGCGGCTCCGGGCGTGCGCGCCGCGTCCGCGCGTGACGGAACCGGTTCTCGGATCGCTGCTCGGGCGTCAGGCGCGTGACAGTGACGGCTCGTCGGCGAGCACCGCGTCGAGCGCTGCCAGGACGCGGTCGGCGACGTCCTGGCGCGCGTTGTAGCCCATCAGCCCGATGCGCCACATGTCGGGCGCGGCCGGGCCGAGTCCGCCGCCGACCTCGATCCCGTGCTCGCGCAGCAGCCGCGTCTGGACGCGCTTGCTGTCGACGCCTTCGGGGATCCGCACGGCGCTGAGCGGCGCGAGCTGATGCTCCGGCTCGGCGAGCAGCTCGAGTCCGCGCTCGCGAAGCTTGCCCTGGAAGTCGGTCGCGATCCGGTTGTGGCGCTCCCAGCGCGCCTCGAGCCCTTCGGACGCGATCTCGCGCAACGCTTCGTAGAGCGCGTAGATGTGGAGCACCGGCACCGTGTGGTGATAGGCGGCCGGGCGCTTGACCCAGTAGCGCTCGAGCAGCTCGAGGTCGAACGAGTAGGAGACCGGGTGCTTGCGCGCGCGGACCCGTTCCAGCGCGCGGTCGGAGATTGCGATCGGTGACATGCCGGGCGGCGCGCCGAGGCACTTCTGCGTGCACGAGTACGCGAAGTCGATCCCCCACGCGTCGAAGTCGAGCTTGACGCCGCCGAGCGAGGTCACGCAGTCGGCCATCAGCAGCACGTCGCGGCCGCGCAGCTGCTCGCCGAGCTCGGCGAGCGGGTGTTCGACGCCGGTCGACGTCTCGGCGTGTACGACGGCGAGCAGGCGTGCGCCGGGGTGCTCGTCGAGCGCCTCGAGCAGGCGATCGTTGGAGACGTGCTCGCCCCAGTCGGCGTCAACCCTGATGACGTTGGCCCCCTGGCGCTCGGCGATCTCGACGATCCGCCGGCCGAAGAAGCCGTTGACGCCCACGATCGCCGTGTCGCCCGGCTCGAGCAGGTGGTTGAGCCCGCACTCCATGCCGGAGGTGCCGGTGGCCTGCAACGGCAGCACGAGGCCGGCGCTCGCGCGGTACGCGGCGCGCAACAGCGAGATCAGCTCGGACTCGATCTCGAAGAGATTGGGGTCCAGGTGCCCGAGCAGCGGGCGCTGCATCGCCGCCAACGAGGCGGGGGCGGGATTGCTCGGTCCGGGTCCGCAGAGCAGGCGCTCGGGCGGATCAAGCGGGGGCGTGGCGGTCATCGGCGCCTCTCTGTGCTCGAAGTGCTCGGGTCGCGAGGAACCATAGGGCACAAATATCGATTGAACAAATTCATCCAAATCACTTGCGTTTCGCGCCCGGACCCGCTCTACTGCCAAGGCCATGAGCCCGACGAGGACGCGCCTGCACCGCTCCGAGCTTGCGGTTCCCGGGAGCAACGTGAGGATGCTCGAGAAGGCGCCCGGGCTCGGCGCCGACATCGTGATGCTCGACCTCGAGGACGCGGTCGCGCCCGACGACAAGGCGCAGGCGCGCGTCAACGTGATCGAGGCGCTGCGCGAGCTCGACTGGTCGCACTGCTCGGTGTCACTGCGGATCAACGGACTTGACACGCATTACTGCTACCGCGACGTCGTCGACGTGGTCGAGCAGGCCGGGCAGCACCTGGACTCGATCATGATCCCGAAGGCGGGCTCCGGCGCCGATGTGCAGCTGGTCGCGACGTTGCTGACCCAGATCGAGGATGCGATGCGGCTCCCGGGCCGGATCGCGCTCTGCGTGCTGATCGAGACGGCGCCCGGGATGGTCAACTGCGAGGAGATCGCGCGCGCCTGCCCGGAGCGGATGGAGGCGATGGTGTTCGGCGTCGCCGACTACGCGGCCTCGATCCAGAGCCACACGACCTCGATCGGTGGCACGAACCCTGACTACGGGATGCTCGGCGATCCCGACGATGGCGGCGAGCGTGAGCTCCACCTCGGTGACCAGTGGCACTACGCGCTGTCGCGGATCGCGGTCACCTGTCGCGCGTATGGGCTGCGCCCGATCGACGGGCCGTTCGGTGACTTCACCGACCCGGAGGGCTACCTGGCATCGGCGCGCCGGGCGGCGGTGCTCGGTTACGAGGGCAAGTGGGCGATCCACCCGTCCCAGATCGAGCTCGCCAACGAGGTCTTCACC
Organism: uncultured Solirubrobacterales bacterium; assembly: GCA_963788005.1. Classification (GTDB taxonomy): domain Bacteria; phylum Actinomycetota; class Thermoleophilia; order Solirubrobacterales; family Solirubrobacteraceae; genus Palsa-465. Next base: position 546,980 of record CAWBFH010000001.1, on the reverse strand, counting down.
CCGAGCGAGCGGACCGTCGACAAGACGCGCAGGATCCTCGAGGCGATGCAGGAGGCGGCGGCGCACGGCAAGGGCGCGGTGTCACTCGACGGCCGCCTGATCGACGCCGCGTCGATCCGGATGGCCGAGAACCTGCTGGCCAAGCTCGAGCAGATCGAGGCGCGCGAAGAGCGCGGAACGCGGGCGGCCGGGTAGCGCATCAAGGGGGTCGTGGGGCCCCCCGCCCTGATGCGCGGCTGCGTTACCTGCGGGCCTCGGCCAGGAAAGCCTCCACCAGCGGCGACTCATCGCCCGCCCGCGTGACCGCGACCAGCTCGGTATCGGGCGCTCCCGTGAGCGGCCGGTAGGTGACGCCCTCGAGCCCCAGCCCGGCAACCGAGGCCGGAACGGGGGAGAGGCCGATCCCGGCCGCGACCAGCCCGATGATCGTCGTCATCTCGGGGGCGTACTGGACGACGTGCGGCAGGCGGCCGGTCGCCGCCAGGCGGCCGGTCAGCAGGTCGTGAAAGCCCGGCGCCTGGTCACGCGGGAACAGCACCAGGGGCTCGGCCGCCAGGCTGCGCAGCGAGATCCGGCTGCGCTTGGCCAGCGGATGCTCGGACGGGATCGCGGCGACCGTGCGCTCGCGCATCACGACTTCGGTCGCCAGCGATTCGTCGACGTCGATCGGGGGACGGACGAGCCCGACGTCGAGCAGGCCGCCGGTCAGTGCGCGCAGCTGCTCGAGCGTCGAGCGCTCGTGGAGCTCGATCTCGACGCTGGGGCGCCCGCGGCGGAAGCGCTGGATGATCCCGGGAACGATCGACAGCAGCGCCGAGCCGACGAAGTTGACGCGCAGCAGCCCGGCCTGACCGGTCTCGATCCGCCGGACGGTCGCGACCGCGACGTCGAGCTCGGCGAGCATCGCGCGGGCGTCCCGGAGGAACGCCTCGCCGGCGGGGGTCAGCTCGACGCGGCGGCGAGTGCGGCTCAGCAGCCGGCAGCCGAGCTCGTCCTCGAGGCGCGCGATCTGCTGGCTGAGGGGCGGCTGGGAGATGTGCAGACGGGCTGCCGCGCGCCGGAAGTGAAGCTCCTCGGCGACGGCGATGAAGTAACGCAGCTGGCGCAGTTCCACGGTTCGGACTCCTGATACGAAAACCAAATCAATTGCCTCAAACAAGATATTGGACAGGATCAACGCCCGGTCGTAGGTTCAAGCCGTGTCGTATGTGCTGGAATGCCCCAACTGCGGGGTGCGCGAAGTGACCGACTTCGGCTTCGGCGGCGAGATAACGCCGCGCCCGAAGTCGCGTCCGAGCTTCCGCGAGCTCAACACCTACAACTACTTCCGGGTCAACACCGCCGGCCGCCAGCGCGAGTGGTGGTTTCACCGCTCCGGGTGCCGGGCGTGGTTCGTCGCCGAGCGTGACACCGTGACCAACGAGGTCTTCTGGACGGCGCTGCCGGGCGAGGGCCCCGCGGCGGGCGAGGGCGCCCCGGCGCACGACGGCGGCGCGCGCCGCGAGGTTGCCCAATGAGCCGGCTGCCGCAGCAGCCCGACGAGCGGATCGACCGCGGCAAGAAGGTGACGTTCACGTTCGACGGCAAGCGGATCGAGGCCTACGAGGGGGACACGGTCGGATCGGCGCTGTACGCGGCCGGTCAGCGGACCTTCTCGCGCAGCTTCAAGTACCACCGCCGCCGCGGCCTGATGTGCTGCGCGGGGCAGTGCCCGAACTGCATCGTCGCCGTCGACGGCGCTCCCGGCGCGCGGGCGTGCACCGAGCCGGTCCGCGAGGGGATCAAGGTCGAGCACGTCAACGCGGCGTCGCTCGAGTTCGATCCGATGCGCGCGACCGATGTCGTCCCCGGCGCGCTCACCGCGCCGGGCTTCTACTACAAGACCTTCATCCGCCCGCGGCGCCTGTGGCCGGTGTACGAGAAGGTGCTGCGCAACGCGGCGGGCCTCGGCAAGCTGCGCCACGAGCAGCCCGAGCGCGAGTGGCGGACCGAGTACCGCCGCCGCCACGCCGACGTGCTGGTGGTCGGCGGCGGGATCGCCGGCCTGCGCGCGGCGAGCGCCGCGGCCGAGCTGGGCGCCGACGTGATGCTCGTCGACGAGGGGCCCGAGCTCGGCGGTCAGCAGCTGATCGAGGCCGGCGACGAGCCGATCGGCCGCCTGCGCGAGCGCGCCCGCGCCGCTGGGGTCGAGATCCTCGAACGCGCGGCCGCCCTGGGCTACTTCGACGGACTGGTGCCGGTCTGGCAACAGGACACCCTCCATCAGGTGCGCGCCCAGCGCCACATCTTCGCCACCGGCACGATCGAGCAGCCGCTCGTGTTCGCGGGCAACGACCTTCCGGGCGTGATGCTCGCCGGCGGCGTCCGGCGGCTCGCCTCGATGTACGGCGTCAGCCCCGGCCAGCGCGCCGTGATCGCCACCACCTCTGACCGCGGCCTGCACGCCGCGGCCGCGCTGCGCCGGGTCGGCGTTGAGATCGTGGCGGTCGCCGACCTGCGGCCCGCGCCGAGCGACGCCGCGAGCGAGCTGCGAAGGGCCGGCGTGCCCGTGTTCGGCGGCTACACCGTCGTCGAGGCCAAGGGCCGCAAGGCAGTGACGGAGGCCGTGATCGCGCCCGTGAGCGGTGGCGACGAGCACGCCTTCCCGTGCGACCTGGTGGTCGTCTCCGGCGGCGCGATCCCGGCGACCTCGCTGCTGCTGCAGGCGGGCGCGCGGAGCGCATATGACCCGGCGCGGGCGCACTTCGGACTGTCGGACGTGCCCGACGGCGTCTACGCCGCCGGCGAGGTGGCCGGCGTCGAGGACGACCCGGCGGTCGAGGACTCCGGCGAGCGTGCCGGCCTCCGTGCCGCCCACGCGCTCGGCCACGGCAGCGACGACTCCCGGGCGCGCGAGCGCGCGCTCAACGACCAGGTCGCGGCGGCGCGCGCCAGGACCCCGGAGGTCGCCGTCGCGCCGCCGGTCGCGGGCGCCGGGCGCGGCAAGTGCTTCGCGTGCCTGTGCGAGGACGTGACCGACAAGGACGTGCACCTCTCGATCGAGGAGGGCTATGACTCGATCGAACTGTCCAAGCGGTACACGACCGTGACGATGGGCCCCTGCCAGGGGCGGATGTGCCAGCTGCCGGCCGTGCGCCTGATGGCGCAGGAGACCGGCCAGAGTCTCGAGCAGGTCGGAACGACCACCGCCCGCCCGCCGTGGGTGTCGGTGCCGATGGGGATCCTCGGCGGCAGGCCGGTGGAGCCGGCCAAGCGCTCGTCGATCCACGGCCGCCACCGGGAGCTCGGCGCGAGCATCAAGTGGGCCGGCGATTGGCGGCGCGCATACGACTACGGCGACCCCGAGGCCGAGGCGCTGGCCGTCAACCGGGCGGCCGGGCTGATCGACGTCTCGACGCTGGGCAAGTTGGTGGTCCGCGGCCCCGACGCGGGCGAATTCCTCGACCGGCTGTACCCGAACCGCTTCTCGAACCTCAAGCCGGGACGGATCCGCTACGGCGTGATCAGCTCCGACGCCGGCCGGATCGTCGACGACGGAACGATCTGCCGGATCGATGACGAGACCTTCTACGTGACCACCACCTCCAGCGGTGCCGGCGCGGTCGAAGAGTGGTTCGCGTGGTGGCTGGCCGACTGGGGCCTCGATGTGCAGCTCACCGACCTGACCCAGGGGTTGTCGGCCGTCAACCTCGCCGGGCCCAAGGCGCGGGAGATCATGGCGCTGGTCACCGACCTGGACTGCTCCAACGAAGCGTTCACATACCTCGACGGCAAGCAGGGACTGATCGCGGGCGTCAACTGCCTGATCCTGCGAATCGGGTTCGTCGGCGAGGTCGGCTACGAGATTCACTTCCCGGCCGCGTACGGCGAGTACGTGTGGGACGCGCTGATGAAGGCCGGCGAGCCGCATGGCCTCCGTCCGTTCGGCCTCGAGCCCCAGCGGATTCTGCGTCTTCAGAAGATGCATATCCTCGTCGGCCAGGACACCGATTCGGAGTCGACGCCGTTCGGCGCGGCGATGTCATGGATCGTCAAGCTCGACAAGGACCAGGACTGGATCGGCAAGTGGGCGCTCGAGCACTACCAGGAGGCGACCCCGATGACCGAGCTGGTCGGGTTCACGCTCGCCAACGGCTACGTGCCGACCGAGGGCGCGGTCGTGGTCGATGGTCAGGGCGTACCGGCCGGCCAGGTGACCAGCGCGCGCCACTCACCCGTGCTCGGGCGGACGATCGGGCTGGCGTGGGTGCCCAACGCGGTCGCGAAGGACGGTGCCAAGATCACGATCTCCGACGAGGGACGCCAGACCGAGGCCGAGATTCAGACCAAGCCCTTCTATGACCCCGACGGGGAGGTGCTGCGCTCGTGAACCTCGATTTCCTGTCCCCGGTCGCGCCCGACTCCGATTCCGAGCTGACGCCGATCGCCCGCTCTCCGATGGACGCGAGCGCGGCGCACGACGGCGCTCGGTTCGAAGTCCGCGACGGCTGGAACGTCGCCGTCGATTACCAAGCCGCCCCCGTCGCCGAGACGGTGGGGTGGGCGGACATGTCGCAGATCGAAAAGCTCGAGCTGCAGGGTTCCGGCGAGGCGATCGAAGCGGCCGCGGGCTTCGCGCTCCCGTTCGGGACGGCCGTGCGCCAGGACGGCGCGTGGTGGTGCAGGCTGACGCAGACCCGGGCGCTCGTCACCGGCGCACATCCGTCGCCGTCGGTCCGCGAACGGGTGAACGCCGCGGACGGCGTCAATGTCGTCGACGTGACCACCAACTTCGCCGCGCTCACGATCGTCGGGCCGTTGGCGCGGGAGCTGTTCGCCCGCTTCAGCGCAATCGATCTGCGCCCGCAGGTCGCCGCGCCCGGCGCGCTGCGGCCAGGGTCGGTCGCCCGCCAGCCCGGGATCGTGATCTGCGAGATCGAGGATCGCTACCTGTACCTGTTCGGGTGGGCGATCGGCGAATACGTGTGGTCGGTCGTCGCCGATGCCGGGCACCACCTCGGCGGGCGGCCGATCGGCGTCGACGCGCTCGCGATGCTCCCCGGCCCGGAGCCCGCGCCGGAGGCGTCGCGTGCTTGATCTGTTCCGCAAGCGGCGCATGTGGCGCCGCCAGCAGGAGCTCAAGAGCTCGTATGACGTGGTGATCATCGGCGGCGGCTCGCACGGGCTCGCCACCGCTCACTATCTCCGCGAGCACGGGATCAAGGACATCGCGATCCTCGAGCAGAGCTACATCGGCTCCGGCGCCGCGGGCCGCAACACGACGATCCTGCGCTCGAACTACAAGACCCCCGAGGGCGCCCGCTTCTACGACGCGAGCGTCAAGCTGTACGAGGGCCTCTCGCAGGACCTGAACTTCAATCTTCTGTTCTCGCAGTGCGGTCATCTGACGCTGGCGCACTCGGACCGCGCGATGTTCGTGATGGCCAACCGGGCCGAGGTCAACCGGATCGACGGGATCGACTCGAGGCTGATCTACCCCGACGAGATCAAGCAGCTTGCGCCCGCGATGCAGGTCGACAACCCGAACGCCGTCTACCCGATCATGGGCGCCCTGTATCACCCGCCGGGCGGGATCATCCGCCACGACGCGGTGGTCTGGGGCCTCGCGCGCAGCGCCGACCAGGGCGGCGCCGAGATCCACCAGAACACGACCGTGACCGGCCTCGAGCGCTCGAACGGCAAGGTCACCAAGGTCAAGACCGACCGCGGCACGATCAACGCCGGTCAGGTCCTCAACTGCACCGCCGGCTGGACGACGCTGATCTCCGACATGGCCGGCGTGAAGATGCCGATCACGACCCACATCCTCCAGGCCTGCGTGACCGAGGCGATGAAGCCGCTGCTCGACGTCGTGATCGTCTCGTCGCAGATGCACGTCTACATCAGCCAGACCGACCGGGGTGAATTTTTGATGGGGGCCGAGATCGAGCCGTGGACCACGTACCGGATGCAGGGGACGCTGAACTTCCTGCAGGACGTGTCCCGCCACACGCTGGAGCTGTTCCCGCAGCTCGAGCGGGCGCGCCTGCTGCGCAGCTGGGCCGGTCTGTGCGACCTGAGCCCCGATTACAGTCCGATCCTCGGCAAGACCGAGGTCGACAACTTCCACATCAGCGCCGGGTGGGGAACCTACGGCTTCAAGGCCGCTCCGATCGTCGGCAAGACGCTCGCCGAGCTGGTCGCGACTGGACGGACGCCCGAGCTGATCGCGCCGTTCGCGCTCGAGCGCTTCTATGAGGACAAGCTCGTCTCCGAGCTCGCCGCCGCCGCCGTCAGCCACTGAAATCAGAGAGGGTCCGAACATGAAGAGCAGCTTGGAGATCGCCCAAGAGGCAGTACTCGAGCCGATCGACGCGATCGCGTCCGCCGCGGGCCTCGAACCCGACGAGATCGAGCCCTACGGCCGCTACAAGGCGAAGGTCTCGCTGTCGGCGCTCGACCGCCTCAAGGATCGCCCGGACGGCAAGCTGATCTGCGTGACGGGCATGACCCCGACGAAGGCCGGCGAGGGCAAGACGACGACCCTCGTGGGACTTACGCAGGGTCTCGGCGTGATCGGTCGCAACCCGGTCGCGTGTCTGCGCGAGGCGTCACTGGGCCCGGTGTTCGGGATCAAGGGCGGCGCCGCCGGCGGCGGTCTGACCCAGGTGGTCCCGATGGAGGACCTCAACCTGCACTTCACCGGCGACATCCACGCGATCGGCGCCGCCAACAACCTGCTTGCGGCGATGATCGACGCTTCGATCCTGCACGGCAACCCGCACAAGATTGACGCGCTGCGGATCGGCTGGCGGCGCGCCGTGGACATGAACGACCGGGCGCTGCGCCAGATCGCCGTCGGGCTCGGCGGTCGCGCCAACGGTTACCCGCGCGAGACCGGCTTCGACATCACGGCCGCCTCGGAGGTGATGGCGATCCTCGCCGTCGCGCGCGATCTCAAGGATCTCCGCCGCCGGACCGCGAACATCACCGCCGCCTACTCCTACGACGGTGCCAAGCCGATTTCGGCCGAGGACCTCGGGGCCGCCGGCGCGATGACCGTGCTGCTGAAAGACGCGATCAAGCCCAACCTCGTGCAGACGCTCGAGGGCCAGCCGGTGCTGATGCACTGCGGTCCGTTCGCCAACATCGCGCACGGCAACAACTCGCTGATCGCCGACCTGATCGGGATGAAGCTCGGCGACTACGTGGTGACCGAGTCCGGCTTCGGCGCTGACATGGGGATGGAGAAGTTCTTCGACATCGTCTGCCGGTTCGGCAAGCTGACGCCGTCGGCCGCGGTGCTCGTGACCACCGTGCGCGCGATCAAGCACCACAGCGGGATCGACGATGATCCGCGCATGGACCGTCCGGCGAGCCTGCAGGCGCATCGAGGTTGGGTTCGCCAACGTCCGCCGCCACCTGGCGACGATCAAGACCTACGGGGTTCCGGCGGTCGTCGCGGTCAACCGACGGCCGGGTGACACCAACGAGGAGGTCGAGCTCGTCAAGCGGCTCGCGATCGAGGCGGGCGCGTTCGCCGCCGAGGCCAATGAGGGCTTCACCAAGGGCGGCGCCGGCGCGGCGGATCTGGCCGAGGCCGTCGTCGAAGCGTGCGAGCAGCCCAACACCTTCCACCAGATCTACCAGGACGACGAGCCGATCCAGGACAAGATCGAGGCGATCGCGACCAAGGTCTACGGCGCCAAGGACGTCTATTACTACCCCGAGGCGGACGCCAAGATCGGGCAGTTCACGCGCGAGGGCCTGGGGCATTTCCCGGTCTGCATGGCCAAAACACATCTATCTCTGTCGGCCGATCCGCTGCTGCTCAACGCGCCCGAGAACTTCACGCTCCCGGTCCGCGACATCCGCGCCTACACCGGTGCCGGCTGGCTCGTGCCCCTGTGCGGCGATGTCATGCAGATGCCCGGGCTCGGCAAGACCCCGGCGGCGCTCAACATCGACATCGACGACGAGGGCAAGACGGTAGGGCTGTTCTGAGCCCGGCGAACGGTGTCGAGGGGCTCGCCGGACTGCCGCTGAGCGAGCTGCTGGACCGGGTGGCCGAGGCGACGCCGGCGCCGGGCGGAGGCAGCTCGAGCGCCGTGACGTGCGCGCTGGCCGCGGGGTTGGTGGAGATGGCGGCCGGCTTCGGCGGCGATGAGCTGCAGGACTCGGGCCGTCGCGCAGCGGAGTTGCGCGAGCGCGCGCTGGCGCTCGCGGCGCGCGATTTGACCTCGTATGAGCCGGTACTCGCGGCGCTGCGACTGCCGTCCTCCGATCCCGAGCGCGAACGGCGGATCGCGCGGGCATCGGCGGACGCCGCTCAGGTTCCGTTCGAAATCGCCGAGCTCGGCGCCGAGCTCGCGCAGCTCGCGCAGCGCAGCGTCTCGCGGGGCAGCCGCCATTTGGAGGGCGATGCGACGACCGCGGCGCTGCTCGCCGAGGCCGCCTGCCGCGCCGCCGTGCGCCTGGTCGAGATCAACCTCGGCGGCACCGGCGAGGAGGAACGGCTGCAGCGTGCGCGTCGGCTGGCGTGCGACGCAACGTCAGCGCGCGAACGGGCGTTGGCTACGCGTTCTGGAAACGGGACATGACTCAGTAAAATTGTGGAAGTTGCACCTATTGGTTCACAGGAGGTAGAAAATGCGTGCTCGGACTCGACTGACGACCCCGCTCGTACGCCGCAACGGAAGCCTCGAACCGGCCTCGTGGGATGAAGCGCTGGACTTCGCCGCTGCCGGGCTCAGGCGCGCGCGGGACGGCGGTCAAACGACGCGCTCGTTCGGCATCTTCTCGTGCTCGAAGTCGACCAACGAGATGAACTTCCTGGCGCAGAAGTTCGCGCGCCAGGTGATGCTGACCAACAACATCGATTCCTGTAACCGAACTTGACACGCTCCCAGCGTCGTCGGTCTGGCGACGGTATTCGGTGCGGGCGGCGGAACGACGTCCTACAAAGAGGTTGAGGAGACCGATCTGATCGTGCTCTGGGGCTCGAACGCCCGCGAGACGCACCCGATCTTCTTCCACCACGTGCTCAAGGCGCTCCACCACGGGGCGAAGCTGGTGGTCGTCGATCCGCGGCGGACCTCGTCGGCGAAGTGGGCCGACCTGTGGCTCGGGCTCGACGTCGGCGCCGACGTCCCGCTGGCGTGCGCCGTAGCTCGCGAACTGATCGTCTCCGGGCTGACCGACAAGCGGTTCATCGAGCGCGCGACGACCGGCTACGAGGAGTTCGCCGCGTCGGTCGAGCCGTTCACGCTCGAGGAGGGCGAGCGGCTGACCGGCGTGCCCGCGTCCGCGATCAAGGATCTGGCGCACGCCTACGGGCGCGCCGATCGCGCCGTGATCTGCTGGACGCTCGGCATCACCGAGCACCACAACGCCGTCGACAACGTGCTCGCGCTGATCCACCTCGCACTGCTGACCGGCAAGGTCGGCAAGTACGGCTCCGGCCTGAGCCCGCTTCGCGGCCAGAACAACGTCCAGGGCGGCGGCGACATGGGGGCGATCCCCAACAAGCTGCCGGGCTTCCAGGACATCGAGAAAGACGCCGCCGCGCGCGATCTCTACGAGGCCGCCTGGGGCACGACCATCGACCCCCACTACGGCTGGCACCTGACGCAGATGTTCGAGGGGATGGAGCGCGGCGAGCTGCGCACGCTGTACGTGATCGGCGAGAACCCCGCGCAGTCGGAGGCCGATCAGGACAAGGCGCGCGAGCTCCTCTCAGGTCTTGATTGCCTGATCGTCCAGGACATCTACCTGACCAAGACCGCCGAGATGGCCGACGTCGTCCTGCCCGGATCGGCCTCGTGGGTCGAGTCCAGCGGGACCGTGACCAATTCCGAACGGCGCGTGCAACTGGTGCGCAAGGCGCTCGACCCGCCCGGCGACGCCCGCGACGACAACTGGATCATCACCGAGCTCGCGCGACGGCTCGACTACGCGTGGGAGCCTCCCGAGGCCGAGCGGATCTGGGATGAGCTGCGCTCGCTGAGCCCGATGCACGCCGGTATGAGCTACGAGCGGCTCGAGGAGAACGGCGGCCTGCAGTGGCCGTGCGGCAGCCTCGACGATCCGGGCGCGCTGTTCCTCCACGGCCGGCTGTGGGAGGACCCGATCGAGGGGCCGCCGGCGCCGTTCTCGGTGACGCCCGTCTCGCCGCCCGTCGACGAGCTCACCGACGAGTTCCCGATCCGCCTGACCACCGGGCGCCGGCTCGAGTCCTACAACACCGGCGCGCAGTCGAATCTGTACCGCTCCCCGCTGCACCGCGGCGAGACGCTCGATCTATGTCCCGAGGACGCGGCCGAGCTCGAGCTCTCAGACGGTGATACGGCGCTCGTGACGTCGCGGCGCGGCTCCGTGACGACGCCGGTGCGGATCGATCGCTCACTCCGTCCCGGACTGGCGTTCATGACGTTCCACTTCCCCGATCAGGTCGAGACCAACGTGCTGACGATTGACGCGACCGATCCCAAGTCGGGGACGGCCGAGTTCAAGGCGACCGCGATCCGGGTGGAGAAGGTCTCGGGCAACGGGGCCGCCGCGGCGGCCGGGAACGGCGTGGCCAAGGCCAACGGCGCGTCGGGCAACGGCGCGGGGACGGGCAACGCCGCCGGCCAGCAGGTTGAGGAAACCGTCTGATGGACATCCGGCTGCTGCTTGCGGTCGCCACCGACGCCGAGAAGGCGGCGGTCGACGACCTGCTGGGGCAGCCGTCATCGGGCTGGGACGGCGGCACGCACGTCGAACAGGACGGCCGCATCGCGCGGCGGGGCCACGCGGCGCGCGATCTGCGCCACCTGCTGCTACCGGCCCTGCAGGCCGTGCAGGCACGCGCCGGGTGGGTCAGCCCGGGTGGGCTGAACTACATCTGCGAGCGGCTGACGGTGCCGCCCGCCGACGCCTACGGGGTCGCGACCTTCTACGGACTGCTGTCGGTGGACGAGATGCCGCCGCGGGTCTTGCACGTGTGCGATGACGTCGCCTGCCGCTGCCACGGGGCCGAGGAGCTGATCGCCGGCCTCGAGGAGCACTTCGGCTCCGAGCACGAGGAGCACGACGGCGCCACCTGGCTGCGCAGCCCATGCCTCGGCCAGTGCGACTGCGGAACCGCAGGCCTGTTCGTCGAGGCCGGCGACGAGCCGGTCCAGAGGGTGCTGGCGCCGCTGACCGAAGCCGAGGCGATCGCCACCCTGCGCGGGGAGGCACCGGCCGAGCCGACGCGGCCCTCGGTGCCTCAGCAGGGCGAACCGGGGCTGCGGCTGCTGCGGCGCGTCGGCGTCGTGGACCCCTACAGCCTGCACGATTACCGCGCCGAGGGCGGCTACGAGACGCTGCGCCGCGCGATCGAGATGGGACCGCAGGCGGTGTTGCGCGAGCTCAAAGACTCCGGGTTGGTCGGCCGCGGCGGCGCCGCGTTCCCGACCGGCGTCAAATGGGAGGCCGTCGCCCAGCAGCCCGTCCGGCCGCACTACCTGATCTGCAACGCCGACGAATCGGAGCCCGGGACGTTCAAGGACCGGGTGATCCTCGAGGGCGATCCGTTCTCGCTGATCGAGTCGATGACGATCGCCGCCTACGTCAGCAATGCCGAGCACGGCTTCATCTACCTGCGCGGCGAGTACCCCGAGGCCCACCGGGCGCTGAGCAACGCGATCGAGACCGCCCGCTATCACGGCTACCTCGGGGAGAACATCCTCGATCACGGCTTCTCGTTCGAGCTCGAGATCCGCAGCGGCGCCGGCGCCTACATCTGCGGCGAGGAGACGGCGATCTTCAACTCGATCGAGGGGTTCCGCGGCGAGCCGCGCTCCAAGCCGCCGTTCCCGGTCGCGGTCGGCGTGTTCGGCAAGCCGACGGTCGTCAACAACGTCGAGACGCTCGTCAACATCCTGCCGGTGCTCGCCGCGGGCGGCCCGGCGTACGCCGAGAGCTCGCTGATCTACCTGACGCTGGCGCTGGAGCCGCGGGAGATCGGCACCAGCCGCTCGACCGGGCCGAAGCTGTTCTGCGTCTCGGGGCATGTCCAGGCGCCGGGCGTGTACGAGGTCCCGTTCGGCGAGACGCTCGGCAACCTGATCGAGCGCGCCGGCGGCCTCCCTGACGGCCGGGAACTGCAGGCGGTGCTGCTCGGGGGAGCCGCGGGCGTGTTCGTCGGACCCGACGATCTCAGCCTGCCTTTGACGCTCGAGGACGCGCGCGCCGCGAACGCGACGCTCGGTTCGGGGGCGATCGTCGTGTTCGACGAGACCGTCGATCTGGGCACGATGCTGATGCGGATCGCGGCCTTCTTCCGGGATGAGTCGTGCGGGCAGTGCACGCCGTGCCGGGTCGGGACGGTCCGCCAGGAGGAGGCCCTCGCGCGCCTGGTGTCGGGTCGCACGCGCGGCACCGTGGAAGACGAGCTGGCGCTGATCAACGAGCTCGGGCAGTGCATGCGCGACTCCTCGATCTGCGGGCTCGGCCAGACGGCGTGGACTGCGATTGACTCGGCGATCTCGAAGCTGGGTACATTTGACAAGCAGAAGACGGCCTCATGAGCGCGCGCACGATTGAACTGAACGTGGATCGACCCGTCAACGAGCGGACGGTGCAGGTGACGGTCGATGACCAGGAAGTGAGCGTCCCCGAGGGCGCGACGCTGCTCGACGCCTGCCGCGCGCTTTCGATCGACACGCCGACGCTGTGTTACGGGGAGACGCTTGAGCCGGCGAATGCCTGCCGCGTCTGCATGGTCGAGCTCCAGGGCGCGCGGACGCTGGTCCCGGCGTGCTCGCGCACGGCCGAGGAGGGGATGGTGGTCAAGACCGACTCCGAACGGGTGCGGCTCAACCGCCGGATGGTGCTCGAGCTGCTCGCCTCGTCGGTCGATCTCTCGACCACGCCGGGATTCGAGGTCTATCTGTCGAGATACGACGCGAAGCCCGAGCGCTACGGGCCGCCGGCGCCTCCCGATCCCGATCGAGACCATCGCCGTCCCGGGCACCACCAGGCCCCCGACGGCCAGACCGCGGCGACCGTCGCGGGGCCGCCGAAGATCGACAACGACCTCTACATGCGTGACTACTCCAAGTGCGTGCTCTGTTACAAGTGCGTCGACGCGTGCGGCGAGCAGCACCAGAACACGTTCGCGATCACGGTCGCGGGGCGGGGCTTCGACGCCCACATCTCGACCGAGTACGCCAAGGAGCTGCCCGACTCCGCGTGCGTCTACTGCGGCAATTGCATCGCCGTCTGCCCGACCGGCGCCCTGATGCCGTCAAGCGAATACGAGCTGCGCGAGGCGGGGGAGTGGGACGAGTCGCGCCAGACACAGACCGACACGATCTGCGCTTTCTGCGGCGTCGGCTGCACGCTGACCCTCCACGTCCAGGATGACCGGATCGTCAAGGTCAGCTCGCCCGCCGATCACGACGTGACACTCGGCAACCTGTGCATCAAGGGCCGGTTCGGCTACGAGCACGTACAGCCGCGTGAGCAGGACCCCGTGGCGCCCGCGACACCGGGCGCGCGCGCGACCAGCTGAAAACGCTGCCGGCCGCCGCCCAACTGCTTGGCGCTTGCGCCTGCGAATACGATGTGCGCCCAAAGCCTTAAGGGAAGAGCTTAGGTGCCACGCGGAGCGTCAGGGCAGCGCCGGCAGGCGGCGCAAGAGGAGGAGCACGGGCAGGGCACGACCAACAGCCGGCCGTCGCTCGTCGACGGTGCCGAGCGTGCCCTGCGCAACTGGCTTGCGCCCGGGCGCTACCGCCAGGGGGACCGACTGCCGCCCGAGCATGAGGTCGCGGCGATGCTGGGAGTCTCGCGAGGGACGCTGCGCAGCGCCCTGCAGCGGCTCGAGGAGAGCAGTGAGATCGTCCGCCGCCAGGGGAGCGGCACGTTCGTCGGCCGGATGGCCGTCCCGACCGCGTTCGGAGAGCGGCTCGAACGGCTCGAGCCGTACTCCTCGGTCGCCCAGCGGCGCGGGCTCGAACTGTCGGCCAACGACCTCAAGATCGAACATCGGGCGGTGGGCGGCGAGGCGGGCGAGGCGCTCGGGCTCGAGCCCGACGCCCAGGCGACCGCGATCTCGCGCACGCTGATCGCGGGCGGCTCACCCGTGGCGGTGATGTTCGACGTCGTGCACCCGTCGATCGACCTCGGCCCCGAGGATCGCTTTCGCGCGGCGCTCGAACAGGGGCGGATGGTGCTCGACGTCCTGATCGCGCTGGGGACCCCGGTCACGTTCGCGCGCACGCGCGTGATCCCGGCGCTGCTGACGCCGCGCGAGCGAGCCGGCAAGATGCTCGGGATCCGCCGCACGACCGCCGGCCTCGAGCTCGAGGAGCTGATCTTCGCCGGGCGCGACGATCGCGTCGCCTACTCGCGTGACCTGTTCGCGCCGGGTGGGATCGAGGTGATGGTGATGCGCTCGCTGGACTCGCCGACGCCCGCGCGGGTGGTCGGTGAGCGGGGCGTTCGCCGGACGGGCTCGGGCAACGGGGGCCGCCCGCCGTCCTCGCGGCGCGCGAAGCGGTAGCGGGCCGTGAGCCCCAGCCCGCGGCGTCCGGTCGGGTCGGTGGCGCGCGCGATCGAGGTGCTCGACGCGCTCGCCGAGAGTGAATCGGGGCTCGGCGTCAACGAGCTCGCGCGGCGGATCGGCGTCAACGCGAGCACCGCCTCGCGGCTGGCCGCGACGCTCGAGGAGGCGGGGCTCGTCGAGCGCGGCCCGGCGGGTGGCCCGTACCGGCTCGGGCTGCGGCTGGTTGCGCTGGCGGACCGGGTGCTCGGCCGGCTCGACGTGCGCCAGCGGGCGCGGCCGCTGCTCGAGCGCCTGGTGTCCGAGACCGGCGAGACGGCCACGCTCTCGATCCCGAGCGGCGGCGAGGCGGTGACGGTGGACTTCGTCCCGTCGGGGTCGAGCGTCGTCAGCATGGCGCGGCTCGGGCGCCCGAGCGTCCTGCACGCGACCGCGGTGGGAAAGATCGTGCTCGCCTTCGGCGCCGGTGGCGGCGCGGCGGCAGGCCCGCTCACCGGCTACACCGAGCGCACGATCACCGACCCGTCCGCGCTCGAGGAGGAGCTCCAGGGAGTGCGGGAGCGCGGCTACGCCGAGGCGATCGGCGAGCGCGAGGCCGATCTCGGTGCGATGGCGGCGCCGGTGTTCGGGCGCGGGGGCGAGCTGGCAGGCGATCCTAGGACTGCAGGGACCGGTTGCGCGCTTACCCGCCGCCACGCGGCGCGCGATGCGCGGGCCGCTGACTGAGGCTGCCGCGCAGCTCGGGCGGCTGCTGGGCGCCTGAGCTAGTTGTCTGGCGGGCCTATAAGTCCCGCCAGGCAACTCGGTTCAGCTCCAGGGGTACGGGCTATGCGAGACGGGGTGCAGGTCCCCGGTGGCGAAGCGTTCGTAGCGGAACGGATGCAGCAGCGACGAGTGCTCGCCGCCCAACACCTTCGCGATCTCGCGTCCGACGGCGATCATCTTGTAGCCGTGGTTGGAGTCGGCGGCGACGAACACGTTCGGACGCATGTAATCGAACACCGGGAAGTTGTCGACGGTGAACGCTCCGACCCCGCCCGAGCGCATCTGGCGGTACTTGCCGCGAGCCCCCTCGAAGCGCGACAGGCAGTGCGACAGCGCGGCCGACCACATGTCGGCAAAGCCGGGGTCGACGGTGCCCGTCGGATAGGGGTCGACGGTGAACTCGGGGCCGACGGTGAGCGGCTGGGCGCCGCCCTGGACGCTGTCGCGGTCGGGCTTGAAGTACACGCCCCAGAACTCGTCGGTGATCAGGGTGCCGTCATCGGCGTGCAGCGGCGCCTCCGAGTCGACGTGGAGGACCGGTGAGCTCTTGCCGTCGTTGGTGACGAAGATCTTCGGATCGAAGGCGGCCTCGCCCTCCTGCAGGTACCAGTAGGTCCACATCGGCTGATCGGTGACGACGTGGCCGTCGGGCTGGCGGACGTCGAGGCGGCCGGGGAGATCGAGCATCTCCCACAGCGAGGCGATCCACGGCCCGACCGCGACCACCACCTGCTCGACGTCGATGTCACCGGCGCTGGTGCGCACGCGGGTGATGGCACCGTCGTTGTCGGAGGCGAAGTCGAGCACCTCGACGCCGGTCTCGATCCGCGCGCCCGCGGCGCGCGCCAGATCGGCCAGTCCGTGCATCGACTCCTGGTTGAAGGCGTAGCCGCCGGCTTGCTCGTGCAGGCAGACGCTGAGCCCGGGCGCGCGCCAGTCGTCATAGAGCGAGCGCATGTGCCCGGTGACCTCGCTCTCGCCCACGTAGAGCTGCGACGGGTACCCGATGCGCTGCTGGCGCTCGTGGACCGCGGTGAGGTCCTCCTCTTGAGCGGAGGGCCCGAGCGCGATGTAGCCGCTGGGGTGGTAGTGGAGCTTCTCGGGCTCTGATTCCCAGACCTCGACGCACGCCGCCATCAGCTCCTGCATCGCGGGCTGGAAGTAGTTGTTGCGTACGATCCCGCACGCGATTCCCGAGGCGCCGGCGCCGACGCCGGTCTTGTCGACGACGAGCACCTGCTCGCCCGCGCGGGCCAGGTGCCAGGCGGTCGAGAGCCCGTGCACGCCCGCGCCGATCACCAGCGTGGGTACGGATGTCGGAAGACGGTCACTCATCGAAGGGGCTCCTATGTGGCGGGTGTCGGGCGCACCGACCGGTCGGGTGAGAGGCTCTGCCTGTTGGCTGGTCGTCGGTCGGTCAAAATTGTACCGTGTTGCCCAGTGCGCAATGCTATTGGGCAGAACGCAACATAATACCGTGACGCCGCCAGCCGGTCAACCGGCGAGTTTGCGGTGACCGCGGGCGCTTTGGTATAACCCCGCAAGGTGTACCAATTTGTCCAGTCCGATCGACCCAGCGCGCTGCGCCGATGACCGGAGTGGGACGATCTCCGAGCAGGGGCGCCGCCTCGAGGGCGGGCTGATGCAGGTCGGTAGCGTTAGCACCATCGCTGCCCGCGGTCGTGGCAGCACGAGAGGAGAATTCAGATGGCGACAGCAGTGAACGGCAGGGCCGCGTTCGGCGGGAACGTCGAGACGGTGCTTTCGTCGCCGCGGATCGACCCGCCGCCGGCGACCCTTGAAGAGGCCCGCAACGCCCCTGGCCGCGCCGCCAAGATCGAGGAGCTGACGCGCAAGATCGAGGCCGAGGGCATCAAGTACGTGTTCTTCCAGCAGGTGTCGATCACCGGCCGGGTGATGGGCAAGGGCGTGGTTTCGACCTTCTTCCCGCAGGTTGCCGAGCGGGGTTACCAGCTCGTCTACGGCGCGACCGCGAACCTGTTCACCGACCGGTACGGCAACTACATCGGATTCGGCCCGGAGGAGTCCGAGCTCGCCGCGGTCGCCGACCTCGACACGTTCGCGGTGCTGCCGTGGGACGAGCGCGTGGCCCGCGTGTACTGCGACTGCTACGACACCGAGACCGGCGAGCTGCTCGACGCCGACCCGCGCCAGAACCTCAAGCAGATCGCGCACGAGTTCGAGCAGGAGCTCGGTTACCAGTTCCTGATCGGAATCGAGCCCGAGATGATGTGGCTCAAGCGGACCGAGCCGGGCGAGCCCCCCGAGGGCGTCACCAAGCCCTACTGCTACCACATCCACCAGTTCGAGGAGCTCCGTCCGGTGCTGCTCGACGTCGTCGAGTACGGCCAGGCGCTCGGCCTCGACATGAGCTACGGCGACCATGAGGACGCGCCCGGGCAGCTCGAGCTCAACTTCCGCTTCGACCGGCCGGTACGGACGGCGGACAACATCACGACCTACCGGCAGGTGTGCGCGGCCGTCGGGCGCAAGCACGGGCTGCTGCCGAGCTTCATGCCCAAGCCCTTCACGGGCGTGTCGGCCAACGGTCACCACCACCACTTCACGCTGATGGACGACGACGGCAACAACGTCTTCTATGACCCGGACGGGCCGGCGCAGCTGTCGCTGTTTGCCCGGCACTTCCTCGGCGGCATGCTCGAGCACTTCCCGGCGCTGATGTGCGTCGGCAACCCGACGGTCAACTCGTACTGCCGGATGTGGGACACCGGCTTCTGGGCCCCGATCTACAAGAACTGGGGCTGGCAGAACCGGACCACGACCGTGCGCGTCGCGTCGGGCGGCCGCTTCGAGTACCGCGGCGTCGATTCATCCTGCAACCCGTACCTGACGGTGGCGACGCTGCTGCGGGCGGGGCTGGACGGCGTGCGCCGCGAGATCGACCCCGGGCCGCCGCAGCAGGGCAACACCTATGACCTGCTGCAGGAGGGACAGAAGATCGAGAAGGTCCCCGACAGCCTCGGCGCCGCGCTCGAGGCACTCCGTGCCGACGACGTGATCCGGTCGGCGATGCCCGGGCCGCCTGTACAAGGTCTTCGAGCACTACAAGCGCGATGAGTGGGAGCGCTATCTCGCCGCGGTCACCGACTGGGAGCGCGACGAGTACCTGGAGGTACTGCCCTAGAGGGCGGCCGGCACAGCTGTCAAGGAGAACTCCGTATGTGTGGAATCGCGGGAATCATCTACAAGAACGGGAACGGGGCGCATCGGATCGGCCGCGATCTGACGAGCATGCTGCAGTCGATGAAGCATCGGGGCCCCGACTCGACCGGCTATGCGCTGTACCACGCCCCGAGTCACGAGCTGACGGTGCGGATCAAGCTCGCCGACACGACCTCGCCCCGCGACCTCGAGTTCGCCGATGACGTTGGTCGTCGCCGGCGGGAGACCGAAGCCCTCCTGACGGCCGCCGGAGCGACCGTCAAGTCGACCGAAGAGGTCAACGAATACACCTACAGCGCGACGATCGACTTCCACGGTGACCTCAAGCAGCTCGCCGATTACGTCGAGTCGGTCCCGCAGGCCGAGGTGCTGTCACTCGGTCACTCGCTCGAGATCATCAAGGACCTCGGTGACGCCCGGGGCGTATCAGCGGCGTATCAGCTCGACGATTACTTCGGATCGCACGGGATCGGGCACGTGCGGATGGCGACCGAGTCCGATGTCGACATCGCCAACGCGCATCCCTACTGGGCCTACCCGTTTTCCGACGTCGCGGTCGTCCACAACGGCCAGCTGACCAACTACCACCAGTGGCGCCGCCGGCTCGAGTCACGCGGCCACCGGTTCGCGTCGATGTGTGACTCGGAGATCATCGCCGTCTACCTCGCCGACCGGATGGCCAACGGCGACTCGCTCGAGGACGCGATGCACCACAGCCTCGAGGAGCTGGACGGCGTGTTCACGTACATGTGCGTATCCGAGGACTCGCTCGGCGTCGCCAAGGACGAGCTCGCCGCCAAGCCGCTGGTGCTCTACGAGGGTGACGACATGGTGGCGCTGGCATCGGAGGAGATGGCGATCCGGGCGGTGATCGACAGAGAGATAGAGACCTACGATCCCTACGAATCGACGGTGATGGTATGGACGCGATGACGACGGGCCAGCAGCAGGAGGAGCCCCTTTTCGACGCGCGCGGCCTGGTCGAGCTCAACGCCCACGTTCCCCGGATCTCCGAGATCGACGGCGACAAGGCGTCATTCGACGCTCGCGAGCTGACAACGCGGCAGATCAACCTCGAGCTGCGCTGGCTGCTCTACGAGCAGGGTGTCAACGAGGTAACGGTTCAGAACCCCGCCGCCCGGCACTCGCTCGGCGCGGGGCTGCTGACGCGCTGCAAGATCAACTTCGAGGGCAGCCTCGGCTACTTCGCGCTCGGGATGATCGACGGGCCCGAGGTCCACATCGCCGGGCGCGTCGGCTGGTCGGCGTGCGAGAACATGATGTCGGGCGTCGTCGTGATCGAGTCAAACGCGGGCTCGCTGACCGGGGCGGCGATCCGCGGCGGCGACCTCGTCGTCAAAGGCCAGGTCGGCGCCCGCAGCGGGATCGATCAGAAGGGCGGCACGATCATCGCGCTCGGTGACGCGGGCTCGATGACCGGCTTCATGATGCAGCGCGGCCGCCAGATCCTCTGCGGCAACGTCGGCCCCGGCCTGGGCGACTCGATGTACGACGGCACCCTGTACGTCGCCGGGAAGGTGAAGTCGCTCGGGATCGACTGCGTCGAGGGGGAGTGGACCGACGCCGACGCCGAGCTGATCGAGCGCAAATTCAAGATCTACGACCTGGGCTCGCCGCCCGAGTTCAAGAAGTTCGTGTGTGGCAAGAAGCTCTACAACTACGACTCGCTCGAGCCGTCCGAGCGCAAGCTCGTGCTCTAGGAGGTGACCAGAGGCATGGCTGACGAAAACGCACCCTCGGCCCACAACGTGCTCGGCCGCAGCGCGATCTTCACTCCCGAGGTCATCGATGACATCCACGTGAAGTCCGAGCTCGGCCGTTACCGGATGCGCGGCTTCTCGATGTTCAAGAAGATCCCGCACTGGGACGAGCTGATGTTCATGCCGGGCACGCTGACCCGGTTCGTGATCGAGGGCTACCGCGAGAAGTGCCTGACCAAGACCGTGCTCGGCGCGCGCTTCGCCGCCAAGCCGCTCGAGCTCGACATCCCGGTTTACATCACCGGGATGTCATTCGGGGCGTTGTCACTGGAGGCAAAGATGGCGCTCGCCAAGGGCGCCTCGATGGCCGGCACCGCGACCTGCTCGGGCGAGGGCGGCATGATCCCGCCCGAGCGCGACCTCTCGACCAAGTGGTACTACCAGGTGATCCAGAGCCGCTATGGCTTTAACCCGCATCACCTGATGCTCGCCGACGGGGTCGAGTTCTTCATCGGCCAGGGGTGCAAGGTCGGCCTCGGCGGGCACCTGATGGGCCAGAAGGTCACCGAGCAGGTGGCCGAGATGCGCTCGCTCCCGGCGGGGATCGACCAGCGCTCGCCCGCTCGCCATCCCGACTGGCTCGGCCCCGACGATCTGTCGCTGAAGATCCAGGAGGTTCGCGAGGCGACCAACTACGAGGTTCCGATCCAGCTCAAGCTCGGCGCCGCGCGCGTCTACGACGACGTGCGGATGGCGGCCAAGTGCGGCCCGGACATCATCTACCTCGACGGCGCCGAGGGCGGCACCGGGGCGGGTCCCCACACGGCCGCCGAAGAGACCGGGATCCCGCTGATGGCGGCGATCCCGGAGGCGCGCCGGGCGCTCGAGGACGTCGGGCTCGAGGACGAGATCGACCTGGTGGTCGCGGGCGGGATCCGCAACGGCGGTGACGTGGCCAAGTGCCTGGCGCTGGGCGCCGACGCGATCGCGATCGGCCACTCGGCGCTGATGGCGCTCAACTGCAACAAGGAGATCCCGGGCGTCACCGACTATGAGGGGACGATCGGCGTCCCCGCGGGGCAGTGCTACCACTGCCACACCGGCCGGTGCCCGGTGGGGATCACCACCCAGGACCCGGAGCTGCGCAAGCGGCTCCATGTCGAGGACGCCGCCAACCGCGTCTACAACTTCCTGCACACGCTGACGCTCGAGTGTCAGATGCTCGCGCGGGCGTGCGGCAAGACCAACGTCCACAGCCTCGAGCCCGAGGACCTGTGCGCGCTGACCGTCGAGGCATCGGCGATGGCGCGAGTCCCGCTCGCGGGAACCGACTACATCCCGGGCGTGTCCGAGGAGCGGACGCTGGCGCGGATCGAGCGGCTGCTCGAGCGCCATATCGCCAACCCGATCGACTACATCGACAAGCCCGAGGGGGTGACAGCGCATGAGTGACGAGACGGCGGAGGTGCGCCGGCTCCCCGGCGAGCCCCAGAAGGTCGTCGCGATCGACGCCGAGTACCTGTCGGGCAAGCGTTTCCCCTACCAGGAGGACGTCAGCCTGGTCGAGGACGTGGACTTGATCGCCGCCACACCGGGCGAGGACATCAACTGGCTCGAGGACGTGGCGCTGCTCGAGGAGGAGGGCGTCCCGGCGGTGTTCGATCGCTACTCGAACTCGTTCATCAAGATCTACTTCGACGTGCCGCAGGGCCGCGAGGACGAGATCGCGCGCAAGGTGCTGATCAAACACCTGCAGTCGGGCAACTCCTACGGGATCCAGCTGAAAGAGCGCTACTGCAAGTTCCTCCAGCCCGAGCTGGGGCCGTGGGTCGCCGATTCGCGCACGGTCGGAACCGACTACCACCCGTCGGTGCTCGAGGGCTGGGAGCCGCCCGCGCACTAGTCAAGGCGGCCCGCGCGAACAGGCTAGGCTTGCGCGATGCGGAGCTGGTGGCTGTCGGAGGCGGGCACCGGGGACGGCGAGCCCGAGCCAGGCCCGCCGCTCGGCGGCGACCACCGCGCCGAGGTCTGCATCGTCGGCGGCGGCTTCACCGGGCTGTGGACCGCGTTGCGGATCAAGGAGCACGCTCCTGCGACCGAGGTCGTCCTCGTCGAGGCCGACATCTGCGGCGGCGGCCCGAGCGGTCGCAACGGCGGCTTCGCCCTCAGCTTCTGGCACCACTTCGCGGCGCTCGAGCTCGCTTGCGGCAGTGTCGAGGCGCTCCGGCTCGCGCATGCGTCGGCCGACGCGATCGATGAGATCGGCCGCTTCTGCGAGCAGCATGGAATCGACGCCCATTACCGCCACGACGGCTGGTGGTGGACGGCGACCAACGCGGCACAGTGCGGAGCGTGGAACAGCACGATCGCGGGGATCGCGCGCCACGGCGAGGAGCCATTCGTCGCCGTCGACCCGGCCGAGCTGGTGGCCCGGACGGGATCCTCATCACATATCGCGGGCGTGTTCGAGGCGACCGCCGCCACGATCCAGCCGGCGCTGCTCGCCCGCGGTCTGCTCCGCGTTGCCCGCGAGCGCGGCGTGACCGTGTTCGAGGGCTCGCCGATGGTCGCGCTCGAGCGCTCGTCGCCGCTGGTGGTGCGCACGCCCGGAGGGCAGGTCACCGCCGACCGTGTGGTGCTCGCGATCAACGCATGGAGCGGTCAGGTGCGCGAGCTGCGGCGGGCGTTCGTGGTCGTGGCTAGTGACATCGCGATCACCGACCCGGTCCCGGAGGCGCTGAGCAACAGCGGCTGGCGCGACGGGTCGTGCATCTCGGACTCGCGGCTGATGGTCCACTACTACCGGACCACGCGCGACGGCAGGATCGCGCTCGGCAAAGGAGGCGGCCGGCTCGCGTACGGGGCACGGATCGACTCGAGCTTCACCGGGCGCTCGCCAATCGAGGCCGAGCTCGCCGCGCGCCTGCGGCTCCTGTACCCGTTCACCTCCGCGGTACCGGTCGCGTCGAGCTGGACGGGGCCGATTGACCGGACCGTCGACGGGCTGCCGTTTTACACCGCGCTCGGCCGCCCCGACCTCATCTGCGGGGCCGGCTACTCGGGCAACGGGGTTGGGCCGTCGGTGCTCGGCGGCCGGATTCTCGCGTCACTGGCGCTCGGCCTCGACGACGAGTGGGCGCATTGCGGCCTCGTGCGCCGTCCGCCGCGCGGGATGCCCGGCGAGCCCGCGCGCTACATCGGGGGCAACATCGTGCGCAACGCCGTCGCGCGCAAGGAGCGCGCCGAGGACGACGGGCGACCGGTGGCGACGATCGACCGCTCGCTGGCCGGGCTGGCGCCGGCCGGTCTCGTGCCGCTCGACTGACGGCCAGGGGGCGCTGGCCCTAACGGCGCCGCCACGGCGGACCGCCGCGGTCGCGCACGTAGGCGCCGAGCGGGTAGGTCCGGTAACGCGGCCGGGGCAGCTTCTCGATCGTCACGAAGCCGGGCGGTGCGTTGATCACGTCGGGGATCCGGTTGACGAGCTGCGTGACCGTGGTCATCCCGGTCGGCACGGCCGGGTTGGACAGATGGAGCTCGGGCTCGCCGGTGACCGTCCAGTCATTGACGTCGGCCTCACCCTCCATGTACAGGCGGCCGGTCATCTCGAACGTCAGCGTGATCCCCTGGTTGGTGGCGACCGTATCGACGTCGGTGAAGCCGATCACCTTGCCGGGCTCGACCGTCAGACCCAGCGATTTGCACTCCACCGGCTGTTGCGCGATCTCCGGACGCGTGGTCGTCGACTGCTCGGCGACCGTCACGCCGAGGTCCTCGACCAGCGCCCCGAGCGTGTTGCGGCCGAAGCTCGGCGGGCGCGCCGTCTCGGACAGCCAGGTGTCGAACTCTTCGACGGTCGTGTCGACGCGCTGATCGCGGACCACCTCGGGCCCGAAGTCATCGACGTTCCAGCTCGCCTTGCCGGTGACCGTCTCGATCCGGTGCGCGGTGGCGAGCACCATGCTGACCAGGTTGACCCAGTAGACGTCCTGGTGACCGGTGCCGGTGAGCGTGACCCCGTTGCGGCGCGCGAGGGCATCGAGCTCGGCGGTCTGCATCGGCGATGTGTTCCACGGATACAGCGCCT
This sequence comes from uncultured Solirubrobacterales bacterium, assembly GCA_963788005.1. Lineage (GTDB taxonomy): Bacteria > Actinomycetota > Thermoleophilia > Solirubrobacterales > Solirubrobacteraceae > Palsa-465. The sequence continues at coordinate 522,691 of CAWBFH010000001.1, read as the reverse complement.
CTTCGGAGATCGTGATCGCGTTGACGCCGTGCTCCGCACACCGGTACAGGTGCTCGTACATGTCGGTCATGTAACTGGACACCGCGATCACCGCGATATCGGCCGACCGGGTGGAGAGGACGCGCTCGGGATCGTCTTCGACGATCACGCCGGTCTGGTGGCCGAGCTCGGCCACGTCACCGAGATCCCGACCGACCTTCTCGGGGCTGCGCGCGAGCGCGCCGACGATATCGACGCCCTTCTCGAGCATCAGCCGCGTGGCGACCGAATTCATCGCTCCAACGCCGTAGACGACTGCCTTTATCCGCCTCATCGCACTCCCTTTCGTCGCGCAGTAGGCCGCCTCCCGCGCGGCACGGCGCGCAGCATAACGCGGGACCGCCATCGACCATAAGATGGGGACGACGGGGTCCGCGGGCCGGCATCCCGGGCCGTCAGCGACAAGGAGAGGGACACGAAGAGCTTGCCGGCGTGAGTGGCACGTAGAGCGACGTTTTAGGAAGCGGAAAGCCAATCATGCGGCTGATGGGCAAGAATGGAGACCGAACCGGAGGAAGGACTAGATATGGCTGAGAATCTCGGTGACGGTGCGGGCAGGAAAGCCTCGAACGGCAACGGGGAGCTGAGTGCGGAGTTCGTGCAGCGCTGGCGTGACGCCGCGTACAGCTGCTACTCGTCGGGCCACAAGTTCTGTCGCGAGGTGTGTCCGGTGATGCAGGTCACTCACAACGAGAACCACAGCCCGACCGCTTTCCACGCCAACGTCGTCGCGATGGAGAAGGGGTTGCTCGACGTCGAGGACGTCGCCGAGGACTACGTGCACTGCACGCAGTGCGGCGCCTGCGAGCTGCGCTGCCCGAACACGCTGTTCACGGGCGACTTCTACCGCTACCGCACCCGCACGGTGGACGTGGTCAAGGCGATGCGGGCGCTGATGGTGGAGACCGACAACGAACAGCCCGAGTGGAAGCGGTGGATCGAGCGCCTCGTCGACGCGCGCAGCGAGCCGGTGCTGGGGGAGATCCCGGTCGAGCAGGAGCACGTCGCCGATTGGGCCGACGGTCTCGACCTCCCGGTCGGCGGACCGACCGTCCTGTTCGTCGACTGCGAGGCCGCGTTCTACCGGACCTCGTACGCGCGCGCGACTGCCCAGCTGCTGAAGGCCGGCGGCGTCGAGTTCGGGCTGATGCGCGAGCAGTGGTGCTGTGGAGGCCCGGCGGCGGAGATGGGGTACGTCGAGAAGGCGCGCTCGTTCGCCGAGCACAACGTCGCCGACTGGCGCGCGGTCGGCGCCAAGCGGATCATCGCCGCCGACCCGCACGACTACATCGCCTTCACCGAGGACTACCCGAGTTACTTCGGTGATGAGTACGAGTTCGAGATCGTGCTCGCGATCGACCTCGTAGCCGAGCTCGTCCGCGACGGCAAGCTCAAGCTCGAGCGCCCGGTGGAGCGGACCGTCACCTACCACGACCCCTGCCGGCTCAACAAACGCAAGGGCGTGCACGAGGCGCCGCGGATGCTGCTGCGCGCGGTGCCCGGTCTGAAGTTCGTCGACGTCGATCACGTCACCCAGTGGTCGTACTGCTCGGGGGCGGGGGGAGGGCTCGCGGTCGAGAAGCCGGAGCTGACCGCCGAGATCAGCCGCCGGCGGGTGTCGCGCGCCGCCGAGCTCGAGGTCGACACGCTCGTCAGCGCCTGCCCGTGGTCAGAGCGGCCGCTGTCGGCGGCCGGAGCCGACCAGGGGATCGCGGTCATGGATCTGTTCGAGATCGTCGCCGAGGCGGCCGGGATCGAGGTCGGCGGCTCGACCGGAGCAGCCGCCGTTGCGCAGGAGGGGGCACGATGAGCATCGCGACGAAGGCCGCGATCGACGATGGCGTTATCGACGAGCTGCGCCAGATCATCGGCGACGACAGCCGCGTCCTGCCGAACATCAGCTCGCGCGTCAACCGCACCCGGACGCCGGCGCCGTTCCCGGTCCACCGCTGGTCGGAGTACCTCCCGGACGTCGCCGTCCTGCCGACCACGGCCGAGCAGGTGTCGGAGGTGCTCAAGCTCGCCAACCGGCTGCGGATCCCGGTCGTCCCGCGCGCCGGAGGCACCGGCCTCGCCGACGGCGCCGTGCCGCTGCGCGGCGGGATCCTCGTCGACGTCAAGCTGATGGACCAGATCAAGGAGATCGACCTGACCGACAGGACGGTCACGGTCGGGACCGGCATCAACATGCTCAAGCTCAACCAGGAGCTACGGCCCCACGGGGTGTTCTATCCCGACGATCCCGCCTCGTATCCGTGCTCGATCGTCGGCGGACGGATCGGGACCGGCGGCTGGTCGCTGCTCGGCGGGCCGGTTCGGGCATACGCGCGATCTCGTGATCTCGATGCAGTTCGTGCTCCCGACCGGCGAGATCATCGAGGTCGGGGACGGAGGCGGGCGCAAGCTGCGCAAGTCGTCGACCGGCTTCATGCTCAAGCAGCTGTTCATGGGCCACCAGGGAACGCTCGGGATCGCCACCGAGGCGACGCTCGAGCTCGTCAACCGTCCCGAGACCGAGTTTGCGGCCTTCTTCGCCTACGACGACTACATGAAGGCCTACCGAACGACCGCCAGGTTCGCCCGCTCGGGGATCGCGACGCTCGCCGGCGTGGTGCTGTTCGACGAGTGGAAGGTGCGCTACCTGCGCCGCGACGACGAGGCCTACATCGAGCAGCCCGAGGACGTAAGGGCCGTGGTCGCGGTCGCGCTGTACGGGCGGCGCGCCGAGGTCGAGCCCGCGAGCAAGCTGGTGATGGAGATCGGGCGCAGCGAGGGCGGCCGCTATCTCGGTGACGAGATCTCGAGCGGCGACTGGGCCAGTCGCCACGACCGCTATGCGACGCCGCTGCACGGCCGCCGGCGCGACGGCCAGGTGGTCCCGATGTGCTGGCACTGCGAGGACGCGGCGATCCCGTACTCGGCGCTGCCGAAGGTCCGCGAGGAGTGGCACGCGCTCGTCGCCAAGTACATGGAGCGCTGGGACATCTTCGACGACTGGGGGATGTTCGCCTACACGAACGGCTCGTTCAAACCGTGGGGCGACTACCTGGTGGAGCTCGACGTCGGCATCTGGGAACAGCGGCTCAACGACGAGAACTGGGCGGCGTGGGTCAACCTCAAGCGCGAGATCGCCGAGGTGTCGATCAACAACGGCGGTTCGATCACCGCCTGCCACGGGGCCACTCGCGAGGGCGACGCCGAGCTGGTGCCGACCGAGATGGGCTCGGCGTGGCAGGTCGTCAAGACGATCAAGCGCACGCTGGACCCCAACAACATCATGAACCCGGGCAAGCAGTCGCTCGACGAGGCCTACGAGGAGGTGAGCTCATGAGCATCTGGCGACTGGGCGACCAGCGGCCGCCGGAGGCGCGGGAGATAACCGACGAGGTCGTGATGCGCTTTGACCACATCTACGAGGTGCGCCCCGACCTGATGGAGCACTTCCCCCAGCAGGACATCCCCGCCTGGGACACCAAGCGGATCGTCGACAGCCGCTGGGAGCACCTCGACTGGATGCACAAGCACTTCGCCGATGAGGTGTTGACCGCCGGCCTGGAGTCCGAGACCGGGTTCGGCGGCGGTCCGGAGGAATAGCACCGACAGAAGGGACCACCCATGGCAGATCGAAACGGCGCGCTGCGCTTCAGCTACTGCATGCTGCCCGACTACCCGTTGGCGGACTCGATCGAGATGATCAAGGTCGCCGACGAGCTCGGCTACTACGCGTGCTACTCGGTCGACGAGACCTGGCACAAGGATCTGTGGTGCCTGTTCGCCGCCGCGGCGGACAAGACCAAGAACATCCGCTTCGGCCCCAACGTCACGCACGTGTTCCTGCGTGAGCCGACGTTGATCTGCCAGCAGCTGGCGACGCTCGATGAGCTCAGCGGTGGCCGCGCCGAGGCGGTCGTCTCGACCGGCAACTTCGTGATGATGGACCAGTACCACCTGGACTGGGCCAAGCGCAAGCCGCTGTCGCGCCTGCGCGAGGCGATGCACGTGATGCGGACCTTCCTCGACGACGGCAAGATCGACTTCGAGGGGGACTTCTTCCAGTACACGGGCCTGTTCACCGCGGCGCGGCCGGTGCAGGAGCGGGTCCCGCTGTTGATGGGCGGAATGAAGGGACCGCGTTCATTCGAGGTGGCCGGCGAGATCGCCGACGGCCTGCACCACGCGCTGTCCTACTCGCGCCCCGCCTACGACTACGTCGTCGACCACGTCAAGGTCGGCGCCGAGCGGGCCGGTCGCAACTGGCAGGAGCTGGACCTCGGCGCGTGGGTCGTGTCAGTCGTGTCCGAGGACTCGGCCGCGGCCAAGCGCGCGGCGCGGATCCTGGTCGCCTTCTATATCCCGTCGATGCCGGCTGAGCAGCTGGCGCGCCATGGGATTGACCAGGCCGAGCTGCAGCCGATCTTCGATGCGTTCGCGGCCGGTGATGTGGCCAAGGCGATCAACATGTTCAGCCCCGAGATGGCCGAGAAGCTGTCGGTGGCGGGTACGCCCGAGGAGTGCGCCGAGCAGATCCGCACTGACATCATCCCGGCCGGGATCAACCACATCATCCTGGCGCTGGCCGACGCGCAGCTGGTCGAGTTCTTCTCGGGCCAGTCGATCGACGGCGTCCCGTCGATCCCCGATCAGCTTCGCCTCGCGTCCGAGCGGATCTTCCCGGCGCTCGTATGAGCTACCTGGACTCGCTGTTCGGGCTCGAGGGCTCGACGGCGGTCGTCACCGGCGCCACCAGCGGCCTGGGTGCGGCGAGCGCGGTCGGCCTCGCGCGCGCCGGCGCCAAGGTGATCGTCAGCGGCCGCGATCGCCAGCGCGGCGAGCTCGTTGTCGCCGAGATCGCGGACTCGGGGGCTGCCGCTGACGCCGAGCTCGAGCTGGCCGACGTCTCGGACGCCGCGCAGGCTGTGGCGTTCGCCGAGCGCGTGCTCGAGCGCCACGGGCCGGTGGACATCCTCGTCAACGCCGTCGGCGTGTTCGCGCGTGGGGACGCGGTCGACCTGACGGTCGCGGACTGGGAGGCGCTGTCGCGCACGAACGTGACCAGCACGTTTCTGCTCTGCCAGCGGTTCGGCCGCGCGATGATCGAGCGGGGCCGCGGGAAGATCGTCAACTTCTCGTCGACCGACGGCTTCCTCGGCGTCCCCGAGCAGCTCGCCTACAACGTCAGCAAGGGCGCGATCGTGCAGCTGACGCGCACGCTCGGGGCGGAATGGGTCCGCCACGGCGTGAACGTCAACGCGGTCGCTCCGTGCGACTTCGCGACCCCGATGATCGCCCCGTTCCTCGACACTCAGGAGTACCGCGACTGGATCCTCGACGCGATCCCGGCCGGCCGGGTCGGACAGCCGGAGGAGATCGTCGGCGCGGTGTTGTTTCTGGCCTCGCGCGCGTCAGACATGGTCGCCGGGCACAACTTGCTGGTCGATGGCGGACGGACCGTAATCTGAGCCCGGCTGCCGCACTAGACTTGCGCCATGGCGTCCAAGCGGGCTGACCGAACGGGCCCGGTCCGCAAGGGCTCGATCACCATCACCTGCAAGTGCGGCCACAAGGGGCGGTTTCACTACGGCGAGCGATGGAAGTGCCCTGGGTGCGGGCGCAGGCTCGCCACGAATGAGATCTCGCCAGACGAGTACGCCGAGATCCGCAGTCAGCAACTCCGTTTCCGGGCCCTCCCGCTGATCTCGACGGCGCTGCTCGTGGTCGCGGTGATCATCTTGTTCGCCTCGGGCCAGACCCTCGCGGCGATCCTGGCGATTCCGTTCGTGGTGGTCGTCTGGACCCTGTTTGGGCGTTCGCTGTCGCGCTCGGGTTGACGCCGCGGGCTCGGCCAGAATCGGCCGGAATCCCGACCTGGAACCGGTCGGTCGACGTCGCCTACGACGAGGCATGCCCCAGCCCGAGAGTACACTCGGTCCGTCATGGCGTCAGAGCAGGCTGAGCTACCGCGAGCGGTCCGCAAGGGGCCGCTGATCACGGTCAAGTGCGAGTGCGGCCAGCGCCGTGACCTGAAGTACGGCGAGCAATGGGAGTGCGACGGTTGCGGTCGCAAATACGACACGCGCAAGATCCCGATCGAGGAGTACGCGGCGATCCGGCGCACGCAGATCCGCTACCGATTGTTCCCGCTGGCGGCCGGAATCCTGCTTCTGACCACGGTGATCCTGTTCTGGGTCGTGGGCAGGGCGTTCAGCGCGGTGGTCGCGGTCGCGTTCCTGCTCGCCTCGTGGGCCTTTTTCGGGCGCCCGTTCTTCCGCTCCCGCTACCGGCGAGCCCTGGCCAAGAACACCCCGACCTGGACGCTCAAGGGCGACTAGCCAGCGGCCGGTAGCTCGCTGCGACGGTCATCCCGACGCCGGGCGCGCCGGCTCGATGGCCTTCGCCGCGCTCAGTGCACGAACATCACGTCGCAGTGCACGCGGTGCGCGACCGACTCGCTCACGCTCTGGCCGAACAGCCGCGCGATCAGGCCCGGCTCCTTCGTGCCCAGGATGACCAGGTCGGCGCCGCGCTCCTCGGCCACCTGGGCGATCGTCTCGGCCGGGTGCCCGATCCCGGGCGCGTAGTCCGCCTTGACGCCCTGCCCCTCGAGATAGGTCTGGGCGTGCTTGAGCTCCTGGATGTGCGCCTCGGGAGGGTCGGTCGGATCGATCGGCCCCGCCGAACGACCGATGTTGGTGGTGATCGGGGCGATGCTGGTCACGATCAACTGCGAATCGAACGCCTTGGCGAACTGCGCGCCACGCTCGAGCGCTCGTTTGGAGGCCTCGCCCTCGTCGTAGCCGATGAGGATCGTCTTCATATCTCTCTCCTTCCGACGGGACGCCCTCACGCCTTAGCGAGAAGCGCTCAATGCGGTTCTCCGGCGGTCGGGCGTCAGCCGAATTCCAGCGCGCGCCGCGAGCCTAACTGCCCACCGGCACGGCCGCCGATGCCTTCTCCGGGTCCCAACCTACCTGCATCAGAGCGTCGCGGTCAGCTCCCTCGGGCATCGTCGGCGTCACTTCCCGCCAGTGGACGCTTCTCCTTGTCCTGGACGACTCGCCGGTAGATGAAGAGCAGCACGGAGGCGACCAGGATGCCGACGCCGATCGCGAAGTCGGTCCAGGTCCCGTAGCCGTTGAGCTTCGGAGCACCGGCGCCGACGACCAGGATCACGGCGTAGTAGATCATCAATATGCCTGCCAGAGCCACCCAGGGCGCACTGACCTTGACTGGTCGCGGCCAGTTCGGCCGGTCCCTGCGCAGCAGCAGGAAGGCGCTCATCGCGAGCACGTGGCACAGCACGTAGCCGATGTTGCTCATGTAGAGGATCGCCAGGTTGCTGGAGATGAACAGAATCAGGCACGTGTTGACGACCAGGTCGACGGTCATCGCGCGGGCGGGGACGTGGTAGCGGTTGAGCACCCCGAGCTGTTTGATCGTCAGTCCCACCCGCGAGATCCCGTACAGCGCGCGCCCGGCGTCGGCGGTTGAGGTCCCCATCGACAGCAGGAACGAGAGGATCAGGAAGATGAGCAGGACATCCGTGACGCCGCGGCCGACGATCGTGTTCAGCGCAGTCACGTACGTCGAGTTGGAAAGGATCGCCGACGTCGAGGGGATCCCGGAATAGCCTCCGAGCCCCAGCGGCAGGAGGATGTAGACCAGCAGCGAGAACGTCGCGGTACTTCGCAGTGCGATCGTGCTGTCCCGGCGGGTCTTGTATTCGGGAGTGAACGTCGCGCACACCTCGACGCCGCCGGCCGACCAGGTCATGATGAACAGCCACACGAGGGCGATCTTCACCCCGCCCCACTGGGTGCTGGCCAGCGCCCAGTGGACGTTGGAGGAGTGCCAGTTGCCGGAGACGAACGGCCCGATCATCAGCACCGCCAGCGGGATCATCATCAGCACGCCGGTCACGTACGTAAACCACTGGAACGGCCGCACCCCGAAGACGTTGAACAGCCACACGAGGATGATGCATCCGATCCCGATGAAGTTGAAGAGGTTCAGGTGGACGACGCCGTCGTACACGTCCCAGTTCGTGGTGGAGAACCACTGCGCCTGGATCAGCGAGCCGATGAGGTTGCCGAAGATCGCGAGCACGACCGACCAGCCGATCCAGTAGCCGAACGTGGCGACCGGGCCGACCAGCGTCGTGTACTTGCGCCAACCCTCGTTGGCATACAGCGAGATCCCGCCGGATCTGCCGGGGAACATCATCGCCGGCTCGGAGTAGATCCAGACCGACAGCAGAGCCACGAGGGCCGCGATTCCCCACAAGACCGTCGCGCCGATCACGCCCAGAGAGCCGTACGCGGCCAGCAACGAGCCGAGCAGGAAGCCAGGCTGGCACAGCCCGATCGTGAACCCGTCCCACCATCGCAGGGACTTGATGAGCTGTCGCTCCTCGACGACTGCTTCGGCCATAGCCTTTTCCTCTCCTAGTGTGGCTCCCTGAGCCGCGCAAACAGCCGCGGACTCCGGCAAGGGGGCGTCTGACAGCGCGTTATACCAACTTGTACAAGAGGGGTCAATTTTGAGGTTTCCCGCACATTGCGTAAAAACCTGGCGTTACGATTCGGACGCAGGCGATGGCCCAGATTCTTGACCGCCCTCGCGACACCACGCCTCTGCCGGGCGCCGCGAACCGACGCGCTCGCCCGGTGGTCCTCGGGACGCTGGCCGTGCGGGTCCACCCCAACGCCGAGCGAGTCGCGCTCGAGAGCGCGGTCCAGGCGGGCGTGCCGCTGATCGTCGCGAACATGATCGCGATGCCGAATTATCCCGACCACGATCATCCTCGCTCGGGAGTACGCGACGCTCCCCCACGAGGAGGATCTGGACGCCGTTCGCGAGACCGCCGCCCGCGCCGCGGCGCTCGGGATCAAAACCGAGCTGTTGCGCATTTCGAGCCCGCATCCGGTACGAGCGCTGCTCGAGCTCGCGCTCGAGCGCGACGCGGGGCTGCTGGTGTTCGGCCCCGATCTGAAGGGGGTCGCACGGGTGCGGTTGCGGTATGCGGCTCGGATCGTGCGCAAGAACGCGCCGTGCCTGGTGTGGGTCGCTCCCGACGGCTGAGCGGGGCCGCTTAACAACCTCACCGCAAGCCGCGCGCCAAAGCGCGATCATGGGCGCCCACAGACTGTGGACATGGCTGGGCAAAAGTTGTAGAAAACGCAAAGCTGGACGAATTTGTCCGAACCGACGTGAGGAGAGACCTGTGGCCCGCGATCCCAAGTACGACATCCTCTTTGAGCCGATCCAGCTCGGACCGAAGACGCTCAAGAACCGCTTCTACCAGGTCCCTCATTGCATCGGCGCCGGGTCCGAGAAGCCCGGCATGCAGGCCTACCACCGTGGCATGAAGGCCGAGGGCGGCTGGGGAGCGTGCTGCACCGAGTACTGCTCGATCCATCCCGAGTCCGACGACACCTCGCGCGTTTCGGCGCGGATCTGGGACGAGGGTGACGTGCGCAACCTGGCCGCGATGTGCGATCGCCTGCACGAGTTCGGCGCGCTGGCCGGGATCGAGCTCTGGTACGGCGGACCTCACGCGCCGTGCATGGAGTCCCGCGCGACCCCGCGCGGCCCGTCCCAGATCGCATCGGACTTCGAGCTCAACATCTTCCCGCGCTACATGGATCAGGACGACATCGACACCGTCCAGCAGATGTACGTCGATGCGGCGCTGCGAGCCCGCGAGGCCGGCTTCGACATCATCTACGTCTACGGCGCGCACGCCTATCTGCCGTTCCAGTTCCTGTCACCGTTCTACAACCGCCGCACCGACAAGTACGGCGGCTCGTTCGAGAACCGCGCCCGCTTCTGGCGCGAGTCGCTGTACAAGGTCCGCGAGGCGGTCGGTGACGACTGCGCGATCGCATCCCGATTCGCCGTCGACCACCTGCTCGGCCCGATCTCGATCCAGGTAGGCGAGGACGGTGCCCGGTTCGTCGAGTACTGCGACGATCTCGTCGACCTGTGGGACTTCACCGTCGGCGACATCGCCGAGTGGGGTCAGAACGCCGGTCCCTCGCGCTTCTTCGAGGAGAACCACGAGAAGCCGTACACGGGCCAGCTCAAGGCCGGCAACCACACCAACAAGGCCGGTGGTCGGAGTCGGGCGGATCACGAACCCCGACACGATGGTCGCGATCATCAACTCGGGCCAGTTCGACATCATCGGCGCGGCGCGGCCCTCGATCTCGGATCCGTTCCTGCCCCAGAAGATCGAGGAGGGACGGTTCGACGACATCCGCGAGTGCATCGGTTGCAACCAGTGCATCTCGCGCTGGGAGATCGGTGGCCCGCCGATGGTCTGCACCCAGAACGCGACCGCCGGCGAGGAGTACCGCCGCGGCTGGCATCCGGAGAAGTTCCACCCGGCCGCCAACCGTGACAAGGGCGTGCTGGTCGTCGGCGCCGGCCCGGCCGGGATGGAGTGCGCGATGGTGCTCGGAAAGCGCGAGATGTCCGCCGTGCACCTGGTCGAAGGGGCCAGGGAGATGGGCGGCAGCGTGAACTGGATCTCGCAGATGGGCCATTCCGACGGCAAGGAGAACCTCTTCCGCGGCAGCGCCCGCGGCCTGGGCGAGTGGAAGCGGATCGTCAACTACCGCCAGATCCAGCTCGACAAGCTCTCGAACGTCGAGGTCCATCTGGGCTCGCGGCTCAGCGCCGAGGACGTGTTCAACTACGGCGCCGAGATCGTGGTCGTCGCGACCGGCTGTCACTTCGCGACCGACGGTCTCAACGCGGCGACGCACGAGCCGATCGAGGGCGCCGACACGTCGCTCGACTGGCAGCTGACGCCCGACGAGGTCGTGGGCGAGACCAAGCGGGTCGGCAAGCGCGTGCTGATCCTCGAGAACGAGGCCTACTTCATGGGCGTGTCGGTCGCGCAGAAGCTCGCCGGCGAGGGCCACGAGGTCACGTTCGTCACGCAGGCGGCCGAAATCGCCAACTACATGGACTACACGCTCGAGGCCCCGATGCTCCACCGTGACCTCGATCGCCTCGGCGTGGACATCCATACGTACACGATGCTCGAGAAGATCGAGCCCGGCGTGTGCCACGCCTACGACGTCTGGAACCCGGCTCACAAAACGCAGTTCGAGGTCGACACGGTCGTGCTCTGCACGGCGCGGATCTCCAATGACGAGCTCTACCGCGAGCTCAAGGCCGACCCCGATCGCCTCCAGCAGGAGGGGATCGAGGGGCTGTACATCATCGGAGACGCGGCTGCCCCGCGGATGATCGTCGACTCGATCTTCGACGGCCATCGCCTGGCCCGCGAGATCGACTCGCCGCACCCGGAGATGCCACTGCCGTTCATCCGCGAGCGGCGTCTGTGGGGCGATTCGACCAACGACGACTACCGGGCCCAGCTGCTCAACACGGTCGATGTGGGATAGCGCGACCGGCGCGGTGACGGCGTGAAGATCGTCGTCCCCGTCAAACAGGTGGCCGCGCTCGACGACGAGTTCGAGTTGCTCGACGATGGCTCCGACGTCGACCCCGACTTCGTCGAGCGCGACCTCAACGAGTGGGACGCGTTCTCGCTCGAGGCCGCGCTCCAGCTGCGCGAGTCGACCGGCGACGGCGAGGTGATCGTCATCACGATCGGCGATGACGAGGCCGAGGAGGCGCTGTTGGGCTGTCTGGCGCGCGGCGCGGATCGCGCCGTGCGGATCTGGGATGAGTCGCTGGCGGGCGCCGATCCGCTCGCCATCGCACGCGTGCTGTCGGCCGCCGTCGGGCGCGAGGGCGCGGACCTCGTGATGTGCGGGGTCCAGTCCTCGGACGCGGTCAACGGCGCGACCGGGATCGCGCTCGCGGGCTACCTCGAGATGCCACACGTGGCCGTGATCAAGCAGCTCGACTATGACCCGGCCAGCTCGACCGCGACCGTCAAGCGCGAGCTCGAGGGCGGGCTGGTGGAGGTGCTCCGCATCGGCACGCCGGCGCTGCTGACGATCCAGACCGGGATCAACGAGCCCCGCTACGCGAACCTGCGGGCGATCAAGCAGGCGCGCGAGAAGCCGCTCGATGTCACCACTCCCGACGAGCTCGGGGTCGACTCGGGCGCGATCGCCGCCGCGGCCGGCTCGCGGCGGCGCGAGCTCAAACACCCCGAGCGTGGCGAGGGGGCCGAGATGATCGACGGCTCGCCGGCCGAGGTGGCGGCCAAGATCGTCGAGATCGTCCGTGACAGGATGGCGGGCGGATGAGCGGGGTATTGGTTGTCGCCGAGACGCGGCGGGGTGAGTTGCGAGAGGTGTCGCTGGAGCTGGTCAGCGCGGCCTTGTCGCTCAAGGACGCGGCCGGCGGCCGGGTCGCGGTGGCGGTTGTCGACCACGATCCGGGCGCCTTCGCCCCGGCGCTGTCGGCCGATGGCGTCGACGAAATCCTGCTGGTGCAGACGCCGGGCGAGAACTTCGAGGCTCACGTCGCCCAGCGGGCGCTCGAGCAGCTGATCGACTCGGAAGCAGCCGCAGCTGGTGATCCTCGGTTTCACGATCGACTCGCTCGGCTTTGGCCCGGCGGTGGCGGCCCATCGCGGGCTCGGCTTCGCCAGCGATGTGACGTCGGTCGCGTGGGACGACGGGCCGATCGCCGGGCGCGGCGCCTACGGCGACAAGCTGGTCTCAGAGCTCGAGTTCCCCGGCAAGGATGCACCCTGGTGATGCTCCGCGCCGGCACCTTCGAGCCCGCCGTCGCCGGTGGCGCGGCCGTACCGACTCGCGCGGTGCAAGTGTCGTTGCACGGAGCCGCGGCGGCCGAGCATCTCGGTTTCGAGGAGGTTCAGGACACCGGCGTCGACATCACCAAGGCGCCGTTCCTGTTCTCGATCGGCCGCGGTGTCGAGGACAAGGACGAGATCCCGCGCTTTGAGGCGCTCGCCGAGCGGTTCGGCGCGACGCTGAGCGTGTCGCGCCCGCTCGTGGACGCGGGCTGGATGCCGAGCGCGCGCCAGGTCGGTCAGTCGGGCAAGACCGTCAAGCCGCGCGTCTATCTGGCGCTCGGCATCTCCGGCGCCGTCCAGCATCTGGCGGGGATGCGGACCGCGGAGACGATCATCGCCGTCAACACCGATCCCGAGGCGCCGATCTTCTCGGTTGCGCATTACGGAGCCGTCGCTGACCTGTTCGAGGTCGCCGACGAGCTCGAACAAGCGCTGGAATAGTCCGTGGCGCTGCTGTTCGCCGCGACCAAGACGCGCCCGGTCTTCTGGGACTTCACGACCGGGCTGAAGGTCCTGTGGTACGCGCTCGCCGTCTTCTCGGTGCTCGTGTTCCTGTACGGCGTCTGGCGACCGGTCGCGCGCTTCCGGCGTGGCCACGGAGGTCCGTGGCCGCCGGTCCCATGGCGCGAGTTCCCCGGACGGCTCGCCGCCGGCGCGGGCCTGGTGTTCTCACACCGCACGATCGAGCGGCGCGACCACGCGGCCGGCGGGGCGCACCGCCTGATCTTCTACGGCTTCCTGGTGCTGTTCGCCGGGACGATCGTGCTCGGCTTCGACACGGACTTCCTGTCACCGGTGTTCGGCGTCAGCTACTTCCACGGCAACTTCTACCTGATCTACAAGGAAGTCCTGAACGTGTTCGGGACGGCGCTGATCATCGGGCTGCTGTTCATGATGATCCGCCGCGCCTTCATCCGGCCGGCGAAGCTGAATTACGCGCGGCCGGACCGCGCCCCCGGCGATCCTCAGTACGACCGGCGCGTGTACGAGATCGGTGACTGGGTGTTCGTCGGGACGTTGCTCGTCATCGCGCTGACCGGCTTCCTGCTCGAGGGCGTGCGGATCGCGATGTCGGATCCCGGTTACGGCGGGACTCAGTTCGGCGGTTGGCTCGTCGCTCAGCTGCTCACCGGCCTGAGCAACTCGACGCTGGCGGGGCTGCGCCACGGCATCTGGTGGTTCCACGGCCTGCTGGCGATCACGTTCGTGGCGTGCATCCCCTACACGAAGGCCGTGCACATGCTCTCGAGCTGGGTTTCGTTGTCGTTGCGCGACCCGAAGGCCGGCAAGCGCCTGCGGGCGATCCCGCCCGAGCGCGCCGCCGAGCCGGCGGGGTATGGCTCGCTGGCGGACTTCAGCCCGCTGCATCTGCTCCAGCTCGACGCGTGCACGAAGTGCGGTCGCTGCCACGAGGCCTGCCCGGCAAACGCCACCGGCCGCCCTCTGTCACCACGTGACGTGATCCTCGAGTTGCGCGAGCAGCCCCACCCGGCGGACGGGAAATCCGGGATCGGCGGGCTGCTCGGCGCGCTGGCGGACGGCAAGGCGACCGGCGCGGGCTTTGACGCGAGCGTGATCGGCGAGGACGGCGTCCGCGTCGAGACCGTGTGGTCGTGCATGCAGTGCAACGCGTGCGTCGAGATCTGCCCGGTCGGGATCGAGCAGGCGCCGATCATCAACCAGCTGCGCCGGCGGTTGGTCGAGGAGGGCGAGCTCGACCCCAACCTGCAGTCGACGCTCGAGGTGATCCACAAGTCGGGCAACTCGTTCGGCGAGAACAAGCGCCGCCGCGGGCGCTGGACGCAGGAGCTCGACTTCGACGTGCCCGATGCGCGCAAGCAGCCGGTCGACGTGCTCTGGTTCGTCGGCGACTACGCCTCGTTTGACCCGCGCTCGCAGCGGGTCACGCGCTCGCTGGCCCGGCTGCTGCACGCCGCCGAGGTCGACTTCGGGATCCTCTTCGACGGCGAGCGCAACTCCGGCAACGACGTGCGGCGCGTGGGCGAGGAGGGGCTGTTCGAATCCCTGGCCGAGCAGAACATCGCGACGATCTCCGGCTGCGAGTTCGAGCGGATCGTGACCACCGACCCGCACTCGCTCAACACGCTGCGCAACGAGTACCCCGACCTCGGCGGCGACTGGAGCGTGGTCCACCACACGGCGCTGCTGCTCGAGCTGATCGAGTCGGGCCGGCTCGACGTCGGCGGCCGACTGGGGTACCGGGTCACCTACCACGACCCCTGTCACCTCGGACGCTTCCAGGGCGAATACGACGGCCCGCGGCGGATCCTCGAGCTGCTCGGCTGCACGCTCGTCGAGATGCCGCGCAACCGCGACAACTCGTTCTGCTGCGGTGCCGGCGGCGGGCGGATCTGGATCCCGGATAAGCCCGGCCAGGAGCGGCCGTCCGAGAACCGGATCCGGGAGGCCGTGAGCCTGCCCGATGTCGAGCTGTTCGTCGTCTCGTGCCCGAAGGACGTGACGATGTACGAGGACGCGATCAAGACCTCGGGTAACGGCGACAAGATCGAGCTGCGCGAGCTGACCGAGCTGATCGAGGAGGCACTGGTCGGCAGCCCGGAGCTGGTGAGTGCCTGATGGCGGTGTTCGTTGACAGCCCGGGGAGGTGAACAGCCGATGGGCGGAGTTCTGATCGGGGTGTCCGCGAGCCAGCACGACTTCGGCGACTACGGCGGCGTCGGGATGCAGCGCCCGTTGGTCGCCGCGGGAGCCGTACCCGTGACCTTCGCCCAGATTCCGGAGGCGATCGACGAGGCGCTGAATCAGGTGGCCGGCGTGGTGCTCGCGCCCGGCCGTGACATGGACCCATCGAGCTACGGCCAGGAGCCCGACCCGCTGCTGGCGCCGATCGAGCCCCGCCGGGATGAGTTCGAGCTCGCGCTGGTGCCGGCGGCGCTCGAGCGCGGGCTGCCGATCCTGGGCGTGTGCCGCGGGATGCAGGTGCTCAACGTCGCCTTGGGCGGGACGTTGATCCAGGACGTCCGGCTGGCCGACTTCTCGCGCGAGCACGCCTCGGATCCCGGCTGGAAGGCGTGGAAGCGAGTCGAGCGCGCGTCGCTGAACGGGGAGCCGATTCCCGAGCATCCCCGCCACCCGATCGCGATCGAGGCGCCGAGCATCCTCTACTCGGCGCTCGGCACCGCGAGGCGACCGTGAACTCCTTCCACCACCAAGCGGTGGCCGAGCTGGGGGAGGGGCTACGCGCCACCGCCACGGCCCCGGACGGCGTGGCCGAGGCGATCGAGCTCGACGGCTACCCGGCGCTCGGGGTCCAGTTCGAGCTCCAGGAGGAGTGGAAGATCGACGGCCGGTTCACGGCCGTGTTTGAGTGGTTCGTGGCGGCGGCGGGCGCTCAGCTGCGCGGGCGGCGCTTGTCAGTGTCGTAGAGCGGGAACGGCGCGACCGTCCCGGTCGCGGACCCGTCCCCGACCGTGACCGCTACCTGTTCGCCGTCGTTGACCAGACCGCGGTCGATCGACGCCATCGCGATCACCTCCATGTCGAAGGTCGGGCTCTGGCACGGGCTCCGCACGATCCCGACCTCGGCGCCGTCCTTGGTGACGGCGGCGCCGTACTCGGGCACCTCGTCTCCCTCGATCCGCAGCGTGGTCAGCAGCCGCGCGGTGCCCTGGTCGGCGATCGCGCGCAGCGCCTCGCGGCCCACGAAGTCACCGGGCTTGTCGAGCTTGATCACGTTGTCGAGGCGGACCTCGAACGGGTCGGTGTCATGCGGGAAGTAGTCGATGTCGGGGAACAGCAGTCCGGACTCGATCCGCAGCGTCTCGATCGCCGACAGGCCGATCGGCTTGCACCCGTGCGGCTTGCCGGCCTCGATGACCGCGTTCCACAGCTTCGTCGCGTCGTCGACCGAGCAGTAGAGCTCGAAGCCGAGCTCGCCGGAGTAGCCGGTCCGCGACAGCCACACGGGGACGCCGCCGACGGTCACGCCGTCGGTGATGAAGCGGAAGTAGCGCAGCGCATTGATGTCGGTGCCCTCGGTGATCGGGCCGAGCACCTCGCGCGCCTTGGGGCCCTGCACCTGGAGGTGGGGCATCTCGGCCGTGCGGTCCTCGACCTCCACGTCGAGCCCGCGGTCTGACGCGACCTGCCTGAACCAGGCGAGGTCGGAGTCGTAGCTGGTGATCGACATGCAGTGGTCATCGGCCAGCTTGAAGATCGTCCCGTCCATGATCATCTTGCCCTGCTCGTCGCAGATCGGGCCATAGCGGACCTGCCCGACCTCCAGCGCCGCCATGTCATTTGTGAACAGCGCGTCGGCGAGCTTGATCGCGTCGGGTCCGCGCAGGATCCACTTGCGCAGCGGGGACTCGTCCCACATGTTGCAGGCGGTCCGGGTCGCCTGGTGCTCGGCCACGGCGTCGCCGAAATCGGCCGCCCAAGCCCACCCCTCCCAGTCGGTCCAGACGGCGCCGAGGTCTCGCTGAACCGTGTCGAACGCAGTGCGGTGGAGGTCTCCGGCCGACATCTACTCACCCCTCATTTGATGAATTTGTTCAAGCGTGGGGCGCAGTTATATCTAACCTGCTCGGATCGTGTCCGGCTACCGGTGGTGGACGTAGTGGGCGTCGTGCTCGGCCTCGGCGCCGCACTCTCATGGGGGTTGGCGGATTATTTCGCGGCGCTCGCCTCGCGTGGGATCGGCGCTCTGCGCGTGGTGCTGGGGTTCCATCTGTTCGCGCTGATCCCGCTGACGGTGCTGGTGCTTGCGACCGGCGCGCTCAGCAAGGTAACCGGCCACGAACTCGTGTTCTACCTCGCGATCGGCGTGGTCGGCTGGATCTCCTACCTGACCTTCTACGGCGCGCTCGCGATCGGCCCGATCTCCGTGTTGAGCCCGATCGTGTCCGGCTACGCGGCGGTCACCGTCCTGCTCGCCGTCCTGTTCGCCGACAACGTGCTGTCGGGCCTGCAGGTGGTGGCGGTCGCGCTGACGATCGCCGGCGCGATGCTCGCGTCCGCGGATCTGCGCGCGATCGGGCAGACGAGGTTTCAGCGCCGTTCGGTGCTCGGGTTCCTGCTGGCGCTGTGCGCGATGGCGCTGCTGGGCGGCTTCGTCTTCGGCGTGTCCTACTACCGGCCGCAGCTCGGCTGGCTGGCCCCGATCTTCCTCGCGCGCGCCTTCGCGACCGTGTTCCTGCTCGGCCACGTGCTGGCGGGCGGGCGAGCCAGGCGCCCCGCCGAGCAGCGGGCGATGCCCGAGATCGATGCCGTCACCGCGGGTGCCGGCCCGCTCGCCGCCGGCGCGGTTTCGGTGCCCGAGGGCGCTCGGACGCTCCGCTGGGGCACGCTGCTCGGGCTCCTGGCGCTGCTCGCGCTGCTCGACACCGGCGGCTACGTCTCATTCAACCTCGGCGTCGGCCACTCGTCGGCGGCGATCGTCGCGGCGGCGTCCGCGCCGTACGCGGTCGTGCCGATCATCATGGGGGTGACCCTGTTCAAGGAACGGCCGACGCCGCTGCAATGGGCGGGGGTCGCGTGCGTGATCGTCGGCGTGATCGTGCTCGGGGCGGTCAGCTGATCTGGCGGTTGGGCGCGGCGCCGTCAGCCGATCTGGCGGCCCGCGGACTCCGGGCGGGCCATATCGCGCTGACGCTCGGCGATCGCGTCCAGCGCGTGCAGCACGTCATCGGGTGCGGCCGCGACGCGATGGGTCACCGGATCGACGTGCAGCAGCATGTGCTCGCCGGTGGCGACCACGGCCCCGTCCGCCGATCGGCGTGCCTCGTGGAACAGGTGCAGGCGCTTGGGGTCGCGGCGGAGCAGCTGCGTGGCGACGTACAGGTTGTCGCCGACATGGCCCTCGGCCAAGTGCCGGATGTGGGTCTCCGCCGTGAAGTACGAGCCGCGCTGGGCGATGTAAGCCGAGTCGATCCCGATGTGGCGCAGGAACGCGTCGGTCGCGTCGGCCAGAACCTGCAGGTAGCGAAACTCGGTCATGTGGCCGTTGTAATCGATCCATTCGGGGACCACGACGGCCTCGTGCAGGAGCAGCCAGCCGTCGCGGTATACCGGCTCGCGCGCGGTGGCCAGGTCGAGCAGCCGCCGTTCGCTGCGCTCGATCTCTTCGCCGGCGCCGAACCGCGTCCCCTTGAGGCCGACGAGCACCGCCACCAGGCAGTCGTCCCGGATCTCGATCAGCTCCTCGATCGAGCGCCCGTCCGCCTGCGCGTCGGACTCCGCGACGATCTTCTCGATCAGCTGCTCGTCGAGCTCGGGAACGTCGGTGAGGTGCGTCCACGGCAACTGGAGCGTGGGTCCGAACTGGGCCATGAAATGGCGCATCCCGGCCGGCCCACCGGCGAGGCGGTAGGTCAAAAACGTGCCCATCGCCGCCCATCGCAGCCCGGCGCCGAAGCGGACCGCGTCATCGATCTCCTCGACCGTCGCGACGTCGTCGGCGACCAGCCACAGCGCCTCGCGCCACAGTGCCTCGAGCAGCCGGTCGGCGATGAAGCCGTCGATCTCGTTGCGTACGACCAGCGGCCGCATGCCGAGCGCGCGGTAGATCGCTTGTGCGCGCTGGACCGTCTCGGGCGCCGTGCGTTCGCCCGCGCACACCTCGACGAGCGGCAGCAGGTAGACGGGGTTGAACGGGTGGCCGACGACCAGCCGCTCGGGCCCGGTCATGTCGGCGGCCAGCCGCGTCGGCAGCAACCCGGAGGTCGAGGTCGCGATGATCGCGTCGGCGGGCGCGGCGCGGCCGGCCCGCGCCAGCAGCTCGCGCTTGAGCGCCTCGCGCTCGGGTGCGCTCTCCTGGATCAGCTCCGCGCCCTCGACGGCATCCTCGACGGTGGGCACGAGCGTCAGCGCGCCCTCGGGCGGGAGCGGCGCGGTCGTCAGCCGTCGCCAGGCTCGGCGGCCGCGCTCGATCTGGCTGTGGGCGGTTTCGAGCGCCTCGGGCGCTGGGTCGTAGAGCCTGACGTCGACCCCGGCGAGAACCAGCCGCGCCGCCCAGCCACCGCCGATCACGCCGCCCCCGAGCAGCCCCGCGGTGCGCGGCGTGTGCTCAGCCGGCGTCATAGGCTCTGAGCGCCAGCCGCTCGCGGACTTCGGCCGGGCCCAGGATGCGGACGTTCATCGCGTCGAGAATCGTTGTCGCCCGCTTCACGAGCTGGGCGTTGGTCGCCTTCTCGCCCGGCCCGGCGTACAGGTTGTCCTCGAGCCCGACCCGCACGTTGCCGCCCGCCAGCACCGCCATCGCGACGTACGGAAGCTGCTTGCGGCCGATCGAGAAGGCCGAGAAGACGGCGCCCTCGGGCAGCGCGTTGACGAGCGCCAGCAGCGTTCCCGGGTCGTCGGGGGCGCCGTAGCGGATGCCCATGCAGAGCTGGATCAGCGCCGGCTGGTCGATCAGCCCCTCGGCGATCAGGTCCTTTACGTTCACCAGGTGCCCGGTGTCGAACACCTCGAGCTCGGGTCGCACGCCGAGCTCGCGGATCCGGGCCGCCATCGCCCGCAGCATGTCGGGCGTGTTGGTCATCACGTAATCGCCGCCGGCCGCGAAGTTCATCGTCCCGCAGTCGAGCGTGCAGATCTCGGGCCGGAGCTGTTCGACGTGGACGAGGCGCTCGGCGGCGCCGGCCATGTCGGTGGCGACCGCGTCGATCGGCAGCGGCGCGTCGGTGCCGCCGAGCACGAGGTCACCGCCCATCCCGGCGGTGAGGTTGATGATGACGTCGACATCGGATGCGCGGATCTGCTGCACCGCGCGGCGGTAGAGCTCCGGGTCGCGCGATCCCTGACCGGTCTGCGGATCGCGGACGTGGATGTGGACGATCGCCGCTCCCGCCCGCGCGGCCTCGATCCCCGCCTCGGCCACCTGCTCGGGCGTGACCGGGACGTGGGGGCTGCGGCCGGCGGTGTCGCCCGCCCCGGTCAGCGCACAGGTGATGAATGCCTCGGTATTCATCGCGTCAGTTGGTCATGCCGCCGAACTGGCCGCCGGTGATGCTGAGCACCTGCCCGTGGACGAAGTTGGCCCACGGCGAGCACAGGAACACGACCGGCCCCGCGGCCTCCTGGGGGGTGCCGGGTCGGCCGAGCGGGATCATCATCGGCGCCATTCCGCGCAGCTGGTCGGGGATCCCCAGCTGCACCTTCTCGCCGCCGATCTCCCACTGGTTGGACTCATCCTTGGAGGCGGTCAGGCGCGTCTCGATATAGCCGAACGCGACCGCGTTGACGTTGATCTTGAACTGGCCCCATTCCTTGGCCAGCGTCTTGGTCAGCCCCACGACGGCTGACTTGCCCGACGCGTAGTTCGCCTGCCCGGCGTTGCCCATCGTGCCCGAGATCGAGGAGACGTTGACGATCTTGCGGAACACCTCCCGCCCTTCTTCGCGCTCCTGCTTGGCGGGCTCGCGCATGTGAGGTGCGACCGCGCGGCACATCCGGAACGGCACCACCGAATGGATGTCGAGCATTCTCTGAAACCAGTCATCGCTCATCTTGTGGATCGGGGCGTCGAGCGTGTAGCCGGCGTTGTTGACCAGCACGTCGACCTTGCCCCACTCGTCGATCACCTTCGCGACCAGCTGATCGGGGACCTCCGGGCGGGTCAGATCACCGGCGAACACGAGCGTGTCCCCGTCGATCTCACTGGATGTCTGCTCGGCGACATCCGCGTCCAGGTCATTGATCAGCACCTTGGCGCCCTGTGACACCAGCAGCTCGGCGGTCGCACGGCCGATGCCGCGCGCCGAGCCGGTCACGATCGCGACCTTGTCGTCGAGGAATCCCATCTGGTACCGCCTTTTGGTTGTCTTTCGGATGTCCGGCGCGGGATCTTGCCAGCAGGATCACGGTTCCGTCTCGCCGAGCGGCGATTGCGCGTCATAATGACGCCAGGCATGGGGTTCCACCGGCGGGTTTTCTGGGTGGCGACGTTGTTGTGTTCGATCGCGGTCACGACGCTGCTGATCGTGCCTGCGGCAGCGTCGGCGTCGGGCACCGTGACCGAGACATTCAGCACCCCGGGCACGTTCCAGTTCACGGTGCCGGCAGGCGTGACGTCGGTGACGTTCGACGTCGCCGGCGCCCAGGGAGCAGCGAATGCCGCGGTCCCCGACGCCACGGGCGGTCTCGGCGCCGACGTGCAGGGGACACTCGCGTTCACGGCGTCCGAGACCTTGACGCTGACGGTTGCCGGCCAGGGCGGCCAGCCGGGGTTCACCGGCAGCCCGCTCCGGGTGGCGCCGGAGGTTTCGGCGGCGGTGGCGACGGTGGCGGCGGCGTGTTCGGCCTCGGCATCGGCGGCGGCGGCGCATCGAGCGTGACCGACGGCAGCGATTCGCTGATCGTCGCCGGCGGAGGCGGCGGCGCGAGCGGTGGAGGCGGCGCCGCCGGCGCGGGCGGCAACAGCGGCGCTCCAGGCGGCGCTGATACGGACCGACTACGACGCAGCGGGCCCGGCGGCGCCGGTGGTCCGGACATCGGCGGCAGCGGGGGCGCGGGCGGCGGCGGCACCTGCTCTTCCGGGAAAGCCAACCAGCGACGGGCTGATGGGGCGCCGAGGGCGGGCCCGGCGTCGGTGGCGCCGGCGCCGATGGCGCCCCCGGTCGACAGGCCCCGCCGGTGGCGGTGGCGGTGGCGGCTGGTTCGGCGGCGGCGGAGGCGGCAGTCGAACGCTCTGCCCGATGCAGGGCGTCGCCGGACTCGGCGGCGGCGGAGGGGGCGGGTCGAGCCACATCGATCCGAGCGTGACCGACTCGACGCTGACCGACGGCGTGCAAGTCGGCGACGGCTCGATCACGATCACGTTCGAAGACACGGCCCCCCCGGTCAGCGAGTCCGGTTGCGCAGCCGGGGCGAAACGCCAACGGCTGGAACAACAGCGACGTGACGGTCGACTGGAACTGGACCGACCCCCTCTCGACGATCGATCCCAACAACTGCACCACCCAGAGCAGCTCGAGCGGCGAGGGGACGATGACACTCACCGCCAGCTGCACCGACGACGCGGGAAACGTCGGTACGGCGAGCTTCACGGTAAAGGTCGACAAGACGGCTCCGACGGTGGCGCTGCAAACGCCCGCCGACGGTGCCACGTACGCCATCGGTCAGTCGGTCGCCGCCGCCTATTCGTGCACGGATAACCAGGGTGGGTCGGGGGTGGAGTTCTGCACCGGCCCGGTCGACCCCGGCGCGGCGATCGATACCGCCACGCCCGGCCCACAGACCTTCACTGTGGACGCGAGTGATCTCGCCGGCAACACCGCCACCGCGACCGCTACCTACACCGTGGCCGGCGCGCCGCTGGCGGCGCTCGGCTCGCCCTTCGACGGGGCCCAGTACACCCAAGGGCAGACCGTGACGGCAAGCTACCTCTGCGCCGAAGGAGTCGACGGCCCGGGGATCTCGTCGTGCACCGGAACTGTGCCCAACGGCCAACAGGTCGACACCTCGACGGTCGGCGTGCACGAATTCACGGTGACCGCCACCTCCATCGACGGTCTGCACAGCACCAGTACAGCCACTTACACGGTCGTCGCGCCGCCCGGCGGGTCGCCGGGCGGGGGCGGATCGGGAGGTTCGGGAGGATCGGGCGGCTCGGGCGCGCCACCGAACAACCACTTCACCGTGTCGCACATCCGGGTCAAGCGCAACGGGAACACCAGCTTCCAGATCAAGGTCCCGGGGCCCGGAAGCATCGCGGTGCTCGAGACGGCGTGGCACAACAAGCGCGCCGCCACGGCGGTGGCGCTGCCATCAGCGCGTCGCCAATTCGTCTACGCGCGCGCACACCACGCCGCCACCAAGGCCGGGACGGTACGCATCACCCTCAAGCCCAACGCGCGCGACAGGCGGCTCCTGCGCCGGCACAGCCGGCACAAATACAAGCTGACGTTGCGGCTGTCGATCACCTATACGCCGACCTCGGGCACGTCCCGCACGCGGGGCTTGAAGGGTTTGCACCTCCCCAAAACTCGATAGGTAGAGTCCGGCGGCGTCACCGGACCCGACCGCGAGATGAGAGATGAACGCGCGCGATTGGCTGGCCGCCTACGCCGACAGGCTGGGCGTACCGCCACCTACCAAGGATGAGCTCAAGGCGGTACTCGACCTTGCCGGCGAGGCCGCCCATTCCTCCGAGCGGATCGCCGCCCCGGTCGCCTGTTGGCTGGCCGCCAGGGCCGGGGTCGAGCTCGAGCAGGCGATGACGCTCGCCAAGGAGGTCGGCGGTGACGAACACGCGTGAATACGAGATCGCGCTCTACGGCGCGACCGGCTTCACGGGCGCGCTGACAGCCGAGTACCTGGCGCGCAACGCACCCGGCCTGAAGTGGGCGCTCGCGGGGCGCAGCCAGACCAAGCTCGAGGCGACGCGCGACCGCCTGGCCGAGATCGATCCGGCGCTGAGCGAGATGCCGCTGCTGCACGCCGACGCCGGGGACAACCTCTCGATGCGCACTCTGGCCGCGTCGGCCAAGGTCGTGATCACCACCGTCGGTCCCTACAGCCACTACGGCGAGCCGCTGGTCGCGGCTTGCGCGGCCGCTGGGACCGACTACGTCGACCTGACCGGCGAGCCCGAGTTCGTCGATCGGATGTGGCTGCGCTACCACGCCGAGGCGCAGAGCAACGGTGCCCGGCTGGTGCACTCGTGCGGCTTTGACTCGATCCCGTATGACCTCGGCGTGCTCTACACCGTCGGCCAGATGCCCGACGGCGTGCCGCTCCGCGTGCAGGGATACGTCCGCACCAACGGCCGGATCTCCGGCGGGACGTATCACTCGACGATCGAGATCCTCAGCCGCGTCCGTCAGGCCGCGCAGGTCGCGCGCGAGCGCCGGCAGCGCGAGGGCGATCCCGTCGGTCGCACCGTGCGGGGGGTGAGCGGCCGCCCGCACAACGTTCCGTCGGCCGGCGGCTGGGTCGCCCCGCTTCCGACGATCGACCCTCAGCACATCCTCCGCTCGGCTCGCGCACTCGACAGCTATGGCCCCGACTTCACCTACGAGCACTATCTGGTCGTCAAGCGCGTGGTGCTGGTCGGCGGCCTGGCGGTCGGCGCGGGCCTCGGTGTCGCCCTTGCGGCGACGGGTCCGACGCGCAGCCTGCTGCTCAAGCTCAAGGACCCGGGGGACGGCCCGACCCCCGAGCAGCGCGCCCAGGCGTGGTTCAACCTCCGCTTCGAGGCCGAGGGCGGGGGCAAGCAGCTCGCGACCGAGGTGTCGGGCGGTGACCCGGGATATGGCGAGACCTCGAAGATGCTCGCCGAGGCGGCCCTCTGCCT
The DNA here is from genome assembly GCA_963788005.1 of uncultured Solirubrobacterales bacterium. Taxonomy (GTDB): domain Bacteria; phylum Actinomycetota; class Thermoleophilia; order Solirubrobacterales; family Solirubrobacteraceae; genus Palsa-465. Next base: position 497,630 of record CAWBFH010000001.1, on the reverse strand, counting down.
GGCGCGCGATGAGCTGCCCGAGCGCGCCGGCCAGCTGACGCCCGCGGTCGCGATGGGCCAGTCGCTGATCGATCGCCTCCAGGCCGCTCGGGATCAAGTTCGCGGTCGTGGAGGGCTAGCGTTGGCGATCTCGGCGAAGCACGCGATCGACGCAGTCGAATCGGCCTTCGGTCGCCACCGTGGCTACCGCGCGCTACACGCCAAAGGGGTCGTCTGCGCCGGCGTCTTCACGCCGACCGCCGAGGCCGCCGGCCTGACGCGGGCCGCGCACATGCAGGGCCCGGACGTCCCGGTGACGGCGCGCTTCTCGAACGCCTCGGGCGATCCGGATTCCCCCGACTGGGCGCCCGATTCGCGCGGCCTGGGGATCAAGTTCTACCTCCCGGATGGGAGCCGGACCGACATCGTCGCGGTCTCCTCGCCGCGCTTCCCCACCCGTACTCCCGAGGGGTTCATCGAACTCGTCGAGGCACAGGGGGCAGGGGCCAGGGCTCCGTGGAAGCTGACGGCGTGGCTGGCGAACAACCCCGAGGCGATTCGCGCGCTGCCCGCGGTGGCGCCGACCTTGGCGCCGCCGGTCAGCTACGCGACGATCCCGTACTACGCGATCCACGCCTACAAATGGATCGATCAGCGACGGTGGCGAGCGCTTCGTCCGCTACCGGCTGATGCCGGCGGCGGGCGCCGAGCGGCTGACGCCGTGGAAGGCGCGCTCGCGCGGTCGCGACTATCTGCAGGATGAGATTCGAGCTCGAGTCGGCGGCGCCCCAGTGATGTTCTCGCTCCAGATCCAGATCGCGGAGCCGGGGGACCCAATCAACGACCCGAACGCGGCCTGGCCGCGCGAGCGTCGCCAGGTGACGGTCGGGACGCTGAGGATCACCGGCCTCGACACCGAGCGCGAGCAGGGCGACGACGTACTCGTGTTCGACCCGACGCGCGTGCCTGACGGGATCGAGTGCTCCGACGATCCGGTGCTGCGCTATCGCCCTCCCGCATACTCTGAATCCGTGGAACGCAGGACGGCTCACTGATGGCGCGCTGGACCGCCGCCGACATCCCGGACCAGAGCGGACGCACCGCCGTCGTCACCGGCTCCAACAGCGGGCTCGGACTGGTGGCCGCGCGCGAGCTCGCGCGCCACGGCTGCTCGGTCGTGCTCGCCGTGCGCGATACGGCCAAAGGCGCTGACGCCGTGTCCACGTTCGCCGATGGTGGTTCGGCGCGGGTCGAGAAGCTCGACCTCGCGGACCTTTCCTCGGTGCGCGCGTTCGCGCAGCGGCTTGCCGGCGAGCAGGACCGGCTCGATCTGCTGATCAACAACGCGGGCATCATGGCGGCGCCGCGGCGGCTGACGGTCGATGGCTTTGAGAGCCACCTGGGGATCAATCACCTCGGGCATTTCGCGCTGACCGGCCTACTGCTCGAGTTGCTGTCGGCGGCGCCCGCGCCGCGCGTGGTGACGCTGTCGAGCGGGATGCACCGGGTGGGGACGATCAAGTTCGATGACCTCCAGCGCGAGCGCGGCTACAACAACTGGCTCGCGTACGGCCAGTCCAAGCTCGCCAACCTGATGTTCTGCTTCGAGCTCCAGCGGCGCGCGACCGCCGCGGGGAGCCCGCTGCTGAGCTACGCCGCGCACCCCGGCTACGCGGCCACCAACCTCCAGTTCGCCGCGCCGGCGCACGACTACGAGAAGTGGCTGATGTCGATCGGGAACAAGCTGTTCGCCCAGAGCGCCGAGATGGGCGCGCTGCCGGAGCTGTACGCGGCGACCGTGGATGGGCTGCCGGGGGGTTCGTATATCGGTCCCGACGGGGTGTTCGAACAGGGCGGCTACCCGAAGGTCGTCACCGGCGTCTCGCGCGCGTATGACCAGACCGCCTGGATCCGGCTGTGGGATGAGTCCGAGCGCGTCACGGGTGTCCACTACGAGTTTCCCAAGGCGGTGGCCGCATGACCGACGTTCAGCCGCGGCGCGAGACGACCGACCTGCGCGTCGACGGCGCGGCGGCGCTCGACTGGGCCGCCTCGTACCTGGAGCGCGTTGGCGAGCTGCCGGTGCTCGCGCAGGTGGCGCCGGGGGAGATCCGGGCGCGGCTTCCTGCGTCGGCGCCCGAGGAGGGCGAGCCTTTCTCGGCGGTGCTGCGCGACCTCGACGAGATCATCCTGCCGGGCATCACGCACTGGCAGCACCCGCGGTTCTTCGCTTATTTCTCGATCAGCTCGTCGCAACCGGCGATCCTCGCCGAGCTGCTGACGGCAACGTTGAACGCCACCTCGTTTTTGTGGCGTACTTCCCCGGCGGCGACCGAGCTCGAGGGAGTCGTGCTCGACTGGATCGCGCAGTTGCTCGGACTGCCCGCCGGCTGGCACGGCCACATCGAGGACACCGCCTCGACTTCGACGATGGCCGCCGTAATCGCTGCCCGCGAGGCGACGGGGCGCGACCTGGTGGTCTGCTCCGAGCAGGCGCACTCGTCGGTCGTCAAGGCCGCGCGGATGTTGGGGATGCGGCTGCGCAAGGTGGCGACGGACTCGGAGTTCCGCATGCGAGCCGATGCCCTCGGGGACCTGTCGGAGGCGGCCGTGGTCGTGGCCACCGTCGGCACGACCGCGAGCACATCGGTTGATCCGGTAGCCAAAATCGCCGCCGCCTGCGAGGACTCGGGAGCCTGGCTGCACGTCGACGCCGCCTACGCCGGCACGGCGATGGTCTGTCCCGAGTTTCGCTGGGCGTTCGAGGGCGTAGAGCGCGCCGACTCGCTGGTCGTGAACGCGCACAAATGGATGCTGACGCCGGTCGACTGCTCGCTGCTCTGGTCGCGGCGTCCGGCCAACCTGCGGGCGGCGTTCAGCGTGGTCCCCGAGTACCTGCGGACCCCCGACGCCGAGGACGCGCTGTCGATGAGCGAGTACGGCCCGGCCCTCGGACGCCGCTTCCGGGCGCTGAAGTTGTGGGCCGTGTTGCGCTGCTACGGGCGGCGCGGCCTGCAGGAGCACGTCCGCAATGGGGTCGCGCTGGCGGCGTTGTTCGAATCCTGGGTCGCCGCCGAGCCCGGCTGGGAGCTGTGCGCGCCGCGACCGTTTTCGGTCGTCTGCTTCCGTCTCGAGGGATCCGATGAACGGAATAAGGCTTTGCTCGAGCGCGTCAACGCGTCCGGCGAGATCTTCGTGTCCCACGCCGCGCTCGACGGGCGCTACGTGCTCCGGCTCGCGGTCGGCCAGATGAGCACCACCGAGGCCGACGTCCGCCAGGCCTGGGACGTGTTACGCACCACGTCCCAAAGTCTCGACTGAATCGTTTGCGTGCTGCACCCACGCGTCACGGAATGCGTGGCACTGTCGGCCCCATGCCCGACTTGCGTCGAAATCTGGCGCGTGGCGCGCCAAAACCCGACAACAGTCGCGTTTCGCCGGTTGCTCGTCTCGCCGCAACGCAGTTTGGCGTGGTCTCGCTGGGGCAGCTGCAGGCGCTCGGGCTGACGCGGGGTGACGTCCGTGGGTGGATCAAGCACTCGCAACTCCACCCGATACACAGAGATGTGTTCGCCGTCGGCCATACCCGGATCGTCTCCCATGCGCACCTGATCGCAGCTCTGCTCACGTGTGGCCCTGCCTCCTTCCTAAGCCATCGGACGGCCGCGGCCGTCTGGGGCCTGCGGGAGGTAACCGTGGGGCGTATTGAGGTCACGATCGTGGGCACGGGTGCGAAGCGTCGGCAGGGGCTGGTCATCCATCGCACAGAAAAAGATCCCGATCAGCGAGACCTGGCAACCCGCAACGGGCTCCGGGTCAGTTCGGTGCCCCGTGTGCTCATCGAGCTCGCCCGGCATGAGAGGGCCGCCGAGCTCGACCGCCTGATAACCGAGGCGGTGCGCAAGCGGATCCTTGATCTGGCAGCCGTTGAGGTCGCGCTCATCCGGCACGCCCGCCGGCCGGGGGTCGCGAACCTGAAGCGAGCTATAAACGACTACCGGCCCCGCCGCGACCGGAAGTCTCAGCTCGAGCGAGACTTCGACAGGCTGATCGCGGGCACCGACATCCCGCCGCCGCAGCGCAACGTGATCATCGGTGGCTGGGAGATCGACTGCTACTGGTCCGAGGCGCGGCTCGCGGTCGAGCTCGACGGCCGCCCGTACCACATCGCTGTCCGGGACATCGAACGGGACAAGCTCAAGGACGCCAAACTGCTGCGCTTACAGATCAACACGATGCGGATCACCGACATGCGCTTCACGCTGGACCCTCAAGGGGTCCTCGATGACCTGCGGAGCCTGACGCGGCCTACTTGAGTTCGGCGGACGTCCTGCCCAGCAACAGCCGCGCGACGATCAGCAGCTGGATCTGCTGCGTGCCCTCGAACAGGTCAAGGATCTTCGCGTCGCGAGCCCACTTCTCGAGCAGTTCGCCCTCGCTGTAGCCGGTAGCGCCGCACAGCGCGACGCAACGGAGCGCCACATCGGTTCCCATCCGGCCGGCCTTGGCCTTCGCCATCGACGCCTGGAGCGAGTTGGGCTTGCGGTTGTCCGCCATCCAGGTCGCCTGCATCGTCAGCAGGCGCGCGGCCTCCCAGTCGGCCTCCATCGCGATGAACTCCGCTGCCGCCGCGCTTTGGGAGTACGCCGGCAGGTCGTAGTCGATCTCGACACCGGCCCGCTCCAGATGGGACCGGGTCTCCTCCAGGCACGCGCGCGCGACGCCGATCGCCATCCCGGCGACGAACGGACGCGTGTTGTCGAACGTCTGCATGACGCCGGAGAAGCCCTTCTTGGGTTCGATCTCCGGGCTTCCGAGGAGGTTCTCCTTGGGCACCCGGCACTCTTCCAGGACGAAATTGGCCGTGTCGGAGGCGCGGATGCCCAGCTTGTGCTCCAGACGATCGAGCTTCAGGCCCGGGTTATCGCGCTCGACGACGAATGACTTGATCGCCGCCCGACCCAGCGAGGGATCAAGCGTCGCCCACACGACGATCAGCTGCGCCCGATCCCCCGAGGTGACGAAGATCTTCTCGCCGTTCAAAACGTACTCGTCGCCTTCCAGCCGCGCGGTGGTGCGGATCGCGGCTGAGTCCGAGCCGGCCTCGGGCTCGGTGATCGCCATCGCGGCCCACTTGCCACCGAAGCGCTTGAGCTGCTCCGGATTGGCGACGGCGGAGATCGCGGCCTGGCCGAGGCCCTGGCGCGGCATCGAGAGCATCAGGCCGACGTCACCCCAGCAGAGCTCGATCAGGCCGAGCAGGCTCGCCATACTGCTGCCGTTGCGGTTGCCCTTGCGCTCCGCAGCGGGCGCGGCGCCGTTGGAGCCATTGGACCCACCGCCGCCGCCGGAGCCGACCCCGGCGCCGCCGAGCGAGCCCGTCTCGTTCATGCCGTCGATCACCGCGGCGAGCACGTCGAGCTCCTTCGGGTAGCTGTGCTCGGCCTCGTCGTACTTGCGCGAGTTGGGGCGGAAGATCTCGGTCGCGACCTGGTGTGACTGGGAGACCAGCAGCTCGAATTTCTTGGGGATCTCGAGATTGATCATCGACTCAGAAAGCGCTCGTGCTAGACGAGCAGCGCGCCCTCCATCAGGCCGGCGGCGCGCAGGTCCCGGTACCAGCGCTCGACCGGGTGCTCCTTGATGTAGCCGTGGCCGCCGAGCAGCTGGACGCCGTCGGAGCCGATCGCCATCCCGTGATCGGCACACAGCCGGCGGGCCAGGGCCACCTCACGCGAGAACGGCAGGCCCCGGTCGACGCGGGCAGCCGCACGGTAGGTCACCAGCCGCAGCCCGTCGAGCTCGATCGCGATGTTGGCGACCGCGAACGCAACCGCCTGGCGGTCGGCGATCGGCTCGCCGAACGCCTTGCGCTCCTTGACGTAGTCGGTGACGTAATCGAGTACGGCTTGCCCGGTGCCGACGGCGAGCGCGCACCATGCGAGGCGTGCGAGCGCGATGCATTCGTCGTAGACCGAACGCTCGCCGTCGCCGAGCAGAGCAGTCGCGGGGAGCGCAACGTTCTCGAGGATCAGCTTGCCGGTCCCGGCAGCGCGGACGCCCATCGCGGGGTCGGGCTCGACCGAAACGCCGGTGGTCTTGGATTCGACGATGAACAGGGCCGGGCCCTGACCCTGCAGATCGGCCGCGATCACGAACAGCTCGCCGTCCGCCGCGCGCGGAACAAGCGCCTTGACGCCGTTCAGTTCATAGCCGCCGCGGGCGGGGCGGGCGCTCGTCGACAGCGCGAACGGGTTGAACAGCGGCTGGGGTTCCATCACGGCGAGCGCCGCGGCGGGGACGTCCTCGCCGACGAACGCCGGCAAGTAGGTCGCCTGCTGCTGGGCGTCGCCCCACAGGCTGAGCGCGGTCGAGACTGCCGCGGGCGCCAGACAGGCGACCGCGATCCCCAGGTCGCCGAGCGCGAGCGCCTCGCTCATCAGGACGGTCGTCGTCGCCGCGCGCTCCGAAACGACGCCGCCGAGTTCCTCGGGCACCCCGACCATCGCCAGGCCGAGCTCGTTGGCCTGCGCGAGCAGCGCCGGAGGCACGGCGCGATCGGCATCGGCCACCGAGGCGACGCCGCGGAGCTCGGCGAGCGCAAACTCCCTGACCGAGTCGCGCAGCAGCTGCTGCTCTTCGGTCGGCTCGAGGTCGAACAGATCGGTGGATCCCGTCCGCGGCTGGCGCGCCGGGCGCGAGAGGCGCTGGGCGGCCGCAAACGTGCGGCCCGCGCGGGCGGCGGTTCGCCCGGTCGTCTTGCTCGCGTGGTGCAGCAGCCGCAGCGTCGGGTCGCGCAGGCCGAGACGATCGATCGCGCCCGAAGATGCGACCTTGTTCAGCGCGCGCAGTCCGACTGCCATCCCGCGCTCGGTGAGGCTCTGGTCAGTCGCCATTGGATGTCACGATATCATGTAACATTATTCAATGTAATGCTGAACGCGCGCGTACAGCTGAGACAGGAGCATAGGCTCTGCATGGGCGCCTGAGCCGCAGCCGGAGCCGGTCGGACGGTCGCGACCGCTCGCGAGCCTGAGGCTCGCAGGTCCACAAGCGGGGCAGCCGCGGTCAGATATCTCCCCACGGCGCGCCCATAAGTCATAAATTTCCCCGCAAACTAAGATGTTCCGGACAGCGTGGCCGACCGCTGCCGGGTGGGCTTCTTACGCAATTCTTACGCTGCCCGGGTCATGCTGAGTTGGTGCGTGTACTGATCGCCGAGGACGAAATCCGTCTCGCGGACGCGATCGCGCGCGGCCTTCGCAAGCAGGGGATGGCGGTGGACCTGGCGCCCGATGGCGAGCAGGCGCTGATGAAGGCACGCGTGGTCCGCTACGACGTGCTCGTGCTCGATCGTGACCTGCCCGGGATCCATGGCGATGACGTCTGCCGGATGGTGCGCGGCGAGCGCCCCGACACCGGAATCCTGATGCTGACCGCGGCGGGCACGCTCGAGGATCTGATCAACGGCCTGTCGCTCGGCGCCGATGATTACCTGGCCAAGCCCTTCCGGTTCGCCGAGCTGGTCGCGCGGATACATGCGCTGGCGCGGCGTGCGACGCCGAGCCGGCCGCCGGTCCTGACCCACAACGAGCTCGAGCTCGACCCGGCGCGGCGCCGCCTGACTCGCAACGGCGAGGAGATCGAGCTGGCGCGCAAGGAGTTCGCGGTGCTCGAGGTGCTGATGGCGGCCGACGGCGGCACGGTCTCCGCCGAGCAACTGCTCGAACGGGTGTGGGACGAGCACACCGATCCATTCACTAACGTTGTGCGCATGACGATCATGACGCTGCGGCGCAAGCTCGGCGATCCGCCGGTCGTCGAGACGGTGATCGGAGTCGGCTACCGGATGGCGTGATGGGCGCCGCGGGTTGCAACCGGAGGGCGTGATGGGCGCCGCACGTTCGAAGGCCAAGCGCGGGACCCACCCGTGGGTCGCGCCGACGATCCGCCTGCGGCTCACGCTGCTGTACGGCACCGTGTTCCTGGTCACGGGAGCGGTGCTGTTGACGATCGGCTACCTGCTGGTCCGCAACAACCTCTCCCATCATCACCAGCTGCGCGAGATCCTCACGAGGCTCCACCAGAAGCCGAGCAGCGACGATCACCTGATCACCAAGGCCCTCGGCTACCAGCCTGGATCGCCGCAGGCCAAGCTCGCCCATGCGATCGCCAACCAGATCACGGCGAGCACGCTGCACACGCTGCTGATCGAGTACCTGGTGGCGTTGCTCGCGGTCACGATGGCGTCGGTCGCCACCGGGTACCTGCTCGCCGGCCGCGCGCTGCGGCCGCTGCGCGCGATCACCGCGACCGCGCGTCGCGTCTCGAGCGAGAACCTCGGCGAGCGGATCGCGCTCGAGGGCCCCAACGACGAGCTGCGCGAGCTCGCCGACACGTTTGACCGGATGCTCGCCCGCCTCGACGGGGCGTTCGCCAGCCAGCGCCATTTCGTCGCCAACTCGTCGCACGAGCTGCGCACGCCGCTGGCGATCATGCGAACCGAGGTCGACGTGACGCTGGCGGATCCCGACGCGACCACTGACGAGCTGCGCGCGATGGGCGAGGCCGTGCGCGAGACGGTCGACCGCTGTGAGTTGCTGATCGCGGGCCTGCTGATGCTGGCGCGCAGCGAGGCGGCGACCGGGCGCGGCGAGCCGGTGGACGTCGCGGCGCTCGCGGGCGACTGCATCACCGACCTCCGAGCCCACGCGCAAGAGGCTCACGTCGAGGTCCACGATCAGCTCGAGCCCGCGTGGACGCTGGGCGAGCCCGCCCTGCTCGAGCGGATGGTCGCCAACCTGCTCGACAACGGCATTCACCACAACGAGCCCGGCGGTTTTCTGACGGTCAGCACCCGCGTCCGCAACGGTCGCATGGAGCTGCGCGTGCGCAACGGCGGCGAGCGCATCGATTCGTCCGACGCCGCACAGCTGGTCGAGCCGTTCCGCCGGCTCCATCGTTCGGTCGACGGCTTCGGCCTCGGGTTGTCGATCGTCCGCTCGGTGGCCGATGCGCACGGCGGCAGCGCAACCGTGACCGCGCCCGCCGAGGGTGGCCTCGAGGTGATCGTCGATCTGCCCGCGCTCGCTGCCGCGCCGCTGCCGGCCCCTCGCCGGCCCCAGCGCGCGCTCACCCAAAGCTGACGCTTTCGGGCGATTCTAAGGCTCCCCTTACGCGGAGTTGACGCACGGAGAAATACGCTCAGGTGCATGTCGAGCTGGCGTCGCCGAAACGGAGGGGTCGGGAGGCGGGACGTGGGCATCCCCGCGCCTTGTCTCGCTCACCGTCACCTTGTGACGCAGGCCGACTGCGACGATAGTGCGCCTCGTCGCCTGCGGGTGAGGAACCTCCCCGCGATCCGGGGTACCGGCGGCAGCTCGGGCTACGACTCCCGCCTGGGCTTGCCCGCCGGTCCTCGGATACCTTGCGAGTGGCGTCGCACGCGCAAGCGCTCCCGCTGACGGGCCAGGCCCTACCTACCAGGCGTCGACGTTCGGTCGCCGCTTGCGGTTGCGCTCGGACCAGTGCGGCGCCGGGTCCTCGAGCAGAGTCTTGATCCAGCGCCGGCTATCGGCCGGATCGATGACGTCGTCGATCTCGAAGTAGGCAGCCATCCCGACGCCGCGGCCACGCTCGTACGCGGCGGCGACGCTTGCCTCGTAAACGCGCTCGCGCTCGGCCTCATCCTCGATCGCTTCGAGCTCGCGGCGCATGCCGAGCTTGACCGCGCCCTCGAGGCCCATCGCCCCGAACTCCGAGGTCGGCCAGCCGATCGTGAACAGGGGCGCCTTGAACCCGCCGCCCGCCATCGCCTGCGCGCCGAGGCCGTAGCCCTTGCGCAGCACGATCGTGCCGGTCGGCACCTCGAGGTTGGCGCCGGTGACGAACATCCGCGCGAAGTGGCGCACGGTGGCCGTCCGTTCGGCATCGGGGCCGACCATGAAGCCCGGCGTATCGGAGAGGAACAGGAGCGCGAGCCCGAACGCATCGCACAGGGCCATGAAGCGCGCCGCCTTGTCGGCGCCGTCGGCGTCGATCGCGCCGCCGAGGTGGGTCGGGTCATTGGCGATCACGCCGAGCGGCTTGCCGTCGATCCGCGCCAGCGCGGTCACGATCCCGGGACCGAAACCGCGCCGCAGCTCGAGCGTCTCGTCGCAGAGCGCGGCGATCACGGTCCGGATCTCGTAGGGGCGTTTGCGGTTGGCGGGGATCAGGTCACGTAGCAGGTGCGGGTATTCGGCAGCCGTGGAGCGGTGCCGCCGACCCACGGCCGAAGAAGCTCAGATATCGCTTGGCGACCGCGACCGCCTCGGCGTCGTCGGCGACGCGTAGGTCGACGACCCCGTTGGCGTACTGGACCTCGATCGGACCGACGTCCTGCGGCGCAAACACACCGAGTCCGCCGCCCTCGATCATCGCCGGGCCGCCCATCCCGATGCTCGCGTCCTCGGTCGCGATCACGACGTCGCAGCAGCCCAGCAGCGCGGCGTTGCCGGCGAAGCAGTAGCCCGAGGCGATCCCGACCAGCGGCACGAGCCCGCTGAGCCGTGCGAACAGGTGAAAGGCGCGGCAGTCGAGGCCGGCGACGATCGGCATGTCGACGTCACCGGGCCGGCCGCCGCCGCCCTCGGCGAACAGGACCACCGGGAGCCGGCGGCGCTCGGCGAGCTCGAACAGGCGGTCCTTCTTCTGGTGGTTGCGCATCCCCTGGGTGCCCGCGAGCACGGTGTAGTCGTAGGACATCGCGACGCACGGCGCGCCATCGATCGCGCCGACGCCGCCGACGAGTCCATCAGCCGGCGTGCGCGCGATCAGTTCCTCGCGTGAGCGGCGGCGCTCCTGGGCGGCGAACATCAGCGGGCCATACTCGACGAACGAGCCCTCGTCGAGCAGCTCGGCGAGGTTCTCGCGCGCGGTCCGGTGACCCCGCGCGCGCCGCGCTGCGACGGCCTCGGGGCGGGCGGCGTCGAGCCCGACCGCGTGGCGCTGCATGACCTCGTCCAACGCGTCGCGCTCGGCGACGGCCGGGGCCGGCGGCTGCAGCGGCGTGCCGCGAGCCTCGCCGAGCACAGCCAGCAGCTGGCCCTCCGTGACCGTGTCACCGACGGTGACTTCGAGTCGCTCGACGGTGGCGGCCGTGTCGGCGACGAGCTCGTGCTCCATCTTCATCGCCTCGAGCACGACCACCGGCGTTCCGGCGCTGACGGTGTCGTCGATCTCGTGTGGAACCGAGACGACGGTGCCCGCGAACGGGGCGAGCAGGTTCATCGGCGGAGTCTATTGTTGAGCTATGAGCGAGGAGATGCCGAAAGTCCTGTGGAAGCCCACCGCCGAGCGGATCGAGCGCGCCACCCTGACGCGCTACCGCGAGTGGCTGGAGCGCGAGCGCGAGCTGCGCTTCGACGACTACGCGGCGCTGTGGGAGTGGTCCACCACCGAGCTCGACGCGTTCTGGGAGACGGTCGTCGAGTACTTCGGGATCGAGTTCTCGACGCCGCCCGAGGCGGTCCTCGGCCGGCGCGAGATGCCCGGCGCGGAATGGTTCCCCGGGTCCCGGCTGTCATTCGCCGAGCAGGTGTTCCGCGGCAAGCGCGACGAAGAGATCGCGATCCGCCACGCCTCCGAGCTGCGTGATCTCGACGCCTGGACGTGGGGCGAGCTGCGAGCGCAGACCGCGCGGATCGCGTCCGGCCTGCGAGCGCTCGGCGTGACCGAGGGCGACCGCGTGGTCGCCTATATGCCGAACATCCCCGAGACGGTGGCCGCATTTCTCGCGTGCGCGTCAATCGGTGCGGTCTGGTCCTCGGCGGCCCCCGAGTTCGGCGCGCGCAGCGTGATCGACCGGTTTGCACAGGTCGAGCCGAAGGTGCTGCTGGCGATCGACGGGTACCGCTACGGCGGCAAGGACTTCGACCGCGGCACGATCGTCGAGGCGATCGCCGCGGAGATCCCATCGCTGGAGCGCGTCGTCCGGTTCGGGTACCTCGACGGCAGCGGCTGGGAGGACGGCTTCAGGCAGGACGGCGAGCTGACCTTCGCGCAGCTGCCCTTCGACCACCCTCTGTGGGTGCTCTACAGCTCGGGCACGACCGGTCTGCCGAAACCGATCGTCCACGGCCAGGGCGGAATCCTGATCGAGGAGGTCAAGAAGATGAACCTCCACATCGACGCCCAGGCCGGTGACCGGATCTTCTGGTTTTCAACCACCGGCTGGATGATGTGGAACTTCCTCGTCGGCGTGCTCGTGACTGAGGCGTCGGTGGTTCTGTTCGACGGCAATCCCGGATACCCGACGCTCGACCGGCTGTGGGACCTCGCGGCCGATGCCGGGATCACGACGTTCGGGACGAGCGCGGCGTTCATCGCGTCGTGCATGAAGGCGAAGATCGAGCCGACGAAGGGGCGCGACCTGAGCGCCCTGGAGGCGGTCGGCTCGACCGGCTCGCCGCTCGCGCCGGAAGGCTTTCAGTGGGTCTACGACCAGCTCGGCGCCGACACGTGGCTGTTCTCGACCTCGGGCGGGACCGACCTGTGCACGGCGTTCGTGGGCGGGGTGCCGATTCTGCCGGTGTACCTGGGCGAGCTGCAGGCGCGCTCGCTCGGTGCCGCGGTCCAGGCCTTCGATCCCGATGGGAGCCCACTGATCGGCGAGGTCGGCGAGCTCGTGATCACCGAGCCGATGCCGTCGATGCCGATCTTCTTCTGGGGCGATACCGGCGGCGAGCGGCTGCGCGAGTCCTACTTCTCGATGTACCCGGGGATCTGGCGTCACGGCGACTGGATCGAGATCACCGAGCGGGGGACCGCGATCATCTACGGCCGCTCGGACTCGACGATCAACCGCGGCGGCGTGCGGATGGGGACGAGCGAGATCTACCGCGCGGTGCTCGATCTGCCCGATGTGCTGGACGCGCTCGTCGTCGACCTGCCCCCGGAGGCCTCGCCTCGCTCGGCATTCGGCCTCGCCAAGGCCGAGGCGGCCCTCCGTCATCCGGCTAACACCGACGGGTGGATGCCGCTGTTCGTGGTGCTCAAAGAGGGCGTGTCCCTTGACGACGACCTGGCGGCGGAGATTCGCCGCCGGATCCGCGATGACTGTTCGCCGCGCCACGTGCCGAACGAGATCCGCCAGATTCAGGCAGTGCCGCGGACGCTGTCGGGAAAGGTGCTCGAGGTCCCCGTCAAGCGGATCCTCACCGGCACGCCGGCCGATCAGGCCGCGAGCCGTGAGTCGCTGGCAAACCCCGAGGCGCTTGATTACTTCGTGGCGCTGGCGGCGCAGGAGAGCCCGGCTGGATAGCGGTTGCGGGCGTTCGTGGCGTTTGTCACCAGCGGCGCCGGCGGCCCAAGTTTGACCCTGAATGACGGGGGAACCGTTGGTGTAGGGCCGGGATAGCTGCAACCGCAAACCTCTTACGGACTTCTTCCCGAACTCTGAAAGGGTCCTCACGGTGGAGGAGTCAACTGTTATGGCAGCAACAAAAACGTCGTTTAGGAAATGAGACCCAGATCATGAGCAAGATCAACCGATGGATCCCGCTGCTGGGAGGTGCCGTCGCGGGAGCTGTCGTTGCGCTGGTGATCGCCAGCGGAAACAACTCCACGCGCACGGTCACCACCACGGTCGTCAGCCCGCAGCAGTCGGCGCTGCCCGCGTCTCTCAGCAAGACGAGCGGCAAGACCGTCAACCAGATTTATCGCAGCGCGAGCCCGGGCGTCGTGGACATCATCGTCACCTCACACCAGAATTCCGGCCTGGGGTTCTTCAGCCCAGGCGGTGGCGGCGGCACGACCCAGGGTGAGGGCGCCGGCGTCGTCTACAACAAGAGCGGTGACATCCTCACCGACGAGCACGTCGTCTCCGGCGCGACCTCGGTCCGCGTCAACTTCCAGAATGGGAAGAGCTATTCGGCCAATGTGGTCGGAACCGACTCTTCGACCGACGTCGGAGTGATTCACGTGAACGCGCCAGCATCGGAGCTGCATCCGATCCCGTTCGCCAACTCCTCAGAGGCGCAGGTCGGCGATCCGGTGGTCGCAATCGGCAGCCCGTTCAGCCTGCCCGAGACGACCACGGCCGGAATCGTGAGCCAGACGGGCCGGAGCATCACCGCCCCGAACAACTACACGATCCCGAACGCGATCCAGACCGACGCGGCGATCAACCCCGGTAACTCCGGCGGCCCGCTGCTCGACGGCGATGGGCACGTGCTCGGCCTCAATGACCAGATCGAGACCAACAACACGACCGCCGGCGGCGAGGGTTCGAGCTCCGGCGTCGGGTTCGCGATCCCGTCCAATACGGTCGTCCAGATCGCCAATCAGATCCTCGCCGGCAAGACCGTCAAGCACGCTTACGTCGGCGTCTGCCTGTCGGGCAACATCGCCGGCGGCGGTCAGATCGCGACCACGGGCAGCCAGGAGTGCACGTCCCCGATCGCGCCCAACTCGCCGGCCGCGGCGGCCGGTCTGCGACCGGGAGACCTGATCACCGCGATCAACAGCCAGCGCGTCACCTCGACGGATGGCTTCATCGCCACGATCGGCACCTACCAGCCCGGCCAGACTGTGACGATGACGGTCAAGCGCGGCGGCAAGACCCTGAGCATCAAGGTCAAGCTCGGTACGCGACCGGCGTCCAACCCGCAAGGCGGCTGATCCGCGCTCCGTCAGGCGCTGATCCCGGCTCCGCAACCCGGCTGATTGCCGCCCGGCAAGGCGGCCAACCCCCAGACCTCGACTGTCAGACGCTCGTGGCCTCCGTCATTCGACGACGGCGGGCCGCGAGCGTCGTCGTCAGCACGGTGCACCCCACGAGCGTCAGCAGCAGCGGTCCGAGCGCGCCGTTGCCGAACACGCTCGCCAGCCCGTACGCGATCGCGCCGAACAGCCCCGCCGCCGGCAGCGTCACGATCCACGCCACCGCGATGTTGCCCGCGACGCCCCAGCGCACCGCGGAGAGTCGCTTGGCGGCGCCGGCGCCCATCACGCCGCCGCTGATCACGTGCGTCGACGAGAGCGGGTAGCCGAAGTGAGACGAGACCAGGATCACGACCGCGCCCGATGTCTGCGCGGCGAGCCCCTGCGCCGCGTCCATCTTGATGATCCGGGTACCGACCGTGCGAATGATCCGCCACCCGCCGGCGTAGGTGCCGAGCGCGATCGCGGTCGCGCTGGTCACCACGACCCACGCCGGAACCTGCACATGGCTGGCGCTGAGCGAGCCGTGGGCCACGAGCGCGAGCGTGATCACGCCCATCGTCTTCTGTGCGTCATTGGTCCCGTGCGCCAGGGACAGAAGCGAGGTCGAGAAGAGTTGCCCGACACGGAACCCGCGGCTGACCGGCCCCGGCCGGCGCCGTCCGAGCGCCAGGTAGATGATCGCGATCGCCAGCCCGGCGGCGAGAAAGGCCGCGACCGGGGCGACGATCGCCGGGGCCACCACCTTGGTGATCACGGCGGTTCCCTTGACGCCGGCGCCGCCGACCGCGGCGAGCATCGCTCCGATCACCCCGCCGATCAGCGCATGCGACGAGCTCGAAGGCAGGCCGTAAGACCAGGTGATCAGGTTCCAGGTGATGGCGCCCAGCAGGCCCGCAAACGCGATCGTCTCGGTCACGTCGGACGCGTCGATGATCCCGGTCGCGATCGTGGCGGCGACCTTGAGTGAGATGAACGCGCCGGCGAAGTTCAACAGCGACGCGATCGTGATCGCCGTCCGGGGAGAGAGTGCCCGAGTCGAGATCGCCGAGGCGACCACGTTCGCGGTGTCGTGAAAGCCGTTGGTGAAATCGAAGCCGAGCGCGGCGACGATCACGATCACGAGCAGCAGGTCGCTATGCACGGCGCCGCCCCCCGCCGACCACGGGCTAGGTGGTGAAGCTCGCTGCCCAGGTCAGCGTGCGTTCCATCAGCTCGTTGTGGACGCTGCGCGTACGCCCGTCGCGCCGCGTCCAGGAACCATCGCTGTCGAGCGTCCAGGCGTTGGTGTCATCTGCCAGGCAGCGGTCGAGCGTGTCATCGAGCTCAGCGCGCAACTCTGGCCGCTCGATCGGCGCCAGCAACTCCACCCGGGTGTCGAGGTTGCGCGGCATCATGTCGGCGGAGCCGATGTACATCACGTGCTCGTCACCGCGGCGGAACGAGTAGATCCGCGAGTGCTCGAGGAACCGGCCGACGACCGAGACGACCGTGATCGTCTCGCTGACCTGAGGCACCCCGGGGATCAGGCAGCAGATCCCGCGCACGTTGAGGTCGATCGGAACGCCGGCGCGCGAGGCGGCGTACAGCGCTTCGATCACCCGCTGGTCGACGAGTGAGTTCATCTTCATCCTGATCCGGCTCGGCTCGCCCGCTTGGTGGGCCGCCACGGTCCGCTCGATCTCGGCGATCAGCGGCTTGCGCATCCAGGTCGGTGCGACCAGCGCCTTGCGCTGAGGCTGCGGGTGGCCGTAGCCGGTCAGCGTGTTGAACAGGTTCGCGACCTCCTCGCCGATCTCGGGATCGGCGGTGAAGAAGCCGAAATCCTCGTACAGCCGGGCGTTCTTGGCGTGGAAGTTGCCGGTCCCGATCATCACGTAGTGGCGCACGCCTCCCTGCTCGCGGCGCACGATCAAGATCGCCTTGGCGTGGGTCTTCAGCCCCGGGATGCCGTGCACGACGTGCGCCCCGACCTCTTCAAGCGCTCGCGACCAGTGGATGTTCACGCGCTCGTCGAAGCGCGCCTTGAGCTCGACCAGGCAGACGGCCTGCTTGCCCTTCTCCGCCGCCTCGATCAGTGACGGCACCAGCGCCGAGTCATCCGAGGTCCGGTACACGGTCATCTTGATCGCGAGCACGTTGGGGTCGTCGACGGCCTGCCTGACGAACCGCTCGACGCTCGACGAGAACGACTGGTAGGGGTAATGGACGAGCACGTCGGCGGCGCGAATCGCGCGGAACAGGGCGGCCCCGTCCTCGCTTGAGCCGGACCCGAGCCCGGTCTGAACGACCGGCGTCCACGGCGGCAGGCGCAGGTCAGAGTGGCCGTTGATCGACGCGATCTGCCACAGGTCGCCCATGTCGAGCAGACCCTCGACGTCATAGACCTGGAGCTCGGCGACGCCGAGCCATTCGATCAGGCGCGTCCGCAGCGCCGGGTCCATCCCGGCGCCCACCTCGAGCCGGACGACCTCGCCGAACCGGCGCCGGCGCAACTCGTCCTCGACGGCCTGGAGGAGATCGTCGGCTTCGTCGGACACCTCGAAGTCGGCGTCACGCGTGACCCGGAACAGGTCCCAGCTGAGGATGTTCATCCCGGGAAAGAGCGAGTCCAGGTGCTGGGCGATGATGTCCTCGAGCGGGATGAACGTGTCCTTGCTGATCTCGACGAACCGCGGCAGGACCTCCTTGGGGACCTTCACGCGTGCGAACGCCTCGTGGTCGAGGTCGGGATCGTGGAGGCGCACGATCAGGCTCAGAGATAGATTGGAGATATAGGGGAACGGTCGCCCGGGGCCGACCGCGAGCGGCGTCAGGACCGGAAAGATCTGCTCGCGGAAGTGACGCTCGATCACGCTCGCGGGCGCGCCCGACTCTTCGCACGTTGTGACCCGGATCCCCTCGCGCCCGAGCGCGGGTCGGACTTTGTCCGACCACTCGCGCGAGTGGCGGCGGTCGAGTTCGGTCACGCGAGCGGCGATCCCCTCGAGCACCTCCGACGGGGGGAGGCCGTCGGGACCGCGCGCGTCGATCCGCGCGTCGAGCTGGTCATGGACGCCCGCGACGCGGACCATGAAGAACTCGTCGAGGTTGGTGACGAAGATCGCGAGGAACTTGACGCGCTCGATCAGCGGCAGCGTCTCGTCCTGCGCGAGCTGCAGGACGCGGTCATTGAACTCGAGCCAGGAGAGCTCGCGATTGATGTACAGCGATCTGTCACCGAGGTCGACCGCTTCCGCCACTGCGGCCGGCGCGCTCGGTGGCTCGAAACTGGTGACGCCTTCGCCGGTGGGCCCCGACTCGTAGGCCGTGTCGACGCTTTCCTCGCTCATGCGGCCCGCTCGCTTTTGGCCAGCGCAAACAGCTCGTGCGGCCTCATCAACATGATCAGCTCTCCCTTGTTGATCGCTGCCAGTCCACCCTTGCTCATCCTCGCCTGTGCCCCTGTCAGCTCGTGTAACGTCAGCGTGAACGACGGGTCGTGGCCGACGAGCATCGTGTCCTCGAAGCCGGCGGTCAGATCGGCGACGTCAAACGGCTCGCCCGACAGCCGCGAGTCGACCGTGACCGGCAGACCGAGCGGCTCGCACGCCAGCTCGGCGGTCTGCACGGCGCGTAGCTTGGGGCTCGACAGACACGCCTCGAGCGTGGTGCCGAGGCGCTCCAGCGCGACGCCGGCAGCCCGTGCCTGGCGGACGCCCAGCTCGGTCAGCGGGCGCTGGTCGTCGGGCACGCCATCGGCGGCGTCGGCGTGACGTAGCAACCACAGCACCGCCTCAACTCTACGCCGCCGCGCCGGGCGCGGCCATCCGGGCGGTCAGCCGATCAGCAGCCGGCGGTTGAAGACGCGCTCGAACGCCTCGCCGTCGCCGTACCGTTCGACGCTCCAGCGCTGGAGCGTGAGGTCGCCGGTCGCCTCGAGGTGGAGGTCGACGCCGTGACCGTTGGCGCGCAGCCGGGCCTCGGAGACCGACTGGTCGCGGCCGCGCTCGAGGTGCTCGGCCAGCCGCAGGATCACCGAGCAGCGATCGAGCAGCCGATCGTCGCCGGGCAGCGCGAGCGGCTCGATCTCGCCCAGCTTCGCGATCCCTTTGCGGTGGTAACGGCTGATCTGGCCGATCAGCGCGCGCTCGCGGGGATCGAAGCCGGGCAGCTCGGCGCTCTCGATCAGATACCGCGAGTGCTTGTGGTGGTCGTCATACGAGATCGTCATGCCGACGTCGTGGAGCATCGAGGCGGCCCACAGCAGCTCGCGCTCGCCGTGAGCCGGCTCGAACAGCCCGCCGCGGACCAGCGAGTCGAACATCTGCAGTGACAGGCACGCGACGTGCTCGACGTGCTCCATGTCGGACTCGTACAGGATCGCGAGGTTGTGGACCGCGGCCTCGCGGACGTTCTCGAACAGGGGCTCGGATCCGTCGAGCAGCGTGCGGGCGAGGAACACGCCCTCGCGCAGGCCGGCCTCGGTCGCCTCGATGCCGCTGAAGTCACCGAGCTCCACCAGCGTGTCGAGCACCACCGCGGCGGCGAGGATGATGTCTCCCCGGCCGGGCTTGATGCCGGGCACCGCCCCGCGCTCGTCGCGCCCGAGCGCGGCCAGCGTGGTCAGCTGCTCATGCAGGGCGTCGGGCGTGATCACGAACCCCTGGACGCCGAGGTCGATCGTTCCGTTGCTCGCTTGCGCGGCCGCGGCGAGGTTGCGCACGGCGCCGCCGACCCCGACCAGGCGCGGCCCCGACGAGGGGAGCCAGTCCAGTGACGAGAGCTCGTGGCGCACGTGCGAGCGCAAGCGGGCGAGCTCCTTCTTCTTCGCCGGCCCAGAGCCCGGGAGAAACTGCTCGGTCATGCGGACCGCCCCGAGTCCGAAGGACGCGATCCTGCCCGCGTGGCGGTCACGCACCTCGATCAGCTGCAGGCTGCCGCCACCGAGGTCGAGCACGACGCCGTCGGTGAGCATCGTCGTGTTGATCGCCGCGACGTAGCCGAAGTAGGCCTCGTCCCGCGCCGACAGCGTCTCGATCGTCAGCCCGGTGGCGGCCTGGGCCTGTTCGAGGAACTGCTCGCCGTTGGCGGCCTCGCGGATCGCACTGGTGGCGACGACGTGGACGTCCTCGGGCGCGATCCGGTTGGCGCGGCAGAAGCGCTCGAATACGGCCAGCGTCTCCATCCCACGCGTGATCGCCGCTTCACTGAGCTGCCCCGAGGCGCCGAGGCCGGCACCGATTCTGACCGTCTCGTAGAGCTCGTCGGTGCGCTTCCACCACGTGCCCGGAGCGTAGGAGAAGACGACCAGGCGCCACGAGTTCGAGCCGAGATCGATCACCGCGACCTGCTTACTGACGGCGCCACCCTGGCCCGCGGCCCTGGTGGTGCGCCAGCTCACGGGCGCACCGGCCCGATACGGCGGACCCCACGGCCCGCGCGGCGGGTCAGTCGGCGACGGCTCACATCTGCATCATGCGCGGTCGGGCGGACGGCCTGACCTGCGCGCCGACGGACTGGAGCCAGGCTAGGCAGTGTCGGGCTGGTAGCGGAGCGCGCGGGTCGCGGTGAGGATGAACAACAGTGTCATCAGCACCGCGCTCGACACGCACCACTCGCAGATCGCGTGGATCGTGAACAGCTCGCGGTACGTGAGGTACAAGCTGAACAAAAAGCCGATCAAGGCGATTCCGAAGCCCGCCATCCGCCCCAGCTCACCCTTGATCAGCAGCGAGCCGAGGATGCCGAGGTAGCCGACCAGTCCGAGGGTCGCGACCGGGATGCCGACGAGCTTCGCGTAGCGCGATGACTGCACGGTGGCGCAACCGGTGTTGGAACAGACGACCTTCAAGCCCTCGTAGTGGACATACGTCAGATAGGAGGCAACCCCGGTTCCGATCACCGCGAGCACCAGGATCGCGATCGCGAGCTTGCGATCGGTCGACATGCCGCTGTCGATCTGCTCGGAGGCAGTGACCGTAGAGGTCATGAAACCTTCTGGATCACCTGTTGCAGGTCCGAGTAACTCGGGACGGCTTCGGGCGCCGCCGCCTCGCCCTTCGGGCCGGAGAACACCAGCGTCGGCGTCCCGGTGACGCCGGCCTTGTTGCCGGTGGCGACGTCGTTGGCCACCTGGGTGGCGAGCGCGCCGTCGTTGCGGGCGGTCTCCCACTTGGTCAGGTCGAGTCCGGGCACCTGCTGAGCGAGCCCCTGCAAGTATTTCTCGGTGACGTAGCCCGTGTCCTCTTCGCCCTGCTCGTGGTAGAAGAGCTCGGCGAAGTTCCAGAACTTCTGCTGCTGGCCCGCCGCGAGCGCCGCGACCTGCTGGTCCTTGAACACGTTCGGGTCATGCGTGGCGGTCTGGAATGCCTTGTAGACGACCTTGACCTTGCCGTCGCGGACGTCCTTGGAGACGAGCTCGGGGAAGCCTCCCTGAACCGTGAAGGCCTTACAGATCGGGCACTCGAGGTCGCCGTAATAAGTCATCGTGACGGGCGCCTTCGGATTGCCGAGCGTGGCGCCATCCTGGGGAATGCCGTCGAGCAGCTCGTTGACCGCGGACACCGTCTGCTTGGCCTGCGTGCCGGTCTGCTTACCGGTTTCACCGGAGCTGCCGCCGCTCGAGATCGCTACCAGGACCACGACGACCGCGACCGCGGCGACCACGATCCCGCCGATCATCCGCAGACGCTTATCGCGCTGCGCGCGCGCCGCGCGTGCCTTCTCCTCAGCGAGCCGGCGTGCGCGTGCTTCTTCCTTTTGCTTAGTCCGGGAAGCCATGTCTCAGATCAAAGGAACTCCTACTCACGCCAGGACATTCCGGACAAGCAGGATAGCGATGACCAGCGCACTCAGACCTAAGAAAAGGGCAAGAACCGAGGCGCTCAATCGAAGCACAACATCGCGGTTGATCACGGGTCGGCGGCTCATCCGTCGGCCTGGTCGACGATCAGCGCGGTGAATGGTGCAGCGCCCTTTGGCGCCACCTGGAACGTCAGTCCCCACTTGCCGACCATGATCAACGCCGGCGCGGCACGCGAGTAAACGCCGGGCCTGATCTCGCGCAGCGAGTATTCCTGTTGTGGCATCTGCATCTCCAGGTGGTTGAACAAGAGTGTCACTGTCGCGCCGCGGACGGGGACCCCGTTCTTGGTGATCCGCAGGGCGAACGAATCGGGCGCCGCGGCCTTGTTGGGGGAGACCAGTACCTGCAGGCGATAGCCGGCATGGTTGACGGTCGCCGCCACGCGCCCGGGCCCGACCTGCGCGAGCGCCGAGTTCTGCAGTGCAAAGGCGGGCGGAGGGGGCGCAAGGCTCGAGAGCAGAGCGGCGGTGAAGACCGCCCCGGTGACGATGATCGCCTCGCCGCTGATCAGGCGCCGCAGCAGGCGCGCTGCCGGCACGCCGAGCGCGGGCCGTGTCCTGGCGGCCACGAGCCTTGGCTTCGAGCGCAGCAGATTGCCGGACGCGAGCGCGACGGCGCACGCGAGGAGTCCGATCTTGACGAGAATCGCGATCCCGTAGCCGGTCTGCCAGAGCGCGTTGACCGCCGGCATGTGGATGATCGTCGCTCCCGTGCCGGTGGCGAGCAGGACGAGGACCGACGCCAGCGCGACGGCCGAGAAGCGGGGGACCACCACGCTCAACACCGGCACGCGGCTGCGCTCGCCGACGCTGAACCAGAGGATCAACAGGCCTACCAGGCCGCCGAGCCAGATCGAGCCCGAGATCAGGTGCAGCCCGTCGAACGGGATCGAGAGCCCGCGGGGGGAGGTTTGGCCCGCGTGGCCGATCGTTCCCGGGACGAACAGGACCGCCACCGCCGCGAGCGCGGCCCCCACCCCGGCGGCGAGCTCGGCGACCGAGCGCAGCGGTCGCTCGGCGCGGTCCAGCCACAGCGCGATCCACGCGGCCCCACAGAAGAGCGCGAAGCAGATCTCCATCTTGACCAGCCCGCGGCCGAACGCGGTGACGCGGTACAGCGGAACGAGCGCGCTGAGATCGAACACCGACCGCAGCGAGTCGTTGGCGATCGAGAAGTCGAGATAGACCGGGATCGCGATCAGGCCGACCACCGAGACGGCGACGAACGCGACCGTGATCGCGCGTAGGCTCGTGCCGCTCACCCGCCGGACGGCCACCCGGGCGATCACCAGCCGCATCGCCAGCAGTCCGATTGCGACCATCACGCTGAGGAACATCAGCCAGCGCGTGATCAGCAACTGGGGGGTGACGGCGGTGGCCGAGATGCTGGGCACCTTGAACTGCGGCGCCGGGCCGGGGTTGGGGCCGACGGCGTAGGTGAAGGCGCCGTTGACCGGGTGCCCGTCGACCGAGATCGCGCGCCAATAGATCAGATACCAGCCCTCCGGAAGCCCGTGTCGGATCGGGACGACGAGCGTGTCGGGGTTCGCCGGCGACCGGTTCACCGGCGCCGTGGTCTCCTGCGTGCCCTTGACGTTGGTGACCGAGATCGTCGCAAAGCGCGGCTCGACGGCCTCATCGAAGGTCAGCGAGACGTTGGTCGGCGGCGAATTGAGCACACCGCTCGCCGTCGGCGAGGTCCTGATCAGGTAAGCGTGCGCCGACGCGGACCCGGGCGCCGACAACAACATGACGAGCGCCACGATCGCGGCCAGGACGCCGAGCCCGATCCTCGGTCGCGCGCTCACGCCAGTGGACGTCCTCCGCCCCCACCGCCGCGACTGACGAGCGCGAACACGCTCGCGACCAGCGCCAGCGCCGCCAGCACGACCGCGACGATCGAGAGCACCGAGACGCCGCCGCCGCCCCCGCCGTCCAGCGAGCTGACGGCATGAATCGAGGGCGCCGGCGCCGCCGAGGACTCGGAGCCGTTCCAGTCGACGATCGAGCCGTCCGAGTAGGTCTGCTCGACTTCAAACGTGTACGTCCCGGGCGACGCAGGCTGTCCGAGGAACTGGAACAGCGAATCCTCGCCGCTCGGGACCCGGCCGCCCGTCCACGTCACCTTCTGCACGACGGCGTTGTCGCCGACGCCCGTCTGCTGCAGGACCCGGTGCCAGCCCGGGTTGGGGACGAACGAGTCGATCGAGAAGTTCTTGGGGACGGTCAGCACGATCTTGGTGGTCGTCGCGCCGGACTTCTCGGTCGGGACGGCGAGGCTGTAGAGCTGGAGCTCGCCCGAGAGCGACACCGCGGGGCTCACGCGGGCGTGGGCGCCGGCAACGGCGGCGAACACCAGGCCGACCAGCAGCGCGGCAACGCACGCCGCGCCGAGGCGCCCGATCACGAGGCCACCTTGAGCGTGAACGGCGCGGTCACGACCCGGCCGTGGAGCTTCATCTGCAAGAACAGGCGCCACGTCCCCGCGACCGGCAGCAACACGCCGAGGGTGATCTTGCCGGGCGCCGTCGAGCGGCCGGTGATCTTCGTCGGGCCGAGGATGCTCGCGCAATTTGGCGCGTCGGGCGCGCATACGTGTGTGTGGAAGTAGTCGAGCGAGCCCACGTGGAAGAAGATCGCGTGCGCGAGCGCGCCAAACCAGGGCACGAACTTCACCGGCTGGCCGTGCGGATCGGTCACATCGACGTGCACGAACATCGCCTGGATCGCGTGGATCTTCGGATCGCCCTTCATATCGAAGTGATAGCCGTCGATCACCTGGTCGGCCTTGAACGGCGGCAGCTTCTGTGGGTGGTAGGCACCGGCTACTCGGATGTTGCGAAACAGCTGGAAGTTCGGCTGGCCGCCGGGGATGTCCGGATAAATGTCAACCAGCACGCGGTAGGGGCCCGGGGCCGGGAACGTGACCGACTGATGCATGATCCCGCTGGCCGGGATCGGCGGGTGGTCATGGATTATGTAGGCGAGGTCCTTGCGGACGATGATCAGGTGAACGCCCGTATGGGGACCGAGGCCGGTCTTGTAGCTGTGCAGGATTTTGCCGTTGGGGAGATTGACCGAGAAGGTCATCGTCGTCGGGCGTCGGGCGACGATCTTGCCGGTGGGCGCGAAGTTGCCGAGCGTGAACACGCGCGCGGGCGCGACCGCCGGCACGCTCACCGAGCCGCCCGAGCTCGAGCCGCAGCCGGCCAGGGCGAGCACTGCAAGTACAGCGATCGCGAGCGATGGAATCCCGGATCGAAGGCTCCGGGGCCTGGTCATCGCAAGGCTGCCTTGATCGCCTGAGTCAGCTCCGTGGTCCCGAACGCGCCCTCGAGCCGCGCGGCGATGATCCCCTTGCGGTTGATCGTGAACAGCCACGGCTCGGTGCGCAGGTGGAAGGCCTTCAGCTGCGGGCGCAGGCCCTTACTGGGGTTGTTGTCCGCGTACACCTCCTCGTGGATGAACGTGATCTTGTTGCCGAACTCGTGCTGGAGCTGGACCGCGACGTCGGTGACTGGGCCACAGACCCGCGAGATGCAGAACTGCGGCGTCGAGAACAGCAGCGCGATCGGCTTCTTGCCCAGGACCTGGTTGAACGACACCGAGTGCATCTGCTCGGGAGGCTGGCGGGTCGTCAACAGCGCGATATCGCCGTGGACGGTCGCGACGGTGTCGGTGGCGATGTCCGGTGGGCGCTGTCCGACGTTCGGGATCGGCGACGTGTTGGTCGACGCGATCTCTCCGGGGGCGCCGATCAGACCCTTCTTCGTGCGCGTCAACGAGAGGACCGTGAACGTTCCCGCGCCCGGGACCGGAAGCTGGGCCGCGTAGATCGCCTTGATCCCACCGGGACCCGAGTTCTCCTTGCTGCGGAACTGCGGCTGCACGGTCATCGGATCGGCCGGCGCGAGGAACGGGCCCTTGGCGGCAGCGTTCGGGGACTTCGCGATGTAGACGGCGGTTGGGGCGTAGATGAAGCCACCGGATTGGGTCGTCAGCCCGAAGGCCAGCCGGCGGGTGCCGGGCGTGAACGTCCCGGTCGCCGCACCGAGTTGAGCGGTCGATTTCACGGTCGCAGCCAGCTGGCGCAGGGTCCGGCCGCGCGCGGCCGGGAACTGACCGGCGGACGGATGCTCGGCGGCCGGCAGCTCGGAGACGGCGGCCGGCAGCGCCTTGGTCGAGGCGGTCGATACCGACGAGGTGCTGGTCGCGGCTGCCGTGCTCGAGCTCGCCGCCGCGGCGGCCGACGTTGTCGAGGAGGACGAAGAGGAGCCGCAGCCGGCGATCGCCAGCGAGGCGAGCGCGAGCACCACGAATCGTGCCTGGAGGGATTTGATCTGGGTCATCATGGCGCTCTAGCTCCGGTTCCGCACCGCGGCTTTGCGTGTCGGCGGGTTGTGATGGCTCCGCCCCCGGCAGGCGAAGATGTGCTCAGACGGGATCGGGCCGGCAACCGGTAGCGGCCCGCAAACGCGACACGCGGCCGGAGCATGAGCCCCCCCAACCAGCTAGAGGCTACCGGCGCAATAGCCATGTGGAGCCGATTCTGGATCGCCGCAACGTGCATGTAAAGATCTTGCGAGCTGTGAACATCTTGTGATCCGCGGTTCGGCTCCGTGCAGATTTAGTTGCGTGGTGCAATACAGTGCGCTGCATGTCGCCTGAGCAAAGCGGCGCGGCCCCGACCCCGTCGGCGACGCAGCGCACCAACAACCGCCTCCGGCTCGCCGTCCTTGACCGCGATCCCGGTTTCATGAAGGTCCTGACCAACCGGCTCGACGCGCTCGGGTGCGAGCACCGCGCGCTGACCGCGCCGGCGACGGCGGACGCGCTGGTCGCGATGCGGCTGAATGCGATCGTTCTCGACCTCGCGGTTCTCGGTCCGTCGGGATGGGACTACCTCGAGCGGTTGTGTGCCAGGCTCCCCGGCCTGGCGGTGATCGTCTGCACCGGCCCTTCGTCGGTCGCCCAGCGTGTCCGCGGCCTGCGACTCGGGGCCGACGCCTGGGTCACCAAGCCGTGCCACGCCGAGGAGCTGATCTGCGTGGTCGAGGCGGCGGTGAGGCGCCATCGGCGCGCCGAGATGCCGATCCTCGAGGAGGCCTCCCGCTACGGGGAGATCACGGTCCGGCCCGACCTGTACCAGGCGTACGGAGGCGAGGTGAGCCTCGAGCTGACCGCGCGGGAATTCGAGATTCTGCACCTGCTGACCGGCTCCGATCGCGTCCTGCGGCGCGAGGAGATCTACGAGCGGGTCTGGGGGTACGCGATGGCGCACGGGGACCGCTCGGTCGACGTGTTCGTCCGCAAGCTGCGCCAGAAGCTGCGCGCGGCGTCGCCGCAGTGGAACTACATTCACACCCACTTCGGCGTCGGATACAGGTTCGCGCCCGAGCCGATCGCTGGGCTCAGGCCCGAGCTCGACCTGGTGACGGACCCCGGCGAAGTCGAACTCGATCCGGCGCTCGCGACGTAGGCAGCGTCCGCTCGAGCCGCCGGACCGGCGTTTCGCGGGCAAAGTCACAAATCGTTCACATCCGCGTCACGAGTCGGTCACGTCTGGCGACGCGCGCCACAGCAGCATCTAGCGCCGATGGCTCTAGCAGCCGACACCGGCCGGGAGGCGCTCCACGTGGGACCGCTCGAGATCATTCCCGAGGAGCACCTCGCTCGGGCCGACGGCCATGCGCTGATGCTGTCGATCCGCGAGCTGCATCTGCTGACCGAGCTCGCCCGCCGTCTCGACCGGATCATGTCGCGAGAGGAGCTCTACAGGCTCGTCTGGGGACGGGAGATGCGTGCCGGCGACCGGTCGGTCGATGTTTACGTTCGCAAGCTCCGAGTCAAGCTCGAAGCGGAGTTGCCTGACTGGCGGTTCATCCACACGCACTTTGGTTTCGGCTATCGGCTCGCCGCCGAGCAGTCCCGGGACAGCAACAACCGCTTTACAACTCGTTAACAACAGCCCGGCGGTCGGCACTGACACTTGGATGACTTCCGATCCAAGGAGACAACAGTGCGGACAAGAACAATCGGCGCGGCGCTGGTGGCCGGCGGCGCAGCGCTGGCGATCGCAGCCTGCGGTTCGAGCAGCAGTAGTTCTTCGTCGGCGGCCGCCGGCTCTGGCTCCAGCGGCGGCTCGGCGACCCTGAACGGCGCCGGATCGACGCTGGCGGCCCCGATCTACCAGCAGTGGGGCTCGAACCTCAAGGGCCAGGGACTGACGGTCAACTTCAACCCGGTCGGCTCGGGCACCGGCGTCGCCGATCTGCAGTCCGCGACCGTTGACTTCGCCGGCAGTGACCCGTCGCTGACGCCAACCGATGTGAAGGGGCTGAAAGGGCCCGCGCTGCAGTTCCCGATCGCCTTCGGCGCGATCACCGTCTCGTACAACCTGCCCGGGGTCAAGAGCGGACTCAAGCTCGACGGGCCGACGCTCGCCGACATCTTCATGGGCAAGATCAAGAGCTGGGACGACCCGGCGATCAAGGCTCTGAACCCGGGACTGAACCTCCCGAGCACCGCGATCACGATCGTCCACCGATCCGATTCGTCGGGGACGACGGACGGCTTCACGACCTTCCTTTCCGACGTCAGCCCGACATGGAAGTCCTCGATCGGCGCCGGGGAGGACGTCAAGTGGCCGGTCGGCACCGGCGCGGCGAAGAACTCCGGCGTCGCGGCCGCGGTCAAGCAGACGACCGGCGCGGTCGGCTACGTCGAGCAGGCATACGCGCTCGAGAACGGATTCACCTACGCGGCGGTCAAGAACTCGGGCGGCAAGTACGTGCTGCCGACGATCGCGAACACGTCGGCGGCCGCATCCGGGATCAAGGTCCCGAAGGACCTGGGGATCTCGACGATCAATTCGCCGAACCCCGCCGCCTACCCGATCGTGTCGCAGACGTTCCTGATGGCCTACAAGGATCCATGCAAGGACGGCGGCGCGAGCAAATCAGTGGCCGGCGGGCTGAAGAAGTTCTTCACCTACGCGTTCGGCGCCGGGCAGCAGACGCTCGGTTCGGGTAGCAATCAGCTTCCGTACGCCCCGCTGCCGGCTTCGCTGGCTGACAAGGACAACGCGCAGCTGCAGACGATGACCTGCAACGGCTCGTCGATCAGCTAACAGGCGCGGCCGGTGGATGCCAGCGCGATAACCGCTCCCGGCGACCGCTCGACGTTCGGGCGGTCGCCGCTGAGCCGGGCCCCGGACCAGATCCTGCGCTGGGGGCTGACGACGCTCGCGTGCGCGATCCTGCTGCTGCTCGTCTACTTCTTCATTCGGCTGATCGGCGAGTCCCAGCAGGCGCTCAGCTCGTTCGGGCTGAGCTTTGTGTTCGGCAACGACTGGGACGTCTCGCGCAACATCTACCACGGCGCTCCGCTGGTGGTCGGAACGCTGATCACGTCGGCGATCGCCCTGTTGATCGGTGTCCCGGTTGCGGTCGCAAGCGCGCTCTTCGTCACCGAGCTGTGCCCGCGGCGAGCACGCCCGGCGCTGAGCATGCTGGTCGACCTGCTCGCCGCCGTCCCGTCGGTCGTCTACGGCCTGTGGGGCGTGTTCGTGCTGGGGCCGAAGCTGATCCCGGTCGAGAAGTGGGTCGCGAGCACGTTCTCGTTCATCCCGTTCATCGGCGGCGCGTCGGCATCGATCACGCCCGGCAACTACTTCATTGCGGGACTGATCCTGGCGATCATGATCCTGCCGATCGTGTCGGCGATCTCGCGCGAGGTGCTCCACACCGTGCCCCAGGAGCACAAGGAGGCGGCCCTGGCGCTCGGTGCCACCCGCTGGGAGATGATCCGGATCGCGGTCCTCCCGTACTCGAGGCCGGGCATCACCGGCGGGGCGATGCTGGGCCTCGGGCGTGCGATCGGAGAGACGATCGCGGTCGTGCTCGTGATCGGCAACGCGCCCACGATCGGCAAGCACATCTTCAGCCAGGGGTACACGCTCGCGGCGGTGATCGCGAACGAGTTCGGCGAGAGCTCGAACACGCCGATCCACAAGTCCGCCCTGTTCGCGGCCGGCCTCGTGCTGTTCGTGCTGACGCTGGCCGTGAACATCATCGCGCGCTGGTTCGTGAGGCGTGGGGCACGCGGACGGACGCGGGGCAGGGACGTCGGCACCGCCGTCACGGCGACCGGAGGTGGCTTTCAGTGAGTGCGCCTGCGCTCCCCGAGATCAGTGCCCGGCGGCGTCGCACCGACAAGATGATGCGCGCGGTGCTGCTCGTCGGCACCGGGATCGCCCTCGTGCCACTGATCCTGATCATCTACTACCTGCTCCACAAGGGGCTCAGTGCCTGGACCTCGAGCGGCTTCTTCACCACCGACCCGAGCGGGAACTTCTTCGGCAATCCGGGCGGGATCCGAAGCGCGATCTTCGGGACGCTCGAGATCGTCGCGCTGGCGAGCCTGATCGCGATCCCGATCGGGATCGGCGTGGCGCTGTATCTGACCGAGTACGGCCGCGATTCGGCGTTCGCGAACGTCGTGCGCTACCTCGTCGATGTGATGACCGGCGTGCCGTCGATCGTGTTCGGCCTGTTCATCTACATCGTGCTCGTCGTCGCGAAGGTGGGCGGCAGCTCGTTCGCCGGCTGGAAGGGTTCGCTGGCGCTGTCGCTGTTGATGCTGCCGATCGTGGTCCGCGCCGCTGAGGTCGTGTTGCTGCTCGTGCCGGACAGCCTCCGCGAGGCGGCGCTGGCGCTCGGCGCGCCGCGGTGGCGCGTCGTGTCCCGGGTCGTGCTCCCGACTGCCGCCCCGGGCCTCGTGACCGGCTCGCTGCTGGCCGTCGCCCGGGGAATGGGCGAGACCGCGCCGCTGCTGTTCACGGTCTCGGTCGCGTTCGGGCTCAGCTGGAACCTCAACGGCGTGATGAACAGTCTCCCGGCGCAGATCTACGGCGACATCACCAACCCCCGCAGCGTCGTGGTCACGCGCGCCTGGGGCGCAGCTCTGACGCTGGTCGCGCTGATCCTGATTCTCAACGTGGTCGCGCGGCTTATCGCGCGGCGCAGCCGCGTGTCATGATCCCTCTCAAGCCAACATCGAGGATGTATCGAGGATGACAGCCACCGAAGGCTCGCCCGAGCAAACTGAGGAAGCGCCCGACCTGTCACTCCTCGGCGTGAAGGAGGGCACGGGGCACTCGGTCAAGGTGCAGGCGCTCCAGGCCTACTACGGCCAGCAGCACGCGCTCAAGGGAATCGACATCGACTTCCCCGCCAACGAGGTGACCGCGATCATCGGTCCGTCCGGGAGCGGCAAGTCGACCGTGGTCCGCTGCATCAACCGGATGCACGAGGAGATTCCGGGCGCGCGCGCCGAGGGGAGCGTGACGCTGGACGGTGTCGATGTGTACGGCGACGGTGTCGATGTCACGGCCGTGCGCCGCGCGATCGGGATGGTGTTCCAGAAGCCGAACCCGTTCCCGACGATGTCGATCTTCGACAACGTTGCGGCCGGGCTGCGGCTGACCGGCACCAAGAGCGACAACCTCCGCGAGCGTGTCCACCGGTCGTTGCGCGCGGTCGGGCTGTGGGGCGAGGTCAAGGGCCGTCTCAGCGAGCCGGGCACCGGACTGTCGGGCGGCCAGCAGCAGCGGCTCTGCATCGCGCGCACGATCGCGATCGAGCCCGAGGTGATCCTGATGGATGAGCCATGCTCGGCCCTGGACCCGATCGCGACGCTCAAGGTCGAGGAACTGATCGATGAGCTCAAGGAGCGCTATACGATCGTGATCGTGACGCACAACATGCAGCAGGCGGCGCGGGTGGCGAACTCGACCGTGTTCATGCTCGACGGCGAGGTGATCGAGCACGCGCCGACCAACGACGTGTTCACACGGCCCAAGGACGAGCGTACCGAGCGGTACGTAACCGGGAAGTTCGGGTAGCAATCAGATGCCTTTGCAGGAGACAAGACACCAATTCCGCGAGGATCTCCGGGGCCTCGAGGCGCAGGTTCTGGGCGGCATCGACCTCGTGACACAGCAGCTGGACCGGGCGATGGAGTCAGTCAGCTATCAGGACGTCGAGCTGGCGACGATGGTCGTTGCCGACGATGACCGGATCGACGGCCGCTACCTCGAGGTACACCAGGGGATCCTCTCGCTGCTCGCGCGCCAGGCACCGGTCGCCGGCGATCTGAGGATCGTCGCCGCGTTGCTGCACGTGATCCGCTGTATCGAGCGGATGGGCGATCAGTGCGTCAACATCGCCAAGCTTGTGCCGCTGTCGGGGTACGAGCAGCCGAAGGACAAGGACCTGCTCGACTCGATCGAGCGGATGGGCCAGCTCGCGCGCTCGCAGCTGTCGGAGTCGCGCGAAGCGCTCAGCACGCGCAACGTCGACCTGGCCCAGGACCTCGCCCGCCAGGACGCCGACATCAACCGGCTCAACCGCGAGATCTTCCGCCGCGCCGTCGACATCGGCGATGACCCGGATGTGCGCGAGTGGGGGATGTACATGATCCTCGTCGCGCGCTGCCTGGAGCGGATCGGCGACAACACGGTCGACATCGCCGAGCAGGTCGTGTTCGTGGTCACGGGCCTGTTCCGCGAGCTGGCGGACGCCTCGACCCCCAACGTTCAGCCGCGCACGATCCCCGAGTGAGCGGCGTCAGCCCGCCGGCCTGAGCGGTAGCGCCGCCTGCCGGCCTGAGCGGCGTCAGCCCGCGGGCCTGACAGCCTGGCGGCGGCGCAGCACGAGCACCGCCCCGGTGACGAGCAGCGCGGCGACGATCAACCCGATCACGATCGGCGTGGTCGAGCTGCCACCGCCGCTCGCGCTGGAACTCCCCGGGATCCCCGGGACGCCCTTGATCGGATGACCGGCCGCGTCGGCGAGCTTGTCGACCGCGACGATCGCGGCCTGGGCCAGATCGGTGCTCGACTTCCCGGCCGGCGGCTTCAGCGCCGCGGCCGCCCTGGTCGCCGCCGGTGGCAGGCCCTCGGTGCCATACCCGTTGGCCATCACCACCAGCAGCAACTGCTTGCCTTTGAAGCTGATCTCCTGGTCGAGAAAGTCGGCGTACTGCTGGGGCTTGCCGAACAGCGACGGGATCACGCCGAGGTCGGTCGGTGCCTGGATCAGCGCGACCTTGATCGGGACCCCGGCCTTCTTGGCGGCCGCCGTCTCGGCGTTGAGCGTCCGTTGCGCCGACACGGCGGTCGGCGAGTAGGGGTAGAAGACGTTCTGGCCGAGCAGCGTGTCGCTGGCCGGGTCGCCGTCGGCCAACGCCGCCGCCGCGAACAGGAGGGTCGCGAGCAGCGCGGCGAACAGGAGGGTCGCGAGCAGCGCGGCGATCAGGGCGTGGGGGAGCCGGGTCGCGATTGGCACATTATCCTCAGCGTGCCGTGACCACGCAGAAGTCCAAGCGCAGCTCGCGCAAGCGCCGTAAGCGCAACACCGTCCCGCGCGCGGTCCCATCGACGCGGCGCGACGAGCGCGCCGAGCGCCGCGCGGAGGCGAGGCGCGACGTGCGCCGCGGTAACCGTCAGCTGGGGCGCGAGGGCGAGCGCCCGGAGGGGCCGTTCGGCGGCGTGCCGGTGTCCGAGATCGCGATCTTCGCCGGGCTCGTCGGCGTGATCGTAGGCTTCATTCGCGGTGGCGGCCCGGTCCTGATCGTCGGGATCGTCGTGATCGCGCTCGGCGTGATCGAGATCTGCGGTCGCGAGCACTTCTCGGGCTACCGGTCACATACGACGCTGCTCGCTTCGATCCCCTCGCTCGGCGGCGAGACCGCGATCGTCGCGGCGTTCGGCGCGCCCGAGCAGAAGTGGCTGCTGTTGGTGTTCGTGGTCCCGGTCTACTGCCTGCTGTTCTGGCTGTTACGCCGCAAGTTCGTGTCCGCTCGCCAGGCACGGGTAGCCCGGCCCCCCATGCCGTAGGCCGGGAGCGTTCGGTCAGAGGTGCGCGGGCGTTTCGGCGAGGGCGTCGGCGTCAGCGTCGTCCGTGGCGACGACCGGGAGGCGAAGCATGAACACGGCGCCGCCGTCGGGCGCATTGGCGACCGTGGCGGTCCCGCCGTGCTGCTCGGTCACCTGCCGGACGATCGCCAGCCCGAGTCCGCTGCCCTGCCGGCCACGGGAGTTGGTGCCGCGGAAGAAGCGGTCGAACACGTACGGCAGATCCTGTTCGTCGACGCCGGGGCCGTGATCGCGGACGGTGACGCCGTCATGATCCACCGTGACCTCGACGACGCCCGCGGGGGGCGAGTGTCGGGCCGCATTGTCGAGCAGGTTGTTGATCGCACGCTCGAGCCGTGCCGGGACCCCGTCGATCGAGACCGGCTGCAGGTGCGATTCGATCTGGATCTGGGGCGCGTTGCGGTGCGAGCGCGCGATCGACTCGGCGGCGAGCGCGTCGAGCCGCACGTCCTCGGTCGCATAGCCGGGCTCGTCGCCGCGGGCAAGCTCGATCAGGTCGGTGACGAGTGCGGTCAGCTCCTCGCTCTGCTCGACCACGTCGGCCAACAGGCGACGGCGGTCCTCAGGGTCGAGCTCGGCGCCCTCGAGCAGCACCTCGATGTTGGTCCGCAGGCTCGTGACGGGCGTCCGCAGCTCGTGGGAGGCGTCGGCGACGAGCTGGCGCTGGGCGCGCATCGAGTCGTCGAGCTCGGCGCGCGACGCCTCGAGGCGATCGAGCATCGCATTGAAGCGCGTGGCGAGCTGGCCGACCTCGTCGTCGGCGTGGACCCGGATCCGGTTTGAGAGATCCTCGGTCTCGCCGATGTGCTGCGCGGCCTGGGCGACCTCGGCCAGCGGCGCGAGCGCGCGCCGGGCCGCCAGCCGGCCAAGGCCGGCCGCGAGCGCGATCCCGCCCAGGAACACCAGGAACAGCACGAGACGCAGCTCGGAAAGGACGTTGTCGACGCCGTTCAGCGGGCGGGCGAGCTGCAGGGCCGCCGGGACATACACGCCGTCGATCGGCACCCGGACCGGGAACGTGAGCACGCGGAGATGGGTGTCACCGACGTGTACGTCGCTCAGGTCCGAGCCGGTCTGGGTCGACGCGATCTGGCGCGCGCGCGCGTCCACGGGGAACACTACGTTGCCCTGCCGCGGGTAGGACGATCCGCTCGCAAGCACGATCTGGATGTACTGCGCCGGGCCGCCCTCGCTGGCGGGGATCCCGGGAATCTCGGAGGGAAGCTGCTCGGTGCGCTGCACGACCGTCTCCTGCTCCTTGAGCGCGGTGTCGACCTGACCGCGGAGCTGATCGCGGACCACGAAATAGGACACCAGCACCGCGATCAGGACCGCCGCCGCGACGGAGGCCGCGGCAATTACTCCGATCCTGCGGCGCAGTGACACGCCAACCCTCCGAGGTCAGTCCCGCAGGACGTAGCCGACGCCACGGACGGTGTGCAGCAGCCGCGGCTCCCCACCCGCTTCGGTCTTGCGGCGCAGGTAACCCATGTACACACCGAGGGCGTTCGAGGTCGGTCCGAAGTCGTAGCCCCACACGTTCTCGAAGATCGTCGAGCGGGTCAACACCTGTCGCGGGTGGCGCATGAACAGTTCGAGCAGCAAAAACTCGGTGCGCGAGAGTTCGACCAGCCGATCGCCGCGGTACACCTCGTGCGCCACCGGGTCGAGCACCAGGTCGGCGTAGCGGAGCGTCTCACCCTCGCCGGTGCCGTCACCGGAGCGGCGCAGCAATGCCCGCAGCCGCGCCTGCAGCTCGCGCAGCGCGAATGGCTTGACCAGGTAATCGTCGGCGCCGACATCGAGTCCCTCGACGCGATCGTCGATCGCATCGCGCGCGGTGAGCATCAGGACCGGCGTCCGATCTCCGGCCTTGCGCATGCGCCGGCAGACTTCGAGCCCGTCGAGCCTGGGCATCAGGATGTCGAGAATCACCGCATCGGCCGGCTCGTCGGCGAGCGCATCGAGCGCCTGCTCGCCGTCGGCGGCGAGCCTGACCTCATGGTTCTCGAGCCGCAACGCGCGCTCGAGCGCCCGCCGAACCGCGGGCTCGTCGTCAACCACCAGTACGCGCGCCATGCGCAGATGATGCCGGGTACGCGTAAAAGTTGGTGAAGAAGACCTTGCGCGCGCCGCCAGAGTGCACTTACTGGGTCGAGTACTTGTACTCGATCTTGGTGAAGTTCAGCGACAAGCTCTCGTTCGGCTTCGCGCCACCGCCGCCCGCGCTGCCGAGCTGATACGAGCTGACGAGCACGTCCGTGAGCGTGATCTTCAGGTACGGGGTCTTCTCACCCGCCTTGCGAACGGTGATCGTTGCCCGCGGGATGTGCTTGCCAGTTGTGCAGTACTTGAACAGGTTCACCGACGCCTTGTCGGTCTTCTTCGTGATCTGGATGCTGCTCACGTTGGTGCGCCCGGCGCCGGTGCCCGCGGCACCTCCTGTGCCGGCGGCAGCACCCCTGCCGACGAGCTGCCACGCGAGCACGTTGAACGAACTCGCGCTGCGGCCGCTGCCGAGCGTCATCGTCGCGACCGGGCGTCCGTTGGGTTTGAACTGCAGCGGCGGAACCGCACTCGGGCCGATCGTGAGCGCCTTGCCGTTGCTGAGCGTGAATGTCTGCCCGCTGATCGTCAGCGTCTGCCCGGCGGGTCCCGGGGGCCCCTGAGGGCCGGACTCGCCTCGCGGCCCACTGGGTCCGGGAGCGCCGGCCACGTTCCAGCTGATCGCGTGCTCGCCCAGACCACCTGCGGGGCTGCCCGGGGTGCACGCCTGGCCCGCGGACGGGTCGATGATACGGAGGTTCGGACCGTCAGCCTGGGGGGTCGTCCCGTCCTGCTGCGCCTGATAGCAGGCGTGGATCACCCCGTCGCTGCCGGGTACGGCGGCGATCGCAAGCGCCGCCCCGCCACCCAGTGCTCCAACTGCGACGAGTGCTGCGGCCTTGCCCGGCCGTCCGAAGCGTTTCCCGATCCCCACCGTGAGTCGATCGTAACCTGCGGCGTCGGCACAATCAATGAATGCCCAAGGACAGGCTCGACACCTACCGGGATAAGCGCGACTTCGCGAGCACGTCAGAACCGGCGGGTGACGTCGATCCCGCATCTGGCGAGGGACGCGCGCGATTCGTCGTTCAGGAGCATCACGCGACCCGGCTTCACTGGGACCTGAGGCTTGAGCATGACGGGGTGCTGGCGTCCTGGGCGATCCCGAACGGGATCCCGCCGGACCCGGCCGAGAACCGGCTCGCCGTCCACACCGAGGACCATCCGCTCGAGTACCTCGACTTCGAGGGCGACATCCCGGCCGGCGAATACGGCGCCGGCACGATGCGGGTCTGGGACCGCGGAACGTACGAGACGCATCTGTTCGACGAGCACAAGGTCGAGGTCACGTTCCATGGCGAGCGGCTCCACGGCCGCTACGGGCTGTTTCCGATCGGCCGCGGCCCGGACGCGGCCAAGGACTGGATGATCCACCGTATGGATCCGCCGGCGGATCCCGACCGGGAGCCGATGCCCGCCAGGATCGTGCCGATGCTCGCCGAGCCCGGCGTGCTGAAAACGCTCGCCAAGCCGGAGTCACAATGGTCGTTCGAGGTCAAGT
This sequence comes from uncultured Solirubrobacterales bacterium, assembly GCA_963788005.1. Lineage (GTDB taxonomy): Bacteria > Actinomycetota > Thermoleophilia > Solirubrobacterales > Solirubrobacteraceae > Palsa-465. The sequence goes on along the minus strand of CAWBFH010000001.1, from coordinate 460,557 downwards.
GGGACGGGGTGCGGGCGATCGCGTACGCCCAACCCGGCAGGTTGCGCCTCGAGAGCCGCAACCTCCGTGACATCACCTCGACCTACCCCGAGGTCCGCGGCCTGCTGCGCGACCTCGGGATGCGCGATGCGGTGTTCGACGGGGAACTGGTCGCGTTCGACGACGCGGGCCGGCCCAGCTTCGAGCGCCTCCAGCGCCGGATGAACGTGACCGCCGCCGGTGCTGTGAGGCGCTTGGCGGCGAGCACGCCGGTCGTATACGCGATCTTCGACCTGCTGTATATCGACGGCCACACCCTGATGGCACTGCCCTACGAGGAGCGCCGCGAGCGGCTGGCAGCAGCTCGGCCTGGCCGGCCCCGCGTGGCGCGTCCCCGCCGCGCATCCCGGCAGCGGCAAACGGCTGCTCGACGCGACCCTGGCGCAGGGACTGGAGGGGATCGTCGCCAAGCGCCTGAACTCGCGCTACGAGCCTGGGCGACGGACCGGGGCATGGGTGAAGATCAAGCACACCCGTCGTCAGGAGCTCGTGATCGGCGGCTGGCTGCCGGGCGAAGGACGGCGCACCGACCGGATCGGGGCGCTGCTGATGGGTCACTACGAAGGCGCGAAGCTGCGCTACGCCGGTCGGGTCGGCACCGGCTTCACCGACCGCACACTCGAACAGCTCAAGGCGAGGCTCGCGCCGCTGGTCGCCGAGCACAGCCCGTTTGACTCGCAGCCGAAGCTGCCCCGCAACGCGGTCTTCGTCGAGCCCGAGCTGGTGGCCGAGATCGAGTTTCGCGAGTGGACGTCGGAGGGCGTGATGCGCGCTCCGTCGTACAAGGGGCTGCGCGACGACCGGCCGGCGGTCGAGGTCAGGCGCGAGGATCGGGCGCCGGTCGCCGACCGTGAGCAGGCCGCCGCCGGGACGCCGGAGGCGCTGTTCGACGAGGTGCAGCGGCTCCCGGACGGCTCGCTGGCGGTGCTCGCCGACGGGCGTCACTTGAAGCTGACCAACTGGGACAAGGTGCTGTTCCCCGAGGCCGGCTTCACGAAGGGTGACCTGATCGCCTACTACGCGCGCATCGCCCGGGTGGTCGTCCCGCATCTCAGTGACCGGCCGCTGACGCTCAAGCGCTACCCCAACGGCGTCGATCACCCCTACTTCTATGAGAAGCAGTCGCCGTCGCATCGCCCCGAGTGGGTCCAGACGGCCCGGATCGGAGATGTCAACTACACGCTCGCCCAGGATCGGGCGACGCTGATCTGGCTCGCGAACCTGGCCGACGTCGAGCTTCACACCTCGCTCGCCTTCGCGGGCCGCCCCGAGCGGCCGACGATGCTCGTGTTCGACCTCGACCCGGGCGCGCCGGCGGGCGTGGTCGAGTGCTGTGAGGTCGCGCTCGTGCTGCGCGGCCTGTTCGGCCAGCTCGGGCTCGAGAGCGTGGTCAAGACGTCGGGGTCGAAGGGGATGCAGATGTATGTGCCGCTCAACGGCCCCGTCACCTACGAGCAGACCAAGCCGTTCGCGCGCCGCGTGGCCGAGCTGCTCGAGCAGCGGATGCCGGAGCTGGTCGTCTCGCGCATGACCAAGCGGCTGCGCAAGGGCAAGGTGTTCGTCGACTGGAGCCAGAACGACGACCACAAGACGACCGTGACCGTCTACTCGGTACGCGCGCGCGAGCGGCCGTACGTCTCCACCCCGGTCACCTGGGAGGAGGTGTCGGCGTGCCGTGAGGCGAGCGATCCCGAGCTGCTCGCCTTCGACACCGAGCAGATGCTCGATCGCCAGGAGCGCCACGGTGACCTGTTCGCGCCGCTGCTGAGCCTCCAGCAGCGGCTGCCCGCCCTCGGTTGAGCGGCGCTCGCCCTTGACCGGTTGATGGCGTCCCGGCGATCGATTACGTTGCCCGCGTGGCGGGGGACGCGCGTCGAGGCGTGAACGATTCGTGAAGCCGTTACGGATGCAGACGAGCCGTCGTCTCCGAGATGCTTAGGATTGAGGCTGCGAGATGGATCCGATCACGCTCCGCAACAGGCTGCTCGTCGCCACCGGGATGTGGAAGGAGGCGACCGGCGATCCGCTGCCCCGGCTCGCCCCGGGTGACCCTGCCGACCAGCTGCAGGACTTCGAGCTGCAGCTCGTCAATCGCCTGTGGGAGAGCGCGACGCCCGACAATGCCCGCGAGATCGCCGACCGCACCTGGGATCTGGTCCATGACCGAACAGATGACGATCCGGTCAAGCTGCGCGTGGTCGAGTGCCATGAGGCGCTCGCGCGGATGACGCGACTCGGCGACTAGCGCAAGCGCCCTCGACACGGGCTCCGGGTGCATCACGAACATCACTACACCGTCGAGCAGGCGAGCGCGGTGATGGCCTGGGTCGCGGAGCGCGTCGCGTGGGTGCGCGATGCGCATGCGCAGCTGGTCGCGCTCGGGTCGCGGGCGGCTGACGCCGTGGCCGCGCTCGACGAACGCTCCGGCGGCGGCTACCCGGGGCGCGAGACCGCGCGGGCTTTGGTCGAGCTCAGCCGCGCCGTCGGCGAGCTCGACGCGGTCGACATCGTGCTGCGCGACTTCGAGCGGGGGCTGGTGGACTTCCCGGCGATCCGCGACGGGGAGGAGGTCTACCTCTGCTGGCTGGTCGACGAGGAGGACCGGATCGCGTTCTGGCATGAGCCCGAGGCGGGCTTCGCGGGCCGGCGGCCGTTGTAGCCGTCGAGCGGGGGCCGCAGTCGCCGGCCAACCGTGCCGGCCGAGTGTCAGGGAGCGAGCTCAGGTGTCGCCGGCTCGGCGACCACCTCGGTGTTCTGCGAGAGTCCGGCCGCCTCGTAGGCCTCGGCCTGGTCGAGCGTCTCGTGCTCGAGCAGGGCGGCCACCAGCGAATCGAGATTGGAGCGATGCTCACTCAGCGTCTCGATCGCCTCGTCGTGCGCGGTGTCGATGATCCGGCGCACCTCTTCGTCGACGAGCTGCTGGGTCTGCTCGGAGGTCTCGCTGACGCCAGGCAGCAGCGGCGAGACGCCGTCGGCCGGCAGCACCGCCACCGGGCCGATCGTGCGGCTCATGCCCCACCGCCCGACCATGTGGCGCGCGATCCGGGTCAGCTGTTGGATGTCGGACTCCGCGCCGGTCGTCAGGTCGCCGAACACGACCTCCTCGGCGACGCGGCCGCCGAGCGCGACCTTGATCTGCGCGAGCAGATGGCGCTCGTCGAAGTTGAAGCGATCAGCGTCGGGCGCCGAGAAGGTCACGCCGAGCGCCTGGCCGCGGGGGATGATCGAGACCTTGCGGACCGGGTCAGCACCCGGAGTCAGCATTCCCATGATCGCGTGACCCGACTCGTGGTAAGCCGTTCGCCGACGGTCCGCGTCGGACAGCATGACCTTGCGGGCCGCGCCGAGCACGATCCGCTCGAGCGCGTCCGTGAAGTCCTGGCGGGCGACCTTTTCATGGTTGCGCTTGGCCGCCACCAGCGCCGCCTCGTTGGCGACGTTGGCGAGATCGGCGCCGACCATGCCCGGCGTCGACGCCGCGATCGCACCGAGGTCGACGTCGGGCGCCAGCGGCACCGAGCGCGTGTGGACCTTCAGGATCGCCTCGCGCCCGGGGCGGTCGGGCGGTGAGACCGACACGCGGCGGTCAAAGCGGCCCGGCCGCAACAGCGCCTGGTCGAGCACCTCGGGCCGGTTCGTCGCGCCGAGCACGATCACGCTCTCGCGCGGGCTGAAGCCGTCCATCTCGGTCAGGATCTGGTTCAGCGTCTGCTCGCGCTCGTCGTGGCCGCCGGAGATGTTGGGGCCGCCACGCGGCGCGTGAACGGCCGACGGCGTCGAGCTCGTCGATGAAGATGATCGCGGGAGCCGCCTGCTTGGCCTGTGCGAACAGGTCACGCACGCGCGAGGCGCCGACGCCGACGATCATCTCGACGAACTCCGAGGCCGACATCTGGAAGAACGGCACGCCGGCCTCGCCGGCCACCGCGCGCGCGAGCAACGTCTTGCCGGTGCCGGGCTGGCCGCTGAGCAGCACGCCGCGCGGGATTCGCGCGCCGAGCTTGAGGTACTTGTCGGGCTCCTTGAGGAAATCGACGATCTCGGTCAGCTCGTCCTTGGCCTCGTCGATCCCGGCCACGTCCTCGAACGTGATCTGCTGGTCGGAGGCCTCGACCCGGCGGGCGCGAGAACGGCCGAACGACATCAGCCCGCCGGCGCCCGCGGCGCCGCTCGCGCGTCGCATGAAGAACACGATCAGCAGGATCAGGAACAGCGTCGGGCCGAAACCGAAGATCAAGCTCTCGATCAGCGACGGGCCGCTGTTGGGCGCCTGCGCGTCGATCGTCACGTTCTTGCTCTGGAGCAGGTTGGAGAGCTCCTGGTTGTCGGCGAACGACGGCACCTGCGTCGCGAAGTTGGTCGAGGTGGGGGCGTCCTTGTCGTTGGACGGGTACTTGATCGCCTGCTTGAGCGTGCCCTGGATCGCGTCACCGGTCGAGGAGATCTCCTTGACATTGCCGTCCTTGACCTGCGTCAGGAAGTTCGGGCTATAGGGGATCCGGATCGGCGTGTTGGGCTTCAGCGCCTGGGAGGAGATCCACAGGTTGAGCGCCAGCAGGGCGACCACGACCCCCGCGATCCACCAGCGCGAGCGCGACCGCTTCGGCGGTTGACCACCGTCCTGTTGAGCGCCGCGACCATCGGGAGCGGGCGTGACGCGCCAGCCGGGCACCCGGTGCGGCCCGGACGGAGCCGGGCGGCGTTCCTGTGGAGGCGATGATCGCCTTGTGGGCTGATCAGCCATCCTCTGATTGTGGCAAGGCGCGTGCGCGGGTTGAGCGATTATTCGGAATCGATTAACGACCTGAACACCTCGGCGCCCTGCACGACGGCGCCGATCGCGCCCGCGCGGTCGGCCAGCCAGCGGTCCGACGTGACGACGCGGACGAGCTCGGGGCGTGGCTCCTGCCGCAGGCGACGGATGATCTCGTCATCGGCGGCGTCGCGCTTGGGGCGGGGCGCGTTGGCGACCTCGATCACGCTCGAGCGGATCGGCGGCGACGGCGGGCGCTCGAACACGACCACGACGTCCTCACCCTCGGCGGCCGCCCAGCGCTCGATCCGGTCCACGAGCCGGAGCATCGCCGCGTCACGGTCGCGCCACCACCCATCCGGTCGCGTCCCGATCACGTTCATCCCATCGACCAGCCACCGCATCACTGATCCTCCTTGGGTGGCCGCCGCTGCGCCTTGCGGTCCGCCTGGCGCCGTTTGTCGGTCAGGCGCCGCTGCACCGCGGCGCCGCTGGGGCGCGTCGCCCGGCGCGGCCGCTGGACCTCGAGCGCGTCCGACAGGCGGCCGGCGAGGCGCTCGAGCGCGAGCTCGCGGTTGCGCCTCTGGCTGCGGGCGTCCTGGGCCACCGCGACCACGCGTGGTCCCAGCCGCGACACGATCCGCCGCTTCTGAGCGTCCGACAGGGCCTGCGACGCGCTCACATCGAACGACGCCTCGATCCTGCTCGACGTCTTGTTGGCATGTTGACCTCCGGGACCCGACGAGCGCGAGGCTCGCAGCTCGATCTCATCGAGCGGAATCGCGGTGTTGCCGCGCACTATGAGTGGATCGTCCATCGCACTGACCATGATGCCTGTGTCCAGCCGGTGAACCCCGTCTGATCGCGAGTTGCCGACGCCTTCGGTCGTGCTACCGTGCCGCCCGACAGGCCGGTTTGAAGAATCAGGGCGGCGACACGCAGGTGCAGGTCACGGGGTAGTCATAACCTCCGCGAGCAGCACTTCGAGCTACGGAGGAGAGACTTCCATGGCTACCGGAACAGTGAAATGGTTCAGCGACGAGAAGGGGTTCGGCTTCATCACGCCCGATGAGGGAAGCCGCGACCTGTTCGTCCATCACTCGAACATTCAGGCGGACGGCTACCGCTCACTCGCGGAGGGCGCCAAGGTGTCCTACGAGGAGGAAGCTGGACCCAAGGGGCCCAAAGCGATAAACGTCCAGAAGCTGTAGGGCCCACGGCGCCGGATCGCCACTCGGGGTCTGGTGCGGGCCTCCTCGGCTGATCGGCCACGATGGCCGACTGGGTAACGATCTCGTCGCTGGCGACCGCCGGCGGCACGCTGGTGCTGGCGGTCGCCACGTTCAGTTCGGTCAGGTCGGCGAACCGTTCGGCTCGAGTGGCCGAGCGCTCGCTGACGGCCGGGGTGCTGCCAGTGCTGATCCCCTCCCGTGAGGAGGACCCCCCGGAGCGCCTGCGGTTCGGCGACGAGCAGATGCTCACGGTTCCCGGGCACGGCGGGAGCGTCGTGCTCGGCGACAGCGTGATCTACATGGCGATCGGGCTGCGCAACGGCGGCTCGGGCCTGGCTGTGATGCAGGGCTGGCACGTCCAGCCCCGCGTCGAAGGTCCGCTCGAGCCGCCACCGCTCGAGCAGTTCCGCCGCCAGCAGCTCGATCTCTATATCCCCGCTGGTGACTACGGCTACTGGCTCGGCGCCCTGCGCGACCCCGCCGAGCCGGGCTATGCCGACGTGCGCAGCGCGATCCAGGAGAAGCGGCAACTGCACCTCGACCTCATGTACAGCGATTACGAGGGGGGGCAGCGGACGATCGCCCGGTTCATGTTCACGCGCTGGGCCGACGAGGACGTGCAGGGCATGCGCGCGTCGGTGCTGCGGTACTGGAACGTCGACCGCGACGACCCCCGGGTCGCGGCCCTGCCATGATCGGCTGCACGGTCGATGTGGGCTGCCGGCGCCGAACGGCTGCCCGGATCGGGTCGGTCCGAGTACCCCGAGAGGTAGTATCGACCTTTACAAGGGGTTGACAGCAGGTGACGCGCGCACATAGGCAGGTTCCCGGATGAGCAAGGCAATCGAAGAGCGCGAGCGCGTGATCATCCGCTTTGCCGGTGATTCCGGTGACGGCATGCAGCTGACCGGCGGCCGGTTCACCGATGCGACCGCCGTGATCGGCAACGATCTCGCGACGCTCCCCAACTTCCCGGCCGAGATCCGCGCGCCGGCAGGCACGCTCGCGGGCGTGTCGGCGTTCCAGATCCACTTCGCCTCGCGCGACATCCTGACGCCCGGGGACGCGCCTAACGTGCTGGTGGCGATGAACCCCGCCGCGCTGCGCGCCAACACCTCCGAGCTGCGCCGCGGCGCGACGATCATCGTCAACGAGGACGCGTTCTCCAAGCGCAACCTCGACAAGGCCGGCTACACCACCAACCCGCTCGAGGATGGTTCGCTGGACGCCTACCGCGTGCACCGGATCCCGATGACCGCGCTGACCACGCGGGCGGTCGAGGAGATCGAGGGGGCGAGCACGCGTGACGCCGGCCGCGCCAAGAACCTGTTCGCGCTCGGCGTCGTCTCATGGCTGTACGGGCGCCCGGTCGACGTCACCACACGCTGGATCGAGAAGAAATTCGCGCGCACCCCGGTCATCGCCCAGGCCAACCTGGCGGCCTTCAACGCCGGCTGGTCGTTCGGCGAGACGACCGAGCTGCTCGACGTCCAGTACCACGTCGCCCCGGCCACCGACGTCGCGCCCGGCGTGTACCGCAACGTCAACGGCACGACCGCGCTGTCGCTGGGCCTGATCGCGGCGAGCGTACGCAGCGGCCTGCCGCTGGTGCTGGCGAGCTACCCGATCACGCCGGCGTCCGAGATCCTGCACGAGCTCTCGCGGCACGCCCAGGTCGGCGTCGCCACGATCCAGGCCGAGGACGAGATCGCGGCGGCGGGGATGGCGCTCGGCGCCGCGTTCGGGGGCCGGCTCGGCGTGACCGCCACCAGCGGCCCGGGGATGGACCTCAAGGCCGAGACGATCGGGCTCGCGGTCGCGCTCGAGCTGCCGATGATCGTGATCGACGTCCAGCGCGCCGGCCCGTCAACCGGGATGCCGACCAAGACCGAGCAGTCGGACCTGCTGATGGCGCTCCACGGGCGCCACGGCGAGTCGCCGTTGCCGGTGATCGCTCCCAGCACGACCGGCGGCTGCTTCGACGCCGCATTCGAGGCCGCCCGAATCGCGATTCGCTACCGGACGCCGGTGATCGTCCTGTCGGACACGTTCCTGGCCTCGTCCTCGGAGCCGTGGCTGCTGCCCGACGTGGCGGCGCTGCCGGTGATCGACCCGGGGTTCGCGGTGGCGCCGTCCGAGAACGTCGAGTTCATGCCCTACGCCCGCGACGACCGCCTCGCGCGGCCGTGGGCGATCCCGGGCACGCCGGGGCTGGCGCACCGTATCGGCGGCCTCGAGAAGGCCGACGAGACCGGGAACATCTCCTACGACGGCGCCAACCACGAGCGGATGACCGAGCTGCGCGCCGCGAAGGTCGCGGGCATCGCCGACGAGATTCCGCCGCTTACGGTCGACTCCGAGCCCGGCGCCAACCTGCTCGTGCTCGGCTGGGGCTCGACCGAGGGCGCGATTCGCGCCGGCGTGCGCCGTGCGCGCGAGTCGGGCGCCAAGGTCGCCTGCGCGCAGTTGCACCACCTCAACCCCCTGCCGAGCAACACGCGCGACGTGCTGCGCTCGTTCGAGCGCGTGCTCGTGCCAGAGCTCAACACGGGCCAGCTGGCCCAGGTGCTGCGCGCCAAGTTCCTCGTCGATATCGAGTCGTTCACCAAGGTCCAGGGCCAGCCGCTGTTCGCGGCCGAGGTGGCCGAGGCGATCGAGGAGCGGGCATGAGCGCCGGCAGGTCTTCAACGATCGAGGAGCGGGCATGAGCGCCACGCTGAGCAAAGCCGACTTCCAGTCCGATCAGGAGACCCGCTGGTGCCCGGGCTGCGGCGACTACGCGGTCCTGTCCGCGGTGCAGCAGTTCATGCCCGAGCTCGGGATCCCGCCGGAGAAGATCGTGTTCATCACCGGGATCGGGTGCGCGGGGCGGTTTGCCTACTACATGGACACCTACGGGATGCACGGCATCCACGGCCGCGCGCCGGCGCTCGCCACCGGGCTGGCGAGCGCGCGTGACGACCTCTCGATCTGGGTCGTGACCGGGGACGGGGACTCGCTGTCGATCGGCGGCAACCATCTGATCCATGCGCTGCGCCGCAACGTCCCGATCAAGATCCTGCTGTTCAACAACCAGATCTACGGTCTCACCAAGGGCCAGGCGTCGCCGACGTCGGAGATCGGCAAGATCACGAAGTCGACCCCGTTCGGCGTCGCCGACCATCCCTTCAACCCGATCGCGCTGGCGCTCGGGGCCGAGGCGACGTTCGTGGCGCGGACGATCGATCGCGACCGCCACCACCTGACCGCGGTCCTGCGGGCCGCCGCCGAGCACGAGGGCGCGGCGCTGGTCGAGATCTACCAGAACTGCCCGGTGTTCAACGACGGCGCGTTCGCGGCGGTGACCGACAAGGAGCTGCGCGACGTCAACCAGATCCGCCTCGAGGCCGGCAAGCCGATCCGCTTCGGACCCAAGTTCGAGCGCGGCGTCGTTCAGGGTCTCGACGGCTGTCTGAAGCTTGTCGATGTCGATGACGTGAGCGAGCAGTCGCTGCTCGTGCACGATCCGGCACGCTTGGATCCGGGGCTGGCGTTCTCGCTGGCCAAGCTCGTCGATGCACCCGATGGCCCGACGCCGATCGGGATCTTCCGCGACGTTCAGCGGCCCGTGTTCGGGCGCCGCGCGGCGGCCGAGCTCGCGTCCGATGAGCAGCTCGCCGACCTGCTCGCGGCCGGCGACACCTGGACCGTCGCCTAGTCCGCGACGTAGCCGTCGGACGGCTCGAGCGGCAAGCCGCCGGCGTCCCAGTCGAGCAAGCCGCCGATCATGTTGTGTGCGTCGAAGCCGGCCTGCGAGAAGGCCTGGGTCGCCATCGCCGAGCGGGCGCCACTGCGACAGTAGAAGACCACCGGGCGCGAGCGGTCGAGCGTCTCGGCCTCGGCCGCCAGGCGGCTGAGCTCGACGAGTCGGTCACCGGCGATCCGTCCGGCGTCGTGCTCGTACTGAGTGCGGACATCGATCAGCTGGATGTCGCCCTCGGCAAGTAGCGCGGAGACTTCCTGGGGGGTGTAGTCGGCGCCCATCAGCGGCCGCTTTCGCGCGGTGAGCAGGGAGTTTCGCTGAACCAGCTGCGCGGGATGGCGGCGGTGCGCACGCCTTCAGCCTAGCGATCGAGATGCGCCCCGTCGGCTTCGCCACGGACGCGCGGATTCCTGCGCCGGGCGGCCGACCGTTGTGACGTGACATCGATCTTGCAGGTGCGATAGGGTGCCGGACCGATACTTCACCCAGCCGAATCGCCCAGGTCTCGAGCCTCGGCGATCGGGGGACCCGATGGGACCGGATCAGCACGGACCCTTGGGGCGAATCGCCGGAATTTCGGCGTAGCGCGACTCTTTCAGCGCGAGCCCGTCAGCTAACCCCGAAGGCACACGAAAGAGAAGGGTTATCTGTGTTTCGAGTCCGCTCGCGAATCGCTGTACGGTTCGCGTTACCAATGGCAATTGTCGTCGCGGGGATCGCTCCCGCAGCGGCACAGGCCAGCACCCAACGCCTCGGCAGCCGGACGCTCCGCCAGGGGATGGCAGGCGCGGATGTGAAGGCGTTGCAGGCCGATCTGACCAAGGTCGGCATCACGACCGCCGAGACAGGCTTCTTCGGTACCCAGACCGCGCACAACGTGCGCGGCTTCGAGACCTCCCAGGGCCTGAAGGCCAACGGCGTCGCCAGTGCCAGGGTGATCTCGACCCTCAAGTCGGTGGTCGTGACCGACGCGCCGACCGCGTTCGCGGCGAGCGGCAGCGGCGGTGGCGCGCTCGCGATCCACAAGCAGAGCAAGACCACCGACCCGACCGACATCCCGGTCGTCAAGCAGAACGGTGGCTCGGCTCACCTCGGCAACCGGACGCTGCGCCCGGGCCTGAAGGGCCACGACGTCCGCGTGCTGCAGGGCTACCTGACGCTGGTCGGTTACGCGACGACGGTCGACGGTGACTACGGCCCGGCCACGAAACGCAGCGTGCTCGCCTTCCAGACCGCGCACGATATGACCGCCAACGGGATCGTCACCTACTCCGAGACGGTGGTGTTGCGCGAGGCGGTCGCGACCTCGCTCGCCAGCGGTCCGGTCGGACGCGCGCGGATCAACCCCAACGGGACGGCCACGGCTCCGGTGGGCGCGCCGGCGGTGGTCAAGAAAGTGATCGCGGCGGCCAACCAGATCATCGACAAGCCGTACATCTACGCCGGCGGACACGCGAGCTGGAAGGCCCCGGGCTACGACTGCTCCGGAGCGGTCAGCTACGCGCTGCACGGCGGCGGTCTGCTCTCGGCGCCGTTGGCGGTCCAGTTTGAGGGCTATGGCTCCCCCGGTCCAGGTAAGTGGATCACGGTGTACGCGGACTCCCAGCACGTGTTCATGGTGGTTGCCGGGCGCGCATTCGACACCGCGGACTTCGGCGGTCCCAATATTCCCGCCGGCACCGGACCGCGCTGGCGCTCGAACCCGACCGGCAACCTTGCCGACGGCGGGGATTACGTGGTGCGTCACCCAGCCGGTCTCTAAAAGCCTCCGCGCGGCCGTCGTCTGCGGACGATCGCGTCGCGGGACGCCCCCTGGCCCTATGCGGCCGCCCCTTTGCCCCGGGGGCGGTCGCGGGCCGGAGGCGCGGCGGCCCGGCCGCGATCGCGCGTGACGTAGCATCCAGAGCAGCATGTCTGCGCTGTCGGAGCTGTACACGGTCCCCCAGGAGCATCTCGACTTTCGTGACACGATCCGTGAGATCGCGCGCGAACGGATCGCGCCCCGCGCGGCCGAAATCGACGAGCAGGCGGCCTATCCCCATGACCTCCGGGAGCTGCTCTCCGAGCAGGACATCCTCGGGCTGCCGTTCGAGAGCGAGCACGGCGGAACCGGCACCGGCACGCTGATGCTCAACATGGCGGTCGAGGAGATCGCCAAGGCGTGCGCGTCGACCGCGCTGATCCTGATGATCCAGGAGCTCGGCACGCTGCCGATCAAGCTGTTCGGCTCCGAGGAGCTCAAGGACCGCTTCTTGCCGCGCTGTGCGAGCGGCGAGTGGTCGCCGGCATTTGCGCTGTCCGAGCCCGACGCGGGCTCCGATCCCGGCGGAATGCTGACGCGCGCCACGCGCGATGGTGACGAGTGGGTGATCGACGGGACCAAGAACTGGATCACCAACCTCGGGATCGCCGATTTCTACATCTGCTTTGCGGTCACCGATCGCGAAGCCGGCCACTCGCGCGGGATCACGGCATTCGTGGTCGAGGCCGACCGTCCCGGGTTCAGCGTCGGCAAGCTCGAACACAAGCTCGGGATCCGCGGTTCGCCGACCGGCCAGCCGATCTTCGACGGCGTGCGAGTGCCGCAGGAGAACCTGATCGGCGAGGTCAACCACGGCTTCAAGGTCGCGATGGCGACGCTCGATCGCTCCCGACTGGGGGTCGCCGCCCAGGCGCTCGGGATCGCCCAGGGCGCGACCGACTACGCGGCCGCATACGCCGGCGAGCGCAGGCAGTTCGGCAAGCCGATCAACAGCTTCCAGGGGATCCAGTTCAAGCTCGCCGATATGGAGACCCAATGCGCCGCCGCGCGCGAGCTGCTCTACAAGGCATGCGCCAAGGTCGACCGCGGCGATCCGGACATCGGCAAGTTCTCGGCGATGGCGAAGCTGTTCTGTTCCGACGTCGCGATGAACGTCACCGTCGAGGCCGTGCAGGTACTCGGCGGCTACGGTTATGTGAAGGAGTACCCGGTCGAACGGATGCTGCGCGACGCGAAGATAACCCAGATCTACGAGGGCACGAACGAGATCCAGCGGCTCGTGATCGCCCGGACGATGCGGTAGGCGAACATGCTCGGCAAGCCGCCCACCACCAGCCGCGTTCTGATCTCCGCTGTCGCAGCGTTGACGATCGGGCTCGGGGTCGTCAGCGTCATGGTCGGCTTCAGTGACTACTTCCCTGTCCGGCTGCTGCAGGGGCTGGCCGTGTTCGGTGCCGGCGCGGCGCTGATCGGCGGTGCCGCCGTGCTGGCGGTCGTCCATCTCAGCGGCTGGCGCGACCCCGAGTCAGAGGAGGACTTCGAGCGTCTCGTGGTGCGCGCCGAGCGCCTCGCGCAGGAGGGTCGGTGGGGCGACGACGAGGGTGACGCCGGTGACGTCTACGACGACGAGCCGCTGCCGGTCTCCGACGACGAGGACTTCAAGGCGCTGGTGCGCGCGGCGATTGACGACCTGCCGCTCGAGTTTCATCGCGCGCTCGAGCATGTGGCGATCGTCGTCTCCGACGGCGGTCGCCGGCAGCGCGCGTACGGGCTCTATCAAGGCGACACGGTCGCGCATGACTTCTTCCACGACCGGATCGTGATCTTCAAGGACACGCTGCTGCGCGACTTCGGCCATGATCCTGAGCTGCTCAAGGCGCAGGTCACGCGGACCGTTCGCCACGAGCTTGCCCACCATCTCGGGTGGGGCGAGAAGGGCGTGCGCGGCCTCGGTCTCTGAGCCGCCACTCGCGTAGGATCGACGTCTTTCCGTGACCGCCGAGTAGGAGCCTTTCAGATGCCCGAAGCAGTGATCGTCGACGCCATCCGCACACCGATCGGGCGCGCCGGCAGGGGGTCGCTAAAGACCGTGCGCGCCGACGAACTGGCCGCGATCCCGATCCGTGAGCTGGTGGCGCGCAATCCGGAGGTCGATTTCGCCCAGACCAACGACGTGCTGATGGGCGCCGCGTCGGGCGTCGGGGAGCAGGGCTATAACGTCGGGCGCAACGCGTCGCTGCTGGCGGGCCTCGACCACCATGTTCCGGGCTGCACGGTAAACCGCTTCTGCGCCTCGTCGCTGATGACGATCCGGATGGCGTCACACGCGATCCGGGCGGGCGAGGGCGACCAGTACATCGCCGCCGGGGTCGAGGCGGTGTCACGCGCCGGACTGGGCGCGGGGATGATGGACGAGGCCAAGAACCCGAAGCTCAACGGCTCGGACGGCTCGCTGTACGACGTCTACATCCCGATGGGGATGACCGCGGAGAACGTGGCCGAGCGCTGCCAGGTGACGCGCGAGCAGCAGGACGAGTGGGCCGTGATCTCCCAGAACCGCGCCGTCGACGCGCGCGACTCGGGCCATTTCGATCGCGAGATCGTGCCGGTGACCGTAGCCGCGCATACGGACACCGACAAGGAGGGCAACGAGATAGACGTCCCCGAGACGGTCGTCAAGCGCGACGACGGCCCCCGTCCGGGGACGACGATGGAGGTCCTGGCGCAGCTGCGCCCGGCATTCAAGCCCGACGGGACCGTCACCGCCGGCAACGCCTGCCCGCTCAACGATGGCGCCGCCGCCGTACTCGTGATGTCCGACGAAAGGGCGGCGAGCCTGGGATTGAAGCCGCTGGCGCGGATCATCGCCTCGACCGTCGCCGCGATCCGGCCCGAGATCATGGGGCTCGGCCCGATCCCCGCGATCCGGTCGCTGCTCGCCGAGACGAAGATGACGATCGATGACGTCGACATCGTCGAGATCAACGAGGCGTTCGCCGCCCAGATCGTCCCCTGTCGTGAGGAGCTGGAAATCCCCGAGGACAAGCTCAACCCGTTCGGCGGTGCGATCGCGCTCGGCCACCCGTTCGGGATGACCGGCGCGCGCATCATGACCACGTTGATCAACGGCCTGCGCGCGACCGACGGCACCTATGGCATTGAATCGATGTGCGTCGCCGGCGGCATGGGCCAGGCGATGCTGATCGAGCGCCTCAACTGATCCCCGGCTAGGCGACTTGGAGTCAGATCGGGGGCCTGACGTCCCCATTTTGACTCCAAGTCGAGCGGCGCGAGCGTAGGATGTGGTCCCGATACCGGAAACCAGGGAGATCGCATGTCGCGCCTGATCCGACTTGACGAGACCGGTCACACGACGCTGGCGGAGTGGAGCGTCGAGGAGCCCGCCGGGTTCGAGGATGCGGTGGCCGCGTTCCGAGACGAGCTCGCCCGCGGCTACTTCGGGATCGCGTCACTGCCCGACGGCCGCGCCGAGCAGATCCGCGAGCTGCCGTTCGACGCCCCGACCGTGATCCTGCGGCGCCCGATCGCAGGCGGCTGAGTTCGCGGTGGCGCTCGACCCGACGGCTGATCGCGGCCGGCCGAGCAGGCCGTGAGCACGGCGTGAGCACGGCGGCACCCGCCGGAGCCGCGCCGCTCGAGGGACTGCCCGAGCGCGCGACCGTCCACTGGCGCCGGCGCGTCGACGAGCGCTCGCTGCGCCGCCGCGGACGGTGGTGGACCGCGACGACCGTCGCCCACACGGTCCCGTTCATCTGCGCTGCGATCGCGCTCGGTGTGGTCGAGCCGATCACGATCCCGGTCTCGATCGCCCTGCTCGCGCACGCGTGGGCGATCCCCGAGCTGTACGCGGCGCGCGGCGCGAACGTGCTGCGGCCGCGCCGCCGAGCCGGTGACGGCCCCGAGCGCCGCGCGCTGCTGTTACTGGGCGATCTGACCGATGACCGCGCACGGCAGCTGCACGCGGCCACCGGCCTGGTGCTCGAGCGCGGCCGGCTCGGGACCTGGATCCTCGGCGAAGCCGGCGCGGTGCTCGTGCGCCGCGACTCCCGGCGCGTGTTCTGCTACTGCGTCAAGGCGTCGGCCTCCGACCTCCCGGCCGCGGACCGGATTGCGCACCTGCTGCTGGCGCTGCGGGTGGACGAGCGCGACTTCGCGACGGTCGCCAACCTCGCCTTCTCGGGCGCGCCGTGGCGGCTGCGGCGCCGGCTGGCACCCGGGCAGCGTCCGGCTTTGCGGACCGCGCTCGCGTCGGCACCCGGGGGTGTGTCATCGAACCGTCCGCAGCGGACGGTTGGATGACACACCCCCTGACGGCGTCAGCGCGCTAGAGGTCTCGGGCCACGCGCAGGCCGGAGAAGATCTGCCGCCGCTGGGGGTAATCCCAGTTGCGGAACGTCGGCGTCGCAACGCGTGCCCTGGTCGCCCACGAGCCGCCGCGGAGCACGCGGTACTCGGAGCCGAAGAACACCTCGCTGTACTCCCGATAAGGGAAGGGGGTGAAGCCGGGGTAGCCGCCGAAGTTGCTCGCGGTCCACTCCCACACGTCGCCGATCATTCCGAGGCAGCCGTACGGGGATTCGCCGGCCGGCAGTCCGCCCGCGGCCTGCGGCCCGTAGGCGACCAGGTCGACGTTTGCATGCACGCCGGGCAGCGTCGGGTCGTCGCCCCAGGGATTGCGTCTCGCGATTCCCCGCTCCTGGTCCCAGGTCGCCGCCTTCTCCCACTCGGCTTCGGTCGGGAGGCGGAGGCCGTGCGCGCGAGCGAAGGCGTCGGCCTCGAACCAGGAGATGTGGACGACCGGTCGATCAGGCGCCAATGGCTGCAGTCCGGCAAGCCGCCACTCGGCACTGTGATCGGCCGTCCAGCCACCTGGTCGGGTGATGTCGTAGTCCTCTTTCCAGGCCCAGCCCTCTCGTGACCACCACTCACGCCGCTCGTAACCCCCTCCCTCCACGAAAGTCAGGTAGGTGGCGTTGGTGATCGGCGTGCGGCCGATCAGGTATCCGCGCACATCGGTGCGGTGACACGGACGCTCGTTGTCATAGGAGAACCCCTCCGGTCCGGTGCCGAGCGTGCACTCGCCGGCCGGGACCTCGACCAGGTCCAGGCCCGTCTCTGAGCGGTACCAGCGGGGAGGCGGCCACTCCGTGGCACCGCCGTTGAACTGATAGCCCGACAGCTGGGCGAGCTGGAGCGTCTGGAGCATCGTCTCGTTGTGCTGCTGCTCGTGGCGGACGATGAGCTCGTGGATCACGCCGTCGCCGACGCCCCGCTCGGCGGTGACCTCGAGCGCCCGTTCACGGACCTCGGCCAGGTATTCGCGGGCCTGCGCCGGACGCAGGAAGTCGAGCTCGCCGCGGCCGGCGCGCGGGGTCTCGAACGCGTCATAGACGTCGGCGAGGTCCTCGCGGAGCAGGGGCCGCCCGCCGTAGCGGTGTCCGATCCAGAGATCCTCGAACGCCGCGATATGGCCGAGATCCCAGACGAGCGGGCTCATCAGTTCGGAGTGGACGCGTTCGAGGTCGTCGTCCGACACCGAGGCGACCAGTGCCAGTGTGCGCTCGCGCGCCTCTGACAGCGCCTCCATGGCCTGCGTCTCGGTCAGCCCCACCGTGGCCTGCAGGCCGTTCATCACGACAATTGTGGCATCCCGCGCCGGCGGGCAAACATTAGTTCGACAGTGAGTAACGCAGGAACAAGCGTTCCCTCGCGCTCGAGCACGCCCTCGAGGCCCAGCCCGTCAAGATCAGGCAGCTCCGGTCCGGATGTGATCGTCAGATCGTGGCCGCCGCCGACGAGCTTCGGCGCGACCGTCAGGAACAGCTGATCGAAGGCGCGCTCGCGCGCCAGCGCGCCGAACACACGCGGGCCGCCCTCGCAGAGCAATGCGCGGACGTCGTGCATCGAGCGCAGGTGCGAGAGCACGCGCGCAAACGAGAGCTGATCGGGGTCCATCCAGACCACCTCGACCTGCGCGCGGGCAGCGCTCGTGTCAACCTCGGCGCACGTGAACACGAGGATCCGCGCCTCCGGCTCCGCGAACAGCGGGATCTCCAGCGGCAGCGCCCCGCTCCGGGTGACGGTGCACGCCAACGGCTCGGGCGCCAAGCCGCGGCGGTCACGGCGCTCGCGGACCTCGGGGTCGCGGATCAGCCGCCCGTAGCGCTCGGCGCCGAGCGTCCCGGTGCCGACGAGCACCGCGTCGACCTCGCTGCGCAGCGCGCGGAACAGAGCTTTGTCACCAGCGTCACCGAGCGCGCCTGAGCGTCCGTGCACGGTCGCCCGTCCGTCGACGCTGGAGACGAAGTTGACGATCGTGAACGGGCGCTCGGCGCCGGCCCCGTCAACGAACGCCAGGTCCGCGACGTAGTCCTCGACCTCGAGCTCGCGCCTCTCGGGCCACAGTTGCGTGAACAGCACCCGGCAAGTGTCTCGGAAATGTGGCCCCGTCCGTCGCCCGCCCGCGCCGCTTTGAGGCTCAGGCAAACCGGCTACGCTCCGCCGCGATGAACTTCAAGGCGCTCGACCGCGGCGAGTTCTTGGCGTGCATCGGGGGGATCGCGCTCGGCGTGTCGCTGTTCGTGAGCTGGTACTCGCTGGGCAACGCGAATGCCGTGCTCAACGACTGCCACGGGCCGAACACCACGTGCACGGGCTGGGCGTCACTGTCGTTCATCCGCTACCTGCTGCTGCTCGCCGCCGTGGCGCCGGCGATCCTCGCCTACATCATCGTCCGCGGCCACGCGCTGTCGTGGCCGCGCGGCGAGTTGACGGCGGTCACCGCGCTGGTAGCGTTGACGCTGATCGTGTTCCGGGGTGTGATCGACAAGCCCGGATCGCCGCCGGAGGAGATAAGCGTCGCGGTCGGGTGGTGGATTGCCCTGTTCGCGGGTGTGATGATTCTCGTCGGGGCGGTGCTGCGATCGCAGGAGAGCGGCCCAAGACGCAAGCCACCGGGAGTTTTGTGAGCGTTTCCAGGAGTTCCAAACCGGATCGCAACCTTGCGCTCGAGCTCGTGCGCGTTACCGAGGCGGCCGCGATGGCCGCCGCGCGGATGGTCGGACGCGGCGACAAGGAGGGCGCCGACCAGGCGGCCGTCGACGCGATGCGTTACGTGCTCGACTCGGTCTCGATGGACGGCGTGGTCGTGATTGGCGAGGGGGAGAAGGACGAGGCGCCGATGCTGTTCAACGGCGAGCAAATCGGGGATGGCACCCCGCCCGAAGTCGACATCGCGGTTGACCCGCTCGAGGGCACGAGGCTGACCGCGCTCGGGATGCCGAGCGCGCTGGCGGTGATCGCGCTCGCCGAGCGCGGCTCGATGTTCGACCCGGGCCCGTGCGTGTACATGGAGAAGATCGCCGGCGGACCCGAGGTCGCGGATCTGCTCGATCTCGATCGGCCGTTGGCCGCCACGCTCGCGCTGATCGCCGAGCGCACGCATCGCGAGATCCGCGACGTGATGGTCGTGATGCTCGACCGCGAGCGCCATCAGGACGCGATCCGCGAGGTCCGCGAGGCCGGCGCGCGGGTGCGCCTGATCACCGACGGCGACGTGTCGGCGTCGCTGCTCGCCGTCAGCGAGGACACGCCCGTCGATCTCCTGTGGGGCATCGGCGGCACTCCTGAGGGGGTCATCTCGGCGGCGGCGATCAAATGCATCGGCGGCCAGCTGCTGGGGCGCCTGTGGCCGCGAGACGACGCCGAACGGACGGCAGCGATCGAGGCGGGCTATGACCTCGACCGGGTGCTGACCTGCGATGACCTGATCGCCGGCGACGACGCCTTCTTCTCGGCCACCGGCGTCACCGACGGTGACGTCCTGCAGGGGGTGCGCTATCAGGGCGACCGCGGCGCCAGCACCGAGTCACTGGTGATGCGCTCGCGCTCGGGGACCGTGCGGCGGATCTTCGCCCGTCACGACCGGGCCAAGCTGCGCGCGATCGGCATCAGTCGTTACGACTGAGTGTCGCTCGGGTCAGGCGCACGCGAGAGCGCGCCGACCTTTGACCTCGCGAGGTCGAGTTTTGCGAGTGAGCGCAGGAACGCATGGGTGACCAGGACGTGGACGACGGACTGGGTCATCTCATACACGGGCGTGCTGAAGCGGGCGGCGATCGAGGGGTAGAAGTTCGCCACCTCGACCTCGATCAGCAGCTTCGCGCGGCCGCTGGGGTCGTCGGGCTGGCGACGGACGTCGAGCGCGAGGAAGCCGCAGCTGCGTCCGCTGTGGGTCACCAGCAGGCCGTCGCGGATTCGCCACCGGACCGCGCGGTGGCCCTCCTCGATCGTGTACTGCGGCTTATCGAAGCGCAGCAAGGTCAGTGGCTTGGACAGCAGCACGACTGATCGGCTGTCGGGTCCGTAGGCGACCCGGATCAGCCCGAGAGTGACGCGCGACAGAAATCGCCAATAGGTCCGCGCCAGATTCTCGAGGTGGGCGTCTGACCAGATCCGCTCGAGATCGGCCTGCGCCATCGTCAGCTGGGCCGACTGGACCGAGCGCACGGCACCGTCGCGCGCGATCACCGTCGACTTCGGCGGCGAGACGATCACCGCGCGGGCTGGAAGCCGTCGGAAAACCCGGCGCAGGAGTGCGGCCAACGCCGACAGCGCGAGCCCGATGATCACGAGCGGCGCAATCATTGGCGGGATTGTCCCTTGCCGTGCAAGCGGGGGAGTCAGCGGACGCGACTCGGCGGCGGGGGCGGTCCGATCAGCGCGCGAGTTCTTCGAGCGTGACGACCGTGCCGGCGGGCGCGGACCCGTCGCCGGCGGGGATCATCGCGAGCGCGTCAGCCCCGATCAGCGAGCTGAGGATGTGCGAGCCCTGGGCGCCGTTGAGCGTCGCCACGGGAAGCCCTTCGCCGCGGCGCAGGAGCACGCGGACCGCCTGTTCGCGCCGTGGATTGCGTTTGACCTCGGCGCCCAGCACGGCCTTGGGCTCGAGGGTTCGCTCGCCGCCGGCGCCCTGCATCGCGGCCAGCGCCGGCACGACGAACAGCGAGAACGTGACGACCGCCGAGACCGGGTTGCCGGGAAGTCCGAACACGAGCCGGCCGCCGGGGTCGGTCCCGAACCAGGTCGGCTTGCCCGGCTGCAACGAGACGCTCCAGAACACCTCGCGGACCCCGAGCTCGGACAGGACCGGCTTGACGTGGTCGTGCGGCCCAACCGAGACGCCGCCGGAGATGATCACGACGTCCGAGGACTCCAGTGCGGTCGAGATGCTCTGAAGTGTCGCCGCGTGGTCGTCGGCAACCCGCTGCGCGGCGCCGGTGAGCGCGCCGGCGTTCGTCGCCAGCCCCGAGAGCATCGGGGCGTTGGAGTTGTGGATCTCGCCGGGGCCGAGCGGCTCGCCGGGAGCGCGAAGCTCGTCTCCCGTGCACAGAACGGCGACGCGCGGCCTGGCCGTGACCGTGACCGAGGCAGCGCCGGCGGCCGTGGCCGCGCCCAGCTCCACAGCCCTCAGGCGGGTTCCGGCCTGGAGCACGGTCGTGCCGCCGCGGATGTCCTCGCCGGCGTCGCGGACATTCTCTGAGACCGCGATCGCACTCTGGGTCTCGATCGTGGTGCCGTTTACCGCCGTGTTCTCCTGGGGGATCACGGCCGTGGCCCCCGCGGGGACCGCCGCTCCGGTCGAGATCCGGATCGCGACGCCCTCGCGCACCGCGAGGCCGTCGGCGGGCGTGCCGGCACGGGATTCGCCGATCACCTCGAGCACCCGGCCTGCATCCCCGGCCAGCACCGCGTAGCCGTCCATCGCCGAGCACGGAAACGGCGGCACGTTGCCGGTGGCGCGCACGTCGGCCGCCAGCACGCGGCCAAGCGCGGCGTCGATCTCCACCTGCTCGGCAGGCAGTACGTGGAGGGTTTCCAGAACGAGCTCGCGGGCTCGTGCGATCGAGATCAGCGGCGGCGACATCCGTGTTCACCGTTCAGCATAGGCACCGCATCCGCATCGAGTGCTCGAGCGGGTGGGCGCCATCGAGGTAGCTCTGGCCGTTGGCCGCCGTGGGGCGGCTTGTTCGGGCACGGGGCGGTTTTTTGCTTGGCAGAGATTGAGGGAGGTGGGTCGCCGCCCGCAGGTGGTCTGCGCTGGAGGCTGTGGCTGCCTTTCTGGGCAGCCAATAACGCCCGACGAATCCGCTCCGTCGTCCCCAGCGCGGGCCCGTGCCGTGCGGGCTCAGCGAGTGTTGAACGGCAGCGGCGGCTGCTGGGGCAGCGATACCGCGCCGATCGTCGCAACGCCGACCGAAAGCATGCGGAGGGCGTGGCCGGTCGCCTCGGTCAGGTCCCAGTCGGCGTGATTGGCGTATGGCCCGCGGTCGATCACCGGCACGATCATCGTCCGGCCGCGGAAGTAGAGCGCGACCTTGGTGCCGCACTTCAGGGTCCGGTTCGCGAGCCCGACCGTCGTCTTGGTGAGGCGCTCGCCGCACGCGGTGTGGCGTCCCCAGAGCCCAGGGCCGCCGTACCAGCTGGCGATCGAGGGGCGGTAGACCGTGGCCACGACCGTCGGCGCGGCTGCCGAGCCTGCCGCCGACACGCCGGTCTGCAGGAACAGGGCCCGGAAGGAGAAGCGCCCGATGTGGTTGGTGTTCCAGACGGCGCTGAACGAGCCGTTGCCGGCGACGGTCGCGGTGACTGTCGGGGCCCACTGCCAGTCGGTCTCATGACCGAGGCGTTCGATCTCGATCGTCCTGTCGGCCGCGCCCGCGGAGGCCGTTCCGGAGAAGCTCATCTGTCTGCGGAGCATCGCCGACGCCTTGGTGATCAGCGTGATCCCGTTACCGGTCGAGCTGACCGAGATGTTGCCCGGCAAGGTGGTCGCGCTCGAGCTCGGGCCACTGTTCGCGCTCGAGCTCGACCCGTTGCCCCCGCTGGGGGTGGAGCCGAGGCCGGCGCCGCCGGTCGTGCCCGCCCATGCGACCGAGGGGAGCGCCAGCAGCGCGGCCAGCAGCACGCAGGCGGCGCAGGCATAAGCGTTAACGCGACGAATACCGAGCAATGATCAGTTCATCCCTATTGGTGTCGCCTACGGGGTGAGCTGACGGGCTCGCGCCTTGCGGCGCTACGGTCCTTTGCGGGACCGATTCGCCCCACGCGGTTTTCAGGTCCGCAAGTGGGTCCCCCGCCGATCGCCCCCTGAGGGACGATCGCTCGGCTGGTGGCGCGGCACTATACAAAACTCGATGGCGGCTGCGCGGTCGGAGATATGCAGCCGGCCGCGATGGGCGCGGTCCTGCGTCTTCGAGTGGCCCGTCAGGGCCGCGGAAGGCGCGAGAGGACGCCCCGCAGGGCGCGAGCGCTTGCCGATAGGCCGATCTCGGCCAGCTCGGCTGCGGCCTGGACCGCGGTGCCGAGCACCCCTTCGTTGGAGGCCGAGGGCGGCGTCGGCTCGGGTGTCGCGCGCCCTCTGGGCTTGGTCTGAGGCTTGCGCGCGGGCTGGGCCTGAGGCTTCGGCGTCGGCGGCGGATTCGCCTCGGCGCTCTGCACCGCGGGCGCCGCCGGCCGCTTGGCGCTACGCCGATGGGGTCGCGTCTGAGGCAGGCTGCCGAGGATTCCGTCAGGCCGTTCGTCGCTCATCGACCGACATGATCGCTGATAGGCCCCGTGAGCTCCTAGAGCCGACCCGCCGGCCGCCGGTCCGAAACTCCTCCCCAAGCCCTAAAGCCAGCGGGGCAACGCCCGATAACCCGGGTACGCGTCTCGTGGGCGAGTCCGCAACCGCGAGATGGTTACTAGGCTGGCTAGCCTGGGAGAAACCGTTGGAAGGCTGAAACGGAAGCCCCCGTTGTACGTATTAGAAGCACATACGGCGTTGCGAGGACGCCCAAGACCCCCGGATCCGGGCTCCGGCCGGACCGGGATAGGGGTCTGTGACTCGTTGACTTCACAAAGTGTAGTAATTACAATCACGGGCATGTTTAACTAGCGGTCGTGCGCCCTCGATGAGCATGACCAGTCGCGTTTACTCAGCGCCGACCTTCCGGCGCCAGGACTGAACGGAACCAGATGTCAGTAGCGGAACTGCAGGAACTCGAGGAAATCAAGGGACTCGTCAACCGCGGCCAGCAGCTTGGGGTGCTCACCTACTCCGAGATCGCCGGTGCCGTGTCCGAGCTTGACCTGGACGAAGCCGATGTCGAGGAGCTGCACGGCTTCCTCGAACGGGCCGAGATCGAGCTCGTCGAAGAGGTAGACCCAGCGTTGGCGGCGACCGAGGTGGAGCGCGCCCCGGACAAGCGCGGACGGCGCAAGGCCAAGACCGCGATCGACCTCAAGCCGGACATGACGACCGACTCGCTGCAGCTGTTCCTCAAGGACATCGGCAAGGTTCGCCTGCTGACAGCTCAGGAGGAGGTCGACCTCGCCAAGCGGATCGAGCGCGGTGACCTCGACGCCAAGCAGAAGATGGTCGAGTCCAACCTCCGCCTGGTCGTCTCGATCGCCAAGAACTACCGCAACCAGGGGCTGCCGTTCCTCGACCTGATCCAGGAGGGGACGCTCGGCCTGGTGCGCGCGGCTGAGAAGTTCGACTACCGCAAGGGCTTCAAGTTCTCCACGTATGCGACCTGGTGGATCCGCCAGGCGATCGCTCGCGCGCTGGCCGACAAGGCGCGCACGATCCGGATCCCGGTCCACGTCGTCGAGAAGCTCAACAAGATCGGCCGTGCCGAACGCAAGCTGGTGACCGAGCTCGGACGCGAGCCGACCGCCGAGGAGATCGCCGAGGTGACCGGCATCGAGCCCGACGAGGTCGAGTCGATCAAGCGCTCGGCCCAGGCGCCGGTGTCGCTCGAGAAGCCCGTCGGTGACGAGGAGGAGTCCGAGTTCGGCCAGTTCATCGCCGACGAGCGGGCGGAGTCACCGTACGAGCGCGCGGCGGAGATCCTGACCAAGGAAGCGCTGCGCGAGGCGCTCGAGAACCTCAGCTACCGCGAGCGCCGCGTGCTCGAGCTCCGTTACGGGCTCGGCGGCGAGCATCCGCGGACGCTCGACGAGGTGGGGCGGACGTTCAACGTCACCCGCGAGCGCATCCGCCAGATCGAGAACCAGTCACTGAAGAAGCTGCAGTCGCTCGCGGAGGCTCAGAAGCTCCGCGACGTCGCCTGAGGCGCAACCCCGGGCGCTGCTCGCCGGGCTGGCGCGGGAAGTTTGTGGCAAGCCGCACCATCGCACGCTTCAGTTCCTGAAGCATTGCGCTAGACTCGGGATTATGGCTGACAGAGATACGTGTCCCGTTTGCAGGACCGCGCAGATCGTGTGCGGCAAATGGACGCTGCTCGTGATCCGTGATCTGGCCGATGGCCGGTCACGCTTCTGCGAGCTCGAGCGCTCGCTGGCCGGCATCAGTCCACGGACGCTTTCGCTGCGGCTGCGCGCGCTCGAGGAGGAGGGCATCGTCGAGCGCCAGACGTTCCCCGAAGTCCCCCCGCGGGTCGAGTACGTGCTGACCGACAAGGGGCGGGCGCTCGCGCCGCTGATCGAGGACATGCGCACCTACGGACGCGAGTGGCTCGGCGTGGACTGCGAGGCAGTCCGCCAGGCCGAGACCGATTCCGAGCCCGTCGCCGTCGTCGCCTGACGGCGCCGACAGCCGTGCGGCGGCGCGAATTCGCGTTGGCGGTCAGCCGCCGACGATCTCGTTGAACCCTGGCTGCTCGCGAAGTGACGCGAGGTCATCGTCTTCGCGGGCATGCGCTGCGAGCGTCGGCGAGAGCTCGATCGCACGCCGCAGGTGGGCGAGCGCATCATCGGTCCGCCCCGCCCGGGCCTCGAAGCAGGCGGTGTTGTAGTAGAGCGCGCCGTGCGGCGGGTCATCGGCCAGGAGCGCCTGGGCGCGATCGGCCCCCTCCTCAAACTTGCCCGCGGCGAACAGCGGGAACAGAGGGGCGAACAGCTCCCAACCGGTCGCCTGATACGGCTTGCCGGGCGGTCCGCCGCCGATCACCAAAACCGTGGTGCCCGCATCACGGGCGAACGCCGTGCGCTTGATGCCCGGCGGAACGCAGATCAGCGTTCCCGCCGGGGCCTCCTGGCTGGAGCCGTCGAGCTCGAACGTGGCGTGGCCGGACGCGACGAAGTACAGCTCGTCGCTGGAGTCCGGTTCAGCCTCGTCGTGCTCGTTGATCAGCCGGTCCCCGTCGGCGTGGGCGGTCATCGCGTTGATCCCGAAGGTCGTGATCCCGAAGTGGTGTCTCACCGGGCGGAACGGGCACCGCCCGTCATCGAGCTCGTCAATCTCGTCCAGTCGCGCGACCGCGAAGTTCGCCATCTCTGTCGTCTCCCTGTGAAGTGATGCCGGAGCCCCGAGGGTACTTGTCCGGCATTTGGTGCAAGCCGCGCTGCCGCCGGGAGGATCGGCGTCCGCGACGGAGAATCCGCGGGGGTGCGCAATCCCACCCTGCATCACATGCTGGAAGCGTTTACGGTCGAGGCCAGCGGCAGGCTGGCCGCGGAGATCGCCGGGGGCGCTGAGGTCCCGTTCGAGATCGTCGAAGAGCGCGGCGGCAGCGCGGCCCTCTACTGTTACCGTCCACTAACCGGGGAGTTCATCGCCGGCCGGGTCACCGCCCTGAGGACGCTCGGCTCCTACGGGCCGGTCGCCGACGTGATCGCTGACTGCGACGGACTCGACGTCTACCTCAACGAGCAGGGCGCCGCGCGCGTCCCCTCTGACCGGCGTGGCTGCGCCGAGCTCGTGATCGCGACTTTCCTCGGCTGCGTGTTCGCGGACCGGTCGGAGTTCGGCTTTGAGCCGGTCCACTTCGAGGCCGCCTACGCCGACCTCGAGCATGCCCTGTACGAGGGCCACTGCACGGCGACGGTGGTCGCGCCCGTGCTCGGGCTCGCGCTCGATCCCGACACGACGGACCTGTCACTCGGCGACGGCCTGTCTCTGATCCGCGGCGACGCGCTGCGTGACGCACCCCCGGACGCCGTCTGGGGTGACGCCGACGAGCCCAACGTCCTCGCCGTGCTGGCCGTCGATCAGGAGCGATCGGCGCGGCCGCCGGTGTCGGTGGCCCGCGTGCGCTTCCGCCGGATCCTCACGGCGCTGAGGCTGTTCGAGCGTGGCGGATACGCGATCGGACCTGTCGCTTGGACGCGGACCGAGGCCGGCAGCTGGCGGCCGGTGGCGATCGGTGCCAGCGGCAGGCCGCGGCTTGAGACGATCGTCCCCGCCGCGCAGGAGGAGGAGTTGCGGGCGTTCTGCGACCTCGTCTCGCGCAGGCTGCCCGGCGGGGGCGAGCTCACCTGGGCGCTGTCACGCTTTGAGATGGGCTGCGAGCGGCTGGCGCCATTCGAGGCGTTGACCGACTACCTGCTCGCGCTGCGCGCGCTGCTCGAGCCCGAGGGGCCGTCGAGCGGCCGCCTCGCCCAGCGGCTGGCGGTGATCTGCGCCGGGCCCGATGAGCGAGCGGCGCTCGCGGAGCGCACGGCGCACGCGATCTCGCTAGAGCGCGCGGTGATCACCGGTCTCGCCCCGTCCGGTCAGGGTGCCGACGCGCTCGTCGAGGAGCTGGCCGAGCACCTGCGCGCGATCCTTCGGGACGCGCTCTGCGGCCATCTGGACGCCAACCTCGTCGAGGTCGCCGATCGGCTCCTCGCGCACGAAGTCGCCGCCGCGCCCCCGAGCGCGGTACGCTGATCAGCGACCGCTCCCTACTCGGTCGCCGTGGTGGCCGGGAGTGTTTTGCCCGCCAGGCACAACACGTAAGTCCTGGGGCTCGTATGTAGTCAGGGGGAGCGCGATCAGCAGAGCGAGCGGGCTCAAGTGCCCGCTCGTTCTGCGTTAACCGCCGCGTCGGCGTGCGAACCTACGGCGATGTTCCATCTCGAGCTGCGCCAGTTTCCGCACGTCGCACGGGCGTTCAATTTGTCCCGCGCGGAGCTCGACGAACGTTTCGCGCGACCGTGGGTCACCGGCGCGGCAGTCGAGCACGAGGACCGGCGTTGGTCACCCGAGCGAGCCCGACTGACGATCCTCGAGGGGCCCGAGCTGCGGCCCGAGGAAATCGGGATGGGCCGCGGATGGGCGACGGTCGGCAAGACGTCTCGCGAGGTGACCGAGACCGTGCTCGCGCAGGCCCAGCGGGGACCCGAAAGCCGCCCGATCGTCGAGGCATTCAAGGAGCGCCTCACGGCGGCCGCGTCGACGCCGGTGACGTTTGCCGAGGTGGCCGAGCTGGCGGTGGCCGAATATCCCCTGTGGCGGGCGAGCGAGCGCCTCGCATTGGCCGAGCAGGCGGTCTGGGAGCTCCTGCACCAGGGCGAGCTGGCGATGAGCGGGCCCAACGGGTCGATCGAGGCCGCCCGCTGGCAGCCGGTGGTGATCAGCTGGTCGACATGGACCGATGACGGGCCCGATGCGCCGACGCTACTCGCGCGTTAGCCGCTCGCCTCCGCCTGGGCGCAACGCGGGGAGCGTTAGAACGCTCACGTCCCGAGCGCCGGAACTCTGACACGTTAGAGCGCTCACGCCCCGCCGGCGGATCACCCCGCTAAGCGATCACGTCCGCGATCAGGCGCTCGCGCTCGGCGTCGGAGGCGAACAGAAAGCGATGCACGCGCAGCAGCCCGTCGATGTCGTGGACGTCGTCGTCGAGGTGGGGGACGAGCAGCAGGGGCTGGTCGCCGAGCTCGGCGCCGAGCCGCTGCACGCCCGCCTGGTCGCGCCGGGCGAGGACGTGGTAATCGGCGAACGTCTGCGCGACACGGTCGACGAGGTCGGCCGGCAGCCCGTCAGCGAGCGCGGCGCGCAGGTCCGCCGGGTCGGCGTCGCCCTGGACGTCGTGGTGAACGCGGTTGATGATCACGCCGGCGAACGGCAGGCCGCTCTCGCCGAGCGTGCGCCTGAACCAGACCGCTTCGTCGATCGCCGCCGTCTGGGCGGAGGTCACCAGCACGAACGCGGTCGTCTCGGCGCGCAGCATCTTCTCGACCTCGGCCGCGCGCTCAGAGAAGTCGTCGGTCATCCCGCCGAGCAGCCCGAAGAAGGTGGTCAGGTCGCTGATCAGGTCGATGCCGGTCACCTTGCCCAGCGCGCCCATGAACGGAGCCGCGCCGCGCCCCAGCACCCGCATCCCGAAGCCCGTCGGGCGCACGAACGCCTTCAGCGCGTGACCGTCGAGGAACGAGGTCAGCCTCCCCGGCGCGTCGAGGAAGTCGAGCGCGTTGCGCGACGGTGGGGTGTCGAGCACCAGGAGGTCGAAGTCCCCGTCGCGGTCGAGCTCGTAGAGCTTGGCGACCGCGGTGAACTCCTGTGAGCCCGAAACCGCGGTCGAAAGCTCGCGGTAGACGCGGTTTGACTTGATCTCCGCCGCTCGGCCGGGGTCGGGTGCGATCCGCTCGATCAACTCGTCGAAGGTGCGCTTCGAGTCGAGCATCATCGCCCACAGCTCCCCCTTGACCTCGATTCCCTCCAGCCGCTCGGGTTCCACCCGGCGCGGCTCGTTCTCGAGCTCCTGAAGGCCGAGCGCGTTCGCGAGCCGCTTGGCCGGATCAATCGTCACGACCGCGACCTTCGCGCCCTCGGCCGCCATTCCAAGCGCGATCGCGGCCGAGGTCGTCGTCTTGCCGACGCCGCCCGAGCCGCCGCAGACGCACACGCGCTTGCCTTCGAGCAGTGAAGCGACGCTCACGGCGGCGAGTCTAGGACGCGCCGCCGCGGCGCCTCGCTCAGATCAGCCCGCGCCGCTGCCGGTCAGGTCCAGGACCTGATCGCCGGTCGTCTCGTCGTGGATCTCCGCCACGCTGACCCCCGGGTCGGGGAGCACGCGGAGGGCCTCGGCGGGAAGGGCGATGCTGACCGGCGTCCCCTGGCTGTAGGGCAGGTCCGCCCCGTCGTTGCGAACCAGCGTCTGCAGCGCCGCGCCGGTCGCGAGCCGGACGTAGACGTGCGTGATCGAGCCGAGGAACACGAGGCGCTCCACCATCCCCGGGACGCAGTTAGCGCTGACGGATTCCTCGTAGGGGTTGACGTGGATGCGCTCGGGACGGATCGCGAGCTTGACCGCGCCCGTCGCATCGAGCTGGCCGGCCTGGGCGTGGAGCGTGAAGTCGCCCAGTCGCAGGCGGCAGGGGCCCTTCCCATCGCTGCCCTGCTCGACGCGGGCGTCCATCAGGTTCGAGACGCCGAGGAAGTCGGCCACGTAAGCATCGGCGGGCTCGTTGTAGACCTCCTCCGGCGTGCCGAGCTGGACGATCTTCCCGTGGTTCATGACCGCCAGGCGATCGGACATCGTGAGCGCCTCTTCCTGGTCATGGGTGACGTACAGGAACGTGATCCCGACCTGCTTCTGCAGCACGCCGAGCTCGACCTGGAGCGTGCGGCGGAGCTTGGCATCCAGCGCGCCGAGCGGCTCGTCGAGCAGCAGGACCGACGGCCGCAGCACGAGCGCGCGCGCCAGTGCGACACGCTGCTGCTGACCGCCCGAGAGCTGGTTGGGGCGGCGCTTCTCGTATCCGGAGAGCTGGACCATCTCCAGCGCCTCGCTCACGCGGGTGCCGGTCTCGGACTTGGGGACCGACTTGTACTTCAGGCCGAAGGCGACGTTCTCGGCAACGGTGAGAAACGGAAACAGCGCATAGCTCTGGAAGACCGTGTTGACGTTGCGGCGGTTGGGCGCCCAGCTGGCCACATCGGTGCCGTCGAGCAGGATCTTGCCGTCGGTCGGCGGCTCGAAGCCGGCGACCATCCGCAGCGTGGTGGTCTTCCCACAGCCGCTCGGTCCCAGCAGCGAGAAGAACTCACCCTCTTGGATCTCTACCGAGATGTCGTCGACCGCGGTGACCTCGTCGAAGCGCTTGGTCAGCGACTCGAGCTTGACATTTCCTCCACTCATTTCATTCCTCTCAGATCCCGGCTATGCCGGTGAGTGCCTCAGTTCCGCCCTGCGACCGTTCACCCCGCGTCAGCCACCGATAGGCGACAAAGCCGATCAGCGCCGCGATCAGCGAGATCACCAACATGATCGTCGCGAGGGCGTTGAGCGCCGGCCCGCTCAATCCGCCGTGAACGTTGGAGTAGATCAGTACCGACATCGGCTGCGTGTTGGCCGTCGAGGACAGCTGCTCGACGATCACGAAATCGTCCACGGTGCTCGCGAATACGAGCACGGCGCTCGCGAAGATCGCCGGCATCAGCATCGGCAGGAGGACGCGGGTGATCGCACCCATGCGCGAGGCGCCGAGATCGGCGGCCGCTTCCTCGTAGCTGCGGCCGATGCTCACGAGCCGGGCGCGCACGATGATCGCGGGCCAGCTCAGGTTCCAGACCACCAGACCCGCCACCTCGGCCGTGGTCCCCAGCTTGATGAACGTGAGCGCCTGCGTGACGAGCAGGAACAGCGCCACCGCGAGCAGCAGCTCCGGGATCACGAACGAGAAGATCATCACGAAGTTCAGTCCGTTCGCGGTCCGGGCGCGCCAGCGGTCGATGCCGATCGCGAAACCGACGCCGATCGGGACGCAGATCAAAGTGGTAAGCGCTCCGAGGATCAGCGTCTGGATCACCGCATGGTGAAGGCTGGGGTTGTGCAGCACGGAGGTGACCTGACTGCCGACGTACCACTTGGTGGAGAAGCCCTGCCAGGTGGCCTGGGATGCGCCCTTGTTGAACGAGAACAGCACGGCGATGCCGATCGGAACGATCGACCAGATGATGTACAGCCAGGTGAAGCCCTCCATCGCCCACGGGCGCCGCCACGGGTTTGAACGAATCCGGCCCCGCCGGGCCTGGGGCTCGGCGCGTGACGCGCCGGATACCTGCTTCTCGACCGTGCTGGCCATCAGGCCATCTCCCGCGAGGCCCGGGCGGTGCTGATCACGTAGTACAGCATCGGGATCAGGAGGACGACGAGCAACATCAACGCCAGGACCGCCCCCTGCCCGGTCTGGCCGGGCGAGTCGAGCTGTCCCTCGATCGCGTTACCGATCATCGTCGTCCCGGGCGCCCCGGACAACAGCTGATTGGTGAAGTAGTCACCGAGCATCGGCAACGCGGTGATGAACGTGCCCGCGATGAGCGCCGGCTTGCTGAGCGGAATCGTCACGTGCCAGAACGTGCGCCATTTGCTCAGGCCGAGGTCCCTGGACGCCTCGAGCAGGCTCGTGTCGATCCGGTCCAGGAACGCGAACAGCACCAGGATCACGTACGGGATGTAGCCGTAGACGAGGCCCAGGATCACCGTCACCGACTTGCCGCCGAGCCAATCGGTGCTGCCGGGCAGGCCGATGAACGACAAGGCGCTGTTGAAGAAGCCGTTCTGCTGCAGGAGGTCGATCCACGCCAGCATGCGCATCATGTAACTGACCCAGAACGGCGCGATCAGCAGCACGAGGAACAGCGTCTTGCGGGTGCCCGCGTACCGCGAGACGAAGAACGCCACCGGATATGAGATCGCGAGCGACAGCGCGGTCGCGATGGCCGTGTAGAGCAGCGTCCGGAGCGCCGGCGAACCGATGAACGAGCCGGGGCCGACGATGTCGTGCCAGACGGCGGTGAAGTTGAAACTCGACCAATGGACCGGGTTCCAGATCGGGACGACCGTTTGGTAGAACTCGTTGACGCCCCCTCCGGCGACCGCCAGCATCACGTAGAACGGCACCACGAACAGGATGATCAGCCAGATCGCTCCCGGGGCCGCGAGCGCGATCCACAGCCAACGGTTGCGCCGGTCGGAGGTTTCCGAACGCCCCATCGCCTTACCTTACAGTCCGTTGGAGAACGTGTTCCACGTGTCTTCCCAGACCGAGTTGGCGGACGCGGGCAGTTCGAGTTGGAAGATGCCGTGGCGGAAGTAATCCGGCAGCACGACCGTCGATATCAACTGCTTGGGCAGCAGCTTCTCGGACACCAGCTTGGTGGGCGTGACCTCGTTGAGCGGCTGCATGTATCCCACGTAGCTGTAGTTCTCGATCGCATTGTCGACGTCAAGCAAGTAGTCGATCAGCATGTGGGTGAGGACCGGATTCTGGCCGCCGGTCAGATTCACCATCAGGTCGTTGGCGACGGGGCCCTTGTGACTGGCGGGGAACCAGTACCCGAGCGTGTCGACCGACTGGCCCTTGGGCAGGTACTCGATAGGACACGGCCATGTCGCCCGACCAGCCATGGTGAATCCAGGTCTTGCCGGTCGGGACGTCGGTGTAGTCGTTGTTGTCGATCCGGACACCCGTCAGGTTGGCGAGGTTCGCCAGCGCCTTTCCGGCAGCGTGGATCTGAGGCGTGCTGGTCGTGTTGAGATCGAAGTTCCCGGCGTGCATCAGGGCCAGGCTGATCGTCTCGCGGTAATCGTCGAGGACCGCGACCTTGCCCTTGTAACGCGCCCCCTGCCACGGCATGTTCCAGGACGGAGCGAGGTTCACCTTGTCCTTGCGCCACGCCATCCCGGTCGTGTAGATCGAGTACGGCGTCGTGTACTGCCAGTCCTGGTCATAGAAGGGATTGCGGTAGTCCTTCCAGGCGTTGGTGATGTTGGGGATGTAGCTGTGGTTAAGCGGCCGGATCATCTTCTGGCCGACCATCTGGCCGAGCACGTCGACGGTCGGGAAGAAGAGGTCGAACTTGAGCTCTCCGCTGGCCAGCTTGGAGAGCGCCTCTTCCATCGTGTTGAAAGTCGTCAGCGCGTAACTGCAGTTGTGCTTCTTACAGAAGTTCTTGATCACCGACTCGTTGATGTACGCGACCCAGTTGTAGATCTGCAGCGTCGCGCCCTTCTCGGGCGCCAGGCCGGAGGCAATCGGCTTGTTGTCGGAGTACACGGGCCATTTGACCGGGCTGTCCTGACGTGGCAGCGGGACGGCGTTGCCCGCCCCCGCGGCGGGATTCTTGGAGGTGCAGCCTGCCAACATTCCCCCCATCGCGAGCCCGGCGCTCGCCACCAGCAGCTGGCGGCGGGAGAGTGCCATCTCAAGCGGGTCACGCCTGCGCCGGATTCCTCCTTCAGACCATCCCTCACGTGGATGCATGCGGCCTCATTTCAAAGCCGGCGCCGCGGTCGGTGCTCATCGCGTCACCGCCGTTCGCTTCCTGGTCTTCTCGTCACTGCGTGGCTGCCCCATGTCGCACCCGAGTTCTGTCGACGCGAGCGTAAGGCAGCGCTGCACCATCCGCGCCGGTGAAACGTCCGGCTGGCCGAGAGTCACCTGGACGCCGAGTCCATCGAGTAGGCCGCTGAGCAGGAGCGCGAACTCGTCGGGATCCGCATCGGGGCTGAACTCGCCCGCCTCCTGGCCCTCGCGGACGATGTCCGCAATCAGCCCGCGCTGGCGGCGGTCCAGGCGAAAGTAGGAGCGCCTCACGGTCGGGTCACGCCGGGCGCGGACCCAGATCTCCATCCACAGCGTGTAGTCGTTCAGGCCACCGGGACCGAGGCTGGTCTCCTCGATCAGGTGAACCAGCTTATCGCTGGCGCGTTCGATCTGACCCTGACCTTCGGAGAGCCGCTCATAGAACTGCTTGTCGGCGTACGCCACCGCCTCCTCGAGCAGCCGGTCCTTGGACTCGAAGTAGTAGAGGATGGTGGGCGAGCTCGTCCCCGCGCGCTCGGCGATGTCACCGATGCGCGTGTCGAACAGCCCTCGCTCGTAGAGGACTTCGGCAGCTGCGGCGATGATCTGCGGTTTGCGCAGGTGATCGACTTTGGGGCGGGGCATCCTCTCTCCTAAAACTGCTTACAGGCTTGCCCTGGCCTGTATCCTGAACGTCGATTCAGAAAACTATTGAGTGAGCGTCGCGCTGTCAAGCGAGATGCGTTAGGAGGAAGTTGTCATGGTCGACGTCGCAGTGCTAGGGGCCGGGCTCGCGGGGCTCTCCGCGGCACGCGATCTGCACCGCGCCGGCACGGATGTCGTGGTGCTCGAGGCGCGCGAACGGCCCGGCGGCCGGGTGGAGGCCGTGGCACTCGCGGACGGTCGCACGATCCAGGCGGGCGGCGAGGTCGTCGGGAGCGAGCACACCTCCTACCTCGGGCTGGTGGACGAGCTCGGGCTCACGGTGGCGCCAAGCTACGTCGCCGACCCCGGCGAGATGAGCTGGGGGCTCAACGAGGGCGTCTACATCGGCGACGACGCTCCCTGGATGAGCCCCCGCGAGCGCGCCGACGGCGCGCGCTTGGACCGCGAGTTCGCGGCCCTCGCCGCGACCGTAGATCCCGACGACCCCTGGAGTCACCCCGAGGCCGCCCGCCTCGATCAGCTCAGCCTCGGCGCCTGGCTGCGTGAGCGGGGCGCGCTCCCAGCGGTCTTGCGCCGCCACGAGCTCGCCTCCCTGTCGCTGTCGTGCGACGGTCCGGATCGCACATCGATGCTGGGGGAGCTACGCAAGTACGCGACGCTGTCGGGCGAAAGCTTCTATGACCTTGAGCGCTGGGAGGGCCTGCGCGTCGCGCAGGGGTCGGCCGAAGTGGCGTTGCGGATGGCCGCCGAGCTCGGCCCCCGGTTGCGCCTCGGGGCGGTCGTGACCCAGATCGACATCGCTTCGCCCGGCGTCACGGTGACGCTCGCCGACGGCGAGCGCGTCGAGGCCGAGGCCGTCATCTGTGCGATCCCCGCGGGACCGCTGCGCGAGGTCTCGATCACGGGTCTGAGCGACGCGCGGCTGGCGTCGTTGCGCGCCCAGCGCAACGCGCTCGCGGCCAAGGTGGTCGTCGCCTACGGCGAGGAGTTCTGGCAGCGCCGCGGGCAGAACGGACTGGCCGAGAGCGAGTGGCTGTTCGGATCGACGTGGCCCCAGGGCGGCGGCGTGCTGTCGTTGCTGGTTCCGCCGGAGCGCTTCTCGGCGTTCGTGGCCGCACCCCCCGAGGCACGGCGGCGGACGGTCCTGGACGGGCTCGCGGCGCTGTACGGCCAGCGCGCCGGCGCTCCCGACGCGATGGTCGAGCGGGCGTGGGGCGCAGATCCCTACACGCTCGGCTACATCGCCTCGTGGGCGCCCGGCGACCTGACGCGCGTCGGCCCGCTGCACGGCACCCACGAGCCGCCGTTCTACGTTGCGGGCTCCGACCACTGGGTCGCGGGCTATATGGAGGGCGCGGTCAAGACCGGCCGGGCCGCGGCCGCGGCCGCGCTCGCCGACCCGGCGCGCGGTGGTCGCGCGCCGGCGCGGGCGTAGCCGCCCCGCGGGCGGTGTTGGTAGTCCCCCGCGCGAGCGGGCCCTAACCCCCTGCCTGCCGGGTGACGCGCTCGGCAGGCCGGTCGTCGGCTCGCCCGCGCGCGTCCTCGCCGCTGACGAGCTGCTCGCCCAGTCCGAGATCGCGCGCGAGCGTCGCCTCGACCGTCCGCCGCGCGCGCTCGAGCGTGATCGTGCTGTCGCCGATCAGGTTGCGGATGCCGAGCCCGTCGATCATCGCCAGCGTGCGGTCTGCCACCTCGTCGGGGTCGCAGCGGTCAAATTCCCCAGCGGCGACCCCGGCCGCGATCTCGTCGGCGAACCAGGCGTGCATCCGCGCGTACAGCTCTTCGGCCACCGGTCGCAACTCCGTATGGCGCACCGCGTGCAGCCACAGCTCGACCCACAGGACCCAGTCCTCGTGTAACGACGGGTTGGTCGGCAGGCACTGGTTGATCATCGATCGCAGGCGCTCGGCGTGCGAGGCGCCGACCAGGTCCCCGTGCGTGATCCGGGCGTCGCCGGCATGCGAGTAGGACCAGTCGAGCGCCTCCGCGAGCAGGTCCTCGCGGCTGGCGAAGTGGTAGTGCACGAGCGAGGTCGAGACGCCGGCGTCCATCGCGATCCGTGCGATTCGGACGCCGTCAATCCCCTCGCTCGCGATCCGCCGCACAGCGGCGGCAAGGATCCTGTCGCGTGCCCCCTCCCTGGCGCGGCGCGGGCTCACTCCGGCTCGTCGCCTCCGAGCGCGGGGGCGAGGTCGGCGCGGATCCGGTTCGCGAACCAGGCGACGCCGCGCTCCCGGCGCGACAGCGGTCCGCAGCGATAACCGCGGGTCGCAAGACCGCGCTGGACGTTGTCGACCAGGTCGATGTCCTCGTCGAGCACGAGCGTGTTGAGCCGGTTGTTAGCCCACTGGACGAACCGCGTCCGTGGCCCGGCGCCGACCGGCCGGTAGCACGCGAACGTGTCGCTGGTTTGCGCGACGCCGTCGGGCAGCATCTGCCACGTGTTGACCTGATCCGGGTAGAGGTCGATCGTCGTGTTGGGGTAGATGAAGGCGTAGCGCCAGATGAAGCGGTCCTGCTCGC
The DNA here is from genome assembly GCA_963788005.1 of uncultured Solirubrobacterales bacterium. Lineage (GTDB taxonomy): Bacteria > Actinomycetota > Thermoleophilia > Solirubrobacterales > Solirubrobacteraceae > Palsa-465. The sequence goes on along the minus strand of CAWBFH010000001.1, from coordinate 423,796 downwards.
CGAGCCCGGGCATCGGCGTGACGAGCTTCGCGTACGCGCGCTCGAGCCGATTGCTGCTCGGCTTGTCGCGCAGCGGCGAGTCGAACCACACGTAGTTGTCGTTGACCTCGACGTCGTAGCGCTTGTAGTCGAGCATCCGCATCAGTCCCGGATGGGCGATCGGGATGTGGTAGCCCTCGAGGTAGTTGTCGGCGACGACCTTCCAGTTGGCCGGCTGGGTGCCGGTCCCCGGTGAAAACTGCTCGAGCGTCTCGATCCGATACGGCGCCAGCCGCTGCGGGAGGTCCCCGACGAGCTCGGCCAGCGGCGTCGCGTCGGGATCGAGGTTGACGAACACCAGCCCGCACATCTCCTCGACGCGCGCGGGCATCAGCCCGAACTTGCGCTTGTCGACCTTCTCGTCGAATGACAGGCCCTCGGGGATCCCGATCAGCGAGCCGTCGAGCCGGTAGGTCCAGCCGTGATAGCGGCAGCGAATTGCCGCCTTGCACTGGCCCGAGCCGCTGAGCAGCCGCGATCCGCGGTGGCGGCAGACGTTCTTGAAGGCGCGCAGATGGTTGTCGTCGTCGCGCACCACGAGCACCGGCTGGGTGCCGGCCTGCGCGGTCAGGTAGCTCCCCGGTTTCGGCAGCGATTTCACGTGACCGGCGAGCTGCCACGTGCGCTCGAAGATCAGCAGCTGCTCTGCCGCGAGCAGCTGCGGGTCGGTGTAGAGCCGTGGGTGCAGTGCCGTGCCGGCGGTTGGCGTGGCGGTGCCGGCGGCAGGCGGAGCCGTGGTCGTGGGGGCGGTGGGCGGAGCAGCAGAATCCATATCAGACCTCATCCTGACTTTGTGATCAGTTATACTTTATAGCCATGGTCAAGCGCGCGTCCTGGCTGTCGGTCACGCCCGAACCTGAGCGCGAGCTCCCCGAGGCCGTGGCGACGCTGTCCGCTGGGCACCGCGCGGGCGGGCAGGCGGTCGAGCGCGAGCGTGAGCGCGTCGAACGGCTGGTGTTGCACGGCAGCCAGCGGCGCTGGCTCGATTACCTGCATCAGGTCGTCCAGCTGATTGACTCAACCGCCTCACTCGACGATCCCGACGTCGTCCGTGCCCGCAGGCGCGCGACCGCCGTGATCGTCAACCACCACAACCTTCTGCTCGCGTTGCCCGGAACCGGCGCGTCGCGCACGGCCGGCGATCGCGCCGCCCTGGCACGCCTCGAGCGTGACTACCAACTCAACAACAACCATCGCAATCACTAAGGAACCGGATGAGCATCACGACAACCGCCCCGAACGAGCTGACCACCGAGCAGCAGGACCTCCGTGACCGCGCCCGCGCGTTCGTCGAGGACGTCCTGATGCCGCTAGAGAACGAGGCCGAGGACCGCCGTGGCGCGCTGCCCGAGAGCACGGTCGACGCGATCAAGCAGGCGGCGATCGCCGCGCGCCTGCACGGCGGACGTGTCCCCGTCGAGCACGGCGGCCAGGGCTGGTCGATGTTCGAGTGGTTTCTCGTCAACGAGCAGTTCGGCCGCGTCACCAACGGCCTGCACTGGCACGTCCCGAACGTCTACAACGTGCTGCTCGAGGGCACCCCGGAGCAGATCGAGCGCTACATCGCGCCCGCGCTTCGCGGCGAGGGCGGCGACGCGTATGCCGTCACCGAGGCAGAAGCCGGCTCGGACCCGGGCGGAATCGCCTCGACCGCGGTCGCGACTGACGGCGGTTGGAGGATCAACGGCGAGAAGTGGTTCGTCACCTCCGGTGACGTGGCGCGTGTGCTGATCGTGATGGCCAACGTGGTCGACGGCGCCGACAAGCTGCCGACGCTGTTCCTGGTCGCGCCGGACGCGCCGGGCGTCGACTTCGTCGACGACCCGAAGTTCACCCACAACTACCCGCACGGTCACCCGACGATCCGCTTCACCGATGTCGAGGTGGAGGCCGACGCGGTGGTCGGGGGAGTCGGCAACGGCGAGGACCTGCAGCGCGGCTGGTTCACCGAGGAACGGCTCGGAATCGCCACGCACGGCCTGGGCGCGATGTGGCGTCTGATCGACGAGACGACGAACTGGGCGCTGACCCGCCAGCAGGGCGGCCACCGGATCATGGACTACCAGGGCATCTCGTTCCCGCTCGCCGACTCGGCGACCGACGCGGCCCTCGGTCGGTTGCTGGCGCTACAGGTCTGCTCGATGGTCGACTCCGGCGCGGACCCGAAGCTGATCCACGCCAAGGCGTCGATGGCCAAGCTGTTCGTGTCCGAGGCGGCCGGCCGCTGCGCCGACCGCTCCGTGCAGGCCTTCGGCGGCCGCGGCTACATGCGCGCATTCGTTGCCGAGCGGTTCAACCGCGAGCTCCGGGTTGACCGGATCTGGGAGGGGACCAGCGAGGTTCAGCGGCTGATCATCGCCCGCGCGCTCGAGCGCCGCGGCGTCGAGGCGACGATCCATTGAGCGCCGTCAGGACGGGCGCCGCAGTGGACCTGCGGCGCCTTATGCACCCGACCTCGATCGCGGTCGTCGGCGCGACCGACCGGTCGGGGAGCTACGCCGCGCAGGTGCTGCTCAACATCGAGACGATCGGTTTCGAAGGCGACGTCTGGGGCGTGAACCCGAGCCGTGACGAGGTCCTCGGGCACCCATGCGTGCCGAGCATCGCCGACCTGCCGGTCGCGGTGGACGCGATCGTGGTCGCGATTCCGGCCGCCGGCGTACCCGAGGTGATCGACCAGGCCGGCGCCCGCGGTTGCGGCGGCGCGGTCGTGATCAGCGCCGGCTTCGGTGAAATTGCCGAGGGCGTCGCGCTCAACGACGAACTGGTGGCGGCCGCGACGCGGTATGGGCTGCCGGTGTGCGGGCCGAACTGCAACGGGATCGCCGCGCCCGCGACGCGCACCGCCCTCTGGGGGGACGCGCTCGCGGCCCAGGACGCGGGCTCAGTCGCGCTCGTCTCTCAGAGCGGGAACGTGGCCGTCAACGCGCTCGCGGCGCGCCGGGGACTGCGCTTCCACACGGTGATCGCGAGCGGCAACCAGGTCGTGCTCCACGCCGCCGACTACCTCGAGTTCCTCGCCACCGAGGACGGGATCGGCGCGGTGGCGATGTACCTCGAGGACGACGGCGGCCCGCGGTTCTGCGATGGGCTCGTGGCGTGCGCCGAGGCCAACGTCCCGGTCGTGGTGCTGAAGGTCGGGCAGTCGCGCGCCGGCGCCCGCGCGGCCGCCGCCCACAGCGCCGCGCTCGCGGGCGACCAGCGGGTGTTCCGCAGCCTCGTCAAGGAGGCCGGCGGGGTGTGGGCAGAAGATGTCCACGAGCTGCTCGAGCTGTCGAAAACGATCGCCGTCGGGCGGCGGCGGCCGGGGAGCGCCGGCGCGCCGCGCGGGGCGGCGATCATGACCTGCTCGGGTGGCGACTCCGCGCAGGGCGCCGACGAGGCCGAGCGGATCGGCCTCGACCTGCCCGAGCTCGCGCCGGCCACCCAGGAGCGTCTGGATGAGCTGCTGCCGTCGGCGGCGACGGTCGCCAACCCGCTCGACTACACGGCGATGATCTGGGGCAACCGCGAAGCGCTCGCCGAGATCGTCAGGACGCTCGGCGAGGATCCCTCGATCGGCCGCGTGATCGTGTTCTATGACGAGCCCGCGGGGTTGACCGGTGCCGGGGAGGAGTCCTGGCGGTTGGTCCGCGAGGGGATCATCGCCGGCGCCGCGCGCAGCCCCGTACCGACGCTCATTTCCTCGACGCTCCCCGAGCTGCTCGACGACACGTCCGCGTGGGAGTTCGCACGGGCCGGCGTCGCCGCCGCAGCGGGCCTGCGAACCGGGCTGCGGTGCGCGGTCGAGGGATCGCCCTCGATCGCCGACCCCGCCCGGATGAAGGAGATCGGCGCGCTCGCCCGGACCGTGAGCCGCCGCAGCGCAGGACCGTGGCTGGCCGAGCACGAGGCCAAGGCGATGTTGTCGGCGAACGGGATCGCGGTGCCCCGCGGGCGCGTGGTCGACGGCGAGGACGACGCCGTCGCGGCCCGCGACGAGCTCGGCGGCCGCATCGCGATGAAGCTGAGCTCGCCTCTGGTGCAGCACAAGTCCGAGCTGGGCGGCGTCGCCCTCGGGCTGGAGTCGTCGGATGAGGTCCGCGGCGCCTACAGGCGACTGGCGGCGCTCGCGGAGGCCCACGGCGGCTCGGTGCTCGTCGAACGGATGGCGTCACCGGGGACCGAGCTGATGGTCGCCGTGCGCACCGAGGCGATCGTGCCGGCGCTCGTGCTCGCGCTCGGCGGGATCTGGACCGAGTTGCTCGACGACGTGGCGATCGTCCCCCTGCCGGCTGACGCGGACCGGATCGAAGCCGCGCTGCGCTCGCTGCGCGGTGCACCCCTGCTGCTCGGTGGCCGCGGCGGGGAGCCGGTCGACCTCGCGGCGGCGGCCGCGCTGGCCGCCGACCTCGCCGCGCTGCTGATTGACCAGTCGCTGGCGGAGATCGAGTGCAATCCGGTGCTGGTCGGCGCGCCCGGGGAGGGTGCCGTGGCGGTCGACGCGACAATCCGGCTACGAGGAGAGGGGGAGTGATGCACGACGTCGTGGTCATCGGCGGCGGGTTCGCCGGCGTCACCGCGGCGCGCGAGTGCGCGCTTGGGGGACGCAAGACGTTGCTGCTGGAAGGGCGTGCCCGGCTCGGCGGCCGGACCTGGAACACGGAATGGGCGGGAACTCAGATCGAGCTCGGCGGCGCCTGGGTCCACTGGCATCAGCCGCATACGTTCTCGGAGCTGACCCGCGCGGGCCTGCCGGTCCAGTATGGGCGCGACGCCGAGCATGCCGCCTGGTACGTCGGCGAGCAACGGCGCTCGGGGACGATTGCCGAGCGCGACCTGATCGCGCGCCGCGGCTGGGATGCGTTCGTCGACGGCGTCAACGAGGCGCTCCCGCTGCCGCACGCGCCGCTGCACGCGCTGCCCGAGCTGGCGCGCTTTGACCGCCTGACGATCGAGCAGCGCCTCGACCAGCTCGAGCTCGACGTCGAGGAGCGCGAGGTGCTGAGCGCCGAGCTCGAATCGCTCGCGCACGCGCCGCTGGACCAGGCCGGGGCCGTGTCGGTACTGCGCTGGCATGCGCTGTCGGGCTACAGCCTCAAGCTGACCCAGGAGACCGGCGGACGGGCGACGATCGTCGGCGGCACCGGCGCGCTGCTGAGCGCGATCGCGAGCGCGGCGCCGTTCGACGTCCGGCTGCAGTCACCCGTCGCCGCGGTCGCACAACGAAATGGGCGCGTCGAGGTCAGCACCCGTGACGGTGACGGCTACGCCGCCCGTGCGGTGGTCGTAGCGGTGCCGCTGAATGCGCTCGGCGCGATCGAGTTCACGCCTGAGCTCGCCGAGGACAAGCGCCGCGCGATCGCGCTCGGCCAGGCCTCGCGCGGGATCAAGGTGATGATCCATGCGCGCGGCGACGCCTCGATGCAGAATGCGATCCGGCCGGGCCACCCGTTCGGCTATCTCGATACCGAGGAGCTGTTCGACGACGACACGCAGCTGTTGATCGGGTTCGGCCCCGATGCCGAGAACTGCCACGGCTTCGTCGCCGACGCCGGCCTCGTCGACGGTGACGGCAACGGTCGCGGGGCTGAAGGCCCAAGCCGCGACGGCGACGGCGACGGCTTGGCCGCTCTGCAGAGCAGCCTCGACCAGATCCTGCCGGGATATGAGGCGCTCGAGGCGACCGCGCACGATTGGCTCGCCGACGAGTTCTCCCGCGGCACGTGGGCGATCCATCGACCCGGCTGGTACGAGCATCACCACGCGGTGATGCGGCGCGTCGACGGACCCGTGGTGCTCGCGGGCTCGGACCTCGCCAACGGCTGGGCGGGGTTCATCGACGGTGCGATCGAGAGCGGGCTGCGCGCCGGGCGGTTGGCCGTCGAGCTCAGCGACTGATCCCAGAACTCAGATCTGCGGCGCGGCTCAGCGATCGAGCTGTGCGCGCCCGTCCGCCGGGAGCGCCGCCTCGAGCGCGTCAGCCAGCAGCTCGAGCTGGCGCGGGCCGATCTGCTCGGCGAACAGGTACGGCAGCTCGATCAGGTCCATCCCGAGCCCGTCCTGTAACCGGCGCAGCTGCTCTTCCTGCGCGGCCGCGCGCGCCTGCTCGGACAGGGCCGCCCCGAGCGCGGCGCTGGCCAGCGGCGAGCCGGCGCGTCCGCGCGCGTCCGCGAGCTTCCTGGAGTCGGCGATCGTGAAGCGAGCCGGATAGCGGGCGTTGACGATCACCCCGTCGAGCCGCAGCTGGTCGGCCCGCAGCTGGTCGCGCAGCCAGAGCGTCTCGTTGACCGGCATCTCCTCGGCGGTGACGACCGCGACGACCGCGGTGAAGTCGTGGTCGGCGATCGTCGTCGCGATCCGCCGGCCCTGATGGGCGATCGGGCCGACGCGCGCGATCTCGGCGAACGTGCGCGGCGTGCGCAGGATGCCGACCCCGTGGCCGGCGGCGGGCGAGTCGACGATCACGAGGTCGTAGGCATCGGCGCCGCTCGTGCGGCGCTCGTGCTGAGCGAGCTCCCAGGCCTTGCCGACGCTCAGCAGCTCGCGCATGCCCGGCGTGGCCATCGCGAAGGCGCCGAACAGGCGGCTTGACCCGAGTACCTGGCCGACGGCGCCGGTCTTGACCTTCAGGTACTCCTCCATCGCGTACTGCGGGTCGATCGAGATCGTGTACAGCCGTTCGGCGAGTCTGACCTCCTCGAACGTGTCCCCCTGATGGGCGAACGTCTCGCGCACGCGGGCCTGGCTCGCGAGCTCGGCGACGATCGTGCGCAGCCCGCGCCGGGCGGCCAGCAGGCCGAGCGCGGTGGCGACCGTCGACTTACCGACGCCGCCCTTTCCGGTGACGAAAATCAGGCGTCGCTGCAGCAGGCTGGGCACGGCGGTGGCAATTTAGCTGGCGCTGACCGTTGGCCGCGATGCAAAGGATTTCCCGGCCCGTCTGCGAATACAGGCGCGTATGAGTCCACCGAAGCATCGGAGCGCTCGCTGATGTCCAACTGCAAGGTGATCACGCTCGCCAACCAGAAGGGCGGCGTGGCCAAGACCACGACCACGCTCAACCTCGCAGTGGCGTTTGCCGAAGAAGGGCACCGCGTGCTCTGCTGCGACATGGACCCGCAGGGCAACCTGACCATGTCGCAGGGGATCGACCCCGACACGCTCGAAAAGTCGATGTACGACGTGCTCGTCCACCACATCTCGATCCGCGAGGTGATCCGCAAGCGCGAGATCGACATCGCGTGCTCGTCGATCGATCTCGCCGGTGCCGAGATCGCGATGTCGACGATGATCGGGCGGGAGCGCTCGCTCGAGAAGGCGTTCAAGGAGATCCTGGACGACTACGACTTCATCTTCATTGACACCCCGCCGAGCCTCGGGCTGCTGACGATCAACGCGCTGACGGCGTCCGACAAGGTGATCGTCCCCGTCCAATGCGAGTATCTGTCGATGCGCGGCCTGATCCAGCTCCAGAACACGCTGGCGATGATCCGCGAGAACCTGAACCCGAATGTGGAGATCGAAGGGATTCTCCCTACGCTGGTAGACCTCCGCACTTTGCACGCTAAAGAGGCAATTGAGTTGCTTGAGGAGAACTTCGGTGAGAAGGTGTACGCCTCGCGGATTCGTAAAACGGTGAGGTTCGCCGAGGCGCCGGTGAAGGGGATGTCAGTTTTGAAATACGAACCGGACGGTTTGGCCGCCCACGCGTATCGAGAGCTCGCCAAGGAGGTCCTCTCACATGACCGGTAAGCGCGCGAGCATGCGTGAGGGGCCACTGGCGGATCTGTTCCGCAAGACGGCCGCGGAGACGTCCGAGGACAGCCCGGGGGGAGCTGAGACCCAGCCGCAGCCGGCGGCGCCCGAAGCCGCCGCTCGCGAGAGCGCCCCGCCCCAGGCCGCCGCACACGAGCCCCCAGCGCCCGAGCCGGAGCCGCCCGAGCCGGAGGCCGCGGCTCCCGATCCCGCCGCCGAGACCCCCTCGCGCCGCCGCCCGTTTCACCCGTCGTTCGAGGCCCAGGTGCCGCCCGTCGCCGATGACTCCGACGAGCGCCACGTCCCGTCACCGCAGGAGCGCCTCCAGAAGGCGTTCGCCGCTGACATCCCCGAGAACGTGCTCGATGCGCCGTCCGGCGCCCGGCGGCCGCGGACGTACGCCGCCGAAGCCGCGTCGGACGTCTACGCGCGCGCTGACCGGGGAGCCGAGCCGCTCGACGGCGTGCCTACGATCGGCCCCGTGCTGCGCGTGGTGGGAGTCGGTGGTGGCGGCGTGAACGCCGTCAACCGGATGGTCGAGGCCGAGGTCGCGGGAGTCGAGTTCCTCGCGATCAACACCGATTTGCAGTCGCTCCAGCAGTCCGCCGCGCACGAGACGCTCCACATCGGAGACGGGATCACGCGCGGGCTCGGCTCGGGCTCCGATCCCGACCTCGGGCGGCGCGCCGCGCAGGGTCAGCATGACCAGATCAAGGCGATGCTGCGCGGAGCGGACATGGTCTTCATCGCCGCCGGTGCCGGCGGCGGGACCGGGACCGGCGCGGCGCCGATCGTCGCCCAGATCGCGCGCGAGCTCGGCGCGTTGACGGTCGGGATCGTGACGCGCCCGTTCCAGTTCGAGGGCTCGCGCCGGCGTGATCAGGCCGAGGCCGGGATCGCGGAGCTCAGCGAGGAGGTCGACACGCTGATCGTGGTCCCGAACAACCGCCTGCTAGCGGTGCTCGACCGTGGCGTCTCGATGCTCGAGGCGTTCCGGGTCGCCGATGACGTGCTGCGCCAGGGCGTGCAGGGGATCTCGGACCTGGTGACGCTGCCGGGCCTGATCAACCTCGACTTCGCCGACGTGCGCACGATCATGTCCGACGCCGGTAATGCCCTGCTCGGGATCGGCATGGGCACCGGCGAGCGCCGCGCCGTTGACGCGGCCGAGCAGGCCGTCGCCTCGCCGCTGTTGGAAACCAGCATGGACGGCGCCCGCTCGATCCTGCTGTCGATCACCGGCGGCAACGACATCTCGCTGTGGGAGGTCAACGAGGCCGCGAAGGCGGTGGCCGAGGCCGCGCACCCGGACGCGCACATCATCTTCGGCGCGATGGTCGACGAAAGGCTCGACGATCAGGTGTGGGTCACGGTCGTCGCGACGGGTTACGGCGAGCCTCACCACCGGCGGCGCGAAGAGCAGGTGTTCGGCGGTCGCGGAGAGCGCGAGAAGCCGGTCCGTCAGCTGCGGGAGCCTCGCGGCGAGCCCCGGGTGAGCCGCGTGCGCGACCGCTCGCCGGCTCGCGAGCTCGACGTCCCAGAGTTCATCCCTCGCCGCTGACGGCGCCTCGGTGAGCGACCGCCAGCTGGGCGTCGTCGCGGCCGGACACCCCGTCAGCGCGGCAACCGGCGCCGAGGCGCTGCGCGACGGCGGCAACGCGGTCGATGCGGCGCTCGCGGCGATGTTCGCGTCATTCGCCTGCGAGCCACTGCTCACCGGCCTCGGTGCGGGCGGCTACATGCTGGTCGTCGCGCCCGGTCACGCGCCCACCCTGCTCGACTTCTTCGTCGAGGCGCCTGGACGTGGCGCTGACCCCGCCGGACGCGCGCCGCTGATCCCGATCGCGGTCTCGTTCGGGGACGCGCTGCAGGAGTTCCACATCGGGGCGGCCTCGGTCGGCTGTTACGGAATGGCCGCCGGCGTGTGCGAAGCCGCGCGGCGGTTCGCGCGGCTGGGGCTCGAGCGCCTCACAGCGCCGGGGGCGACGCTCGCCCGCGACGGCGTCCCGCTCAACGCCCAGCAGGCCTACATCGTCGAGATCCTCGAGGACATCGTCACCTCGACGCCGGAGTGTGCGGCCCTGTTCGCGCCGGGCGGCACCCTGCTGCGCGCGGGCGACAGGCTGCGCCAGCCGGAGCTCGCCGATTCGCTGGTCCGCCTCGGCACCGAGGGGCCCGGTCCGTTTTACGACGGCGACATCGCGGCCGCGATCAGCGCCTGGGTGACCGACCGCGGCGGGATGCTGACGGCCGCCGACCTGCGCGCCTACCGGGTCGTGGATCGCGAGCCGATCCGGGTCTCCTACCGCGGGCGGGAGGTGTTGACCAACCCGCCGCCGTCGGCGGGCGGAATCCTGATCGTCCACGCGCTCGCGATGCTCGGCGCGGCGCCGGGGCCGCCGACCGTGGAGCAGCTCGTCGGGGTCATGGAGATGACACAGCGTGAGCGCACGCCCGAGTTCCTGGAGGGGCTGAGCGATCCCGAGTTCGTGCGCGGCTTTCTGAGCGCGAGCGGCGGCCGGCTCGGCTCGACCACTCACATCGCGGTGCTCGACTGCGACGGTTGGGCATGCTCGGTGACATGCTCGAACGGATCGGCGTCCGGCGTGGTTGTCCCCGGCACCGGCGTCCACCTCAACAACATGCTCGGTGAGCAGGACCTCAATCCGCTTGGCTTTCACCGTCATCCGCCCGGTCGGCGGATGCCGAGCATGATGTCCCCGACGATCGTGCTGCGCGACGGTAAGGCCGAGCTCGCGGTCGGCAGCGCCGGGTCCAACCGGATCCGCTCGGCGATCCTGCAGACGATCATCCGCACGATCGATGACGGGATGCAGGCGGCGGACGCGATCGAGGCGCCGCGCGTGCACTGGGAAGACGACATCGTCTATGCCGAGCCCGGGGTCGACACCGCCGGGCTGGAGGCCGAGGGCCGGACGGTGGCGCGGTTCCGTGAGCGCAACCTCTTCTTCGGAGGCGCGCAGGCCGCCGTCCGCGCGCCCGACGGCCGCTACTCAGGCGGCGGGGACCCCCGACGTGGCGGGGCCGCGATCGTGGTCGCAGCCCCGTGAGGAGGTGGGCGGCGGCGCTGGCGCTGACGGTCGGCGTTTCGGTGCTCGCCGGTGGTTGCGGCCTGAACGTCGAGCTCGCGGACTTGTTTCTCTTGACCAGGACCGGCCAGGGCTCGAAGTTGACGATGCTCGTCAACTCGGGTGGGCAGATCACCTGCAACGGGCGCAAGCAGAAGATGCTCTCGAGCGCGCTTGTGATCCAGGCCCGAAATCTCGCCGGTGGCCTCGCCAATGACGCCCAGCAGCACCTGGACCTGCCGCCCAAGCCGGGAACCGTGTTCACGTACAGGCTCAAGCTCCAGCAGGGCACGATCCGCTTCTCGGATCGCGACACGCTCCATCACCCGCTGCTCGCGCAGGTGGAGCTGTTCACCGCGCAGGCCGCGCAGCAGGCCTGTGGCCTGGCGGGATAGCAGCTTTACATCAATGAGGGTTCTCACAGGATCGCTCGTTGGCTTACCGACTCGTTAGTGGCCTGGGTACCCTCCCCGCCTCGTGCTCGCCATCGCCAGCCAACACCTGATCACGACCTTTCAGGCGATCGTTCTCGGCGTCCTGCAGGGGGCGACGGAGTTGTTTCCCGGTCTCGAGTCTCGGCCACACGGTGCTGTTCCCGACGCTGTTCAGGTGGCACAACGTGGTTGCCTGGCAGTCGCAGCCCGAGTCGCCATGGCTCGCGTTCGTCGTGATGTTGCACGTCGGCAGCGCGATCGGGCTGTTGATCTACTTCTGGCGCGACTGGGTCGCGATCGTGAAGGCATTCTTCGCCACCCTGCGCAAGCGCCGGATCGAGACGCCGACCGAGCGCCTCGCGTGGCTGATCATCTGCGCGACGATCCCGGTCGGGATTCTGGGCTTGCTCCTCGAGCACGTAGTACGTGTCGCGCTCGCCAAGCCGCTGGCGGCGGCGATCTTCCTGATGGTCAACGGCTGCGTCCTGCTCTGGGGCGAGCGCTGGCGGCGCCGGGCGGAGGTCCGCGACCTCGCCAAGCGGGAAGGTCTCAATGCCGAGGGGGGTCGCCGGCTGGACACGATGGGATTCAAGGAGGCGGGGGTGATCGGCACGGCGCAGTCGACCGCGCTGATCGCCGGGATCAGCCGTGACGGCGTCTGCATGTCCACCGGGCTCGCGCAGGGGGCTCGACCACTCGGACTCGGCGCGTTTCGCGTTCCTACTCGCGACGCCGCCGATCCTGCTGGCGGGGCTGCTCAAGTTCGGTGACCTGACCGGCAAGCTGGGCGATGGGGGCGTCCGCGCCGCCGCGGTGATCGCCGCAATCGCCGCCGCGCTGACCGCGATCGTCTGCGTCCACTACCTGACCAACTACTTCAAGACCAGGACGCTGAGGCCGTTTGCGATCTACTGCCTGGTCTTCGGGGCGTTCATGGTCGTCTTCACGATTGTCGTTGGGCCACCGTAGGCCGCCGCGGTGGCGACCCGACGGTTTTCTGGCCGATCGCTAGTTGAAGTGGACCTTGCCGTTCGAGCGCGCGCGAGCCTGTGCGCGATCGACGAAGTCCAGCCGCTTGGTCGCTGCCCGGAACAGGCGCGCGACGAGGCGCATCCGGGAATTCTCGGAGCGCAGGTCGAGTAGCTCCTGCTTGGCGTCGGGGCCGAAGTCGACGGTCGCCGCCATGTCGTAGGCGGTCATCGCGTCGAGTTCCTCGCTGCTGGGCTCGCGATCGGTCGCTCGCTTGACCAGCGCCGCATACGCCGCGCGCGCGGTTCCGGCGAGCTCCGGATCGGGCTCGTCATCGGAGTCCTCGATGAACTCGATCACGCCGGCGGGGTAGGGAAGGTGGCCCTGACGCTCGAGCACCCGGAACGGACGCGTGCCGCGCGTGAGCAGGTTCATGCGCCCGTCGTCCATCTGCTCTAGCACCCGCTCGATCGCCATCGCGCACCCGATCTCGCGCAGACCGTCGTCCGAGAGCCAGACGATCCCGAACTCGCGCTCGTCCTGCAGACAGTCGGCCATCATCGTCTTGTAGCGCTCCTCGAAGATGTGCAGCGGGATCAGCTCGCCGGGGAGCGCGACCAGGCCGAGCGGGAAGAGCGGGAACTCACGCGACACCGCTTGGGGCATGACGAAAGTCTAGGCCCGCGGGCCGTGTGGCCTGGTCTAAGACCGGCGCGCGGTCAACAGCAGGTTGTAGAAGATCGCCGGCGGCAGCAACGGCTCGAGCACCTTCTCGTCGAGCCGTTGGAGCAGCAGGTAGCCGTGGAACGCGTACTGGCGCCACAGCATCGGCACGTCATCGGGTTCGGCGCTCGCCTCCAGACCGCGGTTGAACCAGCCAAACCAGTTCGCGGTCAGCTCCTCGCCACGCACGACGATCTCGAGGAAGCCCGCTCGGCGGGCGTGGCGTTCAAGGTCGCCGGGGGCGAACGCGTGAATGTCGACCCAGCGCTCGAGCTCGTGGTCGACGCGGTCGCTCGATCCGGGCGCCGCGGGCGGCGGTGCAGCATCGGCCCGGATCAGCCGCCGCCAGACCGGCGCCAACCGGCTTGCCCCCTTCTTGGGGACCGCCGCGATCCTGTCTCCGACGCGCGACGGCTCGCCCGCGAACGCGACCCTGCCTCCCGGACGCAGGACTCGGTGAAACTCGGCGAACGCGCGGCGCAGGTTCGGCAGATGGTGCAGGACGGCGTGGCCGAGCACGAGGTCGAAGCTCTGGTCGGGGAACGGCAGCGCCTCGGCGTCGGCGCGCGCGGTCTGGACATCGAGCCCGAGCCGCTCCGCGTTGCGCCCCAGGGTCGCGACCATTCCCGGCGAGATGTCCGTACACGTGGCGTGCTCCACGATCCCGGACTGCAGCAGGTTGAGGCTGAAGTAGCCCGTCCCGGCGCCGATCTCGAGCGAGCGGTCATACCCGTCACCCAGCTCGGCGCCGAGCAGCTTGCGCAGCTTTCCCAGGACCTGGGCCTGGCCGATCTCGCCGAAGTCGATCCCCCACTTGGAGTCATAGCTATCGGCCGCGACGTCGTGATAGCGCGTGTTGACGTCACGGATCTCGTCCGCGGTACGCAGTGCCTCCATGCCGCCGGGCAGATTACCCTCTCGCCCGTGCAACTGAACGAGATCGTTCAGCGCGACCAGCCGGCCGGGGTCCCGCCGTTACAGCTGACCGGCGAGCGGACGCTGCCCGACGTCCCGGCGGAGAACTACTGGTTCCGCCGCCATCTCGTGGTCTACGAGTGGATCGGCGCCCGGTCGATCGGCGCGCGCGTGATTGACATGGCCTGCGGCGAGGGCTACGGCTCGGAGGTCCTCTCGCGATCGGCGTCCACCGTCGTCGGCGTCGATGCCAACCCGGAGGCTCATGAGCACGCACGGATGCGGTATCGCCGCGAGAACCTGGCCTTCGAGCGGGGATTGGTCGAGACCTACGGGGAGCCCGAGAGCTACGACGCGGCGGTCTTCCTGCAGACGATCGAGCACGTACAGGACCCGGTGGCCGTGCTCGAGCACCTCCGGTCGCTGCTCGTGCCCGGCGGGGTCGCGTACGTGTCGACGCCGAACGTGCTGACGCTCGCCCCGCCGGGGGCGGCGAAGTCCGACAACCCCTGGCACGTCCGCGAGTACCGCGCGCACGAGTTCGAGGCGCTGTGCCGCACGACATTCGCTGACGTCCAGCTACTCGGCCTGTTCCACGCGCGCAAGCTGCGCCTGCACGAACTTGCGCTCGCCTGGGGGTGGGACACGGTGCACAAGCGCCTGCGGCTCACGAAGCCGTTCTATGACCGCTTCACGGCCGCGATTGCGACCAGCGACTTCGAGCTGCGCCCTGGGGCGGGCGGCCAGCTCGACCGGGCGCTGGACTTCCTCGCGGTCTGCCGCTAGGCCGCCGGGGCGCCCGCGGCGATCAGTGCTTGAGCGTGAACGTCTTCTGGCGCGCGATGACCGCTGCGCCGGTCGGCTTGAAGCTCCCCTTCGCCATCAGCTTCAGGCGCCTGGCGTGCTTGAACACACCCCGCCCCTTGGTGGTCAGGCGGATCGCGAGCCTGGCCTTGCCGGCCGCGCTGAACTTGTGGCTGCCCTTCGCGATCAGCACCGTCCTGGTCTTGGTGTGGCCGTGCTTGCGCGTGCGCTGAACCTCCACCCAGGAGATCGCGGCGGTCCCGCTCAGTAGAGCGTTGAACGAGAACGTGTACCCGTGGCTCTTGCGAATCGCGCTCAGGCGTGCCGCCTTGCCGGATGGGACCAGCTGCGACAGCAGCGACTTCGCGATGTCCGCGGTCGAGGGGGGAGTCGGTGGCGGGACCGGGGCAGGCCCCGTGTAGGTGAGCGTGATCTCGGGCACGCCGCTCGTGTCGGTGCCGACGGACGTGTCGGACGCGCCCGACGCGAAGCCGCTCGAGCCGCCGCCGCCGTTGCCGCCGAGCGTGAGCGCGTCGCAGTACATGGGGTTCTGAGAGCACGACGCGCCGCCTCCGCCGCCGCCGAAGACGCCGCCGCCACCGCCCGCGCCTCCCGTGGACCCGGCTCCGCCTGCGCCGCCGATGCCGAACGCGCCCGGGCTGCCCGCGGACGCGTTTTCGATCCCAGCGCCGCCGGCGCCGTTGCCCGTCTCCGTCCCGGCGCCGCCACCGCCGGTGCCCGCGCCGCCCGCGCCCGCGTTCGCGCCACCTGGCGCCGTTGCGCCGCCGCCCCCTCCGCCGGCAACGATCAGCCGGGAGGCCAACGATGTCGACTCGCCCAGCGGCGCGGTCCGGACATCGGATGCGCCACCGCCGCCGCCCGCGCCGGTGCCGCCCTTGCCGCCGCCGTTGAAACCGCCGGCACCGGAGCCAGACCCGGATCCCCCGTTTCCGCCGACTTCGACGTAGAGCACCTGCCCGGGGGACACGGCCAGACTGGCTGACGACTCGCCGCCGAAACCGCCGGGAGCTTTGCTGCCGGCCCCGCCGCCACTGCCGCCCACGGCGACGACGTTCACCGTCGACACGCCCGCGGGGACCGTGAACGTCTGCTGGCCGCCGGTTGAGAAGAAGCTGACCGTCTGGCCGAGCGCCTGCCCCGCGAACGTCGCCCAGCACAACACGAAGGACACGAGCCCTAGCCGAACTCTCATTTCCAGCTCCTCTCCGCCCGGGGGCGCGTTGCTGAGCGTCGGCATGATACGCCCGCGTACCCGAGCCCACAAGTTCGTGCGGGAGCCGCCGTCCTGAGCCGCTC
Organism: uncultured Solirubrobacterales bacterium; assembly: GCA_963788005.1. GTDB lineage: Bacteria > Actinomycetota > Thermoleophilia > Solirubrobacterales > Solirubrobacteraceae > Palsa-465. The sequence continues at coordinate 407,769 of CAWBFH010000001.1, read as the reverse complement.
CCGCGCTCCAAGCTCATCTACAACGTCGGCTGCGCGACCATTGCCAGAGGGATGCGAGGCGCGCGCCGGGCCGGGCTCACGACTGACGCCGCCACGCAGCCGTAGCCTCAGATCGACCGGATCGCGCCTCCGTCCACGGGGATCATCGCGCCCGTGATGAATGACGCGGCGGGCGAGAGGAGGAACGCGGCGACTCGACCGAACTCGTCAGGTTCGCCGTAGCGGCGGAGCGGGATGCGCTCGGACTGTTGGGCGCGAACCTGATCGGGATCCCCCGCGAGGGTGTCAAGCTCACGGACCCGATCGGTGGCAATTCGAACCGGCAGGATGCCGTTGACCCGGATCCCGGCCGGACCGAGCTCGTCAGCGAGCGTCTTGACGACGCCCGCAAGGCCCGGATACAAGCCGTTGGAGATCGCAAGTTGAGGGAGGGGCACGCGCACGGACGAGCCCATCACGACCACGACCGATCCGCCGGTTCCGCTCGGTGCGCGCTCGCCGGTCTCGTCGGTATCGCCGCCCAGACCTGCCACAACTTCCCGTGCGAGGCGGAGCGCACCGAGAAAGACGCTCTCAAACGCCAGCTGCCAGGCGTCATCGGTGGTGCCCGTCATCGTTGAACTCGGTGTCCCACCTGCGCTGATCAGCGCCCCATCCAGGCGGCCGAAACGATCCTGGGCAGCCGCGATCAGGCGGCGAGGGGCGGCTGGATCGGCGTTATCGGCGACCACCCATGCGGCAGCGTCCGCCGTCCCCGGACTAGCTGCCAGGCGGTTCGCGGCCGCCGCGGCCGTCGTCTCGTGGGGAGCGCCGAGGACGACCCGCGCGCCCTCGCCGACGAGTGCCTGTGCGGTGGCGAACCCGAGGCCGCGGCTGCCGCCGGTGATGAGAAAGACCCTGTTCCGCAGTCCGAGGTCCATCGAGCGAACGGCATCCTAGTCTCCCCGAGCGTTAGGGTCATTGCCTAACGTTTGTTCGTTGCGAGAGAGCCAATCCTGGGAGGAGCAATGCATCGCTACAGATCGCGGCGTCGAAGGAGGGTGCCATCCACGCCTGCGCCAACAAGCGCACCGGCGTGGGCCCGCCCCCGCAGGTCTGTGGCGGAGCTCGGCCCCGGCCGCGCACTAGCCTGCCGCCGATGAAGCATCCGGGCGAGCTCGCGATCGTCCTTCACACCCACATGCCCTACGTCGAGGGCGGCGGCGAGTGGCCGCCGACGGACTGGAAGTCGTTCTTGCGACACCCCGACGGTTTCGGCACCTGGCCCTTCGGCGAGGAGTGGCTCTGGGAGGCGATCGCCACCAGCTACGTGCCGTTGCTGGGCGTCCTCGGGCGCGCGCCGCTGACCCTGTCGCTGACCCCGGTTCTATGTGACCAGCTCGAGCGGCCGGGCGCGACCGCCCGTTGCGTCAAATTCCTGCGGGAGATCCGTCGGGAGACCCACACGCGTGACGCCGCCGAGCTGCGAGCCGGCGGAGCGCCCGTGCTGGCGGACGTGATCGAGCGTTCGGCCGCCGACTACGCCGCGGCCGCGGAGGCCCTGGACGGGCTCGGCCCGGGCGGCCTGCTGCAGGCGCTCGGCGCGCACGTGAGTTGGACGTCGGCCGCGACCCACGCCGTGTTGCCGCTGCTGGCGACCGACGACGGCGTCGCGCGCCAGGTGCAGACCGCGCTCGCGGCCCATCGCCGCCGGTTCGGCGGCTGGGACGGGGGCTTCTGGCTGCCCGAATGCGGCCACGCGCGGTGGCTTGACCCACTGCTCGCCGAAGCCGGGATCCGGTGCGTCTGCGTGGAGCTGACCAACGTGCTCGGCCTCGGGGATCCGCGCAACCTGCGCCCGCTGATCACCGATGATGGACCGCTGCTGTGGCCGATCGACCGCGACACGATCGCGCTGGTGTGGAGCAAGTCCGGTTACCCCGCGAAGTCGCCGTATCGCGACTCGCACCGCCTGACGACCTACCGCCACCACGCGTGGCGAAACGACGGCGCGCCCTATGACCCGGCTGCGGCGCGTGCCCAGGCAGCCGCCGACGCCCGCGATTTCGTGTTGCGCGTGCGCGCTCGTGTGGCCGACGGCGGCGTGTGCGTGGTCGCGCTCGACACCGAGCTGCTCGGGGACTGGTGGTACGAGGGAGTGTGGTGGTTGGGCGCGGTGATCGAAGAGTCGGCGCGCCAGGGCGTAGCGCTCACGACGCTCGACGACGCCGTCGAGCGCCATTCGCCGGCCGCCGCGCCGGCTGAGCTGCCGGCCAGCACGTGGGGCGAGGGCGGTGACCTTCGGACCTGGAGCGGGCCGGCCGTCGCCGAGCTCGCGTGGGAGATGCGCACGGCCGAGCTGCGGCTGGCCGGCGCCGCTCGCCCCGGGCCGCGGGCGGTCCGCGAGCTGCTCGCGCTGCAGGCGAGCGACTGGGCCTTTCTGGCCGCGCGCGGGACGGCCGGCGAGTACCCGCGGCAGCGAGCGCGCGCTCACCTCGCGGCGTTCGAGCGCGCGCTCGCAGACGACGGTGACCTGGAGCCGGAGCTGCGCGGCCTGGCCCCTGACCTGGCCGGCGCCGGAGCCGTCCGGTCAGGCTAGCTCGGTGCGACAAACGTCCGCCCGGTGCGCGGATCAGCCCCAGCGGAACGTGCGTGGCCGGTCGCGCATCCGGATCACCTTCGCCGGGATCCCGCCGACGACCGCGTTGTCGGGCACATCACACGTGACCACCGAGCTCGTGCCGATCACGGAGTTGTCGCCGACGGTGACGCCGCGCAGCAGGCAGGCGCCGTAGCCGATCCAGACGTTGTGGCCGATGTTGACGTCGCGCTTGTAGATCCCCTGCTCGCGGATCGGACGCTCGACCTCGACCATCCCGTGATCGAAGTCGATCATCATCACGCGGTCGGCGACGATGCACTCGCGGCCGATCGAGATGTGCTGGAAGGCGGAGATCGTGCATTCCTGGCCGAGCACGGTCTTGGCGCCGATGATCAGCTCCCCCTCGTGCACGCGCACCTTGCAGCCGTGCCCGATCCACGACCAGCGGCCGAGCACGACCCGCGCCCCGCGACCGATCTCGAACTTGACCCCAGGGCCGACGAAGCACAGCCCGTCGGTCTGCAGCCGTCCTCGCCAGCGGAGCTTGAGCCACAGCCAGCGCACCAGCAGCAGCGCATAGCCGCGACTGACCATGTTGTGCGAGCGGGCAAAGCGCCAGAACGCGAGCGGCCCACCGGCGAGCGGGCGGGGGCCTGAGCGCGCGGGCGGAGGCACCGCCGCCGGCGTCGGCTTCCCTCGCTGGCGCTCTGTCCGCTGTGTGCCGGCCGCGCGCACCGGAGGATCGTAAGCGCTGGGCTCAACCGTCGTCGAACAGTCCGGCGAGCGGCCCGAGCAGCCGGCTCGAGCGGCGCGAGACGCCGGGCAGCTCGAGCAACCGGTGCGTCGGCTGGGCCCCAGCGCGGCTGCGCTCGAGTTGCTCGCGGGCGATCGGAAGCCAGTGGGAGTCGACCAGCTCGGCCGCAGTCATCGAAGCGACCCCGGCCTCCTCGAGCTCTAGGTGCTCGGCCCACAGGCGGATCCGGGTGTCGCGAGCCAGGGCTGCGTCATCGGTCGCCACGCACATCTCGGTGTCGTTGAAGAAGGAGTGAGCGTTGATGTTGGCCGAGCCGACGATCAGCCAGCGATCATCGACGACTGCGACCTTGGCGTGGACGTAGAGCGGGTCGGCGCGGTCGCGCGAACCCGACAGTGAGCGGATGGTGGCGGCGAGCATGCGCCCGCGGCCGCCGTCGGCGTCGAGCAGCACGCCGACCTGCCCGCGGGTGTCCTCGGCGCCGTTGTTGGCCTTCGCAGGCAGCATGACCACGACCCGGAATTCGGGCGTCGGCGGGTTGCGTAGCTTGTCGGCGATCACGCCGACCAGCTCGGGTGACCAGAGGAACTGGTTTTCGATGTAGATCAGCTCGCGCGCCGAGCGCACCGCCCGCAGGTAGCTCTCGAAGATCCTGAATTCACCGCGCGGGATCGCGGCGTACATGTCCTCTTGGACCGTACGCAGGACCTGGACGGTCGTGTCGCCCGCGGCCGGCGGCGGAGTCAGCTCCGGCAGTGGCTGCCCGGTCAACTCCCGCCACCGCACGCGGAAGTGCTCGCCGACGTCGGCGACGGCCGGGCCGCGCAGACGGGTCGCGACGTCGTGCCAGCCGATCCGGCGGCGCGCCTCGTGGCGCTGCGTGTCGTAGCGGTCGCCGGCTGAGTCGGTCAGGTCGATCCCGCCGACGAACGCGAGTTCACCGTCGATCACGATCGTTTTCTCGTGATGGCAGTGAAATGGGTGCTCGCGCGGATCGCCCCGGGCCTGGATCCGCGTCCGCCTGGTCAGGTTCTCAAGCGTGCGCGAGACCTCTGATCGGGTCGGGTGGAAGGCGGGCAGTGGCGCTCCCGACCAGACCAGCACGCGGACGTCGATGCGCTCGGCGAGCTCGGCGAGCAGGACGCCGATCGCGTTCTCGGGGCTCCCCTTGACGAGCTCGAATGACGGCGCCAGATGCCAGCCGGTGATATGGACGTAGTGCTCTGCCCGCTCGAGCTGGCGGGCGATCTCCGGCAGCGCATTGGCGCCGTCGATCAGGACCTCGAGCTCGCACCCGGGGCGCGGCTGCGGCTCGCCACGCGCCCAGACGCCCGGCTCCGAGCGCTCGAAGACGTGCCCGAACCCGAGGTGTCGCAGCCGCCGCCGGTGCTTGAACGAGACCGCGGCCTCGATACCGTCACCCAGCAGCGAGTCGGCCTTTTCGACCAGCTGTTCCCGCATTGCCCTAACGGTCCCCGCTACCGGCCCGAGCTACACATCGGGAACGCCCTGCGATCATTGCCCGCGCCCGATGACCGGAGCGCAACCCAACCTTGCGGAGCGCCTTCTCGGCGGAGACCGGCGAGCGCTGGCCCGCGCGATCACGCTGGTCGAGAACGACGATCCACAGGGCTGGGAGCTGGTCCGCGAGGTCTATCCCCACACCGGGCGAGCAGCCGTGCTCGGCTTCACGGGGCCGCCGGGGGTCGGCAAGTCGACGCTGCTGGCATCGCTGACCAAGCTCGAGCGTGAGCGCGACCGGTCCGTCGCGGTGCTGTCGATCGACCCGTCGTCGCCGTTTACGCGCGGCGCGCTGCTCGGTGATCGGATTCGGCTGACCGAGCACTTTCTCGATCCCGGCGTGTTCATCCGCTCGATGGCCAACCGGGGTGCGCTCGGTGGGCTGAGCGAGGCCGCGCTCCAAGTCGCGCTGCTGATGGACGCGTCGGGTCGCGATGTCGTGCTGCTCGAGACGGTGGGTGTCGGGCAGGCCGAGGTCGACATCATTGACCACGCCGACACGGTCGTGCTGGTGCTGATGCCGGGCTCAGGTGATTCAATTCAGGCACTCAAGGCTGGCGTGATGGAGATCCCGGATGTGATCGTCGTCAACAAAGCCGACCATCCGCTTACGGATACGATGGTTCGTGAAATCAAAGGGGTGCTTACGTTGGGACCACACGAGGGGTGGCAGGTTCCGATCATTCGGACCGAGGCCGTGCGCGGCGAGGGCGTACCGGAGCTCGCGGACAAGCTCGCCGAGCACCGCGAGTACATCGAGGCCGAGGGCTCGTTGTCGGAGCGGCGACGGCGAAATCTGATGAGCGAGGTGATGTCGATCGCGACCTCCCGGATGCGGCGCGCGCTCGAGTCCTCCGTGCGTGAAGATCCAGAGGTCCAAGAGCTGCTCGACCGAGTCGTGGCGCGCGAGCTCGATCCGGCGAGCGCCGCCGCGACGATCCTCGAGCGGGCGCCGGCCCGCGAGCACAAGGGGTGAGCTCGTGGGGGAGGCGGTCATGCCCCCGTTCGCCGTCGCCGCGGCGGTTCTCTGCGTGGCGGCCGTTGCCAAGCTCCGCTCACCGGGTACGGCCGCGAACGCGCTCGCCGTCCTCGGAGTGCCGGCTGCCCTGGTGCTCATCCGGGCGATCGCACTCTGCGAGCTCGCGCTCGGCTGTTGGTGCATCGCAGCGCCGAGCCGGATCGGCGCGGCGCTGCTCGCGTTCGCGTATGGCGGCTTTGCCGGGCTCGGGCTCGTGCTCGCCCGCCGGCGTGCGTCGTGTGGCTGCTTCGGAGCCGGGGAGACTCGCGCCACGCCGGCGCAGGCAGCGCTCAGTGCGGCGCTGATGGTGGTGGCGGCTGCCGCGGCCATCTCCGTCCCACGCGGGCTGCCATGGATCGTGCAGCGCGGCGCCGGTGGTGCGGTGGTGCTGTTGATCGCGGTCGCGGCCGCCGTGTACGCGACCGTGCTCGCGTATACCGAGCTGCCGGCCGCCTGGGGTGCGTGGTCGGGCGGGTGACCGTCGCTTCGCGGATCTCGACGGCAACGGGGGCGTGGCTACAGCGTCGCCTCTCGCGCCGTGGCGCGATCGCCCGCGCGGCGGTTGCCGGGTCGGCATTTGCCGTTGCTCCGGTCCGCTACCTCGTCCGTCCGGGGACCGCCTGGGCGGTGATCGCACCGGGAAATTGTCCGCCCGACAGCTTGTGCAATGACGGCTACACGGCGTTCTGCTGCGAGATCGAACACGGCCGCAACGTATGTCCCGCCAACACGTACGTCGCCGGTTGGTGGAAATGCACCGACTATCGCGGCGGCGGCCTCTGCCACGACGAAGGGGTCCGCTATTACCTGGACTGCAACCGGCTACCCGGACACGTGTTTCCGGGAGGCTGCCAGTGCGCCGGCGGTGACTGCAATCGGCGACGCGTCGATTGCAACCATTTTCGCTACGGGCAGTGCAATACGCACATCGACGGCACGACCGAGGTCGTCTGCCGGCTCGTGATCTGCCGAAACCCTGCGACCGTTGGTGGCTGGGGGTGCAACGCGACCGAGATGGTCGACGACAAGACCTGCTCGCACGATGCCCCTTGTCTGAAGAGCCTGGCCCGCCAATTGCGCAATGCGGGTGGGGCGTGACGCGCTCCGGCGGGGTGCCTGCATGATCGTCGCGCTCGTCTCGGCCGAGACCGTCCTGCTGGCGGTCGTGCTCGTGCTGGTCGCCGGGCTGCTGCGAAGCAATGCCGAGCTGCTGCGCCGCCTTGGTCGCGCCGAGGACGAGGGAGCGTCGCGCTCCGGTGGGTACGACACAGTCACGGCTCGGCCGCCGGATGTGGTGCCGCCGCCCGCCGTCCGACCGGCCGGGCGCTCGACGCGCGCCGCGCCGATCGCCGGCACGACGACCGATGGCGACGCCGTCAAGCTGGACTTCGACGGCGGCGCGACGATGCCGACGCTGCTCGCGTTTCTCTCCAGCGGCTGCGCAACCTGCGCGGAGTTCTGGGAGACGCTCGCGCAGCCGTTGCTGAGTGACCGTGTCCAGACCGTGATCGTCACTCACGGACCCGACCGCGAGCGGCGCGCCCGGCTGCGCTCCCTCGCGCCCGCCGGCGTGCCAGTCGTCATGTCCTCGCCGGCATGGGACGACTACGGCGTCCCCGGGTCGCCTTACTTCGTGCTCGTCGACGGAACGATCGCGGGCGAGGGGGTGGCAACGACCTGGCAGGCGCTCTCCTCGCTCGTCAACGATGCGATCGAGGATCAGCTCGACATGCATGCGCCGACGCGAGCCGAGACGATCGAGGCGACGCTCGCCGCCGCGGGCATCGGCCCGGACCATCCGAGTCTGCGTCCGGAGACGTTGCCGGTGCAGCCGAGGGGCGGCCCGCGATGAGCGCGCTCGTGGTGCTCGGGTGCGCGACGGCGGCGGTGGCCGCGGTTCGTGCTGCCTGGTCGCCCTGAGGCGAGTCAATGCTGGCGAGCATCACTCCGCTCGGTGAGCGGGGCCGTCAGGCTCACTGGGTCGTCACCGTCACGGCGTTCGTGATCGGAGCCGCTGGCGCCGGAATGCTCGTCGGCGCGCTGGCCGGAGCCGCGGGCGCCCTCGCAATCCCGGCATCGGTTCCGATGCGAGCGCGGCTCGCCGTGCTCGCGCTCGCGGTGGTCATCGCGCTGGTCCTCGATCTCGTGCCCGGTGCCGCGCCCGGTCCCCGCCGTCAGGTCAACGAGCGCTGGCTCGACGAGTTCCGCGGCTGGGTCTACGGGCTCGGGTATGGAGCCCAACTCGGCGCCGGCGTCACGACGGTCGTCACGAGCGCCGCGACGTACGTCGCGCTGATCGCCGCGGCATTGAGCGCGCGCCCAGGCGCCGGCGCGGTGATCGTCGGTTGCTTTGGCGCGATCCGAGGGCTGACGCTGCTCGCGGCGGCCCGGGTGCGCACTCCGCACCAGCTCCTCGTGCTGCACGCCGCGCTGGGTCGGTGGCGCCTCGTGGTGGCCCGCAGCGGCGCCCTGGCGCTGGCGGCGATCCTCGCGTTGGCCGCGATCGGAAGCGTCGCGTGATCATCACCGCGCACGGGCTGCAGGTCGAGCTGCCGCGTGGCTGGAGCGGACGCGTGTTCAGACGGGCCGGGGGCAACGCGACACTGCACGCGGGCGATTTCACACTGGCGCTCGACGACGGCGAGTTCGGAGATCGCAGCACCGGGGCGATGCCGTCGACCGCCTCGTTCATCGCGCTCGTCGAGTACCTGCCGGGCTCCGGCCTCGAGCCCGGCAGCGGTCTGTTCTCGGCCTCACGGATCCCACGACGGCTTGACCCGTCCGCGTTCGGCGCCGCCCGGCTCGCTCACCCGCGGCCGGGTCAGGTCGGCATGCAGCACTTCTTCACCGCCGACGAACGGCCACTGTGCCTGTACGTGGTGCTGGCCGGTCCGCGCGCGGTCCGCCGCCGCCAGCTGGCGGTGCTTGACCGTGTGCTCGGCACGCTGCGGGTCGGGCAACCGGTCGCCCATCGGTGACGCCCTGCGTCGGCCGGTTCCAGGGGCTGCCGATGGCCCGGCCCGCGCCGGCGCTATGTCGGGATCAGGTGGCCGCGATAGACGGCTGACTCGCGTGCGGGCGGGAGGACGCAGCGCGTCAGGTTGATCCGCTTGCGATTCACGTACCTGGCATGGATCGCCGTCGCGACGATCACCCCGTCGAAATCGACCGCGGCGGTGATCCGTACCCTGATCGTGAATGGCGCCTTCTCGCCGCGCTGGTAGAGCCTGCGGCCGCAGCGCAGCGGTCTGTAGAAGACCCCGCTGCCGCGGTATCGCCCGGGCGCGACTCTTCGCAACACGAGCTCGTGTGCCGCGCCGCGGCGGCCGCGAGTCAGACCGACGCGCGGACAGGAGCCGATCGAGCATGTGGGCGTGAATGTCCACCGTCGCGTGAGGTGTTCGCCGACATGCTCACCGCGCACGGCGGTCGCGACCGTGACCCGCCCCTTGAGGATGTACCCGCCCTCCAGCCGCGCGCTGGTGGTTTTGGCCGAGTGCCGCGCGCCGGCTGCGAGCGCGCCGGTCTCACCGATCGTGGCCGTCGCCGCGACGATCGCCGCGAGAAGCGCGATCCACCTCAATGCGGCCCTCTCAGGCGCGGCTTTCCGAAGCCAGGCGAAAACCGAGCTCGGCCAGCAGGCGCACGCCCCACCCGCTGCCCAGGCGGTCGAGGTAGGGGCGCTTGCGGTCAGACCCGACGCCGGCCATGTCGATGTGGGCCCACGGGACGTCGCCTGCGAAGTGGTGCAGGAACTCGGCGGCAGAACTTGCGAGCCCCGCGCGCGGCTCCGGTCGGTTGGTGAGCTGTGCGTACTTGCTCTTCGTCATCTCGGCGAACTCCGGATGCAGCGGCAGCCGCCAGACCGGCTCCCCGGCGCGCTGCGCGCAGTCGCGCACTTGCTCGCTGAGCGCATCGTCATTGGAGAACACGCCGGCGTACACCCCGGCCAGTGCGGCGATCACGCCTCCGGTCAGGGTGGCGATGTCGACGATCGCGTCGCAGCCCTCGTGGCGGGCGTGCGTCATGCAGTCGGCCAGCACCATCCGCCCTTCGGCATCGGGGTTGGCGACCTCGATCGTGGTGCCGTCGAGCGCCGTGATGATGTCACCCGGCCGGACCGCACCGCCGTTGATCATGTTCTCGGTCGCGCCGACCACGCCGAGCACGCGCACCGGCGCTTCGAGCTCGGCCAGAGCGGCGATCGCTTCGATCACGGCGGCGCCGCCGCACATATCGAACTTCATGTCGATCATGGAGTTGGCAGGCTTGATCGCCAGGCCGCCGCTGTCGAACGTCACCGCCTTGCCGATCAGCGCCAGCCGCGGCGTGTCGGCGCCCTCGGGCTCGTAGACGAGCTCGATCATCCGCGGGTCCTGGTCAGATCCCTGCGCGACCGCCGCGAACGCGCCCATCCCGCGGTCGCGAATCTGCTCGCCGTCGAGGACCGTGACCGTGAGCGCATCGTGCCGGCCGGCGAGCTCGGTCGCGTAGTCGGCGAGCGCGGTCGGCGTCAGGTCATTGGGCGGGCTGTTGGCCAGGTCTCGGGCGCGGTTCTGGGCCGCGGCGAGCGCGGCCGCGCGGCGCGCCGGAGTCGAGATGTCATGGTGGGAGCTGACGATCAGGCGCTCGAGTCGCTGTTCCTCGGCCGGGGCGGGCTTGTAGCGCGTGAACCTGTAGTCGGCCAGCACCGTCCCGGTCACGACGCCCTCGACGATCTCGTCGCCGACGTGATGGGGGATCTCCCAGCACAGCGTCGTGGCGCGGCACTGGCGGGCGCGCTTCTGGGCGACCCCGGCCGCCTCGCGCGCACGCTCGGCGGTGAACTCCGACCGCGCACCGAGCCCGATCAGGATCACCCGTCGTCCATCGTGGTGCGTCAGAGCCAAGCGCTTGAAGGCGCGGCCGCCCTCGCCGGAGTCCAGCAGCGCCTCGAGCTCACCCCCGGGCAGGTCGTGAGCGACGCCCTCGTCCTCGAATACGCCAATGGCGATCGTGTCCGCCCCGGTGGCGAGCGGACCATCGGTGCTCGCTTGGACATTCACGGCGCGAGACCTTATCAACGGTGCAAAGGAGCAATACGCGGGTACGACGTAGGATTGAAAGCCCGCCTGCGACCCCCTAGGAGCGACGATGCCCAAGACAGTGATCCTCTCGGCAGCCCGCACGCCGATCGGCAAGCTCGGCGGCGGACTCGCCTCGGTAGACGCCACCGAGCTCGGTGCGACCGCGATCCGCGCCGCGCTCGAACGGGCTGACGTCGACCCCGGTGACGTGCAGCACGTGATCATGGGTCAGGTGCTCCAGGCCGGCCAGGGCCAGATCCCGTCGCGCCAGGCACAGGTCAAGGCCGGGATCCCGAAGGAGATCTCGTCGGAGACGATCAACAAGGTCTGCGCGTCGGGGATCCGCGCCACCGGGCTGCTCGACCAGGCGATCCGCGCCGGCGACCTCGAGGTCGGCGTCGGCGGCGGCATGGAATCGATGTCGAAGGCGCCGTACCTGCTCAAGGAGGCGCGGTTCGGCTTCCGGATGGGCGACGGCAAGGCGATCGACGAGATGATCAGTGACGGCCTGACGAACCCGTTCTCCGGCAAGCACATGGCCCAGGAGGCGAGCGAGGTCGCCGCCGAGCTCGAGATGACGCGCGCCGATATGGACCGCTGGGCGCTGCGCTCGCACGAGCTGGCGATCAGGGCGACGGACGAGGGGCGGCTGCCCGAGGAGATCGTGCCGGTCACGATCAAGGGCCGCAAGGGCGACACGGTGGTCGAGATCGACGAGGCGCCGCGCCGCGAGACGAGTCTCGAGACGCTCGCCAAACTGCCCCCGATCTTCCTCAAGGACGGCTCGCACACGGCCGGCAATTCGCCCGGGGTCAACGACGGCGGTGGTGCCCTGGTGGTCTCCAGCGACGAGTGGGCCAAGGCCAACGGCAAGCGCGCGCTGGCGACGATCATCGCCCAGGCCGCCGTCGCCGACGACTTCGCCTACCTGGCTCGCACGCCCGCGAACGCGGCCCTGAAGGCGCTCGACAAGGCCGGGCTGTCGGCGGACCAGATCGACCTGTGGGAGATCAACGAGGCGTTCGCGTCGGTGACGCTCAACTCGATGCGGATGCTCGGCATCGACGAGGACAAGGTCAACGTCAACGGCGGCGCGGTCGCGCTCGGACATCCGATCGGCGCCTCGGGCGCCCGGATCCTCGGCACGCTCGTCTACGAGCTGCGTCGCCGCGGCGGCGGGCTGGGCTGCGCCGCGATCTGCTCCGGCGGCGGGCAGGGCGACGCGGTGATCGTCGAGGTCAATGGCGGGTGACGGGCCGCCGGCCGCCGCGTTCTTTGACCTCGACAAGACGCTGATCGAGGGCTCGTCGGCGTTCCAGTTCGCGCGTGCCGCCTACCGGGCCAAGCTGCTCGGCCGTCGCCAGCTGCTGTCTGACGCCGCCGCGAATGTCCGCTTCCGGTTGCGCGGCGCCAGCGACGAGGACTCACTTGCGCTCCGCGAGCGGATCGCTGCCTCGCTGCAGGGCACGCGCGTGACCGAGCTCGAGCGCCTCGGCGTCGACGTGCTGGCCGGCATCCTGCCGCGCGTCTACCCGAAGATGCTCGCGCTCGCCCACGAGCACCAGGACGCCGGGCGCCGCTCGTATATCGTCACGGCCGCCTCGCAGGAGCTGGCCGACATCCTCGCCCGGGTGATGGCGTTCGACGGCGCGCTCGGCTCGGAGATCTCCGAAATCGTCGACGGCGTCTACACCGGTAGACCGGCCGGCCTGTTCATCTATGGAGCGGGCAAGGCGCGGGCGATCGAGGAGCTCGCGGCCGCCGAAGGGATCGATCTCGCTCAGTCCTACGCCTACTCCGATTCCGAGTCCGATCTGCCGATGCTCCGCGCCGTGGGTCACCCCGTCGCGGTCAACCCGGACGCCAGGCTGGCGCGGATCGCGCGCCACGAGGGCTGGCAGATCCTGCGCTTCGACCGCCTGCGGCGCAGGCTGCGGATGGCGGCCGTCGTCGGCGTTGCCGCCGCGGCGGGCGGCGCCGGAAGCGTGGCCCTTGTCGGCCGGACCCGATCGCGTGGCCAGCGTTCGTAACTGGCGCAGGGGTGGCCGTGGTCGTCCTAGACTGCGGCCGATGCTCAAGCGAATCCTGCGCGAGCGGCGCGTCGTCGTGCTGCTTGCCCTTACTACGGCGCTGCTCGCGTTCTCCGCGGTGTCGGCGTTCGGTGCCTCCGGCAAGACAGTGAAGGTCAAAGACGACCTGTTCACCCCCAAGACGCTGAAGATCTCAAAGGGGACGAAGGTGACCTGGCAGTGGGCCGGGGTCCTGCGCCACAACGTCACGGTCAAGAGCGGCCCCTCGAAGTTCCACTCCAAGACACAGGTCAAGGGCTCCTTCAACCACATCTTCAGCAGGCCCGGTACGTACCACCTGTTCTGCACGATCCATCCGTTCATGAAGATGACGATCGTGGTCAAGTAGGCGCGACCCGACGATCGCACAAGACGGCCTGCAGGGCGCCGGGACTACAATTCCGGCGCCCGCCGTTGGCCGGAGTGACAGCGGCGCTCTAACCGATGTCCTCCTCAGAGAAGAAGATCCGTGTCGTCGTCGCCAAGCCTGGGCTGGACGGGCATGACCGCGGTGCGAAGATCATCGCCAGGGCGCTGCGCGACGCCGGCATGGAGGTGATCTACACCGGGCTGCACCAGACGCCCGAGCAGATCGTCGAGACCGTGATCCAGGAGGACGCGGACGCCGTCGGCCTCTCGATCCTGTCCGGCGCCCATATGACGCTCGTCCCGAGAATCATGGACCTGCTCGCCGAGCAGGACGTCGACGACGTGGTTGTCACCGTAGGGGGGACGATCCCCGCCGACGACATCGAGGAGCTCAAGGCTCTCGGCGTCGCGGAGGTGTTCACGCCCGGGGCGCCGACCCAGCAGGCGATCGACTTCATTCGCGGCGCCGTCCGGGCCTGAGGACGATGGGCGTGCAGCACCGCCGCCGTCAGCCGCCCGAAGCGCATGCCGGCGCGTCAATGTTCCGGCGGCATGCTCGTGCGCCATGCCCGACGCATGCCGGTACGCCAGCGTTCCGGTCGCCAGCCCGACCGATTGACTCGTCAGTCAACAGGGTATGATTTGCTGCCAAATGAGTGGTAGAAGCCCAGTCAGCGGGGCCGGACGCCCCGCGCAGGACACCCGATAGGAGGCCACACTTGAAGATTTGCGTCCTGGTCAAAGAGGTTCCGGACGCCGCCGTCGAGAAGCGGATCAACCCCGCGACGGGGCGCATGGACCGCTCCGGGGAGCGGAACCTCAACCCCTACGACACGCACGCGATCGAGGCCGCGATGCAGATCCGCGAGGGCGGCGCTGCCGAGGTCGACGAGATCGTCGCCGTGACGATGGGGCCCGACACGGCGGTGCGCGCGCTGCACAAGGCCGTATCGCTCGGCGCCGACCGCTCGATCCACCTCTCCGACGATGCGCTGGCCGGCTCGGACGTCGCCGCGACGGGCTACGCGTTGTCGAAGGCGCTCGAGGGCGAGTCGCCCGACCTGGTGCTGCTCGGGCAGCAGTCGGACGACGGCGAGTGCTACACGATCGGCGCGGTCGTCGCCGACCACCTGAAGATGCCGTCACTGACGCAGGTGATCAAGATGGACCTCGAGGGCGGCACCCTGCGCTGCGAGCGTCAGGCCGAGTACGGCTATGACACCGTCGCCGTCGAGCTCCCGGCCGTGATCTCGGTGGGTGACGCGATCAACGAGCCCCGCTACCCATCGCTGAAGGCGATCATGGGCGCCAAGAAGAAGCAGCTCGACGCAGTCACGGTGGGCGATGTCGGCATCGATCCGGCGTTCGTGGGCGAAGATGGCTCCCGCGTGCAGTGCGGGGAATTTCACGATCCGCCCGCCAAGGCGGCCGGCCAGATCATCGAGGACGAGGACACCAACGAGACGGTCGACAAGATCGTCGCCTGGTTGGATGAAAGGAAGCTGATCTAGCAATGGCTGACGTTCTGACCTACGTCCTCAACTACCAGGGCGCGTTCAACAAGAACTCGCTCGGCGCCGTGTCCGAGGGCTCGGCGCGGGCTGCCGAGATCGGCGGCGAATGCCACGCGGTCGTCGTCGGCGGCGACGATCTGACCGACGAGCTGTGCCAGTCGCTCGGCGCCTACGGTGCCACGAAGGTGTTTCGCGCCAAGGGCCCCGAAGGGCTCGCACAACCGGTCGTAGACGCGATGGCGAAGGTGATCGACGAGCACGGCCACGGCTACGCGCTGTTCGGCGGCGGCCTGCTGGGCTTCGAGATCGGCGCCGGGCTCGCGGCCCGCAAGCAGGCAGGCGTCACGATGGAGGTGACCGCCGTCAAGGCACGCGACGGCAAGCTGGTGGCCGAGCGGCCGATCCTGCAGGACTCGCAGATCTCGGTCTCGCAGTACAAGGGCGACCTCGGGATCATCATCGGGCGCATCAACGCGTTCGAGATCGCCGAGGGCGGCAGCGGCTCGGCCGAGGTGATCGACATCGACGTCGACTACTCGCCCTGGTCGACGAAGGCGACGATGGTTCAGCGCGGCGAGCAGCGCGGAGCCGACGTCGACATCGAGGGCGCCGACATCCTCGTCGCCGGCGGCCGGGGGCTCGGCAAGGCCGAGGGCTTCGAGCTCGCCGAGGCACTGGCGCAGGCGTTCGGTTCCACCGCCGCGGTGGCCGCGACGCGTGCGGTCGTCGATGCCGGCTGGTATCCGTACGCGGCCCAGATCGGTCAGACCGGGAAGACCGTGTCGCCGAAGCTGTACTTCGCGGCCGGGATCTCGGGCGCGATCCAGCACAAGGTCGGGATGCAGTCCTCGGAGAACATCGTCGCGATCAACAAGGACGCGAACGCGCCGATCTTCGAGTTCTCCGACCTCGGGATCGTCGGGGATCTGAACAAGATCATGCCCAAGCTGACCGAGGCGATAAAGGCCAAGAAGGGTCAGTGAGCTCCCGCAACGGTCACCACGCTCCCAGCGAGTTCCCGCCTCCGGTGGACTCCGTCAAGGAGTTCATCAAGCACGAGCTCGACTCCGAGGACGAGCGGATCGAGGTCGGCGTCGCGATCGTCGGCGGCGGCACGGCCGGTCTGGCCTGCGCCAACCGCCTGCTGCAGCTGCTCGCCGACGACGAGGCAATGCTCGAGCGGCTCGGCGAAGTGCCGGTCGCGGTGATCGAGAAGGCCAAGACCTGTGGCGGTCACAACCTGTCGGGCGCGGTGATGCGCCCGGGGCCGCTGCAGGAGCTGTTCCCGGACATGACCCGCGAGCAGTGGCGCGAGCACCGCTTCGCCTTCGGCGAGGTGACCAGGGAGGCCGTCTACGTGCTGACCAGCTCGAAGACCAAGGTCCGCGTTCCGATCCCGATGGTTCCCAACTTCAAGAACCACGGCAACGAGGTGATCTCGGTCTCGGCCATGGCCCGCTACCAGCAGCAGCAGGCCGAGGACGCCGGTGCCTACATCCTCACCGAGACGTCGGCCACCCAGCTGATCGTCGAGGATGGACGCGTGGTCGGCGTCCGCTCGGGCGACAAGGGCCGCGGCAAAGACGGCGAGCCGCTGCGCAACTTCGAGCCCGGCACCGACATCAAGGCCCAGGCGACGGTGCTCGCGGAGGGCTGCTGGGGCCATCTCACCGGCGCGGCGATCAAGGAGTTCGGGCTCGGCGAGGCGCGCGAGCCGCAGGTCTGGGAGCTCGGCGTCAAGGAGGTCTGGAAGGTCCCCAAGCCGCTGGACCGTCTGATCCACACGTTCACCCAGCCGTGGCCGATGAAGGTGGGGCGCAAGTACGGCCAGCTCGGCGGCACCTGGCTGTATCCGATGAAGGACGAGACGACCGGTGAGGATCTGGTCTCGATCGGGCTCGTCGTCGATCTCAACTACCGCGATGCCACCACCTCGGCCCATGACCTGCTCCAGCAGTTCAAGCTCCACCCGCTGGTCAAGGGGATCCTCGAGGGCGGCGAGCGCGTCGCGTGGGGCGCCAAGGCGCTCCCGGGCGGCGGCTACTGGTCGATGCCGAAGCTGTCGATGCCGGGGGCGGTCCTGGTCGGTGACGCGGGCGGCATGGTCGACACGGCGGCGCTCAAGGGCGTGCACCACTCCATCAAGTCAGGGATGCTCGCGGCCGAGGCGATCTATCGATCGCTCAAGAACGGCGAGTCGCTGACCAACTACGAGCGCGCGGTCGACGAGTCGTCGATCGGCAAGGAGCTCTACCAGGTGCGCAACACCCGCCAGGCGTTCCAGCGGGGCTTCCTCGTCGGCAGCCTGCTGGCCGGGCCGTCGATCATGTCCAAGGGCAAGGTGCCGCCGGGACGGGAGGCGTGGCACCGCGACGATGCCGAGCCGATGTTCGTCGGTGACACGCGCGCCGGCTACCCGAAGCCCGACAACAAGTACACGTTCGACAAGCTGTCGTCGGTCTACATCACCGGCAACGCGACCCGCGACGACGCCCCCAACCACATCCGCGTGCACCGCGAGGTGCCGCGCGAGATCGCCGAGACGTGGCGATACATGTGCCCCGCCGGGGTCTACGAGATTCCCGAGGACGCTCCCGAGAGCGGCCCGGTCGACGTGACCGTCAACTACACCAACTGTGTGCAGTGCGGCGCGATCACCGCCAAAGGTGGACGGCTGACTCCGCCTGAGGGTGGCGAGGGTCCGCTGTACCAGATCACATAGTCTCGACGTTGTGCGGCAACTTCTGCCGCCGTCAGCTGTTTAAGGAATGTGATGAAGCGTCTCATCGCAGGGGCGGTGGCGCTCGCTCTGTCCGCGCTGCTCGTCGGCGCGGCCACCAGCGTCGGTGCCCAGCCACGCATCCAGCTGCGCGCGTTCGACTGCCATCGCGCGCTCGACCCCGGCGACCGGTCGGCCGCCGTCACCGCGATCATGCGACCCCTGACGGGCACCAAGCACATGGCGATGCGCTTCGACCTGCTGATGTCGTCAAACGACGGGAGCCCGCCGAAGGTCGTCAGCTCGGGTGACCTGGGCGTCTGGATCACGCCCAAGAACCCGACCCTTGGGCAGCTGCCCGGCGACGTGTGGAAGCTGCAGAAGTCGGTCGTCAACCTCGCCGCCCCGGCGACGTACCGCTTTCGGGTCACGTTCCGCTGGATCGGCGCCGGCGGCCACACGCTCGGCACGGCGGTCCGCCTCAGTCCGCGATGCCAGCAGCGCGAGCTGCGCCCCGACCTCGCGGTCGAGTCGATCGCCGTGACGCCGGCCCCCAACAACCCCGGCGCGGACGTCTACAAGGCGCTGATCTCCAACGCGGGCAACTCCTCCGCCGGGCCGTTCCAGGTCCTGTTCGCGCCGGCCAGCGGCAGCGGGACCAAGACCCGCACCGTCCCCAAATTGAGGGCCCACCACAGCATCACCGAACGGTTTGTCGGCCCCTTGTGCACGGCCGCAGATGCACCCACGGTCACGGCCGATTCGACGATGGAGGTCGATGACCTCAACCGCGCCAACAACTCGATGACCGCCGTGTGTCCGGCGTCCACCGGGCAGGTTGCACGCGCGCGATCGAGGCGCTGAGAACCGGCGCCGCCCCGCTAGACTTGGTCTTGCGATGAAAACTGAAATTCACCCCGAGTACACAGAAGCTCACGTGCGCTGCACGTGCGGCAACGAGTTCACCACTCGCTCGACGCAATCTGAGATCCACGTCGAGATCTGCTCGGCCTGTCACCCCTTCTACACCGGTCGCCAGAAGCTGGTCGACACCGGTGGACGAGTCGAGCGCTTCCAGCGCCGGGTGGCGAAGGGCCGGCGCAACGCCCGCGCGGCGGCAAGCTGAGACCACTCGACCGTAGATGAGCGCGGACGGCGATCCACGTCTGACCGCCGTCCGTGACGCGCCGCTTGGCGGTCAGGCGGTGCTTGAGGGAGTGATGATGCGCGGCGTCCGGCATTGGGCTGTCGCCGTGCGCGAGCCCGCGCCCGGTGGCGCCCAGGGCGATGCCGGGACCGAGCCGGTCGGGCCGATCGCGGTCAAGCGCTTTGAGCTGACCTCGCGAATCAAGCGCCACTGGGTGTACCGCCTGCCGGTGATTCGCGGCGTGGTGGCGCTGGTCGAGTCACTCGGGATCGGCCTACGCGCGCTCAGCATCTCCGCCAGCGCGCAACTTCCCGAGGAGGAGCAGGAGATCTCCGGTGGCGCTTGGTTCGGCACCGTGCTCGTCTCGGTGGTGTTCGCGATCGGCCTGTTCTTCGTCGTACCCGTGGGGCTCACGAGCCTGATCAAGGGTCAGCTCGGCTCGTCGCTGCTGTTCTGGCTCGTCGAGGGCGTGGTGCGGACGGCGATCTTCCTCGGCTATCTGGTCCTGCTGTCAAGAATCCCTGACCTGCGGCGCGTGTTCGAATACCACGGCGCCGAGCACAAGGTGATCTCGTGCTACGAGGCCGAGGATGACCTGACGCCGGCGCGGGCGAAGCTCTACTCGCGCCTTCACCCGCGCTGCGGGACGAGCTTCCTGCTCGTCGTGATGATCATGGCGATCTTCGTGTTCGCGCCCGTCGGCCTGCCGGCCTGGTGGATCCTCGTGCTGACGCGGATCCTTGGCGTGCCGCTGATCGCGGGACTCTCGTTCGAGGTCATCAAGTGGGCGGGCCGCAACCGCGCCCGGCCCTGGGTCCAGGCGATCATGTACCCCGGCCTTCAACTTCAGCGGCTCACGACGCGCGAGCCCGACCTCGACCAGCTCGCGGTCTCGATCGCGTCCCTGCAGTCGGTCCTCGAGGTCGAGCGTCCCGGCGAGGCGACCGCCGAGGACATGCTCGGCGTCGAAGTCGTCGCCTGATCGAGTCGTCGCGCTGACACATGGCCCGCGCCGATAGCGGGTAGGCCTCCAGTAACAAACGAGGAGGCTTGTGATGGCTGATGACGGCAAGTTCGATAAGGCAAAGGGCCACGCCAAAGAGGCGGCGGGGGACTTGAGCGGGAACGAGAAGCTCAAGCGCGAAGGCAAGGTTGACCGCGCCGCGGGGAACGCCAAGGACAAGGTCGGCCAGGCGGCCGACAAGGTCCAAGAGGTGATCCACAAAGACGACTGACCCGTCCGCGGGTCCTGCCGGCTCGCCGGCTGAGGCCGACGAGGCGGTGTAGCAGGTCGACGTGCCGGTGTAGCGAGCCACCGCGGGTCGCGGAGATCCGCGGGTGGCTCCTACACTCGCTTGGATGATTGACGACCTCGTCGCCCGTATTCAGAGCCGCTTCGGCGAGCTCGAGAGCGAGCTCTCGGACCCCGAAGTGATAGGCGACCGCGAACGATTCGCGGCCTCCAGCCGCGCCTACCGCGAGCTCGAACCGGCCGCGCGCCTCGCCGCCGAGTACCGCCGTGCGGCGGACGATCTCGAGGGCGCACGCGAGCTGATCTCCGAAGACGGTGACGACCCCGAGCTGCGGGCGATGGCCGAGTCCTCGGCCGCCCGGATGATCGAGCTCGAAGAGGAGATCCGCCTCGCGATGGTCGAGCGCGATCCCAACGACGACAAGAACGTGATCGTCGAGATCCGGCCCGGCACGGGCGGCGACGAAGCGGCACTGTGGGCCGGTGACCTGTACCGGATGCTGACCCGCTACGCCGAGCGCCGCGGGTTCAAGGTCGAGCCGCTCTCGATCGGCGACGGCGACTTCACCTTCTCGATCAAAGGCGACGGCGCCTATTCGGTGTTCAAGTTCGAGGGCGGGACGCACCGGGTCCAGCGCGTTCCCGAGACCGAGTCCCAGGGGCGCATCCACACCTCTACGGCGACCGTCGCCGTGCTGCCGGAAGCTGACGAGGTCGAGGTCGAGATCGATCCCAACGACCTGCAGATCGACGTCTACCGCAGCTCTGGCCCCGGGGGCCAGTCGGTCAACACGACCGACTCGGCCGTCCGGATCACGCACAAGCCGTCGGGCATCGTGGTCTCGATGCAGGACGAGAAATCGCAGCTTCAGAACCGCGAGCGCGCGATGCGAGTACTCCGTGCGCGGCTCTACGAGCGGGCGCTCGCCGAGCAGCGGGCGTCGATCGACGCCAGCCGGGCGGCCCAGGTCGGCACCGGTGAGCGCGCCGAGAAGATCAGGACCTACAACTACGGCGAGCGGCGGGTCAAGGACCACCGGATCAATCTGCTCGTCCACAATCTTGACGCGATCCTGATGGGAGAGCTCGACGAGCTGACCGACGCGCTCCAGGATGACGAGAAGCGCCGGCGTCTGGAGGAGAAGGGGAGTGGGTGAGGCGCTGCTGGCCGGCGGGACCTCGGTCGCGGCGGCGGTGGCGCACGGGCGAGACCTGCTGGCGGCCGCCGGGTGCGATACCCCGCGCCTCGACGCCGAGCTGCTCCTGGCGCAGGCGCTCGGAGTCGGACGCGAGCGCCTCGTGCTCGACCACGACGAACCGCTGGCAGACGGCCCCCGCTCGCGCTACGAGGTCCTGTTGGCTCGCCGCGCCGCGCGCGAGCCGGTCGCCTACATCCTCGGGCGCCGGGAGTTTCGCCGGATTACGCTGGCGGTCGATTCGCGCGTCCTGATTCCCCGGCCCGAGAGCGAGCTGCTGGTCGAGGTCGGGCTCGAGCTGCCCTCCGGGGCGCGCGTCGGCGACGTCGGGACCGGCAGCGGCGCGATCGCGCTCGCGCTCGCCGACGAGC
Organism: uncultured Solirubrobacterales bacterium; assembly: GCA_963788005.1. GTDB lineage: Bacteria > Actinomycetota > Thermoleophilia > Solirubrobacterales > Solirubrobacteraceae > Palsa-465. Next base: position 386,192 of record CAWBFH010000001.1, on the reverse strand, counting down.
GGCCGGACCTGGTGGTCGTGGGCTTCGACATCGATCCGGACGCGATTGCGGTCGCCCGCGACAACGCCGTCCGACTTGGATTGCCGGTCGAGTTCGCCGTCGCCGATCTGCTCGGCGAGGGCGCCTTCGATGCGGTGCTGGCCAACCTTCCCTACGTGCCGCGCGGTGCTTCGCTCGCTCCCGAGATCGCTCGCTACGAGCCGCCCGGAGCTCTATTCGCGGGGATTGACGGGCTCGACGCGGTGCGGCGCCTCGTGAGCGCGGTTGCGGCGCGCACCCCTCGGCCGGCGTTGCTCGCGCTCGAGATCGGGCCCGAGCAGGCGGCCGCGGTATGTCGGCTGGTGCGGGACGCCGGCTACCCGTTAGTCGAGGCGCGGCGCGATCTCGCTGGGCGCGAGCGGGTGGTCGTCGGATCTTGCTGAGCGCGCCCGATCCGGAGGCGTTCGAGCGCTGCATGTCGGTCGGCGGCGTGGCGGTCTTCCCCGCCGACACCGTCTACGGGCTGGCTTGTGACCCGACCAACCCGGTCGCGGTCGACCGGCTGTACGCGCTCAAGCGCCGGCGTCGCGACAAGCCGTCGGCGGTGATGTTCTTCGACCTTGAAATCGCGCTCGAGGCGCTGCCCGAACTCGGGCCTGACACGCGCGTCGCGCTGTCGCGGCTGCTGCCGGGCGGGGTGACGCTGCTGCTGTCAAACCCCGCTGGCCGGTATCCACTCGCGTGCGGCGATGACCCGGGAACGCTCGGCCTTCGGATCCCGGTGCTCGACGGCTTTGAGGGAGTTCGCTGGCCGGTGCTGCAGTCGAGCGCGAACGTTGCCGATGGGCCCGAGGCGCGCCGTCTCGACGACGTCCCGGACTCGATCAGGCGCGCGGCGGACATGGTGATCGACGGCGGCGAGCTACCGGGAACCGCGTCGACGGTGATCGATCTGCGCAGCTACGAGCGCGACCGTGGCTGGAGCATCGTGCGCGAGGGAGCGGTCAGCACGTCGGTGGTGCAGGCGGCGCTGGCCGGCCAGTTTCACTTCGACCCGGCCGGCTACATGGAGATGATCCGCGAGGACATCCCGGTGTATGACCAGCTCCAGGATGAGCTCGTGGCGGTCTCGGGCAGCGGCGCCCGCCGCATGCTCGAGCTCGGGACGGGGACGGGCGAAACGGCTGTGCGGCTCCTGGAGCGCCATCCCGAGGCGAAGCTCGTCGGGATCGACGAGAGCACCGGGATGCTGTCGGTCGCACGCTCGCGGCTACCCGCAGGCCAAACGACGCTGCAGGTCGCGCGCCTGCAGGATCGCCTCCCGGACGGCCCGTTCGATCTGGTAGCGAGCGCGCTCTGCGTCCACCACCTGCTCGCCGACGAGAAGCGTGACCTGTTCGAGCGCATCCACGCGGTGCTCGAGCCCGGGGGGCGGTTCGTGCTCGCCGATGTGATCGTGGCCGAGGATCCCGGCCACGCGACGCTCACGTTGACGCCCGGCTATGACAACCCGAGCACGCTCGCCGACCAGCTGCAGTGGCTGGGCGAGGCGGGGTTCGACGCGCGGGCGACGTTCGTCGACCACGACATCGCGGTCGTGCTCGCGCGGCGCAGCGCGGGCTGAGCTCGCCGCAGCTCGTCGCGGCCCGAGTGCCCGACGCGCCCGGCCCGAGTGCCCGACGCGCCCGGCCCGAGTGCCGGGCACGCCGCTACCATGGGCGGCCACGTGAGCGCCAACCTGCCGCCGGACTTCTTCAACCGACCGCTCGCCGAAGTCGATCCCGAGATCGCCGAGGTGCTGGCGCTCGAGCTCGAGCGCCAGCAGCGGACGCTCGAGATGATCGCCTCGGAGAACTTCGTCCCGCTCTCGGTGCTCGAGTGCCAGGGGTCGGTGCTGACCAACAAGTACGCCGAGGGGTATCCCGGCAAGCGCTACTACGGCGGCTGCGAGTACGTGGACATCGCCGAGCAGCTCGCGATCGACCGTGCCAAGGCGCTGTTCGGCGCCGAGCACGCCAACGTCCAGCCGCACGCGGGCGCACAGGCGAACGCCGCCGTCTACCACGCGCTGCTGACGCCCGGTGACACGCTGATGGGCCTCGAGCTCTCCCACGGAGGCCACCTGACGCACGGGATGCCGATCAACGTCTCCGGGCGGCTCTACCAGATCGTCGCCTACCACGTCGATCGCGAGACGAGCGTGATCGACATGGACGAGGTGCAGAGCCTCGCCGAGCAGCACCGGCCGAAGATGATCGTCGCCGGCTGGTCCGCCTACCCGCGCCAGCTCGACTTCCCCCGCTTCCGGGAGATCGCCGACTCGGTCGGCGCCTACCTGGTCGTCGACATGGCCCACTTCGCGGGCCTGGTGGCGACCGGGCTGCACCCGTCACCGGTGCCGATCGCCGACGTGGTCACGACCACGATCCACAAGACGATCGGCGGCGGCCGCGGCGGGATGATCCTCTGCAAGGAAGAGCTCGCCAAGAAGATCAACTCGGCCGTCTTCCCCGGCCAGCAGGGCGGACCGCTCGAGCACATCATCGCCGGCAAGGCGGTGGCGCTGCGGATCGCGGGCACCGATGCGTTTCGCGAGCGGATGGAGCGGACGCTGGCCGGCGCGCGGGCGGTCGGCGAGCAGCTGCTCGGCGCGGGCGGCGGCGTCTCGGTCCTGACCGGCGGCACCGACGTGCACCTGGTGCTGTGCGACCTGCGCGAGTCAGAGCTCGACGGCAAGCAGGCCGAGGACCGCCTGCACTCGATCGGGATCACGGTCAACCGCAACGCGGTCCCGTTCGACCCGCGGCCGCCGGCCGTCTCGTCGGGCCTGCGGATCGGCTCACCGGCGCTCGCCACCCGCGGCCTGCAGGTCGAAGACTTCGTCGAGGTCGGCCAGGTCATCGCCGCCGCGCTCAACCCGGGCGCGCCGTTCGAGCAGCGCCAGGGCGAGCTCAGCGAGCGCGTGACCGCGGTCGCCGACCGCTACCCGCTGTACGCGGGACTCACGGCTGCCGCCACGGTCTGAGGGGCGCGGCTGGCCGCTGGCTGTAACGCTTCGCGCGGGATCTGTGCCGCCTCGCGCCAAGAGTGCAACGGGCGCGTGAAAACGGCGCCACGAGGGGCGGGGAGCGTGTCTCGTGGCCCATCCTGGGGCGTGTGGCGCGCCGTCGACCCCCGCGCATTCCGTGGAAAATCCGTCGCCGCTCGTCGGATCTTCCACGTACGTCCCGCCAGCGGAGCAGTTCGTGGAGGATCCGCGCGGCCGGTCCAGATTTTCCACGATTTGCAGGTGGAGGGGACGGGGGAGCGGGCGATCGGGAACGCGGCGGCAGCACAGCGCGGGCTCGTCCACCTCGCGCGCAGCTACGTGCGGCGGGGCTTGGCCGAGACCAGGGCCACCCGCCTTGTCAGAACGCGGGTCGCTGCACCCCGTGCTGCCGCGTGTGTTCGCCGTCGGACGGCCGGCGCTCGAGCCGCTGGCGCTCGAGCTCGCGGTCGCTGCTGTCGCTTCGGGCGCGACGCCGTCCTCAGCCACCGGTCGGCGGCCGCGGATCTGGGGCCTGGTACCGGCGCCCGACGGCCAGCGTCCACGTGACGATCGTCGGGCGCGACGCACGCTCGCACGAGGGGGTCACGACGTATCGGGTCGACGAGATCGACCGCCGCGACGTCCGGTATCCGCGACGGGCTCCCAGTCACCGCGCCCGCGCGGACGCTGATCGACCTCGCGTCGGGACGCGCCAGCGGGGTCCTCGACCGGCGCGCTCGGCCGAAGCGCACGTGCTCGCGCTCGTGACCGAACGCGAGATCGAGCAGGCGCTGAGCCGCGCGCCGACGAGGTCCGGGGTGCGCGCTGCGTCCGCGCGGCGCTGCGGGAGACCGGCCCCGGCATGACGCGCTCGGAAGGGGAGCGACGCACGTTGCGGTTGCTCAAGCGCGCGCGGCTGCCGCTCCCCGAGACCAACGTGCCGCTGCTCGGGTACGAGGTTGACTTCCTGTGGCGGGCGCAGCGGCTCGTGCTGGAGGTCGATGGGTATCGCTTCCACGGTCACCGGGCGGCGTTCGAGCACGACCGGGAGAAGGACCAGACGCTGACGGCGGCGGGATACCGGGTGATCCGGGTCACGTGGCGCCAGGTGGAGCGCGAGCCGTTCGTGATCGTGGCACGGATCGCGCAGGCGCTGAACGCGCCCGAATCCGTCCCTTGAACCTGCAATCGGGCACTGCTGGCATGCTTCGCAGAGATGCAGCTCGACGCGGTGCTCTCGTTCCTGGTCGCGCTGGCGATAGCGGCGGCGCTGACGCCGCTCGCGGCGCGGCTGGCGCGGCGGGTGGGCGCGGTCGACGTGCCGCGCGAACGCGGGCTGGCGCTGCGCGAGACGCCGCTGCTCGGCGGGCTCGCGATCCTCGCCGGGGTGCTGGTGGCGTCCGCGATCTGGCTGCCGAGTCACGGTCAACCTGGCGCACGTCGCGCACGGGAAGCGCGGTTCCGGCGGCACCGTCCATATGTGGGGCGTGATCGCCGGCGCCTGCCTGATCACGCTCGTCGGCGCGATCGACGACGTTCGCCCGCTGCGGCCGGGGGTCAAGCTGATCGGACAGATCGTCGCGGCGGTGATCGCGGTCGAGGCGGGAGCCGTGGTGACCGGGATCACGATCCCGTTCATGCGGCGCGCTGCAGTTCCCCAACGAGGGCGGTGTCGCTGACCGTCATCTGGCTGGTCGGGATGATGAACGTGGTCAACTTCTCAGACGGGGTCGACGGGCTCGCGGCGGGCGTCTGCACGATCGACGGCATCGCGTTCGCGATCATCGCCTTCGACCTCGGCGTCGACGGCGCCGCCATCCTGGCCGCGCTGACCGCCGGAGCGGCGCTCGGCTTTCTATTTCACAACTACCACCCGGCGTCGGTGTTCATGGGCGACGCGGGCGCCAACCTGCTCGGGTACCTGCTCGGCGTCACGGCCGTCGTCGGGTCGCTGAAGACCAACGCGTTGGTCGCGTTGGTGGTGCCGCTGGCGATCCTCGCGATCCCCTTCCTCGACACGGGATTCGTGATCGCCAAACGGCTCAAGTACAGACGCGCGCCGTGGTCGGCCGACGCCAACCACTTCCACCATCGGATGGCGGCGATCGGCTTCTCGCAGCGCAAGACGGTCGCGTACCTGTACGTGTGGACCTCGCTGATGGCCGGCCTCGCCGTCGCGCTGCGGCTGATCTCTCACCACGAGCGCAGCAAGGCCGGGTGGATCGCGTTCCTGGTCGTCTACGCGATCGTCTGCCTGGCGGCCAGCGTGTACCTCGTCTACGTGCTCGAGATCTTCAAGTTCAAGCGTCAGCGGACGATCGAGCTGCGGCAGTCCGATCCGGACACGAGCGAGCACGAGATCGAGGCCGCGGTCGAGCGCGACATCGAGACGGGCGAGTTCGAGAGCGTGAAATAGTCAGACGATGGAGAAAGCCAACCTGGAGCAGCTCGAATCGTTCATCACGGCCGACGGCAGCTCGATCCGCGAGCTCGCCGGGCCGTCCTGGACAGCGGCACGCAACCAGAGCCTGGCGGAGGCGACGGTGGCGCCGGGCGGCGAGACCGCCGAGCACTACCACCCGCGCGCCGAGGAGCTCTACTACTTCACCGCGGGCGAGGGCACGATGCGCCTGGGGGAGGAGGAGGCGCCGGTTCGAGCCGGGGACTGCGTCGTGATCGCGCCGGGGATCAAGCACAAGCTGTGGAACCCCGGGAGCCAGAAACTGGTGCTTCTGTGCTGCTGCGCGCCGGCCTACTCCGACGATGACACCGTCATGACGGGCGGGTAGCGGCCGCTGCTCGGGCTCTCACGTGTCGAACGGATCGGGCTGGTCATCGTCGCGGCGGTGACGATCCTGGCTGCGATCGCGCGCTACACGAGCGGCTTTGGGCACGTACTCGCGTTCATCATCGCGGGCGTCGCGCTCGCGGGCGCGGCGTGGATCGTGTCGGTCGCGACCGAGCAGGTCGGACAGCGGTTCGGGCCGTCGGCGACCGGCTTGCTGCAGGCGACGCTCGGCAACCTGCCCGAGTTCTTCGTCGTCATCTTCGCGCTGAACGCCGGTCAGCTGGTGGTCGCCCAGACAGCGATCCTCGGCTCGATCCTGGTCAACGCGCTGCTCGTGCTCGGATTGGTGCTCGTCGCGGGCGCCTGGCGAGCGCCCGACCACGTGATGCGCTTCGCGCCGCGCCTGCCGAACGACACCGCGACGCTGTTGATGATCACGAGCTTCATCGTGCTGCTGGTCGGACTCGCGGACTCGGCCCACGACTCGGCCAGCCACCACATCAAGACGATCTCGATCGTCAGCGCGGTCGCGATCCTCGCCGTGTACGGCTTCTGGGTCCGCCAGTTTCTGAAGAGCGGCCGGGCGCGCGGCGAAGGCGGGGGCAGCGCGCGGATGCCCCTGGCGGTCGCCCTCACGTTGCTCGTCGTCGCCGGGGTCGCCTCGGCGTTCGTGTCCGACTGGTTCGTGCATTCGCTCGAGCCGTCGATCCACACGCTCGGGATCTCGCAGGCGTTCGCCGGACTGGTGATCGTGGCCACCGCGGGCAACGCCGTCGAGCACGCGGTCGGGGTCGTGCTCGCGGCGCGCGGGCAGGCCGAGTTGGCGATCTCGGTGGTCAAGAACTCGATCGGCCAGGTGGCGGCGTTCCTGTTGCCGGTGCTCGTGCTCGCGTCACTGTTGACCGCGACGACGCTGACGTTCGCGTTCGCGCCGGTCTACATCGGCGCGCTGCTCGGGACGGCGATCATCGTCTGGCAGATCACCGGCGACGGGGAGGCGACCCCGTTCGAGGGGTCGGCGCTGATCGCGGCATTCGTGATCCTGGCGACCGTGGCCTGGTTCGAGTAGCGGCCCGACCCGACCGAGAACTCGACGGGCGGTCTGCTATTCTGACGTTTACGTAAGAATCAGATTTCGCCAGAGTACTGAAGAGGTGGTCGTTACGTCGGTCCTTCAAGCTTCCCCCGCCAAACGCCGGATAGGCGTTCACGCTGACCACGACTCGTACAAGTGGTGGGCGCTGTCGTGTACGTCGCTGGGCATGCTGCTCGCGACGATCAACTCGGGCACGCTGATCATCGCCCTTCCCGATCTCGAGCGCAGCCTGCACACGAGCCTGCTCGAGCTCGTCTGGGTGATCCTCGTCTACATGATCGCGTCGACCGTATTGGTGCTGAGCGCGGGGCGGCTGTCGGACCAGTTCGGGCGCAAGAAGGCCTACGTTGCCGGCTTTCTCGTGTTCGCGGCCGCTTCGCTCGGGGCGGGGTTCGCGTCGAGCGGCACCGAGCTGATCCTGTGGCGGATCGTCCAGGGCATCGGCGGCGCGTTCCTGTTCGCCAACTCGGCCGCGATCGTCACCGACGCATTCCCGCGCGAGCAGCTCGGCCTGGCGATGGGCACCAACACGATGGTCGCCGCCGTCGGCCTCGTGATCGGCCCGGTGCTCGGCGGCGCGCTGGTCCTGCTCAGCTGGCACTGGGTGTTCTGGTTCAACGTCCCGTTCGGGCTCGCGGGCTCGCTGTGGGCGTGGATGGTCCTGCACGAGGTCACCGGGCGCTCCGAGGACCGCTCGTTTGATGCGCTCGGCACGATCACCTTCCTGATCGGCCTGACCGGCCTCGTGTACGGGATCTCGCGAGGCGGGATCTCGGGCTGGGACTCGCCGCTGGTGATCGGCAGCCTCGCCCTGTCGGCGATCTTCCTCCCGGTCTTCGTCCTGGTCGAGCGCCACGTGAAGGCGCCGATGCTCGACCTCTCGATCTTCCGCAACCGGCTCTTCTCGACCGCCGCCGGCGCCGCGTTCTGCAACGGTCTGGCGCGCTTCGCGCTGCTGTTCGTGTTCGTCTTCTACTTCCAGGGCGTGCAGGGCGACTCGCCGCTGCTGGCGGGCGTCAAGCTGGCGCCGCTGGCGGTCGGGATGCTGATCTCCTCGCCGCTGGCCGGGATCTGGGCAGACCGTCGTGGGTCGCGGACGCTGGCCGTCCTGGGGATGCTGGTGACCGCCCTCGGGCTGGCGCTGATGACGACGCTGGAGCGCGACACGAGCTACATCTGGCCGTGCACCTACATGTTCATCGTCGGGATCGGCTCGGGCATGTTCAACTCGCCCAACACCGCCGCGATGATGGGCACGGTCGCGCCGCACCGGCGCGGGATCGCGGCGGGCGCGCGGGTTCTGGTGCAGAACACCGGCGCCGTGATCTCGATCGCGTTCGTGCTCGCGATCATCACGTCCGCCGTTCCCACGCACGTCCTGTTCGCGGTCTTCTCGGGCCTTGCGAACCACATCTCCACGGCCCAGCTGACACCGTTCATCTCCAACATGCACACGGCGCTGTGGTGTCTGACCGCGGTTTCGCTCGTCGGCGCGGCGGTCTCGGCCGCCCGCCCGAAGGAGGTCAGGACGGCAACCGTAGTCGAGCCGCAGGGGGCGGGCGCATGAGCGCTACGCCCCGGCGAACCGGAGCGGGCGCGTGAGCGTTACCGCCGAGCGGACGCTGCGCATCGGGGAGCTCGCCGAGCTGACCGGCACCACGCCGCGGACGATCCGCTACTACGAGGAGATCGGCCTGCTCGAGGGGGGATCCGCGCGCGCGCAGGGCAAACATCGGTTCTACACGCAGGCCGACGTGAATCGCGTCAAGGAGATCCTGAGGCTGCGTGACCTGCTCGGCCTGTCGCTCGAGCAGCTCTCGCAACTGCTCGAGGCCGAGAGCGCGCGCGCCGATCTGCGCCGCGAGTATCAGGAGAGCGAGTCACCCGACGAGCGGCGACGGATCCTCGAGAGCTCGCTGCATCACATCGGGACTCAGCTCGACCTCGTCCGCGGACGCCTCAAGGAGTTGACCGAGCTCGCCGCCGAGCTCGAGGACAAGCAGAAGCTGGTCAAGCGGCGAATCCGCGAAAACTCGTAATGAGCGCTGTCGCGACGCCGCAGACGCGCGCGCGCCCACCTCAACCGCAGCGGGCCGGCGTTGACCGGCGCGCGATGGCGGTGCTGTCCGCCGGGCACATGTTCACCGACATCGGCCAGGGTGCGGTCCCGGCGCTGCTGCCGTTCCTGATCACTCGCGACCACCTCAACTACGCGAGCGCCTCGGCGCTGATCCTCGCGATGACCATCGCCAGCTCGGTGATCCAGCCGGTCTTCGGGCATATCTCGGATCGGCGCTCGCTGCCGTGGCTGATGCCGCTTGGGCCCGCGCTCGGTGGGCTCGGGATCGCGCTGGTCGGGGTTGCGCCGAGCTACCCGCTCACGTTCGCCGCGGTGCTGCTCGGCGGCATCGGCGTGGCTTCGTTTCACCCCGAGGGCTCGCGGTTTGCCAACTATGTCTCGGGCTCACGGCGCTCCAGTGGGATGAGCCTGTTCAGCGTCGGCGGCAACATCGGCTTCGCGCTCGGCCCGGTGCTGGTGACGCCGTTGGTGATCGTGTTCGGCCTGCACGGCACGCTGTTCCTGCTGATTCCGACCTGGCTGATGGCCGGCGTGCTGATCCATGAGCTGCCGCGCCTGCGGCGCTTCCGCGTCGATCTGGAGGGCGGCCGGGTGCAGCGATCCGACGCCCACGACGCGTGGCGCCCGTTCATCATCCTCGGCGGCGTGATCGCGCTGCGGTCGTTCGTCTACTTCGGCTTCGTCTCGTTCGTGCCGCTGTACTTCGTGCATGACCTGCACACGAGCAAGGCGCTCGCCAGCCTGGCGCTGACCGCGATGCTGATCGGGGGGGCGGTTGGCACGCTGATCGGCGGCCCGCTCGCCGACCGCTTCGGCCGCCGCGCGGTGCTGCGGGGCTCGATGCTCGCGCTGCCGCCCCTGATCGTCGGCTTCCTGCTCTCCGGACCGGCGCTGGCGATCGTCATCGCCGCGCTCGCCGGCGCGGTCACGATCGCCACCTTCGCGATCACGATCGTGATGGGCCAGGAATACCTGCCGGGCCGGATCGGCGTCGCCTCGGGCGTCACGATCGGCCTCTCGATCGGGCTCGGCGGCATCGGCGCGCCGCTGCTCGGCATCCTCGCCGATAACCACGGGCTGCGTTCCGTGTTCGAGCTGCTCGTCTTCTTCCCGATCGCCGCGCTGGCGCTCGCCCAGCTGCTGCCGGCCCGGGCGCCGAGCGTCCACGAGGTCCCCGCGGACGCTCCGCGGACGGCGGCCCGGCAACCAGGGAGCACCTACTCGCAGGCGCGCTCCTGAGCACTGGCGGCGCGCGCACGTAGCGGCTGCAAGGCGCCGATCCGAGCCTCCTCCCCGGTGACCCGGCAGTGTTACAAGCGTGTTACAAACTTCCGCTGGACCCGCTATATTTGAGGCGCGCTAATCGTGGCCCTTTAGGGGGCGCTTAGCCCTCCGAGTGCATTGGGTACGATTGCCCGCCCGTCCCTGTAGCACCGCTACCAATTCCAGGACTTGATTAGCTTTTCTGCACCCATCGAGATCGCCTGCGCCCTTCTCTGTGCCGATCGTTTGCAGCTGCCGGGTAGCCCGGAGAGGCGGCGTTGGCGGTAGGCGCCGCCGTCGGCGCCGGACAGCGTCGGATGATCAGACTGCGCATTCTCATTCGTTACTTGGACGTCGCGCTCGTCGTGATCGGCGCGCCCGTGGCGGTCGCGCTGGGCGCTCCCGCGCTCGGTTGTGCGATCGGTGGCGTCGCCTGGATCGCGCAGCGGATCCTCGCTGAAACCGACAAGCGCTGGACGGCCGGTATGAGCGATCCTCGCCGAGAGCTCGCGTTCAACCTGTTCGAGGGCTTCGGACGCATCTGGCTGCTGGCCGGGGCGATCGTGATCGCCGGTGTCGCCGGCAGCCGTCCGGACGGCTTGGCGGCAGCGCTGGTGATCTTCGGGGCCTACTCGGTCGCATTTCTGATCAGGGTCGCGAGCGGGCCCCCGGGCAACCGGAGCGCGCCGCGATGAGCCGGCTGGAGTCGCTGAGCACGGGCAAGAAGATCGGTTACTCGGTCCTCGCCATCTGGCTGTTGGGGATCGTCTTCTTCGCGATCATCTACGGGGTCACGGCGCACAAGGCGCCCGACGTCGCGAGCGGCACGTTCTCGCCGACGAACGAGTTCAAGCTCGACACGTGGTTCAGCCTCGGCCCGGTCGCCTTCAACAAGGGCGTCCTGTACCTGCTGATCACGGTGACGCTGACGATCGGGATCATGGTCTACGCGGCTGATCACCTCCAGGAGCGGCCCGGTCGCCTCCAGGTCGTAGTCGAGTGGTTCTACAGCCTGACCCGCGGCTTGGCGACCGACAACATGAGCCGCAAGCTGGAGAAGAAGTATTTCCCTTTCATCGCGACCCTGTTCGTGTTCATCCTTGTCACGAACCTGATCGGTTACATACCGCTGCCGGTCAACACGAGTGACAAGTTCACGCTGTTCGGCGCGCATCTGCCGTCGTTCCAGCTGTACGCGGTGGATACCAATGTCGCCTTCCCGCTGATCCTCGCGCTCAGCGTGTTCGTGCTGTTCAACTACGAGGGGATCAAGTACCACGGGCTCGGCGGTTACTTCAAGAGCCTGATCCCCGCGGGGATCGGTAAGGGCCTGTTGCCGCTGATCGCGGTGATCGAGGTCCTCTCGATCTTCCTGCGTCTGATCTCCCTGACCGTCCGGCTCTGGGCCAACCTGCTCGCCGGCCATTTGCTGATCGCCTTCATGGGCGGTGAGCTCGGCGTCCTCGTCGGGCAGACGGTCGTGTCGTGGGCGCTGCTGCCGCTCGGCGTCGCCATCTTCCTGTTCGAGGCCGTCCTGATCGCCGGCCTGCAGGCGTTCATCTTTGCGATCCTGACTGCCATCTATCTCGGTGGCGCGGTCTCCAGCCACTAGTCACCTGTAAGGAGCTATCGAGTCATGTTGTTCTCACTGTTGCACCCACTACTCAGTCTCGCGGTGACCGGCGACGTCACGAAGGCCGGCCGCGCGATCGCACTCGGCGTCGGCGCCGGAGGCGGTGCCGCGGGCGCGGGCGCCGGCATCGGGTTTCTGTTCGGCAGCGTGATCGAGTCGGTCACCCGCCAGCCGGAGATGCGAGACGAGATCACCTCGATCCAGTGGCTGGGATTCGCACTCACCGAGGCGACGTTCTTCTACGGCCTCGTGGGCGGGTTCATCGCCTTCTTCCTCTAGGCCGCCATGCCAGTTCTCCCGATCGCCTCCAGCGGCTCGTTCCTGATCACCCCCAACGTGGGGCTGATGATCTGGACCCTGGTCGTGTTCGCGATCTCGCTCTACATCCTAAGTAAGGCCGTCTATCCCCGACTGCGTGACGCGCTTGACTCGCGGGCTCGAAGGATCGACGAGTCGATCGATGCTGCCGAGAAGACGCGCCAGGAAGCCGAGCAGCTGCTCGAGGACTACCGCGAGCGGCTCAAGGAGGCCCGTGGCCAGGCAGACGAGATCGTCACCCGCGCCCGGCAGACGGCCGAGGTGCACGCGCGCGAGGCCTCGGAGGAGGCGAGGGCCAAGCACGAGCAGGCGATGGAGCAGACGCGGCGCGACATCGAGGCCGAGACCCGGCGCGCGATCCAGGACATCCGCCGGGAGGTCGCCGACCTCACGGTGATGGCGACCGAAAAGGTGACGCGCAAGACGCTCACCGAGGACGACCAGCGGCGCCTGATCGACGACGCGATGTCAGAGCTCGACTTCTCGACGCTCGGGGCGTCTGAAGGACAGCGATAAGTGGAGGAGATCGCCCAGGTGTACGCGCGGGCCCTGTTCGAGGTCGCGAACGCGCACGACTCGCTGGACGAGATCCACGAGTCGCTCGACACGTTCGCCGACGCGATGCACGGCAGCCGCGACATGATGACCTTCTTCTTCTCGCCTTACTTCTCGGTCGTGGAAAAGAAGGAGGGCCTCAAGCGGGCGGTCGAGGGGGCCAATCCGGAGTTCGAGAACTTCCTGCAAGCCCTGATCGAGCGCCACCGGATGCCCGCGATCTTCCGGATCCAGACCGAGTTCACGGCGCTCTGGGACGAGGCCCGGAAACTGTTGCCGGTCCAGATCGTCAGCGCGGTCGAGCTCGACCCCGACACCGTCAAGAGCATCGGGGATCGGATCGGCGAGCAGGTCGACCGCAAGATCGAGCTGTCGAGCGAGGTCGACCCCGACATCCTCGGCGGGATCGTCCTACGGGTCGGCAACCTGATCCTCGATGCCTCGATCCGAAACCGACTAGAACAACTTCGAAAGCAAGTCGCGCAGGCGTAGGCGCCGCGCCAAGGGGAGAAACGAACAGATGCAGATCAAGCCCGATGAGATCACCTCGATCCTGCGAGACCGGATCGAGGGCCTTGACAGCTCGCAGGCGGACCTGACCGAAGTGGGCACCGTCCTCTCGGTCGCCGACGGAATCTGCCGCGTCCACGGATTGGACAACTGCATGTCGTTCGAGATGCTCGAGCTCCCGCATGACGTGACCGGATTGGCCCTGAACCTCGAGTCCGACAACGTCGGCGTGGTGCTGTTCGGCGAGTGGGAGCACATCTCCGAGGGAGATACCGTCAAGCGGACCGGACGACTGCTCGATATCCCGGTCGGCGAGGCGCTGCTGGGCCGGATCGTCGACCCGCTCGGCAACCCGCTCGACGGCAAGGGCGAGGTGAACACGACCGAGACGCGCCCAGCCGAGCACAAGGCGCCCGGCGTCGTCCAGCGCCAGCCGGTGGTCGAGCCGATGCTCACCGGCCTGAAGGCCATCGACTCGATGATCCCGATCGGCCGCGGTCAGCGCGAGCTGATCATCGGCGACCGCCAGACCGGCAAGACCTCGATCGGGATCGACACGATCATCAACAACAAGGATCGCGACCTGATCTGCGTCTACGTCGCGATCGGTCAGCGCAAGGCGGCCGTCGTGCAGCTGGCCAACATCCTCGAGGAGGCCGGCGCACTCGAGAACACGATCATCGTGATGGCAGCCGCCGACGAGTCGGCGCCGATCAAGTTCCTGGCGCCGTACGCGGGCTGCGCGATGGGCGAGTACTTCCTCTACAACGGCAAGGCCGCGCTCGCGATCTACGATGACCTGACCAAGCACGCGTACGCCTACCGGCAGATGTCACTGCTGCTGCGCCGCCCGCCTGGCCGTGAGGCATATCCGGGCGACGTGTTCTACCTGCACTCGCGGCTGCTCGAGCGCGCGGTCAAGCTCAATGACGACCTCGGCGGCGGCTCGCTGACGGCACTGCCGGTGATCGAGACGCAGGCCGGCGACGTGTCGGCCTACATCCCTACAAACGTGATCTCGATCACCGACGGCCAGATCTTCCTCGAGCCGAAGCTGTTCTACTCGGGCGTGCGGCCGGCGATCAACGTCGGCATCTCGGTCTCCCGGGTCGGCGGCAACGCCCAGAGCAGGCCGATGCGTCGGGTCGCCGGACGGCTCAAGCTCGATCTCTCGCAGTACCGCGACCTCGAGGCGTTCTCCCAGTTCGGCTCTGACCTCGACGCCGACACCAAGAGCGCGCTGGCTCGCGGCGAGCGGTTGGTGACGACGCTCAACCAGGCCGAGCGCCACCCGATGCCCGTCGAGGAGCAGGTGGTGCAGATCTTCGCGGCGACCAACGGTTACGTCGACCGGATCAATGTCGACCGGGTGACCAAGTTCTTGACCGACCTGTCCGACGCGGTGCGCGGCAACGAGCCCGAGCTGCTGAAGAAGATCGCCGGTGGCGACTGGAGCGACGAGACGCAGGCCGAGCTCGACAAGTTCGTCGCGCAGTACGCGGAGGACTTCGGCTATGACCTCGACGAGGAGGGGCTGCCACTCGAGGACGGCGACGAGCCGCCCCCCCGGCACGAGCCGACGGACTCGGGCCCGAGCGCGAGCACGGACTCGAGCGACCAATCAGGCTCCAGCGAGGGCTCCGGCGGCGGGGACACCGACGGTGCTGACGACAGCGATGGCGAGGCATAGGCGGCGCAGTGGCGCTCACTCAGCGAGACGTTCGCAACCGCATCGATTCGGTTAAGAACATCCAGAAGATCACCCGCGCGATGGAGATGGTCGCCGCCGCGCGGCTGCGCCGTGCCGAGCAGCGGATCGAGGCGCTACGACCGTACGCTGATGCGATCCGGCGGATGACGCGCGACGCCGCCCGCGCCGCGGGGAACGTGCCACGGCTGCCGATCCTGACCGAGCACGAGCAGATCGCCAAAGTCGGGCTGCTGGTCGTCGCCGGTGACCGAGGCCTGGCCGGGGCATTCAACTCAAACGCGGTGCGCGCCGGCGTCGCCGCGGGCCGCGAACACATGGCCGAGGGGCGGACGGTGTCCTACTACGCCTCGGGCCGCAGGCCGGCGTCGTCGCTGGCGTTCCGCGGCCTCGACGTGGTGCAGAGCTTCATCGGCTTCTCGGACCGGCCGGCGTACGCCGACGCCCGGCGGATCGCCGAGTCAGCGATGGCGGCGTACGTCGACGGTGACATCGATCAGGTCGAGATCTTCTACAACGGCTACATCTCGCCTCTGAGCCAGGTGATCCGGCGCGAGACGCTGCTGCCGCTGCAGCGCGCGAGCGTGCTCACCGAGGGCGAGGAAGACGAGGGCGAGGACCGCGGTGGCGAGCGGCCCCGGATCACGGTCGAGTACGAGCCCGACCCGGAGGAGATCCTCAAGCGCCTGGTGCCCGACTACGTCGAGATCTCGATCTACCGGGCACTGCTTGAATCGACCGCGTCCGAGCACGGAGCGCGGATGACCGCGATGCGCAACGCATCGGAGAACGCGAGCTCGCTGATCGAGGATTACACGCTGGAGATGAACCGCGCCCGCCAGGCCGAGATCACCCAGGAGATTTTGGAAGTCGTCGCCGGCGCCGAAGGACTCGGCTAGCCCTGAACAGGAGAATCAATGTCTGTCACCACCGAAGAGACTCAGCCACCCGAGACCAAGCAGAACACCGGCACGATCGAGGAGATCCAGGGAGTCGTGATCGAGGCGGTGTTCCCCGACAAGCTGCCCGAGATCTATCACGCGATCACGGTCAAGCGTCCGGAGGCGGCGCGCGCCGAGGAGGACGAGGACATCGCCGCCGGCGAGGAGAGCGTGCTCGTCTGCGAGGTCCAGCAGCATCTCGGCGATGATCGCGTGCGCGCGGTCGCGATGGACACGACCGACGGGCTCTCCCGCGGCGCCGAGGTGATCGACACCGGCGGCCCGATCACGGTTCCGGTCGGTCCCGCGACGCTGGGGCGGATCTTCAACCTGCTCGGGGAGCCGATCGACTACGGTGAGCCGGTCCCCAAGGACACCGAGCGCTGGCCGATCCACCGCGAGGCGCCGTCGGTCGAGGCGCTGGCTCCAACGACCGAGCTGTTCGAGACCGGGATCAAGGTGATCGACCTGCTCGCGCCCTATGCCCGGGGCGGCAAGGTGGGCCTGTTCGGCGGCGCGGGTGTCGGCAAGACCGTGATCATCCAGGAGCTGATCCACAACCTCGCCCAGGAGCACGGCGGCCTGTCGGCCTTCTGCGGCGTCGGCGAGCGCTCGCGGGAGGGCAACGACCTGTGGCTCGAGATGAAGGAGTCCGGCACGCTCGAGAAGACGATGCTCGTCTTCGGGCAGATGAACGAGCCGCCCGGCGCGCGTATGCGGGTCGCCCTGTCGGGCCTGACGATGGCGGAGTACTTCCGCGATCACGAGGGCCAGGACGTGCTGCTGTTCATCGACAACATCTTCCGCTTCGTCCAGGCCGGCTCTGAGGTCTCGGCGCTGCTCGGGCGGATGCCCTCCCAGGTCGGCTACCAGCCGACGCTCGAATCCGAGATGGGCCAGCTGCAGGAGCGGATCACCTCGACCCGCAACGGCTCGGTGACCTCGATCCAGGCGATCTACGTACCGGCCGACGACTTGACCGACCCGGCGCCGGCGTCCGCCTTCGCGCACCTCAACGCGACGACGACGCTGTCGCGGTCAATCGCTGAGAAGGGCATCTACCCGGCGGTCGATCCGCTGGACTCGACCTCGACGATCCTCAAGGCCGAGATCCTCGGCGACGAGCACTTTGCGGTCGCCAACCAGGTCAAGGAGGTACTGCAGCGTTACAAGGAGCTGCAGGACATCATCGCGATCCTCGGGATCGACGAGCTCTCCGACGAGGACAAGGTGACGGTCAACCGCGCCCGCAAGATGGAGCGCTTCCTCTCCCAGCCGTTCAACGTCGCCGAGCAGTTCACCGGCGTCCCGGGCGTGTACGTCCCGGTCGCCGAGTCGATCCGCGGCTTCAAGGAGATCCTCGAGGGCAAGCACGACGATCTGCCCGAGCGCGCGTTCTTCCTCAAGGGGACGATTGACCAGGTCGTGGCCGATGCGGCAAGCCAGGGCGAGGGGTCGGGCGGCGACTCGGGCTCCGCCGAGGAGGCAGCTTCCAACGACGAGTCAGCTTCTAACGACGAGTCAGCTTCGAACGGCGAATCTGCTTCGAACGGTGAATCGGCTTCCAGCAGCGAAAGCGGCGAGTAGGCGGTGGCGCACAGCAAGTTCCCGGTCGAGGTCCTCACCCCCGAGGGCCAGGTGTTCGCCGACGAGATCGAGATGGTCTCGACCAAGACCGTGGTCGGCTCGATCGGCGTGCTCGCCCACCACGCGCCGCTGCTGGCGATGCTGGACCCGACCGAGCTGCGGCTGTACCGGTCCGACGACGACATCGTCCGTTTCGCGCAGGCCGAGGGGTATCTGCAGGTGATCGGCAACCACGCTCTGCTGCTCGTCGAGGAGGCTCACGAACCGGGGGCGCTCGATGTCGAGGAGCTCCGCGCGCGGTTGCAGGAGGCCGAGCACGCGCTCGAGCAGGCCGGCGAGGACACCGAGCGCCGACGGCTCGCGGAGCGCGACAAACTCCGTTGGGAGACGTTCATCAAGGTCGCCGAGGGCGCCTGAGTGCCGGCGTCGGTGGCGGTCGCGTCTTATCGAGGCGTCAGGTGCGGCTCCTAACGTTTCCAGCGCATGGTTGACGAGCGGATCCTCGCCGAGCGGCTGATCGGCTACGACACTTCGCAGTCCGACGATCTCGTCGCAGCCGCAGGATTCGTCAAGGGTTGGCTCGAATCCCGCGACATAGAGGTGCACGATCACGACCACAACGGCCTTCCGGTCCTGGTGGCCGAGGTTGGACCGCGCGATCGCGACGCTCCCTGCATCGTGTTCCACGGCCATCTCGACGTCGTCCCGGGATTCCCGGAGCAGTTCGCTGCGCGGATCGAGGGCGATCGCCTGATCGGCCGGGGCGCGTATGACATGAAGGGCGGCCTGGCCGCGATGATGTGCGCGCTGAAGGACGTCGAAGACCAGGCCCAGGTCCGGGTTCGGCTCATCTGCGTCCCCGACGAGGAGTCCGAGGAGATCGACGAACGATCGACGGACGCGATCGTCGCCGCCGGTCTCGGGGGCGATTTTGCGATCACCGGGGAACCGACCGACATGCACATCGGCGTCCAGGCGAAGGGCGTGCTGGTGATGCGGATCGTCGTCCACGGCCGCGCTGCCCACAGTTCCACCCC
This sequence comes from uncultured Solirubrobacterales bacterium, assembly GCA_963788005.1. Lineage (GTDB taxonomy): Bacteria > Actinomycetota > Thermoleophilia > Solirubrobacterales > Solirubrobacteraceae > Palsa-465. Next base: position 367,669 of record CAWBFH010000001.1, on the reverse strand, counting down.
GTGGCTGGGCGACAACGCCGTGCTCAAGGCGATCGACGTGTTCCGCGCGATCGAGTCACTGCCGTTCTCGCGCGAGTCGTCGGAGATGTTCGATCGGCCGTCGATCAACCTCGGCCGGATCGAGGGGGGTGACGCGCTCAACAAGGTGCCCGATCGCTGCGCGATGGCGGTTGACGTGCGATACCTGCCCGGCCAGGACCCGGGGGAGATCCTCGCCCAGGTGCGTACGATTGCCGAGATCGACGTCGAACGGACCTTCATTCATCCGCCGGTTACAGTGTCCCCGTCAGATCCCTACGTCCGGGCGCTGCGCGAGGCGCTGTCGCGAACGCTGCCCGATATGGAGACGCTCAGCGTCGGCCGTGACGGAGCATCGGATGTCGCCTCGTTCGTCGAGGTCGGGATTCCGGCGGTCGAGTTCGGTCCCTCCGGTGCCGGCCATCACGGCCCCGACGAGTGGGTGTCGATCGTCTCGCTGGGACGCTATCGCCGCGCGCTCGGCGACTTCGTCCGCGCCCTACCTCGCCGGCTGGCGGACGACGCGCCGGGCGGGCTGACAGCGATCGAGGGTGGGCTGGCATGAGGTTCATGCCCCGTTCGCGCGGCGGCGCCCTGTGGCGCTTCTTTTTCGCCGCGGTGATCGTGATCGGTGGCGCCGCGGCGACGACGGCGGTGGCCGGCCTGCTGCAGTTCAAGCAGTTCACGAACGACATCTCGCTCACCCCCCCGCTTGCGCACGCGAACGTCACGCTTCCGGCCCCCGGGCAGCCGCAGACGATCCTGATCGTCGGCTCAGACCACCGCGCGGGGGAGCCATACAAGTCGGCGAACACCGACACGATGCTGCTCGTGCGCCTGAACGCGAGCTCGCAGACGATCAACGTGCTCTCGGTCCCGCGCGACCTCGAGGTCAACATCCCGGGCGTCGGCAGCGCGAAGATCAACGAGGCCTACTCGGTAGGCGGCACCAACCTGCTCGTCAAGGTGCTGCGACAGCAGGTGTTCCCGGGCCTGCACGTCAACCACATCGTCGACGTCAACTTCAAGGGCTTCAGGGAAATGGTCGATGCGATCGGCTGCGTCTACACCGACGTAGATCACCGCTACTACAACGTCAGCGCGCCGGGGCCGAATGATTTCTCGAGCATCAACATCCAGCCCGGCTACCAGAAGCTCTGCGGAACGCTCGCGCTCGAGTTCGTCCGTTTCCGTCACACGGACTCCGACCTCGTCCGCAACGCGCGCCAGCAGGACTTCATTCGCTGGGCCAAGGACCAGTACGGCGTCGACAACCTGTTCGCCAACCGCGACAAGCTGCTGCGGATCTTCGGACAGAACGCGCAGACCGACCATGACCTGCACACGGTCGACGGGCTGATCAACCTGTTCGACCTGGTTCTCAATTCAGCGGGCCACACGATCAAGCAGATCAAGTTCCCGGCCCAGTTCCTGCCGTGTGACACGACCGGCGTCGGAGGTGTGCCGTGCTACGTCGCCCCGACCAGCACCGCGGCCGAGCAAGGGGCGTTCCGCGACTTCATGCGCGCGACCCATACGGCGCCGCCGCCCAAGCATCCGACCTTCGGGCACCGTGCCCACCACGCGAAGGGGACCCCACCCGGCTTGATCGCCGACACGACCGACGGCAAGGCCCAGGCCGCCGCGCTCCACTCCGCTCACATGCCGGTCTACTACCCGCGCCTGATCACGTCGGCGTTCGGATCGGGGTACTGCACGACCGCGAGCGCGAACTGCGATGACGGCGCCGAGCCGGAGACGGCCTATGCGGGCTCCTACCCGCGCGCCTACCAGATACGGAATCAGGAGGGCCATCTGGAGCCGGCGTATCGGATGACGCTGGTGCTCAACTCCGGGCTCGGCGAGTACTACGGCGTGCAGGGGACCACCTGGCAGCACCCGCCGATCCTCGGCAGCCCGAGCGGGACCAAGGTCGTCGGCGGGCGAAAGCTGTTCCTGTACGCGCAGGGGGGGAGCCTGACCAACGTTGCCTGGCACACGCCGCAGGGCGTGTACTGGATCTCGAACACGTTGACGACGAATCTCTCGAACCCGCAGATGGTCGCGATCGCGGCCTCGCTGACGCGCGCGCCTTAGCGCATCAGCCGCGCGCCGCGCTGACCGTCCGCGAGCCAGAACGTGCAGGCGCGTGTACTAGGCTCCGGCGCTCGATGAGCGGGACACGTATATGAACGGCGGCGCGAGGCCCGAACCAATCGCGGTGATCGGCACCGGCTACGTCGGGCTCGTGACGGCGGTCGGGTTCGCCGACGTGTATTAGGCTCCGGCGCTCGATGAACGAGACACGAATATGAACGCCGGGGCGAGGCCCGAACCGATCGCGGTGATCGGCACCGGCTACGTCGGGCTCGTGACGGCGGTCGGGTTCGCCGAGCTCGGCAGCGACGTCTGGTGTGTCGACGTGGACGCCGACAAGGTCGCGGGCCTCCAGCGTGGCGAGATCCCGATGTTCGAGCCGGGGCTGGCCGAGTCGGTGGCCCGAAACCGAGACCGCCTGCACTTCTCGACCGAGCTCGCGCCGGCGCTCGAGCACGCCCGGCTGCTGTTCGTCGCGGTCGGCACGCCACCGACCTATTCCGGTGATGCCGACCTGTCGGCGGTCAACGCGGTCGTCGCCGAGATGCCCGCCTCGGACCACCACGCGCTGGTAATGAAGTCCACCGTCCCGGTCGGCACCGGCGCCGCGATCCGGCGCGTGCTGGTGGCCCAGGGCAAGGGCGGGTTCGCGTATGTCTCGTGCCCGGAGTTCCTCAAGGAGGGCTCGGCGCTCGAAGACTTCCGGGCGCCGGATCGAGTCGTGGTCGGCGATGACGGTAACTGGGCCGGCGACATGGTGGTCAAGCTCTATGAGCCGCTCGACGCGCCTCTGGTGCGGACCGACGTGGCCAGCGCAGAGATGGTCAAGCTGGCGGCGAACGCGTTTCTGGCGACCAAGATCTCTTTCATCAACGAGATCGCGAACGTATGCGAGGAGACGGGCGCCGATGTGGCCGAGGTCGCGCGCGGGATGGGGCTCGATCGGCGGATCGGCAGCCATTTCCTGCGGCCGGGGATCGGCTTCGGCGGGTCCTGCTTTCCCAAGGATGTGTCCGCGCTGAAGCAGCTCGCCGGCAATTCCGGCTATCACTTTCAGCTGCTGACCGCCGTGATCGAGGTCAACGAACTGCAGAAGCGGCGTGTGGTCGGCAAGCTCGAGAAGCACCTCGGCTCGCTGGTCGGCAAGTGCATCACGCTGCTCGGGCTGGCGTTCAAGGCGCAGACCGACGACATGCGCGAAGCGTCGTCGCTGGTGCTCGCCGCGCGCCTGCAGGCCGCCGGAGCCGTGGTCCGCGCGTATGACCCGATCGCCGAGGAGGGGGCCCGCAGGCTGATGACCGGCGTGCATTTCGCGTCATCGGCGCTGGAGTCACTCGAGGGTGCCGATGCCTGCGTCTTGGTGACCGAGTGGCCCGAATTCGGCGAGCTCGACTGGGACGAGGTCGGCGAGCGGATGGCAGGACGGTTGGTGATCGACGGGAGAAACTTCATCGACGGCGGAGCCGTCACCGACGCAGGCTTTGTTTACGAGGGGATCGGGCGGTGAACGCGCGGTGGTGAACACATGCAGGCGCTGATCCTCGCCGGCGGCGAGGGGACCCGCCTCCGTCCGCTCACGTCGACGATTCCCAAGCCGGTTGTGCCGCTCGTCGGGCGGCCGCTGATCTCCTATATGCTCGACTGGCTGCGCGGCCACGGCGTCGACGAGGTGATCCTCTCGTGCGGCTTCATGGCGGACGGAGTGCGCGATGTGCTCGGAGACGGATCGTCAGTCGGGGTCAGGCTCCACTACGTGGAGGAACCCCGTCCGCTGGGGACCGGCGGCGCGCTCAAGCTCGCCGAGGGCCTTCTGAACGACCGCTTCCTGATGCTCAACGGCGACGTCATCACCGACCTCGACCTGACCGCGCAGCTGGCGCAGCACGAGCGTACGGGTGCGCGCGTGACGCTGGGGCTGATCGGCGTCGAGGACCCGTCGCCATACGGCCTCGTCAGGCGCAACGATCGGGGCGGCGTGACCGAGTTCGTCGAGAAGCCGAGCCCGGACGAGATCGACTCGAATCTGATCAGCGCCGGCGCGTACGTGATCGAACGTGAGGTGCTCGACTCGCTGCCTTCCGCCGGGACTAAGTTCTCGATCGAGCGCGACGTGTTCCCGGAACTTGTCGAAAACGGGCTCTACGGCCACGAATCGTCCGGATATTGGCTTGACCTCGGGACGCCGGAGCGTTATCTGCAGGCCACCTTCGACATCCTCGGCGGCGACGTCAGCACCACGGTCGGCCGGCAGCTGGCGCAGGCGGGGGGCACGCTGCACGAGGGCAACGGCGACGCGGTGGCCGGCACGGTTCACCCGCCGGCGGTGATCGGGCCCGACTGCCACGTCGCGGCGGACGCGACGATCGGCGGACGAACGGTGCTCGGCGAGGGCGTGAGGCTCGAGTCCGGCGTCCACATCGACGGCTCGGTCCTGCTCGACGGCTGCCAGATCGGTGCGGGCGCACGGGTCAGCGACGCGATCCTGGGCCCTGGCGTGATCGTCGGCGAGCACTGCCGGATCGATCACGGGGTCGTCCTGGGTGAGAACGTCAAAGTGGGTCCTGGCAACGTCCTAACCGCCGGCATGCGTATCTTCCCGGGAGTGGAACTGCCCGAGGGAGCAGTGTCGTTTTGAGCATCGCCGGTGGTGAGGGCCCGCGCGAGCTGACCCGCGACGCGATCGCCCGGCTGGACCCAACCGGGCAGCTGGCCGATGTGCTCGATTTTCCCGAGCACCTGCGCGACGCGCTGTGGCGCTTTGAGTCCGCCAACCTGACGCCGCACGATTCGCCCGCCGGGCTGGTGATCGCGGGCATGGGTGGCTCGGGGATCGGCGGCGCACTCGCGATCGCGGCGCTCGGGGATCGCGCGATGCGCCCGATCGTCGGCGTCCGCGACTACACGCTGCCGCCGTGGACGACGCCCGACACGACCGTGCTGTGCTGCAGCTACTCGGGCCAGACGGAGGAGACCCTGGCCGCCTACGAGGCCGCCGGCGTGCTCGGCGCGCACCGGATCGTGTGCACGACCGGTGGTCGGCTGGCCGACGCCGCGCGGGCCGACGGCGTGCCGGTGGTGCCGCTTCCGGGCGGCTACCAGCCGCGCGCCACGGTCGGCTACACGCTCGTGGTGGCGCTCGAGGTGGCCGCGCTCGTCGGGGTCAGCGAGCCGCTTCACACCGAGATCGACGTCGCCGCCGCGCACGCAACCGAACTCGTCGCGCAATGGGGACCGGATGCGGCGGAGGACTCGCTCGCCAAGGGCCTCGCGCGGTCCCTACAGGACACGATCCCCGTGATTGCGGGCGCGGACCTCACGGCCCCGATCGCGTACCGCTGGAAGACGCAGATCAACGAGAACGCCAAGCTGCCGTGCTTCTACAACGTGCTTCCCGAGCTCGACCACAACGAGCTGGTCGGCTGGGAGGGCGCGCCCGGGCTCGGCCGGTTCAGCGTCGTGTTCCTCGACGACTCCGATCTGCATCCGCGCGTGCGATCGCGCATCGAGCTGACCGACGAGCAGATCGCCGCCCAGGGCGTCGAGACGCATCGGCTCGCAACGGTGGGGGAGACGCGGATCGAGCGGCTCGTGTCCCTGGTGGCGCTGGGCGACCTGGTGTCCGTGTACCTGGCGATCCTGACGGGCATCGATCCGGCCACGATCGCGTCGTTGGAGCTGCTCAAGCAGGCGCTCGCCGACACGTAGGCGGCCGCTGGCCGAGACGCACCGTCCCACAACCTTGACACGATCGTGGTAGGGTTTGCGGTGGATGGAGATGCTGACCATCAACGAGGCTGCAACGACGACCGGCTGGTCGCCGCGGATGCTGCGCTACGTCGAGCAGGCGGGGCTGTTGGCGCCGGCGCGCTCGGCGTCCGGGTATCGCCTGTACGGCGCCGCTCAGCTCCAGCGCCTGCGCACGCTCAAGGAGCTGCTGGCGCGGTTCGAGGTCGGTCTCTCAGACGTGGCGTTCGCGGCGCGAATGGCGAGTGACGTCGAGCTGCGCGAGGCCGTCACGGCGTGGCTGGCGTCGGAGGCACGGCGTCCTGAGGACGTCGACGCCGACGACTGGCTGCGCTTCGAGCAGGACAAGCACGAGAAGCTGCTGGCCGCGGTGGCCTGAACGCGGCGGGTGGGCGCTCACGGCGGCCGTGCGCGCGACAAGACGACAACGAAGTGAGAGAGAGCATGACGACAACCGTCCCCCAGACTGACTTCAAGGTCGCCGACCTCGGGCTGGCGGCCTTCGGCCGCAAGGAGATACAGCTCGCCGAGCACGAGATGCCCGGCCTGATGGCGACCCGTCGCGAGTACGCCGACAGCCAGCCGCTCAAGGGGGCGCAGATCACCGGTTCGCTGCACATGACGATCCAGACGGCGGTTCTGATCGAGACGCTGGTCGCGCTCGGCGCCGACGTGCGCTGGGCGAGCTGCAACATCTTCTCGACCCAGGACCATGCCGCCGCGGCAGTCGTCGTCGGCCCCGAAGGCACGCCCGAGGACCCAGAGGGCGTGTCGGTGTTCGCCTGGAAGGGCGAGACGCTCGAGGAGTACTGGTGGTGCGCCGACCAGGCGCTGAGCTGGCCGGAAGGCGACGGCCCCAACATGATCCTCGACGACGGTGGTGACGCGACGCTGCTTGTTCACAACGGCGCCGAGTACGAGGCCGCGGGCGCCGTCCCGGACCCGTCGACGGCCGACTCAGACGAGCTTCGGGTAGTGCTGTCACTGCTGCAGCGCTCGGTCCGGGAGGATCCCCAGCGCTTCACCCGGATGGCCGCCCAGATCAAGGGCGTGACCGAGGAGACGACGACCGGCGTGCACCGCCTGTACCAGTTCGCCGAGCAGGGCAAGCTGCTGTTCCCGGCGATCAACGTCAACGACTCGGTGACGAAGTCGAAATTCGACAACAAGTACGGCTGTCGCCACTCACTGATCGACGGGATCAACCGCGCGACCGACGTACTGATCGGCGGCAAGGTCACGGTCGTGTGCGGCTACGGTGACGTCGGCAAGGGCTGCGCGGAGTCGCTGCGCGGCCAGGGCGCGCGCGTCGTGATTACGGAAATTGACCCGATCTGCGCGCTACAGGCGGCGATGGACGGCTACCAGGTCGCCCGGCTCGAGGACGTGCTCGGCACCGCCGACATCTTCGTGACCGCCACCGGCAACCGTGACGTGATCACCGCGGAGCACATGTCGCAGATGAAGCATCAGGCGATCGTCGGCAACATCGGCCACTTCGATAACGAGATCGACATGGCGGGGTTGGCGGCGATCGACGGGATCGAGCGCGTCAACGTCAAGCCCCAGGTCGACGAGTGGCAGTTCCCGGGCGGGCGTACGATCATCGTGCTGTCCGAGGGACGGCTGCTGAACCTCGGCAATGCGACCGGCCACCCGAGCTTCGTGATGTCGAACTCGTTCACCAATCAGGTGATCGCCCAGATCGAGCTGTTCGGCCACAACGACAGCTACGACAAGCGCGTGTACACGCTCGCCAAGCACCTCGACGAGAAGGTCGCCCGGCTGCACCTCGATGCGCTCGGCGTGCGACTGACCGAGCTCACCCCGACACAGGCGGAGTACCTCGGGGTGCCGGTTGGCGGGCCGTACAAGGCCGACCACTACCGGTACTAGACCGCCGAATCCCTCGAGCTCGGTAACGCGGTCGCGCTGGGCGGTCAGATGGCGCGAGCATCACTTGCCCCGCATGACGTAGCCGACCTCGCGCTCGCCGACGATGGCCGCGCGCGGATCGGCTGGGCCGCGAGCCAGATGCCCGTGCTCGCCCGGATCGGCGAGCGTTTCCGGGTGCAGCGGCCGCTCGATGGGATCCGGATCGCGGCCTGCCTGCATGTCACCGCCGAGACCGCCAATCTCGTGCGGGCGCTCAAGGCCGGCGGCGCGTCGGTCGCGCTCTGCTCGGCCAACCCGCTGTCGACCCAGGACGACGTCGCCGCAGCGCTGGTGCTCGATGACCGCATCGAGGTCCGCGCCGTCCGGGGCGAGGATCTCGACACCTACGTCGCGCACGTCGTCGCGCTGCTGAACGGCAGTCCACAGGTCACGATCGACGACGGCGCCGATCTCCTGGTCACGGCCCACGCCAAGGGCGGCGAGCTCGTGGACGGGCTGATCGGCGGGACCGAAGAGACGACCACCGGGCTCGTGCGGCTGCGCCGGCTCGACGACGAGGGCAAGCTCCGCTGCCCGGTGCTCGCGGTCAACGAGGCGCGCACCGAGCGGGCGCTCAACGATCGCCACGGGACCGGCCAATCGGCGCTCGACGGGATCGTGCGGGCTTCGGGCGTGCTGCTGGCGGGCAACACGGTCGTCGTGGTCGGCTACGGCTGGGCCGGGCTGGGCGTCGCCGAGCGCGCCCGCGGCGCCGGCGCGGCCGTGATCGTGTGTGAGGTCGACCCACTCCGGGCGCTCGAAGCACGGATGGCGGGTTACGAGGTGATGCCGTCGCTGCAGGCGGCCGAGCGCGGGGACGTGTTCGTGACCGTCACCGGCTCGCGCCGGGTGCTGCGCGGCGAGCACTTCGAGCGGATGAAAGACGGGGCGGTACTTGCCAACGCTGGTCACTTCGACGTCGAGCTCGATCTCGACGAGCTGCGCGAGCTGGCGACCGGCGGCACCCGCGAGGTCAAGCGGCTGGTCGAGGAGTACGTGCTCGCCGATGGGCGGCGGCTGAACCTGCTCGCCCGCGGGAGGGTCGTCAATCTGGCCGCAGCCGAGGGCCATCCGGCCGCCGTGATGGACGTCTCATTTGCGCTCCAGGCGCTGGCCGTCGAGGAGTTGATACGCCGACGCGGCGAGCTCGAGCCGGGGGTCCACCCGGTTCCGGGGGCGATCGACCGCGAGGTCGGGCGGCTCAAGCTCGAGGCGCTCGGGGTCACGATCGACGAGCCGACCGCCGAGCAGGCGTCCTACCGCGAGTCGTGGGGGTAGCCGCCCTTCGTGCGTAAACGGCCGACCTCTGAGGTAGCCTGCGCACTGAATGGAAGGCACGCGACCTGCGAGAAAACTGCGGGGCGGGATCGATCTCGGCGGCACCAAGATCGAGGCGATCGTGGTCGACAGCCGCCACCGGGTCCTCGGGCAGGCGCGGCAGCCGACCCCCACTGCGGGTGGCCCATCCGATGTCGCCGAGCAGATGGCCGAGGCGCTGCGGGGCGCGGCCGAGGACGCGGGGGTCACGTCCGATGCGCTGCTGGGCGTCGGCGTCGGGTCCCCAGGTGACGTCGACGAGGACACCGGCGTGGTGGCCAACGCGCGCAATCTGCCCAACTGGCTGGAGCCGTTCGAGCTCGGCAAGACGCTGTCGGAGGCGCTCGGGACTCCGGTCGTGGTCGGCAACGATGTCCAGGTCGCCACGCAGGCCGAGTTCAAGCTCGGCGCCGGCAAGCCGTACAAGTCGCTGATCGGCGTCTTCTGGGGCACCGGCGTCGGCGGCGGGCTGATCCTCAACGGCAAGCCCTGGCTCGGGCGCGGCGGCGCCGGCGAGATCGGTCACATGGTCGTCAGGCTCGACGGAGCGCACTGCCCGTGCGGGCGGCGCGGCTGCATGGAGGCCTACGCTGGCCGGGCGGCGATGGAGGCGCGGGCGCGGCGTGAGCACGAGAAGGGCGCCAAGACCAACCTCTTCAAGCTGATGAAGCACCACGGGCGCACGCGGCTGACCAGCTCGATCTGGGCACGCGCGCTGGCCGAGGACGATCAGCTCGCGGTGGAGCTGATCGACCGCGCGGTCGCGGCGCTCGGGGCCGGCATCGCGTCGGCCGTCAACCTGCTCGACGTCGAGGCGATCATCATCGGCGGCGGCCTCGGGGTCCGGTTCGGGGCGCCGATGGCCGAGCGGATCTCGACTGCGATGCATCCACACCTCTTCAACGACGACCGTCCCCCGGCCGTCCGCGTCGCCGGCCTCGGCGATCTGGGCGGCGGGATCGGCGCCGCGATGATGGTTCCGAGTGCGGGCCGGCGACGGCCAACCGGCGGCCGCGACGCCGCCGCCACGGCCGTCACGCAGGCCTGAGAGCCCCTTCGGGGCCAGCGGCGCGGAGCCGGGACGATCTCCCTGCTCCTGACCCACATCCACGGGCCGGGGCGGGGGAGCGGACTGGTACGTCTGCGGACCGCCATGAGCGCCGTGAGACGTGAACGGTTCCGATTGGCGCGCGGCCTCCCGCTCTGACAGGATCATGCCCCGTCTTAGTCGGGGATGGCGCGAAATTAGAGGAGGAGACGGAGATCAGCGCCGACGGCAGCACGAACGGAAACCACGGATCGGGATCCAACATAGCTACCCGCGCCCGCCCCGACAGGGTCAGCGCCGCGACCCGTGGGGTGGCGGTTCTGGCGCTGTTCGCGGCGATCGTCGTCGTGGCGCTGATCGTGCTCGAAAACGGGCCGGGCTACACGCTGCACGCCGACTTCCAGGACGCGAGCGGCTTGGTCACCGGCGACCTGGTGTTCATCGGCCCCAACAAGGTCGGCACGATCGACTCGATCGGGCTGACGCCGTCGGGCTCGGCCGACGTGAAGCTGTCCGCTCAATTCCGACGTCGGCCAGTTGCACCAGGGAACTATGGCGCGGATCTTCGAGGACTCGCTGTCGGGGATCGCGAGCAAGTACGTCTCGCTCGAGCCCGGCCCGCAGAGCGCACCGGCGATCCAGGATGGCGGCGTGATTCCGCAGAGCCACACGACCTCGATGGTGAACCTCGACGAGCTGTTCGACACGCTCGACCCGCTGACGCGGATCGGGCTGCGGCAGCTGATCCGCGGCGAGGCGGCGTCATTGCAGAACAAGGGAGTGCTCGCCAACAAGGCGCTGGAATACCTCGCGCCCGGGTTCGAGAGCACGAGCCAGGTCACGTCGGAGCTGACGCGCGATGCGCCGACGTTCGACGGGCTGCTGGTCAACGGCGCCAAGGCGATGCAGGCGCTCGCTTCGCGCAGCGAGCAGCTGACGCAGCTGATCTCGAACACGAGCACGGCCACCGGCGCGATCGCGCGCCAGAGCCAGGCCCTCGAGCAGGCGCTGACGCTCCTGCCGCCGACGCTCACCAGAGCTACCCATACGTTCCACGGCCTGCAGACGACACTGGACGCGCTGAACCCGCTGGTCGCCGCGTCGAAGCCCGCCGTCCGGCAGCTGCCCGAGTTCGCCACCAAGCTCCTCCCGCTGGTCAACGCCTCGATCCCGACGCTCAGCGAGCTCGACGCGCTGATCCGCAACCCGGCCGGCACCGGTGACCTGACCCAGCTCGCGCTCGAAACGCCGTCTCTGGCGCGGATCGCGGCGGTCACGTTCCCACGGCTGGTGCGGGAGCTCAACGACTCCCAGCCGCAGCTCGACTACCTGCGCAACTACACCCCAGACGTCATGGCGGCGCTCACCAACCTCGGTCAGGCAGGGGCCTATTACGACGCCAACGGCCACTACGTGCGCACGATGCCGGCGCTGTTCGCGTTCACGCTCAACAGCGCCAATCAGCTGACGATGCAGTTCCCATCGCAGCGTTATCACGGCCTGCAGGCGGCCCGCAACCGCTGTCCGGGCAGCGCTGAGCAGGCCGCTCCCGATGGTTCGTCGCCGCAGCAGGTGCCGGGCTGCGTCACGAGTCAGGTGCCGCCCGGACCATGAGACGGGTCGCGAAGATAACGGCTGTCCTGAGCGCGATCGCGGTCGCGTTCTTCGTCGCCACCGGTGCGTCGAACCCGAGCCATAAGACCTACCTGGTGCGCGCGATCTTCGACGATGCGTCGTTCGCCGCGCTGGGGGAGGACGTCCGGATCGCCGGCGCCAACGTCGGCAGCATCCAGTCGCTCGGGGTGACGTCAGGAAAGCGCGCGGCGGTCACGATCTCGATCACAAACGCCGATTTCACGCCGTTTCACGCTGATGCCTATTGCGCGATTCGTCCGCAGTCGCTGATCGGCGAGGAGTACGTCGACTGTCAGCCGGGCAGCTCGAACACGCCGGCGCTGCCGCTGATCAAGAAAGGCCCCGGGACCGGCAGCTACTACCTGCCGGTCACGCGCACGAGCTCGCCGATCGACTCAGACATCGTCCAGAACATTTCCCAGGAACCGGTCCGCCAGTCGCTCGGCGTGATCATCAACGAGTTCGGCACCGGCCTGGCGGCGCGAGGCTCCGACCTGAACGCGGTGATCCACCGCGCCAACCCGGCGCTCGGCGACACCGACAAGGTGATCCAGATCCTCGCGCGTCAGAACCGCCAACTCGCCCAGCTCGCGACCGACTCCGACGCCGTGCTCGCCCCGCTCGCCCGTGAGCGCCATCAGATCTCGACCTTCGTCATCGAGGCGAACAGGACCTCGGTCGCGAGCGCCCAACGCGCCGCGGACATCTCCAAGACGTTCAGGCTGTTCCCGTCCTACCTGCGCCAGCTGCGGCCGCTGCTGGCCGATCTGAGCGTGCTCGCCGATCAGGGGACGCCGCTGATGAGGACGCTGGGCAAGAGCGCCTCGGCGCTCGGCCAGCAGTTCGCGAACCTGACCCCGTTTGCGGGCGCCGCGCGCAAGGCGCTGATCGACCTCGGGAACGCATCCCAGGCGTCACAGCCGGCGCTGCTCGCGTCGATGCCGCTCGCGCAGCGGCTCAAGAAGCTCGGCACGGCCGCCAAGCCCACCGCCAACTCGCTCGATCGGCTGACCGCGAGCCTCGAAAACACCGGCGGGATCCAGCAGCTGATGGGAGTGCTGTTCAACGGCGCGGTGGCGGGTAACGGCTTCGACAGCCTCGGCCACTACGTACGCGACGAGCCGCTCGTCTCGAGCTGCACCACCTACGTGGTTCATCCGGTATTGGGCTGCTCGGCGAACTTCAGCGCCGCGACCGCTGCCGCAGCGCAGGCATCGGCCCACACAGCGGGGGTCGCACGGGCGGCGCTGATGGGCGCGCTGGGGCCGGCGTCGGCGAAGCTCGCCGGACATCCCGCCGGGACTGCGGCGACCACGAGGGAGACCGACGAGACCGGCAAGACCGACGAGACCGGCACGACCGACGAGACCGGCAAGACCGGCCAGACCGGCAAGACCGGTACGATCGAGGGCGGCATCATCTCGCAGGCGGTGCGGCACGCCGGCCGCTCGCAGTCGGGCAACCTCGAAGGCCTGCTCGGCTACCTGGTCGGGGGCCACAAGTGAGGCGCCGCAGCCCCGGTTCCGGCATTACCAGCAGCCCGATCCTGATCGGCGCGCTGACGGTGCTGGTGACGATCGTCGCCGTCACATTGGCCTACAACGCGACCAACGGCCTGCCGTTTGTGCCGCGGTACAACCTCCACGTCCAGATCGCCAACGCGAGCGAGCTCACGCACGGCACGGACGTCCGGATCGGCGGGGCGCTGGTCGGAATCGTCTCGAGCGTCACCCCGGAGCGACTCCCGGACGGGCGCGCGATCGCGCAGATGAACCTCAGCATGTATCAGAGCGTCAAGCCGCTGCCGGTCAACTCGCGGTTCACGGTCCGGCTGAAGGGAGCGATCGGGCTCAAGTATCTGTCGATCACGCCCGGTAATTCGCCGCGCGGGTTCCCGAACGGCGCCACCGTCCCGATGAGTCAGTCGGGGAGCACGGTTGACTTCGACCAGGTGCTGTCGATGTTCACGCCGGCCACGCGGGTCGGCGTGATGAAGTCGACGATCGGGTTCGGCCAGGCGCTGGCGGGACGGGGTCCAGATATCAACGACGCGATCGGCGCGTTCGTCCCGCTGTTCACCGACCTTGGCCCGGTGGCGCGCAACCTCGCCGCCAAGCGGACCGATCTCGGTGGCTTCTTCCACGGGCTCGAGACCTACAGCGCGGCGCTGGTCCCGGTGGCGCAGACGCAGGCAACCCTGTTCGGGAACCTGGCGACGACCTTCCGGGCGCTGGCGAGCGTCGCGGTCCCGTCCTTGCAGGAGACGATCTCCCGGACACCGCCGAACTTCGAGGCGACGATCGCCGGCAGCCCGGTGATTCGCCCCTTCCTGCTCGACACGGCCAAGCTCCTGCACGACTTCCGGCCGGGCGCGGAGACGCTTCCACAGAGCGCACCCGTGCTCGCGTCGGCGTTCAAGATCGGCACGCGCACGTTGCCGCCGACGGCGGGGCTCGACGCGCGGACGGTCTCGCTCTCCAAGGCGGTGGCGAAATACAGCGCCACGCCCGGCGTCCAGCAGGGCCTTGATCGGCTCACGTTGACCGCGTCGAGGCTTCAGTCGCCGCTCGCGTTCCTGACCCCGGTCCAGGCCTCATGCAACTACGTGACGCTGTTTTTGCGCAACATCTCGAGCGTGCTGTCCGAGCACGTCAGCCAGGGCGGCCTGCTGCGTTTCGTGCAGATCGCGATCGATGACGTGCCCGGCGCCGAGTCGCAGCCCTCGCAGAAGATCTATACGGGGCCGGCCAAGATGGGTTCGGGGCCGCTGCACGTCAATCCGTATCCGTACACCGACTCGCCTGGCCAGCCGGCCGCCTGCGCCGCCGGGAACGAGCACTATCTGACCAGCCGCGCGGTGCTCGGCAACCCGCCGGGCAAGCTCCGTCTCGCGACCGAGACCACGAAGAAGAGCGGCTCGTGAGACGCCACCGGTCGCTGATCTCGAACTTCGTTGCGGGCCTGATCGCGATCGTCGTGATCGGCGTGGTCTGCTACCTCGTGTTCGGAGGCTCGGTCCCATTCGGAGCCTCGCCGTATGTGCTCAAGGCGGCCTTCACGACCCAGACCGAACTGCACCTCGACTCGCCGGTTCGGATCGCTGGCGTCGATGTCGGCAAGGTGACGTCGATCGAGATGATGAAGGGCTCGCCGGGCACGGCGATCGTGTCGATGGACATCAACAGCAACGCGCTGCCAATTCACGCCAACGCGACCGCCGACATCCGCCCGCGCTTGTTCCTCGAGGGCAGCTACTACATCGATCTGCAGCCCGGCACGCCCAGCGCGCCCACACTCCACAGCGGCCAGACGCTTCCCGCCCCCAACACGACCGGCCCGGTCCAGCTCGACCGGGTTCTGTCGGCGCTGAACTCGAATACCCGTGCCAACCTGCAGACCGTCCTGCGCGGCTTCGGGGGGGCGCTCGACGGCAAGCCCACGGCGGCCGAGGACGCCACCCAGGATCCGACCCAGCGCGGGCTGACCGCCGGCCAATCGCTCAACGAATCGCTCAACTACGCCTACAAAGCCTTCCAGGCGTCGTCGATCGTCAACGAGGCGCTCCTCGGAGAGCAACCGCATGATCTCTCCGGCGTCGTGGTCGGCACCGATCACACTTTCCGTGGACTCGCGGCCTCGGGGGATCACCTGGCGCACCTGATCACGTCGTTCAACGCGACGATGGGAGCGCTTGCCGCGCGCCAGCAGGACCTCTCAGAGACGATCGGCCTGCTCCCGCCGACGCTGCGCGCGATCGACGGCAGCGCTCGGGCCGATCCAGTCGTCGTTCGGCCCCACACAGGAGTTTGCGAAGGACCTGTTGCCGAGCGTCAAGCAGCTCAACCCGACGATCGTCGCCGGATTCCCGTGGATCGCCCAGTCGACCGCCCTGTTCTCGCCCCAGGAGCTGCGCGGACTGCTGTCGTCGCTGACCCCGGCGATCCAGGGCACGTCGGCGACGCTGACCGCGAGCAAGACGCTGCTCAACGGATCGGACGCGCTCGCGCGCTGCTTCATCCATGACGTGATCCCGACCGGCAACCAGAGAATCCAGGACCCGCCGCTGACGACCGGCCTGATGGCCTACCAGGAGCTGTTCCAGTCGGCCGTCGGGCTCGCCGGCGTGGGGCAGAACTTCGACGGCAACGGCCGCTATCTGCGAGCCGCGGCTGGAGGCGGTGCCGATCGTGTCCAGACCGGCTCGCTGGGATCGTCCGGACCGCTGTTCGGCAACGCGGTCCTGCCGCCGCTCGGCACACGCCCAGCATTCCCGGGCAAGGCCCCGCCCGTGCGTGACGACGTCCCGTGCTTCAAGGACGTGGTGCCGAACCTGAACGCCGCCAAGACCGGAGTCGGACCATGAAGCGCGCGATCATGATCCACCGGATCGACTTCGCGGCGATCCTCGTGCTCGTGCTCGGCGCGATCTTCGTCAGCGGCTACATCCTCGAGCACCAGCCCTCGTTCGTATTCGGGCAGTCCTACTACACCGTCAAGGCGCCGTTCGCCACCGGCGCCGCGGTCACCGCGGGTCAGGGGCAGGCGATCACGATCGCGGGCGTGCAGGTCGGGCAGGTCGGCGGCGTCTCACTGCAGGACGGCCAAGCGGTCGTGACGATGCACATCTACACGAAATACGCGCCGATCTACCGCAACGCGACCGTCCTGCTCCGTCCGCGGACGCCCCTGAAGGACATGTACCTGGCGCTCGACCCCGGGACCAAATCGGCCGGCAAGGTACCCAACGGAGGCAGCCTGACCGCGGCCCAGACCAACCCGGACGTGGACGTCTCGCAGATCCTCTCCTCGCTGGACGCCGACACGCGCAACTACCTGGTCCTGCTGCTGGCCAGCGCCGCGCAGGCGTTGCATGACAACGGCTCGACCCAGGCGGCGCCCAGCCCGAAGGCGGTGGCTGACCTGCGCGGCACGCTCAAGCGCTTTGAGCCGTTGGACCGCGACACGCTGTCGCTCACGCACCTGATCGCCGCCCGCGACAACCACCTCCGGCGCTCGATCCACAATCTGAACCTGGTCGCGAACTCGCTCGGCGACGTCGACACCGAGCTCTCATCGCTGGTCTCGACCTCGGACACGAACTTCTCGGCGATCGCGCGCAACGATGGGCAGCTCGAGCAGACCCTCTCGCTGTTCCCGGGCACGCTGCGCCAGACCCAGCAGACGGTCGGCAAGGTCAAGACGTTCTCGCAGGCGAGCGCCACGACGCTGCCTCAACTGCTCCCGTTCGCGCGCAACCTCGGTCCCGCGCTGGCGGCGGCGCGGCCGCTGTTCCGCGACACGACGCCGGTGATCAAGAACCAGCTGCGGCCGTTCTCGGTCGCCGTGCAGCCACTGGCACGGACGCTCGCGCCCGCGTCGGCCTCGCTGTCACAGGCGATTCCCAAGCTGTCGAAGACCATCGGCGTCCTCAACGACCTGTTCAACACGCTCGCCTACCAGAAGAAAGGCGGCGCGCCGGGCTACCTGTTCTGGGGCTCGTGGCTATCGCACATCGCCGACAGCCTGACCTCCGCCCAGGACGCCAACGGCCCGGTGCTCCAGGGGATCTTCATGGGGACGTGCCTGGAGCTGAACTTCTTCGAGCAGACGCTCCAGCCCTCCAGCCCGCCGCTGGGGGCGATCCTCGATCTCCTCAACCCGCCGCCGATCGCCGACTTGCCGGGCGTGACGGCGACACCCGGCACCAACCAGTTCAACTGCCCGATCTAGGACATGAGCAAGAAACGACCCAGCACTGGCGCGATCCTGACGATGGTCGCGTTCACGGCCTCCTGCATCGGGTTGCTGTTGTTCCTGTGGCTGTCGTTCGGAGGCTCGATCCCGCTGGCACCCGAGGGCTACCGATTCACCGTCGAGTTCCCGGAGGCGGTCGAGCTCGCGACGCAGGCTCAGGTCGACATCTCGGGCGTGACCGTCGGTCACGTGGTCAGCGTCGGGCTCGACCACAAGACAAGCCTCTCCCGTGCCGTGATCGAGATCGACAAGCAGTTCGCGCCGCGGCCGGCGGACACGCGCGCGATCCTGCGCGCGAAGACGCTGCTGGGCGAGACCTACGTCGAGCTGTCGGCCGGCAACCCGAACGGCCCCAAGCTGCCCGACAACGGGACCCTGCCGCAGGCTCAGGTCTCGCCGACGGTCGAGCTCGACCAGATCTTCTCGACCTTTGACCCGACGACCCGGCGCGCGTTTGAGACCTGGATGCAGCAGGGCGGGATCGCGCTGACCAACCGCGGCGAGCAGTTCAACGCCGCGTTCGCCGAGCTGTATCCGTTCGCGACCAACGTCCAGTCGGTGCTCGCCGTCCTGAACCGCCAGGGGAAGGCCACCACGACCCTGCTGCACGACGGGGGGCAGGTGTTCTCGGCGCTGAGCCGCTCGCCGTCGCAGCTGCAGTCATTCGTGCGCAACAACAACGCGGTGTTCGCGGCGACGGCGGCGCGCGATGCCGCGCTCGCCGCGACGATCAAGGCGTTCCCGGCGTTCCTGAGCGAATCGACCGCGACGATCCAGCAGCTGACGCGCTTCTCGCAGACGACCAAGCCGCTGATCGATGAGTTGCGTCCGGCCGCCCTCGCGTTGAACCCCGTGCTCGCCAAGACGGTCACGCTCGCTCCGGAGCTGCGCACCCTGCTGATCGATATCGGCCCGCTGACGCAGGCCTCGAAGGCGGGCTTCCCGGCCCTGGAGCGCTTCCTCAACGACAGCGTCCCGTTCTTTACCCGGCTGGCTCCGTATCTCGGCGGGGTGGTGCCGGTCGTGAACTACATCAACGACTACAAGCACGAGATCGCGGGCTTCTTCGCCAACAGCACCGCCACCACCGAAGCGACGGCGGCATCGGCGACCGGTGGCAACAAGCACTACATCCGGATCTCGAACCCGATCAATCCCGAGGCGCTGACGCCTTACCCGACGCGCCCGGATAGCAACCGCAGCAACGCCTACACCGCTCCGGGCGGCTACAACCTTCTCCGCTCGGGGCTGCAGGTGTTCGGGAGCTATCTGTGCACCAGCCACCCACTACCCGGCCTCGCGCCATCGCTGTCGGACAGCACAACTTCCGTGGCCGGCACCGTGTTAACAATTGCGCAGCTTCTGCAGCAGTACTACTTCACATCTAACCCGTCCGGTCCGCGGTGCACCAGCCAGAGCCCGCTCGGCACGCTGACGACCGGGCAAAACCAGACCTTCCCCCACCTGCAACCGCTTCCATGAGACCGGCGCGGTGGCCTGGGCAGGTCAGGCGCATACCCATCAATAACCAGAGGAGGATCCACTTGCGACGGATCGTTTTAGCCGTTACGGCGCTCGTTGTGCTCGTGGCGGCCGCGGCGGCTTACGCTGCGACCAGCAGTCCGATCAACACCTACACGGCGCCGATTAAGTTCACGCCGGGCAAGGCCGGTTCGAAGAAGAAGCCGGTGCCGACCGGCTTTGACTTGAACATCACGGCGAAGGGGACCAATGGCAACCGGACCGCCGTGACGCTCGACTTCCTGACCAAGATCTACGGGCTGAGGGTCGACGGTAAGGACTTCCCGACCTGCAGCGCCGTCAAGATCGCGTCGCTCCACAGCGACACCGCCTGCCCGAAGGGCGCGCTGGTCGCGACCGGCTCGATCGTCGCCCAGCTCGGGGCCAAGAGCAACTTCACGTTGCCCGGGACCAACTGCGCTCCGGATCTCCATGTCTGGAACAGCGGTCAGGGCAAGCTGACGTTCTTCTTCGTCGTCGTGCCCCCGACGCACGTCTGCGGTGGCCTGCAGACCGGGAGCACCCCGCCGTATCCGGCGACCTACAAGGTCCAGGGCAAGTACCTGGTCACCAATGTCCCGATTCCGGCCGCGGTCGACTTCCCGGTTCAGGGCGTCGCCGGCTCGCTGACGTCCGAGCACCTGACGTGGCTGAAGCGGACCACCAAGGTCAAGGGCAAGACGGTCGCAGCGATCTCGTCCGTCGCCTGCAAGGGCGGTAAGCGGCCGTACTCGACCGCGATCAAGGCGAATCTGCCGACCACGAACGTGACGCAGACCGCCACGGTGAAGGGCTCGGCCAAGTGCTCGAAGTAGCTTGACCCGTTGCGTGTCGCGCGGAGGCCACGGTGCCTCCGCGCGGCGCCGACGGCCGCCGATGCGGGCCGGGGCTCGGGCCCGCGTCAGGCGACCTCGAAGCGCTCCTGGCGCTGGGCCTCGCGCTCGGACTCGGTGAGCATCTGCACGAACACGACGACGAGCGCAATCCCCATCACGATCGACTGCTCGAGCGCCATCGTCAGCCCGGCCATCGACTGATCCTCGCTCGGCGAAAGCCCCCAGTAGTGGGGGTGGTGCTCGTAGAAGGGGTAGAAGGAGGCCGGCGCGAACGCGAGCGCGATCCCGAGCAGGCCGACCAGCAGCTTGGTCGAGGTCATGTAGGCGACCGGGCCGAGCCCGCCCAGCCGCATGCGGCTGCGGATCGGCGACATGATGTGCCACCAGTACAGCGTTCCGGCGGCCGCGAAGCACAGGTGCTCGAAGGCGTGGATGTAGCTGTTGCGCAACGCGGCGTCGTACATCGTCGGGATGTGCCAGCCCCACATGAAGCCGGCGTAGAGGATCACCGCGAACGCGGGGTGCGCGAGATAGCCGGCGCGCTGCTCGACCGTGTGCAGCCGGCGCGTGACCGGGCCGCAGCAGGACCTTGTTGAGGCCGAGGATCAACAGGATCGGCACGATGTCGAGCAGTAGGATGTGCTGGATCATGTGCATCACCAGGAGCTGATCGCCGAGCCCGTCGAGCGGCGAGACGAGCGCCGCGAGGATCGCCAACAGCCCGCAGGTGAAGATCGCGAGCCGGCCGTACCCCGGCTTGTGCGGTGAGCCCGTGGCCCGGCCGCGGCGCCAGGCCAGGAGGTAGAGAATCGCCAGCGCGGCGACTCCGATCAGGACGCTCGGTTCAAACGACCAGGCGATCTTCGGGGCGACGTACGATGCCAACCTGGGCATTGTGACCGCTCGACAAAGTCCCGCGTCGGGATTAACCTCGGTTTTACATAGATCAACGCTTCCAGCCAGGAGGTCGGCCGATGCGGATCGAGGTCAAGGGGAGAAACCTGCCCGTCTCAGACGACACCAGAGAGCACGTCGTCAAGCGCTTTCGCAAGGTTTCACGACAGGTATCGGAACTGGCCGAACTAGAGGTCGAGCTGTCCGAGGAGCGCAACCCGGCGATCGCCGACTCACAGGTGGCCGAGGCCACCCTGCACCTGAAGGGCGTGACGCTCCGAGCGCGTAACTCATCGCGCGACATGGTGACCGCGATCAACAAGGTCAGCGAGGAGATCTCGGTCCAGGTCAAGCGACACCGGGACAAGCGCCGCCGCCGGCGTGAGGCGCGCGCCGCCACGGCTCCAGGGGGCGACGTCTCGACGGCCGCGTAGAGCCGCGCGAGCGGCGCCAGCCGTCCCTGCGCCCGCGCTACCCTAGCCATATGTCCTTCCTGGACCGCGCGCTTCGCATGGGCGAGGCGAAGAAATTCAAAGCCTACGAGCAGCGCGTCTCAAGGATCGGCGCCTTCGAGGACGAG
This sequence comes from uncultured Solirubrobacterales bacterium, assembly GCA_963788005.1. Lineage (GTDB taxonomy): Bacteria > Actinomycetota > Thermoleophilia > Solirubrobacterales > Solirubrobacteraceae > Palsa-465. The sequence goes on along the minus strand of CAWBFH010000001.1, from coordinate 346,290 downwards.
CTCGAGCACCACACCGACGCGGAACTGCGCGAATCGGCCGACGAGCTGCGCGAGCGCGCTCGCGACGGCGAGCCGCTGGATGACCTGCTGTATGAGTGCTTCGCGCTCGTGCGCGAGGCCGGCAAGCGCTCGATGGCGATGCGCCATTTCGACGTTCAGCTGATCGGCGGGATGGTGCTGCACGACGGCGCGATCGCGGAGATGAAAACCGGCGAGGGCAAGACGCTGACCGCGACGCTCGCGGTGGTGCTCAACTCGCTGGCCGGCCGCGGCGTGCACCTTGTGACCGTCAACGACTACCTCGCCCGCCGCGATGCGATGTGGATGAAGCCGATCTACGACATGCTCGGCGTCTCGGTCGGCGTGCTGCAGAACATGCAGCCCTACGAGGAGAAGCGCGCCGCGTACGCCGCCGACGTGACCTACGGGACCAACTCCGAGTTCGGCTTTGACTACCTGCGCGACAACATGGCCAAGTCACTCGAGGAGAAGGTCCAGAATGGTGGCCGGCCGAAGCCCGAGGAGGGCGGGTCGCCGTATCACACGTACGCGATCGTCGACGAGGTCGACAACATCCTGATCGACGAGGCGCGCACGCCGCTGATCATCTCCGGGGCGCCCGAGCAGGCCGCCGATCTGTACGCGAAGTTCGCGCGGCTGGCGCCGCAGATGGTCGTCGGCGAGACGCCGCTCGGTATGGACCCGCGGACCAAGAAGGAGTTCGTCGCCGACTTCGACTTCGAGATCGACGAGAAATACAAGACGGTCTCGATAACCGAGCGCGGCGTCGCCAAGGCCGAGCGCTTTCTCAAGATCGATCACCTGTACCGGGCCGAGAACGGCCACCTCGTCAATCACCTGCAGCAGTCGCTGAAGGCCGAGGCGCTCTACCACCGTGACAAGGACTACGCGGTGATCGACGGCGAGGTCAAGATCATCGACGAGTTCACCGGCCGGATCCTCGAAGGCCGGCGCTGGTCCGAGGGGCTGCACCAGGCGGTCGAGGCCAAGGAGGGCGTCAGCGTCCGCGAGGAGAACCAGACGCTCGCGACGATCACGCTCCAGAACTACTTCCGCCTGTACGACAAGCTCGCGGGCATGACTGGGACCGCGCTCACCGAGGCGACCGAGTTCATGAAGATCTACGAGCTCCCGGTCGTCCAGGTCCCGACCAACGTGCCGATGGTCCGCGCCGACCGCAACGATCAGGTCTACAAGACCAAGGACGGCAAGTGGAGCGCGGTCCTCAGGGAGATCGAGAGCCGGCACGAGGCCGGCCAGCCGGTGCTGGTCGGGACGATCTCGGTCGAGGTCTCCGAGGAGATCTCGCGCCAGCTGACCAAGAAGGGGATCAAGCACGCGGTCCTGAACGCCAAGCCCGAGTTCGCCGAGCTCGAAGGCGAGACGATCGCCGAGGCAGGCGCCCCGGGCGCGGTCACGATCGCGACCAACATGGCCGGCCGCGGCGTGGACATCAAGCTTGGCGGCAACGCCGAGCACCTCGCTCGGCTCGAGGTCGCCAAGCTCGGCCTGCAGCCTGAAATGCCCGACTACGACGAGCACTTCGCCAAGGTGCTGCCGACGATCGAGGAGCGGATCGAGGCCGAGCGCGAGCAGGTGCTCGACGCCGGCGGGCTGTTCATCCTCGGCACCGAGCGCCACGAGTCGCGCCGGATCGATAACCAGCTCCGCGGCCGCGCCGGGCGCCAGGGTGATCCGGGCGAGTCGCGCTTCTTCCTCTCGGCCCAGGACGATCTCGTGCGCCTGTTCGCCGGCGAGCGCATCTACAAGATCCTCGATCGCCTCGGGAGCACCGACGAGGAGGGCAACGAGGAGCCGATCGAGGCCGGCATGCTGTCCAAGCAGATCGAGAAGGCGCAGAAGAAGGTCGAAGAGCAGCACTTCCTGTCGCGCAAGCACACGCTCGAGTACGACGACGTCCTCAACCAGCAGCGCGACGTGATCTACACCTACCGCGACGAGGTGCTCGAGGGTCGTGACATCTCCGACGCCGCGCGCGAAGAGATCGTCAACCTGATCGAGCGGCTGGTCACCGAGTACACGGTGGGCGAGTTCGTCGAGGACTGGGACGTCGAGGGGCTGATGCGGCGGATCGAGGAGATCTTCGAGCCCAGCGAGGAGCTGGCGGCCGCCGATCACGCGCGAATGGACCGCGAGGACCTGACCGCCCGTCTGCAGGAGGAGGCGCTGGCCAACTACGACCGGCGCGAGCAGGAGCTCGGCGAGGAGCTGATGCGAGCCCTCGAGCGGGTGCTGCTGCTCGAGATCATCGATCAGCGCTGGCAGGAGCACCTGTATGACATGGATTACCTGCAGCAGGGCATCCACCTGCGCGGGTTCGCCCAGATCGAGCCGCTGGTCGCCTACAAGAACGAGGCATTCGATCTGTTCCGCGATTTGATGAACAGCGTCTGGGCCGACTTCGGCCGGCTGATCTTCCACGTCGAGGTCACGCTCGAGGATCCCAACGGCGGACCGCCGCCCCAGTCGCGCCCGAGCGCGACGAGCAGCTCGTCGACGGCGCGCGGACAGGTGACGTACTCCGGCGGCAGCGCGGCCGGGTCCAGCGCGCTGGCGATGGCGGCCGCGGGCGCAGACGAGTCCTACGGCGAGGAGCCGGAGATGCCGCTGATGCCGGTGGTCGAGCAGCGCCGCGTCGACGAGTCCGAGCAGATCGGGCGCAACGACCCGTGCTGGTGCGGCTCGGGTAAGAAATTTAAGAAGTGCCACGGCGCCTGAGGGTTTGCCGGATTCGCTGGCGCCGCTGCTAGGTTAATCGCCGATGCCTAGCGCACCCACAGAGCCGCTTCCCCAGCGTCTCGCGGCGATCCGCGAGCAGCTCAGGCTGCTTGCGGACTATCTTTGACCCAGCTGGGCTGTCGGAGCGAGCCGTCGAGCTCGAAGCTGAGATGGGCGCGCCCGGGTTCTGGGATGACCAGGAGCGGGCCGCGCGCGTAAGCGCCGAGCACGCTCGCGCCAGCCGCAAGCTCAACGTGTTCCGCGAGCTGGAGCGCGACGTCGACGATCTTGAGCCGCTCGCCGAGCTGGCCGAGGACGACCCCGAGATCGAAGCCGAGTTCGAGGACCAGGTCAGGTCCGTCCAGAATCGCCTCAACGAGCTCGAGGAGGAGCGCCTGTTCTCGGGCCGGTACGACGCCGGGGACGCGCTGGTAACCGTCAACGCGGGCGCCGGCGGGACCGACGCCCAGGACTGGGCCGAGATGGTGCTGCGGATGGAGATGCGCTGGGCCGAGAACCGCGGCTTCGACGTCGAGCTGCTCGAGGCGACCCCGGGCGAAGAGGCGGGGGTCAAGTCGGCGACGTTCAGGGTCAAGGGCGAGAACGCCTACGGGCTGTACGGCTCGGAGAAGGGTGTGCATCGACTCGTACGGCTGTCGCCGTTCGATTCCGCCAACCGCCGGCACACGAGCTTCGCCGGCGTCGAGGTCTCGCCGGTCGTCGAGGAGGCCTCGGAGCTCCAGATCGACGACGACGACCTGCAGATCGACACCTACCGCGCCAGCGGCGCGGGCGGCCAGCACGTCAACAAGACAGATTCGGCCGTCCGGATCACCCATAGGCCCACCGGGATCGTCGTCCAGTGCCAGAACGAGCGCTCGCAGTCGTCCAACAAGGCCGAGGCGATGGCGATGCTGCGTTCGCGGCTGCTCGAGCTCGAGGAGCGAAAGCGCCGCGAGGAGATCGCCAAGGAGAAGGGGGAGGCCCAGGACGTCAATTTCGGCTCTCAGATCCGTTCCTACGTGCTGCATCCGTATTCGATGGTCAAGGACCACCGGACCGACTATGAGATGGGGGACACGAACCGCGTGCTGAACGGAGACCTCGACGGTTTCGTGCGCGCCTACCTGGAGAAGACGGCCAAGTGAGCGTCGCCAAAAACGAGCGCCTCAACGTCGAGCCGGACGACGGGCACCGACCCGCGTCGCGCGAGGGCGAGCAGGTAGCGGCTTCGCGCGAGGACGAGCAGCTGGGCGGTTGGAGCCCGGAGGAGCGGGCGGGCGCTCCGCCGACCACGCGCGAGCTCCCGACGGCGCCCTACCTCGACGCGATCGTCTCCTACGGCTTCCGCGGCTCCGTCCGCTTCCACGTCCCCGGCCACAAGGGCGGCCCCGGTGCCGATCCGGGACTGCGTACGGCGATCGGCGAGCATGCGCTCGCGCTCGACATCTGCCAGGACATCGAGGGAATCGACGTCGGCCCGTCGCCGACGCCGTACGAGCGCGCCGAGCAACTCGCCGCGGCCGCCTACGGCGCCGGCCAGACGTGGTTTTTGACCAACGGCGCCTCGCAGGGCAACCACGCGCTCTGCCTCGCGCTGGCCAAGCCGTCCAACCACGTCCTCGTGCAGCGCAACTCGCACGCGAGCGTCGTCGATGGTCTGGTGCTGAGCGGCGGCGTGGCGAGCTTCATCGCGCCCGAGTACGACGAAGGGCTCGGGATGGCGCACGGCGTGACGCCGGAGACGCTGGCGGACGCGCTCGAGCGCTCGCCCGGCGTCCAGTCCGCGTTCATCGTCTCCCCGACCTACTACGGGATGGCGGCCGACATCCAGGGGCTGCGCCGAGGCTGCGCATGCGGCCGGTGTCGCGCTGGTGGTCGACTGCGCCTGGGGGTCGCACTTCGGATTCCATCCTGCACTCCCGGACAGTCCGCTGAGCCTGGGTGCGGACGCCGTTTTGACGTCGACCCACAAGATCGTCGGCAGCCTGACCCAATCGGCGATGCTGCATGTAGCCCGCGACGGGCTCGTCGACCCCGATGAAGTTGCCCGCTGTGTGCGGCTGATGCGCTCCACGAGCCCCAACTCGCTGCTGCTGGCCTCACTTGACAGTGCCCGGCGCCAGCTGGCCGCCCACGGCGAGGCGCTGCTCGACCGGACGCTCGCGGCCTCGGCGCGGGCGCGTGTCGAGCTGGAGGCGATCCCCGGGTGCTCGGTCGTCGGCGGAGAGATGGTCGGTCGGCCGGGCATCGCCGGCTGGGACCCGCTGCGGATCGTGATCGACATCCGTGGCACGGGCTGCACCGGATACGAGATCGCCGCCGAATTGCGCGCCTCCTACGACATCTACATCGAGCTCGCGTCGCACGCGACGCTCGTGCTCGTACTCGGCATGGGCCAGCCAGTTGAGCCGCTCGAGCGCTTCACGCATGACTTCGCCGAGACCGTCCGGAGGATCTCCAAGCCGGGTCAGGCGCCGGCGATCGCCCGGCCGGCGGCCTCGCTCGAGCACGACACGGTGGTGCCGATCCGCGAGGCGTTCCTCGGCGTCGCCGAGGCGGTGGCGGTCGATGAGGCGATCGGGAGGATTTCGGCCGAGTCGATCGCCGGCTATCCGCCCGGCGTTCCGGCGCTGCTGCCCGGGGAGCGCGTGACCGCCGAGGTGGTCGCCTACCTGCGCGAGCTCACGACGGCCGGCGCCCGGCTGCACGGCGCCGCGGACGCGACGTTCAGGACCGTCCGCGTGCTCGTCGACGAGCGCGGCTAGAGTGCCCTGAGTCGCAAATTCGGTGGCAGCCTCGCGGCGTCTGGACGCGCCTGGCGCCCCCCGTGAGAATCGCCGATGCTTGGCATCGACTCATCTCACGTGCGGCCCCAGTCCCGCCCAGCCACTCGTGAGACTGCTCACGAATTTCCGACTCACGACACTAGCGGCCGGGCGTCAGCGCCGCCACGGCGGATGCCGCCGACGTCCAGCCGCCGGCGGTCGCTATTTGATGACCCTGATCTCGCCCTGGATCCGCGGGTGCACGGCGCAGAAGACATGGAGCACCGTCCGCGGCTTGGCGGATACGAACCAGGTCGCCGTCTTGTGCTGGCCTGCGGCAGGATGACGAGCGAGTCGCCCTCCTGGTCGAGGCCGTTCGGCCCGGCGTTCGACTGCTAAGCCTTGAATCCAGCGTCGGGATTCTGCGGATTCTTCAGCAGCTTCGGCGGGCGTCCATCACGACGACAGGGGTGGTCCGAGTTACCGTCCATAGCGGTCGGTTCAATGGCACACCCCTCGCCCAGTCGGGTTCGTGCGGATTGACGCCCCGCCTGTCGGCGACACTATCCCCCGGCGGGGGTCAACGCGACGGCGGCGCCGGCCTAGGCGGACGCCGCCGAACGCTGAACCTCTCTGTCCTGCTCCTACCTACTGGACGACGATCGTGCCCGTGCATGAAGGGGTGGATCAGGCACTGGAAGTGGTACGTGCCCGGCGTCGTGAAGTCGATCTTGTTCGACGGTTTGATCGTCGGCGTATCGGAGTCGGTATCCAGCGCGCCGGTGTTTCCGAACCCGTCGCCATGCGACGTGGGGCTGACCACGATCGCGGCCGGATCGCTCGGATACAGGCCCTGCGACGGGAAGTTCGCGCCCTGGAAGCCGTCCGACAGCGTCTTCAGCACGCTCGCCGGGCCGAACGTCGCGGTATGCATCTCGCGAGTTCCTTCGACATCGTGAATGTGACCGTCGTGTTCGGCTTGACCTTCAACGTCCGCGGGAACATCGTGTAGAGCTCGACGCCGTCGTTGGCCGACTCGCCGAGGTCTGACCGTGTTCGTCGGCCGCTTTGACTTCGCCAGCTTCCTGGCCATCTTGACGTCGCCCGTGATCTGCTTGACGAGCGCCTTCTGACTCCGCTTTGCCGAGGGGATCTTCTTGCCCTTCGGCTTGACGATCACGTGCCGACCATCCCGGGATGCACGTCGCAGAAGTACTTGTAGACCCCTGGCTTGCTGAACTTGACGTTGAGCGGCTTCGGGGGCACCCAGGGGTAGGCCTGAATCGATCCGCGTGCTGCCGTTGTAGGTGCCCGGTCCCTGGCGGGCAAGCAGCACGGGTTGAGCCCGAGGCTCGGGAGGCCGTTGAACCAGAACGGGCTGCCGGCTGCGTCATTGACCCCGGTGGTGGTTCCATTCGGCAGGATCAACGGCAGGTCGCTCTTGCTGGCACCCGGTAGATCGATTGTGTGGAACCCCTCGAGCCGGAACGACACCGTGTCGCCCGTGTGGATCGTCAGCCGCTGGGTGAAGAAGTTGTTGATGTCGGGGTTGTACTTGCCGATGAACGACTTCACGTTGGGGATCAGCTTGGCCGCAATCTTCTGCGTCAGCTTGCCAGGACTCCCCGCGTAGACAACCCTCGTGGCTGCGCTCGCGCCAGCCGAGAACAGCAGGGCCACCGCGATGGTGGCGCCAGCGACCCAGACCCCGGTCCGTTTCATCCTTGCTCCTTTCCCTTATCGAACGGTAGGTCGGAAGCATATCGGCCAGCGCAAATATGAAAGGCGAAGTTTCTCATTTCTATGCTTTCAGTCATGCCCGTCTCCACGCCCAACTCTCGCTGACACAGTCGCCACGGCGCTCGCCGAGGATCTCGGCAGCGGTGACGTCACGACCGCCGCCACGGTGCCCGACGGGGTCCGTGCACACGCGGTGATCACGCAAAAGGCGCCGGGTGTGGTGTTCGGGCTCGACGCCGCCGAGGAGACGTTCAGAGCGCTTGACCCGGCGGTCTCGATCACGCGCCTTGTCGACGAGGGCCAGTGGCGCGAGCGCGGGCCCGTGGTCGAGCTCGATGGCCGCGCAGCGGCGCTGCTTAGCGCCGAGCGAACGGCGCTCAACTTCCTGCAGCGGCTCTCGGGGGTCGCGACGATGGCCGCTCGCTGTGTGGCCGAGATCGAGGGGACCGGGGCCCGGATCCTCGACACGCGCAAGACCACCCCCGGCCTGCGGGCGCTCGAGAAGCAGGCGGTGGCCGCCGGCGGGGCGACCAATCACCGCGCCGGGCTCTACGACGCGATCCTGATCAAGGAGAACCACGCGACGATCGCCGGCGGGGTCGGCAAAGCCGTCAGGCTCGCGCGCGACCGGGCACCCGACGTGCCGCTCGAGGTCGAGTGCCGCTCGCTCGATGAGGTCGACGAGGCACTTGGCGCGGGCGCGCCGATGATCCTGCTCGACAACATGAACGTCGATCAGCTGCGGGAGGCGGTGAAGCGCGTCGACGGCCGGGCGAAACTCGAGGCCAGCGGTGGGGTGACGCTCGCCACGCTCAGGGCAGTGGCATCGACCGGCGTAGACTTCGTGTCGATCGGTGCGATCACCCATAGCGCACCCGCGCTCGACCTATCCCTGATCCTCACGCCGCTGCCATGAACCTTCCGATGCTGGGCGCCACAGGCGCGCCGCTGATGCTCGAGAACATCCCGGCCCTCCAGGAGGAGGTGCGGGAGCTGGCCGCCCAACGGGGCGCGATGATCCTCGCCCACAACTACCAGCTGCCCGAAATCCAGGACGTGGCCGACTATGTCGGCGACTCGCTGGGGCTCTCGCAGCGCGCCGCGGCCACCGACGCCGACACGATCGTCTTCTGTGGCGTGCACTTCATGGCCGAGACCGCGTCGGTCCTGTGTCCCGACAAGCGCGTGCTGATCCCGGACCTCGACGCCGGCTGCTCGCTCGCCGATTCGATCACGGCCGCCCAGCTGCGCGAGTGGAAAGCCGCGCATCCCGGCGCGATCGTCGTGATGTACGTCAACACGACGGCCGAGGTCAAGGCGGAGACCGACTATTGCTGTACCTCGGCCAACGCGGTCGCCGTCGTCGACCACATCTTCCGCGAGCACGGCGACGACGTCGAGATCCTGTTCGGGCCCGACATGTTCCTCGGGGCATACGTCGAGAAGACGCTCGGGCGCTCGATGCACGTCTGGGACGGCGAGTGCCACGTCCATGCCGGGATCAGGCCCGACGACATCACCGCGGTCCGCGACGCCCATCCGGGGGCGGACTTCCTGATCCACCCGGAATGCGGGTGCTCGACGAGCGTGATGGAGTACGTCGCGTCCGGCGATGTCGGGGCCGACGGGGTCCGGATGCTGTCGACCAGCGGGATGGTCGCCTACGCGCGCGAGCGGGGCGCCGACGCGGGCACAACCGCGATCGTGGCGACCGAGACCGGCATGCTGCACGGCTTGCGCCAGGCGGCCCCCGGGATCGAGTTTGTCGCCGCCAACGAGGCCGCTCACTGCCGGTTCATGAAGATGATCACGCTGCCCAAGCTCCGTGACGCGCTCGCTGACGACGTGTACGAGGTCAGGGTGCCGGCGCAGATCGCCGCTCGGGCCCGGGTGCCGATCGAGCGGATGGTCTCGATCACGTAGGGCCGAGTCGCCGCACGGGTTCGGCGCGCGTCTAGTTGAAAACCTGGTCCTCGAACAGCAGCATCCCGCGCTCGGCCACGTCACGGACGGCCGGCATCGTCACGCGCTTGCGCGCGAACTCGTCGGGCGTGTAGCAGTGCACATCCGCGGCAGCGCCCATCTCGAGCGCATCCCACAGCGCCGTGGCCTGGTAGACGCGTTCCAGCCACGGCATCCCGCCAAACGCATGTGAGACGAGCACCAGCACGTACTCGGGCCCGCGCTCGCGCTGGGGCAGCGCCCCGTGCAGGTCATCGACGCGCGCGCCGCCCAGCATCGCGGCCTCGAGCGGCCAGCGGTCACTGGTCCGGCTCAAGTAGCGCTGCAGCTCGCGCAGGTTGAGGTCGGCGGTCGCCGGCACCAACTCGATTGTGGCCGCTGGAGGCGACCCGCGTCAATCGGCGTTGTGTTAATAGCTCGCGATCGCGCCGACCATGTCGCTCTCGAGGGCGATCGCGGTCCAGTTCGGCGGGCCGTCGATGAACAGCCCAAACGCGAGCGTGTGGCCGCCCTTGGCGCGGCAGTACCCGGCCAGGTTCGTGACGTTGTCGAGCGTGCCGGTCTTAGCCACGCAGCGGCCGACGGCCGCCGTCTTGAGCCCCACCGTCTGCACCGTTCCCTGCTCGCCGACGATCGGGAGCGATGCCCACAGCTCATTGCCGACCGGTGTGCGCCACAGCTCGCGCAGCAGATCGACGATCTCGACCGGTGAGGTGCGGTCGTTGCGCGACAACCCGGAGCCATCGAGAATCGTCGGGTGCACGCCATACGCCGCCGCGATCGTCCCCCGGATCACCTGGGCGCCCGACGAGATCGTGCCTCCGGTGCCAAACAGGACGCCGAGTTGCTTGGCAAACATCTCGGCGAACAGGTCGTCGGAGGGGACGTCCATCAGACGGGTCATGACCGACATTGGAGGCGAGTTGGTGACGGCTAGGAGCTGGGCGTTCTGGGGAGTGGTGGCGGTGTGGGTGGACGCGCGCGCGGTGATGCCCGAGCCGCGCATCGTGAGCACGAACTCGCGGGTGGCGAACGGAGCCGGCCCGAGGTGCTTCAGGGCCGAACCGTGGTCGTACGTGAGCGCGCTCAGCCAGCCGCCGAAGTCCGGCGTGTCGGGCGCGTAGTTGGTGATCAGGCCGCCGCGCCGACGGTCGAACAGCGACTCGTCGCCGTACACCCAGCCCGTGACGCGCTTGATCTTCATCCGCCTCAGCTGTGCGACGAGCGCGCCCGCGGTCGACCCGTATCCGTGGTACCAGACTCGATCGAAGCCGGCATCGCCGAACGTCGGATCCCCGCCGCCGCGCAGGTACAGGTTGCCGTGCCAGACCCCATCGCTGAGGTGGCCGGTCCCGAGCACTGCGGTGTGAAGCCGCACGCTGGGGCCGAGGATCCGCATCAGCGCGGTGGTCGTGTAGATCTTCTCGACCGATGCGGGCGGCCGACCGATCATCGGGCGCACCGAATACAGCGGCGTGTGCGCGTCCAGGTCGTAGACGAGCGCCCCGCTCTGCGGCCCGGCGGCCTTCATCCATCGATCGAGCGCCGCGTCTAGCTGGTGCTCCGCCGGGGGCGCGTCGGACGGCGTGCGGGTCAGCGCGATCTGCACCGCCGACGGGCCGCGATGCCGGGGCGGCGCCGGGTGGGCGTGCGTCGTGACCGACAGCCCAGCATCGAACTGCGCGTCGTGGTCACTGGTGTCGCTGAATGAGCCGAACCCGGCAAGCGTGATCGCCGCGACCGCGATTGCGCAAACCAGGCCGACCGCAAGCCAATGTCTCAGGCGTTCTCCAACTCCTCGACGGTGTGCGGCCCCACGCACGCAACCGAGAGTTCGTCAGGGACGCCGGCGGCGATCCCCCTGACCTCGTCGAACGTGACCCGGTCCAGGAGCTCGATCGTACGGTCCGGGTCAACGTCCTCGCCGTAGACGATCGTCTGCTGCGCCGCATAGCGCGCGACGGCGCCGCTGTTCTCGAACGCGATCGCCCGCGCGCCGGCCGCAAATGCCCGGGCGCGCTCGACCTCGGCCTCGTTGGGGCCGTCGTCGCGAAGCTCGGTCACGATGTCGCGCATCCGCCGATAGGCCTCGATGCACTTGGCCGATTCGAGGCCGGCTGACAGCTGCAGCACGCCGACGTCGGCGTACGCATGGGGAAAGGCGCTGACCGAGTAGGCAAGGCCGCGCTGCTCGCGGATCTCGTCAAACAGACGCGAGCCCATCGAGCCGCCCAGCAAGGTCGAATAGATCGCGAGCGCGGCGCGCTGGCGCGGATCGCTGACGTCCACCGAGGGCCGATATGAGAGCCGCAGGTGAGACTGGTTGGAGTCACGCTCGCGAACCAGCACGCGTGGGACGACTGCCGGCGCGCGGTCATAGGACTCGGGCTCGGGCCGCGCCTCGAAACGCTCGCACAGCTCCTCGAGCTCGCCGTCCGCGCTGACCGCCTCCAGGTTGCCGACTGCGAACGCCGCGCCGTGCGAGGGCGCCCACCGCCGTGAGCGGAAGGCGACGATCCCGTCGCGGGTGAACGTGTCGCGGATGTGCTCCGCCGGGCCGAGCACCGGACGCCCGAGCGGATGATCGCCGAACACGGCTTCGTCGATCAGATGCTCGGCCTGGACCGACGGCTGATCGTCGGAGCGGGCGATCTCCTGGACGACGACGCCACGCTCGCGGTCCATTTCCCCGGCGTCGATCCGCGGGCGGGCGACGAAGTCGGTCAGCAGGTCGGCTGCCTCGAGCGCTCGCTGTGCCCGCGCGGTGATGTGGAACGCGACCAGATCGTGGCTCGTGTACGCGTTAAGCACGGCGCCGATCCCCTCCGCGGCCTCATTGACATCCCGGTAGGTCGGGTACTTCTCGCCGCCCTTGAACACCAGATGCTCAAGGAAATGCGCCATCCCGTTCTCCTCAGGGCGCTCGGTGCGGGCGCCGGCATCGAACGCGACGAGCAGCGTGAGGGCGCGCGTGCCCTCGACCGCGATCCGGTACAGAGGCAGCCCATTGGGAAGTTCGGAGATCGCGATCGACGTCATCGGTGCAGGGAACGGTAGCGGGCGGTCAAGCGGCGGGTGTCGCCAGCCCTCGCCACTCGACACCGAGGCGTGAATTCCTGCAAATCCCGTTGCAAGAGCCTCTGAGATGCCCACCCTGGCCCAACCTCTCGCTACGCTGGCCCGCGCAAATGGCTACCTCATCGAAATCCCTCACCGGCAAGCGGCGCCGCGGCGCCGATGCACCGATCGCGCCTCCACGCGAGGCTTCGGCTCAGCCCGTACTCCGCCACCGCGTGATCGAATTCCGCGACGTGTCCAAGCTCTATGCGGGCGACGTCGGACTCGACCATGTGACCTTCTCCGTCGACCGCGGCGAGTTCGTATTCCTCGTCGGATCGACCGGATCGGGCAAATCCACCCTGATGCGCCTCCTGATCAAGGAGCTCGAGCCGACCAGCGGCAGGATCCGCGTCGCCGGGCACGACCTGAACGAGATCACCCGCAAGCGAGTCCCGTACTACCGCCGCAACGTCGGGGTCGTGTTCCAGGACTTCAAGCTGCTGGCGAACCGGAACGTGTACGCGAACGTCGCCTACGCGCTCCAGGTGACCGGCGGCTCGCGCAAGGAGATCCGCGCCAAGGTCCCCGACATCCTGCGCCTGACCGGACTGTCGACCAAGCTGCACAACTTCCCCGATCAGCTCTCCGGCGGCGAGCAGCAGCGCGTCTCGATTGCGCGGGCGTTCGTCAACCACCCGCCGCTGCTGCTGGCCGACGAGCCGACGGGCAACCTCGACCCCGAGACGAGCATCGACATCATGCGGCTGCTGTACCGGATCAACCGGACCGGCACGACCGTCCTGGTGGCGACTCACGACCAGGCGATGGTCGACAAGATGCGCCGCCGCGTGCTCGAGCTCGACCACGGGCGCGCGATCCGCGACGAGGCCGCCGGCTTCTACACGAGTGACGAGAGCACCCGCGAGTTCGCACACCGGATGCGCGGTCCTTCGACCCGTCCCCCGGGCCTGTAAACGATGCGGGTCGGCTTCTTTCTCCGCGAGGCGTTCCGCGCGATGCGGCGCAACGCCGCGCCGACGTTCGCGGCGCTCGCGACGGTGCTGGTGACGATGCTCGTGCTGGGCGTCTTCATCCCGATCGTGCAGGCGACCAACGGCGCCGCCAATAGCGTCCGCAGCCGCGTGCTGGTCAACGTCTACATGAAATCCAACGCCAACACGGCCGATGAGGCGCGCGTCCGCAAGGAGATCCTCGCCGTCCCGCACGTCAAGCGGGTGCAGTTTGTCTCCAAGCAGCAGGCCTACGCACAGCAGGAGAAGCTCGATCCGGCCGCGTACCGGCTGCTGGGTACCAACCCGCTGCCTGACACGTTCCACGTGATCCCAGACAAGCCCGGCGACGTGCTGGCGGTCCACAACGCGCTGACGCCGGTTGGACCGAACGGACAGCCCGGCGTGATCGACCCGTCGATTCAGACCGTCTCGAATAAGAAGAACGACACCAAGAAGATCCTCGAGGTGACCAACCTGGTCACGATCACCGCCGCCGCGCTCACGGTGCTGTTGACGATCGCCTCGATCCTGCTGATCGGAAACACGATCCGGCTGTCGCTGTACGCGCGGCGCCGCGAGGTCGAAGTGATGAAGCTTGTCGGCGCGACCGACTGGTTCATCCGCTGGCCGTTCGTGATCGAGGGCATCGTGGTCGGAGCGTTCGGCGCCGTGCTGGCGATCGCCGTGCTCGCGATTGCGAAGGTGGTGTTGCTCGATCCGCTGGCCGACAACTGGACGCTGATCGCGGCGCCCAAGACGATCTCATTCACGGCGCTGCTGGTGATTCTGATGGGTGCCGGCGTAATCGTCTCGGCGATCGGTTCGGGCATCTCGCTGCGGCGCTTCCTGCGGGTCTAGCAGGGGGCGCCGGTGGGGTGGGTTGCCTGATTCGGCGGCTACCCTCAGGGCAGGATGTTTGCTTCAAAACCACGCGGTCCGCGGCGCGGAGTTCTGGTTGCGGTGGCGGTCATCGCGGTGATCGTCGGGCTCTGGTTCGGCGGTCATCCGAGCTGGCTGCCGGCGCCGCTGCGAAGCGCGTTCGTGAGCTCGAACAGTCAGGACAGGATCGTCGATGACGTGCTCGGGCTGCTGCAACGCGATTACTACCGGCCGGTCACGCGCGACCAGCTCGTCAACAAGGGCCTCACAGCGGCCGTCGCGAGCCTCAACGACCCCTATTCCCACTACTTCGACCCGTCGGACTACAAGTCGTTTCAGAACGAGTCCAACCCGCACCTGAGCGGGATCGGGATCGACGTCAAGACCGAGGCGCAGGGCCTGCGCGTGATCGAGGTCTTCCCCGGATCGCCCGCCGCGGGGGCCGGTCTGAACGCGAGTGATCTGATCACCCACGTCGGCTCGACCTCGCTCGCCGGGCGCTCGGCCGCCTTCTCGGCCGCGCTGATCAAGGGTAAGGCGGGGTCGAAGGTCACGCTGACGGTGCGCTCTGGCCGTCACACGCGCGTGCTGTCGATCGTCCGCGCGGATGTCACGGTGCCCGTCGCGAGCAGCCGGATGCTCAACTTCCATGGCAAGAAGATCGGCTACGTCGACCTGACCACCTTTGCCGAGGGCGCCGGCGCCGAGGTCCGCTCGCAGGTCCAGAAGGTCCTGCATCAGGGGGCGCAGGCGCTGATCCTCGACTTGCGCGAGAACGGCGGCGGCCTGCTCGAGGAGGCGGTGAACGTCGCGAGCGTGTTCATTCCGGATGGCACGATCGTCTCCACCAAGGGCCGCGCCCAGCCGCGCCAGGTCTACCTGGCCAAGAACGATGCGATCGCTCCCCGGATCCCGATGGTTGTCCTGGTCGACCGCGGGACGGCTTCGGCGGCCGAGATCGTGACCGGCGCGCTCCAGGACCGCGGCCGCGCCAAGGTCGTCGGGACGCACACCTACGGCAAGGGCGTCTTCCAGGAGATCCAGCCGCTCCCCAACGGGGGTGCGCTCGACTTCACCGTCGGCGAGTACTTCACGCCCAACGGCCACAACCTCGGTGGCGGCGGCGTGCGCCGCGGCGCCGGAATCACGCCGAACGTCCATGCGTTCACCAGCCCCACTTCGAAGGTCGACACGGCGCTGCGGGTCGCGGAGCAGACGGTCGTCAAAGAGAATCAGTGAGCCCCGCCGTCCGCGACGCGGGCCCGACGGCGCGGGTTGCAGTCCTGCGGCGCAAGGGAAAGTTTCTCGTCGCCGAGCCATTCTTCGAGCCGGGTCCGCAGATCGTCGTCAGCCGCGACCGCAAGGCCGACGTCGGCGACCTGGTGGTCGTCTCGGCCCGGTCAGATTCGGGCCGGCGTCCGTCGAGCCGTTCGCAGATCGCCCGCCGATTGGGCCGGCCGGATGTCGCGCGCGACGTAATCGGTGCGCTGATGCTCGATCGCGGCCTGCGGCGGTCATTTGAGCCGGCGGTCGAGCGCGATGCGCGCGAGGCGGCTGCGAGCTCGCCCGAGCGCGATGGGCGCCGCGATCTGCGTGGGCTGCCGACGTTCACAATCGACCCCGCCAGCGCGCGCGACTACGACGACGCGATCTCCGCCCAGGTGCTCGGAGACGGCTCGTGGCGGGTCTGGGTCCACATCGCCGACGTGGGGGCCTACGTGACCCCACGCTCGTCGGTCGATCGTGAGGCGTATCGGCGTGGGACGAGTGTGTACGTGCCGGCGATGGTCGAGCCGATGCTGCCGGGCACGCTCTCAAACGACGTCTGCTCGCTGGTCGAGGGTCAGGACCGGCTGACGGTCACGGTCGAGATGACCGTCTCACAGTCCAATCAGGTTCGCCGCTCCTCGATGTACCGATCGCTGATCCGCTCGGTCGCGCGCCTCGACTACGACCGCGTCGACCGGATCTTCGCCGGATCGGAGGCAGCCCACGAGCCCTGGGGCGAGCCGCTGGCCGCGGCGCGTGCCGCGGCGGCCGCGCTCGGCGAACGGCGTGACCGGCAGGCCGGGGTCGTCGTCGACTCGGCCGAGCCCGACTTCAGCTTTGACCGCCAGGGCAACGTCGTCGCCGCCGAGCTCGTCGCGCAGACCGAGTCCCACCGGTTGATCGAGCAGCTGATGATCGCCGCCAACGAGCAGGTGGCCGGCTTTCTGCAGGACCGCAAGATCCCGACCCTGTACCGCGTCCACGAACGGCCCGAGCCGACTGCCGTGGACCGGCTGATCGATCAGCTCGCATCGCTCGGTGTCCCGACACCGCCGGTTCCCCGGGGTCACATGACGCCGCAGCAGGCGGCCGACCTCGTCGGCGAGGCGTCCGCGATGGTCTCCGACTGGATCGCGAGGACCGGGCACGGCGGCCGGGCGCTGACGTCGCTCGTACTCCGCTCGCTCAAGCAGGCCTACTACGACGACCGCAACCTCGGCCACGCCGGCCTCGCGTCACCACGCTATTGCCACTTCACGTCGCCGATCCGTCGCTACCCGGACCTGATCTGCCACCGCGGTCTGCTGTCCGCGGTCGCCGGTGAGCCCGCTCCCGATGCATCGTGGGTCGCGTCGGCCGGCCCCTGGACCTCGGCGCGCGAGCGCGAGGCGCTGACGATCGAGCGCGCGGCCGACGACGTCGCGAGCTGCTTCCTGCTCGAGCGGTCGTTGGCGGCGGGGGGCGATCGGGAGGTCGCGTTTGACGGCGAGGTCGTGGGCTTGATCGGCGCCGGCGCGTTCGTCGCCTTTGGGGACCGGCTTCAGTTCGAGGGCCTTCTGCCGGTGCGACGCCTGGACGGCGACTGGTGGGAGCTCAACGAGCAGGCGACGATGCTGGTCGGCACGCGGCGCGGAGGCACGATCCGGCTCGGTGATGCCGTGCAGGTGCGAGTCGACCGCGTCGACGCGCCGCGGGGTAGGGTGGACCTGGTGCCTGCGGACGCGGGCGAGGAGTAACGATGGCCAAAGGACGTAAACGCAAAATCGGCGCCGGTGACGTCGCCTCCAACCGTCAGGCGTCATATCGCTACAACCTGATCGAGCGCTTCGAATGCGGGATCGTGCTGACCGGCACCGAGGTGAAGTCACTGCGCGAGGGCAACGCCCAGCTCAAGGACTCCTACGCGACGATTCGCGACGATGAGGTGTGGCTGATCGGCCTCTACATCGCGCCGTACGGGCCCGCGGCGCACGATAACCACGACCCCGAGCGCCCCCGCAAGCTACTGCTGCACCGAAGCGAGATCGAGCGCCTCGTCGGGCGCACCCAGGAGCGCGGGCTGACGTTGATCCCGACCCGGATCTACTTCGCCGGGCCGCGCTCTCGGGCTAAGGTGGAGCTGGCTCTCGCCAAGGGCAAGGATCTGTATGACAAGCGCGACACGATCCGCCGGCGCGAGATGGCCCGCGATGTGCAGCGCGAACTGCGCGAAGTTGGGCGTTGATGGCGGAAAATGGGTAGCAAGGTTCAGAGATGACGATCGGCACCTCGATACTTCTGATCGCCGTGGGCGCGATCCTCAAGTGGGCTGTTACCGCGCAGGTGAGCTGGATCAACCTGCAGACCGCCGGGACGGTGCTGTTCTTGATCGGCATCCTCGGCTTGATCCTGTCGGTCGCGTACACGTTCTACTGGTCCCGTTCGCACGCGCGGGCCAACGCGCCGGCCGCTCCCGACGACCGCTACGACCGCGATCCGCGGTACTAGCTGCCGGCGGGGCGTGCCCCGCCATCCGGTGGAAAATCCGGTTGGCTCAGGCGGATCTTCCACGCCCGTCCCGCCAGCGCCGCATCCGGTGGAAAATCCAGGCGGCGCGCCCGGATTTTCCACCGAACAGGCGCGTTTTTAGCGCAGTCGGAAGTGGCGAACAGGCGGCTCGATCGACCCCGGCCGACTAGCCGAGGGTCCGCTGCAGGTGCGTCGCGTCCATCCCGATGACCAGCAGCGCGACGAGCGACAGGTAGACGGCGGCGATCAGCCAGCGGTGCAGCGGCCGCACCTTGTAGTAGATGAGCTGGTCCAGGCTGCCCGAGCGCCGCAGCTTCCAGCGCTTGTAGGTCTCGTACCCGGCGAACACCGCGATGATCAGGATGATCGGGTTCGGGAAGAAGATCGCCAGCGCGACCATGCCGAGGAAGCCGAACCCCCACATCCAGGGCGCCATCGCCGCCATCGCGCGTCCGCCGTCGAGCGGCACGACCGGGAGCAGGTTGAAGAGGTTGAGGAAGAACCCGGTGAACGCGAGTGCGCGCCAGAAGTCATGGCCGGTCACATGCCAGATCACCAGGCATACCGCCGATCCGATCGTTCCGAGGATCGGCCCCGCGAGTCCGACGCGCGCCTCGGCCGACGCGTTGTCGCCGAGCGAGCGGGCGCTGATCACGGCGCCCAGGAACGGGATGAACATCGGCGGGCTCGCCTTGATCCCCTCGCGCCGCAACGCGATCACGTGCCCCAGCTCATGGACGAGCAGCAGCACCACAAAGCCGGCCGCGAACCAGACTCCCCAGATCGTCGTGTAGGCGACGATCGAGACAAGCATCGTCCCGGCGGTGATCAGCACCTTGCTGTTCGTCGCCAGAAGGAGGATCGCCTTGATCTTCGTCAGCAGCGCGACCAGCGCGGCGCCGAGTGGAGCCAGCCGGCGCTTGATGAAACCCTGCTTGGGCGGCGCGTCCTCGGGCGGTGGCTGGTGCCACGCGAGCGGCTGCTCCTGGTTGGCCGTGCCGTAGCCCACCGGCTCGTAGCGCGGCGGTGCCGACTCGGGGAGCGTGGGGACGTTCGGTTCCATACTCCGTTAATGATCGCAGGCGCCCGTCGGTCCCCACGTCACTCTTAGTCAGTCCTTATCCGGGCTCGGCGGCGCGGTGACGCGGGTGCCCCGCGCGCGCCGCTCTGCCCTCGCTTGGCGCCACCGGTAGCTTTCGGTGCGACCGCTCTTAGTTGAGCCGATCGTGCCTAATGGGACCCTCGAGATGAGCACGGGTGAAATCGCTCGCGGATTGCGGGCGCTGGTCGGCGTGTCGTTGGCCGTCGCGGCATGTCTGGGCACTGCATCAGCAGCGAACGCCAAAGCGTGGCGGACCCAGACGCTCGATCGTCCCGGTGGCTCGCTGCAGGCGGTTTCGTGCCCCTCCGCTCGCCTCTGCATGGCCGTTGGGATGGTCGACCGACAGCGCGCGCAGGCGCCCGCGAGCCGCGCGGTGACGCTCGCCGAGCTGTGGAGCGGCTCGCGCTGGCAGCGGCTATCGACGCCGAATGGGCGGGCGTCGTCCGACACCGAGCTGACGGGCGTGTCCTGCAGCTCGAGAACGGCGTGCACGGCGGTCGGGTTCGCCCGCGCGACTCCGGCGGTCACGACGCAACCCTTCGTCGAGCGTTGGGATGGGCGGCGCTGGTCAATCCAGGGCACGCCGCCCGTGGCGGATGGCTTCTTCAACGCGGTGTCGTGTGCGGCGGCGGACGCCTGCACGGCCGTTGGAGGATTGGGCTCATATCCGAGCAACGAGAAGGCGGCCCTGATCGAACGGTGGAATGGATCACGGTGGCGGATCCAGCGGCTGCCGGCGATGCCCCGTCCGGCGGTGTCGGAAACGCTCACCGCCGTCTCATGCCCGGCGCCGCGACGGTGCATGTCGGTCGGCGCAGCCTTCGATCAAAGCGAAGGCAGTCAGCTCGTGGTGCTGGGCGGCAGCGGGCCCGTCTGGACGAACCGGCTGCGACAACGGGGCTTCAGCTTCGACTTCCTCAACGGCGTCTCCTGCGTGTCCTCGCGGCGCTGTTTCGCGGTCGGCGGCGGCTTTGAGCGTGACGGATCGACCAGCTGGAGCACCTCGACGAGCTGGAACGGCACCAGGTGGTCGCCCGTGCGGGAGGCAACCATCCCCAACGTCCTGGAGGGAGTTTCGTGCCGGTCCGCAAAAGCATGTACTGCGGTCGGCGGGACAGACGGACTTCGCGTGGGCGGCTTCGCCGGAAGCTGGAACGGGCGGCGGTGGTCCTCGGTTGACACGGTCTCGTCGTCGTTCAACGCCGAGCTCAACGGGGATTCGTGCCCGTCGCCGACGAGGTGCGTGGCCGTCGGCCATACGGTTCGGGGCTCCAGCCTCGAGCTCCCACTCGTCGCCGTCCGGGGCGCGATCTGACCCGACGTATACTTGTTGTGAAGAGAAAAACCCCCGGGGACGACAGGCTTCGACGTGGTCGGTTCGTGGGGGTGGTTGCGAGTCGAGGTCCCGGGAGGCCTCGTAAAACACCCGGGAAAACAATAAGTGCGGACTCTCACGAGTTCGCGCTCGCCGCTTAGTAACTAAGCCGCGAGCGCTCCTGGTCTCTTGCTCGCCTGCGGCGGAGCTACCGGGATCAACTAGCAGGCTCACTCGGATCGGCGCGCTTCAGCCGCTTCGAGGACATTCAATGAAGCTGGTCTCCCTCAACCCCGCCGGCGTGGCGAGCGGGAGACGAGACTAGAGCGCCGGATACGCTCGTAGACGCCACCTCTTGCGCGACTGCGGACGCGGGTTCAATTCCCGCCGTCTCCACCTTTGAAGGAAGTTCGAACCGCCCTCCGCACCAGCGGAGGGCGGTTCTTCTACGAGGGCTGGGCTACGGCGCCGATACGTTCATCACCCGCGTGCCCCAGTTCCTGAGGCCATCCGCGGTTTGGCTTGACTTCGGCGGGACGTACTCCGTCGCCAGCCAGATCGACTTTCCGCTTGGGTCGGTCACGGCCCACGAGTAGTCGCCCCAGCGGGTCGCCGTGGGGTCGTAGTTCGTGGACCCGGTCGCGGCGATCTGGAGCGGGCCGAATGCGGTGCCCCCCGGCGTCAGCGTCGTAAACGCGGCGCTGGGGAACAGGTTGGCGCCCGAAAGCGTCCCGACCATCGCCGCTCCCCCGTCCGGGGCTACCTGTAGCGCCGGGTAGATGAAGTAGCGACCCTTGACGGCCACGTAGCCCTGCTGGAGGACCTTGGTCGTGCTGTCGAGCTTGCCGGCGGTCAGGTGCGGGCGCACCCTGAACCACGCCGCTCCCGCACGCTGGGCGCTGTCGCCCGGGATCGTGATCGCGGTGTCGAGCTCGCCCCAGAGGCTGCCCTTGATGAACTGTGTTTGCTGCATGCGGTCGTCGTCGCTGGTCAGCAGGCTGGTCGTGCCCTTCTGCTCAGCGTTGGGCGGGAGCCCGTAGGCCTCCGAGGTCAGCACCTGGCTCGAGAGCGTCGGCTTCCCACCGCTGCTGACCGCGCTGGTGTTTGTCATCGCCCAGACGCCGAGCCGCTGGTCGAACGTTCCGTTGGGATCCAGCGAACCCATGAAGTACTCGGCGGACGAGCTGCCGGTGGTGAGCGCCGGCTGGGGCGCCACCGGGACGGTGCCGCCGATGCTCAGGTGCGGGAAGCGCACGAAGTGCACCGTCGGCTTCAGCGCGACCAGATCCTTCTTGGAGATCGCATAGATCTGCGCGCCATCGAACTGGGGCCCGTTGATCGAGAACTCATCACTGCTGACATAAAGGTTCTGCGAGTCGATTCCGATCCGCGGCTGATCTCCGAAGCAGGGACAGCCGTTACCGCTTGGGTCAGTCGTGTCGATCTGATAGACGACCCACGGGTTGGTGGGATCGCCCGGGCGGCCGTTGACCGTCGGACCGTTGGGGCTGTTGACCGCGATGTCCAGGTGCGACGTATCGCCGAAGGCACCGAAGTCGCCGCCGCTGATGAACAGAATCGTCGCGAACCACGTGTTGGTCGACGGGTCGTAGTAGCAGCGCGGATCGCTCGTGAACTGGGTCAGCCCCTCGCCGAACGGCCCGTTGATATTGAACGGTCCAGTGACGACGTTGCCATTTGGCTTATAGACGGTGTACGCGGAGTTCACCATGTCCATGACGAAGCCATTTCCGGCGCAAAGCCCCTGATCGGGTGGCTCGAACTCCTGGTTGAAGTTGGTCACCGCGCTATCACGACTGGAAGTGCCGTTGAAGTTCGCAAGCAGCCCAGACGCCGCGGTCGTTAGATCCGACGATGCGACGCGCGGCACCGTCGTCGCGGGTACGGCCCTCGACGCCGGATGGGGCCTCAGCCGCGCGCCGTGGCTACGGAACGCCGCGCCGGGAGACACAGACGCGCCCTGGTCGACAGCGCGCGTCGCAACGCCGGTCACCGCATTCGCGTAGACCTTCACGCCGCCCTTCGCCCCGAACGCCGCCCCGGGAAACGCCGCGCACGCCGCAGCGGCCGATAGCACGCTCAGACAACACACCTTCCGCATCGCCCGCTCCTCTCGCCCGACACCCAGCCTCGCCTCTAATTCCGCGGGCCTGAACCTACCACCTCACCCGAGAGGGCACAGTGCTCATCTAAGACGAATCTCATAAACCGACCCTCTTGCCCGGTCGGCCGTCTCGGCGAGCGGATTCGCGCCTTCCATACCCGCCACGATCCGCGAACCTACGTCTTTTGGCTGCGTGATCACCGGGTGACCGCTCCGCAGTCGAGCTAGTCCTCTCGGCGATCGCGAGCGTGCCGCTGAGGGACCTGCAGGCGTCTTGCGGCCGTGGATCGCGCCCGCAAGTCCATTTTTCACCTCGGTGGGAATGTTTTCGGCGTCTGCGCGTCTAAGCCAGACAACAGACGTCTGATGACTCCTCTATTTTGGTGGAGCGGCGTGAGCCCGCTTGACATCACAAATCAAGGACGGCGTCGTCCGTCGTCGCAAAGGAGCCGTACTAGCCGCTTGCTAAGGAAGAAGAAGAGCTATGACACACCGGGATAAAGATATGGACGCGGCGTCATCATGTTGTTAGCGCTTGCGCCCTCACACGAGTCTCTGGCCGCCGAATTCACGCTCGACGGGCGGCATATCGGCAAGCTGGACCGCTTCGTTGGCCAGGCTCAGCGCGCTGCCCTGCATTCCGAGCGACAGTTCGAGGGCGTCACGATCGAGGTCGACGCCGAGGGCATCGTCACCGTTCACGCGATCGGTATGAGGTCAATGCTGCTCTGATGTCGGCTCGCACGCCCCGGGCCGCGTCACGCGCCGGCCGACCGGCGAGCGGGTTTGCCTGGCACTCAGAGCGATGGTGTGATGGTTCATACGGCGCAGGAGCGACGTGGAGGACGGCGAACTCAATGGAATGGAAGTGCCCACGCCTGAGGCGTCTGCCGGGCCGCCGGGCTCGCCGTATCCAGTCGAGTACTCGGTTGACTACCCCGACCGGCCGCTGAACCGTCTGAGCACGTTCTTTCGCCTGATCGTGATCATCCCGATCGGGATCGTGCTCACTCTCGTGGAGGGCGGCACCTACGGCTACGGTGGAGGCCATGAGGAGACGATCGCCGCCGCCGGGGGTCTGCTCGTGCTGCCGACGCTGCTGATGATCCTGTTCCGGCAGAAGTATCCGCGATGGTGGTTTGACTGGAATCTGGAACTGATGCGCTTCTCCGCCCGCGTCGGCGTCTTCCTGGCGCTGATGGATGACCGCTACCCCTCCACCGACGAGCATCAGGCTGTGCATCTCGCTTTCCCGTATCCGGACGCGCGCGCCGACCTCAACCGCTGGCTGCCACTCGTCAAGTGGCTGCTGGCAGTCCCGCACTACATCGTGCTGTTCTTCCTCTATATCGCCGCGTTCTTCACAGTGATCGTTGCTTGGTTTGTGATCCTGTTCACCGGTCGCTACCCCCGCGGAATGTTCGACTTCCTGGTCGGCGTCGGCCGCTGGACCAACCGAGTGATCGCCTACGCGCACGTGCTGGTCACCGACCGCTACCCGCCGTTCCGCCTCGCCGCGTAGCCTTTCAAGTGCGCCAGGCCGGTAGCCGGGGGGCCGGCTCGCGGTCTCGACGCGCGCGGCCGAGCGGGCAGCGTTCAGACCGCAGCCGCGGTCGTCATCTCCTGCGCCCGGATTGCTGGCGGCGGACACGAAGTCCGCCATCGGGAGCGTGCTGCTCGCCTGAGGATTCGGGACTGCGAGCCAGATGAGAACTCATGGCGCTTGGTTGTTTGACATGGGCGGCGGCGAGTCCCGACGTGAGCGCCGTTTCGCCTTCACGATCGGGGAGGCGGGGTTCGTGATCGAACGAGTGGTGCGGCTGGATCGTCGTGTTATTGGGGTGGTCAGTCGGCGTCCGCGACGATCGAGCCGACCCGCTCGCCGAGCGTCCGGTCGCGTCCGAAGGCGACCGCGCCCCAGATCAGCGCGACCACGACGACGCCTGCGGCGATCAGTGGGTAGCGACTAAACGGCGCGGGCTGTCCTGGCTTGACGAGCTCATAGAGGGGATAGCCGATCGCAGCCGCTCCCAGCAGTGGCAGCAGGAGGTGCTTGACGGTGGAGAAGTGCTCCTGCTCGTGGCGGTGGTAGTAGACGGGCAGCGCGAGGTTGGCCACGAGGTAGGTGAGCGCGATCAGGATCGTGCCCATGGTCGCGATCTCGCCGAAGAACGTCACCGGATCGGTGTTCCAGCCAAACACGTATGAGAGGCCCAGAGCGAGCGCGAGATACACCGAGAAGGCGACCCATGGCGTCTTGCCACGCTCGGTTAGCCGGGCGGTGACCGACGGCAACAGCCCCTCGCGCCCCGAGTTGAAGATGATCCTCGCTTGGGAGTTGGTGGCTGAGATCAGGCACGAGCAGATCGAGGTGAAACCAGCGATGTATGCGATGAAGACCAGTCCGCTGGCGACTGTGCCGGCCGCCGTGATGAACGGGATCTGGGCGTTGGTCAACGCGGCCGCGTTGTCATTGAAGCCGACCACGGTGGCGTAGGACAGAAATACGTACAACACCCCCACCACCAGGATGCTGGAGAACACCGCTCGCGTGACGCCCTTGCGCGGGTCGTGGTGCTCCTCGGCCAGCGCGGCCGAGTTCTCCCACCCCACGAACAGGTATACGGCCAGCGGGAAGCCCAACGACAGGCCGGAGAAGCCGCGGTGCAGGTTTGAAGGATCAAACGGCTTCGTGTTGATGAAGCTGGAGTGCTCGACGAGTAACGCGATCGCGACCACGAGCAGCAACAGGACCTGGAACACGAACAGAACGGCTGCGACCTTGGTCGAGGGCTTGGCGCCGGTCACGATCAGTGCCAGCGCCCCCAGTGACAGCACCGCGCTGATCGCCTGCCACGGGATCGTGATCGACAAGTAGTGCTTGAGGATGATCTCGGCCAGCCCGCCAGAGATCGTCACCACCGACGCCACCGCGATGATGTACCCCGTACACAGCACGACCGCGGTCACGACCGCGCTATAGCCGCCGAACGCACTCCCGATGAACGTCACAAACGAGCCTGTCGACGGTCGCGAGCGCGAGAACTGACTCAGGGTGTTACCCAGCAACCCGATCGCGATCGCAGCCGCGATCACCGTCAGCGGCGCGGCGATCCCGGCGGCGGTCACGATCGTCGCGAACCCGAAGAAAAAGCTCATCGCCGGCGCCATGTCGGCCAGCGTCGCCGCCGCGATGTCGACATCGCTCAAAACCCCACGCGCCAAGCGCCCCTCGCCACCCGCGCGAGATCCGTGCTGCTGCAACGACGTGTCGACGGTCGCCATCTAGGCCCTCCCTACCCGGTCAGTCGGCCCGACCAACAGGACAAGCCTCACCGTGCCCCCAAAGAGACCCGGCGGCATCCCCGGACCACGTCGTGGGTCGAGCGCCCGCCTGGGCGGAACTCGCGGACTCCGGCAAACGGCCGCGGGTTGTCTTGATGGACGCCGCCATACTTCACGGTCGTGACGGCAGAGACGGGTCGTGAACACAGGTTTGGCTCAGGGGAGCCGTTTTCGGTCGGGGTCGAGGAGGAGCTGTTTCTGGTCGACCCGATTACGGGCCGGCAGGTCAACGGCTCTGCCGCGGTGCTCGAGCGGTTGGGCGAGGTCTCGGGAACGGTCGAGCCGGAGCTGCACGCCTGTCAGATCGAGCTGATAACCGGTGTTCACAGAACTGTGCGCGACGCGGTCGGAGAGCTTGCGGAGATGCGTAGCGCGGTTATCGGGACGGGGGCGGGGCTGCTCGGGTCGGGCACGCATCCGTCCGCTGACGAGGGCGATTCCGTGATCACCGATAGGGAGCGCTACGAACGCATTCGCTTTCTGCTTGGCGACGCAGTCGTGACGCCGGTTGGGGGCCTGCACATTCATGTCGGAATGCCAGACAGCGAGAGCGCCATCAGAGCCTTTAACGGGTTGCGGCGCGATCTTCCGTTGCTGCAGGCGCTCGCGGCGAACTCGCCGTTTCGACATGGCCGTGACACAGGTCTGGCTTCGTCGCGTGAGCTGAGCCTGCGCGGGTGGCCGCGATCGGGTGCGCCGCGCGCGTTACGCGACTTCGCTGACTTCAGCGAGCTGAGCCGGGTGCTGAGCAGCGCTGCCGATGTCCCGGACTACACGTGGTTTTGGTGGAAGCTGCGCCCGCATCCGCGGTTGGGGACGGTGGAAATTCGCGCGCTCGACGCGCAGGCATCTCTCGCTGATACCGCTGCGCTGGTGGCTCTGGTCCACTGTCTGGCCCGCGACGCTGCCGATGGGCTTGTCGGTGTGGACCCAGCCCCTGAGGTTCTCGATGAGGGCATGTTCCGGGCTGCTCGCTTCGGGGTTGGCGGCGAACTTCCGGACGCGAGTGGGGGGCTTCACGCTGTTTCAGAGCTCGTGGGGAATGCGCTGGGACGGCTTAGCGACCGTGCTTACGAGCTTGGGTGCGTCGACGAGCTGGCGGCGCTCCCCGGACTTGTGAACCGTGGGGGCGGCGCAGGAGCTCAGCGCGACGCATACGAGATCGCCGGCATCGACGCGGTCTTGCGAGCCCTGTTGCAACAGACCGCGGAGGCCCCGGCCACGGATTGAGCTCAGCCGGCTCACTCGTACTGGAGGCCGAGGCCACACTCGATCATCGTCAACCGAGCTTGGCAGCTTTGCCGTATCGCGGTCACCCTGTCAGCCACAACGCGCCGAGGCCCCGCGGCCATCCGCGGGGCCTCGCCTCGGCCAAGAGCGATCCGGCGTCGATCGGTTCAGGTCGACAGCAGGCGTTGGAAGAAACTGCGGTAGCGCTGAAGAGCGACCCGCAGATCCTCGGTCGAGATGTCCTCCCCTCGACCCCACTGCGCTTCGAGCCGCTCGCGTTCCGCGGCGAAGCCCTCGGCGAGTTGCTGCATGAGATTGGCGACCAAGCCGTCAGCGTCCTCGACGGCGCCTCGGGGCTCGTCGACGAACCGGGTCTGGATCTCCTTCCAGCGTTCTTGGAACGTGGCGTCCATGTCGGCCGGAAGCAGCGACCCGTCAGGCGCTGAGACGGACGCCGCCGCGTCCGCCGGCGCGGGCGCTGCGTCGCTGTCTGGATCCTCTCTCACGACCGCCCGGGTGCCGCCCGCTGGCCCGTCGACGGTCTCATCGGCGGGCACGCCGCTCTGGGTGCCAGGCTCGGCATCGGGCTGCCGTGCATCGACGATCTGATCGCTGGCAGGGCCTCCCGTTGCCGCCTGCCCCGAGGGCGGCGGCTGCTGTTCGGCCGAGAGCCCGGTCTGATCATTGGCAGACACGGGGGCGTCCTCATCGGCGGAAGGCCGTGTCTCCTGTCCCGCGGGTGCCGCTTGGTCATTCCGCCGGGGGTCTACGTCGGGTGTCGGCGCGTTTTGTGCGTCTCCCTCCGACGTCGGGGCGCCCCGAGTCTGCTCGTTCGGCGAGGCCAGGTCGCGAGTGCTCAGCGTTTCTGTGGTGCGCTCCATCGGTCATCCCCTCGGTGTCGTGTGCTGTGGAACTGCGGTCCCATCGTGATCACGCGCTCGCTCGTCGGCTGAGGCATCGTCTGCCTCTCCGCCGTCACCGGGGGCGAGCAGGTCGTCAAATAGGGCTCGGAAGTGGACCATCGCCTGACGCAGTTGCTCGGTGCTGGCCTGCCCGGTGCGAGCTTGGACCGAGATTCCGTGTGCGGCTCGATAGTTCTCGACGACCGCCGGATGCTCCACAGATATGTCGGCGGCGCGCTGCTCGAAGTCCTCGGCGACGGGATACCCACGGTCGTGCATCACTTGCTGAACGAGCTCATCGGCTTCGCCGACGGCACCCACCGGCTGATCTACGAAGTAACGCTGAGCCGCTGCCCACTGCTCCAGATAGTGCTCCCGGGCGTCGGGGTCAAGACGCCGGATCTCGAACTTGCCAACCCGCTGCCGGCGATCGGCCAACTCCTTCTCGGCGGCACGCTGGTCGCCGCGCTCAGCGACGACGCGCCCGTACTCCGGCCCGAACTCGTCTTTCAGTTTCCGAGACTGCTGCTGACGGGCAACGAGAACCCCGATGATCACCAGCAGAACGACGACAACTGCTAGCAGCACCCATGTCATGGGCCCACTCTCCTTTTCGTCCCTTCCCAGATCGTCGACGACCGACGACCTCCTTGTCGGGCCTACCCCAGCTTGCCCGACGTCAACCGATCCGGGTCCTAGCCGGGACGCGTCCATGCGGACGGTGCTGGTATCTGAGCGTGGTCACCGGCGAGAACTGACGTTCATTGCCGGCTGACGGTCGGTGACTGCTGACTCGTGGCTGGGCATGACGAGGCAATGGCTCGCCAGCGGCGTTCGTGCGAGGTCGCTTTCGTGCTTGGCGTGGGGGTTCTTGGGGCGCACGAAGTGGGTCATGCTGCGCGCATGTGTTGAGAGCTCGATCGACGCCGGTAAGCCCGTGTGATTGTCGGGCTCCCGGATTTAGCGTTGGTGCGGTTTGGTGGCCGCGTCGATCTCCTCGCCGCTTTTGACGAGGAACGCGCCGAGCGAGCCCGCGAGCGAGCCGATGACCGTGATCGCATAGATCTCCATCACGACGTCGAGGACCCTCCCCGGGAATCAGATCGGGTTCTGGATGCTGGACGAGACCGTCAGCAGCTGCGTTGTGGTCCAGAACAGACCGCTGCCGAGACTCTCGATCGCTCAGAGCAAACGCCCCGTCCGCTGACGCGCCGCGTCCCGTCGCCGGTGGTGGCTCCGGGTGAACGCCGCTCGAGCGAGACGTACGGGACGCTTCTGTAGCGAGGAGCCTAAAACGCGATCGTCTTCGAAGTCGCGGCCTTGCACACGTAGATCGTGCCCGCGGTCCCTGAGGACGACTTGGCCACCTTCGCGAAGAAATGATGAAGCGAGATCCCCGCGAACCCCGACGCGGTGATCTTCCAGCGTCCGTGCTCGTTCGTCCTCGCCGTGCCGAGCTTGAGCTTGGTCGTGGTGTAAAGCGTCACCTTGCGAGCGTCCTCGCACCCCGTGTTCCTGGAGGTGACCCGGCCGGTGAACGTCGTGTTGTGATGGCTCCTGATCGAGATGTGCGAGGCGAGCTTCACGGTCCGGGTGGCATACGCCGAGCCGACGCAGCCGACGAGCACCACCAAAATCACCGCGACCATGCCGGCGGTGATCCTGATGCCTGCGGCTGTCCTGGGCCAACCCATCCGAGGTGATCTTTTACCTGTCTCCCGGCCCACGGTCAAGTTGTGGTCTCCAACTATTCGCTCCCTCGTGCCCGGCTTCAGAAGGGCGGACCGCCGCCGGGCCCTTCCAGAATCCGGCTGGTCGACGTTTTGCGGGCCCCGTTCATTCTTGGCGTAGGGGGAGTTGGATGCGGTCGGCGGCGCCGGGCTGATCGATGCTCATTTGTCGTTCACGCTCGATCTCGGAGTCGAGTTCGATGCCGAGCAGTGCGGCGATGTTGGTGAGCCACGCCCAGATCAGGAACGTGACGATGGCTCCCAGGGTGCCGTAGGTCTTGTTGTATGAGTCGAAATTCGCGATGTACAGCCCGAATGCCGCCGACGTGCTCGCCCAGGTAATGACCGCGAACAAGGCACCCGGAGTCAACCAACGCCAGCTCGGCGGTCGAACATTGGGGGCGATGTAATAGAGCCCACTGATCATCAGTGTGACCACGCCCACTATCGCCGGCCACTTGGCGATGTTCCAGACCTCAAGTCCGGTCGATCCAACGCCGAGCTGGCGGCCGACCGCCGCGGCCACGGGGCCGGTCAACACAAGGGCGAGCAAGACCGACGTGATGAGCACGAGGGCGATCAGCGTCACCGCGATGTTAAACGGCCACTGTCGATACCACGAGCGCCCGCGCTTGGCCTCCCAGACTACGTTCGCCGCCCACGAGAACGTCCCCACATACCCGGACGCGGCCCAAACTGTCGCGAGCAATCCGACTCCGAGCAGAGCGCCCGCACCCCCTTTGTTGGTGATGATCTGCCGCAGCGGCTCCGAGATTGTCTGGACTGTCGAATGCGGCGCGATGCCCCCCACGATCTGCAAAATCGCGTTGAAGGTCTGTGGATACTGCCCAACCACCCCCAAGAGGGCCACCAAAGCGATCAGCCCTGGAAACAGCGACAGCACGCTGCGATACGTCAAGGCGGCGGCGAGATTCGTGATCCCGTCGGCGCGGTACTGGTCAAACGTCCGCCTGCCGATTCGTCGCCACGCCCCATCCGGAAGATCGCCAAACGTGCCGGGCTTTCGCCGCCGCGCAGTCCATCGGGCGTGATCGCGCATCCGCAGCCCGGTCTTCTTCCCCGAACTCTCCGAGGCTCCCATCCAGTCGTGCTACCCGCTGGCGACCTGCTCGACCCACCGCAGAACGCGTTTACGGCCGCCGTTCCAAGCACCAGCGCACCGGAGTGCCGCGTGCAGGTAGGTAGGTGGATCGGGGGTCGCGAGGCTACTTGAGCGGCCGGCGCGACCCCCACCCTCACCTATTGCGCGGTGGAACGCGTGCACGGGTGCTTGTCGGAGACCTGAGCCGGGTAGACCAGGTCAGGAGGCTTAGATGGCCGTTGTCCGTGCGCGAGGTCATGGTTCCCTTGTTCCGCCCGGAGGTGATCGAGACCGCGGGCGCGAGGAGGCGCACCCGCTTGATCCCGAAGGCGGGCGCACGGCCCCGTCGCCGACGGGCGCAGAGAACGAGCCGGTGGTGTCGATCACTCGGACCCGGCTGCTGGTCGGGTCGGCGTTAATCGTCGCGGCGCTGATTGGCTTGTACTTCCTGATTCCCAAGCTGGCAGGCCTCCGGCAGACGTGGGGCCAGCTTCGCCGCGGCGATCCGTTGCTGCTCGCGGTCGGCGGCGTGCTCGAGCTGCTTTCGATCGCGGGCTATGCGACCTTGTTCCGTACGGTGTTTGGTCGCGGCGTGCCTCGGATCGACTGGCGCGTGAGCCTGAGATCCCGCTCGCCGGGATCGCAGCTATCCGCCTGGTCGCCGCCGCGGGGGCAGGCGGTGTGGCGGTCACGGCGTGGGCGTTGGACCGCGCTGGCATGTCGGCCCCGGTGATCGCCTGCCGTATGGTCGCAAGCCTGGTCGTGCAGTACCTGGTCTACCTGGCCGCATTGATCGTTTGCGGGTTGGGGTTGTGGACCGGACTGTTCGCCGGCGGCGGCTCGTTTGCGCTCACGGTCGTTCCGGCTGCGTTTGCGGCGCTGCTGATCGCCGCGATCCTCAGCTTGGCGCTGATGCCGCGCGATGTCGAGCATCGGCTGCGAAGGTTCGCCGAGCGCCCAGGACTGCTCGGTAAGATCGCGACCACGCTTGCGAAGGCGCCGGACGCGCTCGGGAGTGGGGTAAGAACCGCGATCGACCTGGCAAAGCACGACGGATCGGCCTGTTGGGGGCTGTCGCCTATTGGGGGTTTGACATTGCTGTACTTGGGGTCTGCTTTCACGCGTTCAACGCCGGCGTCCCGCCGGCGGTCTTGGTGGTCGGTTACTTCCTCGGCACGCTCGGTAGCCTGCTGCCACTCCCGGGTGGGATCGGAGGTGTGAGGGCGGCATGATCGCCGCGTTCATAGCGTTCGGGGTACCCGCGGGCAGCGCTGTCATCGCGGTTCTGGCGTACCGAGCGATCTCATTCTGGCTGCCGACTCTGCCCGGAATCGTCGGCTACTTGGCGCTCCGCTCGACGGTCCGCAAATGGCGGGAAGCGGACCGCCCGAAAGTCAGCTCACAACGTGCCTGAGCTTCGCCAGTCGTACTCGTGCAAGCGCCGCGTTCGCGACCGTTAACAACGGCAGCCGACGCCAAGCGCCGATACCGAAGCTCGTTACGCGCGGGCCCGGGTCGAATGAAGCTCAGGCCGGTTCTGTGACAGGCGACCTGGGCCCGGGTAACCCTCAGGTAACCGCGGGCCAGGTTCTTCGCGCTCCTGAACCGTCAAAGTCGTGCGCTCTGGAGACGAGCGAGGAAAGAGGTATGCGTCTTGGTAATAGTCATCATCGCCATCGTTGTTGTCGTGCTGATCGTCTTGTTCGCCGGCGGAGCCTATGGGCGACGTCGGCGAGAGCAGAGACAGCTGCAGCGCGAGCGGCTTGCATCGCAGGCGGGCGGCCACCGTCGGGAGGCAGAGGCCCACGCCTCTCGGGCTCAAGAGCTCACTCCGCAAGCCGATGCCCTGCGACGGGCAGCCGCCGAGCAGGCGGTCGTCGCTGAGAAGGAGTCGGCGCGCGCCGACGAGCTGGACGCCCGCGCCACCAAAGCCGAGCAGCAGGTTGAGCGTGAGGGCCGAAGCGCCGGCCGTCACGACGAAAAGGCGACTCAGCTAGAGGAAAACCTCTAAGCCTGGACGGCCTGCGTTTTCCTGGCCGCCGGTTTCAGGTTGTCCGGCGTTGGTGCTGGAGGAAGAACGGATCATCTCGGCGGAAGAGTTAGGGCCACGCGAGTCGGTGTAGGAGCCAGCCGGACTGCCGCCGTACCAGGCGTGACCGCCGCCGTGGACGATCAAGCACTCCGCGACGGCGATCCCGTCGCGATTGCGGTGCACGGTGCGGGTGTAGGTGCGCCCGCTGTCGCTGCGCGTTGTGATCGGCGCATCGCGTGCGTGATGTCGCCGGCCGCGAGCCGAGAGGCGATCAACTTGTCTGCGTTGACGGGGCCACGATCGTGTCTCGGTCGCCGTGGATGACGAGCAGCGGCACGGCGACTGGTCGGGGCAGGTGTCCCCCGGTTCGCATGGCGGCGAAGGCGGAGCCGACGTCGTGTGCGGCGCGGTAGGCAATCCCGGAGTGCACCCCGACCGCCGCGTAGAGCTCTGGGTAGGTCGCGGCCATGACGGCAGCCATCGCGCCACCGGCGGAAAGCCCGGCGACGTAGACGCGAGTCGGATCGACGACGAGATCGCGCATGACCGCACGGGTGATGCCGGCGATGATCGCCGGCTCGCCCGCATTGGCCTGCTGGTCATGCGCGGAGAACCAGTTCCAGTAGCCACCGTGGTTGGCCGCCCTCGACTGCTCTGGGTAGGCGACGAGGAAGGTGTGCTGCTCGGCGACTCGTTGATACGAGTGCCGGCCGCGAAGTCCGTCCGTTCTGCTTGCCGCCGTGGAGCATGACCACGAGTGGCACGGGTCGGCCGGTGTAGCTGGTCGGGATGTAGAGGTCGTAGCTGCGTGTCCCGGCGCTCTCGGTGTGGCTGAGGTGGCGGATCTCGCCGCCGGCGCCGCAGCCCTCGCGGCTGCGGCACACCGGACGATCGTGCGCCTCTGGCGGCCCACCGTCTGGTGGACCGTGCCGGCCCGGCAGCGCGGGCAGCTGGCCCGGAGGTCCTCAACCGGACCCAGCCGCCCGGACGTGGCCCGGCGCCCGCCAGACCACGCTGCAGAACCTCAGTGGCCTCGGTCAACCGCCCGGCACGCGTGAGCCGCAACGCCTCGGCCATCGTGTTGTTCGTATCGGGTTCATCGCGTCTTCTTTCGGGTGGGCGGCGGCCAGCGCCGCGAGATCTTGTGTTGGACGGACAGACCGCCACCGTGCGTCGGGAGTCGCCCCGCTCGCGGTCATGTGGTGCGCGGCGCGAGCGCCGCCTTCACCGCCGGCGGCGCCCGAAAGGCACCGAGGACCTCGACCCTCGCGATCGTCGCGACGGCGAGTTCGGGCGAAACGTCATCGGCGATGGTGGCCAACCCGAGAACGCGCAGCTCCACCATCTGACCGGAGTCCCGGAGCTGCTCCAGCGCGTCGCGGCTGTAGTGCTCGATGCCGAGAACCAGCTCGCGTCGGGCCACTGTTCTCTCGACAGCGTCTGAGCGGCTTTCGAGCTGCCGCCGGATGGCCGTACGAATGAAATCGGTGCGGTTCGCGAAAAAGCCCTCGCTGACGAGCAGGTCGATCTGACCCAGGTCGACGAGCCCGACGTTGATCGTGATCTTTTCGCTCCTCTCGACATCAGCGACCCTTGTCACGTTCCCACGATTCCGCCATCTACAAAGAAGCTCTGCACCATCTGCACAGATGGTACCGAAGCGATCCGATGGTCGTCGGGAGCAGCATGCAAACGCTGAGGCGCGGTTTCGGCGAGGAATAGGGACGGCGTCGCTGTGTGACGCGATCCTGCTTCCCCGCGATAAGAACATGCTCGTCTTCGGGATCGGCGGGGGCCTAGGAGACGCGGAGGGCTGAAGTCAACGCGCGAAGCGATAGCGCGCTCAGCCATCCGAACCCGGTTGCGATTGACAGGCGCTGCAGGAGACCGCCGTGCCGAGCAACGCGTGGCGCGCCGCCGAACGCCGCGCCGAACAGCGCGGTCGCGCTCCCCATGGCGATCGCTGAGCCGGCCGAATACGACGCCCAGCGATAGTGCCCTCGGCGCGCGGCGGACGTGGCGCAGGTCATGGCCGCAATCGGTATCCCGACAAAGATCGGGGTCGCGCAGAGGTTATGAAGCGTTCCCTCGCGAGTCGCGATGACCGGGATGTTGCGATCCGCCTGGTCCTGATCATCGCCCCCAGCGGGTACCCGGCCACGGGGTCGGTCACGAACAGTCCAGAGCCGATCAGTCCACCGCCGACCGCGAACATCAGCGCTGGGACCACGCGCGGACCCGCGGTCTGCTTCAGGCCGCGCGCGAGGCCGTGTGCCGCGACGCAACAGAGCGAGCCGGTGACGATGAAGTTCGCACGCTGTAACCGGCCGCCGCGGCCATCCGCGAGAGAGCTCACCGCGTGCCGCCGCCAGTCGTACCCAGAGCGCTTTACCCCGATCGCCGTGAAGGTGCACACGAACAGGGGTCCCGCGGCTACCCCGCACGCGAGTTCGGCTGTGACCACCCGCGACTTGATCTGACCCCATGACACGACGCAAACCGTATTCCAGAAGCTGATCGACAACCGGCTGAGCAACCACCGAGGGCCGTCAGGACGAGCGCGCATCGCGCTCACCGATGCCGCGACGAAGTCAGCTGCCCGGGGCGAGGTATGCTCGCGCTGTGCGGGAATTGTTTTTGGGGGTGCGCGTCCGGCGGGGGTTGAGCATCGTTGCCGTGGTTGCGGCGCTTGGCGCCACCGTATCCGCGGCGACGTTGGCGGTCTCGGCAGGGGCCGCGCTCCGTAATCACGCCTCACCCGCGCATCGGTCGGCAAGCGGTGCGGTGTCGCCCACGCTGGCGTGGTCAACGCCACGGTCAATCGACAACCGTGCGCTCCTCGTGATCAAATGCCCGACGGCGTCTTTTTGCGTTGCGATCGACAACGCTGGAAACGTCTTGACGACCAAGACTCCACTGGCGGGCGCGAAGAGCTGGAAGCGTTCACATCTGGACCGCGCCATCTCCGCGCTTGCCTGCCCGTCCAGCGCGCTGTGCGTTGCGGTTGACTCAAACGGGCACGTGTTGACGTCCCGCGACCCGGCCGGCGGGGCGAAGACATGGACCAGGACGGGGGTCGACCGCGTCGCGCCCGGTGAGCTGTCGGCCATTGCGTGTCGGTCGGACTTCTGCGTCGCCGGTGACCAGGGCAACGCATTTGTGTCGACGAATCCAACTGGGGGCCGGCGCGCCTGGAAGTCGTTCGTTCTGCCCTCCAACGGTGACAGCCCGGGGATCATGTCGGGCTTCTCGTGCCCGCTCAAGTCGCTGTGTGTCGGGGTCGATCAGAGTACCGGCGAGGGCTTCATCGACGACGTCTACACGTCGACCAAGCCGACGCGCTCCAACAAATGGAACCTGACGAAGAAGATCACCGACAACTCGTTCAACGGCGTCGCGTGTCCGACCAAATCGCTGTGCGTAGCCCCGACGGCCGCCGGTCGAGTGATGACGACAACGAATCCGACTCGCGGCCGCGCATGGCACGCCACCACGCTGGTTGCCAACGTGTCGATCAACGCCGTCGCGTGCGCGTCGGTGGCATTCTGCGTGCTCGGTGACAGCTCGGGAACGGTGGAGACCTCGAGCACCCCGACGGCCGGCCGGAACGCCTGGCTGTCTGAGAGCGTCGCTCCCAAGGACGCGATCGAATCGCTCGCCTGCCCGACGGCCCGCCTCTGTATCGCTGTCACCCATCACGGTGACACGATCATCGGTCGGCGCTGAGCGACGGTCACCCGGGCCAAGCACGAGTACCGGGGCCTGGACTCCGGTACGCCCCCCACCTCCTCGAGCCAAACGCATCCGTGCTCGCCGCTCAGGGAGACATTGTCAACTTCGGAGCCTCCGATTACACCGACGGGCCCACCTGGCCCTAGCCCGGTCGAGCGAGCTCGGCGCGAGGTCATTGCCAACCGCCCTCCGTAGGACCCGGAGGGCGGTTTCTTTTTGGGCGGCGCTCCACGACTGACCACTCGGACTGTCCTCTGGCGGATGCGAATACGGATCACCCCGAGCAGACTCGCCTGGCGTGCCATCCGCCGTGCAGCCGACCCTCAACCCTCGGGAGCGAACAATGAGCACCTCATCTCACACTCCGATCCACTCGCCGCGACGGCGCGGCGTGGTGGCCCGGCCGTCGCGCGCCTGCCGGCCTCGCGGGATGACTCCGCTGGGAGCGGTGGCCCGGGGGCTCGTGGCAGGCGCGGCCGGGACCGTCGCGATGGACGCGCTGCTGTACGCCAGGTACCGCCATCGCCACTCCCCAGAGAACTTCGAGCCGTGGGAGTCGTCCTCGGGCCTGAACAGCTGGGAGCAGGCGCCCGCACCGGCGCAGGTGGGCAAGCGGCTGGTCGAGGGCTTGTTCCAGCGCGAGCTGCCGCCGCAGCGAGCGCGGCTCGTCAACAACATCACCCACTGGGCCTACGGAATCCTGGGCGGTGCGCAATACGGGATCGTCGCCGGCTCGCTCGCGACACCGCGGATCCGGTACGGGCTGCCATTCGGCGCCGGTGTGTGGGCGGCGGGATACGTCGTACTGCCCGCCGCCAAGCTCTACGAGCCGATCTGGAAGTACGACCGTGCGACGTTGACCAAGGACCTGAGCGCCCATCTCGTGTACGGGCTGGGGACGGCGACCGCTCTGCGTCTGCTCGCGGGCACGAACGGAGCAGCGGCATGAGCGCCACAGGTACATCACACGAGTCCAAACACGGGTTCGCTCACAGGACAAAGAGGCCCGTACGCCGACGACCGTCGCTGACGTCATGGTGGCGACCCTGAAGGCATCCGGTGTGCGCCGGGTATATGGACTGCCCGGTGATTCGATCAACGGGTTCACCGACGCGCTGCGTCGCGACGGTGAGATGGCGTGGGAGCACGTGCGTCACGAGGAGGCGGCAGCGTTCGCGGCCGCCGGTGAGGCGGCGATGACCGGGCAGCTGGCGGTGTGCGCCGCCAGCTGTGGGCCGGGCAACCTCCATCTCATCAACGGCTTGTTCGACGCCAATCGCACCCGGGTCCCGGTGCTGGCGATCGCGGCGCACATCCCGCGCGAGGAGATCGGCGGCAGCTATTTCCAGGAGACCCACCCGTCGGAGCTGTTCCGCGAGTGCAGCGTCTCTATGCGGAGCTGGTCAGCGTGCCCGAGCAGCTGCCGCGGGTCCTGGAGATCGCGATGCGGCATGCGATCGAACGCGCAGGCGTGGCCGTGGTGGTCGTGCCCGGAGAGGTCTTCCTGCACCACGTTGGGCATGACGTCCGCCCGGCGGCGATCCTGCCCGCCCCGGCGGTGATCCGACCGTCCGACGACGCGCTCGCGAGCACGGCGCAGGCGCTCAACGCCGCCGAGCGAGTCACGATCCTGGCCGGCGCCGGCTGCCGCGGCGCCCATCCACGAGCTGATCGCGCTCGCCGGCGCGCTTAAGGCCCCGGTGGTTCACACACTGCGAGGCAAGGAGTTCGTCGAGTACGACAACCCCTATGACGTCGGCATGACCGGCCTGTTGGGGTTCGCATCCGGCTACCGCGCGATGGAGCATTGCGACGCGCTGCTGATGCTCGGCACGGACTTTCCTTACCGGCCGTTCTATCCCGAGCAGGCGCGCGTGATCCAGGTCGACGTCCGCGGCGAGCACATCGGCCGCCGGATCGCGGTCGACATCAGGCTCGTCGTCGATCTCGTCCGAACGATCTGGCCGCGCTGCTGCCCCGAGTTGAGCCCGACCGGACAGGATGGAGCGCCGCCGCCTGGTCGGCGCGGAACTGCGGTCGTCGTTGCCGGTCTTACGTCTCCTGCCGCGGCGAACAGCTCGATGCGCTCGCGGAAACGCGCCACGAAGCGCCGCCGCCGCAGATCCATCCCGCGCCAGGTCACCACCAGCCCCATGCCCTGGCCGTATTCCTGACCAGGCCGCTGCCGACGATGCCGGTTTCCTGGCCGAGGCGGCGTCCAGGACGCCGTCTGCTGTGGGCGGCGCGATATCTGAAGATGAACGGCCGGCGGCGGCTCATCGGCTGGTTCAACCACGGGACTATGGCGTGCGTGCTGCCGCATGCGATCGGCGTTCAGACGCCTCACCCCGGACGCCAGGTCGTCGCGCTGGCCGGCGACGGCGGGCTGTCGATGCTGTTCGGCGAGCTGATCACACTGATCCAGAACCGATTGCCGGTCAAGGTGAAGGTCTTCAACAAGCGTCGCTGGTTCTCGTCGAGCTCGAGATGAAGGCCGCGGGATCCCGACTTTCGGCACAGAGCTGGAGGACCCGGTTTCGCGGAGGTCGCGAAGGCCTTGGGCTATTCGGCCTACGGGTCGAGGTGCCGGGCGACCTGGACGAGGCACTGGGGGAGGCCTCCGCGCACGACGGACCGGCGCCGTCGACGAGGTGACCGCGCGCCAGGAGCTGTCGATCCCCCGAGGATCACCGGCGAGCAGGCCAAGGGTTCGGCTCTGGGCCGCTTCGCAGTCTCCTGTCCCAGGCCGGGGCGACGAGGGTGCCTCGAGGTCGCCCAGGCCGACCCTCCACGACTTGGCGATCAAATTCCTTCGTGCGGCGCGGACGCCCCGTCTCCGCCGAACCCCGCACCGGAACGATCACAAGGGGTCCCGCGTGGGCCCCGCGGCCTGACACCCCACCACCGCGGGGAGTCCCCGGTAGGTTCTGACAATGATGAGCTCGATCATGAACTCCCTGCAGAACCTCTACCGAGATCCCCTTGCCCGTGCCAAGCTGCTCTCGCAGGACCAGCGCGGCGGCGCACGCGCCGCCCAGGCCGCCGAGCGAGACGATGGGCAGGCTCCCAGGTGAACACCAGGATCGGCGACTCCCTGGTGATTCGGTGCTCTGCTCAGCGACGGTAACAGACCCAAAGCCATCATGCTGCCGCGCCCGGACGCTGGACGCCCTCCCCGTCTGTGGAGAGCCCCTCGCCTCCCCTTCACCCCCGCCGCCACCAGCAGCCTGCGCCCGACGGGCACGCCGGTACCAGTCGCGTGCGCGCCTCCCGGCCACGACATGCACGTCACCCTGGTTATCCAGCCGGACCCGGCACGGCTCGCGCCAGGGCCCCCAAATCTACTAGCCCTAAACACCCTCGCCATCTGGCTGCTCCACCTCAAGCCCGCCCCGGAGCTCGGGACAGGGACGCAGGCAATAATGGAGCAACAGCCCTCTGTTCAACCACTTCCCGAAGCCGGATGTGATCCTCGGGACACCCCGTCGTCCCGCCGCCCGCCGGGCAGTTCCACTGCCGCCCAGGGGTCCTCACCGCAGTCCGAGGCGTTACATCGAGGTGCGGCTGAACGGCCGCGGCGGGCGCGGCACGTCGCCGCAGCCGTCGATCGACCCATCGTCATGGCCGCCGCCGCCGTGATGCGGCTGCAGACGATCGTGTCCTGCGAGATCGCCGCAGTCGAACCGGCCGTCGTCACGATCGGTTCGCTCCAGGCCGACACGAAAGGCAACGTCATTCCCGACGAGGCCGTCCTCAGATCAACGTGCGGAGCTTCGACGGCGGCTCCGCGCGCGGGTGCTGGCGGCGATCAAGCGGATCGTGACTGCGGAGCGCCCCTCCTGAGCGCCTGAACGCCCAGCTTCACTCATTTGACCATTTCGACCTGACCGTCAATGACCCCGCGACGGCTAACCACGTCGGTGATCCATTCCGCGCCTACTTCGGAGCCGAGCGC
Source organism: uncultured Solirubrobacterales bacterium (assembly GCA_963788005.1). GTDB lineage: Bacteria > Actinomycetota > Thermoleophilia > Solirubrobacterales > Solirubrobacteraceae > Palsa-465. The sequence continues at coordinate 305,761 of CAWBFH010000001.1, read as the reverse complement.
GTGATCGAGCTCGCGGACCCGCTCCCGGTAGCGAGGACTTCGGCCTGTTCGGTCAGAGTGGAAGGTCCCTTCCCTGTTCTGGTACGTCGGGGGCACCGACCCGGGCGTCTACACCGGCCGCGAAGGCCGGCCGATCGCCCAGGACGTACCCACCAACCACAGCTCCAAGTTCGCGCCGGTCCTGCACCCCACCCTAGAGACAGGAATCCAGTCTCTCACCGCCGCGAGCCTCGCATACCTCGCTGAATTCTATGACCGCAGAATTGATGCTCCTGGGATCGCCGCCGCACCGATGCCCGTGCCTGCCGCGCCGAGATCTCGTCCACGCTCGTCGTCGACTGGGCTAATCTTCGTCGTGGACTGCGGTCGTGGATCGCCGTCGGCCTTGGTGGACGCCGGCCTCGATTTCCGACGCCTGGAGGCCGGGTTCATCACCCATTTCCCTTTCGACCACATTGGTGATCTGCCCGGCATGCTCGTTACCCGTGGGGTGTCCGCTCGTACAGTCACCGTCCTCTGCCACCGATTCGCGTTTACGGCCCCTCACGGCCTCAGACGCGGCCAGGGGGCGATACCGACGGCCAGCGTCAGACGACGATCAGTCCCGAGCTCCCCGCACCCGGCGGACAGACCTTGTGAGAGCATCCTGGGCATGTTGCCTACCACCTCAATGTCATGCCGCTGGATGCACGAATGCCAGACTCAGGAGAGCTCGTCCGAGGAATCGACATCGCCGTGTCAACGACTACCCTTGGCTATCGCCAGGACCCGATCGTGGTGTTGGAAGATGAAGCCGTGAAGGTTCGTGCCGTGGCCGTCACGCACGGCCACGCTGCCCCAGCGCTGGCCTACCGCTTGGACACGCGGCGACGGCTCATCGTGCTCTCGGGAGACACAGGGTCAACGACGATCTGATCGCCCTCGCCCAGGAGCCGAATCCCCGTGCACGCGTCGCTGACCTCGGCTACCTCAGCGCCAGGCGTCACGGGCGCATTGTTGGAAGAGATGGCGAGACTCCACACCGATGTAACGGAGGTTGGAGGCGTCGCCGAGGCGCCCGCGTCGACGAGCTCATCCTCACCCATTACCTCCCGGCGGAGCCGCACGCGATTGCCGAGGCGGAATGGGCGGCGCGCGCCGCGACGACCTTCAGCGGCCGAACCCCCGCGGGACGCGACGGCCTGCGCCGCGCCCTACCCGGCACCCACCGCTGACACCGCTGGGTCGGCACGCAGGTGCCCGATTACCGTCCGCCCCAGTAAGGGCCGAAACCGCCGGTACGCCGGGCCGCGCGTCGCGTCGCGCATCGATTCGATCCGCGTGGGCGATTAGGCGCGCGTTAGGCCGCCTGGTAAGAGACTTAATACTCAGTCCAGGTGGGAACAAGGACGCCCAAGGTATGCCCAACACAGACGGCCGCGGGGCCGGGTTACGAGGTCGGCGCAGCGAGTCCAAGGCGCTCGACCGGCTGCTCGTCGACGCGCACGACGACCAGAGCGGTGTGGTGATTGTGCGCGGCGAGGCGGGGGTCGGGAAGACCGCCTTGCTGGACTACCTCGCCGAACGTGCCGATGGATTTCGGATCGCGCGGGCGGTCGGGATTGAGTCCGAGATGGAGCTCGCCTACGCGGGCCTGCATCAGCTCGCCGCGCCGATGCTCGATGGCCTCCCGGATCTCCCGGCGCCCCAGCGCGATGCGTTATCGACGGCCTTTGGCATCAGTGCCGGCGAGCCGCCGGACAGGTTCCTGGTCGGGCTGGCGGTGCTCAGCCTGGTGTCCGAAGCGGCCGAAGGAAAGCCGCTGCTCTGCATCGTCGATGACGCGCAGTGGCTCGACCGGGTCTCTGCCCAGACGCTGGCGTTTGTGGCCCGGCGGCTGTTGGCCGAACGGATCGTGTTGGCGTTCGGCGTCCGGGAGCCCAGTGACGAACACGAGTTGGCCGGGCTGCCGGAGCTCGTGGTCACGGGCCTGGGCGACCGCGATGCCCGGGCGCTGCTGGACTCGGTGATCAGCGGACCGGTGGATCAACGGGTACGCGACCGGATCGTGGCGGAGACGCGCGGCAATCCGCTGGCGTTGCTGGAGTTGCCGCGTGGGCTCTCACCGGCGGAGCTGGCGTTGGGTTTGGACTGACCGACACGATGCCGCTGGCCGGCCGAATCGAGGAGGGGTTCCTGCGTCGGCTCGAGCCGCTTCCGCCTGAGACGAGACGGGTGCTCCTCACCGCTGCGGCGGAGCCGGGCGGCGATGACGCGTTGTTGTGGCGCGCCGTGGGTCGGCTGGCATCGGGCACGAGTCGGCCGCGGCGGCTGAGGCAACCGGATTGATCGAGCTCGGTCCTCGGGTCCGGTTTCGCCATCCGCTGGTGCGCTCGGCCGCTTACCGTTCGGCTTCGTCGTCAAGACCGCCAGGACGTACACCGCGCGCTCGCCGACGTGACCGATCCAGACCTCGATCCGGACCGGCGTGCCTGGCACCGCGCCCACGCCGCCGTCGGACCCGACGAGGGCGTCGCCGCCGAGCTGGAGCGCTCGGCCGATCGTGCACAAGCTCGGGGAGGCATGGCCGCGGCGGCGGCGTTTCTTGAGGAGCGGTCCGGCTGACGCTCGACCCGGCGCGGCGGGCCGAGCGGGCGCTGGCCGCGGCTCAGGCCAAGTACGACGCCGGCTCCCCCGAGGCCGCGCTGGCGCTGATCGCGATCGCCCAGGTCGGTCCGGTGGACGAGCTCCGCGGCGCGCGCGTAGACCTGCTTCAGGCCCAGATCACGTTTGCGACCGACGTGGCATCGACGCCCCACCGCTGTTACTCGAGGCCGGCAAGCAGCTCCAGCCGCTCGACATCCGACTGGCGCGGGAAACCTATCTCGAGGCGCTCACGGCCGCCGTGATCGTCGGCCGCCTGTCCCGCGGCGCGGATGCGGTCGAGGTGGCCAAGGCGGCGCTCGCGGCGCCGGCGCAGTGGGCGCCGCCGCGTGCCCCCGATCTGTTGCTCGACGGTTTGGCGAGGCTCGTGACCGATGGTCGCGCCGTGGCCACGCCGATCCTCAAACGAGCCGTGAGCGCTTTCCGCAACGACGAGCTGTCCACGCACGAACGACTGCGCTGGCTATGGCTCGCCGGCCGCGTCGCGCAGGACCTGTGGGACGACGAGAGCTGGGAGGTGCTGTGCACGCAACATGTCCGCCTCGCGCGGCAGACCGGCGCTCTCGCGGTGCTCCCGATCGCGCTTCGGTCGCGAATCTTTCAGCACGGGTTGTGGGGTGAGGTCGATGAAGGCGCTGCCCTGACCGGAGAGGCGGAGACGGTCAGCGCAGCAATCGGGACGCAGCTCGCGGCCTACGGCACCGTTGCGCTTGCGGCGCTCCAGGGCAGAGAGGCCGAGACAGCGCAGCTGGCCGAGGCGACGCTCGACGATGTCGAGAGTCGCGGCGAGGGGATGGGTGTGGGCATCAGCCACTTCACGTCGGCTTTGCTCTACAACGGCCTCGGCCGCTACCCCGACGCCCTGGTCGAGGCCGAGCGGGCGTGCGAGCACGAGGATCTCGGCGTCATCTCGTGGGCGCTGACCGAGCTGATCGAGGCCGCGGTCCGCTGCGGCAGAGATGAGGTAGCGACCGCTGCGCTCGAGCGGCTTTCGCTCACCGCGCAGGCCGCGGGCACGGACTGGGCGCTCGGCGTGCAGGCGCGTTCACGGGCGCTCGCCAGCGACGATGACGTCGCCGAGGACCTATACCGCGAGGCGATCGACCGCCTCACCCGTACCCGGGTGCGCGTCGAGCTCGCCCGCTCCCACCTGGTCTACGGCGAATGGCTGCGCCGCGCCCGCCGCCGGGTGGAGGCACGCGAGCAACTGCGTACCGCTTTCGCGATGCTCAGCGAGATGGGGGTTGAGGCGTTCGCGGAGCGGGCCCGCCGCGAGCTGGCAGCGACCGGCGAGACCGCGCGCAAACGCACCGATGAGACCCGCGACGACCTCACGGCCCAGGAAGCCCAGATCGCGCGGCTCGCTCGCGACGGGCTTTCGAACCCGGAGATCGGCGCCGAGCTCTTCATCAGCCCGCGCACGGTCAAGTACCACCTGCGCAAGGTCTTCACCAAACTCGACATAAGCTCGCGCCACGAGCTCCTCACGGCGCTGCCCGAGACGTCGCGGGCAGCGGCGGTGCCCTAGCCGGGACGATGGTCCAGGACGCCCGCATGACCCCGGGTGCGGAGCTCGACGAGAGGTTCCGCGAGCTGACGATCGCCGCTTTCCACGCAGCGCTTCGTGATCGGGAGACAACCGCCGCCGAGCTCGTCAACTGGTACCTGGAGAGAATCGAGGCGCAGAACCATGCCGGAGCGGAGCTCCAGGCCGTCGTGACCGTAAACCCCCGGGCCCGCGAGGACGCGGCCGCTCGCGACGAGTTCTTGGCTACCGAGGGCAGGCTCTGCGGGCCGCTGCACGGTGTGCCTGTCCTGGTGAAGGACCAAGCGGAGACGGCCGGCCTTCGGACCACGTTCGGCTCGATCCTGCTGACCGGGTACATACCGGAGAAGGACGCGACCGTGGTCGCGAAATTGAAGGACGCAGGTGCGGTCATTCTCGCCAAGACGGCTATGTGCGACTTCGCGGCCGGCTGGTTCTCGTCCTCGTCGCTGACCGACCACACCAAGAATCCATACGCCCCCGAGCGCGAGTCGGGCGGCTCCAGCGCCGGGACGGCGGCGGGCGTGGCCGCCAATCTGGGACTGGTTGGAATCGGCGAGGACACCGGCGGATCGATCCGGATTCCCGCCGCGTATAACAACCTGTTCGGCCTGCGCGTCACCACCGGGCTGATCAGCCGTGCGGGGTTCTCACCACTGGTCCATTTCCAGGACACTCCGGCGCCTGTGGCTCGGACCGTCGCTGACCTCGCAACGACGCTCGACAGCATCGTCGGCTATGACCCGGAGGACCCGTTCACCGTTACCGCGTCGGCGGCTGGCGAGCTCGGCGGCTACGCGGACGCAGTAGCACTTCACATTCCACTGGACAGTTGGCGGATCGGGGTGGTGGAGACGGGCTTCGGCGAGAACGACGACCCGGACGCGGAGCCGGTGAGCGATGTCGTCCGAGCCGCGATCGCCCGACTCGAGCAACTCGGCGTGTCAACCATCCGTGGGCTCGAAATCGCCGACCTCGCTGGATGGATCGAGGGCACCTCCGTGTACGTCAAACAGTCAAAGGCGGACATCAGCGACTTCTTGGCGCAGCGCCCCGATGCGCCCGTGTCGAGCTTCATGGAGATCTACGACGGCCGCCATTTCCATCCGCTGAATGACCTCTTCCATGGCATTGCCGAGGGGCCCGAGGACGTCGAGGGCGACGTGGAATACCTACGGCGACGGCTCAACCAGGAGCATTTCCGCAGGCACATGCTGAGTATCTTCGCGACGCACGGGCTCGACTTCCTCGTCTATCCCACGGTGCAGGTCATTCCTCCGACGCGTGACGAGCTTGCGGCCGAGAAGTACCAGTGCCTGACGTTCCCCACCAACACCGTGATCGGCTCACAGGCCGGGCTCCCGGCATTGACGATCCCGGTCGGCGTCACCAGTGGCGGCCTGCCGGTCGGGCTCGAACTGCTGGGCGTCCCGCTGGCCGAGGCGAAGATGCTTCAGTTCGCCCGGTCGTGGGAGCGGGCGGCGGGGCCGAGGCACGCTCCTGACATCTGAGCCTGCGCCACGGCGGTCGCTCACGAGCGCGACACCGGCCCGGTGGCCATCGGTGCACGTTCGATCAGTCCGGCGGCAATCTCGTTGCGGAGGATCGTGTACGCGACCATCATCGAATCAAGGTAGGCACGAACCTCGACGATCTGGTCACCGTCGAAGCGGCAGACCCAGCAGTAGTTGTTGGCGAACTCCGCGCCTTCGTTCGTTGTGGAGGTCGAGTGGAGTTCCGCGATCGTGGTGTCTCCATCAACGAACAGGTGTGTCACCTCGAGCTTGACTCCATCCGACAAGACGCCGCCAAGCCGGGAGAATGTCGCGCGCACGAATTGCTCTTTGCTTCGATACCGCCCGGCGAGTGGGTGGGTGCCATCGACGGTCCAATCGACGTCATCCGCCACCTGTGTCCAGAACTTTGGTTGGGTGTCAGGGTCCTGCAGGTGGGCGAACAGCGACGCGCGTCGCGCCCGGAGATCCGCGTGGCTATCAAAGTCGACTGTCATCGTGTTACTCGGCCGTTGGGCGTTTGTGATCCATCAGCTTCTCCTTGGGGTTGGCTGTTGTCGGCGCTCAGTATCAGGCCGCCGGCAAGGCGCTCGCATCCGCCGCAGGACAGTTCCGGTGGCCAGCCGTCTCGGTGGCCGGGCCGGCCGGTTCTCAGCCGGCGTCGGCCGGCCGCCGAATGCACCATCTTCTCTGCCCCCATGTGCGTGGAGGGCCAGTCCCGGTCCGCAGACGGGACTGGCCGGTCCAACTGTCCCCTGGCCGATGCGAGACGGTGCGGTCGAGGTTGACACTGATCTCGTGATCAACGCACCCTCAAACAGATTGGGAGATCGAGATGGCCGATATCAGCAGTGATCCGAGAGTGACCGACGCGCCCGCGCCGGCGTACGGCGCCCCGTTGGGCGGAAATGCCGCGATCGCAGCTGCTCCCGCGCGGACGGTGTTCGGCCAGGTCATGGGGCTGGTGGCAGTGACTGTGGGGTTCGCGGCTCTGGGCGCATACATCGGGCGCGACCTCGGCGGCGGCACCGGGATCGTGGCGTTCATCGCCGCGTTCGCCTGCATCATCGGACTCAACGTGGCCTCCGCCCGCGGGCATGAGCAGTTGGCGATCGGCCTGCTGCTGGGCATGGGGCTGCTGTTGGGAGTCGCCGTCGCCCCGATACTGGCGGTGTATGCCCGGACCGACCCATCCGTGCTCTGGCAGGCCGCCGGCGCGACCGCCGCCTTCGTCGCGGCACTTGGGTCCTACGGCTACGCGACGCGTCGCGATCTGTCCACGTGGGCTCGGACGCTGTTCTGGGCGCTATTGGGTTTGATCGTCCTCGGGATCGTCCTGATCTTCGTCTCGATTCCGCACGCGCACATCGTCTATGCGGTCGCCGGGCTGGCGATCTTCGGGGCGTTCACGATCTTTGACTTCAACCGCCTGCGCCAATCGACGCCGGCCGGTGCGGTGACGATCGCGGCGAGCATCTTCCTCGACATCTTCAACGTCTTCCTCCTCCTGCTCCAGCTGTTTGGCGGAGGACGCGACTAGCAACTTCGCGCGCGGGGAGAGCCTCAGGCCTCTCCCCGCGCCTGGCGCACATGCGGCGGTGGCGCCCGACCGGTCGTGTCGGGCGCCGACGGTTCCCGCTTGTCGTGGCCGGCCGGCCTGACCACGCGCGAGGTGGACATTCTGCGGCTGCTGGCGCGGGGAATGTCGAATAGGCAGATCGCCGATGCGCTCGTGATCTCGCCCAAGACGGCCAGTAGCCACGTCGAGCACATCTACGCCAAGCTCGGCGTGACAAACCGCGCCCTCGCGAGCCTGTTCGCCGCCAAGCATGGCTTGATCGCCGCCGACGGAGCGAGCCCAGCGTGAGGTTTCCAGGTGCGGCCGTCAGCGCCGGGCGTGCAGCAGCGCGCGCAGGTCGTCGATCGTGTCGGCCTCGGACGCGTCCTTGTCGGGCCGGTAGCGCTTGACGCGGGCGAATCTGAGCGCGACGCCGCCCGGGTAGCGCGTCGAGGACTGCACGCCGTCGAGCGCGATTTCGATCACGAGCTCGGGCACCACGAGCACCGCGATACCGCGCCGGCCGGTCTCGCGTTCGAGCAGCGCCCTGGTCTGCCACTCCAGCAGCTCATCGGTCAGTCCCTTGAAGCACTTGCCGACCATCACGAACTCGCCCGAGCTTGGGTCGCGGGCGCCGAGGTGGAGATTCGAGAGCCATCCACGCCGGCGTCCGTGGCCCCATTCGGCGCCGAGCACGACCAGGTCGTAGGTGCGCACCGGCTTGACCTTGCGCCAGGCCTTGCCGCGCCGACCGGCCACATAGAGCGACGTGGCGTCCTTGATCACGACACCCTCGTGCCCGGCGGCGAGGGAGGCGTCGAGCACGCGCTGCCCCTCGACCGGGTCCGACGTCAGGACGCTGGGAATCCGCAGCCCCGGGGCGATCGCGTCGAGGCGGGCGGCGCGCTCGTGCAGCGGCGAGTCGAGCAGGTCCTCGCCGTCGACGTGCAGCAGGTCGAACAGGAAGGTCACGATCCCGGCCGGGGGCGCGTCACGGTCGATCTGCGAGACCGTGTCCTGGAACGAGGCCGGGCCGTCACCGGTCATCCACAGCGCCTCGCCGTCGAGCACCGCCTGCGTCACCGGCAGGCCGCGCACGGCCTCGACGATTCCGGGCAGCGACTCGGTGATCTCGTTGAGGTTGCGCGTGTAGATCCGCACCTCGTCAGCGCGCCGATGGATCTGGATTCGAATCCCGTCGAGCTTGAACTCAACCGACGCGCGATCGAGCCCCGCGAGTGCGTCCGCGACGCTGGTCGCGGTGGAGGCGAGCATCGGCAGGATCGGGCGGAAGATCTCAAACCCGACCTCTCGCAAGCCCTGCGCGCCGCCCTTCGCGGCGATCTCGGCCGTGTTCGTTAGATCGCCGGACAGCATCATCGCCCGGCGGGCCAGTTCGCCCGGGACGCCCGCCGCCCTCGCGACCGCGTCCACCATCACACCGGCGAGGGCTCCCTGGCGAAGACCACCGGTCAGCAGCTGCGCCAGGAACACGGCCTCGGCTTCCGTGGCGCGCGCGAGCAGGTCGGCGAGAATTCGCTTGCGCACGGTCGCCGATCCGCTCCCGCCGGCGGCCTCGATCTCGGAAATCGCGCGATCCACATCCGCGAGCGTGAGCGTCGCTTCGCTTGCGGGCACCTGCTCGAGGCCGTAGACGGTTGCGTAGCCGACCCCGACGCGCCCCTGCCGAGGAACGCCCGACAGCAGGCCGACGGCGATCGCGACCTCATCCGGGTCCAGCGCCCTCAGCAGGTCGGCGAGAATCGTGACCTTGCCCGACCGAGCACTGGTTCCGGCAACCTCCGTCGAGGCCGCGGCGACTTGCGCGAACAGCGTCATCGCACGGAAGCTAACGGCCCACGCGCCGAATAGGCTCCCGGCGAAAAGGAGAGGGTCATGCTGATCACGCGAAACTCGCTCGCGACGAACCCAGGGCCGTCGGACTGGTTCACCGGCAAGGTCTACCTCGACACGATCGCAACCCCGGCGGCGCCCTCGCGCGTGACCGCGAGCTGCGTTCATTTCACGCCCGGAGCCCGGACGGCGTGGCACACGCATCCGGTCGGTCAGACGATCTACGTGACCGAAGGCGTCGGCCGTTGCCAGCACGAGGGCGGTCCGGTGGAGACGATCCAGGCGGGCGACCGCGTCTACTTCCAGCCCGGCGAGAACCACTGGCACGGCGCGGCGCCGAATCGATTCATGTCGCATCTCGCGATCCAGGAGGTGGACGACAGCGGCACCTTCGTCGGTTGGGGCGAGCACGTCAGCGACGAGCAGTACAACGCCGTACCTGCCTGATCGTCGCCCAGCGCGGGTCACCCGCCCGCCTCGATGGGCTACGGCGAGGTATTCGGATTTCTGGGCCCCAACGGCGCCGGCAAGACGACCACCGTCCGCACGCTCGGGACGCTGATCGCGCCGACCTCGGGGTCCGCCACGGTTGCGGGCGTTGCCCTGAAGCCCGAGACGAAATCCTGAGTTCACAGGGTCGCTGGACACCGCGGCGCGTCCGGTGGGACACTTCATTAGTGCTGCCGCCGGGCGCGTCCCGCAATCAGATCGCCAGTACCTTGAACACGGCCTACGCGGATGGCCTCCTCAGCGAGGACACCTTCGCGCTGCGGCTTGATCAGCTGCTCACGGGCCGCGTGATCGACTCGTCGCGACTGATCGGTGACCTGACCCTCCGTGACCAGCGCCGGTCGTGGCGACGGTGGTTTGACGAAGCCGTCGACGCGACGGTCGGCACGATCACGGCGCGGTGGCCGCGCAGCCGCCAGCGGCAGGTGACGCTGCTGGCGCTCGATTGGAGCGGCGAGCAACAGGAGCTTCTGCTCGGTCGCCGCCCGGACTGCGACGTGGTGTTCGTCAACACGACCGTGTCGCGACGGCACGCGCAGCTGCGCTTCCGCGACGGCAAGTGGGTGCTCCGGGATCTCGGCTCGACCAACGGCACGACCGTCAACGGCGTACGCGTCGGCCGCTGCGAGCTCCTGCCCGGAGACCGGCTCGGGCTCGGCGAACTGCTCTTGACGGTCGACTGAGCGCCCAACTCCGCCGGCTGTGGTCAGCTCGCGGCGATCGGTCGTCCGACCGTCAACGCGTCGCGGAGCCCCGGCTCGAGCGCCGAGTACTTCGCATCCGCCTGCACGCCAAGGCCGTCGAGTGTCTTGCTGAAGAAACACCGGAGGGCTGCCGCCAGCACGATGTCGACGATCTCTTCATCGGTGCACCCGAGCCGCCGCAGGCGCTCGATGTCGCCCTCGGTCACGGACGTCGCATCGGCCGTGACCTTGTCGGCGAGCGCCATCACCGCGAGATCGAGCGGGTCGAGATCGGCGCTCTCGAAGTCGTCCGCCAACTCGCGCACCTGATCGGCCTCCATGAACCTGTCGATCAGTACCGACCCGTGGGCGAGCATGCAGTAGCTCGACCGGAGCCGGCGTGCCGCCGCGATCGTCGCGAGCTCGTAACGCCGCAGATCCATGTTCGCCCTGATCGCGGCGCCCAGTTGCAGCCAAGCGGCATAGACGTCCGGGCGCAGCGAAAAGGCCTTCGTGGTGTTCGGCACCCGACCGTCGGCGCAGCGGTCACCGTCGTACATCTCCGCGACCGCTCCGGTCGCCTCGGTCTCAGCAACTGTTCGGACAAACGTCATCGGAATCCTCCCTGTTGAGCCCCCAAGAATCCGGCGAACGATAGAGCCGGAGTTGGGCTCGCCGAAGCCAGGCGCGACCACGCTCGCACCCTCGGGCACTGACGGGCGCTCGGCCGAGCAGCAGCCGACGAGGTGCATTTATGGTGCATGACGGTCCACGGCGTGGACGCCGCGAGGAAGGACGGAACGATCCGCCACGTGATGAGTCGGCGCGGACGCCGACGCGAACGCGAGCTAGGGAGCTCGGTGTCCGTGGATCCCGACGCGCGGCCGGTGGCCGGGCGCGGGGACGCTCTCCATCGCCGGCTGGTGATCAGGTGGATGAGCCTCGTACCACCGGGCGTATCTCTTCGCGAGCGGTGCGGCCGTGATTCCGTGCGCGAAGACCGACAGGCCGATCGTCAGGTACGTGGCGACCAGGATCGTCGAGATCCCCGCCAGGCGCGCCCCCTGCACGACGATGATCCCGAACACGATCGAGGCCAGGCCGCGCGGGCCGAACCAGCCAAGAAAGGCCACCGTGCGGCTCTTCGCGCCGCTGCCGAGCATCGCGATCGCGACCGGGAGCATGCGCACAAGCGTCAGGCTGAGCACGGCGTAGAGCGCGATCTGCCAGCTGACGTGCTTCAGCGCGGGGCCAAGCAGGACCGCGCCGAAGATCAGGAACGTGACGCCGCCGAGCAGACCGCCGAGCTCCTCGTTGAGCCGCGACGCCTGCTCGGATTCCTTTGGCACGAGTCCTCCGAAGATGGCGCCGGCGAGGAAAGCCGCGATGAACCCCGAGCCGCTGAGCGCCGCCGCGACGCCGTACGCGAGCCCCGCGCCGGCGATCGGGATGACCTGCAGCCACGCTCCGGTGATCAGGTTGCGGCGATAGCCGATCGCGATCACCGCCGCGGCCGCAAAGCCCGCCACGACTCCGCCGAGCAGCCCGTAGCCGATTTCCTCGGCCACCACGCTCACCGCGTGATGGCTCGTGGTCGCCTTCGCTTCGATGTCGGCCGCGGCGACGGCGATCAGCAGGATCGGGACGCAAATCCCGTCATTGAGCCCGCTCTCGACGTTCAGGCCCTGTCGAATACGGGACGGGAGCCGTGGTTCGCTCACCACAGCCTGACCGAGGGCCGCATCCGTGGGTGCGAGCAGCACGGCCAGCACGACCGCCTCACCGACGTTCAGATAAGGGAAGATCGCCCCCGCGAGCAACGCGCCCAGGATGATCGTGAGCGGCAGGCCGACCGCCAGCAGGCGGAGCGGCACCGCGTATTCCTGTTTGAGAACCCGGAGGTTGATCCGCGACGCGTCGGCGAACAGGACGACCGCCAGCGTCGCCTCGGCGAGCGTCCGCACGGTCGCTTGCGTCTCGGAGGGTTTGATCTGGTCGAGCACGAGCGGTCCGATCAACAGCCCGATGAGCAGGAAGGCCATCGCCGGTGTCAGCCATGTATCCGTCATCCGGCCCGAGAGTCCGGCGACCACGAGCAGAGCCGCGGCGATGATCGCGAGTTCCCACTTCATCGAAGGGCAGAATAGGTTGGTGGTCCCATGAGACCGTGTCCTATACGAGCATCGCGCGCCCCGACAGCTCGGTCGTCCGCGCGAGCACGTCGGTGTAGATCTGGGCCAGTTCGGGGCTGCCGCGTAAGCTCCAGATCATCTGCGCGTGGTCCCACGCGAGCTCGCGCGCGGTCACGACCGACCACATCGCGAGCGCGTTGTCGACCTGCTGGGGGACCACGTCCTCGATGTCGGCGATCACCCCGGTCTTGAACCAGACGGCCACCTGCGTCTCGACCTGGGCGAGGATCGCGTTGACGCGCTCGTAGTCGGCGTGCTGGGGAGTGTCGTCGTCGGGCGCGACGCCTTGCTCTGTGCAGGTTTGCACGACGGCGAGCGCGAGATCGTGGTTGATGTGGGCGTTCATGCCGGCGAGCGCGAACTGGATCGGCGCATGCGCTTGGCTGCGCTCCTCGATCAGCGGCCGCCACGCGACCGGGCATGGGGCGCCGGTGACGATCGTCTGCTCGGCATCGAAGTACAGCCCCGCGAAGACGACGTCGAGGCGATCGAGAAAGCGCGGGTCGGCGAACGTCGTGTTGGCGCTCGCCTTGCCGACCGCCTGAGTGACCTGTAGGTAGAGCCGGTTGAAATAGGCGACGCCGTCCTTGCGCGGGCAGCGAGGCGTCGATCGCACGCATCCGGGCGACCACATCGTCGATCGTGCCCGCTGGGCCGGCGCCGCCGGCGCTCGTGGCGGCGCCGCCGGCCGTTCCCGCTGAGTCCGCCGCCGCGCCCATGAGCGCGATCCTAACGGCGAAGATCGCATTGACGCTACGGTGATGTAGATGCGCCTCGTGACCTGGAACGTGAACTCGGTCAAGCAGCGCGTGCCGCGTCTGCTGCCGTGGCTCGATCAGCGCCAGCCCGATGTGGTCTGCCTGCAGGAGACAAAGCTCGGCGATGACGCATTCGTCGCGCTGCTCGGCGATGAGCTGGCTCAGCGCGGGTACTCGCTGGCGCTCCACGGGGAGGCGGCCTGGAACGGCGTGGCGATCCTGTCCCGCGTGGGCGCGGAGGACATCGTCGCCGGGGTGCCGGGGGCGCCCGGCTTCCCCGATCCCGAGTCTCGCGCCGTGTCGGCGACGTGCGGCGGGATCCGCGTCACCTCGGTCTACGTGCCAAACGGACGTGAACCTGACTCAGAGCACTACAAGTACAAGCTCGCCTGGCTCGCGGCGCTGCGCGAGATGGTCGCCGCGGGACCGTCGGACACGATCGTCTGCGGCGACATGAACATCGCCCCGACCGACGATGACGTGTTCGATCCTGAGGCCTACGTCGGCCACACGCATGTGACCCCGCCGGAGCGCGAGGCGCTCGCCAAGCTCGAGGCGCTGGGACTGCACGACGTGGTCCGCGATCGCTGGCCGGATGAGCGCGTGTTCACGTACTGGGACTACCGCGCCGGGATGTTCCACCAGGACCTCGGGATGCGGATCGACCTCGTGCTCGCAAGCGACAACGTCGCCGCGCGGGTGAAGGCCGCGTGGGTCGACCGCCAGGCGCGCAAGGGCAGCGGGCCGAGTGACCACGCGCCGGTCATGGTCGACCTGGACGAGGCGCCCGACGGGGACATCGGGCCGATGGTGCCGCCCCCGTCCGCGCCGAGGGCGCGGCGCGGCTCGGTCAAGCTGCCGCAGTCGCGCTGACCGCGGTCAGTCCCGCTTGCGGTCGCGATCGCGCGACGGCTGGACGCGCTTTGGCTCGCCGGGCATCTTCGGGTAATCGGGGGGATAGGGCATGTCACCCTGTCCGTCGCGCTCGTAGAGGTCCAGGAGCGGCTGCAGCGAATAGGCGATGTCGTTGATCGCGGCGTGAACATCGCCGCGGTTCGCGAAACGGGCGGGCATCGTCGCGACCGTGAAGTCCTCCGGCGCGACGTCCGGGAGCTCCTCCCAGGTCACGGGCGCCGACACGGTGGCGCCCGGCTTGGGGCGCACGCTGTACGCGGAAGCGATCGTTCGATCGCGAGCGTTTTGGTTGTAGTCGATGAAGATGCGCTCGCCGCGCTCCTCCTTCCACCACCTGGCAGTCACCTGGTCGGGCAGCCGGCGGGCGAGCTCGCGCCCGAACGCGATCGCGCCGTGGCGAACGTCCGTGAACGTCCAGCGCGGCTCGATCCGCACGTAGATGTGGATGCCGCGGCCGCCGGAGGTCTTCGGAAAGCCCACATAGCCGAGCTCCTCGAGCAGCCGCCGCGCCTCGGCGGCCGCCCGCACCGCATCGGAGAAGTCGGTGCCGGGCTGGGGATCGAGATCGAGTCGCAGCTCATCCGGGTGGTCGACGTCATCGCTGCGGACCGGCCATGGGTGAAAGGTGATCGTCCCCATCTGGGCGGCCCACCCGACGACCGCGATCTCGGTCGGGCAGATCTCGTCGGCCTCGCGGCCGGATGGGAACTGGATCCGCGCCGTCTGCACGTAATCGGGCGCGCCGCGGGGAATCCGCTTCTGAAAAAAGGCGTCGCCGCCGCCCCGGTCACGCGTCGAGAGGACGATGCCCGGGTGCACGCCCTTCGGCCACCGCTCGAGCGTCGTCGGACGTCTGTCGAGCGCGCGCATGATTCCGTCCTGGACCGCGAGGTAGTACTCGACGATCTCGAGCTTCGTCACCCCACGCGTGCGCTCGGTCACGGGGAAGATCACCCGGTCCGGGTTCGACACGCGCAGCTCGCGCCCACCGGCATCGATCGTGGTCGCCTCGGTCGCAGCCATGCCCACTAGTTGTACGGCACGCGCTGCGTCCGCGAGCGCTCGGGGCGCGGCGCCGTGGCTCGGCACGGCGGCTCAGACCGCGACGTAGCGCGCGCCAAGCGCCGTGGCGAGCGTGCGATCCGTCGGTCGGCAGCCGACCACGACCGAGCTTGCAAGATCGAGCCCATGGGTCCGGGCAAAGGCGAGCGCCAGCCCCGGTAGGGGTGGTCGACACCAGCACGCGGGCGGTCCGCCGCCGTGCGGACAGAGGGCGGCGCTGACCGGACCTGCGACCGCGCGCGCGAGCTGCTCCACATAAGGGTCAAGGAGTTCCGGCACGCCGTCAGGGCGCCAATCGAACACGAGATGCGCAGCGTCGCGGCGCTCTGGCTCGAGCGCGGACTCCCAGCCGTCGGTCTTCAACGCGGCGGCTGCGACCAGGACGCCGATGGGCTTCTCGCCCGACGACGGTGCTCGCGCGAACGGGACCACCTCGACGTCGGCGAAGCCCTCGTCGCGTGACGGTTCCTCGAGTTCGCGCAGCGCACGCATCTGTGAGGTCGGCGTCAGGATTCCGGCCGCATTTCGAGACAGCCGGCGCAGCTCGTCGGGAGCCGGGAGCGTCTCGAACTGCTCGAGCAGGCGGGCGACGAGGTTGACCTGAGCCTGCGCCAGCGGCGTGCTGAGCCAGATGCAGCGCGCGGCGATGCCGTGGCGTGCCGCCGTCTCGATCACGTAGCTGCGCGCCGAGCGCGCCAGGTAGGTGTTGTCGAGCACCACCTGGCGAGCGCCCGACGCCAGCGTCGCATCGAGCTCGTCGGCGATCTGACTCAGCGAGCCGCCGCGCTCGTCGCGATTGAGCCGGACGTAGCCGCGGCCCACGTACTCCTCGGCCAGCCGGCTCTTGCCCGCGCCCGGGATGCCCATCACGATCACGACATCGCTGTCGTCGCGCCCGCCCAGGCGCGGTTGCGCAGGGGCACGGTGCAAGCCGCCGAAGGCGCTGCGCAGCTGCTCTCGCCCGTCCGCGTCGAGAGTAAGCGTCGCCGCGCTCGCCGCGCTGCGCGCGCTCTCCGGGCGGCGCGCGCCGGGGATTGCGACTACGACGGGGGAGAGGTCGAGCAGCCACGCCAGTGCGAGCTCCGCCGCCGTAGCGCCTTGCGTCGCGGCCGCTTCGATCAGCGCGTGGTTACGGAGCAGCGCGCCGACCCGGCGCGGACCGCCGAGCGGCGAATGCGCGAGCAGCGCGATTCCGAGCTCGTCACAGCGCTCGACGATGCCTCCTCGCAATGCGCGCTGATCGTTGATGCTCAGCGCCACCTCGACGGCGGTCACCGGCGCGAGCTCGAGCGCCTCGTCCAGCTGGCTTCGGTTGACGTTCGACAGCCCGACGTGTTGCACGAGCCCTTGATCGACCAGCCGTGCCAGCGCTCGGACCGATGTCCGCCACGGCGTCCGCGGGTCAGGGGCATGGATCAGGTACATGTCGATCGCGAGTGGCGCAACCGCGGCGAGGCTCGCCTCGCAGTCGCGCGCGATCGCCTTCGCCCGGCCATCGGGCACCCAGGCTCCTCCCGCGCGTGACATGCCCCCTTTGGTGATCACGCGCGCGCTGCGTCCTTGATCCGAGTGAGTGAGCGCCTGCGCCAGCAGCCGTTCGTTGGCGCCAACCCCGGCCTCGCCGGCCCCGTACGCATGGGCGGTGTCGAACGTGGTCATCCCGGCGGCGATGCGGCCGCGGCGATCGTCTCGCGGGCGAGCCGGGTTTCGCGATCGGTGCCCGCCGGCAGGCGCATGCAGCCGAGTCCGATGCGCAGCTCCGAGCGGTCAAGCCAGACGGGAGAGCTCAGGCCAACAGCGTAGTCGCTCGTGACGGCGCGGTTCGTGCGAAGGTTCCCGGCCGAGCCCTGGTGAAGACCCTCAAAGAGTTCCTGATCGGCGACCGACGGACAATCGCCGGGACTGTCTACGGGACGATCGTCGTCCTGGCGGTCCTCGCCGCGGGGGCCAAGGCCTATCGCGAGCACCTGTGGCGGTTGGACGTGATCGCCGCCGGGAGCACGCTCGTGTTGTGGATGGCGCACGTCTACTCGGAGGGCCTGGGCGAGAGTCTCAACCTCGAGCGCCGGATGACGATCGGCGAGCTGTCGCAGATCGCCCGCCGCGAGTACTCGATCGTCGCCGCGGCGGTCCTTCCGCTGGCCGCGATCACGCTCGGTGCGCTGCACGTCCTTCCGCCGGGCACGGCCGTATTCGCGGCGTTCGCGGTCGGCGTCGTCACGCTGACGGCCCAGGGCGTGCGCTACGCGCGGCTCGAGAACCTCAGTCGGCCGGCCGCCCTGCTGACGATCGGTCTGAACCTGGGCGCGGGGCTGAGCCTGGTCGCGCTCGAGGCGCTGGTTTCGCACCACTAGGCCGGCTCGCTGCGACCGCCTTCCGGAGCCTGGGCAGACACGCACGGATCCGGTGTAAGGTCACGAAAACAGCGTCGACCCTAGGAGTTCCGGCATGGCCCACGAGTTCAGCGGTTCGGCGGTGATCGACCGCCTCATCAATGACGTGTTCGAATTCCTGGCGGACGGCACGAACGATCCGAAGTTCAGCCCTCGGGTCCAGCAGATCAGGCAGACGACCGACGGTCCGATCGGCGTCGGCACCGTGTTCGAGAGCACCGTCAAGGACGCGGGTATGACGACTCATCGCCAGTTCGAGCTGACCGAGTTCGAGGCGCCGACGAAGATTCGCTGGACCGAACGATCCAAGAACGCGGTCACGGTTCCCGATGGCGGCTATGACCTCTCGCAGGTGTCCGACACCGAGACCAAGGTCACGATCCACAACGTCTTCGAGGGCCACGGCTTCGGCAAGCTCCTGGTGGGGTTTGCGGCGAGAGCCGCGATCAAGGATGCGCCGGCATTGGCGCAGCGGATCAAGGCCGCCGTCGAGGCGGCTACCCCTGCCTCGGATAACGGGCCGCCCGTCGAGGCCGCGGTTGACATGTCGGCGACCCCGCGGCCGGCGGACACCCCGTCACCGCCGCCTGCGGGTGACACATCCGCCGCGCCTGCCGAGCCCCCGGCTGCGTCGACGGCGGACCCGCCGCCGCCAGCGCCGGGTGACGCGCCGGCTGAGCCGACGTCAGCTGACACTCCAGGCGAGCCACCGTCGGCCGACGCTCAGACGGAGCCGTCCACCGACCACTAGCGCAGGCGGACCGCAGCTAGCGCGCTCGCGCGCGGAAGCGCCGGTTCTTGAGCCGGTTACCGCACACCTCCATCGTGCACCACGCTCCCTGACGGTTGCGCGACCGGTCGTAGAAGGCCCAGTCACACTCGGGATTCGCGCACAACTTCAATCGAGACCAGGTGCCGTCGGCCTGCGCGTCGCGGATCGTCAACAGCAGCCCAAGTAGACCGTCGGCGAGCTGTCTACCAGCACCGGCGGCCAGCGAGACGGTTCCATCCGGCTCGACCTCGACGGCAGGCGGGTGACTCTGCGCAAGTCCGCGGAGTGTTCGCAGCTGCTCGCGGCCGAGCTCGCCGTCACCGCCGTTGTGCCTGAGCATCATCCGGATCGCGTCACGAACGTCGCGCGCGAGGTCGAGGTCCTCGGCCGTGACCTTCGTCCGAGGACCGACCAAGCCCGCGTCCGCCAGCCAGGCCCGCGCCGCGCCGGCTTCGCTGAGCACATCGGTGTCCAGGTCGAGGTCGAGCGTGTTGACGAACGCCTGCACCCGGAGGAGCGGCATCGGGGCCGGCTTATCGGTGTCGGGGGCTACCCAGGACGGAAGGGCCATAAGTGAGCATTGTAGCTCGTACATGACCGCCAAAACGCGTTGACAGGTCACGGCTAACCTGCTAAACCTTGTTACTGGTCATGCACACACTAGCTCCTTCAATGCCCCAACAGATGCGGTCTTCACCGCGCCACTACCGGATCCGGGATCGACTCAGGGCCCGGGTCATGACGGCGTCGCTCGACCGAGCCCTCGCGGACGGCGTACGGCCGAACGCGAGCCCCGCGCTCGAGCTGCGCGCCGAGAGACTGTCGCGACCCTCGGTCGCTGCCGAGGTCGGCGATGAGCTGAGGGCGATCGTGACCCGGGCACACAGCGTGCCCCGACCGGGTATCCGAGTGGAGGCGTGCCGCGACGCCGTGCTGGCAATCGAGCACGAGATGCGGCTGCTCGCGAGCCGGCTGCAGGCCGGCAACCCGGTCGCGGTCATCGCGGTCGCCAAGGTCAACGTGCTGCTGTCAGACGGCACCGGCCCGCTGTACTACCCCGACCCCCGTGGCGCCCTGCGCGTCGCGATCCGGGACGCGACGGCGGCGCTCGGCTGATCGCCGTCACCGGTCAGGTGGCGCTACTTCCACCTGACCGGTGACGCGATGTAACGCTCGACGAAGCCACTGTAGTCGGCGCCGGTGATGCCCCCGGGGACGAGGTACACCTGACACGTGCTCCACGTCTTGCCGTGCGTGAACGGCTTCGGTGCTGTGGCGTCATTGCACGGCGGGAAGGTGCCGATGAACGTGACCGAAGTCGCATCCTGACCGGTGTTGTCGACGCCTGAGATCGCGGCCTCGGCGTCGGTGCCGATGTCGCCGCTGCCGACGTTGGTGACCTTGAAGTGAACGTAGTAGGGGGTACTTGCCTTCTCGGTCGCGTCGAGCTGGATGCCCTTGAAGTCCGACAGCGATGCCTTGGTGATCGACTCGACCGTCACCTGAACCTTGTAACGCGGCGGCGCGCTTGGGGAGGCACTCGGTGACTGGAGCGGGACGGTCGCCGTCTGTCCGACGCTGAGCTTGGTTCCGGGCGGGGTGATGCCGCTGCCGCTAGAGGCGCTCGCCGACGCGGAGGTCGATTCCGCCGCCGCCACGCCTGTAGTCGAGCCCGAACCCGAACTCGAGCTCGAATTGCCACTCGACCCCGACGAACCACATCCGGCCATCAACAGCACGCCACACAGCGACACCCCAGCCCACATCCTCCGCATCCCACTCCCCCTCCGAAGATCGTCTACCCCAGCAATCCGCCCAGCCGGGGCGCGAGCCTACTACGTGACGTGCTAGCGCGTGTGATTACTCAAACTCGGGCGCCGGCCAGCCGGCGAACACGTCGGGGAGCCCGTCACTGACGCGGTCCGGGAATTTCGCTGCCCGCTTCTCCAAGAACGAGGTGACCCCCTCGCGGGCGTCGGCCGACTGCCCGCGCGCGAACATGCCGCGCGAGTCAGCGCGGTGGGCGATCATCGGGTGCTCGGCACCGAGCATCCGCCACATCATTTGCCGCGCCAGCGCGACCGACACGGGCGCCGCGTTGTCGGCGATCTCACGTGCCAGGCCATAGGCGGCACCGAGCAGCTCTGCCCCGGGGTGCAGGCTGCGGACGAGCCCGCCGTCGTAAGCCTCCTGCGCCGAGAACACGCGCCCGGTGGAGACCCACTCGATCGCCCGGCTGATCCCGACCACGCGCGGCAGAAACCAGCTCGAGCACGCCTCGGGGACGATCCCGCGGCGCGCGAACACGAAGCCGATGCGGGCGTCGTCGGCGGCCAGCCGGATGTCCATCGGCAGCGTCATCGTCGCGCCGATCCCGACCGCCGGCCCGTTGATCGCCGCGATCACCGGCTTGGTCGATTGGAACACCCGCAGCGTGAACCGACCCCCGTTGTCGCGGGGCGGCCCCTCGCCGCCGCGCTTGCGCCAGTCAAACGTGTCGCCTCCGGCGGCCAGGTCGGCGCCGGCGCAGAAGCCCCGGCCGGCGCCGGTGATCACCACCGCCCGCACGTCGTCGTCGCCGTCGGCGAGGTCGAAGGCGGCGGTCAGCTCGCGGCCCATCGTCGCGGTCCACGCGTTGAGCCGGTCGGGGCGATTGAGCGTGATCGTCATTACCCCGTCATCGACCTGCGTGAGAATCTGTTCGAACTCCATCGGCACGTCCTTTTCGCTCGGAGGACGCCAACCTAAAAGACCGTGCGCCCAGGGCGCAAGCTCGCTAGGCGGCGGTCACCTCCGCCAGGCGGCGCTCGAGGAAGTGGCGTTCGGCGTCGGAGCCGACGAGCTCGAGCGCCTCCCGGTACGCGCCGGCGGCCTCTGCCGGCCGCCCGAGCCGGCGCAGCAGATCCGCGCGCGTGGCGTGCAACAGGTAGTAGCTCTGCAGCGAGCGCGAGGATTCGAGCTGATCGACGAGCGCCAGCCCCTCTTCGAGTCCGCGCGCCATCGCAACAGCGACGGCACGGTTGAGCTCCACGACCGGCGTCGGCATCAGCTCGAGCAGGAGCTCGTACAGGCTGGCGATCTCGACCCAGTCCGTTGCGTCCGGCCGGTCCGCGGTCGCGTGGCAGGCCGCGATCGCCGCCTGGAGCTGGTAGGGCCCAGCGCTGCGCTCGCGGAGAGCGTCATCGAGCAACGCGGTCGCCTCCGCGATCTCGTCCGCGTCCCAGCGGCCACGGTCCTGGTCCTCGAGCGTGACGAGGTCTCCCGATCGGTCGAGGCGCGCGGCCCGGCGGGCGTGGTGGAGCAGCATCAGCGCCAGCAATCCGCGAGCCTCGGGCTCGTCGGGCATCAGCTGCGTCAGGGCCCGGGCGAGCCGGATCGCCTCGTGACAGAGGTTGGCGCGGATCAGATCCGGGCCCCCGGACGCCGCATAGCCCTCGTTGAACAGGAGGTAGAGGACAGCGAGGACGCCGGCGGTTCGCTCCGGCAGCAACTGCGCGGGCGGGACGCGGTACGGAATCCCGGCGCCGACGATCTTGTGCTTGGCGCGGACCAGCCGCTTGGCCATCGTCGGCTCGGATACGAGGAACGCGCGCGCGATCTCAGCGGTCGTCAACCCGGTGAGCGTCCGCAGCGTCAGTGCCACACGGCCCTCGAGCGGCAGCGCCGGATGGCAGCAGGTGAAGATCAGCCGCAGCCGGTCGTCCTCGATCCCAGGTTCGTCGTCGGGATCGTTCATCGGGTCACTCGTCGTCGGCTCGGCGGCCACCTCCGCCAGCAGCTCGGACTTGCGCGATTCGCGCCGCAGCCGGTCAATCGCGCGGTTGCGCGCGACGGTCGTCAGCCACGCGCCGGGGTTTCGCGGCACGCCGTCGAGCGGCCAGCGCCGGAGCGCCTCGGCGAACGCCTCCTGTGCGCACTCTTCGGCCAGGTCCCAGTCACCGGTCCGCTTGATCAGGGTGGCGACGATCCGCCCCCACTCATCGCGAAACGCGTCCGCGACTGCGCGTTGGGTGTCCGAGCTCAGGTGTCCATGAACGGTCGTACTTCGATCGTCCCGTACTTCGCGACCGGGTGCTTGGCGGCCACCTCGATCGCCTCGTCGAGATCGGCGCACTCGAGCACGTCATAGCCGGCGATGTACTCCTTGGTCTCGGCGAACGGGCCGTCGGTGAGCATGACCTCCCCGTCGCGGACGCGGACGGTCGTCGCGTGTTCGATCGACTGCAATGGATGCCCCTCGAGCCGGACGCCACGTCCGTCCATCTCCTCGATCCAAGGACCGATCTTCTCCTGGATCTCGCGATCGCCCTCCGGATCAGGAATGCCATCGACGCAGACCAACAGCATGTATTTCATCGTGCCTCGCTTTGCAATTGTCCACCGAACAGGTGTCCCTGACCTGGGCGGCGCCCTCGGCGCACCCATCGCCAGCCGATCCTCCGGGAGAGCCCGCCGCGGTGTCGGCGCGCGCTCGTCAGTTCCACGGTCCGCTGCCTTGCCAGTGCATGCCAGAACTCGGGGTGCATCTTGACCTCCTCGGTCTGTTGGATGCTCATACCCCCACGACGAACGGATCGACCGCAGATGGACACCTGCCGGCGATCTCGACGATTGGCCGGCTGGCAGGTGGGTACCCCGGAAGCGATGACCGATTCCAAGCCCACCGATCCGTCGCCGCCCGGCCCCGTGCCCCCGCCGACGAGTCTGCCCGACGTTGACAGCCCGCCCGCCGAGCAGGTGCTCGAGGACGTCCCCTCCAAGGAGGAGATCATCGAGCAGGCGCAGTCGGCCGAGGAGATCGTCGGCCAGCAGCCGAGCCCCGAGGAGCTCCTGCGCGGACGCCGGCGCGACTAGGCCGGCGCGCGGGATCTCGGCGCGTCTGCTATCGGTACGTGGCATGACCAGGATCGCCGTCACGGGAGGGAGCGGCAAGGCGGGCCAGGTGGTCGTGCGCGATCTCGCCGAGCACGGGCACGAGGTGCTCAACATCGACCTCAAGCCGTCACCCGAGTCCTACGGCCCCGAGGCGCCGATCCCCTTCCTACACGCGGATGTGACCGACTTCGGGCAGGCGCTCGAGGCGCTCGAGGGCGGCTTCACGTTGGCCGGGATCGAGGCAGTCGTGCACCTGGCGGCGATTCCCTCGCCGGCTCACGCCACCCCCGACCAGGTCTTTCGCACCAACGTCAACAGCACGTACGCGGTGTTCGCCGCGGCGCAGCGGCTGAAGCTGCGGCGTGTCGTTTGGGCCTCGAGCGAGACGACGCTCGGGCTGCCGTTTCGCCGGCCGCCCGACTACGTGCCGGTCGACGAGCCCCATACCTACCCGGAGACCAGCTACGCGCTGTCGAAGGTGGTGGGGGAGGAGCTCGCGCGCCAGTTTCACCGCTGGAGCGCAATCCCGATCATCGGGCTGCGGTTCTCGAACGTGATGGTGCGTGACGACTACACCCGTTTCCCGGGCTTCCAGGATGACCCCCATCTGCGCAAGTGGAACCTGTGGGGATACGTCGACGAGAGCCACGTCGCGCAGAGCGTGCGGCTTGCGCTCGAGGCCGACGTCAGCGGCGCCGACAACTTCATCATCGCGGCCGCCGACACCGTCATGCGGCGTCCGAGTCGCGAGCTGATGGCCGACGTCTTCCCCGACGTGCCGGTCGCCGACCACGTGAGCGGCAACGATTCGCTGCTCGATATCGGCAAGGCGCGGCGCGTGCTCGGTTACGACCCGCAGTTCAGCTGGCGCGAGCTCGAGCTCGACTGAAGCGCCCCGACGTTCACCCGAGTCCGGCGCGGCGAAACCGCTGCACAGCGTGGAAAATCGGCCTTGCTGGTCCGGATCTTCCACGAAGCGCTCGCCCCGCGGGACGGACGTGGAGAATCAGGACGGGGCCGGTGAATTTTCCACGCTTGTCGCGGTGCACGCGCCCGCGGGCAGCGCGGAGCGTCGACTGCGCCCGCTAAGCGCCCAGCGCGACCGCAGCCTCGGCCGTGGCGACGTGGAACGCGAAGCTCTGCTCGAGGTACAGGCGGACGGCGTCGGCGTCGTGGTCGAGGTAGCCGATCGAGAGGTCCTGGCCGGACTCGAACCGGAAGTCGCCGCCCCGCTGGCTGACGAGCACGGCGCCGTCGACCCCCGGAGCCCAGACGATCGGGCCCTCGATGATCTTGCGCAGGTGCTCGAGCAGCGGGTAGCCGCCGCCCTCGGCCGTCTGAACGACGCGCTTGTACTGATCGGAACCCAGCGCCAGCGCGTATGGCCCGGCGATCCCGCTCGACAGCAGCAGCTCGACCGCGGCCGCGACCGGGCGGGGGTACTTGTCGGGCGCCGACCCGAGCGTCAGCTGGTGTGGGGTCAGCTCGGTCATCCCGGCGATCGAGGCGTCGGACCAGCCGTGGAAGACGGCCTTGTTCTCGGCCACCGCGATCCGGCGAGCCGCACCGTCGAGTGATTCGAGATCGGCATCGTCGGCGCCACGATCGTGGTCACGCAGTTCGGCCCGCGAGACCAGGAGCTCGGCACGCACCTCGGCGAGCGGCAGGACGCGGCGGCGGATCGCGCTCACGCCGTCGCACGGCGCCGAGCGCAGCTGCTCCACGCGCCCCAGGTTCAAGGCCGAGTGCTGCCAGCCGTGCGGGCCCGAGAAGTCGACCAGCCTGCGCGCGGCGAGCGCCGGTGTCAGCCGTTCGCGGGCCTCGTCATCGAGCAGCTGCCAGCCGGCATCGCTGATCGGCGCCAGCGAGCGGAGGAGATGGTTGCTCATCCGGCGCTCTTGAGGCTGCCGATGCCGAGTGAGCCGTCGCCGCTGGGCAGCCCGACGCCGCCGTCGCTATCGACCCCGGACGCCGGCGCGTCACCGTCACCGTTGCCGTTCTCGAGTGTCTCTGCCTCCGCCTCCTCGCCGTGCTCGACCACGTCACCGGTCTTGAACAGGACGCCCTGCGCGATCGCGCGCCAGTCCGGCGTCCGGCGCAGCAACAGCTCCAGGTCCATGCTGAAGTGCTTGAACTCCTCGCCTTGGGCGTCACGCATCACCGCACGCGCGTCGGGCTCGGTTTCGACTGCCAGCCGTTGTTCGTACCACCCGATCGCCTCGGCCTCCTCGGTGAGTGACGCGCACAGGCGCGCGAATGTGCGCGTCCTCGCCGGTAGCTCGTCTGGGGGTTCGTGGTACTGGTCAAAACCCATCTGATCTCCTTCGGATGCCTCACCGGTCAACTTCGGGTTCGTATTACCCATTCTCTGGGCTGTGGGATCATCGGTTTGTGGCCTTCAGTGACAGATGGCGCGCGCGGCTCGCCGGGCTTCCGACAGCGCCGCTCGCCGCCGCCGGACTGATCGGAGGGTTCGCTGTGGCGGTGGCCACCGGCTCACGCCCGCTCGGCGGGGTCGTACTCGCCGCGTTCGGGGTCACGTGCATGGCGATCTGGCTGGAGCGCGACGGCCGGCGGACGGCGCTCGTCCTGACCGCCGCCGGCCTGCTCGCATTCGCGGTCTCGCACGGGCTCGGGCTGTTGATCGGTGCCTGGCCCGCGGTCCTGCTGACGGCCGCGGCGACGGCCGCCGTCTACTGGCGCGCGTCCGATTCGCGGCGCCCGCAACTGCGCCCGCCGGCGGCGGGGGAGGCCCCCTACGCGGGGACGTGAATCCGGCTGGCTGAGAACCGGCCCCTAGGCGGGGACGTGAATCTGGCTGGCTGAGAACACGGCTCCGGAGGGATCGGCCAGGACCGTGCGCCGGAAGCCGCCCGCCTCCTCAGGGGCCGCGACGACCCGCCCGCCGAGCTGCGCCGCCGCAGCTGCGGCCGCGTCCGCATCCGCGATCCAGAAGTCGACGCTCCAATTAGCCGGCGTCGAGTCAGCCCGCATCATCACGGCGACCACATCGCGCGGTACGGGCTGCTCGGGCTCACCGCCGACGTAGCCGGGAAGGCGCCAGAGCCACACGTCCTGGCCGAGCCCGGCGTCAAACGTCTCCGCCTGCCACCCGAACAGCTCGCCGTAGAACGCCTGGGCGCGCTCGGGGTCCGCGGTGTTCAGCGCGCTCATCGCCCACGCAGACGGCTCGTTGACCAACTGCGCGCCCTCCCGCACGCCCGCCTCCCAGACACAGAAGGTGGCACCCGCTGGATCCGCCAGCACGGCCATCCGCCCGGCGGGCGGCGCGTCGAACGGCTCCACGAGAACCGTGGCGCCATGGGCCTCCGCCTCGGCGGCGGTCTCGTCGGCACGGTCCACCCGCACGTAGGTGTTCCAGGCCGCCGGCCCGCTGCCGTCCGCGGGCGGCTGGGTTCCGATCGCGGCCACATCACGGCCGCGCAGCCGAGCGACGAAGTACCGACCCGGGGGTTCGGTCGGGATCGCGCCCGGCGCGGCGAACTCCCAGCCGAAGACCGCGCCGTAGAAGTGCTTCGCGGCCTCGATGTCGGGGGCCAGCGTATCGACGAAGCACGGGACGCCGGCCGGATATTGCTCGCGGTTACTCATCGTCGCCTCCTTCGGACGGGTATTCGTCGTGGCGTCGCCACCAGTGGTAGGCCGGACCCTGGGGTGTCCCGGCTGGTGCGTCCTCCCACTCTTCCTGGCGCCCGAGCGGCGTCAGATCGAGGAACGTCCAGATGCTGCCGAGCGCCTCGACGCCACGCTCGTCCGTGAAGTAGGTGCGCAGCACGCGTTCGCCGTCGCGGCGCAAGACGCTCAAGCCGAACATCTCGCTGCCGTTGTCGCGCGTCATGCCGAAGTCGCGGTTGAAGTCACTCTTAGCCGACGAGTACCAGGGAATCGTCCAGCCCATCCGGCGGCGGTATGTCTCGAGCTGCTGTGACGACGCGCGCGACACCAGGGCGAACGACGTGTCGCGTGCGTGGAAATGTGCCTGATGGCCGATCTGGTCGACGAACATCGAGCATCCGGGGCACCCGGCCTCGGGCCAGCCTTCGGTGGTGGGGGCGTACATGAAGTGGTAGAGCAAGAGCTGCCGGCGACCCTCGAACAGGTCGAGCAGGGTTGCGCTGCCGTCCGGCCCTTCGAGCACGTAGGACTTCTCGGGCTCGACCGCGGGCAATCGGCGCCGCCGCGCCGCGAGCGCGTCACGTTCGCGCGTCGCCCGTTTCTCCTGGGCTCGGATCGCGTCGAGCTCCCCTCGCCATTCCGACTCCGATACGACCTGTGGAACGGTCATCGTCGTCTCCTTCCTATTACAATGATTGGCGTACCGTATCAGATAGTTGGAAATTCCAACTAGACTGGAAGTCAGATGCCGGACAAACGCAGCTACGGAGATTCGTGTGGGATCGCGCGCGGGCTGGATGTCGCGGGCGAGCGCTGGGCGCTATTGGTCGTCCGCGAGCTCCTGCTGGGGCCAAAGCGGTTCACCGACCTGCGTGAAGGGCTGCCGAACGTCAGCCCGGACGTGCTCGCCCAGCGGCTGCGCGACCTCGAGCGGTCCGGACTGATCAGGCGGCGCAAGCTGCCCCCGCCGGCGAGCGCGCGCGTCTACGAGCTGACCGAGCGGGGCGCCGAGCTCGAGCCGGTGCTGCACGCGCTCGGGCGGTGGGGGAGCCGTGTACCGCTGCCCGAGGAGCCCGACCCGCTGAGTCCCGACGCGCTCGCGGTCGCGCTGAAGACGATGTTCGACCCCGCGGCCGCTGCCGATCGCAGCGGTCTCTACGAGCTCCGGTTCGGAGAGCACGCGTTCACGGTCCGGCTGTGCGCGGGCGAGCTCGACGTGGCGCGCAACGGCGCCGAAGCCGAAACGAGCGCGCTCGGCATCGACACCGATACGGGCACGCTCGCGGCGCTGCTGTGGCACTGGCGGCTCGATCGACGCCGCGATCGACGGTGGCGCGCTCAGCCTCGACGGCCGCCGGGAGGAGCTGGCGGAGTTCTTGAAGCTGTTCGCCGCGCCAACCGGTTGAGCTTGCGCGCCGAGGTCAATTGAGCTTGGCCGCGCGCTCGAGCAACAGCCGGCGCTCGGGGCCGTTGTTGGCCATCGCGGCGGCGCGTTGTAGCTCGGCGCGCGCCTCGGCGTCGCGGCCCAGCCTGGCGAGCAGCTCGCCGCGGACGCTCGGCAGCAGGTGGTAGCCGCTCAGCAGCGGCTCGCCGCCGAGCGCATCAATGAGCTCGAGGCCGGCCTCGGGCCCGTAGGCCATCGACACCGCGACCGCGCGGTTGAGCTCGACGACGGGCGACGGCGCCACGATCGCGAGCGCGTCATAGAGGGCGGCGATCCGTTCCCATTCGGTGTCCTGCGCGCGGCGGGCCCGGGCGTGACAGGCGGCGATCGCGGCCTGGAGACCGTAAGGGCCGAGCGGGCCGAGCTGCTCGGCGCGGCGCAGCGCCTCGAGGCCGCGGTGAATCAGGACCGGATCCCAGCGCGAGCGATCCTGATCGAGCAGCAGCACCGGCCGGCCGTGTGGCCCGATCCGCGCGGGCGAGCGCGAGGCCTGGATCTCCATCAGCGCGACCAACCCATGCACCTCGCCCTCGCGGGGCAGCAGCCCGGCGAGGATGCGCCCCACGCGCAGCGCGTCCTCGCACAGCTCGGGGCGGATCCAGTCATCCCCGGCGCTGGCGGCATAGCCCTCGTTGAAGATCAGGTAGATCACCTCGAGCACGGACCCGAGCCGCTCGGCGAGCTCGTCACCCGCCGGGATCGCGATCGGCACCCGGGCCTCGGCCAGCGTCCGCTTGGCGCGTACGATCCGCTGCGCGATCGTCGTCTCCCGGACCAGGAACGCGCGCGCGATCTCGGCCGTCGTCAGACCGCCGAACAGCCGCAGCGTCAGCGCCGCCCGTCCCTCGGTCGAGAGGAGCGGGTGGCACGTCGCGAACAGCAGCGTGAGCAGGTCGTCGCCGGGCCGGTCATCGCGGCCGGCCGTGGCCCGGTCGAGCTCGAGCTCGCGTCCCAGCTGCTCATGTTTTCGGTCGGCGAGCTGGTGGCGGCGCATCGCGTCGACCGCCCGGTGCTTGGCCGTCGCCATCAGCCAGGCGCCCGGGTTGTCCGGGATCCCCGCCTGCGGCCACTGCTCGAGCGCGGCTACGAGCGCATCCTGTGCCAGATCCTCCGCGAGCCCGAGATCGCGCACGTATCGCGCCAGGCCGCCGGTCAGCCGGGCGGATTCGATCCGCCACACGGCCTCGATCGTGCGCTGGATCTCGGGCGAGCTCAAGCTCATCTACTCGAAGTCTGAGGCCTCATACACCTGGCGCACCTCGATCACGTCACCGTCGGCCGCCGGGCACCGGCTGGCCCACTGGACGGCCTCCTCCTTGGACCTGGCCTGGATCAGCCAGTAGCCGCCGATCAGCTCCTTTGACTCCGTGAACGGGCCGTCCGTGACGGTCGATCTGCCGCCCGCGAACGCGACCCGGGCGCCCTTCGAAGGCGGCTGCAGTCCGTCGAGCGCGAGCAGAACCCCGGCCTGACTGAGCTGCTCGTTGTACTTCGACATCGCCGCGATCGCCTCGGCGGTCGGATGCCAACCGTCCTCGTCGACGTTGGGCTTCATGATCATCATGAATCGCATTGTGGGTGACGTCCTCCTGGGTCTGGGCGGTGGCTCGCGCGCCTTGCGAACGTACCGCTCGCGGCCGCGTTTCTGGAGGTACGTCGAACGAGCTGGCGCAGGTTCGACACGCCACCCAATAACCTTCTCGCCCGATGTCCTACACCGTGCTCGAGGGACGAGAGAAGGTTCTCAATGATCTGGCGATCGCGATCGAGCAGATCGCGGTCGGGTTGGCCGCGCTCGGCGAGGCATACGAGCAGCTCGACGAGCACAATGCCGACGTGCTCGAAGAGCAGCTCTTCAGGCCGGTCCAGCACGCCTACGGGCGTGCCAAGCGGACGCACGTCGAGTTCGCCAGACGCAGTGGCCTGCCGGGACAGGAGTTCGCGCTCCAGACCCCGGGGGCGCAGTCCCAGAGTGTGCAAGAGCTGATCGATCGGGCAGTCGTCGCGACGGCGTACGCCGACCAGACGATCGCCGAGCTGCAGGACTCGATGCTGCCGGTCGAGGTCGGCGACACCGAGCTGCGGGCGGGACTGGCGCAGGTCAGAGAGTCGCTCGGGACGATCTCGGTCCGCGCGCGGAACCTAGTACGGACGGTTGGCCGCTAAACGCAAGCTGACCACCGCGCTGTGCGCGGCGCTGCTGACGGTTGCGCTGACGGCCGGCGTAGCGCAGGCGCAGCCGATGTCCGCCCACGGCAGCGCCGAGCAGGCCTACGCGGTGGGCCTGCGCGCGAACCGCACGGTCACGCTGCTCAACGCGCACGGCAGGAAGGTGGCCGCCCAGAAGGCCGACTCGCTGGGCGGCGTGGTGTTTCGGAACGTCACGCCCGGCAAGCGGCTACCGGATGCGCCAGGGCGGCGTGAGCTCCCCGAAGCTGAGCGTGTTCAGCGACCGCCCGGCACCGCCGAGCACCAAGATCTATAACCAGACGATCCCGAGCAGCGGTTACGGCTACCTGACCACCCGGGATGGGACCAAGCTCGCGATCGACGTCCGCCTGCCGGCGGGGCCCGGCCCTTATCCGACGTTGGTCGAGTACGCGGGTTATGGATACGCCGACCCGGCCGGTGCCGAGAGCGGCATCAGCCAGATCGCGAACCTGCTCGGGTTCGCCGTCGTCGACGTCAACATGCGCGGGACCGGATGCTCGGGCGGCTCGTTTGACTATTTCGAGCCGCTCCAGAGCCTCGATGGCTATGACGTGGTCGAGACCGTGGCGCATCAGCCGTGGGTGCTCCACCACAAGGTCGGGATGCTGGGAATCTCCTACGGCGCGATCAGCCAGCTGTTCGTCGCCGCGACCGACCCGCCTGACCTTGACGCGATCGCGCCGCTGTCGACGATCGACAACACCGCGACGACGCTATACCCGGGCGGGATCCTCAACACCGGCTTCGCGGTCGCGTGGGGCGAGCAGCGCCAGCACGACGCCGAGCCCGCCTCGGCCACCGGCGGCCAGCCGTGGGCGCTCAAGCAGATCGAGGCCGGCGATCAGACCTGCAAGAGCAACCAGGTGCTGCACGGTGAGGCGACCAACCCGCTCGGCCAGATCCGAGCGAATTCCCATTACCGCCCGGCCGTCGCCAACCCGCTGTCGCCGATCACGTTCGTGCACAAGATCCATGTGCCGACGTACCTCGCCTGCCAGTGGACCGATGAGCAGACCGGCGGTCACTGCGCCGATCTCGCGCAGCACTTCACCGGCACCAGCCACAAATGGTTCACGTTCACCAACGGGGTCCACGCCGACTCGCTTGACCCGGACACGTTCGACCGTTGGTACGACTTCCTCGAGCTCTACGTTGCCCGACAAGCACCACATCTATCGTCCGGGGTGAGAGCGCTCGCGCCGACCATCTACCAGGCGGCGCTGGGCATCAGCGGCATCACCCTGCCCCCGGACCCGATTCAGCAGATCCCCACGTATGCGGCCGCGCTCGCCGCCTTCCAACGGCTGCCCTCGATCCGGGTGCTGTTCGACAACGGGGCGGGCGGCCCCGCGCCCGGCGATCCCTACCCCGGCTTCGAGGCGTCGTTCCCGCGGTTCCCGATTCCCGGCACCAAGGCGCGCTCCTGGTATCTGGGCAAGGGCGGCACGATGACAGCGGCCAAGCCGGCGACCGGCGCGGCCGATCAGTTCACGTGGAACAAGCACGCGCTGCCGGCGACTGACTTCACCGGGAACGACAGCGCCGGCGGACTGTGGGCCGCGACGCCGGATTACCACTGGCAGCAGAACCCGCCCGGGACGGCAGCGTCGTATGTGACCGCGCCGCTGAGCTCGAACACGGTCGTGGTCGGGGGCGGCGCCGTCCACATTTGGGTCAAGGCCTCAGCGCCGAGCGTCGACCTCCAGGTGACGATCTCCGAGGTGCGCCCGGACGGCAAGGAGACGTTCGTCCAGAACGGCTGGCTCCGCGCCAACGAGCGCAAGCTCGACGCCGCCCAGAGCACGCTGCTCGAGCCCGTCCCGAGCCTCCGCGCCAAGGACGTCAAGCCGCTGCCGAAGGGCCGCTACGCCGAGGTGACCGTGCCGCTCTACTACGAGGGCCACGTCTACCGGCGCGGCTCGCGCATCCGGCTGACGGTGTCGGCTCCCGGCGGTACGCAGCCGGTCTGGGGCTTCTCGAAGACGAGCCCCGGCGGCACGGCGAGAGTCTCGATCGCGCATTCGCCGAAGTTCCCGTCGCGACTGATCCTGCCGGTGGTGCCGGGGGTCAGCGTCCCGAGCGCGCTGCCGCCGTGCCCGGGGCTGCGTGGCGAGCCGTGCCGCGCCTACAAGCCGTACGTGAACCACTCGCGCCCTTTGTAATTTCTTCAGCGCCTGTCGGGGTATCACTGTAGGATTGCCCGCCAGCCCATGGGTACCGACAGCCCTACTGTGGTGGTCGCGCCCGTGGCGCCCAGTCCTCCGCCGATGCTTGAGAGCACCGCGGCGCCCGGTGCCGATACGGTGCGCCCGGTCTCGATGCCGCTGATCGACCGGCTTGCGAGCGCCGTCGTCACGGCAGCGCCGCCGATTCTGGTCGCGCTCGGCATGTGGCTGGGCTGGAGCCACGGACTGCTGGTCTGGCAGGACCTGCTCGTGCTGGCGCTGTTCTACATGGTGATCGGGTCGGGGATCACGGTCGGCTTTCATCGCCTGCTCACGCACCGCAGCTTCAAGACCAGCCGGCTATTGCGGGCCGGGTTCGCCGCGCTCGGGTCGGCGGCCGCCGAAGGTCCGGTGATCGACTGGGTCGCCACGCACCGCAAGCACCATCAGTTCTCCGACGAGGCCGGCGACCCGCACAGCCCGCATCTCGACGAGCGCCACGGCTGGCGGGGCGAGCTGTGGGGCTTCTGGCATGCGCACCTGGGCTGGGTGTTCTCCGACATGGAGGTCGCTGACGAGCAGCGGTATGCCAAGGACCTGCTCGCCGACCCGTGGATCCGGTTCGTCGACCGCACGTTCGTGCTCTGGGTGGTGGCCGGGCTCGCGGCGGCGTTCGGCGTCGGCGTGGCGTTGACCGGCACGGTCAAGGGCGGGCTCACCGCGATGCTGTGGGGCGGCGCCGCGCGGATCTTCTTCATGCACCATGCGACCTTCAGCATCAACTCGGTGTGCCACTACTTTGGTAGCGCCGACTACGACACCGGTGACGAATCGCGCAACGTCTTCTGGCTCGCGATCCCGACCTGGGGCGAGTCCTGGCACAACAACCACCACGCGTTCCCGACCTCCTTCCGCCACGGCATGCAGCGCTGGCAGATCGACCCGTCGGCGGCGATCATCCGCACGCTCGAGCTGGCCGGGCTGGCGTGGGACGTGGTCCGGATCGACCCGACGCGCCGCGACGGCAAGTTGCTGCCGGCACAGCACCTGTAAGGCCGACCGCTAAGCTCGCCCGCGTTTTGGCTTTCGCCCGCACGGCACCACTGCGCCGCGAGATCGAGGCCGCGCTCCCGCGGCGCCCGTTCGCGATCAGGTTCTGGGACGGGACCACGGTCGCCGCGACCGAGGCCGACGCGCCGACGTTCTCGATCCATTCGCCGCAGGCGATCGCTCATGTGCTGCGCGCTCCGGGCGAGCTCGGTCTCGGCCGTGCCTACGTGCTCGGGATGATCGACGTGGATGACATCGACAAAGCGTTGCCGATCGTCGATACGTTCGAGGCCCCTGATCTGTCACCCCGGCAGATGGCCGGCCTCGGGCTCGCGCTGGTGCGTGCGTGCGGGCTGGTCAAGCCGCCGCGGCCGCCCGCCTCGGAGCTGAGGTTGACGGGCGAACGCCATACGGTCGGCCGCGACCGCCGTGCGGTGCGCTACCACTACGACGCCGGCAACGAGTTCTTCGCGCTGTTCCTCGATCCGTCGATGACCTACAGCTGCGCTTATTTTCAGGGCGGCGCTACGACGCTCGAGGAGGCCCAGCAGGCCAAGCTTGCGCTCGTGTGCCGCAAGCTCGCGCTGGTGGAGGGCGAGCGCGTGCTCGACGTCGGCTGCGGATGGGGGAGCTTCGCGATCCACGCCGCCAGCAACCACGGCGTCAAGGTGCTGGGAGTGACCCTGTCCGAGCGCCAGGTCGAGCTCGGGCGCGAGCTCGTGCGGGAGGCGGGCGTGGAGGAGCTCGTCGAGCTGCGGGTGGCCGACTACCGCGAGCTGGCCGGCGAGCGCTTTGACGCGATCTCGAGCATCGGCATGGTCGAACACGTGGGGGAGGAGCGGATCGACCTCTACATGAAGACGCTCAACGAGCTGCTCAAACCGGGCGGGCGGCTGCTCAACCACGGGATCGCGAAGCTGATGGACTTCGAGACCGCCGACGAGGGCGCGTTCTCGGAGCGGTTCGTGTTCCCGGACGGGGTGCCGTTGCCGCTGTCGCGGATCGAGCTGGCGATCGAGCGTACGGGGCTGGTCACGCGTCACGTGGAGGGGCTCCCGGATGACTACGCCGAGACGCTCCGCTACTGGATCGAGAGCTTTGAAGGCTGCTACGACGAGGCAATCCGCCTCGCCGGGATCGAGCGCGCGCGGGTGTGGCGCGTCTACCTACGCGCCGCCCGGCAGGGCTTTCAGACCGGCTGGGCGTCCGTCTACCAGGTCCTCGCCCACAAGCCCGCCTAGCGCTACCCCGCGGACCGGCACCGGAGAGGACTGGACGATCGAGGTCGTCGTCTGCCCGTAGGGGACGAGCTGGTCGATCAGCTCCTCGAGGTGGGCGACGTCACGGATGTGGGCCTTGATCAGGTAGCAGTCCTCGCCCGTGATCCGGTGGCATTCGACGACCTCGTCCATCGCCCGGACGAGCTCGGCGACCTTGTGCAGCTCGCGGGGCGCCGGCCTGATGCGGATGATCGCGCTCAGCGAGTAGCCGACCGCCGCGGGATCGACGTCGGCGTGGTAGCCGCGGATCACGCCGGTCGACTCGAGTTTGGACAGGCGTTCGGCGACGGTGGGAGGGGAGACGTGCAGCCGCCGGGCGAGCTCCGCGAGGCTCAGCCGACCGTCCCGCTGGAGCTCTCCGAGCAATCGACGGTTGAGAGGGTCAAGGAGGCGCTCATCCGAAGGCAAACCAGAAAAAATTATATATAAATAATATTGGTTTGGCTGCGGCTGCTCGCAATCATGAGGTATCCGTCAGCGCCAGCCTCCGCCCCACGTTTACTTCGTCGTCAGCGCGGTGTTCCACTACCTCGGGCCGTCGTTCGCGGTGCTGCTGTTCGCGCACGTCCCGGTGCTCGGGGTCGCGTGGCTGCGGATCGCCTCGGCAGCGGTGATCTTCGCGATCTGGCGGCGGCCGTGGCGGGCGTTGCGCGAACCGCTGGTGCTCGCGTGGGGCGCGACGCTGGCGGCGATGAACTGCTGCTTCTACGAGGCGATCGCGCGTCTCCCGCTCGGGACGGTCGCGGCGATCGAGTTCCTGCCGGTGATCGCGCTCGCTGCGCTCGGCGCCCGCAGTGCGCGCAACGCGGTGGCGCTGGCACTGGCTGTCGGCGGCGTCGCCCTGCTGAGTGACGTGCAGCTAACGGGCTCGCCGCTCGGGTTTGCGTTCGCGCTCGCCAACGCGGCTCTGTTCGCGCTGTACATCGTGCTCGCCCACCGCGCCGCGCGCCATCGGGCGATGAGCGGGCTGGGCGGACTCGGCGCCGCGATGCTGGTCGCGCTCGTGCTGGTCACGCCGGCCGGCGGATGGCAGGTGCTCCCGGTGCTCGGCGCGCCGCTCGTGCTGCTGGCCGGCGTCGGCGTCGGGATCTCGTCGTCGGTGATCCCGTACGTCACCGACCAGCTGGCGATGGCACGACTTCCGCGATCGACCTACTCACTGATGGTCGCCCTGTTGCCGGCGACCGCGGTCGTCGTCGGCGTGATCGTGCTCGGACAGGTGCCCGGGCCGGCAGAGCTCTTGGCGGTCGCACTCGTGATCGCCGGCGTCGCGGTACACCGAGACGCCGGGGGGCCGGTCTAGGCGGGCGTGGTCTCCTCCGCCTGGGCGGCCTCGCCCTGGCTCTCGGTTTCGGGCTCGGCGGCCGGCTCGGGCGCGTCTGTCGCCTCGGCGATCGCGTGCGCGGTCGCGGCACCGGCCACGCCCGCCAGGAGCGCCCACGCGGCCCATTTCGGACCGCTCCTCTCGCTGCCCAGCGCCGCGTCCACGGACGGCGAACCGGGACCGGTCTCGGTCAGCGCGAGGACCGCCGCGATCAGCACGACGTTGTATTCGTAGCCGCCGTTAGTCGCCCACGGGCCGTTCTTGAGGTGAGCGCGGTTGATCGCGGTCAGCATCGTCGCGGTCAGGACCGAGGCCGCGACCGGCGTCGCAGCGCCGAGCGCAATCAGCGCACCGCCGCCGGCTTCGGCGGCTCCCGCGGCGAGCGCGTGGCGCTTGCCGGGCCGCAGGCCGAGGGACTCGAACCCTTGGGCGGTGCCCTCGAGGCCGTAGCCGCCGAACCATCCGAAGAGCTTCTGGGTGCCGTGTCCGATGAAGAAACCGCCGACGGCGAGGCGGAGAAGAAGGCGTCCGATTTTCATCGGCCGGATGCTAACAGAACTGTTGTGCGCACAATCGACTGGCGGGCGGCGCACGCCTGATTTCGCTGCCTAGGCGGCACATATGCAGCTTCGCAATCGTCTGCAAATCGGCCGAAAGTGCGTCTGCGGGGGTCCATTGTTGTGCAGTATCGTCCGCTCGAGCTCAGGCTAAACATGAGGAGGAGTGGGATGAGCACCACCGTCAATGTGCGTCTCAACGTGAACGGCGTCGAGCACGAGCTCGAGGTCGAGCCTCGCCTGCTGCTGGTCCACGCACTCCGGGACCAACTTGGCCTGACGGGCACCCATGTCGGCTGTGACACCTCCAACTGCGGAGCTTGCACCGTCCACCTCAACGGCGACGCCGTCAAGTCGTGCACCGTGCTCGCGGTCCAGGCCGACGGCGAGCAGATCACGACGATCGAGGGACTCGGAACCGAGGACAACCTCCATCCGATGCAGGAGGCGTTCTGGAACAACCACGGGCTCCAGTGCGGCTACTGCACGCCCGGGATGATCATGGCCGCGACCGCGTTGCTCGAGCGCAACCCCGACCCGACCGAGCACGACGTCCGGCAGGCGCTCGAGGGCAACCTCTGCCGCTGCACGGGCTACCACAACATCGTCAAGTCGGTCCTCGACGCCGCCTCGAAGTCGTCGGGGGTGTCGGCATGAGCGTCACTGCCGAAGCTTCTTCCGGTCCCCACGTAGGACGCGTCCTACGGCGTAAGGAAGACCCGCCGCTGGTCATCGGTCGCGGACGCTATATCGACGACATCGCGCTGCCCGGGATGCTCTGGGCGGCGTTCGTCCGCTCGCCCGAGGCGCACGCCAAGGTCATCTCGATCGACACGTCCGCCGCCACAGCGCGACCGGGGATCCACGCCGTCTACACCGGCGCCGACACGTCGGATCTCGCGGCGCCGCTGCCGATGG
The DNA here is from genome assembly GCA_963788005.1 of uncultured Solirubrobacterales bacterium. Classification (GTDB taxonomy): domain Bacteria; phylum Actinomycetota; class Thermoleophilia; order Solirubrobacterales; family Solirubrobacteraceae; genus Palsa-465. The sequence goes on along the minus strand of CAWBFH010000001.1, from coordinate 267,901 downwards.
CGTGGGTGCCGCCGGGCGTCGACGTCAACAACCCCGAGCACTGGGCGCTGGCGCGCGGGGTCGTCAACCACGTCGGGGATCCGGTCGCGATCGTGATCGGCGACGACCGCTACGCGGTCAACGACGCGGTCGAGGACGTGATCGTCGAGTACGAACCGTTGCCGGCGGTCGTCGATCCCGAGGCCGCGCTCGCGGGAGGGCCACTCGTCCACGAGGCACTCGGCACCAACAAGGTGCACGAGTGGTCGCTGCCCGGAGGCGACGTCGAGGCGGGGTTCGCCGACGCCGACGTGATCGTCGAGCGCAAGATCGTCAACCACCGGATCGCCGGCGCGCCGATCGAGACGCGGGGCGTGCTGGCCGACTACCGCGCGGGTTCGCTGACGCTCTGGACCTCGACCCAGGTGCCGCACTTCGTGCGGCTGTTCATGGCGCTGCTGCTCGGCCTGACCGAGGACCACGTTCGCGTGATCGCCCCCGACGTCGGCGGCGGCTTCGGCTCCAAGCTCCAGGTCTACGGCGAGGAGCTGATCGCGTGCTGGGCCTCGCGCAAGCTCGGGCGGCCGATCAAGTGGATCGAGACCCGCTCGGAGAACATGCAGGTCACACATCAGGGCCGTGACCAGATCTCTCAGACGAAGATGGGCGCCAAGCGGGACGGCACGATCACCGCCTTCCACGTCAAGATCCTGGCCGACTTCGGCGCCTACAACATGATCCTGACGCCGCTGATCCCGTCACTGGGGGCATTCGTGATGGGCGGCTGCTACGCGATCCCGAACGTCCAGACCGACATCATCGGGGTGTTCACGAACAAGTGCCCGACCGACGCGATCCGCGGCGCGGGCCGGCCCGAGGCGACGCACATGATCGAGCTGACGCTCGACGCGCTCGCCCACGAGCTGGGGATGGATCCGCTCGAGATCCGGCGCAAGAACTTCATTCCCGCGGACACCTTCCCGGCGACGGTCGCAACCGGGGTGATCTACGACTCGGGCGACTACCCCAAGACGCTCGACAAGCTTATGGAGCACGTGGACGTGGCCGCCTTCCGGCGCGAGCAGGAGGAGCTGCGGGCCGAGGGCATCTATCGCGGCATCGGCTTCTGCACCTACACCGAGATCTGCGGACTCGCCCCGTCACGCGTGACCGGGCCGGCGGGCGTAGGCGTCCAGGCCGGATTGTGGGAATCGGCGATGGTTCGCGTTCACAACACGGGCGCGGTGACCGTCTATACCGGCACCTCGCCCCACGGCCAGGGGCTCGAGACCGCGATGGCGCAGATCGTCGCCGACAAGCTCGGCGTCGATCCCGCGATCGTCGAGGTGATCCACGGCGACACGGCCACCGGTCCCGAGGGGCGCAACACGTACGGCTCGCGATCGCTCGCGACCGGCGGCGAGGCGGTCGCGAAGGCGAGCGACAAGGTCGTCGCGAAGGTCAAGGCGATCGTCGCCGCCGAGCTCGAGGCGGCGCCGGAGGACATCGAGGTGTCGGGCGGGAAGTTCTCGGTCCGCGGCTCGCCCGACAAGGGCCTGTCGCTCGCCGAGGTCGCCGGCGTCGCCTACATCGGCGCAGTCCCCGAGGGGATGGAGCCCGGGCTCGAGGAGACCACCTTCTATGACCCGGAGAACTTCGTGTTCCCGTTCGGCGCGCACGCGTGCGTGGTCGACGTCGACCCCGAGACGGGGAAGGCCTCGATCGTGCGCTACGTCGCCGTCGACGACTGCGGCAGGGCGGTCAACCCGATGCTGATCGACGGGCAGGTCCACGGCGGCATCGTGTTCGGCATCGGCCAGGCGCTCTACGAGCGTGTCCACTACGACGCCGACGGGCAGCTCGTGACCGGGACGTTCGTCGACTACGCGCTGCCGACCGCGGCCGAGTTGCCGAGCTTCGAGACCGACCGGACCGAGACACCGTCACCGGTCAACTCGCTCGGAGCCAAGGGCGTCGGCGAGGCCGGCACGATCGCGGCCAGCGCCGCGGTCACCAACGCGGTGATCGACGCTCTGCGGCCCCTCGGGGTCGACTTCATCAACATGCCGCTCAGCCCGATGCGGATCTGGGAGGCCATCCGGTCAGCCAAAGGCGCGAACGGAGGTGCAGCATGATTCCCGCCGAGTTCGATTACACCGCTCCCGAGTCGCTCGACCAGGCGATCAAGGACCTTGCAGACGGCGGCGAGGACGCGAAGTTGCTCGCCGGCGGCCATTCCCTGATCCCGCTGATGAAGCTGCGGCTGGCGACCCCGTCACTGCTGATCGATCTGCGCAAGGTCCCCGGCCTGCACGGGGTCGAGAAGCAGAATGGCCACTGGCGGATCGGGTCCCTGACGCCGCACGCGGCGCTCGAGCGCACCCCTGAGCTCGGGATCGTCTCGCGCGTTGCGGGCACGATCGCCGATCCGCAGGTCCGCAACCGGGGCACGATCGGCGGCTCACTGGCCCACGGCGATCCCGCATCGGACCTCCCGGCGGTGATGCTGATCTGCAACGGCGAGGTGACGCTGCAGGGGCCCGGCGGCCAGCGGACCGTCGTCGCCGCCGATCTGTTCCGCGACTACCTCGAGACGGCCGTGGCCGAGGACGAGGTCCTGACCGAGGTGCGCGTCCAGGCGCTCGACGGCTGGGGCTACGCGTACCAGAAGTTCAACCGTCGCAGCGAGGACTGGGCGATGGTCGCGGTCAGCGCCGTGGTCAAGGTCTCCGGCGGCACCTGCGAGGACGTCCGCGTCGGCCTGACGAACATGGCCTCGGTGCCGCTGCGGGCGACCGCGGTCGAGGAGGCGCTGCGCGGCCATGACCTGAACGCCGAGACCATCGCCAAGGCGGCCGAGCAGGCTGCCGAGGGCACTCAACCGCCCGCCGACCTCAACGCGAGCGCCGACTACAAGCGCCATCTGGCGCGTGTGCTGACCAAGCGCGCGCTGCAAGAGGCGGCCGGGCAGGGCTGACACGCCCCTAAAATGAGGTAAATGACGCAGCTCGCGGAGATCGCTTCCGTCGAGTCCGCGAGCGCCGCCCTGGCGGAGCAGTCCTACCTCGCGGATCGACCACTCGCGCTGGCCGTGTATCTCGCCGTAGCGCTCGAGCAGCCGCTGTTGCTCGAGGGCGAGGCCGGCGTCGGCAAGACCGAGGTCGCACGGGCGCTGTCGGCCGCCGCGGGCGCGCGCCTGATCCGCCTGCAGTGCCACGAGGGGATCGACTTGCACCACGCGGTCTATGACTGGGATTACCCCCGTCAGCTGCTCGCCCTGCGCGCCGCCGAGAGCGGGGTCGACGAGGGCGAGTTGTTCGCGCGCCGCTTTCTGCTGCGCCGCCCGCTGCTCGAGGCACTCGAAGCCGACCCGGCCGAGCCCGTCGTGTTGCTGATCGACGAGATCGACCGGGCCGATGACGAGTTCGAGGCCTTCCTGCTCGAGTTCCTGTCCGATTTCGCGGTCACGATCCCCGAGCTGGGGACGGTCAGCGCCCGGCGGAGACCGGTCGTGATCCTGACCTCGAACCGGACCCGCGAGCTGCACGACGCGCTCAAGCGGCGCTGCCTGTATCACTGGATCGACTACCCGAGCCCGGGTCGCGAGCGCCAGATCGTCGAGGCGCGGCTGCCGGGCGTCCCCGAGCGGGTGGCGATGCGGGTCGTCGAGGCGGTCGGCAGACTGCGTGACCAGGGCGATCTGTACAAGCTGCCCGGGGTAGGGGAGACGATCGTCTGGGCGCAGGCGCTGCTCGCCCTCGGTGACGGCGCCGGCCTCGAGGAGACGCTCGGCGCGGCACTCAAGGTCCACGAAGACGTGCTCCGGGTGATCGAGCGCGGGGTGCTCGAAGGTGTCTGACGTCTCGCCAGCGCCGGCCGACGCGGTCGCAATCCGCGTTGGGGAGCTGGCGAGCGCGATGCGAGTGTTGGGGTCCCGCGTCGGCGTCGGCGAGGTGCTGGCGGGCGTGCGCTGCCTGGAGGCGATCGACCCCGCGTCGCGCGAGGACGTCCGGCTGGCGCTGCGAACGGTGATCTGCTCACAACGGGTCGACCTCGAGCGCTTCGAGTTGGCGTTCTCGTCGGTGTTCGGGGATGGCCGTCTGTTTGACGGCGATGACCCGCTCTCCGAGCTGGGCGCGATCGAGAAGGCCGCGCTGCCGAGCATGGGCATGCCCGATGCCTCGGGCCGCCCTGCCGCCAGTGACTCGACCCCCGTCCCGGCTGCGTGGAGCGAGATCGAGCTGCTGCGCGAGAAGGACTTCGCCCACTACACGCTGGCCGAGTCACAGGCCGCCCGCGAGCTGATCGCCCGGCTGGCGCGCCGCCATCCGCGGCGGATGTCACGCCGCACCCGGCCGTCGCGCCGTCGCAGTCATGCGCCGGACCTGCGCCAGACCGTTCGCGAGTCGCTGCGCACCGGCGGCGAGCCGATTTATCGGCGCTGGCGCGCCCCGACCACGCGCCCCCGTCAGCTGGTGCTCGTCTGTGACGTGTCCGGGTCGATGGCGCCGTATGCGCGGATGCTGCTGCAGTACATGCACGCGTGCGTCGCCGCCCGCCGGCGCGTCGAGGCGTTCGCATTCGGGACGCGCCTGACCCGGATCACCTACGAGTTGACCGGCCGCGACCACGACCGCGCCCTGGACCGCGCCGCGGCTGCCGTGACCGACTTCTCGGGCGGCACGCGGATCGGCGCGGCGCTCGCCGAGCTCAACCGCGTCCACGGCCGCCGCCTCGGCCGCGGCGCCGCGGTCGTGATCCTGTCCGACGGCTGGGACCGCGGCGACCCCGAGCAGCTCGAGCAGGAGATGGCCCGGCTGAGCCGCGCCGCACACCGCCTCGTGTGGCTGAACCCGCTCGCCGCGCACCCCGACTACGAGCCGCTGACGCGCGGGATGCGCGCGGCGGTTCCCCACACCGACCAGCTGCTCGCCGGCAACTCACTCGCGTCGCTCGAGCAGCTTGCTGCAATATTGGAGGAGATGTGAACGACGTACTGCCCGACCTGAACAAGTGGATCGACCGCGGTGACCGGATCGCGATCGCGACTGTGGTCGCGGTCAAGAAGTCGGCGCCGCGGCCGCCGGGCGCGAAGATGGCCGTCAACGAGGACGGCGAGATCATCGGCGCGGTGTCAGGCGGGTGCGTCGAGGGCGCCGTCGTCGAGATCGCCGACCAGGTCCTGCGCGGCGGGCAGCCCCAGCTCGTGCACTTCGGGATCGCCGACGAGCAGGCATGGGACGTCGGCCTTCCCTGCGGCGGCGAGATCGACGTCTGGGTCCAGGAGTATGCGCCCGGCCGGTTCGCCGAGATTGCGAGCGCCGGGGGGCGGGCCGCCGAGGTGACGTTGATCGAGGGTGACGAGAAGGGCAAGAAGGTTCTGTTCGACGAGGGGCTGAGCCAATCCGGGACGCTCGGCTCGCCCGAGCTCGACGCCCAGGCGCGCCGCGCCGCCGAGGACCACCTGTGGGCCGAGACATCGGAGCTCCAGGGGCCCGTGTTCGTCGACGTCGTCGCGCCCGCGCCACGCCTGATCATGTTCGGCGCCGTTCCGATTGCCGCCGCGCTGTGCACGCTGTCGCGGGCGGCCGGGTGGCGGCCGTTCGTCGTCGATCCGCGCCGGCGCTTCGCCACCCGCGAGCGGTTCCCCGACGCCGAGGAGATCCTGGCGACGTGGCCCGACGAGGCATTCGCGCAGCTTGGTGGGATCGACCCGGCAACCTCGATCGTGGTCCTCACCCATGACCCGAAGCTCGATGACGCGGCGCTGATGATCGCGCTGCGTTCGCCGGCGCGGTTCGTCGGCGCGATGGGTTCGCGCCGCGCGCAGGAGTCCCGTCGCGAGCGGCTGCTGGCGGAGGGGATGACCGACGAGGAGCTTGCGCGCCTGGCGGCTCCGGTCGGGCTCGACCTCGGCGCAATCAGCGCCGAGGAGACCGCGCTCTCGATTCTCGCCGAGGTGGTGGCGACACGCCACGGCCGCGCCGGCGGGCGGCTGAGGGCGGCCGGCGGCCGGATCCACGAGGTTCCCGCCTGAGGGGCCCAGACAAAGCCAGGCGCCGCCAGGCGCCGCTCGAATGCGGCCGTATGTGCGGTGAGGGGCACCAATGATCGCCGGGCTCGTGCTGGCCGCGGGGGCGGGGGTTCGGTTCGGCGGCGGCGACAGCAAGCTGCTCGCTGACCTCGACGGACGCCCGCTGGTCGAGCGCTCGATCGCCGCCGCGTGCGGCGTGCCGGCGCTCGAGCGCGTCGTGGTCGTGCTGGGCTCGCGCGCGGACGATGTGCTCGCGAGGGCGCGGTTCGGCCGGGCCGAGCCGGTCGTCTGCGAGGAGTGGGCCAGCGGGCAGTCAGCGTCACTGCGCTGTGGGCTGCAGGCGCTCACGGGAGCGTCCAAGGTGATCGTGACGCTGGGTGACACGCCGCTGGTCAGCTCGCGCGTCATCGGCCTGTTCGTCGGCGAGCCGGGGCGGACGCGGGCGGTCTATGACGGGCGGCCGGGCCACCCGGTGGTGCTCGAGTCCGAGCAGATCGACGCGCTGAAATCTTTGAGCGGCGACACCGGGGCGCGGGATCTACTCCGCGGCGGACCGGTGATCGAGGTCGGACATCTCTGCAGCGGCCGCGACGTCGACACACCCGAGGATCTGGAGGTAGTTCGCGATGAAGCTTGAGCAATCATTTGAGGTCGCCGCGCCGCTGGAGCGCGTCTGGGCGGCGCTGATCGACGTGGAACGGGTGGCGCCCTGCCTCCCGGGCGCGGCGGTTACGGGCCGCAACGACGACGGCTCCTATAACGGCACCTTCAAGGTCAAGATCGGGCCGACCTCGGCGGCCTACACCGGCAAACTCGCGATGGAGGACGTCGACGAGTCGGCCCATACCGCGACGATGGACGCTCAGGGGACCGACAAGCGCGGCCAGGGCGGCGCCAAGGCGACGATCGTCTCCACCGTCGCCGATGCCGGCAACGGCGCGACGCGGGTCGAGGTCGTGACCGACTACCACATCACCGGACGTCTCGCTCGGTTCGGACGCGGCGGCATGATCGAGGACATCTCAAACCGCCTGTTGGGGGATTTCGCCAAGTGCCTGCAGACCTCGCTCGCGGGTGGCGGCGCGGATGAGGCCGCCGGGTCCGCGGAGCCCGCAGAATCGGCAGCTGCGCAATCGACCGAGCCTGAGGAGGCGTCGGAGCCCGGACCATCCGGGGAGGCAGCGGACCCCGAGCCGCCGCCCTCGGTGGAGCCGCCCGTGCCCCTGGAGTCGCCGCCTCCGCGCTGGGGGCGCCCGCACCTCTGGAGCCGCCGCCCCCGCCGCGCCCGGCAGGGCCGCCGCCTCCTCCCGGCCCGCCGCCCCTGCCGCCCCTGCCGCCGGTCGCGTCGCCGGTCCAGGAGAGCGAGCCGATCCAGGGCCTGACGCTGGTGGGTTCCGTGATCTGGGGCCAGATCAAGCGCAACCCCGCCCAGGTGATCGCGCTTGTGGTCGGCTTCCTGGTCGCGTTACGGGTGCTCAGGCGCCGCGACTGACGGCTCGCTGGGCTCCCTCGGGCGGTTTCCCAATCGCGGAGCGCCCGAGCGGGGCGCTCATTCGAGCCATTCGGTGACAAAACTCGGGCTGGCGTGGATGCAGACCATCACCGACTGCTCGGGTCCGTCATTGGTGAACTTGTGGGGCGTGTCAGGCGGGACGATCACGATGTCGCCCGAGACGGCGTGCAGGCGCTCATCCCCGGCTTCGAAGGTCACGTTCCCCTCCTGGACGACCCACGTCTCGTCGTAGGGGTGGCGGTGAAGGCGCGGACCGCCGCCCGGGTCGCTGTGATCGAAGATCAGTGAGACCGTCGCCCCGTGGTCGGCACCCTTCAGGTTGCCGTTATCGAGGGCGTCGGCGTGGACAATCGGCATGGTGGAGCCTCCTTTGCGTTGCCCTTTGAGTATGCCCTTGGCGCTCGGTGGCTCACGCGTGCATCGAGCGCCGGGCCACGCTCCGAAACCGCCGTATAGCCCAGTGATGCCGCCTAGGTTTGGAGGGGGGCCCGAAACTGTCGTATCGCCCCAGTAATCCGCCTACGGTCTAGCCAGAGGCGTCCGAGACTCGCGTGGGCTCCCCCGCGATCGGCCCCCGCGAGCGATCACCCCGGCGCCGCTTGCTTCGCGGGGCCGCCGGGTCCCGCGCCGGGCACGCCGCAGGCGCGCGCCGCCTGGTTGAAACCCGGCGACTGGATGATCGACTGCGGGATCGCGATGAACGCGCCGGGAGCGCCGAAGGCGATGCCGAAACCGCCGCCGGGGGCGGGCGGCGTGGCTACCGGGTCCGGGAACGTCGTGAAGCCGTGGCTCCGCATGCAACGCGACATCGCCAGCATCCTGAGCTTGTCCTGCTCTGAGGCCTTGTGCCTACCGGGGCCGCCACCTGGGAGCAGCTTGAAACACGCCCGCTGGGCGGATTGGAACGCGGGCGATCCGGGATTGATCCCCGACCCGACGGGGATCTGGATGCCGCCGCCACCGCTCGGGTCGGGGAAGTTGGGGACGCCATTGGAGCGCATGCATCTGGCGAACTTGAGACCGGCATTCGCCACGGACTCACTGCCCGCATGACCAGAGGATCCGCATGCCGCGAGCACGAACGCGCATCCGAGGGCGGCCACTACGGCGGTTGCGTGTGTGCTTCGCATGCGTGCGCTTGCTCCGAGGTGGGACGGTTAGGTTGTAACCGACGGCGACTAACAGCCCGGTAACGCCGTTACGCGCCCGTTATCCGGTCACGCGACGTAGCCGGCGGCGCGCTCGGGATCGTCGACGGCCGCCGTCGTCGGCGCCAGCCGCGCGAGAATCGTGACCGCGCGCTCGAGCTCCTCGGGCGTGAGCGTGAACGGCAGCCGTAGCCGCCGCTCGAGCAGGCCGGCGGCGCCGAACCGGGGGCCCGGGGTGAGGTGCAGATCGTGCTCGCGGGCCTGGATCGCGAGGCTCGTGCTGATCGGCTCCGGGAGCGCCACCCAGAGGAACATCCCACCACCGGGACGCACGTAACGCCACGCGGGGAGCTGCCGATCGATGGCGCGCAGCAACGCCTGGCGCCGAGGCCGGATGATCGCGCAGCGGTCCTCGACAAGCTCGTCAAGCCGGTCGATCGCATGGACCGCCACGAGCTGCTCGAGCACCGGGCTCGCGAGATCGACCGCGGCGCGTGTCGCCGCGAGGCGGTGGACGAGCTCGGGATCGGCGCGTGCCCAGCCGATCCGCAGGCCGCCCCAGACGGATTTGCTGAGCGATCCGATCGTGATCGTGCGGGTGTCGCCGAACGCCGCCGCGGGGGGCGGCATCGGCACGCGATCGAGGTTGACCTCGACGAACGTCTCGTCGATCACGCTATACGCGCCCGAGCGGCTCATCGCCCGCATCGTCCGGCGGCGCCCGGCTTCGTCCATCAGCCGTCCGCTGGGGTTGTGGAAGTCCGGCATCAGGTAGCTCACCGCCGCCTGGTCGATCCGGGTCGCGGCCTCGAGCGCCCGAAGGTGCCAGCCGTCATGCTCGACCGGGATCGCATCGACCCGGGCGCCGGCGGCGCGGAGCGCATCGAGCGCCGCCGGGTAGCTCGGGATCTCCACCAGCGCCCGGCGCCCTCGGCCCATGACCGTCCTGAGCGCGAGATCGAGCCCCTGTAGAGCGCCGTTGGTGACGAGGATCTGCTCGGGTCGGGTCGGCAGCCCCCGGGCGGTGAACCGCCGGGCAATCGCCTCGCGCAGCGGCGGCAGACCGAGCGGGTCATAGCCGTGGTGGTCCAGCCATCGCGGGAGCTCACGGACGGCGGCGCCGAACAGCTCGGCGATCGCGGCCGGAGCGGGCAGCGCCGCGATTCGCAGGTCGAGCCCGGGGCCGCCGACGATCGCGTCGGGGGCCGACCGCAGCCCGCCCGGCAGCGTCACCCAGCTTCCCGATCCCTGGCGGCTGGCGAGATAGCCCTCGTCTCGAAGTTGGTTGTAGGCGCCGGTGACGGTGGCGCGGCTGACCCCGAGCCCGGCCGCGAGCCCGCGCTCGGCTGGGAGCCGGCTCTGGACGGCGATCCGTCCGTCGAGGACCAGTGAGCGGATCGTGGCGGCGAGCTTCTCCTGTCCGGCGCCGCCCTGACGCCAGCCGCCGAGCAGCTCTACGAGCCGATGGGTCGAGGTGATCGTCACAGCGTGGAGGTGGTCGTCAAGGCGTGGAAGTGATCGTCACAGGCCACTGGTAGCAAATTGGCCTGTGAATTGGAAGGCCATTGCTGGCAGACTTGGTTCGGTGCTCCCTCCGCCCCGCACGCGTCGCCTGAGCCAGCTGTTCGTCGGCCTGATCCTGTACGGCGTCTCGAGCTCGATGCTGCTGCTCGCCGGGCTCGGCGTCGACCCGTGGGACGTGTTCCATCAGGGTCTCTCCCGGAGAGTCGGCCTCGGGGTCGGCACCTGGGCGATCATCGTCGGCGTCTGCGTCCTGGTGCTGTGGATCCCGCTGCGCCAGCGGCCGGGACTCGGGACGGTCTGCAACGTGGTCGTGGTCGGCGTGGTGATCGACGTGATGCTGGCGACGATCCACCCGGTCCACGGGCTGGGGGCTCAGGTCGCGGTGATGGTCGGGGCGGTGTTCCTGAACGGGATCGCCACCGGGGCCTACATCGGCGCCGGCCTGGGGCCGGGGCCACGCGACGGGCTGATGACCGGACTTGCGGCCCGCGGCCACTCGATCCGCATCGTGCGGACCTCGATCGAGCTCACGGTTCTCGCGGTCGGCTGGATCCTGGGCGGGACGGTCGGCATCGGGACGGTCGTCTACGCGCTCGGAATCGGACCGATCGCGCACGTCACGATTCCGTGGCTGGCGATCGGCCGGCCGGCCGGGGAGCCCGCAGCGGGGCAAAGCGTGGCCGCGTCGGACCCCGCTGCCGGCGTGGACCCGGCCCCGGCCGCCGGCATGGACGCCGGGCGCTGAACGACACCGGACGGGCTAGCCGAGCCGGTCGCGCTCGTGGGGCATGTAGAAGCTCTCGGCCGGGATCGCCGCGACGATCCCGCTCGGGTTGATGCTCGGGTGGGTGCGGTAGTAGTGAGCACGGATCTCGTCGAAGTCGACGGTCTCGGCGATTCCGGGCCACTGGTAGAGATCACGGGCATACGGCCAGAGATTCTCGTATTCGGCCAGCTTGCGGACCGAGCACTTGAAGTGGATCTGATACACGGCGTCGAAGCGCACCAGAGTCGTGAAGAGCCGCCAGTCGGTCTCCACCGGGGCCGCTCCGAACAGCATGCGACGGTCGGCCAGCCGCAGGTCGAGCTCATCGAGCATCTCAAACAGGCGCTCCACGGCGTCGTCGTACGCGCGCTGGGTGGTCGCGAAGCCCGCCTTGTAGACGCCGTCGTTGACGAGGTCGTAAAGCCGCGGGTTGAGCGCGTCAATCTCGCTGCGAAGACCCTCTGGATATAGGTCGACCGGGTGTTTGGCGAGCGGCACGAAGACGGTGCCGAGCATCCGCAGGATGTCGGCGGATTCGTTGTTGACGACCGTGGCACTTCGTTTGTCCCACAGAACCGGGACGGTGATGTCCCCCGTGTACTCGGGGTCGGCTGCGTGGTAGGCCTCGTTGAGGAACCTGAAACCGTTGATCGGGTCCTGGTAACGGCCGCCGGTGAAAGCCCAGCCGTCGAGCTCCTCATCGCGCAGCGGGTCGACGTAGGACACGCTGATCACGTCCTCGAGTCCCATCAGCCGCCGGGCGATCAGCGTGCGGTGTGCCCATGGGCAGGCGCGCGCGATATAGAGGTGATAGCGATCGGCTCCGACAGCGAAGGCACTCGAGCCGTCCGCCGTGATCCAGTCTCGGAAGCTGCTGCGCCGGCGCTTCCACGAGCCTTCGACGACCGCGGCGGCGGTCTCGGTCTCGCGCATCGAAGCAGCGTACTGGGACAAGGCTGAGACGCTCGCGGCTCGCTGAGCTCGAATGACCGAGCTAGCCGAGCCGGTCGCGCTCGTGGGGCACGTAGAAGCTCTCGGCGGGGAGTGCCGCGACGATGCCGCTCGGGTTGATGCTCGGGTGAGTGCGGTAGTAGTGGTTGCGGATCTCGTCGAAGCTGACCGTGTGGGCGATCCCGGGCCACTGGTAGAGATCACGCGCGTACGGCCACAGGTTCTCGTACTCGGTCAGCTTGCGAACCGAACATTTGAAGTGGATCTGGTAGACGGCGTCGAACCGGACCAGGGTCGGGAATAGGCGCCAGTCGGTCTCGAGCGGCGTCGAGCCGAACAGAAAGCGCCGCTCGTCGAGCCGCAGATCGAGTTGGTCGAGCATCTGGAACAGCGCCATCACGGACTCTTCGTACGCCTGCTGGCTGGTCGCGAAGCCGGTCTTGTAGACGCCATCGTTGACGTGCTCGAAGATCTGCTCGTTGAGCTTGTCGATCTCGTCGTGCCTGTCCTCCGGGTAGAGCTCGACGGGGTGCTCGGCGAGCGGTGCGAACACCGTGCTGAGCATCCGAAGGATGTCTGCCGACTCGTTGTTGACGATCACTCCGTCGCGCTTGTCCCACATCACCGGGACGCTGACGCGCGCCGAATAGTCGGGGTCCGTCGCGTGGTAGGCCTCGCTGAGGTACTCGAAGCCGTTGATCTCGTCCTTGTACTGGCCGCCGGAGAACGTCCAGCCGCGCTCGTCACGGATCGGATCGACGTACGAGATCCCGATCGCGTGCTCGAGGCCCATCAACCGTACGCCGATCAGGGTCCGGTGCGCCCACGGGCACGCTCGCGCGACGTACAGGTGATAGCGGCCGGCCTCGGGCTCGAAACCGCTCGATCCATCGGCCGTGACCCAGTCGCGGAAGATGCTCGCCTGGCGTTTGAACGAACCGTCGCCGGCGCGGGCGGGCTGCGTCTGCGAGGCCATGCCTGGAGCCTAGCGAGGCCGTTTCTGTGGCCGAGGCGGCGAAGCCATATCGTGTACGGACGATGACCGCGGACTCCGCCAGAGTGCAGCCCGGCGAGCAGGCCCAGCGCGCCGAACGGTTCCTGGAGCTGCACCGGACCCGCAGGCCGCTGTTGATGCCCAACCCATGGGACGTCGGCTCGGCACGACTGTTTGCGTCACTCGGCTTCGAGGCGCTCGCGACGACCAGCAGCGGCTTTGCCGCGACACTCGGGCGCCTGGACGGTTCTGTGACACGCGACGAGGCGCTCGCACACGGCGCTGAGATCGCCGCCGCCACCGACCTGCCGGTGTCGGCCGACCTCGAGAATGGTTTTGGCGACAGTCCCGAGGAGGTCGCCGCGACGTCGGCGGACGCCGTCGCGGCCGGCTTGTCCGGGTTTTCGATCGAGGACTACAGCGGCAACGAGTCCGACACGATCTACGAGATCTCGTTGGCCGCCGAGCGCGTCGCCGCTGCCGCCGAGGCCGCGCATCAGGGGCCGGCACACGTGGTGCTGACGGCGCGCAGCGAGAACCTGATCCGCGGGCACGATGACCTCGACGACACGATCGCTCGGCTGCGCGCGTTCCAGGACGCGGGTGCCGACGTGCTGTTCGCTCCCGGGCTGACGAGCGCCGAGCAGATCCAGGCCGTGTTGGCGGCTGTCGACCGTCCGGTAAACGTGCTGGTCCGTCCGGGCGCGCCGACGATCGCCGAACTGGGGGCACTCGGGGTCAGCCGAATCTCGGTCGGAGGATCGTTCGCATTCGCGGCGATCGCGGCCGTCGTTGACGCGGCGACCGAACTGCGTGACGAGGGCACATACGGTTACGCGAGCGCCACGGGGCAGGGGATCAAAGCCGCCCGCCAGGCGTTTCGATAGCCGCCGTCAGGCGGCAGCGCGGAGCTTGACCAGCGGCGGGCGCTCGACGTCTTCTCCCGAGAGCACTCGCAGCTCGTCCCGTCCGGGAAGCAGAAACGTCGAGGGCAGCGCGCCCGTCAACCGTCCATCGCGCTCGAGCCGCGTGGCCAGCGCGCGTAGGACCGCGAACGCCATCGGCGCCAGCTCTTCGAGCGATTGGTGGGCGTTCTGGCGCACGTCGAGGTCGACCTGGGCGAGCGCATCGAGGCCTGCCTCGCGGTGGGCGTCGAGTAGCAGCCCGATGTCGACCCCGTAGCCGGTCACGAACGGAAGCCGCTCGAGCAGGTCACGCCGCGCGGCTACCTCTCCGGCAAGTGGCTGCTCGACCGCCGCGAGTTCCGGATAGAAGAGGTTCAGCAACGGCCGGGCTGTCAGCGCGGTGACACGACCGCCTCCGTCGGGCAACGTGACTTCACCCATGCGGAAAGGACGCCGATAGTAACCCTTGACGAATGAGATTCCCCCTAGGCAGAGCAAGGGGCCGAGCAGACCGCAAGCGAAATGTGGGCCGAAATGGTCCGTATCGGCATCCAGAAAACAGATCACATCGCCGGACAGCACGCCTAGCGCGCGCCACATCGCGTCACCCTTGCCCAGCACCGGTCCCAGTTCCGGGAGCAGATGCTCCTGGTTATGAACCTCTGCCCCCAGCCGGCGGGCGATTTCGGCCGTTGAGTCGGTCGAGTTGTCCACCACCACGACCTGGTCGATCACGCCTCGCTCTTGGAGGCCCAGCAGCACCTCGAGGATCGCCCCGATCGTGCGGGCCTCGTCACGGGCGGGCAAGCACACGGAGACGCTCAGATCTCGCTGCGCCGCGAGCCGGTCAGGCGGAAATTCGGTATGCGTAAAGGTGTTGGTGGCGTGCCACGAACGCGCGCGGAGAGACATTTGGTCCAGAGCATGACAGCCGCGGCAGTTGTGCGAGCAACCAGCGCGCCGGCGAGCACGGCAGGCGATTTGCACGGCCTACGTGAGGCGGCCGCTAGGATCCCGAGCCGTTTGAATGGTCGCGGGTGCGTTGTTGCATCGGGTTACCCCGCAATTTGGTGCACAGCCTCTCTGCCAGTAGTGTCAAACTGCGTCCGCTTGGCAGACTCGCGCGATCCAATCCCGCGCGCGCGGCCCGTCGGACACGGGCAGGGTGCCTCGCGCGCGCATTTGCGTAGAACTGGAATCTGGATGGACAGGCGCGCCGACCAACCTGCCAAGGACGTTCGCAGAGCATGAAGCCCGTCCTCTCGTTGCCCGCTTACCGCCGCCTGCTGGGCGCTTTCGCGCTCAACGAGTTGGCTTGGTCGGTCGGCACGCTGGCGCTCGCGATCCTCGTCTACCGGCAGACGGGCAGCGCGCTCGGCTCGACGGCCTTCTTCCTCAGCTCGCAGTTCTTGCCGGCGCTCGTCTCGCCGTTCGTAGTTGTCCGGATTGACCAGAACGCGCCGCGTCGGCTGTTGCCGGTTCTGTATGCGGTTGAAGCGCTGCTGTTCGGCGCGCTCGCCTGGATGACATCGCGCTTCTCGATCGTGCCGGTACTGGCGCTCGCCCTGTGCGACGGGATCGTCGCGGTCGTCGCACGCTCACTGGCGCGCACAGCGACGGTTGACGTGCTGCAGCCCGTCGGCCTGCTGCGCGAGGGCAACGCGATCACGAACGCGGTGTTTTCGGTCTGCTTCATGGTCGGCCCGGTGATCGGCGGGCTCGTCGTCGCCTCCGGCGGAACCGTGGCGGCGCTGCTGGCCAACTGCGGGCTGTTCGCCGGGATCGCGCTGGTCCTGATCACGGCCAAAGGCCTTCCCGGCGCCCACCACGAGCGGGAGGGGACGGAGGGCCGGTTGCGTGCCGTGCTCGCCCATGTACGGCGCCACCGCGCCCTGCGGTGGCTGCTGGGGCTGCAGGTGGGCGGCTTCATCGTGTTCACGATCTCGATTCCGGTCGAGGTGGTGCTGGCTCAGCACACGCTGCATGCCGGGGCCAGCGGCTACGGCGCCCTGCTGTCCGGATGGGGCACCGGGGCGGTGATCGGCAGCATCGTCTACGCCCGCTGGCGCGGACGCGCGGTACGCACGCTGCTCGCGCTCAGCGGCGCCGCGCTGGGCGTCGGTTTCGTCGCGATGGCCGGGGCACCGACGATCGCGGTTGCGGTGGCCGGCGCTGTGGTCGGCGGCTTTGGCAACGGGATCATGGCCGTCGCCACCCAGACCGCGCTTCAGGAGTACACCGAGCAGCGGTGGATGGCGCTGGTGATGAGCCTCAACCAGTCGATCACGCAGGCCGCGCCGGGCGTCGGGATTCTCCTCGGTGGGCTGATCACGACCTTGTTCGATCCGCGCGTCGCGTTCGCGGTCGCCGGTGCCGGAGCCCTCATCTACGCGATCGTCGTATGGCGGGTGCTCCGGCCGTCCGCCATGCCCGAGCCGATGATCGAACCCGAGCTCGTGGCGGAGCCGCTCGCCGACGAGACCGCGATCGAACCGGTTGGCGTCGAGGGCCGTGAGACGCTGGCTAGCGGGCTAGGCTGAACCGCGTCTCGGGTTAGGCTGACACTTTCCATCTAGGTCTGACCTCCGGCACCAGCGCGTGCGGCTCGGCTGCATCGACATCGGCTCCAACACGACTCGTCTGCTCGTCGCCGACTGCGACGCGCAGCGGCTGGCCTGGATTCACCAGGAGCGATCGTTCACGCGCCTCGGCAACGAGCTGTTCGAGCACGGGACGATCCGGCCCGCGAAGATCGCGGAGGTCGTCGATGTCGTGCGCGATCAGCGCAACGTCGCGGCGCGGCTCGGGGCGACGGCCGTTCATGCGGTCGCAACCGAGGCGCTGCGCAGCGCAGCCAACGGGAGTGCGCTCGTGGCGGCGATCCACGATGCCACCGGCCTGTCGGTCGAGGTGCTGAGCCAGGCCGAGGAGGCACGGTTGGCGTTCGTCGGCGCCACCGGGACGCTTCGCGAGCCGCCGTCAGAGCGGCTCGGCGTCGTCGATGTGGGAGGGGGCTCGTCCGAGCTCGTGGTGGGGGAGGCCCCCGATCAGGTGCAGTGGTGGGCGTCGGTGCCACTCGGGTCCGGAGGGCTGACGCGGCGCCACCTGTTCACGGATCCGCCGACGGAGCCGGAGCTTTCGAGCGCCCGCACGCAGATCGCCGCCGAGCTTGACGGGCTCGACGCTCCGCGCCCCAGCGCGGTGGTCGCCGTCGGCGGCAGCGCCACCTCGCTGAGCCGGGTCGCGGGGCCGGTGCTGAGCTCGCGCGTGCTGGCGCAGGCGCTCATGCTGCTGGGCGCCGAACGCTCGACGAAGATCGCGATCGACTACGGGATCGACGCCGAGCGCGCACGGCTGCTGCCCGCCGGGCTGCTGATCCTGGGACAGGTCGCTGAGCTGTTCCGGGCGCCGCTCGTCGTCGGCCATGGTGGAATTCGCGAGGGCGTGCTGCTAGAAGCCTCATCGAAGTGAGCGACGAACCTCCGATCCCTCCCCGCGAGGCCCTCGCGGGTGTCCGCGTGCGAGCGCCGACGCGGGGCAACCGGCGTCTCGAGCGTCTGCTCGAGGCGGCGAACTCCGACGAGCAGCTCAAGGCCTGGTGGCACGTCTCGGCGGTCAACGCCACCCGCCGACTGGGGATGTCGGACCACAGCTGGGTCCACGTTCAGATCGTCGTCAACATCGCCCTGCGCCTCGCGCGGCTGCTGTTCCGGCGCGGCGTCGTGCCGAGCATCGTCGTCGACTACGCGATGAGCGAGCGCGACGCGGAGGTCGTGATCGCGGCCGCGTCCCTGCTGCACTGTGTCGGGATGTCGATCCACCGCGAGGACCACGAGCGCTACAGCCTGTTCCTCAGCGCCGACAAGCTTCCGTCTCTGCTCGCCGGCATCTATGAAGAGCCCGAGCGGTCGGTGATCGCCTCGGAGACGCTGCACGCGATCATCGGCCACCGTCGGCGAGGGGCGCCGTTCACGGTCGAAGCCGGGATCGTACGCGTGGCCGACGCGCTCGACATGGCGCGGGGTCGCTCCCGGATTCCGTTCGAGGCGGGCCACCAGAACATCCACTCGCTGTCGGCGTACGCGATCGAGGACGTCAAGATCCTGCCCGGGCGCGATCGCGCCGTCCGGGTCGAGATCCAGATGTCGAACAGCGCCGGGATCTTCCAGGTCGACGAACTGCTGGCCGAGAAGCTGCGGGGGTCGGGCCTCGAGGAGCATGTCGAGGTGATCGCCCGGATCGACGCCGAGCACGAGCAGCGCCTGATTCCGGTATTCAGAATCTGAACGCGTGGAGCCCGCGCCACACAGCTACCGACTACCGCTCTGGCTGGTGGTTGCGGCGGTGCTGGTGTTCGCGATTGTGCTGTGGGGTGGTTACAGCCACACATGGCCGTGGACGGGGATCAACGGTCATACCGCGACTCTCTGGGACTGGCTGCACCTGCTGCTGCTGCCGATGGCGGTGGCGGTGCTGCCGATCTGGCTCACGCGCGAGGCGAAGCTCGATTCCCGCGTCAAACGCATCGCGCTCGCCGGCTGCGCGGTGTTCGGGCTGATCGTGCTGTGCGGGTACCTGATCCCGTGGGCGTGGACCGGGTTCGTCGGCAACAGCCTCTGGGACTGGCTCAATCTGGTGGCGCTGCCGCTCGCGGTCGCGCTTACGCCGCTAGCGGTCGAGATCCGCGAGGGTTGGACCGCGCGCCACACAGCCCTCGGGCTCTCTGCGGCCGCGGCGTTCGCGGTGATCGTCGTGTGCGGCTACCTGGTCCCATGGGCGTGGACGGGGTTCACTGGTAACACGCTGTGGGACTGGCTGCACCTGCTGCTGTTGCCGCTCCTGCTCCCGATCGTGGTGGTCCCGTTTCTGGTTCCGATGGCGCGGGCGACGACGGTCGCCGTCGAGTCGGCCGGGTCGGGTCACGGGCCGGATTCGGGACAGGGACCGGGCGTGGCGCCGGACACCGCTGCGCAGCCCGCCGCAGAATGATCTGCCCGACGGCTAGTGCAACAACTCGACCGGGGGCGCGCTTGCTACCAGCCGCCGCGCCAGTCGGCGTTGCGCTCGCGAGCCTTGGCGGCGTCGAGCCGCGCGTGCTTGCGCTTGTCCAGCCGCCACTGGATCAGCGACAGGATCAGGATCACGGTCGGGAAGAACGCGATCACGACGAACATCGCGTTGGTGATGTTCGAGTCGGTGGTCTCGCCGAACCAACCCTGGCCGCCGTCGTCGCGGGCGAATGCCATCGGCGCGAACGTGAGCAGCACGACGACGAACATCGTGAAGGCGACCATGAAGCGAGCGCGGCGCACGGTTTCTGAAGCGTAACTGAAAAGCAGGACTGCGTCTGCGGCGAACGGCTCTGGGCGCAGCGCGGCTAGGCCGCTTGGGCGCTCGACCCGGTGCTGAGCGCCGCCAGGGCCTCCAGCAGCGCCGGGTTGTACTCATCAGCGCGTCCCGAGACCTGGAGGTGATCGATCGGTGCCTCGAACACGGGGCCGCCGATCGCGGCTGCGAGCTCGCGCTGCTTGGCAGGCGAGACGGCGCTGTCGCGCGTGGTGACCACGGAGGCGGCGGGCACGTCGACCGATCGAAGCCACGGGCGCGAGTCAAACCGGCCGAGCTCGCGGCCGGCCTCGGCGATGTCCCGCGCCGAGTGGCGCAGCAGCTCTGACATGAACCAGGCAGCGGTCGGCGTGCGCTCGAGACCCAGCCGGCGAAAGCCCGTCGTCCAGGTCGTGCGCGGGGCGAGCTGGAGGCTCGCGCCCGTCAGCCCCATCAAGCGCCAGAGTCGCTGAGTCTCCCGGTCCTGCCAGTGCTGGGCGGTGGCGGTGACGACCACCCCGGCGGAGGCGTCACGGTGATCGCGCGCGACCAACTGGGCGATGGCACCGCCCATCGAGTAGCCGACGAAGATCGCCGGCGCCACGCCGAGCTGCCGCACGGCCGCCGCCGCGTCGCCGGCGCAATCGACGAGGGTGAACTTCGTGAACGTCCGCAGCCCGCGGGCGTGGCCGCGGTGGTCGATTGCGAGCACCCGATAGCCCGCGTCGACGAGCGGTTGGTAAGCGCCATGCCAGTTGAGATCCGCGCTGGCGATCCAGCCGTGCAGCAACATCACGGCGGGCCCGTCACCACCGCTGTCGCGTAGGAACAGCTCGCCCCGACCGGGCGCATTGAGCGTCCGGGCCGGGAGCATCTCGCTGGGCGGTACCGGTGGCGGGTACGCGCGCGTACGCATCGGAAGATCGTAACCGTCCCGGTGCCGGCGGCGCGCGGTCACGCCACTCGGCGCGGCGGGTTCTTACCATCAGGCCAATGGCTGTCGTAATCGCATCCGACCTCGGCAAGGACATTGCCGGCGAGCCGCTGCTGCGCGGGATCTCGTTCAAGCTCGAGCGCCGCGACCGGATGACGCTCTCGGGGCGCAACGGGTCAGGCAAGACGACGCTGCTGCGGATGCTGTCCGGCGAGGACTCGGTCGACTTCGGTGAGCTCGTGTTGGCGAAGGGGGCCAAGATCGCGCTCCATGACCAGCGGCCGCCACGCGACCGCGGCCTGTCGCTGCGCGACTACGTGCTCTCGGGTGCTCCGGAGCTGGTGGCGATCGAGAACGAGCTCTCAGAGCTCGAGCAGGCAATGGCCGGCGGTGCGCACGACGAGGCGACGCTCGACCGCTACGCGCGGGCGCAGGCGAAGCTCGAGCATGCCGGCGGCTACAACTGGCGCGACCGGGCGCTTGCGACCCTGCACGGGCTCGGCTTCCGAGACTCGACCGACCTCGACCGCGAGCTCGTGACGTTCTCCGGCGGCGAGCTGACCCGTGCCTCGCTGGGCCGCGCGCTTGCGGGCGATCCCGACCTGCTGCTCCTCGACGAGCCGACCAACCACCTCGACATCGCGTCACTCGAGTGGCTCGAACAGCACCTTGTGAGCCTCGACGCCGCGATCGTCCTGGTCGCGCACGACCGCTGGTTCTTAGAGGCGGTCGGCACCTCGGTGCTCGAGCTCGAGGCTGGGCGAGGGAGGTTCTTCGGCGGTCCGTGGCACGCGTGGAGGCGCGAGAAGGCGGCGCGCGAGCTCGCGTTGGGGCGCGCGATCGAGCGCCAGCAGGCAGAGATCGATCGCCTCGAGCGGTTCGTGACCAGATTCCGCGCGGGCACCCGCGCGCGCCAGGCTCAGTCGCGTGCCAAGCGCCTGGACAAGATCGAGCGGATCTCGCGCGACCCGACCGAGGGCGCCGGGCTCGAGTTCGCCTTCAAGGCACCGGAGCGCAGCGGCCGGGTGGTGTTCGAGCTCGAGGACGGGTCGATCTCAGCCGGTGACAAGCAGCTGCTGACCGACGCCGAGCTGTGGCTCGAGCGTGGCGAACACGTATCGATCGTGGGCGCCAACGGGACCGGCAAGACGACCCTGATCGAGACGCTCGCCGGACGGCGCGAGCTCGTCCACGGCAAGCTGCGGACCGGCCACAACGTCAAGATCGGCTACCTGTCCCAGCACGCCGAGGAGCTCACAGCCGGCGCCCGGACCGTGCTGGAGGCTACGCAGCGCGCGACCGGGCTAACGCCCGGCAAGGCGCGGGCGCTGCTCGGAGGGTTCCTGTTCTCGGGCGAGGACGCCGAGAAGCCGCTCGACGGCCTCTCCGGAGGCGAGCGCCGGCGACTGTCACTCGCGATCCTGGTCCACTCCGGCGCCAATGTGCTGATTCTCGACGAGCCGACCAACCACCTCGACCTCGAGAGCCGCGAGGCACTCGAGGCCGCCTTGCGTGCGTTCCCGGGCTCGCTGCTGCTGGTCTCGCACGACCGCGCGCTGCTCGACGCGATCGGGACGCGGACGGTCGCGCTCGAGGACGAGACGCTGCACGCCTATGTCGGCGGTTGGCCCGAGTACCTGCGGGTGCGCGAAGAGCGCGCCGCGAATGCGGTATCGTCGCGCGCCGGCGCGAAGCGCAAGCCACCCGCGGCAAGCGCGAAGAGCCGGCCGCCATCAGGCCGCAAGCGCACCCCGCCGCGCCCCAAGCCGACGACCGACCGGCTCGAGAAGCAGATCGAAGCCGCCGAGACGGCCCTGCGCGAGATCGAAGACGAGCTGTCAGACCCGGCTGCCTGGTCGACGCCCGAAACAAGCGCGCGCTCGACGCAGCGCCACGAGGAAGCACAACGGGCGGTCGCCGAGCTGTACGAGCGGTGGGAGGCCGTGGCCGGCTAGGTATTGATCGCGTCGCTTGGAACCAGAACCGTCTATGCGGCAGCTTTGGTTTCAACCGCCGGCTCGAGCGCGGAGTCCTCGCGGCCCCAGCGCGCGACCGTCGCGCGCAGGCCCGGGAGCGCGGCGACGGCGATCGGCGTCGGCAGCCACACCGACACGGCGCGATAGGCGAGCACCGCGGGCAGGGCGATCGCTGCCGGCAGGCCGAAGGCGATCAGGACGCCGGCGATTCCGCCGCTGACCGCGCCCGGGATCGGCACCGTGTTGGCGGCTTGGCCGACGAAGTACGCGATCGCGACGACCGGCAGCAGCGGCGCGGCGCCGAATGCGTGCAGCATGGCCCACAGCACCGCGGCGTCGAACGCCCAGTAGACGAGCGCGCCGGCGAGCCGCAGGTCGGCCGAGGCGGCCAGGCGGCAGGCGTCACGGACGCCGGCGCCGACGGTCTGCGCCGCCGCCGCGATCCGGGCGCCGAGGCGCGAGCGCGCGGCATCGGAGCCCGGATGGATGAAGGCGAGACCGAGCGCGAGCGTGATCGCCACGATCGCCATCGCGGCCGGGATCGCGCTCAATGCGACCGGGCCGTGCTCGGACACCAGGCCGAAGGTCAGCGCGGCGCCGGAGAGGATGATCGCGGTCAGGAACACCGCGTACAGCAGGACGAGGAAGGAGAGGAGCGTCCTCGCCGCCGCCGACGACTTGAGGCCGGCGCGCCGCAGCGTCCACAGCGCCAGCGCCGCGCCGCCCGCGCCGGCGGTCGGCAGCAGACGGGTCGCCGCCGCGCCCGCGAACGTGATCTGTGCGCTCACCCGGGCGTTGACGCGCGAGGTCGCGTGGCCCGCGACCAGTGACAGCAGCAACACGTAACCGCCGAGCGAGATGCACTCGAACACGATCCCGGCCACTGCCCACCCGGCGCTGAGTCCGAGGATCTGGCGCATCGTGTGTGCGATCGCGTGGATGTGTCCGCCGACCACGACGACCGCCGCAACCGCGACCGCGGCCGCGACCGCCGGGAGCGCTACGCGCCGGAGCACGGAACGGACGTCGATCGTCGGGAGGGCGAAATCGTTGATCGTGGGTTCGGGTGCGAGCATCGTGGTCGGTGGGTCGTTCAGGTGCTGGAGTCAGTTGTAAGACACGGCTGCGGGTCTGAATGTGACATTGCTCCGGTTCGCGCTCCTGGGCTCCTCGGGTCGCTGTTCGATCAATATGACCCGAACGCGGTCGCAGATTCATCGCTCGTCTGCTTTGCGGAGCCGTCCCGGCTCGGTCCTACACTGATCGGCAATGCCACGGTCCAGGAGGCTTCGGCCATCCGCGTCGCGCTGATAGACAACGACAGCGGCCTCGTGACCGTTCTGGACCGGCGTTTCGCGGCACTGCATTGGGAGCGGGAGCTGCTGGCGTACGCGGCCGTCCCCGAGCAGCTGACGGCGATGCGGCTCAACGCGCTGCTCGTCAACCCGGCGCTGACCGGTCTCGAGTACATCGAGTGGACCGCGCGCGAGCTCCCGGGATTGGCGCTGCTCGTATGCGCCCCGAGGGCGCCGGTCGCCGACCGGGTCCGGGCGCTGCGCGGCGGCGCCGACGACTGGGTCACGAAGCCGTGCCACCCCGAGGAGCTGGTGGCGCGGATCGAGGCGGTGCTCCGGCGCCGGCGGGCCGGTCAGCTACCGGTCGTCGAGGAGACGATCGCCGCCAGCGAGCTGTCGATCCGGCCCGATCGCTTCGACGCCTACGCTCAGGGGATCGCGGCGGGGCTCTCGCGCAAGGAGTACGAGCTCCTCTACCAGCTCGCGAGCGTGAACGGCCGCGTCCTCAAGCGCGAGGACATCTACCAGCGCGTGTGGGGCTACACGATGGCGCGCGGCGACCGGTCGGTCGACGTGTTCGTCCGCAAGCTGCGCCAGAAGCTCGAGCGGGTGTCTCCCGACTGGCGCTACGTCCACACGCACTTCGGGATCGGATACCGGTTCGCGGCCGAGTCGACCGAGGGGGTCGCCGTACAGGCTCCCCGGGAGCGCGCCGGCGACGCGGCACCGGTCGCCGAGCATCCCGGCGGGGCGGCTCCGACGCCGGTCGCCGAGCACCACCAGCTCACCGATCCGCCGGCCTCGGGATCCGCGCGCGCAGATCTGATGCCGCTCAGCTGAGCGGCGGCGTACTCTTCGTAGAGATGACGATCAATTCGAACGTGCGCAACGCGGTGATCGTGCTGGCGATCGCGGCCGTGGTCGCGTTCGTTCCGGGCGCCGCGAACGGCACCGGGATCCTGATCCAGGCGATCTCGATGGCGTTCCTCGCCGCGCTGGCATGGGTCGGGGCAGTGATGTACCGCCAGAATCGGAGCACGCTGTATTCGCTCGGTGACGGCCGCCGCGCCGCCCTGTACGGGGCGCTCGCTGTGCTCGCGGTGACGCTGACGGCGACACCGCGGCTGTGGACGACCGCGGGTGGGTCGGTCGCCTGGCTCGTGCTCGTCGGCGCCAGCGTCTACATCGGCGGCACGGTGCTCTGGTCGGCACGGAAGTACTAGTGGGGCTCCCGGAAACCCACTAGCCCGCTGGCTTCGCGCGACGCATACGTCGGCACGCCGACCCGGGCCGGGCAGCCGCCGCGTACACTGCCCGCCGCCGTGAGCAAAGGCGAGCGCGAGGCTGTTTCCGATTGGCTGATGTTTCTGGGCGCGCCGATCCTGTTCGGATCGCTGTTTCTGACCTGGAGCCATCAGTTCTCGCCCGCGTTCCTGGCCCGGTACGCGCACACGCCCGCGCTCGAGGGCGTCCCCCTCAACCCGACCGCGTGGCAGGTCTATTCGATCGTCGACGTGCTGCTCGCGATCCTCGCCGCCGGCCTGATGGCGGCGGCACTACGCGGCACACGCAACGGGCGGATCGCGGTCCTGATCGGGCTCGTGATCGCGGCCGCGTTCACGCTGCACGCGCTCGGCACGCCGCCGACTCGCGGCGCGGACCTGTTTGACCCGAGCCTGCGCCCGCCGGCCTACACGCCCGATCATCCGCGGTCGGGAGCCGGCGAGATCGTGGCGGTGATCGGGCTCGGGCTCGGGATCATCGGCGTGCTGCTGTCGTTCACGGCCGACTGACGCAATGGGGGCCTTGGAACGCTTTGCTCCGTGGTGGAGCAAACGGTTCCAAGCGCGCCGCCCCTATCCTCGAAACAGTTAGATGTCTGTCTTCTCTGCTGACAGGCGCCGCGAGCTCCCGGACGAGCCCGGCGTCTACCTGTTCCGCGACGAGCGCGGGAAGGTGATCTACGTCGGCAAGGCCAAGTCGATCAAGAAGCGGGTCGCCTCGCATTTCTCGAATCCGAGCACCCGTGCCGGGCGCGAGATCCTGGCGATGATCGATCAGATCGAGGCGCTCGTCGTCCAGACCGAGTCCGAGGCGCTGCTCGTCGAGCAGAACTTCATCAAGCAGTACAAGCCGCGGCTCAACATCCGTCTCCGTGATGACAAGAGCTATCCCTACATTGCGATCTCGACGGACGAGGAGTTCCCCCGGGTCTATTTCACCCGCGAGCGCCACCGTCGCGACCGCGCCTACTTCGGGCCCTACAGCAACGCCAAGCGGGTCCGCTCGACGCTCGAGGTGCTCGGCAAGGTGTTCATGTTCCGCTCCTGCGAGGGTCCCGAGCCCGGACGTCGCAGCGGCTCGCCGTGCCTGGACTACTACATCAAGCGCTGCGAGGCGCCGTGCGTCGGCTACGTCGACGCCGAGCAGTACCGCCGCTCGATCGACGGCGTGATCGACTTTCTCTCCGGCCGCTACAAGGAGATCGAGCGGACGCTGGAACGTGAGATGAAGACCGCTGCCGCCGAGCAGCGCTTCGAGGACGCGGCGCGTGAGCGCAACCGCCTGCGGGCGATCCGCTCACTGCTCGAACGCCAACGGGTCGCGCACGACGGCGCCGGGTCGCTCGACGCGATCGCGGTCGCGGTGTCCGACGGGGAGGCCAACGCGCAGGTCTTCCAGGTCCGCGACGGGGTGCTGTCCGACCGCCAGAGCTTCTACCTCGATAACGCCGCCGACGCCGAGATCCCCGACGTGGCCGAGGCATTCATCGTCCAGTACTACGCCAGCGCGATGTCGGTACCGCCGCTGCTGATCGTGCAGCGCGAGGTCGGCCACAACCCGGCGCTGGCCGAAGCACTCAGCGCGCGCCGCGGCGGGACGGTCGAGATCCGCGCCGCCGAGCGGGGCGACAAGCGCCGGATCCTCGAGCTGGCCGAGCGCAACGCGCGGCTCGCGATCGATCAGGAGAAGCTGCGCTCCGAGCGCCGCCGCCAACAGCGGGTCGAGGCGCTGGACGGGCTTCAGCAGGCGCTCGGCCTGGACACGATCCCGCTGCGGATCGAGTGCTTTGACATCTCGACGCTGATGGGAACCAACACCGTCGCCTCGATGGTCGTCTTCGAGGGCGGCGCGCCGAAGAAGTCCGACTACCGCCGCTTCAAGGTGTTCACCGTGGGCGACGCGGCCAACGGCGGCCACGAGGGGCCCGATGACTTCGCCTCGATGGAGGAGGTGCTGGGACGGCGGATGGCCCGCTGGGAGCAGCAGCGCGACGTCTCCCCGCACGACAAGGACTATGACCCGAGCTTCGCGGCGCTGCCGAACGTGGTCGTGATCGACGGCGGCAAGGGACAGCTGTCGGCCGGGCTGCGGGCGCTGCAGGGGTTCCGCGAGCGCGGCGTGATGGTGATCTCGCTCGCCAAGCGGATCGAGGAGGTGTTCATCCCCGGGCGCGAGGCGCCACTGCTGCTCGCCCATGACACGCCGGAGCTGCAGCTGCTTCAGCGCGTGCGTGACGAGGCCCACCGGTTCGCGATCACCCACCACCGGATCCGGCGCGATCGGGCGATGACCGCCTCGGTGCTCGACGACCTCCCCGGTGTCGGGCCGGCGCGCAAAAGGGCGCTGCTGGCGCACTTCGGCTCGCCGGACGCGATCCTGGCCGCGTCACGCGAGGAGCTCGAAGCGGTGCCGGGGGTGCCGGGCAAGCTCGCGCGCGACATGTACCGCGAGCTGCACAAGACCGGGGTCTGAGCTGGGCGGCGCGACGCCGCGCTCTGACGGGCTCAGCCCGCGGTGGGCGGCACGCCGACGCCGCCGCCACCACCGCCCGTCGGCGGCGCGCTGCCGGCGACCGTCAGCATCGCCGCGCTGCCGGCCGGCAGCGGCACCGTGTAGGTCCCGCTCGCCGGGGCGACCGCCATCGTCGACAGGGGGCCGGGGAGCTTGCCGGTAGCGGTCTCGCTTCCGAACGTCTGGCCGCCGAGCGTGACTCCCGAGGTGGAGCTGAGACTCGGGGCAGTCAACGTCTCGAGCGAACCGGTGCCCGATGCACCGGGCAGCTGGAGCGCGACGTCATGCTCGGCGCTCGGGTCCTCGTTGATCACGGTCACGCGCAGCGTGCCGTCCGTGCCTTGCGTCGCCCAGACCTTGACCGGCCCGGACGGCGCACTGAGGTTGAGCAGCCGGGCCCCGGGCGGAAACGCCTGCGCGAACATCTGCAGGCCGTAGTACTCCGGATGCACGAACGCCTGCCACGCGCCGCCGGACGTGTGCGAGACCGTGAACAGCTCGTAGTTCGAGCCCGGAAGCATGTGGAAGTTGACGCCATCGACGCCGACACTGGCCATGTTGAACATCGCGTTCAGCGCCCACAGCGCCGACGCGAACGTGTCACTGACGCCCTTGGCGCCCTCGCATGAGGCCGAGTTGATCTCGGTCAGCCGGAACGGCAGCTGGTGCGCGTGGGCGACCGAGACGAACGGCGCCAGCCCGTGCGCAAGTCCGACCGACGAGCTGTCGGCGAGCAGGTTCGTGATCGACGGGAAGCCGGCGGCGGTCGGGTCCGTCACGCACGCCCGCAACGGATAGCGGTGGTAGGTGACGAGCTTGAGGCTGCGCCGCTCGGCGGAGATCAGCTTGCCGAGCTTGCCCATCCACGACGGTCCCGAGACGGCGGGCCCCGCGAGCGGCACGTTCGGCAGCGCGCTCTTCCAGAGCGAGAACTCCTTGATGTAGTTGCTGATCCCGTAGTGGCGCCCGCGCGCCCAGTGCAGGTGGTGGTGGCGGTCCCGGTACCAGGGGAAGGCCCCATAGAGGTCGGGCTCGTTGCCGATCTCGAACGCTTGGATGTAGCGCCGGCCGATTCCCTGCAGGAAGGCGCGGCCCTCGGCGGCCGCGATCGCGGGACGCCCGGCCTCGAGGTTGATGCCGAGGATCAGCTTCGCGTTGAGGTCGGCGGCGAGCGCCTTGGTCGTGCGCAGCCAGCCGTCGGAGAGGCGGTAGTTGATGCCGCCGGGTGGGATCATCCCTGGAACCGGCCACCACGTGGCGTCGGTGCTGTCACCGCCGACGCGGATCACCGGCGATTGCCCGGGGGCGAGGCCCTTGAGCAGCGCGACCAGCACGGGATCGATCGTGAGCGGGTCACGACCGGTGTACTGGTGGAGCGCTCGGTACTCGAACGACACGCCCACAAAACCAGGCTCCATCGCCTGTCCGGTGGCTGTCGACGACACGCTCGCGGAGAGCGTGTCGGCCGCCTGAGCTCGCGGCGCGCCGTGCGCAGCCACGGGACCCAGGGACACAAGTCCGAGCGCCGCCACGATGACGATGCACGCGCGGCGCCGAAGCACCCGTGGCATGGTGCCATAACCGGAGAAAGGACCGAGCCACCCCCTGTCCGGCATTGGCATCAGACTTCGCAACGATGGAAGCCTCAGCGCTCACAGATCTGGTCGTGATCACCGGCTTCTCGGGGGCCGGGAAGTCGACCGCGATGGCCGCCTTCGAGGACGAGGGGTACTTCTGCGTCGACAACCTCCCGTCGGAGATGATCCGCTCGCTGGTCGAGCTGTTCATGCATGCCGGCTCGAAGGTCGAGCACGCGGCGGTGGTCTCCGACGTGCGGGGCGGCAGTTACTTCGAGGGGCTCGCGGAGATCCTCGACTACCTCGATCAGATCCAACTGCGCCATCGAGTCCTGTTTCTCGAGGCCGACGAGCCGACGCTGCAGACGCGGTACAAGGAGACGCGCCGGCGACATCCGTTGTCGCCGCATGGCAGCGTCGCCGACGGGATCGAGCGCGAGCGCGAGTTGCTGGCGCCACTGCGCAAGCGGGCCGACGTGGTGATCGACACGCGCGGACTGACGGCCGCGATGCTGCGTCGCAAGCTCGCCGACGAGCTGCTCCCGACGCGCACCCCGGGTCGGCTGGCGGTCACGTTCGAGAGCTTCGGCTTCAAGTACGGTCCGAGCCGCGACGCCGACCTGTTGGTCGACGTGCGCTTTCTCCCCAACCCGCATTACGAGCCCGAGCTGCGGCCACTGACCGGCGCCGATGCGAGGGTGGTGGAGTTCATCAACGCCGACGGCGAGCTCGACCGCTTCTACGAGCGCCTGCATCCGATGCTCGATTACCTGTTGCCGCAGTACCTCGGCGAGGGCAAGGCGCACCTGGTGGTCGCGACCGGCTGCACCGGAGGCCGGCACCGGTCGGTCGCGATCGCCGAGCACCTCGCCGACCGCTACCGGGACAGCGATGGGTACCTGGTCGAGGTCGTGCATCGAGACGTCACGAGACCCGCGTGATCGACCACGTCGGGTTCGAGGTCTCCGACCTGCAACGCTCGACCCGCTTCTATGACGGCGTCTTCTTCGCGCTCGGGGGGCGGCGCATGCACGACGCCGCGCAGGCGGTCGCCTACGGGGTCAACGGACCGCTCGTGTGGTTCGTCGTCCGAGGGCGGCCGCCGGCGCCGGGCTACGGACACCTTGCCCTGGCCGCGAGCGGCAAGGCGGCGGTCGATGCCGCGTACGCGGCCGGGCTCGCCAACGGCGGCACCGATGATGGGGCACCGGGCCAGCGGCCACAGTACGGGCGCCGCTACTACGCGGCCTACCTGCACGATCCCGACGGTCTGCGGGTCGAGATCGTGTCCAAGAAATAGGCCGCGGCTGGTCCGCGACCCCGGGGCACAGCCACCTTTAGGTAGCCTGTCGCGGGCCGGTCGCACGCTGCCTGCGGCCCCGGCGTTCCTGTTTACCCGGGCAGAGAGACTGGAGGAAGCGCGCATGGCGGTACGTGTCGGCATCAACGGCTTCGGGCGGATCGGGCGCAACGTGTTCCGCGCCGCTTACGAGCGGGGGGCTGACATCGAGTGGTTGGCGGTCAACGATCTCGTCGATCCCCGGACGATTGCCCACCTGCTCAAGTACGACTCTAACTACGGCCCCTTCCCTGGGGATGTGCGGGCCACCGATTCCGGCTTCTCGGTCGACGGCAAGGAGATCCGGGTGCTCGCGGAGCGCGATCCCGCGGCGCTGCCGTGGGGCGATCTCGGCGCCGACGTCGTGATCGAGTCGACCGGGCTGTTCGCCGACCGCGAGAACGCCAGCAAGCACATCGACGCGGGCGCCAAGAAGGTCGTGATCTCGGCCGTAGCTACCAATCCGGACACGACCGTCGTGCTCGGCGTCAACTTCGACGACGACTACGACCGCGACGCGCATCAGGTGATCTCGAACGCGTCGTGCACGACGAACTGCCTGGCGCCGGTGGCAAAGGTCCTGCACGACACGGTCGGGATCAGGCATGGCCTGATGACGACGATTCACGCCTACACCGCCGATCAGCGGCTGCAGGACATGCCGCACCGTGACCTGCGGCGCGCGCGGGCGGCGGCGGTGAATCTGATCCCCGCCTCGACCGGCGCGGCGAAGGCGATCGGGCTCGTGATCCCGGAGCTCAACGGCAAGCTCAACGGGTTCGCCGTCCGGGCGCCGGTCCCGACCGGCAGCGTCGTCGACCTGACCGTCGAGGCCAGCCGTGAGACGACCGTCGAGGAGGTCAACGGCGCGCTCAAGGCGGCGGCCGACAGCGGTCCGATGCACGGTCTGCTGACCTACACCGAGGATCCGATCGTGTCCTCGGACATCGTCAAGGACCCGGCCTCGTCAATCGTCGACTCGCAGTTGACGGCGGTGATGGACGGGACGATGGTCAAGGTGATCTCGTGGTACGACAACGAGTGGGGATACTCGAACCGGGTCGTGGACCTGGTCCAGCGACTGCTGTGAGGACGATCCGGGACCTCGGCGACCTGCACGGCAAGCGTGTGCTCGTGCGGGTCGATTTCAACGTGCCGCTCGCCGACGGCCGGATCACCGATGACACACGGATCCGCGCGGCGCTGCCGACGCTCAAGGCGCTGCGTGAGCAAGGCGCGACCTTGATCCTGGTCTCGCACCTCGGTCGTCCCCAGGGAGTGGACCCGCAGCTGTCCCTGGCGCCGGTAGGTCAGCGGCTGTCCGAGTTGCTCGGCGTCGACGTCGAGCTCGCTCCGCCCGGCGTCGGCCCCGACGTCGCGCGCCTGGCGGCCGGACTGCATCCCGGTGACGTGCTGCTGCTCGAGAACATCCGCTTCGAGCCGGGAGAGACGAAGAACGACCCCGGGCTCGCCCGCGCGCTCGCGGATCTGGCCGATGTGTACGTCGACGACGCGTTCGGGTCCGCGCACCGCGCGCACGCGTCGACCGAGGGGGCGCCGCGACTGATGCACGACCGCGCCGCCGGACTGCTGCTTGAGCGCGAGGTAAAGACGCTCACGGACCTGCTCGAGAACCCGTCACGGCCGCTGCTCGCGGTCCTCGGCGGGGCTAAGGTCACCGACAAGATCGGCGTGATCGAATCGTTTCTGCGTAGCGCCGACACGATCCTGATCGGGGGCGCGATGTGCTTTCCGTTCCTGGCGGCGCAGGGCCACACTGTCGGCGACTCGCTGTGCGCATCCGAGGACGTCGAGCTCGCACGCAAGGCGATCGCCGAGTCCCACGGCGCGCGCGCGACGCTGGCGCTGCCCAGTGACCTGGTACTCGCCGATCGCTTCGCCGCCGACGCGACCCCGGTGCCGCTCGACGGCATCGACGTCCCCGAAGGGATGATGGGGCTCGACATCGGCCCGCGGACCGCCGACGCCTACGAGCAGATCATCCTGACCGCCGGAACCGTGTTCTGGAACGGGCCGATGGGCGCCTTCGAGCTGGCCCCGTTCAGCGCCGGAACGCGCGGGGTGGCGCACGCGGTCGCGTCCGCGCCCGGGGTGACGGTGGTCGGCGGAGGGGACTCGGCCGCGGCGCTGGTGCAGTTCGGGTTCGAGGACAAAGTCACCCACCTCTCGACGGGCGGCGGCGCCTCGTTGGAGCTGATCGAGGGCCACAAGTTGCCCGGAGTAGAGGTGCTGATGTGAGCCCCGACCGCGTCCCGCTGGTGGCCGGCAACTGGAAGATGCACAAGACGGTGCAGGAGGCCGAGCAGTTCATCGCCGCGCTGCTGCCGCGCGTCTCCTCGGTGCAGCGGACCGAGGTCGCGATCTGCCCGACCTTCACCGCGCTCGGGGCGATGGTCGACTCGACCCGGGGCTCGCGGGTCGCCGTCTGTGCGCAGAACATGCACCAGTCACCCGACGGGGCGTTCACCGGCGAGGTGTCGGCGCCGATGCTGTCCGAGCTCGGGGTCAGCGGCGTCCTGCTCGGTCATTCCGAGCGCCGCGAGCTGTTCAACGAGACCGACAAGGCGCTCGCGCTGAAGGTGCCCGCGGCGCTGGAGGCGGGCCTGCTCCCGGTCCTGTGCGTCGGCGAGACCGAGGAGGAGCGCGACCGCGGCGACACCCAGCGCAAGCTGCGCCATCAGGTTCAGGAGGACCTCGCACGACTCGAGTCTGAGCGGCTCGCGGAGGTGGTGATCGCGTATGAGCCGATCTGGGCGATCGGCACCGGGCAGGTGGCAACCCCGGAGCAGGCGCAAGAGGCGATCGCGTTCGTCCGAGCGCTCGTCGGCGACCGCTCGCCCGAGCAGGCGCAGCGAACCAGGATCCTGTACGGCGGCAGCGTGAAGCCCGAGAACGCTCGCGAGCTGCTGACGCTGCCCGACGTCGACGGGGCGCTGGTGGGCGGCGCGAGCCTGGACGCCGAATCGTTTGCGGCGATCGTCGCCGCGGCCGAGTAGCGATGGCGCTCGCCGCGGGACCGTCCGCGCTGCCGGTGCCGCGCGCGGCGCTGATCGTGCTCGACGGGTGGGGCCTTGCCGAGCCTGGCCCCGGCAACGCCATCGCGGCCGCCCGGACGCCGGTCTTCGACGAGCTCTGGAGCCGCTATCCGACGACCACGTTGACCGCCTCCGGGCGGGCGGTCGGCCTGCCGGAGGGCCAGATGGGCAACTCGGAGGTCGGCCACCTCAACCTCGGGGCGGGGAGCGTCGTGATGCAGGATCTGACGCGGATCGACGTCGCCGTCGAGGACGGCGAGCTGGAGCGCAACCAGGTGCTGCGCGATGCCCTCACCGGCTCCGAGCGCGTCCACGTGATCGGGCTGGTGTCCGACGGCGGCGTCCATTCGAGCCTGCGCCACCTCGAGGCGCTGATCGAGCTCGCCGCCCAGCTCGGGGTGCCCGATCTCGTCATCCACGCGTTCACCGACGGCCGTGACACGCTGCCCACCTCCGGCGCCGGGTTCCTGCAAGAGGTCGAGGGCCGGATGGCCGACAGCGGAGCCGGGCGGTTCGGAACCGTGATCGGCCGCTACTTCGCGATGGACCGCGACCGCCGCTGGGATCGGGTCCAGAAGGCGTATGACCTGCTCGTCCACGGTCGTGCCGAGCACCGCGCGCAGATCGCGTCACAAGGTGTTCGCGACGCCTACGAGCGCGGCGAGACCGACGAGTTCATTGCACCGATCGTCGTCGGCGATCGCGAGGCCCGGATCCGGGCCGAGGATTCGGTGCTCGGCCTCAACTTCCGCCCCGACCGGATGCGCGAGATCACCCGCGCCCTGGCCGAGCCCGGGTTTGACGAGATCGATCGGGGCGGCGCCGAGCCGGTCCACCGCTACACGGCGATGACCCAATACGAGGAAGACTGGTCTTATCCGATCGCGTTTGCTCCGCAACGGCCGCCGGTCACGCTGGCCGGCGTAATTGCAGCGCGCGGCGAGCGCCAGCTGCACGTGGCCGAGACCGAGAAGTACCCGCACGTGACCTACTTCTTCAACGGCGGCGAGGAGGCGTCCAACGCCGGCGAGGAGCGCGAGTTGGTGCCCTCACCCCGCGACGTCCCGACCTATGACCACAAGCCGGCGATGAGCGCTCCCGAGGCGGCCGACGCGTTCGTGCGGGCCTGGACCGCGGCGCCGCCGACGTTCGGAATCATCAACTTCGCCAACGCAGACATGGTCGGCCACACGGGCGTGATCGAGGCCGCGGTCGAGGCGGTGCAGACCGTCGATCGCTGCCTCGAAACGGTCGTCAACGCGGTGCACGAGTCGGGCGGCGCGTGCCTGATCACGGCCGACCACGGCAACGCCGACCACATGCTCGAGCCCGACGGCAGCCCGAACACGGCCCACTCGCTCAACCCGGTCCCGGTGATCGTGACCGCGAGCGGCCTGGCGTTGTGGTCCGGCGGGATCCTCGCGGACGTCGCGCCGACGGTCCTGCAGATGCTCGGGATACCACAGCCCGAGCAGATGTCGGGCCGTTCGCTGATCGAGTAGCCGCTCGCCGCTCGCAGGGCCGCTCGTGCATGCACTTGCGCGTGCGCGCGCTGTCATCTGTTGGCGTGCGATAGAAGAAACTTGATAATGCTAGACTTAGATTTCATAATTGATGGCGCAGTACAGCCTTCCCTTCCCAAAGGAGCACCTATGGCACTTATCCGCTGGGAGCCGGCGCGCGAGATCGGAACGATCCAGAACGAGATGAACCGGCTCTTCAACAATTTCTTCGACACTCCGACGTCGGTTTCCAACCGCGCCACCTTCCGGCGCTGGATCCCGGCGATGGACCTCGTCGAGACCGACGGCGACTACGTCCTCAAGGCGGACCTGCCGGGCCTGTCCGAGGATGACGTCAAGATCGAGGTCGAGGACAACATCCTCACGATCTCCGGCGAGCGCAAGGCCGAGCACGAGGAGCGCAAGGACGGCTTCTACCGGATCGAGCGCAGCTCCGGCTCGTTCCGCCGCTCGCTGACGCTTCCCGAGGGCGTCAACCCCGAGGCCGTCAAGGCGAGCTTCGAGCGTGGCGTGCTCGAGGTCCACGTCCCCAAGCCCGAGCAGCGCAAGCCGCGCAAAGTCGAGATCACCGTTGGCTCCGAGCCGACGACGATCGAGGCTCCGGACAGCACCGAGCAGGCCGCGTAGGTCGGCTCTCCGCAGCCACCGGGCGCACTAACGCAGGATCCCGGTGTGCCCGAGTGAATAGCGTCCCGGCTGGGGCCACACGCACAGCCCGTGTGGCCCCAGCCCCACCGGGATCGCAGCGCGCAGGCGCCCGGTCTGCGTGTTGATCGCGTAGACGACCGCGTTGTAGCGGCCGCTGAGCCAGAGCGTGCGGCCGTCGGCTGACACGCCGCCCATGTCTGGGCTCGCCGGCAGCGGTAGCTGCCACGTCTTGATCGCGCGGCGAGTCTTGAAGCTCACGACCGAGATCGTTCCCGCCACTCGGTTGGAGACGTACATGACTCGTGCATCGCGGCTGGGATAGAGCCCGTGTGCGCCGGCGCCGGTCTTGAGAAAGCCCGTCACCCGGAAACTGAGGGGGTTGATCTCCCAAAGTCCGCCGTTGAGCTGATCGGCCACATACAGGGTGCGCCCGTCGGGCGACAGCTTGACGTCCTGTGGACTTGCGCTTCCGTGATTGAGGAGGATGGCGCGGATCACGCGCTGAGTGCGCAGATCGACTTCGATCATCGTGCCGTCGAACTCGCAGCTCACGTAGGCGTAGCGGCCGTCGGCCGAGAAGTCCATGTGATCGACGCCACGACACTGCGGTACGTACAGGGAATGGACGAGCCGCATCGTGTGCGGGTCGCGGAAATCCAGCCGTTGCAGGCGCTCGGCGACGACGATCGCGAAGCGGCCGTCGGGCGTGAAGTAGAGGTTGTACGGGTCCTCGACCGGGATCGGCCGACCGGGGAGACCCGTTCGCGGGTTGATCGGCGTCAGGCTGTTGCCGGCGTCGTTGTCGACGTACAGCGTCGTGAGGTCGTAAGACGGCGTCACGTGCTGCGGCAGGGCACCGGTCGAGAACTCCCGCACGATCTTGAACGTGCGCTGGCTGATCTCATCGACGGTGTCACTGACGCTGTTGGGCACGTAGACCAGCGCCGGGTCGTGGCGTACGACCGGGCTGAGGTCGCCGGCGGCATCCGCGCTGTAGATATTCACCGGAGTGCGCGTGCGAGCGTCGTGGCGGCCATCGCCCGCGGATCGCCCGGAACTCGGCTCCGTCGCGGCCGTCCTGCCGGACGGGCTTGTGCTCGAGGGTCCGCGGTCCCGGCCGCCGCACGCCGCGAGCGCCAGCGCAACCAACAGCGACGCGAGCACCACGGGCGGGCGTACGCAAACCGTGCAGCATGGCGCTCGTCTGCGGCCGGCCGTGACTGTGCGCCCTTGCACCGCGCCGAGGTTTCTCCGTTTGCGTAGGACGGGTCTAAGCGCCTGGTGAGAATCTCCACAGGGGCCGCGCGCGGCGAGTTTTGTTGGCTACGCTCGCGCGGATTCGCCGCCCGCCTACCAGCCTTGTGCGATCCGCGCTATCCGTGGCCGCGGTCGGCGCTCTCGCCGGCTGTGGCGGGACGACCCACAACGCCGCCACCAGCAGCGGCGCCGCCGGCCGACGCCAAACCGCCACGCACACGACAGCCTCCCAGCCAGTGCCGGCCCGGGTCGCGTATCACCGCCTGTACTCACTTCCGTCCCCGCTGCGCGATCCGGCGAGCGCGGCGATCGGAGCGGGGCGGTTCGTCCTGCTCGGCGGGCTGGATGCCGCCGACGTGTCGAGCGCCGGAATCGAGGTCGCCGACCTCCGCGCGGCGCTACACAGCTACGCCCTACCACTGGCGCAGCACGACGCGCAGGGGGCGGCACTCGATGGCAAGGTGTACGTATTCGGCGGCGGGTCCTTTTCCGAGCTCGATCACATCATCAGCTTC
This sequence comes from uncultured Solirubrobacterales bacterium, assembly GCA_963788005.1. GTDB lineage: Bacteria > Actinomycetota > Thermoleophilia > Solirubrobacterales > Solirubrobacteraceae > Palsa-465. The sequence continues at coordinate 230,847 of CAWBFH010000001.1, read as the reverse complement.
GATCCCGCGACCGGCGCGATCGCCCAGGTCGGGCAGCTGCCGCGCGCCCAGTCAGACGTCGCCGTCGCCGCGATCGGTCAGACCGCGTACATCGTCGGCGGTTACGACGGCACCAACTGGCTCGACACGATTCTCGCGTGGCGGCCGGGGTCCGCGGTCCGCGTCGCCGGACACCTGCCGATCGGGCTGCGCTACGCGGCCGCCGCCGATGCGGGCGGACGGCTGCTCGTGATCGGTGGCTCGACGCCGACCGCCGCAAGCGATGCCGTGTACAGCTTCGATCCCGCTACCGGGCGCGTGCGCCGGATCGGGCGCCTCCCGCGGCCGATCACGCACGGCAGCGCGGCGACGCTCGGGGCGAGCGTCTACCTGGTCGGGGGTCGCGGTGATCTGCTCAATGCGCAGACCTCGACCGTATGGGCGATCGATCCGCAGTCGGGCCGCGTCCGGGTCGCGGGCCGCCTGCCGACCGCGCTGTCCGACACCGGCGTGCTGACCGTTGGCCGGGTGATCGTGGTCGCCGGTGGTCTGGACACGGGCGGCGGGACCGTATCGACGGTCGGTGAGCTCGTGCCCGTTCGCTGACGGTGAACCTGCGTCACCCGGCGCGATGCTGGAGGCCGAGGACGTAGTCCACGACCGCATCGATCTCAACGGGTGTGAGCCGCCGGCGCATCGGCATCTCGCGCGCGAACTGGATCATCACGGGACGCTTCAGGTGGACCCTCAGCAGGTCGCCGCCCTGCTTCGACGGCGGGCTTACGCCCGAGACCGTGTGGCAGGCACCGCATGCCTGCGTGAACAGCGTCTTGCCGCCGCTCGGAGCGGCGGGGTGAGACGCGCCGCAGGCCGCCGTCGCCAATGGCAGGGCGACGATCACGACCAGCCTGCACCACCGCATCGACGAAGGCTACGACAGCTTCGCGGGCGTGACCGCGCGGGTAGGGTCCGCCGTGTGTTCACGGTCGGCTCCCGATGCACCGAAACGCGCGCCCGGCGCGGCACGCTACATCTGGCTCACGGCGATGTCGCCACGCCGGCGTTCGTCCCGCTGGCCACGCGCGGCGCCGTCAAGATGCTCGAGCCCCGCGACGTCGAGGCGCTCGGCTACGAGATGGTGCTCGGCAACACCTTCCACCTGTTCCTTGCGCCGGGGCCCGAGCTGATCGCCGAGCTCGGCGGCCTGAACCGGTTCATGGGCTGGAAGCGCCCGATCATCACCGACTCGGGCGGCTTTCAGGTCTTCTCGATGGGGCACGGCGGCGTCGCCGACGAGATCAAGGGGCGGCGCAACCAGTCCGGCCCGTCGGCGTCCAACGGCTCGATCCTCGCGATCGAGGAGCGCGGCGTGCGGTTCCGCTCCTACGTGGACGGCGGCGAGCGCTTCCTCGGGCCGGAGAGCTCGATGGCCGTCCAGGGCGCGCTGCACTCCGACATCGCGCTCGTGCTCGACGAATGCACGCCGTTTCACGTCACGCGGGACTACACCGCGCGCTCGATGGAACGGACCCACCGCTGGCTGGATCGATGCCTGCACTGGCACCGAGATCTGGGCCCGGACGACCAGGCGGTGTACGGGATCGTCCAGGGCGGAGTGGAGCGCGATCTGCGCGCGATTTCGTCCGAGACGGTCGCCGCGAGCTCGTGTGACGGGATCGCGATCGGCGGCTCGCTCGGACGCGACAAGGCGCAGATGTACGAGGTCGTCTCGTGGGCGACCGAGGACCTCGAGCGGGTCGCACCCGGCCGCCCCCGCCACCTGCTCGGGATCGGCGAGGTCGACGACCTGATCGCGGGCGTCGAGTTCGGGATCGACACGTTCGACTGCGCCGTGCCGACGCGCCTCGGACGGCACGGCGTCGCGCTCGTGCCCGACCCCGGGGCCCGGTGGCGCCTGGATCTCGTCAAGTCGCGCTGGCGCGACTCATCGGAACCGATCCTCGAGGGGTGTCCCTGCCCGGCTTGCGGCGAGGGTCACAGCCGCGCCTACCTGCACTATCTGCTCCGCGCCCACGAGCTCACCGGAGCGCGCCTGGTCACGCTTCACAACCTGAGCTTCGTGGCGCGCGTGATGTGCGACCTGCGAGCCGCGATCGACGGCGGGCACCTGCGGCGGACCGCCGACGCGCTGCGATCGGGCGCGAGCCCGGGCGCTACTTCGTGTACTTGTTGACGAGGTCGCTGAGCTGGTTGACCGCCGACTGCGCGTCGTGGGCCACGACCTTCTGGAAGTGCACGACCGTCGATGACGAACTGTCGGCGATCACGACCGCGGCGATCACGAGCAGGGCGAGCACGGCCACCAGCGCCATCACCACCATGAAGCGCCGGAAGCCCCGCCCGCTGCGGGGCGGCGGCGGGGCCGGGCGCCGGTTCGAGCTCGCCTGAGCCCGCTGGGGCGCGCGCCTCGGCGGCGCCTGACGCGCGACGCGAGTCTGGGCGGCGCGGGTCTCGGCGGTTCGCGGCACGGGCCGGCGGGTGACCCGAGTCGCGGCGGTCGGGTCATCGTCGTCGCCCATGGACTGCGTGGCCGGGCTGGTGGCGAACTCGGCCGAGTCGGCCCCGGGAGGCATGATCCCGCGCGCTCCGTCGCGCAGCATCTCGCCGAGATCGAGCGCATTCTCCGGCCGTGCGCGCTGATCGATCGCCAGTGACATCGCCACCGCGAGCGCCAACGCTCGCGGGACCTGCCGATTGAGCTCGTCGAGCGGAGTCGGCGCCTCGCGCTGCTGCTTGAGCGCCAGCTCCGAGAGCGAGTTCGCCTCGTACGGCAGGCGGCCGGAGATCAGCTGGTAGGTGACGACCGCGAGCGAGTAGAGATCCGCCCGCGGCCCAGCCTCGTCGCCGCGGGCCTGCTCGGGAGAGAGGTAGGCGGCGGTGCCCAGCACCGAGCCGACCTGCGTGATGCTCGACTGGTCGGTGGCTCGCGCGATCCCGAAGTCGGCAAGCTTGACGACCTCGGTGTCGGACACGAGCAGGTTGCCGGGTTTGACGTCACGGTGCACCACGCCGTGCCGGTGGGCGTAATCGAGCCCGCGGCAGGCCTGGGTGACGATCTCGAGCGCCTCGTCGACGCCGAGGTGGCCTCGGTCGCGCAGCAGTTCGGCGCACGAGTTGCCGGTCACGTGCTCCATCACGATGAAGTGCTGATGGTGGCCGGCGTCGAAGCCGAAATCGAACACCTGGACGATGTTGGGGTGCACGAGCCGGGCGGCGGCGAGGGCCTCCCGCCGGAACCGCGAGACGAACGTGGGGTCGTCGGCGAGATGTTCGGCCAGCAGCTTGATCGCGACGTAGCGCTCGAGCCGGTTATCGAACGCGAGATGGACGGTCGACATCCCACCGACCCCGAGGCGGCCTTCGATCCGATACCTGCCGGCGATCGTCGTCGTGCCCGTCATTGTCCGTTCTGGTTGGCGCCCCCGCCGGTCGTCAGCCCCGCACCGCCATTGGATGTAGTACCCGTGGCGGGTGGATTCGTTGCGGTGCTGGTCGACGTCGACGTGCTGCTGGTCGTCGGCGGGGGGGTCTGGGTCGTGGTCTGAGTGATCGTGGTGGTCGCCGTGGACGTCGTCGAGGTGGTGGTCGTGGACGACGAGCTGGAGGTGGTGGGCGTGCTCGAACAGTGGTTTGCCACCAGCTCGCTGACCGTCTCGGCTCCCTGACCGAGGTTCTGGATCAGCGTGGTGTTGACGTTGCGCGGTAGCTGCCCGACGAGGTTCGAGAACCGTTGCGCCGCGACGGCGGCATGCGCGCACCGCCCAGCCTGCACCGCGGAGGAGATCGCAGCCAGCTGGGTGTGCAGCGCGCTCGCCTGGTCGCCTGAGAGCAGGCCGTTGCTGCCGCCGCAGGCGACAACAAATGCGGCCGCGAAGCCGAGGCTCGCGGCCAGGAGTGCTCGAGCGCCGTGGCGCATCCGGCGCCTGACTTTAGAGGCTGTACCCGTTTGCTTGAAGTTAGAGGGGGGCGGCTGACTGCTACTGCCCGTAGAGCAGCCGCTCGGCCAGTGAGTCGGGGAGACGAGCGGCCCTGATCGCGGCGCCCGCCCCGGCGACGTCGTACTCGGTGCGGCGATAGATCGCGCGCAGTCCGTCGAGGTCGAGCTCGAGCCACGCGGCCCGTGGATCGCCGTCCCGAGGCTGGCCGACGCTCCCCGGGTTGATCAGCCATTCGCCGGTCGCGATGTCGAGCTCCTCGTCGGCAGCGCGCACCTCGCCGGTGGCGGGCGCGCCGGGAAAGCGGCAGAACGAGAGCGCGACGTGCGAATGGCCGATCAGCGCGACGCGCTGCTGCTGAACGTCGAGGCACAGCTCGGCCTGCAGCGGTGAGAGCACGTACTCCCAGACCGGGTCACGCGGGCTGGCGTGATAGAGCCCGACCGTCTCCTCGAGGTTGTACGGCTCGAGGCCGTCGAGGTACTCCCGGGTCGGCGGCGTGATCGTCTCCTGTGTCCAGGTCGCCGCCAACGCGGCGCCGCGCGAGAACTGCTCGAGCGGCAATGTCCCGCGGACCCCGAGGTCATGGTTGCCCGCGAGGCAGATCGCCGCGTGGGTCCGGGCGAGCGTCACGCAGGCGTCGGGATCGGCCCCGTATCCGACCAAGTCACCGAGACACCACAGCTCCTCGCATTCGGAGGCCTCGATCGCGTCGAGGACGGCCTCGAACGCCTGGCGATTGCCATGGATGTCGGAGACGATCGCGACTCGCATCTCTACAGTCTCGCGGGTGACACGCTTGCCGCGCCGCCAGGTAGCGATCCCGCTGGCCGTCGCGATCGCGGTCGGCGAGGCGGCTCGGCGCCTGCTGACCCCGCGCTCAAAGGCGATCGACCCCGCGCCCGTGGACGTTCGCGAGTACTTCAGCGACGAGGAGATCGAGCGCGGCGCCCGCTACGCGCGCCCGCAGCTCGCGCTTGCGCTGGCGCGGATGGCGATCGACCTCGGCCTGATGGTGGTGCTGGTCGCCCGCCCGCCACGGCCGCTTGACCGCGCGCTGCACGGCCGCAGCTGGCGGCAGCCGATCGCCGGCGGCGCCGCGGTCGCGGCGGTAATGGCCACGGGGCTGACGCTTCCCACGCTGCCGCTGAAGGCGATCTCGCGGCGGCGCTCGATCGCCGCCGGGCTCGATACCCAGTCGTGGGCCGGCTGGGCGGGCGATCTGCTCAAGTCCAGTGCGATCGAAGCTGCGTTCGCGGCGGGCGGCGGCGCCGCCGTACTCGCCGTGACAAGGCGGTACCCCGACAACTGGTGGGCGCCGGCGGCAGTCGGCTCGGTGCTCGTCGGGGCCGGCCTGGCGGCGATCGCGCCGGTCGCGCTTGACCCGATCTTCAACAACTTCACGCCGCTTGCAGAAGGCGAGACGCGCTCGGACGTGCTCGCCCTCGCCGAGGCGGCGGGGGTCAGGGTGGGGGAGATCTACTCGGTCGACGCCAGCCGCCGGACGACCGCCGCCAACGCGTACGTCACGGGCCTCGGCCCGACCAAGCGCGTGGTCCTGTTCGACACGCTGCTCGACCGCTACAAGCGCGACGAGGTGCGGGTGGTGGTCGCGCATGAGCTCGGCCACGTTCGCCACCGCGATGTGAGCCGCAGCGTCCTGTTCGCCGCGATCGTCGCCCCGGCCAGCTCGTTCGCGGTCCAGCACCTCAGCTGGGCACTGTCCGACGAGCGCGGGACGCCCGCGACGCTGCCCGCTCTGGCGCTGTCGGGGGCGGTCGTCAGCGCGCCGATCGGCCTGATCGCCAACCGCCTGTCGCGCGCGGTCGAGCGCCGCGCGGATGCCTACTCGCTCGAGCTCTCGGGGGCGCCGGACGCATTCGTGTCCTTCGAGCGCACGATCGCGGTCCAGAACGTCGCCGATCTGCAGCCCCCGCGCTGGGTCTCGGAGGTGATGTCCACCCATCCGCCGACCGACGAGCGGATCGGCGCGGCGGTGGCATTCAAGTCGGGCAGCGCCGAGCTCGCCTGACCGTGCCCGCTCACTCCTCGGGCGCGCGCACCACCACGACGCAGTTCTGACCGCCGAAGCCGAACGCGTTGGCGGCGGCCGCCCTGACCGTCGCCGGCCGGGCCTCGAGCGGGACATAGTCGAGGTCGCATTCGGTGTCGGGCGTCTGCAGGTTGGTGGTGGGGGGAAGCACCCCGTCGCGCATCGCCAGCACGCACACCATCACCGACAGGGCACCCGCGGCGCCGATCAGGTGACCGACCATCGACTTGGGCGAGCTCGCGGGGATGCCGTCGGCGGCCGCTCCGAGCGCGAGCCTGATCGCGCGCGTCTCGGCCCGGTCGTTTGCCTTCGTGCCGGTGCCGTGCGCGCAGATGTAATCGAGCTCCCCGGGCGCCACGGCGGCTCGTTCGAGCGCCAGCGAGATCGCGCGCGCCGCGCTGGCGCCCGAGGGCTCGGGGGCGCTCATGTGGAAGGCGTCGGAGGTGAGCGCCGCTCCCGCGACGCTCCCGTACGAGCGCGCGCCACGCGCGGCGGCGTGTGCGGCCGATTCGAGCACCATCACCACCGCACCCTCGCCGAACACGAATCCGTCGCGGTCGGCATCAAATGGGCGACTCGCGTGCTCGGGATCGTCGTTGCGCTCTGACAGGGGCCCCATCTTCGCCAGCCCGGCGAACATGACCTCGGTGACGCCCGCGTCAGTCCCGCCGGCGATCACGACGTCGGCCTCGCCGGCCAGGATCCACCGCCGCGCCTCCTGCAGGGCATACGTCCCACTCGCGCAGGCGAGCGAGCTGGCCGAGACCGGTCCGAGCGCGCCGAGGTCGATCGCCACCTCGCAGGCGGGCATGTTGGCGATCATCTGGGGCACGAAGTAAGAGCTCACCTCACGGGGGCCCTCGGTGACCAGCGCACGGATGTTGCGCTCCGCCTCGGGCATCGCCACCACGGCGTTGTTGATCAGCACGCCGGTGCGCTCTCGCTTCTGGCTCACGTCGAGGCCCGCATCGGCGACTGCCTCACGGGCAGCGACGATCGCGAGCTGGCTGAAACGCGCCGAACGTCGGGCGCGCTTGGTTCCAAGCTCGCGGTCCGCGTCGAAATCCTGGACCTCGCCGGCGATCCGGACCGGCAGCTGCGAGGCGTCGAAGCTCGTCACGGGCCGGATCCCGGAGCGCCCCTCGACCAGCCCGCGCCAGGTATCGGGCGCGTTGTTGGCCAGCGGCGTCAGGGCGCCGATCCCGGTGATGACCGGGTCCGCTGGGCGATCGGTCGGGCTCACGCTGTAGGCGTCACCCGGTGACACCCGGAGTGACAGGATGAAGTGTTGCGCTGACCTCCGCCAGCCGCTCGTACTGCCGCATCGGCTCGCGCGCCAGCGGCATCAGGACCAGCTCCCCGACGCCCGCTGCGACGTACGCCTGCAGGTATTCGGTCACATGCGCGGTGCTCCCGAGTGCGGTCCAGCGCTCCACCACCTCGAGCGGCATTCCGTACTGCCCTTTCAGGTACCCCGCTGCTTCGTGCCGGGCGACCTCCAGATCGTCGTCGACGTGGACTCCGACCAGCAGCGCCAGCTCGGGGCGTGCGCGCCCATACTCGTCGGCGAGCTCCGAGAGTCGCCGGGCGCGGCGCCTCAGCTCCTCGGGCGTGAGCCACATCGGCAGCCACGCGTCACCGAAGCGGGCGGCGCGCCTGAGCGCCGGCTCGCCCCGGCCGCCGACGAGGATCCGCGGCGGCGCCGCCATTGCCGGTTCGAGCGCCGGGATCCGGAGTTTGAGCGTCGCGCCGTCGTGCCGGACGGGCTTGCCGGTCAGCAGGTGAGGCAGCACTTCGAGCGTCTCGTCCACTCGCGCCCCGCGCTCTCGCAGCGGGACGCCCGCGGCCGCGAACTCGTCGGGAAACTCACCGCCGACGCCGACGCCCAGCGCCAGGCGGCCTCCGGACAGCGTGTCGATCGTGATCAGCTGCTTGGCCGACCACGCGGCGGCGCGCAGCCCGACGAGCATCACGCTGAAGCCCAGCGTGACGCCCCGCGTGACCGCGGCCGCGGCCGCGAGACAGGCGGCGGCATCGAGACCCGGCGCCGGACAGGCGAGGTGGTCTCCGACCCACACGCCGTCGAATCCGAGCTCCTCGGCCTGCCGCGCCGCGGCGACGACCTGGGACGGCTCGCCGGTCCGGAATGGGTCAAAGCTCGGTAGCAGGACGCCGCAGCGTGTCATCGGCGCGAGCCGTGGGAAGGATCAGACGTCGTCGCGCGTGGAGTCAGACCGGCCGCCGCCGCCCCCGCCGCCCCCGTACTCGGGCAGGTTCTTGATCCCCTCGCGGGTCTGCCATTTCGAGTAGTTGTCCTGCATCGCCTCGATCAGCTCCTGCATGAAGCGCGGCGACAGATTGATGCGGGACACGACGACGCCGGGGATCTCGTCCTCTTCGACCTCGTGGTCGACGCGGGCGAACGTGATCGTGAACTCGTAATCGGAGTGACTCACGTTCGCGAAGTTCGAGTACACGCCGGCCATGATGTCCGGCGAAAAGTGAATGTTGATGTGGCGTTCGGGCGTATTTGGATCGTCCATTGGACTTAGTATCCCACCGTGCGGATCGTCGTCGTTGCCGTGGGCAGGCTCCGCCCGCCGTTTGCCGATGACGTACAGCATTACCAGAAGCTGCTCGCGGGACACACGCGGCTCGAGCTGATCGAGGTCCGCCAGGACGAACAGGTGGCTCGCCGCCTGCCCCGGGGAGCGTTCATATCGCTGCTGCACCGTGACGGCGCGAAGCCCGACTCGCTGGCGTTCGCCGAGTTCCTCGAGCAGCGCAGGCGCAGTGGCAGGGACCTCTGCTTCGTGATCGGCGGCCCGTTCGGGCTCGACCTCGAGGACGTCGACCACCGTCTTTCGCTCGGGGAGATCACGCTGCCGCATCAGCTCGCGAGAGTCGTCCTGCTCGAGCAGCTGTACCGCGGCCACAAGATTCTCGCCCGCGAGCCGTACCACTATTGAAACGTCTAGGCTCGGAGCATGTCCGGGCCTGCTATTGATGCGCGCTTGACCCCTTCCGAACCGCTCGCCGAGCTCCGAGACGCGGTCCACGACGCCGCGGCGGCGGTCAAGGGCAACGACCGCGAGCCACCCGCGCAGGCGCGGGTCGAGCGTTCCAAACGCGCCGGCCAGGGCGACTACTCGACCAATGTCGCGATGCTCCTGGCGCCGGTGCTCGGAGCGCCGCCGCGCGAGATCGCCGAACGGGTCGGGACGGCGCTGGCGGAGATCATGGGCGACGCGCTGACCGGCCACGAGGTCGCCGGTCCGGGATTCTTGAACCTGACGCTGTCGGACGCCTGGTATCGCCGTGCGACGCGGACCGTGCTCGACGCTGGTCCGCGGTACGGCGCCGGCGGCGCCGATCCCGTACGGCGCGTGCTCGTCGAGTTCGTGTCCTCGAACCCGACCGGCCCCCTGGTCGCGGCTGCTGGGCGCCACGCCGCCTATGGTGACGCGCTCTCATCGGTGCTCGCCCACCACGGTCACGAGGTCTGGCGCGAGTACTACTTCAACGATGCCGGAAGCCAGATCCGGCTTCTGGGGGAGTCCGTACAGGCCCGCGCGCGCGGCGAGGACGTGCCCGAGGGGGGTTATCAGGGCGATTACGTGCTCGAGCTCGCCGAGCAGATCCCGGGCGTCGCCGAGATGGCTACCGAAGACGCATCGGCGCGGGCGGTGGATCTGCTGCTGGCACAGATCAAGGGAACACTCGATCGCTACGGCGTGCACTTCGATCGCTTCTTCAGCGAGCGCACGCTGCACGAGGGCTCGCCGAGCTACGTCGACCGCGCGCTCGAACTGGTCGGCGAGGCGGGCTACACGTACCGCTCCGACGGGGCACTGTGGCTGCGCACGACGACGTTCGGCGATGACAAGGACCGGGTCCTTCTGCGGTCCGACGGCGAGCCAACGTACTTCGCGGCCGACCTCGCCTACCTGCTCGAGAAGGGCGAGCGCGGCGTCGAACTCCAGCTGCTGCCGGTCGGCTCCGACCACCACGGCTACGTGCCGCGGATCAAGGCCGCCTACGCGGCACTCGGTGGTGATTCCGACCGGGTTGAGATGCCGATCATCCAGTTCGTACACCTGGTCGAAGGCGACGAACGTGCCGCGATGTCCAAGCGGCGGGGTGACTTCATCACGCTCGATGACCTGCTCGACGAGATCGGGGTCGACGCGACGCGCTTCTTCATGCTCCAGCGCTCGCACGACCGGACCGTCGATCTCGACCTCGACCTGGCGCGCCGCGAGTCATCCGAGAACCCCGTCTACTACGTCCAGTACGCGCACGCGCGAATCGTGACGATGCTCGCCAAGGCCGGCGTGTCGCGCGTCTCGCGGGCGCTCGCGCCGGGCGCCGATTGGGGGTCCGGTCCGCTCGAGCCGGCCGAACGGGGGCTGGTGAAGGCGCTGGCGACGTTCCCCGACGAGGTCGCGGAGGCCGCTGAACGCCGAGCACCCCACCGGATCGCCTCCTACGCGCTCGAGCTCGCGCAGGAGTTCACCGCGTTCTACCGCGACTGCAAGGTAATCGGCGCCGAGCCCGAGCCGGTCGAGTCGTTGCGGATCGCGCTCTCTCAAAGTGCCCGACAGGCGATCGCACTCGCGCTCGGCCTGCTCGGGGTGCGAGCGCCTGACTCGATGTAGCTCGAGCTAGGGGTGGCGGGCGAGGTCCTCGTCCAGGCGCCGCGCCTCGTCGGGATCGAGCTCGGGTCCGGCCGGCAGCGGCTCGGCCGCCCGCGATCGCCGGCGCCACTTCGGGATCGTGATCGCGAGCCCGACCACGGCGATGATCAGCAGGACCGGCGGCAGCACGTAGATCAGCAGGTTGAAGCCGTGCGCCGGCGGCTTGGCGAGGATCGCGGGCCCGTACTGGACGACGAGCTGCTTCTCGATCTGCTGCTTCGTCAGGCCCTGGGCGATCAGGGTGCGGATGTACGCGCGCTCGGAGAACGCCTCGGGCGACTGAGCGACGGCGAGCGGCTCGTGGCACGCGATGCACATCACGTCCTGCTCGATCTCGGTGAACGAGGCGCGGGTCGGTGCCGCCGTCGCGGGTGCGGGGCCTGCGGCCGCGACCACCAGGGCCGCGGCGATCAGCCAGGTCGTGAGGCGGCCGCGCCTCATGAGCGTTCCGCAAGGATCGGCGGCAGGGTGCGCTGCAGCCACTGCTTGGTGACCGGCTCGCGCTGCAGCGCCTGGATCCGCCCCGCGCGGTTGATCACGAACGTCTCCGGCACGCCCGTGGTTCCGAACGAGCGCACGAAGCTGCCGCTCACATCGCGTAGCACCGGATAGGTGATGTGGAAGCGGCGTGCGAACTGCTCGGAGGCCGACGAGTTGTCGAGGTAGGTGACGCCGAGCATCGTGCCGCCGCTCTTCGCCAGCGTCTGCTGCTCGCGCGCCAGCAGCGGCGCCTCTCCGGCGCAAGGCTGACACCACGAGGCGAATACGTTCAGAACGACGACCCGGCCGCGGTAGTCGGCCAGGGTCTTGGACGCCGACGATCCCAGCATCGGCAGCGAGACGTGTGCGCTCGGGGCGAGCGGAAACTTTCCGTCCGCGACCCGTGCGTCGATCGACGAGGTATCGGTCTGCTGGGAAACGCCGAACGTCAACAGCGCGAGCACCGCCACGGCTGCGACAGCGATTACGCCGGGAATGAGGAACCGCCGCATTGCCAGCGCAAGGTTAGTACCCGCCACTCGCGAGCGGCGCGGCTTGATCGCTCGTCAGACGTCGAGCTGGCGCCGCGGATCAGGGCGCAGCCAGCGCGACCACAGGCCGGCCGCTGAGACCAGTGCCCAGCTGGCCTCGAGCAGCACAAAGCCCCACTGACGGCCGAGCAACGCCAGCACGGCGAGCAGCCCGGAGCCCGACAGATTGAGGATCAGCGACGCGTACGCGGTCGGGTCGAGACGGCCGCGCTGGATCGCGATGAAGGCCGCCAGAACGGCCATCGCTCCGAGAAGCTGCAGCAAATCGGACACGGAAACTCCTTGAATGCGCCGTCGTCAGGCCGGGTACGGTGCATCCCCTCGTCCGGGTCAGGCTCCATCTGGAGTGACGCGACGGATTCTAGCTGCGCCTCAGTGACGCGAGGGTGCCCGCCCGCGAGGGGAAGGGGGGAGCGGGCGGGCACCCAGCGCGTTCAGCTCAGCGCGAGCTGAGCCACGCCCCCGTCTGGCACGGTCACGCTCGGTCCTGGAGTCGTGGCGTCCTCCCAGACGACGTATTCGGCCGCCGCGAGACTGCCGAAGATCGCCGTCAGGATCGAGCCCGACTCGCTCGTGCGCTCGTGCACGCCGGTGTGGACCCGGCGGCCGTCGCCGTCGTGGCGGCTGATCTCGATCTCCAGACCGCGGTAGCGCTCGCTCGGATACAAGACGAGCGCCCCGCGTCCGGCGCCGATGTCGAGCGCGACACTTGCGCTCGCGGCCGCCGCGGCGGGCTCGTGGTCATGGCCCGCGGGGGAATGCGTGTGCTGCTGGGCTGTAGCTGACATCAGTGGATTACCTCACGCGACCATGCCGAGCGGTGACGTCTGATAACCGCCCTGCGGCGTCCCGAGATATGGGAACGTGGGCAGGTAGGTAGTGTCGGCGGCGGTCAGCCCGTCGGTCAGGAGGCTCGCCGCGGCGTCCGGCGTGAAGCTCGAATTGACCAGCGGGTACGTGAGGCCGGCGATCGCCCGCAGCTCGACGGAGACGACATCGTCGAACACCCGCCGCCCGTTCGGGAACCCGGCCAGGTCGCCGCCGACGACGCCGAGCGCGTTCGGGTTGCTGGTCGGTGCGATTGCCAGGTTCAACCGCAGCTCATCGGCCAGCGTCGAGCCGGTGAGATTCTGGAAGTTGGGCACGATGCCCTTCGGCAGCCCGGTCAACAGGATTGCCACGAGATCCGCTCGGGCGGCCGTCAGCTGGGCGAGGTTCGGGAACACGTTCGGATACAGCACCGGCAGCAGCGATGCGAGCTCAGGATGCTGGACGTACTGCACGAACCGTTTGTCGTCGGCCGGGGTGAGGGAGTTCCACAGGTCCTTCTTGCCCATCGGCACGATCACCTCGTTGAACAGCGGGTTGCCGAGCCGCGAGATCTGCACCCAGTCACCGAACTCCGCGGTCTCTCCGCCCGGGTCGCGGATCAGCGCGCGCTGGCGGCTGGCCGCTCCCCAGACGCCGATCACCGAGTCGCTCGACATCGGATCCGTCGGCGTGCGCCCGCTGCGGGTCAGCTCGTGCTTGGGGACCTTGATCGCGATCGTGTGGACCCCGAACCCGTTGGTGGCGTTGACGCCGACCGAGTTCGCCATGCCGCCGATGTGCAGTTTCTCGAACGGGCGCAGGTCACCGAGGTCGAAGATCGCCCCGAGGTCGACGTAGAAGCCCTCGAGCCGCTGGCCGGCGAACACCGTCCGCCCGCTACCGAGCGAGTGGATCGCCTCTGAGGCGAGCTCGGGGTAGTTGGGCGTCGAGCCGGGCCCGATGTTGCACGGAGGGCAGGCGAGGCCGCTGCCGAGCACCTCGCGACGGCCACGGCGGTCGCGCTTGGTGACCGTGTAGAACTGGCGGCGGTTCCAGTTCGAGCTGTTGATCGAGTCGATCGGGCCGGTGTTGTAGAGGAACGTGTTCGGGTCGGCGACGACCGTCTCGAACATGAACTCGTACGTGACGTCCGGCCGGCCGTCACCGTCGTTGTCGACGTAGATGTCGTAGCGGACGTCGTCGCCGAACTCGTAGAAATTGGGTCCGCCGAACGGCGGCTCGAGCGGCAGGTAGTTGGTGATCAGCGTCACCTTGCCCGAATCGTCGGGCGAGACGAACGCGTAAGTGTCAGTGTTATCGGCGACCGGATCCTTGCTGATCGCCGGTGCCTCACGATGGGATGACATCAGTTACCTCCGGTGAAATGTTGGGCGCCGCCGGCGGTGACACACGGCGGCAAGCGGGGTCGACGGTGGTCAGCGCAGCGCGCGCGTGATCGCCGCCGACAGCTTGCGATCACGAATCACGACCTCGCGCGTTCCTGACATGACGGAGATCTCGCCTTTGTGCGGATCCCTGATGAAGGCGACGACGGGCTGGCCGTGGTGCCCTTGCTCGGCGTCTGCCTTCGCCGCCGTCAGTACGCCGAACACGGTCATCCCGGCCGCCGCTCCAGCCGACGACTTCACGAAGTCCAGTCGTGTGAGCTCTTGCACGGTGGTCCCTTCCTCCAGTGGTTGCGTCGAGCGGGCCAGCGGCAGCGGTTGGACGGCCGCCGTTCGCGGGTGGACGCTCCGCTCGATCCGGTCACCAACCCATACGCCGGAGCGTCAAGCCCGGATCACTGCCGGTGACAGGATTCACACAACTGTGCGGTTGGTCGTTGCCCGCGGGCAAGGGCGGGGCTATCGTGGCCGGATCCGCAGGATCGCTTTCGCCCTGGCAGTGACGGCTCTGGTCGCTGGGTGCGGCGGCGGGGGCGGCGCTCGCACGCCCACCTCACCGGCGCCGGGCGGCGGCTCGCCGGCGGCCGGCGTCACCACACGCGCCGCTCCTTGCATCACGCGCACGGGGTACGGCGGGCTCGGCGCGAGCGTCCGCCTGTTCGATGCCAACAACAACAACTCGACCGGGCCGGCCGAGCCGACGCCGGGCGCGGCCTGGTATCTCGTCAACGCGATCGCGCGAGGGTGCGTCGCCGCCTACTCCGTTCAGGACAGCGCCTCGCCTCCGCTGCGCACGCGCGACATGCTCGATCTCGTCAGCCCATATCTGCCCGACGACGCCAAGGCGGTCATCACCACCCCCGGCTGCGTCGTGTATCGCAGCGCCGAGCTCGGCCGCGCCCTCGGCCTTCCGTATGCCAGGGCGACCGCGCTCGCGCAGATCGGCAGCCTCAGAAAGGGCTTCGCGCAGGTCAGGGCCACCGCCAGCTCGTCCTGCTAGACGCTCGCGCGCGACCACCTCCGATCTCGTCGGATGCAGTCGCAGGCGGTCTCGTACTGAGGAGCTTGTGGACCCCACCCACTAGAGCTGGTCCTCCACCCGACTCAGGCGTCTTTCATGAGATGCCGCTGCGCACTGCGTGGACGGCCGCTTGAATGCGATTCTCGAGGTGGAGCTTTGCCAGGATGCTGGCGATGTGGTTGGCGACGGTGTTCGTGCTGAGCGAGAGCTCGCTCGCGATCTTGTGGTTGCTGTCGCCGCTGGCAAGGCGTGTGAAGATCTCAAGCTCGCGGTCGGTCAGGACCGCGCGGATCGCGACCGCCGCGGTGTCGCTGCTGGTGACGGGGATGTCGAGCTCACGGATGCGCTGCAGAAGCTTGCCGGCGATCTGTGAGGAGAGCACGGATTCTCCTGCTGCCGTGGCTCGCACGGCGGTGATAATCGCCTCCGCCGGCGCGCTTTTGAGGATGTAGCCGCTGGCTCCAGCGATGATCGCCTCGACCACGCGGTTCTGCTCTGAGCGGGTGAGCACGAGTACGCGTGAGGCGGGGGCGAGCAGGCTGAGCTGCTCGATCGCTTGAACGCCGGATACCCCTGGGAGTCGCAGATCGATCAGCACGACATCGGGGCGGACGTCGACGACGAGCCGGATCGCGTCTTCGCCAGTGGCGGCTTCCCCGACGAGTTCGATGCCGCTATTCGATAGCGCCTGCGCGAGCGCGGAGCGGATGAGGTGCTCGTCGTCGACCACCACCACGGTGATCGGCGATTCGCGCTCGGCGGAGAAACTCTGCTCGGATGGCATCTGGAGTGATCCCCGGTCGGGCCTTGTCCATCTCGCAATCTACTAACTGCCTGGCGCGACAAATATTCAAGCCACGGTGGACCCGCATAGTTCGAGTTGACCCTCGGCTACGCGCAAGAGGGTTCGGTTGAGCCATTTACGTCGCTCCCAGCGCAGCCTAGCCTGGACACGACGGCCAAGCCGTGTGTGTGGCGGCCCTTCATCTCCGAAAGAGCAGACACGATGACGACCATTTCTGGACGCCACGACCGACCGCGAGACATTCTCGACCGATCACCGACCGCGGGAGAGATGCCCGACCTGCTCAACGTTGCTGTCGAGGCCCACGGCGGCCTGGAGCGATGGAACGACGTGTCGTCGGTCAAGATCGACGTGTCCATCGGCGGCGCCATCTGGGACGTCAAGGGCCAGACCGACGCGCTGAAGGACATCGTCATGGTCGCCGACACCCACCGAGAGCGCGTGGCGACATCGTTCGTCGGCCAAGATCTAGCCACGGTTTTCGAGCCTGACCGCATCGTCGTGCAACGATCGGACGGGACAGTCCTCGAAAGCAGCGATGATCCCGAAGCAGCGTTCGACGGGCAGACCGCTGACACGCCTTGGCAAGCGATCCACGTCGCGTATTTCAGCGGCGAGGCGCTGTGGACTTACCTCAATACCCCGTTTCTCTACACGCAGGCGCGCTTTGCGAAGGAGGAGATCGGCTCGATTGAGGTTGAAGGCGAGACCTGGCGGCGCCTGAAGGTCATTTTTCCCGAGGACGTCAAGAGTCATACGCGCGAGCAGATCTTCTGCTTTGGCCCCGACGGACTTCTGCGCCGTCACGACTACACCGTCGACATCCTCGGGGGAGCGACAGGTCTGAACTACGCCTCGGATTACCGGGAGGTTGATGGCCTCATGTTTGCGACCACGCGGCGCGTCTACGCCTACGCGGGCGACTACCAGCTCGTCCCAGAACCGCTTCTGGTGTCAGTCGACATCGGTCAGATCACGTTGTCTTGACCCTTCATCAGCTTCACCCAAACCGACAAGGGAGTATGAAAATGAGCACTTCCCCAAATATCGTTCTCGTCCACGGCGCGTGGGCTGACGGGTCCAGCTGGAGCGCGGTCATCGAGCGCCTCCAGGGCGACGGCTACAACGTCATCGCACCCCAGTTTCCCGAGACCTCGCTCGCGGACGACGTGGCGCGACTGCGCCACGTGCTCAGCCTCCAGAGCGGCCCGACGTTGGTCGCCGGCCACTCCTACGGCGGGCAGATCATGACCGCGCTGGGCACCGACGCGCCGAACGCGGTCGGGCTGGTCTACATCGCGGCGTTCGGTCTTGACGAAGGCGAATCGATCGGCGCGCTGCTGCAGCAGGGACCGCCCACCCCGGCCCTGGCGCATCTCGTCATCGACGAGCACGGGTTTGCCTGGATCCCAGAGGACGATTTCGTCAACCACTTCGCGGCTGACGTTGACCCGGTCAAGGCCAGGGTCATGTTCGCGGTGCAACAGCCGTTGGCTGCCTCGACCCTCGAGGACGTGATGGGTGTACCGGCCTGGAAATCGCTGCCGACCTGGTTCCTGGTCGCCGAGGGCGACCAAGCGATCCCACCCGACGCCGAGCGCCGGTTCGCCGAGCGCATGGGCGCGACCACCGTCGAAGTCGCGTCCAACCACGTCGCGATGGTTTCCCACCCCGACGACGTCGTCGCGCTGATCGAGACTGCCGCCAGCGCGCTGGCCGTCCACGGCGAGGCCGTGCACGTCTGAACCCCGACCCCGAAGCAAGACCGCAGGGAGCGGGCGCCTACGGCGTGCCGGCTGGCTCGAGCTCCGGGAAGACCCAGTAGATCCCGGTGTCCGACTCGACGTACAGGCCAACCGACTGGTACGGCGGCGTTGGGGTGTACGCCCAGGTCCCGCTCGTGGGGTCCTGAGTGACCGTGACGCCCGGCACGACGTACGGGTTCTCAACCGTGCCGGGCGGGGAGCTCGGGTCTACGGCGTACGCGTCGGTCGACGGGTCCCCCTTCGGGCGCCGGTTCTATGTCGCTTGGGGCCGGCTGCGGGTTCATGCCCGCCGGCTGATCGTCGCCCGTTCCGGGTGGCGAGAGCGACGGGAGCAACCACGCGTTGCCGTCTGGGTCCTGGAACAACGCCAGTGACTGATAGGGCGGGGTCGGGGAGTACTGCCACTCGTCCGTGTGCCGACCTGCGTCGCAGTGACTCCCGCCGAGACGCTCGAAATGTACGGGTTCTCTGTGGTGCCATACGGGGCGGTCGTCAGCACGGCATAGGTGTCATAGGCGCTCGGAAGCCGCGCGTCAGCCTGCAACGTGTCAGGCGGTGGCGCCGGCGTGACGCCGGGCGGAAGCGACTGCTCAGGCGTATCGCTATCGCCTGGCGACGGGCTGTCGTCGCTGTTGTTGTCGTCGTCGCCGCCGCTTCTCTCGTTTCTCTTCCAGCGATCGGGAGCTTGACCGATGCCAGACATCACCATCGTTCGCGATTTCCCATGCCCACCGCTGCTGGTTTGGCGGGCGATGACCGAACCGGAGCTCGTAACTCGCTGGACGACCACAGGCCGGGGCGGCCGACCAGAGGGCTTTGAGCCGCGCGTCGGCTGTCGGTTTCGATTCATCGGCAAGCCCATGCCCGGGTGGGACGGAATCGTGCGCTGCGAGGTGCTCGAGGTGCGAGCCCCGCACCTGCTGCGCTACTCCTGGCAAGGCGCCGAGGACGGGCAAGCAACCGAGGTGACCTATCACGTCGAACCTCACGCCGGCGGCGCCCGCCTGACCTATCTGCACACCGGGTTTGTCGGGATCGGCGGGCAGATCATGTCGCGCTTACTCGGCCGCGTCCGGCGCAAGATGCTCAACGAAGGCCTGCCAGCCGTCCTTTCCGATCTCGAGCACCCCCAATGAGCCCGGGCGCGTTGGGGCGACGGGACGTGTCGGCAGCTAGTCGGTGATCGTGGCCAGCTCGCGGGTGCTTCGCCGCGTCCGTTGGAACGCGAGCCACAGCATTTGGCACATGGCGGCGATGACTAACCATGAGAGTCCGGAAACGAACGGTTGACGTACGCCCCCCGCAGTGAACAGGGGAAGGTAAGAAGCGAGCATGTAGCCCGTAGCCGCGACACTGTAGAACGAGGTGGCTTCACCGGCAGCGATGGCCATCGGCAGCGGCCAGATGAGGTATTGGGGTCCGAGTCCCGGGGTGACCGTGAGCAAAGCCATCAAGGCTGTCCACGCTCGCGAGAGACTCGACGCGTCGCGAAACGCCACCAGTACCGCAATTACAGCAATCGCGACGAGCACAGTTCCTGGGCCCGCAGCGGGGCTGTCATATCCGTACAGACTCGCGTGACCGAAGCTAGAGAGAGTTCCGGACCACCCCCAAAAGCCGGCAAACGAACTGTAGGACACGAGGGCACGGACAAGCGTGAGCGCCGGCGAAGAGAGGAGGACAACCGAGCTGAGGAAAAACAGGCTCAACACCACGATTGCCGACAGTGCAACCTCGCCCGCGTGTCGTCTGGGCAGCCCAAGCAGGATTGCCGCCACGACCAAGATGGGCCAGGTCTTGGTGGCGATCGCGAATCCGAACAAGGTTCCGGCTGCTACGCAATGTCGTTGCCGCAAGAGCACGAGCCCACCGAGCAGCAGGCTCAGAGAGGCCGGCTCAACCTGGCCGTGCAGCGACGTCACGATGATGGCGACCGGGACACGGCATAGAGAAGTCGTCTCGTTGGCCCGCATGGGCCTCCGGCGAGCACTCCGACGAGCCAGACGTTGATCACGTCGCAGATGATCATCGAGGCCTTGACCACGTCCACCCACGGAAGCCGTGTTAGGCGAAGCGCAGCCCAGATGTAGGGCATCATCGGCAGGAAGTTCCAATCATGGGCCAGAAGGCTGAGCGTCGGGTCTTTACCCTGTGCAATCTGAGCCCCGGTAGCGTGGAACACCACTTCTACGTCAGCCGGGGTGATCGGGCGGCCCAGATAGGCGACGAGTACGCGAATCCCGACGGCAAGGATCAGTGTTGGCAGGAGCGCGAGCCGCCATTGGCGTTGACCAATCAGGATCGTCGCGCCGGTGCAAAAGACCAGCACGACGACCAAGGCGGTCAGGCGCAGATCAAGCAATCGCGGTACCCGCGGCGTACCATGGGCTGATCGCGTCCGGGCGACGGCCGGGCTGAGCGTGAACAGCCATGCCTGCTCCTGGCGCCCCCGGTCACGTCAGGGCGTCGATGGTCTGCCAGCTTGAGTTGGCATCAGTGCGTCTCAGAGCGGTCGCGCAACGGACTGCGCTCCGCTCGGCGTATGCCTCGCACTGTCGCCGGTCGCCATAACAGCGCGCTCACATTCGGTAACGCGGGTGGCTAGAGACAGGCGTTCGCTTCGGCGCCCGGCGACGCGGTCAGCGGCGCGTAGCGCTGCTGTGTATCGCGCGGTGCCTTGGATCCGTTCGATCTCCCACGGTGTGTTCCGGCCGGCGTCAGTCAGCTCTCGCGGCCCGAGGGCAAATGCGGCTTCGTGTCAGATTCCGCGATCTCGTCGGTGGCTGGTCCGCGTACTGGCCCTCGGCTCGGCGGGAGCGGCGATTTGCGTTGCGGGCGCGCTGGTTCTAGGACGACGACGTGCCGGCTCGATAAGCCCGATTTCGTAGGCGAAGATCGCGGCCTGTACCCGGTCACGAAGCGTGAGTTTCTGGAGGACCTTGGATACGTGCGTTTTGACCGTCGCTTCGCTGATGACCAGCGCGGAGGCGATCTCGGAGTTGCTGAGTCCGGCGGCGAGCATCCGTAGGACGGCGAGCTCCCGGTCGGTTAGCTCGGCGAGCTGCGCGGGGCGCCGGTCCACCGCGGCGGGCAATCGTCGCGCGACCTGGTCTAGCAGTTGCCGTGTGACGGCAGGTGAGAGGAACGCTTCGCCGGCGCTCGAACGCGCGATCGACGGCCGCGGTGAAACGGTCGTGCTGCCCGAACTCGCGGAGACGCAGCTCCTCCCGCCCGTCGTCAGCGACCTCCGTCAGGACATGTCTCGCTTCGACCACCTGTTCGGACTCCCCGCCGTGCACCTGAAAGTAGTTACGAGAATCGCCTGTTCGACGTCACGATGGCTCGCCAATGGCGAGTAGGTGCTGTACGCTGAGAACGTGCACGCAGTCGCCCCGGACGCCGCTATCACCGTGGTCCTGGTCAAGCCGACATCGCTGAACAGCCCGGCGAACGCTATAGCGGCTGCCGTCGCCGCGCTTCGCGTCTGCTCCTCGCAGGGAAGCGTCATCTCGATCAGTGCTGCCGTCCAGACGCGTGGAGAGCACTGCGACACCCCGACCGAGGTCGAGCGCCTGACTACCGCACTCCAGTCCGCCGCCGCCCTGCACGTGACCGTGATCGCCGCGTCTGGCTACATCTGCGCCGCCTTCGAGCCGTGCGCAGTGATCAGAGGCCTAACCGGCTGTGCCTTCACTCCCGTCAATGAGTTCAACCTGCCAGCTGCCGAACCGCTCGTCCTCGCCACTTGCTGCACCACCCTCAAAGCCAGCCACGCCACTCGCAGCTACATCAACTAGACCTCGTTTTGTCTTCCCTTCTGCAGCCCCTTTACACACTTCCAGGCCTCCAGCAGTTTTTTCAGCCTCCTCTTCTTTCTTCCTGTCTACCAGAACTTCTTGCCAGGCATCGTCGCCACCCGTTTCGTGCCCTACTTATCCGCCGACTCGTCTCCGCATACTTTCATTTCCCTAGTCATCAGCGACAGCAGCTACCTCTACACCATCCGCTACAGCTTCTTCACCAGCGCCAGCTCTCCAGTGTGTTCCTTCCTGATCGCACTGGCCGACCTATACTCTGGCCGTCAGCTCCGCTTTGTCTACCCCGCCATCTCCGCATCAGCCGCTGCCCCTCGTATCACAAAGCGTTCACGACATCACCACCTGTAACTACACACCTTCATTCACCTTCCACTCTATCTACTTCTACACAGCTACCCTCTTCTGGGATCCCGTCACCTTTGTTTCACTCCCTACGCTCAGTCGCTCATTCCCCTGCTCTCCCTCTATTCTTACCCTTTTTACCTCTCATTCCTATCACCTATTCTCTTTTTTCTCTTATCTCTATTTCTTCTTCCCTTCATCCTTATATCTTTCTCTATCTCCTTTTCTTTCTTTTTCTATTTTTTCTTTCTCATTTTCTTTAACTCTACTCTTCTATTAGCATCCATCTTTCTCCGCTTTCCTTTCGTTTCGCGCGGCGTAATACTCCTGTGATGGCGATGGCGGAGAATCCGGAGCCGTCTGCGCGTTCGTTTGTGCGGCGACTTGCAGATCGACGTCGCTGGGGAGCGTGTCGAATCTAGACTGACGAGGCGGAAGTCTCGCGAATTGCTGGCGCTGCTGCTGCTGACCGGGCGCACGATGTCCCGGTCGACGCTGATCGAGCTGCTGTGGCCAGAGCAGCCGCCGGAAGCCGCGACGCCGCCCTGCGTCAACTGCTTACCGAGCTGCGTAGCTGCCTAGGGTCCGGCGCGATCGCGAGCGGGGGAGAAGTGTCTTTGGGCGTGCCGATCTCGACCTGGGTTGACGTTTGGGAGGCGCGCGCCGAGGTCGATCGGGCTGGTGACGCGCTCGAGGCGGGCGAGTTCGAGGTCGCGCGATCTCATGCGGCGAATGCCGTCGCGACGCTGAGCCGAGAGTTGCTCGTCGGGCATCAGGCTGACTGGCTTGAGGAACAGCGGGAGGCGGTGCGGCAGATCGAGGTGTCGGCGCTCGAGGCGCTTGCACGTGCGTACCTGTCAATCCCCGGCCGTGAGCGAGAGGCGGTCTCGGCTGCGCGCCGGACGATCTCTCGCGCGCCGTTTCGCGAGAGCGGGCATTCGCTGCTTATACGTGCTCTCGTCGCTGAGGGGAATGCGGCAGAGGCGCTGCTCGTGTACGAGCGATGGCGGGCGTTTCTGAACGACGAGCTCGGGATCGCTCCGAGTGTTGCGCTGAGCGCATTGCACGTGTGGGCGCTTGAGCAAGCCTCCCCCATGGCGTCTGACCCGGACACCGATGAGGAGCCGCAGACGTTGTACGCCCGCCGCCCGGACGGTGTCAGCGTCGCCTATCAGGTGCTTGGAACCGGGCCTGTCGATGTCGTCAACGTGCCGGGTTTCATGTCCCACCTGGACATGCAGTGGGCCAATCCCGAATGGCGGCAGTGGGCCTACGCGCTGAGCGCTCACGCGCGCGTGATCTTCCTCGACAAGGCGGGCACCGGCGCCTCCGATCCGCTCGACCATGTGCCAACCATCGAGGAATGGGCCGGCGACGTGCTCGCCGTCCTCGACGCGGTCGCGTCCGAGCGCGCGGTGGTCCTGGCGATGTCCGAGAGCGCGGCAACCCGCGCCTATCTGGCATGCCATCATCCCGATCGCGTATCCGGTCTGATCCTGTATGGGGCGATGGTCCGGATGGAGCCGGCCCCCGACTACCTCTGAGCTCATCGCGATGAGCTGCACGCAGCGTCACGGCGTTCGCTGAGGTTGAGTTCACCTGGGGACGGCGCGTCGATGGAGATGTTCGCGCCGGCCCGCGCAGGAAGCGAGAAGGCAACGCGCGCGTGGGCGATCTTCGAACGCGCATGCGCGTCGCCGACGGCGGTTGCCCGCCGGCTCCAGGCGATGTCAAGCGTCGATGCCCGGGAGTACCTGCCGGGAATCGCGGTGCCGACGCTCGTCGTCCACCGGGCAGGTGATCGCGCTGTGCCCGTCCACCATGGCCGCTATCTGGCGGGCGCGATCCCGGGCGCGCGCTACCTCGAGATGTCTGGCGGCGATCACGTCCCCTCGGCGGAGGAGGCACAGGTGCTGCTCGGCGCGTTCGCCGAATTCCTGGCGGATCCGGCGGTCATGAGTCCAGCCGCCCTGCCTGGAACGCCACTGGAACGTCCGGCCTGAAGGCTGCCGGGTCATAGTCGAGCCGACGCAGAGGAGTGGGTGATGCGGATCTTTCAACCAATGCTTGCGTTCGGGGGCAACGTCCCGCCCCAGCTCGCGATCACACGCGAGCTCGTCAGGCGCGGACACGAGGTTCGGGTTTACGCGTTCCGCGCGGGTCGGCATCGAATCGAGGCGACTGGTGCTGAGTTCGTGGAGTTCCGCGGCTGGCATGACGACCTCGATCTAACCCGCCCTGAGTCCGACCCCGTCCAGGATTGGGCGGCACGCACATCGCTCGGAGCCTCGAAGCGCATGTGGGGTGCGGTGGTCGAGTCGCTGCCGGCTTTGACGCATGGGTGCGTGCAACAGCTGCGACAGCGCCCTGCCGACGTCGTGGTCTTCGACTGTCTGATGAACGGCGCCGTCATCGCAGCCCAGGATGCTGGAGTGCCATCGGTCGCGCTCGGTCACTTCCCGTACCCGCTGCCGGTCGACGGGGTTCCGCCAGTGTTTAGCGGGCTACGGCCGATGGTCGGCCCGTTCGGCGTCGTGCGGGACAGAGCGTTCAACGCCCTCACTCGCCGCTCCAACGCGTCGGGTCTTCCCGTGTTGAACCGGACGCGGGCCGAGTATGGCCTGGCACCGCTCGCGACTTGGGAAGAGCAGCTCCTTGCGGCAGACGCGATCTAGCACGCTCCCCGCCAACGTGCACTACGTGGGACCGCGCGGGTCGAGAAATCAAGCTCCGGAGCGGTGAGCATGTGGCGTTCGAGCCGTATCCGGCCGATTGGGAATCGCCGTGGCCGGAGGACGATCGTCGACCACTGGTCGTGATCAGCTTCAGTACCACCTACATGAACCAACGCGCACTCGTCCAGAACGTGCTCGATGCTGTCGCCCCGCTCCGTGTCCGGGCGCTGCTAACCACCGGACCCGCAATCCGCTCGCACGAGCTTCGCCTGCCGTCCAACGCTCGGGCGGTGGAGTACGTTCCGCATCGAACCGTCCTGCCTCATGCCTCACTCGTGATCACCCACGCCGGCTGGCAGACCGTGAATGCAGCGCTCGCCGACGGCGTTCCCCTCGTGTGCATTCCTGACAGCCGCGACCAACCCGACAACGCAGCCCGCGTCGTCTACGCTCGCGCCGGCGTCCGCGCCTCCAAACGCACGCCGCCGGGCAAGCTCCGCAAGACCATTGACCGGGCGCTATCTGATCCGGCGCTCAAGCGCCAAGCCCAGAAGCTGGCCGCCGCGCTCGCCCGCAGTGACGGCGCCACCACCACCGCAGGCGCCGTCGAAACCCTCGTTGCGAACGGCTCCACGCACGGCAGCCGAGTCGTCACCGGCTGACCATCGCGTTGCCGGCTATCCGCGATTCGTAGGGTCGAGCCGGCCATGTCGCGAGCGCTGGTGCTTCGACGGCGCTCATCGACATCGGTGGAACAATTCAACGCAAGAAGCGTCGAGGAGTGCCGATGACCCCTCGAACGCAACAACCGCCAGACAGGGGAGTCACATGGTCGCCAGAATCATTGCGTTCGCGCGTCGTAACGCGCTCGGGCTGATCGCGATCTTCATCGCCATGTCGGGAACGGCATACGCAGCGACGAGGCTCCCGCATAACTCGGTCGGCACCAAGCAGCTGCGCAACGGGGCCGTGACAGGCGCGAAGCTTGCGAGGGCCGCGGTCACCGGCTCGAAAGTCAAGCCGGGCTCGCTCACCGGGAAGCAGATCAACGCGGCGACGCTGGGGCTAGTGCCCAACGCGACGCACGCAACCTCGGCCGGCAGCGCCACCACGGCGAGCACGGCCACGAGCGCGACCAGCGCGACCACGGCGATCACAGCCACCAACGCCGCCAACGCGAACCACGCCACCAACGCCGACCACGCCACCAACGCCGACCAGCGCCGACCACGCCACCAACGCCGATGAGCTCGCTGGCAAGTCGCCCGCGGCCTTCGCGCCGGCCAGCGAGGTGCTGACCTCGGGCTGGATGACCGCCTCGAGCTGCGGGACTAGCTGCGCATCGAACGTCGACCTGGTTGACAACGGCACCTACGACCTCGTTGCCGGATGCCAGGGCAACACGTCCGGGAATGGGGCTCTCACGTTCCTCTTCGCCAACCCGATCGGGCTCACAGGTACCTACTTTGAGGCGTTCTCGCACACGCAAGATGTCGCTCCGGACGCGGCCATATTTTTCAGCTCGGTCACCGGAACAACGACCACGCAAATCGACGGGGTCAACTTCGATCTCGTGAGCTCGGACGGGAAATCGCTTGCGGGGACAGTGACGGCGATCGCGAACTACCCGAGTCCCGGCCAGTGCGCGTTCAAGGCATCGGCAATCAGCGGCTAAAGGCCCCATCGCAGCGCGAGAATGAAGGCGAGCCATTGCCGCGTCTCCCGGTCTGTGACCTGTCGCGGGCTGCTGAGGCGGGCCGATTAGCCGCTGGTGAGCTCGGCGAACCCTGGCTCGTCGCGCAGCGCCGCCAGATCCTCGTCGTCACGGGCGTAGTGCGCGATCTCGGGCATCAGCTCGATGGCGCGGCGTAGGTGATCGAGCGCGTCGGCGGTGCGCCCGAGCAGACTCTCGCTGCAGGCGACGTGGTAGAGCAGCTCCGGGTACGGGGGTCCGTCGTCGAGCAACGGCCGGGCGCGTGCCACCAGTTCCTCGTGCTGGCCCGCTTGCATGAGCGCCCGCAGCGGTGACCATACCTCCCACCCGCCGGGTCGGTAGGGCTCACCCTCGCGACCGCCGCTGATCGCGAGAACCGTGGTACCGGCATCTTCCGCGAACGCGGTGCGCATCACCCCGGCCGGAACGTGCACGAAAGTTCCTGTCGGTGCTTGAACGGTGTCGCCCGCGAGCACAAAGCGCGCAGTCCCCGAGAGCACGAAATACAGCTCGTCAAACTCGTCCTTCTCGTCATGCTCGTTGAGCAGACGGTCACCTGTGTTCTTGGCCGTCCACGTGGTCGCCCCGAACGTCGTGATCCCGAAGTGGTGGCGGACCGGACGGTACGGGCAGCGACCGTCGTCTAGCTCCTCGATGTCCTGCAGGCGTGCAATCCCGTAACGCGTGATCTGCTCCTTCCGGCGCATGTGCTCGCGACCCTACGCGACCAGCTTACGTCGGCGGGACGACTCCGGTCGGGTCGGAGCGCTTAGAGCGGCAGCCAGATCGCCAAACCACAGCATGGATCAGCGCTCGGTCCTTATCGGGTCACGACCGGTCGCGGCGGGCGGCCGGATCGCTACTGTCTGCGGGGCAGCGCGGACGTAGCTCAGTTGGTAGAGCGTCGGCTTCCCAAGCCGAAGGTCGCGGGTTCGAGACCCGTCGTCCGCTTTTCGGGAAGCCGGGAGAATGCACGCGCTGGCGGGCAACGGTTGCGGGCAACGCGAGGCTGTGGGCGTCTCGTGCGTCGCCAAGGGAGCCGCGGCGTGGTTATGAGACCGCCCCCTCCTTGTTCGGCAGCAGCTCGAGCAGGCCGGAGAACAGGGGCGTGATGAGGCGCGAATGAGGATAAACGCGGTAGGTGTTGTAGACCGCATCGTCCCGCGTTACGAACACGCTCCAACCCGCGCTGACTGACACGGCCGACTCGAGGTCTGGCGCGCCGACGTCCTCGCCGTAATCGCGCAGCCACTGGGGCGCCTCGCGGAGTAGCTGCCCCATGTCGAACTCATCTCGGACGATGCCCGACATCTCCTCTCGGCGAAACGCATAGCCGTAGTCGAACAGGAAGTCGCCACCGTGCGCCGACACGTACGGCACCGTCCACCCGCGACTCCTCTTGTAGGCGACGAGCTTCTCGAGCGGCGCGTGCGACATGCAGATCAGCGTCACGTCACGATCGTTTAGATGCATGGCCACGCCGCCCAGCCCGTCCGCGAGCGAGGAGCAGCCCGGGCAGGCAACCGTCCAGTCCTCCCCGAACATCAGGTGGTAAATGAGCAGCTGCGAGCGCCCCTCGAACAGCTCGGGCAGCGACTTCGGCCCGTCCTCGGTCACGAACCGATACTCCTTCTCAACCAGTACCCATGGCAGCTCGCGTCGCTGCTCTTCGACGCGCTTGGCGCGCTCCTCCAGCTCGCGCTCGGAGCGCAGCAGGTCCTTGCGCGCCGCCTCCCAGTCCCGCTCAGTCCCAACTTTCATCAGACCTCCTTCGCGTTGAACTCGTCCTCGTACTGGTTGGAACGGTGCGACGCCGGAAAACTCATCGGCAGACCGAAGGCCTCGAACAGCTCCGGCCGGCTCCAGTCCACGACCTCGACGACTTGCCCCTCCTCGACACGCAGCACCTCGAGCGCGAGCGGACGGTAGCGCACCTCACCAGGCGCCCGGAGGTAGAGAGCCACCGCCGGTTGCAGATTCGCACTCGCTGCCACGAACAGGTGCTCACCGGCGGCGGCGTGCTTTTCGCTGCCGCGCCGGAACGCGTCGACCCCGTCATACCAGAGCGGGCGCGGCGGGAAGGAGAACCGCGCGTCCTCGCGGACAAGCGCGACCAGCGCCGCGAAGTCCCGACGCTCGATCGCCTCGACGTAGCGCCGGGCGAGGTCCCGCGGCTCCGTCCGAGCGCCCGGGCGTGGCCAGTCGTCACGCCGCGACGGTAACCGCTCGCGCAGCCGATCGCGCGCCCGTTGCAGCCCGCTATTGACCGCCGGGACGCTCGTGCCGAGCAGGTTCGCCGTCTCGCGCGCCGAGAACCCAGCCACGTCGCGCAGGATCAGCGCCGCCCGCTGCCGCGGCGGCAGGTGCTGGATTGCTGCCACGAACCCGATCTCGAGCGTCTCGCGTGCGACCGCCGCCGCGTGCGGGTCCACCAGTCGATCCGGATACGGCTCAAGCCACCGCACGTCGGCGGCGACCGGCGGGATGTCGGCGCCGGGATCGGCCGCGGCCGCGACGTCGATTGGTAGGACCCGCGGGCCGCCCCGCGCCACATGGTCGAGGCACGCGTTCGTCGCGATGCGATACAGCCAGGCGCGGAACGACCACCGCCCATCGCGACCAAACCGCGCCCGTGTCCGCCAGGCACGCACGAACGTCTCCTGCACCAGGTCCTCCGAGTCCTCGAACGACCCGACCATGCGATAGCAGTGGGCCTGCAGTTCGCGGCGGTGGCGTGCAAAAAGCGCTGAGAAGGTCGTCTCGTCGGTGTCCACCAGCAACTGAGACCGGGCATCCCCGCCCTTCTCATCGGCGCGCGTCACCTGAGTCCCTCTAGGTCGCGATCAGGTCGACGGGCCGTTTCCCGCTCGCGTACGGCGGCCTGGTCTGATCGGAGTGACCACATCCGTCGCCAAGCACTTGCCCGGGGTTGGCCCGACGCATGATCCTGTGTCACCGAAGGGCTGGTTGGCCTTGGGAGTGCGTGAGCGATCGATCCGATCGTGGGCGGTGGCGATGACGCGGGCGCTAGGTTGGGGTCTAGTTAGGGGGTGGTGCCGTGGCGGTCATCATCGTGGCAGGAAGGCGGTGGTGTTGGCCTGCGTCGGGGTCGGTCGGGGTGATCGCCGAGTACGGGGGCGGGCGGTGGTGGGTAGGGTGTGCGCGGGCACGAGCGATGGGAGGTCGTCGTGAGCATGGGTAAGCGATTTGGATTGCTGGTCGTCGTTGCGGTTGTCGGGGCCGTTGTGGTGGCAGGTGCGCGGGCGGCGTATCCGGGTCGCGACGGGCGGATTGGGTTTCTCGGTGGGCGCGGCGGCGGCTCGGGCGAGACATTTCACGGTGTGTGGCTGGTCAGTGCATCCGGTGGTCGGCTGCATCGCGTCCCTGGGATTCCGAACATGGTGGACAACTTCAGCATCTCGCCCAACGGCAAGCAGATCGTGTTCGTAGCTGCGAACGCGAAACAGATCGAGATTGACACGATCGCTACCGGCAAGGTGCGGGCTGTGGCGTCGGTGAGGCCCGACACCGCTGCTCCGGTGTGGTCGCCCAACGGCGCTCGGATTGCCTACGCCGCGTCAGGCGCGATCCACGTGATCAACGTCAGTACGGGTGGCCGGGTTGTCATCTGCCACCAGTGCGGTGGGACGCTGGCGTGGTCGACTCGCGGTGAGATCGCGTATGCGAGACCGGGACGCTCGATCTTTGCGGTGCCGGCTCGCGGTGGGCCCCGACGCCGTATCACCACCGCGCCGCGTGGCGAGAGTGACGGCCAGGAGGATTGGTCGCCTGACGGCTTGACGCTTGTGTTCGTGCGCGGGAACGCGACGGCGACCCACCTGTTCACAGTTGACGCCAACGGCACCGGCCTCCACGAGGTCACCGGCATTCCCCGGAACCCCGGGACGCCGGCGTACTCACCGGACGGGACCAAGATCGTGTTTGAGCCTGTCAATCTTGGAACCCTGTGGCTGATGGGAGCCGACGGATCAGATCCGCGCGTGCTCAAGATCCCGGGGTTCTCTCCGACCGACCCCGACTGGCAGCCCCTGCACCGCTGAGCGTCGCTTCCAGCGGGGGCGCGCATCGCTGTCGAGGGCACCCCTTTTCTGATCTCGAGGTCCACGCACGTCTCGCCGACGCGCGTCGTGCCGCAGCACGGACGGACTGGCTAGCGCTAGGACGAACATGAGCAGCACGGCCGCAGCGGAGCGCAGGTCTACACATGGGACCTGGCGTCGCCTCAAAGTCGCCGTTGAAGTCCGCTATGTAGACGAGCCAACGATCCAGATCGCGGTAGAGCACTCGTCCGGAGCCGGCAGCAGACGACAATGGCCGGTCGCCCTAGGACTCGGTCCCTAGATGCTCGTGTTCCTGCGCCTACGGGCCGAGCGTACGGCTGTGGGATCGCTGAGGTCGTGTTTGTGTTAGGCGAGTCGCTATCACTACTGGGGATGAGCGATCACGCAGATGCGCTCGCGTCGGCCGAGGCGCAGGTCGTGGCGGTCCGTGACGATCCGGCGGCGCGGATTGCGCTGATGGCGCGGGTGTTTCACGGGCCGACGGGCCATGCGCCGCGGCACTTGCCGTTCCGGCGTGCAGCGTTGTCGTTCATGCGCTGGCAGGCGCGCCGGGGAGTGCTCAACCGGCTTGACGGATCGCCGCCGGGCAGCGTGTGGTGGCGGGCGGTCAACGAGCGACTGCTCCGCGACGGATGCGAAACGATCGCGCTTCTCGGTGGGTTGGCCGGCGAACCGTCATCGCAGGCTGTGCGGTTCTGGCTGCAGTTCAGCGCTAGACCGACGGGGCGCAACTGGTATCGAGCTCACAACGCGAGCATCGTGGCCGCGTACCTGGAGCACCGAGACCTCGCCGACACGGAGCGCGCATCGGAGCGCTTTTTCATGAACGTCGTGCTGGTGCGCGTGCCGTACGCCCACGCGCTTGGCGCGGCGCCGCGTTTAGCGCTCGGACGGTTTGCTTTCCTCGGTCGCTTGCTCGGCGATCCCCGGCTTGGGATGGCCGGCGCGTTCCTGTCTCTGCGCCGCGTGCTACCAGATCGCTACCCGCTCGCTGGCGATGTGCAGCGCTATATCGCTGACGAGCAGCGTCTCGGCCGAATGCTCGACTACGCGGTGATCGTGCCGCGGCTTCAATCCCTGTACGAATGGTCCGCCGACGAGCTCAGCGAACCACGGGTGCTGGAGCTCGTGCGAGACGGCAACCCGATCTACGCCTGGCCATTCGAGCAGCGACCCGTGTGGCGCACTCGGCACATGCCATTGCCAGCACGGATACTCGAGCACGCGACCAGGACTCGCTAAAGGACGCCCAGCACAACCGGTCATCAGACGCACACGCGCTCATGCACTGCCGCCCCTTGCCCAGGTTACGCAGACGCCTCCGGGGTAGCCGGCATTTCGCCAGTCGATCCAGACATTGGCACTCGTCCAGACTGGCTGCCGGCCGGCCGGCAGACCGTCCAGTACTCGCGTTTAGCGTTCCTGGTCGATCGCGGTCTTGACGCCTGGGAGCGCGAGCGTGCGGGCGGCGTGCGCCGCGACGGCGTTGCCGCCGAACGTCAGCTCGTCGATCTCGGCGGCCCAACCTCCGAGGCCCTGCAGGAACAGGTCGGCGACCGACGGCGAGTCATCGACGAGCCACTCGCGACCCACGAGCTTTCGCTCGACCCAAGCGCCCTGATCGGCCAGCGTTGCCACCGAGCCGGCTTTCAGGGCCGCGATGCCGTCCGGGCCGATCATCTCATCCGCCTTGAACCACCGATAGAAGGTGGACATCAGGTTATTGGTCAGCCACCCGAGCCAGAAGTGGAGCTCTGGTCGCCCGGGCTCGCCCGCGCGCGGGCCCAGCCCGGTCAACTGCTCAACGAGGTACTCGAGGATCGCGACGGTCTCGTACAGCACGACGTCACCATCGATCAGCGTCGGGACGGTGCCGTTTGGGTTGAGCCGGAGGTAGTCGCTCGGGGTCACGCTGTCATCCTCGCCGTGCGTGACCAGAACCAGCTTGTGTGGCGCGTTCGCGAACTCAAGCGAGCAGTGCACGATCGTGCCCGCCGTGTCGCTTCTGGAATAGAGCTCTAGCAACCGTTACTCCGCGCCGCGCCTCAGGGCTGACCACGGTACCACCGGCTCGACGCCCTGGCTAAGCGGTGGCGCAGATCCCATTGTTCATCGGGCGCCTGACAACGTCGGCCGTGGACCCGAGGGAGCGCAGATCGGTCCCTGATTGATCACCATGGAACCGACGCGACGCAGGCAGCGATGCCTCGTCCCACGCCGTTGCTTCGATGACGACGCGATGGCCTGGGTCTACCGACCCCACCGAGCACGCGCACCACCAGCGGGCACGAGCGGACGCTCAGCTTCGTAGCGGCTGTCCGGGTAGCCTGCGGGGGCGATGTCGGATCGCATCGAGTCCATCAGCCCGGCGTATCGCGGTGTGATGACCGCCTCCACTCCTGGTGTTGTTTGGTGGGGCCGCTTGCAAGTCACCGGCCTCGAGCTGCTGCCGATGGAGGGGCCGCTGCTGCTCGTCGGCGACCACGACAGCTACTGGGACACCGTCGCGACCGGGATCGCGGCGATGCCCCGCCGGCAGATCCGGGCCTTGGCGAAGTCCTCGATGTGGAAGAACAAGTTGCTCGGCGCGGTCCTGACCGGGATGGGCCAAATCCCGATCGAGCGTGGGTCCGGCGACAGCGGAGCGCTCGACCGCGCGATCGAGGAGCTCCGCAACGGCGCATGTATCGGGATCTACCCCGAGGGCACACGCTCGCTCGGCCGAGCGCTGCGGGCCCGCAGCGGCGTCGGCTACATGGCGCGGGCGGTGCCGGAAGCGACGATCGTCGGGGTTGCGTGCAACGGCACCGTCGCGATCCCGCGATTCCCCAGAGCACGCCCGCAGGTGCGGGTCGAGTTCTTCGAGTTCGATCGACCCGCGATCGCGCCTGAGGAGTCACCACAGCAGTACAGCACCCGGCTGCTCGCTCAGCTCCGTCAGCGTGCACCGATCGAGGTCGCGGGCCGCAAGCGCGCCGCAGCGCTCGTCGGCCGCGTCCCCACCTGGTCCCCGGAGCTGGCGATTACCGGCAAGCCCGGCGGCAAGGGCGCACTGGAGGAAGCGCTCGCCCAGACCGCCCCCAAGCACGGCTAGCTTCCTGTCAGCCACAGCGCACCAGCGCGAAATCGCGTCTCGCGCAAGCCAGCCGTCCGGTCGCCCGGCGCGATGCCCGCCACCGCCAACTCCCGGGACGGCGGCCGCCCGGTGCCGAACTTTGTCAGCCAGCTTGTGGACTAGCGGCGTTGATGGCCCATTGGGCGGCGAAAGCCCGTTTATATGCAGGCCGCGCTTCGCCGCGGGCCACATAGGCCGCCAGTTTCGGAGACTCGTCCAGAAGGCCCGAGGGCCTCAGCCTGAGCAACACCGACACCATCATGAGGTCGCCCGCGCTGAACGCCCCATCGAGCCAGTCGGCATCGCCCAAGCGGGCAGAGAGCAAGACCAAACGATCGCGAATGCGGTCTTTGACCAGAGGCAGGCGCTCGTCGGCCCAGGGCCTGTCCCCCTCCAAGATCTTGGCGGTCACCAGTTCGAGGATCGGCGGCTCCACGGTGTTCAGCGCGGCAAACATCCAGGTGATGGCCCGCGCTCGCGCGTTGGGATCGTCCGGGAACAGGCCCGCATGGTGCTCGGCGATGTGCAAGACGATCGCGCCTGTCTCGAACAGGGCAAGATCGCCTTCCTCATAGGTCGGAATCAGGCCGAAAGGATGAAGGCGCAGATGCGCGGGTTCCTGCTTCGCACGCTGCGAAACAAGGCGCACCTCGTAGCGTTGGCCCACCTCTTCGAGCGCCCAGCGGACGCGCGTATCGCGCGCCAGGCCCGCGCCGCCATCGGGCGACCGGTCAAAAGCGGTGATGATGACGGTCATCGTGAGCCTCCTCGTCTTGCGCTAACGACGCATAGGGACCCGACCCACTTCGGAAACTCATCGCGGGCGCCAAAAACCCCTGCGCGGAGTTACCGGCGCGGACGCTGGCGTTCGCGACTGCTGCTCTCGCGTCGGCGTAGGCTCGCGGCCGTGGCCAGCTGGCCTACACCCGCGCCCATCACCCACTACAAGCTGATCACAGCGTGAAGGCGTGGCGTCGAGACTGCTATCGCGGGACCCGCGGCAGCCCGAAGTGCGCGAATGCGCTGTTGCCTCCGAACCAGGTTCCGAGCCAGTGGGAGATGTACGACCTCAAGCACGATCCGCTCGAGCGCATCAATCTTGCGCACCATGGCCAAAGCGAACGCCCGAACAACAAAAGCAGTACATACGCCTGCGAAGAAAGCTCGCGAGGGTGAAGGCCACGCGACTCCGGCGCCTGCCGAACACCCCCCAGCCGGAAACTCCGCCAAGCACGCACAGGATCACGCCACCGTCGGCCACCGACTAGCTGATGCAGATTCCCAACCATGCGCGCGCGGGTCTTCGGTACGCGGCTACTGAACCGTTCAAGGGCGACTACTGAGGATGACGGCCGGCGCGGACGACTGCCTCCGGTCTCCGGGGGGTCGGGCCGCAGCTAAGACCAACGCCGCGCAACCCTCGGCCAGAACCTGCTCAATCTCGGCCAGTTCCTCCGCGCGGACCACCAGCGGCCACCCGGCGCGCGCCTCGCCATGGTTTGAGAGTGACCCTGACCCCGCAATCCCGGGGCACTTTAGAGCGGGCCTGAGTCCACACGACGAACGCGCCGCTGCGGCGGTCCCCGGGCATTCGTGGCGGCTCGCGAAATGCAGTAGTCGACTACTCAAGACATGGCGCACATTCGGCGCGAGCCTGTCGGTCATCAGCAGAGTGCCCGCCCGGCCCGGCGAGCCCTCATTTCGACCGTCACAGGAGAACCGCATGTCATCGACAACCGTTTCGAGCCCTCGCCAAAGGTCAGACCGCTGGACCAGGCGGGGGATCTACCTCGCCTTCATCCCATGGATCGTGTTCACGCTCCTGGCCCAGCACTCGACGCTCAAGTCGCTGCGCTGGGCGCGCTGCTGGCATCGGTGGTGATCGCCGCACGCGCGATCCGCACCGGCGGCGCCAAGGTGCTCGAGCTCGGCGCCGTGCTCGCGTTCGCCGGCTTCACGGTGGTCGCCTTCCAAGCCGACCCCGGGACGATCGAGTTCGTCGCCCGTTACGCGCGTGCGATCGCCGCCGCCATCCTGTCAACGATTGCGTTCGGTTCGCTGCTCGTGGTGCCGTTCACCGAGCAGTACGCGCGTGAGTCGGTCCCGCGCGAGCTCTGGTCCTCGCCGCGGTTCAAGCCGATCAACCGTCGGCTGACCACGATGTGGGCAGCGCTGTTCGCTGCGATGGTGCCGGCGCACGTGTTCGCCGGCGCGCTCGACACGCACCGCGCCAACCTGATTTCAACTGGGCGATCCCGATCGTCCTCGTGATCTGGGCCGCGAAGCGCACCGCCGCGGTCACCGACACGGCTGGCGCACGGTCATGAGCGGAGCCGGTGCTTCGCCGACGACGACTTCCAGTACGGACTGGACCTCGCCTCGCTCCGTCTACCGGTAGGCGGCCGATTTCGGGGAGCTGCTGGGAACTGCCGAGCGGATTCCCGATGGTGACGCTGATCGCTGGTCGACGAATGGGCCGCGACAGCCGCCGTGGCGATCGGCTTCGCTCAGGACGCGAGCGGGACCGAAGACGCACGAGCGCGCTGGCGCACTACCGTCGGGCGGCAACGTACCTCGCGACCGCCTTGTACCGCGCCGAGCAGTGTTCCGAGCCGGAGCAGGCGCGCGAGCTGTGGCGCCGGCAGCGTGCGTGCTGGGATCAGATCGTCGATCTCACCGCTCCGGCCGGCGTGCGCCTCTCGATCCCCTACGGGACGGACGCTGCCGGGATGGTTCTTCCGAGCCCCGGGCGCGGCCGTGGGAGAGCCGGGCCGGTGGTGATCATCAACATCGGCAGCGACGCCGCGACATCCCAAATGTGGGTCCACGGCGGCGCGGCGGCCAGCGAGCGCGGGTATCACTGGATGACGTTCGACGGTCCCGGCCAGCAGTCGACGCTCGCCGAGCAGGGAATGCACTTTCGCCCCGACTGGGAGGCCGTCCTCACCCCGGTGCTCGATCACCTTCTTGATCGCCCCGACACCGATCCCGACAGGGTCGTCGTGATCGGCGTCAGCCAGGGCGGCTACTGGGTGCCAATCGCGCTGGCCTTCGAACACCGGCTCGCGGCAGCCGCCGTCGATCCGGGGGTCGTTGACGTCTGCAGCAGCTGGCTGAGGCCGCTGCCGGACGCGATGCGCAAGCCGCTGCGCGAAGGGGAACGGGCACGTTTGACCGCGAAATGCAGATGTGTCGCTGTTCACGCCCGCGACGGCTGCGACACTGCGGTTTCGGGGCCAGCCGTACGGAGGCAACCATGAGTCGCCATTCGAGCTCTATGCGTCGATCGGCGACTATCGGATAGACGGCGAGGTCAGTCAGCTCACCACGCCGCTGCTAATCACCGACGGCCAGGACGAGCAGTTCTGGCCCGGGCAATCACGACCGCTCTACGACCGGTTGTCGTGCAGCAAGGAGCTGTTCTCCTTCAGCTCCGCTGGCGGCTCCGGTGGGCATTGCCAGCCGCTCGCCGGCGCGACCCGCGACGCCCGCATTTTCGACTGGCTCGACCGCTACCTCGGCCCTAACTGCGCTTCGATTATCGAGAAGCTCGATCCGAGTACCTCCGCGGCCAGGGCTACGACGTCAAGCAGAGCCCGAATCCCGACGGCGACGAGTTCTGGATCGAGCACGGTAACCCGTTCTTCTGAGGACGCCGGGCCGTAATCAGGCGGCTGACCGATTCACCTGGCTCCCCTCACAGGTCGAGCACTAGATCTTCGCGTGGCTGTGAGCAGCAGATCAATGCGCTGCCCTCGGGCGGTGGTTCCACCGGATCCGGGCTGTACCCGACGTCGCCGGCGATGAGGGTTGTTTCGCAGGTGTGGCAGACGCCGGTCCGGCACGACCAGCGGACGGGCACGTCGCATGCCTCCGCGAGTTCGAGCAGGCTGGTGTAATCGGCGCTCCATGGGATTGCGAGGTTGCTGCGGGCGAACTCGATCGTGGGGCCGGTTCCAGCCTGGCCGGTGGGTGGGTGGGGCGTTCGCGCGGGTGCTGCTGCGATGCCCGGTGTCAGACCCGGCGCGGGCCCGAACGGCTCGGTATGGATGCGGGAGGCGTCGATCCCCAGCGCCGCCAGGCCGGCGCTGATCTCGTCCATGAACGGTGTGGGGCCGCACAGGTATGCCTCGGCATCGCGGGGCGGGTCGAGTTCGGCGAGCACCGATCCGCTGAGACGGCCCGCACTGTCGAAGTCACGACCCTGGAGATCATCCGCAGTCGGGACGGCTGTAGTACACGTGGCTATGCGTGTTCGGAAGCGAGGCGAGGAGACCGCGGGCCTCGGCGGCGAACGAGTGTTGGCGCCGGTTACGCGTGCCGTGCAACCACCAGATCTCGCGATCGGAATGCTCCTCCGCCAGCGCCTGAAGCATGGCGAGAACCGGCGTGGCACCGATCCCGGCGCTGATCAGCAGCACGGGTGCATCGGTCCGGTCGAGGATGAAAGTGCCACGCGGCGCCGCGATGTCGAGTTGGTCGCCGACGGCGAGCCGGGTGTGCAGATAACCGCTGGCGGCGCCATCGTGTTCGTGCTTGACCGCGATTCGGTAGTAGCCGGCATCGGGCGGTCCGGAGAGGGAGTAGTTGCGCAGCAGTGACCTCTGCTTGGCGTCGGGCTGGACCCGCAGCGTGAGGTACTGGCCCGGGCGGGGGGCCGGTAATGATGCGCCGTGCGGGTCATCGAGGCGGATGGAGATCACCGACTCGCTCTCGCGCGTGATTGCGGCAACGACCAGCTGACGGAAACCGGGCCAGGCCGGAGGCGGGCTCGTCACCGCAAGTCCGGCATTGCCGCCACCGGGTTCTTCGTCGAGCAACGCTCGGAACGAGCCCTGCCAGCCGGGGCTGAGGGCAGGAATCCGGAGCGCTCGCAGGAGCTGCTGGCGCGGGTGCCCAGGTAGGTACAAAAGGGCATCGGCCTCGGCGATCGGCATCTGTTCGGGGCCGGACGCAAGCTTGATGATCTCGTCCCCGGCCTGTACCTCGCCGGTCTCGAGCACGCGGAAGTAGAAGCCCGGGCGATGGTGTGAAACGAGCAGGGCGGGGATCCGCGGATCGTTCATCCGGATCCCGACGCGGTAACAGGTGACCCGGGGTTGCGTCACCTCGAAAGTGACCGTGCCGATCTGGTAGCGGTCACCGATGCAGACCTCGTCGTCACCAAGTCCATCGACGGTGAAGTTCTCACCAAACTGTCCATAGACGAAATCGTCTCGGCCGAGCTCGCGTTCCCAGTAGTGATAGGAGTCCATCTGGTAGACGAACACGGCGCGCTGCTCGCCGCCGTGCCCCGCCCGATCGCCTTGGCCGTCACCGTCGATGTTCAGCTTGCTGACCCGGCGTTTCCCGCTGACGGGATCCTTGAATACGCCGGTGAAAACGTTCTTTCCGTCCCAGGGCACGTTCTTCGGCATGCCGACGTTGACCGACAGCAACGTGCCCACGGACTGCCGAACGGGCTGGGCGTTAGGAATGGTAAGACGACGGCATCGAACCGGGCGAGCGCTTGTCCCAGCCGTGAAACGGCGAGTAGTCGCCCGCGTCCCACGCTTCCCGCAGCCCGGGCTTGCTCAGATCCCAGTCGGGGCGGATCTCGGCGTTCACGGTCCGTAGGTCGTGCCAGAGATCCACGAACGAGGGACGGCCCCAGAACCAGTAGCCGTTGTAGATGCTGTGAATGACCAGTCCGGGCTTGAGCACGAGGGTGTGGGGAATCATCGGGTCGTGCTCGGGGTCGGTGTACTCCTGGATTTCGAGGTCCTTCTGGACGGTCCGGTCCGGGTCGGAGAGGAAGGGCCATTGGGCGCCGGTCGACGCGCGGAACTCCTGGCTGGAGTGGTGGGTGTCGGTCGAGATCGTGGCGACCTGCGTGTAGGACACCGCGATCTTGGGATAGTTGGCGGCGAGCTCGAGGTGCTGCTGGTGCTCCTTGGGGCAGTAGTTGCCGCGGGCGAGCGTTAGGATCAGGGGGTCGTCGCCCTGGATCTCGCTGAGCTTTCGAGAAACGTTCTCGTGGTCGGGTAACTCGTAGTCGGGGAAGGTGCCGCCGGGGACGATGTCGCTGCGCATGATCTGCTCCTGTCCATGGTTGAGGAGTGACGAGAACAATGGTCGCCGACCTGTCGACTCGCGCCCGGTGGTCCACGGGTCCGGACCCCGGTCCGCACGGGTGTAGACCAGTGCTAACCCGGGCGCCATCGGACCCTCTCGGGTCCACAGTCAGCCTAGTCAACCGGCGCCGCGGGCGCCAGAAAGGGGGCCATCCCAATGAATGCCCACACGCCGGTATGCGAGCTGCTGGGGATTGACCACCCGATCGTCGAGGCGCCCCTGGCTGCAGATCCCCGCCTCCCCGCCGCGGTCTCGAACGCCGGCGGCCTCGGCAGCCTGGGATTGTCGTGGGCCGATGACGCCGGAGACGTGGTTCGCGAAACCGCAGCCCTCACCGACCGGCCCTTTGCCGGCAACTTCGTCCTGTTCGCCGATCAGCACGGTCGAGTCGATCAGGCCCTCGCGGCCGGGCTGCGGGTCGTATCGCTCATCTGGGGCGATCCCTCCAGCTATGTCGACTCAGTGCATGACGCCGGAGGGCTCGCTTATGCACACGGTTGGGAGTGCGGAGGAAGCGCGGCGCGCAGCCGGATGTGGAGTGGACATCATCGTCGCCCAGGGCTGGGAGGCCGGCGGGCACGTGTGGGGTGGCGTGGCGACGCTCCCCTTGGTACCGGCGGTAGTGGACGCGGTGGCACCGGTGCCGGTTATCGCCGCGGGCGGGATTGGCGACGCCCGCGGAGTAGCGGCCGTGTTCGCCCTCGGCGCGCAGGCCGCGCTGCTGGGCACGCGGTTCCTGTTAGCCGTTGAGATGCCGATCCACGAGGAGTACCGGCATCACCTGATGGCCGCGAACGAAACCGATGCCGAGTGGTACCCCGACCTTTATGACGTGGGATGGCCGGACGCGCCGCACCGCGCGCTGCACAACTCGACGGCCGAGATGTGGGAGGCCGCCGGCAGACCGCCACTGGGTAGCCGACCGAAAGAGGGCGAGGTGATCGCGCACTTCGCCTCGGGCGACCCCATCCTTCGATACTCCCCGGCACCTCCGATGGTCGGAACGACCGGTGAGATCGAGGCGCTATCCCAATGGGCCGGACAGAGCGTCGCGCTCGCCAAACAGCCGCAGCCCGCCGCTGAAATCGTCTCCGAACTCGTCTCACGCTTGTAGTACCGCCGTCCGGGGGCGACTGGTTTGTCCGGTCTTCCCCGATTCTCTAATGGGGCGTGCTTCGGTCGCCGATGAACCCGGGCATGTCCAACTACGAAGCGGTCGCCAGCCGGGATCTCCCGCTCTCAAACGCGGTGTCGGAACTTCGCGTCGCCGAGGCGCCGACGGCTCGTGTGCACGACGACGCGCACGTGCGCGGCGACCGCACCTATCTGCGCCAGGCGCCGACGTCGCGCTCCCTGGACAGCGGGCCGGTCCTTGGACGGGTCACGAGCGTGGATTCCGGGCGACTCCTCGTCACCCTGACCGACGAGGGGGCGGTGGAGCGGGCGAGTGTCTCGGCCCTGGTCGCGCTTCACGCCGGCGATGGCTTCCTCTTGGGAATCATCGATCGTCTGCACTGCTCGGAGGACCTCGATCGTGTGATCGCCCACATCATGCCGGTCGGCGCCTTCTATCCCTCGCCCGGTGGCGGCGGAACGTTTCGCCTGGGAACGGCTCATCAACCGCGCATCCGAGCCAAGTGCTTCCTGGTCGAAGGCGAGCACCTGAGCCAGTTCATGGCCAGCGTCGCCGACGGAGTGTCGCCCGAGGAGCGCTTGATCCTCGGCCGCTACGCAAATGAGGATGGTGCGAAGGCGGTCGCCGATGGGAACCGCCTCTTCCAGCGGCACCTGGCGATTCTCGGAAACAGCGGGGCCGGCAAGAGCTGGGCGGTCGCGCTCCTGATGGAGCGGGCCGCGCGTCTGCAGAGCGCCAACTTGGTCGTGCTCGACCTGCACGGGGAGTACGGCCCGCTCGCCGATGCCGGCATCGCGACGCGCCTGCGCGTTGCGGGCGCATCGGACCTGCCGCAAGACGCTGTCGACGTGCTTCATCTGCCGTACTGGCTGTTTGAGATCGACGAACTCGCGATGATCGTGCTCAACGAGGACGACCCGCACGCGGCCGACCAGCGTCTCTGGCTGATCCATCGCATCGAGGCGCTGAAGCGTTCGTCGCTGGGGATGGCCGGCAGCTACAACACAATGGCGACGGTGACCGTCGACTCGCCGGTCCCCTACCGGCTCGACGAGTTGATCCAGCTGGCGGAACGTGACGAAGTCGAGCAGATCGTGCTTCAGCCGAGCGGCAAGGTGGTGCCCGGTCCCTACGCCGGCAAGCTGCGTGGGCTGATCACGCGGCTGGAGGCACGCCAAGCCGATCCGCGGTTTGCGTTCGTGTTCCAGACCCCAGAGAGCGCGCAGAGCGCTGAATGGCTTTCACAGACGGCGGTCAAGCTGCTGCGGGCCGGCACGCGGCCCCCAGGCATCAAGGCGATCGACATCTCAGAGGTCCCGACATCGCTCACGCCGCTCGTGGCTGGTCTGCTCGCACGGCTGATCTATGACATCCAGTTCTGGACCGAGCCGGCGCTGCGAACGCCGGTCTGCCTGGTCTGCGACGAGGCGCACGTCTACCTTCGCGACGGAGAGGGGCAGTCGCCGATGCACGCGGCGGCGATGCGACGGTTCGAGACGATCGCGAAGGAGGGACGGAAGTACGGCGTCTGCCTTGCGGTCGTCAGCCAACGTCCCAGCGAGCTCAACGAGACTGTGCTGAGCCAGTGCAACAACTTCGTGATCCTGAGGCTGAGCAACGACCAGGACCACGAGTCGATCGTCCAACTCGTCCCAGGGGCGTTCGCGGGAGTGGCCGACGTGCTTCCGACCCTCGACGTCGGAGAGGCCGTGGTCATCGGGGACGCGGTCCCGCTGCCGGTCAGGATCAAGCTTGACCGCGCCAGCTTCGGCCCGGACAGCAAGACCATCCCCTACTGGTCACTGTGGGCAAACCAGGCGTCCTCGCCGGACGCGATCGTCGGCGGCGTCGCCGCGCTGCGAGCCCAGTCTCGCTACACGTTCGAGCAGCACTAGGCAGCCGCGTGCATCCGTCGCCGGCGACCGGCTGACGCGCAGCCCTACGTGATCGCTGCGATCTCAGAGTCCTGGTTGTCAGCGATCGGAATGTCGACCGCCTGCTTCTCACGGACACCACGGCCGGTGGCATAGCCGACCACCGCCAGCAGCACGATGACCGCAAGCGTCCCCAGCGTGAGCGCTTCGAACGTGCCGCGGCTGACGCCCCACGTGCCCTGAAAGTCGTAGTTGAGTCCGAATAGATGCTCGAGCGTCCCGGGAAAGACGGCTACCCAAGAGCCGAGCGCCACGCCGACCGTGATCAGCACGGTGCAGAGCCACATCCCGAGCTTCCCGCCGGGTACGACGTACGGACGGTGGACATGGCCATGGCTGTAGCGAAGTTTCAGCGCCGCGGGGAAGATCCAGAGGTAGGAGAGCAGCGTCGTCGAGATCGCGATGTCGAGCACGACGACGAACTTCGAGTTGGTCCCACCGTTGAACGCTGCCACCGCGACGACCATGAAGATGCTCGCGAAGATCCCCGACATCGTGTTGACACGGACCGGGGTGCCGAAGGTCCGGTTAAAGCGCGCGAAGAAGGGGTGGAATGCGCCGTCGTAGGCCGCCACGGCGAGGATCCGGTCCGAGCCCATCATCCACACCGCGCCCGAAGTCATCACCGCCCCGATGAAGCAGATCGCCATCACGTCCCGCAATACGTGCGCGGCGCCGCCATAGACGGTGAACACGACCGTCACCGCGTCCAGGAAGCTGCCGATCCCGCTAAGTGCGTTGCCCGGCAGGACGAGCAGGATCCCGAGCATCGGAAGCACGTACATCAGCACGCCGATGACGCCGCTGCGGACCACCGAGAGCGGGACGTCGCGCTGTGGGTCTTGCATCTCCTCCGCGGCCGCGTTCTGAAGCTCGAAGCCGACGTAGTTGAACAGCAGCAAGGGGACGAGCGCGAAGAACACGACGCCGGTCGGCTTGAACTCCGTGACGGGGAAGCCGTGGACACCGTGGTCGATCCCGTAGATCACCGCGGTGACCACGAAGAACCCGAGCACGAACACGCGCAGGAAGGCGCCGGCGTTCGGGATCCACTTCCCACGCCGGAGCGAGATGATCGCGGCGCCGATCGAGAACCAGATGAACAACAGCTTGAACGTGTAGTCCCAGAACGAGCCCGAGGAGATGTGCGAGAAGTTGTCGCTCCATGCGGCCGTGGCGATGAACGCCAGCGAACCACCGACCCAGAGTGGGTTCGTGACCCAGTAGAGGACCGCGGCGATCGCCCCCTGAAGGCGGCTGAAGGCGAGCTTGGTCCACTCGTAGGGGCCGCCCTCCTGGGTGAACGCGGCGCCCACTTCGGCCATCACCAGTGCGTACGGCAAGACGAATACGGCGGCCAACACGACCAGCCACAGGAACCCCTGCGGGCCGTTGGACGCGACCGTCCCCAGCGTGTCGAGGCCCACCAGCGCGCAGACGGTGAAAAACACCATGTCAAAGCGCCGTAGCGATTTGACGAGCTTCGACTTCTCCTCGAGCGCGAGCGTCGTCGTGTGCTCGACGAATTCCTCGCCTGTCGACACTGCAGCCATCGGTCCTCCCCTCAGAGGCATCCCAACAGATGGGTACGCCGTACCTTGAAATCTCCTCCCGCGTGGCGGGCTGGCGCAGTCTAGATTGATCGCCCGGCGGCGATCAAGAGCAATATCCACATCCCGTGGGCCAACGCCGCCGGGCCGGCGGCAGCGTGTGTTAGGCCAGGAACTGCGCCACGCGCGCCCACGCGTCCGCCGCGGCTTGCGCGTCATAGCCCGGGCGGCCAACCGAGCAGAACCGGTGCCCGATGCCCGGGTAGGTGATGACCTCTGCCTCGGGGTGCCAGGTGCGGACCGCGTCGATGTCCGAGATCGGGACCATCGGGTCAGCCTCGCCGGCGAGGATCATCAGGCGGCCCGCGAGCGGGAGGCTGCCGGTCGGCTCGGGCCGTGAGGCGGCGATCTCGGTCTCGGCGAGCCAACCCGCGTACATGGCTACGCAGGCGGGTAGATCGAGCCGTGCGGCGGCGAGGATCGCAACGTGCCCACCGAACGACATTCCGAGCGCGATCGATGGGGCTGCCGGGTCGGCGGCGGGTCGGTCACGGGCCGCGTCGAGCGCATCGCGCACGTCACTGACGAGTTCGAGGCGCGTGAGCTCGCCGATCAGAGCGAGGCCCCGCCGGCGACCCTCGTCGTTCTCTGGAAGCGGGCCGTCAGGCGCCCGGCGATGCAGCAGATCGGGGGCGATCGC
Organism: uncultured Solirubrobacterales bacterium; assembly: GCA_963788005.1. GTDB lineage: Bacteria > Actinomycetota > Thermoleophilia > Solirubrobacterales > Solirubrobacteraceae > Palsa-465. The sequence continues at coordinate 186,144 of CAWBFH010000001.1, read as the reverse complement.
CACGTACCCCATCGCGGCCACGCGCTCGGCGGCGTCGCGCTGAACGTCGGTGAGCCCGAAGAGCTCACCGAGCACGACGGCGGCGGGCCACCGTCGATCGCCGTCGGGCCAAGCCACGAACGCCGACATGGCGCTCCCGTCAAGCGTTGAGACGGTGAGGTCTGAGGTGGGCATGGCTCGATCGTAGCTCGCACGTGGCATGCCGTCAGCGACTGTTAGGAATGTCTATCATGCTCAACCGGCATGCCTGAATATTCGCTCGGAGACCTCCGCGTCCTGCGCGCGGTGGTTCAGCGCGGTTCGTTCACCGCCGCCGCGGCCGAGCTCGGCTACACGCAGTCCGCGATCTCCAAGCGCATGGCGGCGCTGGAGGCGGCGGCGGGTCATACGCTCGTGATCCGCGAGCGCCGGGGCGTCCGACTCACCGACGCCGGCGAGGTGCTGCTGCGCCACGGCGCCGCCGCGCTGGAGGCGATGGAGGACGCCGAGCGCGAGCTCAACGACGCGGACGCGGCTCGGCTGCGACCCGTCCGGCTGGGAGCGTTCGCGAGTGCGGCCGCGGGTCTCGTGCCGCGCGCGCTTGGGCGGCTCGCGCGTGATCGTCCTGACATCGTGCTCGCCCTGCGCGAGGGCACGAGCGCCGTGCTCACGCGCGCCCTGCGCGCCGGCACCCTCGACCTCGCGCTCCTCGCCGGTGTCTCCGGACACCCCGAACCCGACGACCGCGAGCCGGCGCTCGAGATCGAGGTCCTGGCCGAAGGGCCCCTGCGGGTCGCCGTCGGCGCCAGCCACCGCCTGGCCGGGCGAACGCGCGCAAGCGTGGCAGAGCTGGCCGGCGAGCGCTGGGTCACGGCCCGCTCGGAGGGAGAGGAGCGACTGCTCGGCGTGTGGCCCGACCCGGCTGCCCGGGCGGACGCGCCCTACATCGTGCGCGATTGGCTGACCAAGCTCCGGCTCGTGGCGAGCGGGGCGGCGATCACCACCGTCCCCGACGTGCTCGTGACGGCGCTGCCACCCGACGTGCGGGTCGTCGAGGTCGGTGACGGCTCCGTCGAGCGCCGGCGACTGTTGCTCGCCCGTCTCCCCGGCGTCGCCAGGCCCGAGGCGCAGACCGTGGCGGCGGCGCTGCGCGATGCCGCGGTGTCGCGGTGAGCTCGTATTTGCGGTGGCCCGGCCGGCGACCGGGCACAGGTCGCTAGCCGGTACCGTCCCTTCGTGGCTCGCCGACGTGATGCTCGGAACTTCGGGTCCGGGCCGTACGTGCTCGGGCTCCGGTGGCGCGCAGATCGCTCCGCAGAGGGATTTCCGTTCGATCTGCCGGCAATGGCGGCGGTGGCGCAGCTAGATCTCGATTGTCCGGTCACCGTGCTGTCGGGCGAGAACGGTGCCGGGAAGTCGACCTTGATCGAGGCGATTGCCAGGGCAATGGGCTTCGCGTCCGAGGGGGGCGAACTCACGCGACTCGGAGAGCTCCCGGCGGTACCGCGACCGGTCTTCGACGAAGCCCTGGCGCCGGTTCTGTCCGGCACGAGGCCGCGCGAGGGGTACTTTCTCCGCGCCGAGAGCTTCTTCAAGATCGCGGAATTCGTCGACAGCGGGGATCGTTTTGCGCCGGACCGCTCGCTGTACGGCGATGTGCCGTTGCACGAGCAGTCGCACGGCGAATCGTTTCTCGCGCTCGCCGAAGGCCGGTTCGGCGGCGAGAGTCTCTACCTGCTTGACGAGCCCGAGGCGGCGCTGTCGGTGAGCGGCGCTCTCGCCCTGTTGGCGATCGTGGTGCGAGCCGCGCGGGCCGGCGCGCAGTTCGTCATCGCGACCCACTCTCCGATCGTGCTGGCCTGTCCGGACGCGCGCATCTATGAGCTCGACGAGCGGGGCGTGAGTCGCTGCGACTATGACGATCTCCAGGCCGTCAGACTTGCCCGCGGCTTCCTCGAGGCGCCCGATCGCTATCTGCGAGCGGCGCTCGAAGATTCTGACTGAGCCGCCGTCGCCCGTCTTCAGTCCGCCCGGTCGGCGCGGGCTCGGCGAGCGCGCACGATGCGCCGCGCGATGTATGCGAGCAGTAGCACGCCGACCGCGATCGCGAGATAGGTGCTGTAGCGCGCCGCGGTGTTGTAGATCGTGTCGATGTTGCTGCCCGAGAAGTAGCCAATGCTCGTCCAGACGGCAACCCAGAGGGCGGCGCCGATCGCGTTGAAGACCAGGAATCGCGACCAGTGCATGCCGCTCGTGCCGGCAATGATGCCGTTCGCCTGACGCAGGCCCTCGATGAACCGCGCCACGATGATGATCTTGCCGCCGTGGCGGTCGAAGAAGCGGCTGGCCTGGTCGAAGCGCTCGGGTGTCAGGAACACGTAGTGGCCGTACCGTTCGATCAGGCGGCGGCCGCCGAAGTGGCCGATCGCGAACCCGATGTTGTCGCCGAGCATGGCGCCCAGGAACCCGAGCAGCGCGACGAGCACGATGCTGAGGCGCCCGGTTCCCGCGTATACGGCACCGAGGATCAGGACGGTTTCGCCCGGGACGGGGACGCCGAAGTCCTCGATCAGGACGAGGCCGAACACGGCCAGATAGCCGTACTGGTTGAGCGTCGGCTCGAGGGTGTGCAGGACGCCGGGGAGCTGCTGGGACATGGCGGCGATGATCATCGTCCGCGCTCAGCTTCGACGATCCGCCCACGGCTCACCCGTGCTCGCCATCAAGTCATGCTTGCCATCTGGTGCTGCATCGGCCTGACGGGCCGCGGCTTGTCCTCGATCGCCATCAGGAGCTCCATCACCGCGGTGTCGTAGATCCCCGAGAAGCTCGGGAACGGCTGGATCGTGTCAGCCACGATCTCGACCGGTACGTGTGCGCGGATCGCGAGCGTGGCCTGCTGCATCCACTCACCGGCCTCCGGCCCCAGAGCGTAGGCGCCCGTCAGCCGCTCGCCGTCCGAGAGCAGCGTCAGGAATCCATTCGAGTCAGCGTAAGCGTGCGTGTAGGTCGCGGTCTTCGGCACTTCGGACAACAGCGCCGTGCCGCTGTACTGCGCCTCGACCGCGCCCACGGACGCCGCCTGGGGATCGGTGTAGGTGACGCGTGGGACGGCCTCGTAGTTCGCGGGACGCGTGTTGCCGACGATGTTGAGGGCGACGATGTCACCCTCGTATTCGCCCACGTGGGTCAGTGGCCAGATCCCGTTGACATCACCGATCGCCCACAGGCGCTCGCCGGCGCGCAGGTGCTCGTCGACCTTGATGCCGTGGGGGTTGGCCTCCACGCCGACCGTCTCGAGGCCGATTCCCTCGACGCGCGGCCGCCGTCCGGTTGCCACCAGCAGCCGGTCCCCCCGGACGTCGCTTCCGCCGTCGAGCTCGAGGACGTAGTCGTCGCCGTCTCGCCGCGCACCGGTGGCGTGCGTCCCGACCATCAGCTCGATCCCGTCCTTGCGCAGCGCCTCACCGAGCGCGTCACCCAACGGCGCGGGCTCGCGGGCGAGCACGCGGTCTGCGCCCTCGACGACCACCGCCTCGCCCCCCAGCCGTCGCACGACCTGCGCGAGTTCGACCCCTGCGGGCCCGCCGCCCAGCACGAGCAGACGCCGCGGCACCTCCTCCATGCTGGTCGCCTCACGCGTGCCCCAGACGCCCTCGAGCTCGCGCAGTCCCGGGACCGGAGGGACGAACGCAGCTGCACCGGTCGCCACGACGACGTGCTGGGCGGTGTGGCGATCGCCATCGACCTCGACCGCCCCGGTGCCCGCCAGCCGACCGTTGCCGCGTATGAGGTCGATCCCGCGGTCGGCCAACCAGCGCTCCTGGCCGGTGTCGGTGTGGTTGGAGACCATGAAGTCGCGCCAGGCGAGCGCCGCCTGGACGTCGACTTGGGCAGTTGCCGCGGCCTCGCGCGCTCCGTGCACCGCCTCGCCCGGGCGCAGCAGCGACTTCGAGGGAATGCATGCCCAGTACGAGCATTCGCCGCCGACCAGCTCCCGCTCGACGATCGCGACGCGCTGCCCGCGCGCGGCGAGCGCCGCGGCGCAGTGCTCGCCGGGGGCGCCGCCGCCTAGAACGATCACGTCGTAGTCACTAGTCGAGCTCATCAGTTCCTCCGTCGGTTGCGTGTGACATCAGGGCCGAGCCGTCCAATCAGGGTCTGGCTGCCAGCGACCGGTCGCGCCCGTGGACGCCCTGGTTGGTCCCCTGGTACGGAATCGGCCGCTCGGCGCAGCCGAATATACGCGCGCCCGGGAGTTAGGCGGCGCCAGCGCGGCGCTGGCCCGGTGACGCGGAGGGCGTGCGGTCGACGTCCTCGGCCGTCGGCGGCTGGCTGAGGCGAACACGGGCCTGGTCGAGCAATCGCTCGAGGTCAGCGTGGAGCTCGTCGCCGAGCGCATCGCGCACCTGTTGCGCGAGCCGATCCTCGTGGCGGTGGCCCTCCGCCCGAGCCGTCGCGCCCGCCTCGGTGATGTAGAGGCCGACGCCGCGGCCGGATCCGAGGCGGCGCTCGACGTAGCCGAGGCGCTCGAGCCGGGCGACCACCTGGCTGATGGCCTGCGGGGTCTTGGGCGACTGTCGTGACATCTCGGCGACCGTCGATCCCGGCCACGTAGCGATCATGTCGAGTGCACCGATGGCCGGGAGCGACAGTTCGGAGCCCGCGAACTCGGCGTCGGCGAGCAGGATCACGCGCGCGTAGGTCTCCCACAGGACGTGCGTGAGCCGCTGCGACCAGCGCTCCGGATCTGGCCTGCTCATCGGTCCCGTCACGCGAGCAACTGTAGCGCGCTTGGCAAGGGCTTGGGATAACAAGTACTTGCGAAAACAAGACGTTGTGTTAAGGTGCAGCCATGACCTCAAGCGATACCGCTCACAAGAACTGGACACTGCTCGCCGTCTCGCTCGGCACCTTCATGCTGCTCGTCGACATCACGATCGTCGTCGTGGCACTGCCGAGCATTCGCAGCGACCTGCACACGACCCTCTCAGACGTGCAATGGACGGTCGATGCGTATTCCCTGTCACTCGCGGCACTGCTGCTGCCGACCGGTTCACTGGCCGACATCCTCGGCCGCCGGAGCGTGTTCGCCGGCGGTCTGACGATCTTCACCGTCGGCTCGCTGCTGTGCGGCCTGGCGTCCTCAGCGCTGATGTTGATCCTCTGCCGCGTGCTGCAGGGCGTGGGAGGGGCGGCCGTGTTCTCCACCTCGCTCGCACTGCTGGCACAGACGTTCCACGGACGCGAGCGCGGCGTCGCGCTCGGCGTCTGGGGGGCGGTCGCCGCGGCGGCTACGGCACTCGGGCCGCTGCTCGGTGGACTGCTCACGACCGGACTGAGCTGGCATTGGATCTTCTACGTCAACCTGCCGATCGGCGCGGTGGCGATCTTGATCACCTTGACGCGGGTCCAGGAGTTCCGGCCGTCGCACGCGCGCCGGATCGACCTCGCCGGCTTTGCGCTGTTCACCGTCGGCCTGACCGCGCTGGTCTACGGGCTGATCGAGTCGAGCCACAGCGGCTGGGGCAGTGGGCGCGTCGTCGGTGCCCTGACCGTGGCCGCGGTGGCGCTGGTCGCCTTCCCGCTCGCCGAGCGGGTGGTGCGCGAGCCGATGTTCGACCTCTCGCTGTTTCGCAAGCCGACCTTCGTCGGCGGTTCGATCGCCGCCTTCGGGATCAACGGGTCGCTGTACGCGATGCTGCTCTACCTCGTCGTCTACCTCCAGAGCGCGCTTCACTACTCCGCGCTCGGGTCCGGCTGGCGGCTGGCGCTGATCACCGGCGGTTCGCTGCTGACCGCGATTCCCGCTGGTCGGCTGTCGGCGCGCATGCCCGTTCGCTGGCTGATCGGCCCCGGCCTGCTGCTGGTCGGCATCGGCCTGCTGCTGATGCGCGGGCTCACCGCCGACTCTTCATGGACCCACCTGATCCCCGGATTCGTCGTCGCCGGGCTCGGGAGCGGGATGGTGAACCCGCCACTCGCATCCACCGCGGTCGGCGTCGTGGAGCCGCGCAACGCCGGCATGGCGTCCGGGATCAACACCACCTTTCGCCAGGTCGGCATCGCCACCTCGATCGCGGCGCTCGGCACCATCTTCGCGTCCAAACTCGATGGCGCCGGTGCGCTCACGGTCGCCGCCCGCTACGCGACCGCCACCAACGAGCTGCTGTTGATCGCCGCGGTCATCGCGATCGTCGCGGCCGTCGCCGCGGTCATCTTGATCCGACCGAAGGACTTCGTCCAGCATGCGCCGGCGGCCGCGACGACCGGCGAGACGCCGCCTCCGCCCGCAAGCCAGCCGGCGACCGTCTCCGCGACCACCTCCTGAGTGGGGGCGGTGCGCTTCGGACTCCCGGCCGGGCGCCAGCGAGGGTTGCTAGCCAAGCGCAAGGTCGCCTTCGAAGCGGACGCGGTTCTGACTCGTGTCCACCCACTCGTGGGCCCTCTGGCACCAGATCTCGGCGGTCGGGGCAAACCCCGAGCGATCATCGAGCGTTCCCGCCTTGACGATCGCGATCTCCGGTTGCTCGGCGAGCATCGTGAACATCGGCGAGCCACAGTCGCCGCAGAACAGGCGCTCGCGCTCGTTCCCGTTCTCGGTCCCGGTGGTCGCGTAGATAGCTGATCGCTCCGCACAGGCAGTGTCCGGTCATCGTCATGCTCGGCCACCGCTCCCTCTCGTTGCACCCGTTCGCGTTTCGGCCGTGACGGCGGCGCAATGCTGTCCGCACGGAAGCCGGCTATGAGCCCGATTGCAGCGGCGCTCCGGCGAAGGCGACCTCGTTGCCGTCGCGATCGCGATAGATCACCTTACGTACGCCGTTTGAGTACGTCTCCCGCTCGTCGGGCTCGAGGCCGCGGACGGAGATCGCCGCCACCTCCGCGTCCAGATCGTCGAGGAACACCGTCACGACCGAGTTGCCCGCACCCTCGGCGTGCTCAACGATGTAGATCGACCGGTCCTCGGCGAGCGTCCAAACGGCCTCGGTGGCGTGCGGGAAGAAGGCCGGCTCCCCCAGCAGGCGCTCGTACCATGGCCGGGCGAGCTGGAAGTCCCGTACGCGCAGTCCCGCGAACAGATGAAGTGACATCGCCTCTGGAGACCATCGCAGCTCCCCGAACTAATCGCATCGCAGGGCGCGCAGTATGGTGGCGGCGTGGGTTTCTCGATCGTCTTGCCGGAGCAACTCGCGTGGCTCACGCGTCCGCACGACCCCGGTGAGCCTGCGCGGCACGTAGCCGAGCTCCAGGATCTGGTCGGCTTCGAGCGCAGCCGTGCCAACTTCTGGCGCTACGAGCCCGGGGCGAAGGGGCGTCGTCATGTGCACGCCGAGCAGGAGGAGACGTTCGTCGTGCTCGCCGGTCAGATGACGATGTATCTCGGCGAGCCGCCCACGCGCCATGTAGTTCCGACCGAGGGCGTTGTCCACGTGCAGGCGCAGACGCCGCTTCAAACGGTCAACGAGGGCGACGAGGAACTGCTCGTCTACGCCTACGGTGCTCCTCCCGATCACGGCGCCGAGGTGCTACCGGCGGCGGTCTAGATCGCTGGGACAGACCCGACGCTCGACGGCACGCCGATCAGCAGCTAATTTTCGATCGCGGGGAAGCCTTGGATTCGCCGATCGATGTCAGATTGCTCGGGCACCTCGAGGTGGAGATCTCCGGCGAGGTCGTTCAGTTCGAAGGTGCGAAGCAGGGGAAGCTGTTCGCGATGCTCGCGCTCCGAGCTCCGGACGCGGTGTCCGCCGACGAACTCGTCGAGGGGCTGTGGGGAGAGCGACCGCCCGGCGGCGCGATGCAGGCCCTGCAGAAGCAGATCTCGCGGCTGCGCCGGCGGCTGGGCAGCGGTGGATCGATGTTGCGCCACCGACCGCCCGGCTACGCGCTCGACATCGATCCGATGGCAGTCGATTCCCGTCGCTTCGAGGACCTTCTGCGGCGCGCGAGGGTGGCGCTCGGCCAGGAAGATCACGAGCGAGCCGCGTCCGATCTGCAAACGGCCCTCGCGCTGTGGCGTGGAGAGCCGCTGGCGGATTACCGCTTTGATGAGTTCGCGCAGCGCGAGATCGTGCGGCTGCAGGAGCTGCGCGTGGAGGCGATCGAGGAACGCCTGGCCGCGGACCTGGCCGCCGGGGGAGCCGAGGACCTCGTCGGTGAGCTCCAGGCGCTGGTCGCCGAGCATCCGCTGCGCGAGCGACTGCGCGGTCAGTTGATGGTTGCGCTGTACCGGTCGGGCCGCCAGGCGGAAGCGTTGGAGACGATGCGTAAGGCACGGCAACTGCTCGTGGACGAGCTTGGAATCGAACCGGGGCCGGAGCTGCGGCGCCTCGAGCACATGATCCTGGCGCACGACGCCGCGCTCAACGCCGAGCGATCGAGCGTGGGACTCGGCGGTCAGCTGCCGGCGCCGGCCAACGAGACGATCGGCCGCGCGGGCGACGTGACCGCGATCGGACAACTGCTGACGCGCCCAGACCTGCGGCTCGTCACGCTGGTTGGCCCCGGTGGCGTCGGCAAGACGCGCCTAGCGGTGGAGGCGGCGCGCGCGATCGCGAACGCCTTCCCCGCCGGGGCGGTGTACGTCAGCCTCGACGGGGTTGAGAACCCAGGTGTGCTCGTGGCCGAGGCGGCGTCGGCCCTCGGGGTCATAGCCGCGACGCCCGCGGAGCTGGGCGCGCGGATGGCCGCGATGACACGCGGCGCCACCGCGCTCCTGTTGCTCGATGGATTGGATCGCTACCTCGATGACGCCGGCGAGGTCGGTGAACTGCTGGCCGCGGTGGCAAATCTGACCGTCCTTGCCACGAGCCGCGGGCCGCTGCGGTTGAGCGCTGAGCACATCTACGCGGTCGAGCCGCTGCCGACGCCGGACGCGGCGGCGCTGTTCGTCAGGCGCGTCCAGGCCGTGCGAGGCGGGCGCGCGGTCGACGATGGCGAGACGGTCGTCAACGCAATCTGCGCGCGCGTGGACGGCCTGCCACTCGCGATCGAGCTGGCTGCCGACCGTGCGCGGCTGCTCCCGCTGCCGGCCCTGCTTGAACGACTCGAGCGCCGGCTCGAGCTTCTCACCGGCGGGGCACGCGACCTGCCGGCACGGCACCGGTCACTGCGCGCGACGCTCGAGTGGTCCTGGGAGGCAGTGGACGAGCCCGAACAGGAGCTCCTCGGGCGGCTGACGGTTTTCGAGGGTGGCGCCTCGCTCGAGGCGGCGCATGCGGTCTGCGGTGAGCTGGACCGCGGCCTCGAGGAGCTCGTGTCGACGCTGCTCGACACGAGCTCGTTGTTGCGCGCCGACGCCGGTCGTGACGGACAGCCGCGCCTGCGGATGCTTGACACGGTCCGCGAGTTCGCCGCCGAGCGAGCCGGCGAACACGAGGACATCGCGACTCTCGAGGCGCGACACGCTCGGTACTTTCTCGGCTACTGCGAGAACGCGGCCGACCACGCGGAAGGAAGGGACCAGCGCGAGTGGCTTGACCGCCTTGCGCAGGAGCGGGGCAACGTTCGATTGGCGTTCGAGCGCCTGCTCCGCGCGGGCGAAATCGAGCAGGCGTTGCGTGTGGCGGTGGCGTTCGCGCGCGCGCTCCCGTGGGACGCGCACACCTATGAGGTCCGGGGCTGGCTGATCCAGGCGCTCGACGCCCGCCCGGGGGCGCTGCCGGCTGCGCGCCGGGCGACGGGTCTGTACTGGAGCGGCATGCTGGCGCTCTCTCAAGGGCTGTTCGCCGAGGCCAAGGATCAGCTCGAGGCAGCGCTATCGGTTGCACGCGAGGCGCGGGAGTCCTCGGTCGAGGCCGCCGCCCTGACCGCGCTCGGCCGGCGCGCGGTACTCGTGGCCGACAGTGATGCGGTGCTCGTCTGCGACGCGGCCGTGGCGGCCGCGCGTGGCGTCGACGATCCGATGCTGATCGCCGACGCGCTGCTGACGTCCGCTGGCGCGTGCGAGCGCACCCAGGCGTGGGATCGCGCGCACGCCCTAACCGCTGAGGCGCTCGCGCTCTATCGCTCAGCGGAGGATCCGTACGGGGCCGCGTGGGCACTTGCCGAACAGGGGTGGTACGAGCTCGTCCACGGGCGGCTCGAGGAGTCCGAGCGACGTCTCGACGAGGCGCTCGAGCTCCGCCTAAAACACGGCGACGACCGCCGTCTCGTCGAGCCCCTGATGGACTACGCCTGGCTCTTGCTGGCGCGCCACCATCACGAAGCGGCTCGCCGTGGCTTTCTCGATTGCCTCGCGCTTGCCCGCCACGTCGGAGATCAGTTCATCGTCGCGGAGGCACTCGCGGGCCTGGCGGCGCAGGCTGCCAGCGAAGGTCGGTGGACCGACGCAGCGCGACTGGCCGGCGCGTCGGAGGCACTGCACGAGCAGATCGGGGCGCCCCCCTGGGAGTCGGTCACCGCGATCGAGGAGCACGCGCTTGCCGGTGCCAAGGAAGCGCTCGGAAGCAAGTACGCAACCTACGTCGCCGAGGGCCGGCAGCTGTCGGTCGAGGACACCGTCCGGCGATCGTCCACCGGCACACCCCGGGGCGTGGGCCGCGCCGACGAGCAGCAGCCGCGGTTTGTACCCGCGGAGCAGATCGCTCCCAGAGGCTGACGAGGCGGCCCCGATCGCCCGCTGACGCGGAGGCGGCCGGAATGTCAGCGGGAGGTCTGCCGGATGTCAGCGGGCGGTGGTCTTCTACTGCCACGAAGTCGATCCGCTCTCTAGGAGGTCAGCAAATGTTTTCCGCCAACACGTATCGCATCCGTCTCGCCAATGCAGCCGACACCGACACGATCGACGGTTGGGGCGCGCCGCCGCTGACGGGCAGGGTGCTGGTCGGCGAGATCGAGGGAACGGCCGCCGCAGCGATGTCGCTGAGCGACGGTCAGACGGCGACCGACGGGTCTGAGGGAACCGATCATCTGCTGGCGAACATGCGGATGCGGGCCTTGTCGATGGTCGCGTATGCCGCGGCGCCGTCGCTGCGCGATCGGACGCTGGCGGCGGTTCCGGTCTGGTATCGCACGGTTACGACCGGCGTTTCCGGCGCCGACAGCGCGGAAGAGCGCGAACTGGTCACCGCCTAGCGACGCATCGCGGATCGGCTTCGGCGAAGGGCCCGGGACCTGCTCCGGGCCCGTTTGCCGCCCCGGGGCCGTTTGCTGCCCTCTGACCAGCCCGCTGTAGACGTCCGAACGGGCGGCGGACCGTTAGGCTCGATGCCGTGCACCAGATGCGCCTGCTCGAGCCCGCCGACGGAGTGCTCGCGTTCTACGACGGACGGGTCGACGGTTACCGCTTCGCCGACGGACCGAACTGGGTCGACGACGGCGCCCTGTCACTGGGAATCGCGAGCTACGCGGTGGTCTGCGATGACCAGGCGATGGTCTATGACACGCACGTGTCGGTCGAGCATGCGCGATATGTCCGGACCTCGCTGGAGGCCCGCGGCGTCCGGAGGTTCACGGTGGTTCTCAGCCACTGGCATCTGGATCACGTGGCCGGGACGGCGGCGTTCGGCGAGTGCGAGATCATCGCGTCGAGACGGACGGCCGAGCTGCTGGCCCGATTCAAAGGGGCGATCGAGGCCGGGACACACGAAGGCCCGCCCGCGATCAACCCGCTGTTGCTGCCAACGACGACGTTCGACGGACGCCGGCAGCTTACGATCGGGACGATCACGCTCGAGCTGATCCACACCGACATTCACAGTGACGATGCGACCGTGGTGTGGTGGCCCGACCGCCGCCTGCTGTTGTGTGGGGACACGATGGAGGACACGGTGACATATGTCGACGAGCCCGAGAGGTTCCCGTCGCATCTCACGAACCTCGAGCGGCTCCGGGACTTGGCGCCGGAGCACATCCTCCCCAACCACGGCGACCCTGAAGTCATCGCTGCCGGTGGATACGGTCCAGATCTGATCGGCGCCACCGAGCAGTACATCCGGGCGCTGCAACGGTGCAGGACGGACGCGGGCTTGCGGGATGCGAGTCTGCGCGAGCTGATCGGCGAGTCCCTGCGCGCGGGGGCGGTCACCTACTTCGCGCCCTACGAGGCGGTTCATCGCGCGAACGTGGAGACCGTGCTCGCCGACGCCTGACCTCGGGCGGATGTCGGCGACCGAGGGTCGGTGCGAACTACAGAACCTTGACGAGCGGCATCTGCGCGGCGTTGCCGGGGTCAGTCAAGGCGTCGAGCGCCGAGTCATAGGAAGGCAGCGCCAGCACCGAGCCGTCGTGCAGCACCATCAGGAAGCGATCCATTGTGCGCAGGAACGCGCGATCGTGGGAGACGGCCACGACCGTTCCCTCGAACGTCTCCAGGGCTCGCTCCAGCGCTTCGGACGAGTCGATGTCGAGGTTGTCGGTCGGCTCGTCGAGCAGCAGCAGGTTGTGGCCCTCGAGCTCGAGTACCAGCACCTCGAGCCGGGCCTTCTCGCCGCCGCTGAGGACGTCATACGAGCGCCGAGCCGCCTCGGCCAGGCCGTAGCGGGCCAGCGCCCCCATCGCCGCCTGGACCCCGCCACCGCCGACGCGGATCAGGACAACCTCGAGCACGACCCGGCCGCGCAGATCGCCGCGCGACTGAGTCTGGGTGAAGAGCCCGGGGGAGACGCGGGGCCCGACCACAAGCTCACCGAGATCCGGCGGGCGTTCACCGGCCAGCATCCGGATCAGTTGGCTCTTCCCCGACCCGTTCGGGCCGATCACGCCCACCCGCTCGCCGAAGTGAATCTCATCGGCGAACGGCGACACCAGCTCGGTGATGCCAACCGACCGCAGGTCGAGCACCCGGCGAGCCGAGTCACCCCCACGCATCCGGACCTTGATCGCGAAGTCGGTGACCGGAGCCGGAGGGGGACCCTCATCGCGAAAGCGGCGCCAGCGCGTCTCGGCGGCGTCAGCTCGCTTGGCCCAATCGCTCGAGTAGCGCGCTCGCTCCTTGAGCCTCTTCATCAACCCGAACAGCCGGCGCTCCTCGTCCTGCCAGCGCCGCACTGCGTCGCCGAGGCGCCGCTGGCGCTCCTCGCGCGCCTCGGGATAGTTCGCGTAAGAGCCGCCGTGGACCCAGGCGCCGTTGCCCTCGAGGGTCACGATCGAATTGACCGCGCGCGACAGAACCGCGCGATCGTGGGAGATCATCAGGACCGTCTTCTTCGAGGCGCGGATCCGCTGCTCGAGCTCGAGCTTGGCGGGCACATCGAGGAAGTTGTCTGGCTCGTCCAGCAGCAGGACGTCAGCATCGGAGGAGAACAGGACGTCGAGCACGAGCTGCTTGCGCTCGCCGCCGGACAGTGTGGCCGCGGGACGATCGGCGAGCTCGCCAAACGGCGCCCGCACGATCCGCCGGCAGGCAGCGTCCCATTGCCCTTCGAGCTCATAGCCGCCCAGTGCCGACCAATCGGCGATCGCCGCACCGAGCTTGATCCCGGCATCGGGATCGCCCGCTTCGAGCTGCGCGTCATAGCTGAGCATGCGGCGCCCGGCCTCGGCGACGGCGCGTGGCGCGAGCGACAGCAGGAGCTCCCGCACGCTGCGCTGGTCATCGGCGAGCCCCACGTCCTGGGGCATGTAGCCGACGATCCCACCGGCCGAGGTCTCGCCCTCGACCGCGCTCAACTCGCCCGCGAGGACCTTGAGGAGAGTGCTCTTGCCGACTCCGTTGGCGCCCACGAGGCCAACGTGCTCCCCGCTCGAGATGCGGAACGACACGTCGGAGAACAGAAGGTCACCGCCGGGATGTGCGTACGAAAGCCTGGATGCGACGATGTGCGCCACGCGGCTATGTTCGCATCGATCCGTGGGCGGCAAGCGCGGCTGGTGCAATCGCCGCTTCGCGCTTGGACAGGGTCAGGCGCGGGCCTACACTCCCTCACTGACCGGGTCTCGGCTGGTTTTCGGACCCGCCAACGATTAGGAGGGCCGTTACGTGATCGGCGCCGTCATCACCGCGTTCATCGCAGGGGTTGTCGCCCGCATCCTGACGCCGGGGGACGTCTTTCGGCACATGTCGGGACCGAAGTCGTGGGGCATCTCGCTCCTGATTGGCTTTGGGGGCGCCGCCCTCGGCTATCTGATCTTCACCGTCGGCCTGGGCATCGGCGACACGAAGGTGCTCGACTTCGGGGGGATCATCGGCGCAATCATCGGCGCGATCATCATCCTGTTGATCGTCGGGTTCGTCGCGCGGCGCTCGAGCCACGCGAACCCGGCGGCGCCGCCCAGTGTCTGACGGCGTGCGCAGGTGACTGCCGGGCCGGGCCGCCAATCGCCTGAGACCGTTCCCGGCCGACTGCCGGGCCGCGAGCCGCTTCTCAGCTCGACGGCGGGGGAGGGAGCCCGAGTTCGCGCCGGAGGGTCCTGACGGCACGCTCGACGGGTCTGTTGGCGGCGTTGAGCAGCGATTCGTAGGCGCGCACCGCCGGCAGTGACGACGAGCCGGCGGCCGTCATCGTCAGCATCGCACGCCGCTGGTTGGACCTGTACAGCGAGCGCGCGGTCCGCTCGACGCGGGGCCGGAACTTGATCCGCAGGAGCCGGCGATCGAAGAAGTGCTCGGCGGCCGCAATGTCGCGCAGGTCGGCTCGGGACCGCCGCAGATCATGTCGATCCGGTCCGTGGAGGCGGTCGAAGTCATGGTCGAGCCGGCGGTTGCCGGCCTTCGCGATCGCGAGGTATTGGGCGGCCACGCTACGACGCGTACGCGTATGCGCCGTGATCTGCGCCGGACTGCCGCTGGCGGCGAGGCCAAGGCACAGCAGGGTTGCGAACCCCAGGCGTGCGGCGCGGCTGGCCTGTGTTGACCCAGCCATCCCGGGATCGTAGCCACGGCGATCGGGGCTTGGTGCCGCTCACAGCCGCGACCGCGATGGCGGCCGCCGGGCACTAAGGTGCGCGGCATGCATCCCACCGCGGAGCGGGTGAGGCAGCGGCTGAGCGAGCAGGGCCTCGAGGTCGACGTGGTGACGCTGACCGACTCGGCCCGCACCGCCGGCGAGGCCGCGGCGGCGGTCGGCGCCGACGTGGGCCAGATCGTCAAATCCCTGGTGTTCGTCCGAGACCAGGCGCCGGTGATGGTGCTGTGCGCCGGCGACCGGCGGGTCGACAACAAGCGGCTCGGCCTCAAGCCGGCGAACGCCGACCAGGCCCGGGCGGCGACCGGGTTCGCGATCGGCGGCATCCCGCCGCTGGGTCACGACAACGCGCTCGAGACAGTGGTCGACGTGTCGCTGCGCCGCTTTGAGACGGTGTGGTGTGCGGCCGGGACGCCGCACGCCGTGTTCGAGGTCGAGACCGAGGCGCTGATCGGCGCCCTCGACAGCCCGACGGTGACCGACGTCGCCTGACCCGGAGTCAGCCGTGCATGAACCGCTCGGCGCCGGCCCCGGCTTCGAGGTCGGCGGTCCAGACCCGCGTCTGGTCGATCACCTTGCCAGGGCGGGTTGCACCCGGCCGCGGCCGCCCTTGATCGCGGACCAGTCGATGTCGGGGTCTCTGAGGTATTGGTGGACGAAGGCGATCGTCATGCTGCCTTCGCCGACGGCGGCGGCGACGCGTTTGATGGGGCTGTAGCGGACGTCGCCACAGGCGAAGACGCCGGGGATGCTGGTTTCGAGGAGGTAGGGGTCGCGGCTCTGGGTCCAGTGGCCGGCGGTGCGCATGTCAGTGCCGGTCAGTACGTAGCCGCGTTTGTCCAGCGCGATTTCGGCGGGGAGCCAGTCGGTCTGGGCGTCGGCACCGATGAAGATGAACAGGGCGGCGGAGTTGACGGTTTGGGTTTCGTTCGTGTGGTTATTGCGGATGGTGATCTGTTGCAGGGTGCTGTCGCCGTGGCTGGCGGTGACTTGGCTTTGGAGTGCGATGTGGATGTTGGGGCGGGTTTTGAGCTGGTCGATGAGGTATTGGCTCATGCTTTTCTTCAGGTCGTCGCCGCGGCAGAGGATCGTGACCGTGCGGGCGTGGGTGGAGAAGTACATCGCGGCTTGCGCGGCGGAGTTGCCGGCGCCGATGATGTGAACGTCGAGGCCATGGGTGGCCGGGGCTTCCGAGCGCGCGGCGCCGTAGTAGATCCCTTTGCCGACGAGGCGATCAAAGCCGTCGGTGTTCATTTGCCGCCAGCTGACGCCGCACGCGAGGATGATCGTTTTGGTGGCGATCACGTCCCCGTCGTCCAGGTGGACCTGGCGGGTCGCGACGTCGATGCGTGAGATCGAGCGGGTGACGAGGATCTCGGCGCCGAGGCGTCGGGCTTGGGATAAGGCGCGGCTGGCGAGTTCAGCGCCGGAGACTCCGGACGGGAAGCCGAGGTAGTTCTCGATCCGTGACGAGGTCCCGGCTTGGCCGCCGGGCGCTTCGCGCTCGACCACGATCGTCGCCAATCCCTCCGACGCGCCGTACACGGCGGCCGCCAGCCCCGCCGGTCCCGCGCCCACGATCACCGCGTCATAAGCCGCGTGCTCGGGCTCGGTCCCCAGCCGGAGCAACTCCGCCACCCTCCGCAACCGCGGGCGCACGACCGTCTTGCCGTCCACGAGCCGGACCACCGGCCAATCCCCACTCGGGGGCAACGGTCCGCCCCACGTCTGCTCCGCGCCTTCTGACTCGTCTGAGACCCACGTGAACGACACCTGATTGCGATCCAAGAAATGCCGCAACGCCGTTGTCTGCGCATCGGACCGGCTCCCAACCACAACCGCCCGGGGCGGACGCTGCTCAGCGGCGAGCCCGGACAATCCGCGCGTGCCGCCCATCCGGTAGTTGGCGAGGTTGCCAACCTGCTTGCTGACCTCGGGCACCGCCGCAGCCAGCGCGTGATAGTCCCGCGGCTCGAGTCGCATCACGCGCGTCGGCTCGGCCGCGCGAAAGCCGACCGGGAACACCGTCCCCAATACGATCGGCACCTCGCCGAAAATATCCCCGACAAGACGCTCACCCAAAACGCGATCAACGCCATCCACCGTCCGGACCGGCTCGATCCGCCCCTCGATCACGGCGAACAGCGCGCGCTCGTCACCTTCGTGGGCCGCGTAATCCCCCTGCACCAACCGCACGTCGGCAGCCGCGCGGCAGATCTGCTCGCGCTCGGCCTCGCTCAACGAGGCGAACACTGCGACGCTCCCGATCTCCTCTGCGGTGATCACGATTGCCAGCCTCCACTGGCCCCGGCGCCGGTCGTCTGGTTCATGGAGCGGTAGTTCATCGATCGAGCAATATCGCCCCGCCGCCACCACCCTTGCCGCGGTTCCCCGGAGGCCGAACAGTAGCCGATCGAGGTCGGTCCACCGACTGCAGTACAGGCGCGATCAGAGCCGCCGGGCGCAGGCGCGGATTCCGCTTGAAGGCCGCCGGCGACATCCCGGATGGCCCGCAAAGCTGAGAAGATGGCGCTCCTTCGATTCACGTGGGGGTGGTGGCTTGCAGGGTTGCACTGATCGGCTGGAGCACCCGAGTGCGAGCGCTCGTTCTCTCTGACACGCACTTTGGGGCCTGGACGGGCGAGGACATCCTCAGTGACCGGGACACGATCGCGCTGCTCGAGCCCCACCTCGACGTCGACGAGCTGATCTTCCTCGGAGACATGTTCGACTTTCTGTTCTCGTCGTTGCGCGACGCGTTCACGGCTGCCGATCCGCTGTTCGACGTGATGCGCGAGAAGCTCCAGGGAAAACGGTTCGTGTTCCTGGCCGGCAATCACGACCATCATCTGGTCAGGCGCGAGGAGGAGGCGCTGATCGAGCTCGAGCTGGCGACCGGCCGGCCACCGGACACGCTGGGCGGCGAGCTGCGCCGAATCGATTTCTTCCGGCGATTCCTCGAGCGACGTCTCGACGGGGTCGAGGTCGAGATCCGGTACCCGACGTACACGTTCGCCGGGGTTCTGTGCACCCACGGCCACTACCTCGACTTCCACGCGCGGCGCACAGGAGCCGCCCCGGGGAAGGTTCTCGGCCGCATCCTGTGGGCGATCGCGGTCGGCGGCAAGGAGCACCAGCCGACGGTCGACGACTACGAGGCGACGATCACGATCCTGACCGCGCTCCTCTATCTGGTCGCGCAGCTCCCAAACGGGACGCATGCGCAGCAGCGCGCGTTCGAGGTGTTTCAAAGAACGGCCCGCGCCCTGCGGACGAGCGCTGCACCCGTCCGGGCCGTCGAGCGCGCGGCCCGCTGGCTGGGTTCGAGCCTGGAAGCGTTCGACGGCGGCCGCCAGCACGGCGGGCAAGCCCCCGAGATCGCGGCAAGCTACGACGGCGCTCGCTCCTATGAGGCGGAGCGGCGCCAGCGGACCGGCGCTCCCGGCGGGAGCGAGGTCGCCAACCACACGGTGGCGAGGATGATCCGCGCGAGCGACCCGGCCGGCCACGCGGTCAATGCGTTCGAGCAGGTCGTGCGAAATCTTGGCTGGGCCCGGGAGACGGACAAGATCGTGTTCGCCCACACGCACCAGCCACTCGACGGGGTCTCCACGGTCGGCGGCCGGACCCGTTACTGGAACACGGGCTCGTGGATCTACGAGCCCGACCTCAGCTCGTACGAGGCCTACCTCGGGTACCTGCGCCATGCCTGGCCGGGCACCGCGGTATTGATCGACTCAGACGAGTCCCAGCCGCGTCTGCTGCGACTGCGCGAGCACCTCAACCCGCTGCATCGGTAATTTCGAGCAGGTCCTGGTAGAGCGCGAGCGATGCCTCCGCGATCCGGCGAACGATCTCCGCCTCGCCCGGGCCTACCCGGACGACCGGCAACGAGACGACGCCGCCGCGGCTGACGTTGACCACCATCTCATCGCTCACACGATCGGCCGCCTCGTGCCAGCCGACAGGGCGTCCAGCTTTCGCAACCGCGGCGCCATCGTCGGTGACCGTGACGCGATGATCGCGCCGCGTGACTCGGACGCGAACCGGGTCGAGCGGTCGGTACTGCAGGCCGACGTCCAGCACTCTCTCGTCTCGGTGATGCGCCAACTACCAACCTCCTGTCCGCCAATTCATCGTACGCCTCGCGCTCACAAAATTTCGGGCCTGCGCGCCCGGTTGACGGGCATCGTCGCGTGTAACAGAATCGGCGTGTACCGCAACGCGGAGGAGTGGGGATGTCCTGGAAGATCGAAGGGTCATATTTCGAGACCTGCTCGTGCGAGGCGGTGTGCCCGTGTACCGCCTCTTTCTCGTTCGGCGCCACCTATGACCGCTGCAAGGTCACGCTGGTGTTCAACGTCAAGGACGGGGAAGTCGAGGGGACCGATGTGAGCGGGCTCGCGGTTGCCGCGGTGGCGGACACACCGAAGGTGATGAGCGATGGGAACTGGCGGCTCGGGGTGTTCATCGACGCGGCGGCCTCCGATCAGCAGGCCCAGGCCCTCGGGGGCGTGTTCTCGGGCGCGCTCGGCGGACCGATGCAGGCGCTCGGACCGCTGATCGGCGAGAGCCTGGGGGTCGAACGGGCGCCCATCTCAGTGCAGGAGGACGGCGTGCATCACTCGGTCAAGATCGGTGACGCGATCGAGTTCGAGATCGAGGACGTCGTGCCATTGGGCTCGTCCACCGGTGTGCCCGCGCAGCTGGTCAACCTAATGCACCCTGCCGGCTCGGAGCTCAACGTGGCGCACGCGATCCGCTCGAAGATCGACGCGTTCGGGATTCGGTACGAGGGCAACTCCGCATTCTCCCGATCGCCGTTCTCCTGGTCGGGATGAGCGCCGCAGACTCGGCCACGCTGCCGCAGGTCGGAACGGAGCGGCGCCAGCTCGGAGCCGCACTCGACGCAGCCAGGGCGCGGCTTGGCCTCGTAGCACTGCTGCTGGCGCTCGCAGCGCTGGCGTGGTGGTCCTCCGCCGATCGAATGGCGGGCATGGACGCCGGACCCGGCACGGCGCTCGGCGCGCTCGGCTGGTTCTTGGGCATCTGGGTGGTGATGATGGCGGCGATGATGTTCCCGTCGCTCGCGCCGACGACCGCCCTCTACACGACGATGACGCGGCGTCACGGTCTCAGCCGGCCGCTGCTGTTCACCGCTGCGTATCTGTTTGTGTGGGGCGCGGCCGGGCTGGTTGCCTATGGCCTGTTCGAGCTCGGACGCCAGCTGTTCGGGTCAGCTCTGGCCTGGCACAGCGCCGGCCGCTGGTTCGCGGGTGGCGTGCTCGCGGTCGCGGCGCTGTACGAGGTGACGCCGCTCAAGAACGTCTGCCTGTCCAAGTGCCGCAGTCCGGTCGGCTTCCTCCTCGGCTCGTGGCGCGACGGGCGCCTCGGCTCGATGCAGATGGGCTCGCGCCACGCTGGGTGGTGCTTGGGCTGTTGCTGGGCGCTGATGGCGGCGTTGTTCGCGCTTGGCGTCATGAGCCTGGTGTGGATGGCATTCGTGGCGGCGCTGATCGCGCTTGAGAAGACGCTTCCGTGGCACCGGATCGCGACGTGGGGCACGGCGGCGATCCTGCTGGTGCTCGCGATCGCGGTCGTCGCCGTCCCGGGCTCGGTGCCCGGGCTGGTGGTGCCGGGCTCCCACGGCGCGATGAGCGCGATGAGCTCGATGAACGCGATGCATTAGCCGGCTGGCGTGCGGCTAAGCTCCGCGGCGGCTTGACACGCACAGTCGACACCGATCTGGCGATCCTCGAGCGGCTCGTCGAGCCCACGGGCAAGGATGTGGTCGACATCGGCTGCGGCGGCGGCCGGCTGGTGCGCGAGCTGGTCGATCTAGGCGCCCGCGCGGTCGGGGTCGAGATCTCCGAGCGGCAGCTCGCGGCCGCGGTCGCCCACGACGGCGGCTCGGGTGCGCGGTACCTTGTCGGGCGCGGCGAGGACCTCCCGCTCGCGGACGCGACGATGGACGCGGCCGTGTTCATGCGCACGCTTCACCACGTCCCAACCGCCGACCAGACGGTTGCGCTGGGCGAGGCCGCTCGGGTCCTGCGCCCCGGCGGCGTCGTGTACGTGGTCGAGCCGCTGGCAGAGGGGGACTACTTCGAGCTGGTGAGCATCGTCGAGGATGAGGTCGAGGTTCGCGAGGCCGCACAGCGCGCGCTCCGCGATGCTGCGGACGTCGGCCTGCTCCGCCAGACGACGGTCGAGTACGAAGTCGCGATGACGATCTCGAGCATCGCCGCGCTGCGTACCCGCGTGGTCAGCGTCGACCCCGAGCGAGCCGCTGTGTTCGACGCCCTCGAGGAGCAGCTGGGGGACGCGCTGGCGCGGCTCGGTGAGCCGGGCGTTGCTCCGGGCGAACGCCGCTTCCTGCAGCCGATGCGTGCCGACCTGCTGCGGCCCGTCGTGGCGAGCGGCGGGCGCTAGACCGGCGTCGCGGCGAGGAGCTCGGCGAGCGCTGCGAGATCGTCGTCGCCGGGGACCCAGCGCGCGGCCCGGACGTTGGTCGTGACCTGGTCAGGCCTCATCGCGCCGGCGATCACGCTGCTGACCACGTCATGGGTCAGGAGGGCCCCGATCGCGACCTCGGCCAGCGTCACCCCGCGTTCGTCCGCGTAGCGGCGCAACGCCTCGATCAGCTCGAACTGGGCGGCGGTCGCGATCGCGGACCGACCGGTCAGCCGCGCGCCCTCGGGCCCGGGCCGGTCGGCGGTGTACTTGCCCGTCAACAGTCCCGAGGCGAGCGGAAAAAACGGGACGAACCCGATTCCGAGCCGCTCGCAGGCGGGCAGCACCTCGTCCTCAGCGTCGCGGACGAGCAGGTTGTACTCGTTCTGCACCGCCGAGAAGCGGGTAAAGCCGGTCTGCCGCGCGACCGCGTCGGCCGCTTCGAGCTGCGCGGCGGTGAAGTTCGAGGCGCCGATCGCGCGAGCCTTGCCCGCGGTGACGAACTCGTGCAGCGTTTCGAGCGTCTCGGCGATGGGTGTCACGCCGTCGGGCTCGTGGTACCAGTAGCAGTCGACCACGTCCATGCGCAGTCGCAGGAGCGAGGCGTCGAACGCCTGGCGCAGATACTCGCGCGAGCCGCGCGGACCCTTGCCGTCACCCATGCTCATTCCGCCCTTGGTCGCGAGGATCACACGGTCGCGGCGGCCTTGGAGGATTTCGCCGAGGAACTCCTCGCTGACGCCACGCCCGTAGATGTCGGCGGTGTCGAAGAAAGTGATCCCCTGATCGATCGCGGCGTCGACGACGGCTCGGGTCCCGGCGAGGTCGAGCCGCCGGCCAAAGTTGTTGCAGCCCAGGCCGACGATCGAGACATCCAGCCCCGAGTCGCCCAGCGGGCGGGTGACTAGCTCGGTCATGGCCCTCGATATAGCACCTGTCGATGGCTAAGCTGGGCGCAGGCTCCGGTGCCGCTCACGCCGCGATGGGCTCGATCAGGTTCACAACAACGCTCGCCAAGCGCGGTCCCGGGGTCGCGATCATCCTCGACGACGCCCAGGTCGCAGCCGTGGGGGAGGGCGCCAAGCGCTTTCCGGTCGCGGCGACGATCGACGGCTACACGTGGCGCAGCACGGTCGTTCGGATGCGCGGCGAATATATGCTCGGGCTCAGCAAAGACGTACGTGGCCATGCGGGCGTCGACGCCGATGACCAGGTGCAGGTCGCGCTGGAGCTCGACCGGACGGAGCGTACGGTCGAGCTGCCGCCGGCGCTGGCCGAGGCGCTGGCGCGTGACCCCGACGCGAGCGCCGCGTATGACGGTCTGGCGTACACGCACCGCAAGGAGTTCGCCAACTGGGTGACGGAGGCCAAGCGCGACGAGACCCGTGAGCGGCGGGTCGCCAAGACGCTCGAGATGCTCCACGCCGGCCAGACGCGCTCCTGACCTCGGGGGCCTAGCTCGCGTCCGGGCGCTGGATCGGGGCTACCCTGATCCGCCATGAGCCTTCCCAGCCAGCTGCTCGCCCGGCGCATGCGGCTGATCGCGCCCCAGACGCTCGACGTCATCTGCGAGCGCGACCTGCGCGTCCCGATGGACGACGGCGCGATGCTGCTCGCCGACCGCTGGTTCGGGCGCGATGATCGTGGCCGCCCGCAGCCGACCGTGCTGGTCCGCTCGCCGTACGGCCGCGACCGGGCGGTCGGGCTGCTGTTCGGGCGCCTGCTCGCTGAGCGCGGACTTCAGGTCGTGGTCCAGAGCGTCCGCGGGACGTTCGGATCCGAAGGGACGTTCGCGCCGTTCGACGAGCGTGCCGATGGGCTTGCGACGCTCCGCTGGATCCGCTCGCAGCCGTGGCATTCCGATCGGATCGGGATGATCGGCCCGAGCTACCTCGGACTCGTGCAGTGGGCGGTCGCAGCCGAGGCCGGCGACGATCTGGCGGCGCTCGCGATCGAGGTCAGCGCCTCGCAGTTCTACGGACAGATATATGCGGGCGGCAGCCTCGCGCTCGAAAACGCCGGCTCGTGGCTGGTGCTCGTGTCGACTCAGGAAGGCCGGTTCGCACTGATCGCGATCAATCGCGCGCTGCGTCAGCTTCGCGCGCTGATGGACGAGTTTCCGCTCGGAGACTTGGACGAGCGCGCGCTCGGCGCGCAGGTGCCGTGGTTTCGCGAGGGGTTGACGGAATCCACCCGCGACAGCGACTACTGGACTGTGCGCGACTATTCGACCAGCGTGGGGGAGGTGCGAGCGCCGGTCCAGTTCGTCGGCGGCTGGTACGACATCCTGCTCCCGTGGATGCTCGAGGATTACGCAGCGCTACGGGCTGCCGGGCATCACCCACAGCTTCGGATTGGGCCGTGGACCCATATCGCGCCCGGGCTCGCCGCCGCATCGCACCGTGACGGGATCGCGTGGCTGCGCGCGCACCTGCTCGACGATGACCGGCTCCTGCGCGACAACCCCGTCCGGCTCTACGTGACCGGCGAGCGCTCGGGTGGCGGCTGGCGGGACTTCCCGGACTGGCCACCCCCCGGCACCGAGGAGCGGCGTCTGTGGCTTGGCGCCGGCGGGCGCCTGCGGGACTCGCGCGCCCGAGGGCGCCGACGTGCCCCCGGACCGCTACCGCTACGACCCGGTCTACCCCACCCCGGCGGTCGGTGGTCCGGTCCTGCTCGCCCGCGAGGCGGTGGTCGACAACCGCAAGCTCGAGGCGCGCTCCGACGTGCTGGTGTTCACCACCGATCCGCTCGATCAGCACGTCGAAGCGATCGGGCCGGTGCGCATCCAGTTGTTTGCGCGCGCCGACTCGGACTACTTCGACCTGTTCGCGCGCGTGTGCGACGTCGACGAGGACGGCGTCTCACGCAACGTGTGCGATGCGCTCGCCAGCATCGCGCCGGAGCGCTTTGCGCGCGGCGAGGACGGAGCTTGGGACGTCGCGTTCAACCTGTGGCCGATCGCGCACCGGTTCGCCACCGGCCACCGGATCAGGCTCCAGGTCTCGTCCGGCGCCCATCCCCGTTATGCGCGCAACCCGGGAACCGGCGAGGATCGCGCCACCGGCACCCTGACCCGAACGGTCGAGGTCGAGCTGCTCCACGACAGCGGACATCCCTCGGCGCTCGCGTTGCCCGCGCCCGGACGATGATCTCCCGCAAGGTGACGGTGATCGCGAGCGCGCTCGCGGCGGTCGGGTGCGTCGGGATCGGATCGGCGGCGCTGGCCGCGCCGGCGCTCCCGTCGCCGGGCCCTGGCCGCCCGGTCAGCGGGCGCGGCCCCGGCGGCTCCGTGCTCGGCCAACTACGTCCACGGGCCGCTGCGGGCCGCCCGCACGCTGCGGTTCGGGATCGATCCGGAGCTGGCGGGGACGAGCGGAACCACTCAGCAGAGCGCCAAGCCCGTTAACCAGGCACAGGCGCTGCGCGCCCTGCGCGCCCTGAGGCCGCCGGGCAAGCAGCTCGTCCTGCGTGTCAACCGGTTGTTCGAGTCAGACGGCGACGCGGGGATCCGCCGCTTCGAGGCGATCATCAAGCGCTACACGCGCGCCGGCTACGACACCGAGCTCCAGGTGCGCTACCACCCGTCGGCCGCCGAGCGCGGAAAGATGGGCGTCTGGACTCGCTACGTCCGGCGGGTGGTCGACACGTTTGGACCGAACCGCCACGTGATCGCGATGACGATCACCAACGAGGTCAACGTCGCCTTCTCGCCGAACACCTCCGACGGCGCCTACCCCGACGCCGAGCAGGCGCTGATCCGAGGGATCATCGCCGCCCATCGGGAGGCGGTGCGGCGCGGCTTTGGGCAGCTGCGGTTCGGGTTCACGTTCGCGTATCGCTTTGACCCGACCACCGACGCGGCGATGTTCACCGCGCTCAGAGCGCGGTCCAAGCAGCTTCCGCAAGGCGCTCGGATTCGTCGGCGTCGACTACTACCCGGAGCTGTATCCCGGGCTCCACGCGGCGACTAGCCTCCACGACGCGACCGTCGAGATGCTCGCGACGATGCGCCGCTGCTTCATGCGGCTGGGAGGTCTGGGCGCGACCGTGCCGCTGTGGGTCACCGAGAGCGGCTATGACACGACACCGGGCGTGGTCACCGCGACGCAGCAGCGAGCCGCGCTCGTGCAGATCGTCGACGCGGTGCGTGGCGCGGCGAAGACCTACGGCGTCACCGATTACCGGTGGTTCGACCTCCGTGACTCGATCTCGACCGCGACCGGGTTCGCCCAGACCACCGGGCTGCTCACCGACGACTACGTCCGCAAGCCGTCGTTCGGCGCTTACCGCAGCCTGATCGCACGGTTCGGCACGCGCCGGCCGGCCTGAGATGCGCGGCTCGTTCGGCGGTGCCCGCTCGCGGTCGGGATATCCTCACCGCCCGCCATCCATGACGTCCAACTGATGCCAGATCCAGCGCCAGCCCCGGTCACGCTCACCGGCGAGCTGTCGGCGGCGGACGTCGCCGCGATCGCCGCGGGCGCGTCCGTGCGAGTCGCGCCGCCGGCGCTGGAGCGGGTCCAGCGCAACCGCGAGGTGCTCGAGGCGATCTTGTCCACCGGCACGCCGGTGTACGGGATCAGCACCGGTTTCGGGGCGCTCGTGTCCAACATGGTCGCGCCCGATTTCCAGCGTCACCTGCAGGTCAACCTGTTGCGAAGCCACGCCGCCGGGACCGGCCCGGAGCTGCCCGATGAGATTGTCCGGGGCGCGATCGCGATCCGCGCGAATGGCCTGCTGCTCGGCCACTCGGGCGTCAGGCCGGTCATCGTGCAGCGTCTTGTCGCGCTGCTGAATTCGGGCTACGTGCCGGTCGTCCCGCGCATCGGGTCGCTGGGCGCCAGCGGCGATCTGGCACCGTCCGCGCACGCGTTCCTGCCGCTGCTCGGCGAAGGGTGCGTCCGGGATCGGGATGGCGCGGTGATCACGGGCGCCCAGGCGCTGCACCAGCTCGACCTCGAACCGCTCGAGCTCGACAGCAAGGAAGGACTGGCGCTGATCAACGGAACGCACTTCATGAGCGCGATCGGGGCGTTGCTCGAGGTCCGCGTCAGAGGACTCCTGGACGCGATCGACCTGGTCGCGGCGGCGACCGTCGATGCCCTGCGAGGGGCGCTGCCGGCGTTCGAGGAGCGCGTTCATCGGCTCCGCCCGCTCGTCGGACAGGGCGCCAGCGCGGCCAACATCCGCGCTGCGCTGCAGGGGTCGAGCCGGATCGCCGGGCCCGGATCGGCGCGGCTTCAAGATGCCTACTCGCTGCGCTGCGCTGCCCAGGTCCACGGCGCCGCGCGGGAGGCACTGCGCTTCTTCTCTGAGCTCGTGCGCGGCGATCTCAACGCCGTCACTGACAACCCGCTGGTGTTCGACGATCCGCCCGAGGTGATCTCGGCGGGCAACTTCCATGGTCAGGCGCTCGCGCTCGCGTTCGACACGCTGCGTCTCGCGCTCGCCGACCTCGGTTCGATCTCGGAGCGGCGAACGTTCAGGCTTCTGTCACCGAGCCTCAACGGTCGGCTGCCCGCCTTTCTGACGACTGATGCCGGGACTTCGAGCGGGTACATGGTCGTGCAGTACACGGCCGCGGCGCTCGTCGCCGAGCTGCGCGCGCTCGCTCACCCGGTCAGCGTCGACAGCATTCCGACGTCCGATAATCAGGAGGACCACGTCTCGATGGGGATGACCGCGGCGCTGATGGCGCTCGACGCGACTGACCGGCTCGAGCGGGTGGTCGCCGCCGAGCTCCTGTGCGCCTGCCAGGCGCTGGACTGCGATCCCGGGACGCCCGGGAACCCGGTCCGCGAGCTGCATCAGACCGTCCGGACGCTGGTTCCGGCGCTGACGCAGGACCGCCCGCCCGCCGACGACCTCGCTGCCGTGCTCCCGGTGCTCGGCGAAGGCACAGCGGCGGCGATCATGGCCGCTGCTGCCGGCGCCTGACACGCGCGATACTGAATCGGTGACCTTCGTGCCGCCGGAACGCCACCTGCTGCGCGCAAAGGACCTCGCGGACGCGCGCTATTTCGAACCGCTCGGCGTGGAGGATCTCGCGCACGCCGCCGGGTTGTCGCGGGCGCACTTCATCCGTGAGTTCAGACGGACGTTCGGCGAGACCCCGCACGCGTATCTCCTGACGCGGCGGCTCGAGCGCGCGGCCGCGTTGTTGCGGACGACCGACAACTCGGTCGCCGAGGTCTGCTTCTCGGTCGGGTTGCAGAGCGTCGGTTCGTTCACGAGCAGCTTCACACGCACGTTCGGAGCCTCGCCTACCGCTTACCGCACCTCGTTCCCGCCGCCGTCGGATTACGCGCTCGTTCCGACGTGCGTACTGCGCGCCTATGGGCGCCCGCAACGCAGCACTTTTGGAGAAGACAACGGCGCGCGCCCGGACTAGCTTTGGCGCCACCCAGTCACTCCGAACCAGGGAGCCAAGATGATCAAGATCGGAACCGCGCAGCTGTGGGTGCATGACCAGGAGGAGGCTCTCGCCTTCTACACCAAGAAGCTCGGCTTCGAGGTCCGCTCCGACGTGACCCTGCCCGAGCTGGGCAACTTCCGCTGGCTGGCGGTGGGCCCGGCGGGTCAACCCGACATCGCGATCACGCTGATGGCGATTCCCGGGCCACCGGTGATGGACGCCGACACCGCGGAGCAGGTCAAGGCGCTGATGGCCAAGGGCTTCGCCGGGACCGTGTTCCTGACGACCGACGACTGCCAGGCGAGCTACGAGGAGCTGCGCGAGCGCGGAATCGAGTTCACCGAGGCGCCGGAGGAGCGCCCGTACGGAATCGACTCGGGGTTCCGCGATCCATCGGGCAACAGCTTCCGCCTGACGCAGGTCAACGAGCTCGCAAGCACTGTGAGCTAAGTGGTTCGCGGGCGCGACGGCTCTCGTCGCGCCCGCCGCCGGCCGGGGTCTACGTCTCGGGCTCGCCGTCGAAGTAGGCGACGTGGCCGTCGGCTCTGCGCAGCACCAACTCATCGTCGGCGTTGCCGGGCCAGACGCCGATCTTGTCGCTGTCCGGATAGACCGCCACCGCCGGCTCCTGGGCGCTTGACCACATCAGGACCCGCGCGGTATGCGAGTCACCACGGTTGGCGACCTGGTGCGCGCCGCCCGGACCGCGGGGAAAGCAGATGAGCGATCCCGCCGGCACTGTCTCCCAGCCCTCGGGGCCTCGCACGTCGGCCGGGCCTTCCAGCACGAGCAGCCACTCCTCGGCGTACTCGTAGTGGTATGGACAGAGCTTCACCCCGGGCGGCAACTCGAACAGCTTGACCGCGTTCTCGGTTCCGCCGGCGGCCTTGCCGACGCGCGCGACGCCGCTCGCGTACCCGACCGGGTCACTTCCGTCGTACTCGAACTTCGCTGCAAAGACGTTTACGGGTGCCATTCGGCCGATCATCGCACGGCCGTCAGCCTGAAGCCGGTCGCCCCCGTCAGGTCGTCGCGGCGACGTGATCGGAGAGCCACTGCACTACCTCGGTCGCGTGCTGATCGGGCGGGAAGATCGGGTAGAACGCGTGCTCGATCCGGCCCGCGGTGACGATCATCGTCAGTCGCTTGTAGAGCAGTTCGCCGGCGGCGGTGAACGTTGGCAGGCCTAGAGCCTCGACGAGCTGGCGGCGCTCGTCGGACAGGATCGCAAACGGCAGGCCGAGCCGAGCGGCGAACTCGGACTGGTAGGCGGTGCTCTGCGACGACAGTCCGTATACCGAGCTCGTGCCCACGGCCCGCAGCTCCGCGAAGTGGTCGCGAAAGCCACATGCCTCGGGCGTGCACCCGCGCGCTCCGGGGATCGAGTCCCAGCCGTCAGGGAGATCGACGCCCGGTTTGCCGCTCAGGGGATAGACGTACAGGACGGTCCTACCCGCCCCGAGCTCGTCCAGTGCCACGTCCATCCCGCCGGTGCTCGGCAGGACGATGTGAGGCATCGCCATGCCCGCCAGATGGTCCGCGGCGCCGTCATCCTCGGGCACCGGCAGGTCGTCGGGCAGGCTCATGTACTCCGACACGGGCGTCAGCGTACTGCTCCTGCGCCGCAGATAGGCCGGGGGCCAGCTTGGGGAACGGCGCCTCCGCAAGCGGGCGAAGCGAAAGCGGGACCGGGTCGAAGCTTACGAGCGCGGCGTGCACCGGCTTGTGGATGCAGTCGCCCTGCGCCAGATCACAGCCGAGCTCGGCGAGCAACTCGATCATGTCCGGGTTCTCGATCCCCTCGGCGACCACGCGCAGCCGCAGCGCGTGCCCGAGCGCGATCGTGGCGCGCACGAGTTCGACGTCGCGTGAGTCATGGGCCTCGTGCAGCGGGGCGATGAACCGGCGATCGAGTTTCAGCTCGGCGACCGCGAGCCCCCCGAGGTAGGCGAGCGAGGTCACGCCGGCGCCGAAGTCATCGATCGCGACCTCGATGCCGAGCTCGCGCAGGCCGGCGACGATTTCCCTCGAGCGCTCGAACTCCTCGATGATCGTCGTCTCGGTGATCTCGAGCACGAACGAGCCAGGGGCAAGGCCGTGCTGCTCCACGAGCCCGGCGACGAGGTCGAACAGCGCCGGATCGAGCAGGTCACCGACCGACACGTTGACCGAGACTCGGACCCGGTGGCCCGCGGCATGCCAGGCACGGCACTGCTCGAGCGCGTGGACGACGACCCAGCGCGTGAGCGCTGCCATCAGCCCCGCCTCCTCGGCCAGCGGCAGGAACTTGACCGGTGGGATCAGGCCGAACGTCCGGTGGCGCCAGCGGACGAGCGCCTCAAAGCCCGAGATCTCGCCGGTGCGCAGATCCTGCTGCGGCTGATAGTGGAGGACGAGTTGGTTGGTCCAGATCGCCTGCTTGAGCTCGTGGGCAAGGCGGACGCGGTTGGAGACCTCATCGAACTCGCGCTCGTAGTGGGCGATCGGCACGTGCGCGACCTTGGCCCGGTACATCGCCACGTCGGCGCACCCCATCAGCGCCTCGCCGTCATGCGCATGCTGGGGCGCGAGCGCGACGCCGATGCTGGCCCCGATGATGGCGGTGACCGCGTCGATCACGAACGGTTGCTCGAGGCTCCCGTTGAGCCGGGTAGCGACGTCGGTGGCCGTGTCGGCGTCGGCGTCGAGCAGCAGCACGGCAAACTCGTCTCCGCCGATGCGCACCAGGAGGTCGGACTCCCGCAGCGAGGCGGCGAGCCTGGCGCCGACCTGCTCGAGGATCTGATCTCCGACCGCGTGCCCGAACGAGTCATTTATCTGCTTGAAGCCGTTGAGGTCGATGAACAGGAACGCAAGCTCGGCCTGACGCCCGGGCCCCTGGGCGAAGTAGGAATCGAGCACGTCGAACAGGTGCCGGCGGTTGCCGAGACCGGTCAGGTGGTCGGTCACCGACATGCGGTGCTCGTCCTGCGTACGGGTGCGCAGGCCGCGGACAGAGAAGGCGATCCGCAGCGCCACCAGCACCAGCGTCGTCTGCGCGAGGGCGAGCGCGACCGTGTTGACGTCCCCTAGCCCGCCCAGGAAGAGCACGATCGAGGCGATCCCCGCCGCACACGCCGGCAGCAGGAAGCCGGCCGGCCGCTGAACGGCGAGCGGGCTCGCGCGTCCCGGCGGGAGCCACATTGCGAGTGACATGAGGAAGATCGCTGTCGGCCAGGCGATCGCCTCGGCGATCGCGCCGACACTCGAGGGGCCCATCGCCGGGTGCAGAAGGCTCAAGGTGTCGCCCGCGACGTCGAGCGTGATCCCGGCCGCGACCAGGAGCCACGGCGCCTTGTGCCGGCCCGACACGACCGCCGTCCCGGCAGCGACGAGCAGCAGGAGCAGGACGTCGCCGACGGGGTAGGCGAGGTTCACGGCGACCTTGATCCCGCCCTCGCCGGTGGTCTGCTCAATCGCGCGGAAGGCAAACGCAGCGCAGAGGGTCGCGGCTCCGAAGCCGGCGACCGACCCATCGAGCCAGTTGGGCGTCGTCAGCCGTCGAACCTCGCCGCTGATCAGCAGCACCAGCGCCACGTAGGCGAGCGGGAAGAAGCTCAGGAACAGGACATCGGCGAGCGACGGGACCGGCGGCGTCGCCCGGCCGATCGATTCGAAGGTGAGCGTCAGGTCACCGAGGCTCCAGACGACCAGGCTTGCGCCGAGGATCACCGGGACAGCCGCACGCGCTGTCGGACGGTGACGACCGGCGGCGATGCAGAGAAAGCCCGCCACGAGCTCGAACGCGCCCACTCCCCAACCGCCGATCCGCGTCGACTGGGCCCGGTGCGGCTCGGAGATGAGCAGCACCACGTAGCCCAGCAGCAGCAATCCCATGACGCCGTAAGCGGCCCACACGGAGGGCCGCGGCCTCGGGCCGCCACCGAGTGTGCGCACGCTCGCGTGTCGGAGATCCGAGACCGACATATGGAGCCTGTCGGCCAGAATCCGGTGCGCCTGAAGCGGGCGCCGAAATGCTCGACAAACCTATGTAGGGCGGAAATGCTGGTGCCCGGCCGCCGCAGACTGCGCCCGGGCACCTTCCTCCTCCGAGCATGCGGCGGGCCCGCACCCGCCGCAGGATTAGGTCATCCCTGGATCGGAGCCTCCATCGATCCCTTCTATGCCCGCTCGGTCGACGGGCAAAACAAACGATTGCCGCGGCGGCTTGGCAGCGGACACGCCAGACCCCGGGTCGAGGCCCGGGGGCATCGCGCGGCGATATCGCGTCGCTAGCCGATGATCCGGAACACGCCTCGCATCCACGGATGGATGCGACAGAAGAACGTGTAGGTCCCGGGTTTGAGCGTCGTCGGGGTGCTCCAGCTGAGCTTGTTGACGGCCGGGGTGCCGAGCCCGAGCTGGCCGGAGTCGTAGTGCCCCTTGCCGTTGGCGAGCGGATAGGAGATCCCGGTGTTGAGCCCGCACGGGTTCTTACACGCCGTCACCGTGTGGAACACCGACGCCATGTAGGCGGCCGTCGGGCTGAGCGGCAATCCCGGGCTCAGCGGGCTGGCATCGTTGTTTATGAACCTCAGCTGCTGGCCCTCGCGGATCGTCGGGATGCAGCGGTTGTGGCCGGTCGCGTTGAAGTCTCCGGGGTCGAACTGGAAGTCGGAGATGTTGACCGTGTGCGTGAAGCACTCCGGCCGTGTCATCACGTTGATCCCGAGCGAGTAGCTGCCGCCGTCGTCGTTGTTCTGCTTCAGGTAGCCGTGCGTGACGTGGCCGGTCTCGTCGAGCTTATGGTCGAACGGGTCGACGCCATTCTGGGTGTTCCACGCCTCCCAGACGACCATGATCCCCATCACCTCATACCAGGACGCGCGCGTCGTGTTGTAGGTCGTGCTGATCCGCAGCACGTCGCCGGCCTTCACCTGGGGGCGCCAATTCGCGGGCGTGGCGGTCATCGCCAGGTCCCACGAGATCGGTCCCCGTTTGTCGAAATAGTGCGCGTAGGACCGGAACAGGCGGACGGAGCCCGGCTCGTTGCCGGGTATCGCGCCGTTGGTCGGATGGGCTCCTTGGCGCATCAAGTCGAGCGTGTCGTACAGGCCGCCCGGATGGAGGTGTCCGGCGGTCGCGATCAGCGTCCCCGGGTGGTCGACCGTGAACTCGTTGAGCGGCTGCATCGGAGCCTTGCCGTACGGGTTCTTCGCCATATCCGGGAACGTGAACTTCCCGTCCTTGCCGCTGCCCTGCTTGACGTTGAAGACCGGGTAGATGT
This sequence comes from uncultured Solirubrobacterales bacterium, assembly GCA_963788005.1. Taxonomy (GTDB): domain Bacteria; phylum Actinomycetota; class Thermoleophilia; order Solirubrobacterales; family Solirubrobacteraceae; genus Palsa-465. Next base: position 153,179 of record CAWBFH010000001.1, on the reverse strand, counting down.
GGTGGTCCTCGACGTCCATCCAGATCGGGTGCACCGGGGTGATCCCCTGCGAGGCCGGGTCACTCGCAGGTACGAAATCGATCGTGTAATTGATGTAGACGCTCGCCGGGTGCGAGGTCAGGTTGTGGATCATGTAGTTCAGGATCCACTTGTCGCTGGCGGCCACCGGGTAGCCGTAGCCATGCGGGAAGGTCGTGATCGTCTTCTCTTCGCCGGTCGCCATGAACGGATAGATCCCGCCCCCGACGTAGTTGTTGCCCTCGCCCTGGCCGGCGCCGCCGGTGCTCAGCCAGACGCCGTGGTGGAGATGGATGCGGCTGACCATCGGGATCTTGCCGCAGCAGGTGCCGTTCTTCTTGGCGAGGCGCAGGTTCGGGATGAAGCGGACCATGTACCCGTCGACGTTGGGCTTGGGCACCTTGTTGGCGTCCAGGAGGATCAGGTTCGCCCCCGGATGCACCGCATACGGCCCGGCGTTGAAGTGCAGCGTCTCCATCCCCGGGTAGCTGACCCCGTAGGCGGACGCCGACGAGCTGAAGCACGCGAGCGCGGCGCAAGCTACGAGCACTGCCAGCCAGACTCTCTTCAACCTCTGCACCCTTCCTTGGTGTAGGACGCGCGGAATTGAATCACGTTTCCCGCGTCGGTAGCGCTGCTCGGTACACAAGCGTACTCCCTGCGGCGGCATTTGGGTACATCTCCGTACACGCGCGTGCGCGGATCGGGAGTCGACCCGGCGGACGCCCCGGGCGCCCCGGGCGCCAGGATCAGGAGTCGCGTTCTACGCGGTCGGCGCTACCAGGCCTGGGTGCCGCCGCAGTGCGGACAACCGACCGAGGTCGAGACGTGGGCTTCGAATACGAAGCCGCAGCTGCAGCTGTAGACGGCCTGGTCCTGGGGTGCGCCACCTTCGCGCCGCCGGCTCGCCGCCACGTTCCCCTTCGCGGTCGTCGCGCGGGTGCGCTTTGAGGAGCGCGAGGCGCCGACACGCTCCGCAACCCGCCCCAGTCGCCCTTCGCGGTGGCGCCGGGCTCCGCCGGCACCGATTTTCGATCGTGCGATCACAGTCATAGATACCTAACGACCTTTCCCGCCGATGGTTTCGGCAGGCAGCCCCGAATACCTGGCTGTTAACACGACGCTAATCTGCTGCCGCCGAGGCGGCCCGGCCGCCGCCCGCGGCAGGCACGTGTGGAACAATCGGCGACGGTATGGATCCCAGCCGCAAGCGCGCCATCCGCCTGACGATCGCCCTCACGGTCGCGCTCCTTCTGGCATCGGCGCTGGTCTATACGAGCTTCGCCTCGGGCCGGGACGAGTTCACGGCTTCGCAGCTGCTCAAGCGGGCAAAGCCGGGCAACTCCTACATCCTCGCCGGCACCGTGCTCGACGGCTCGGTTCATCGCGACGGCCCGGTGCTGCTGTTCCGCGTCCGGGACCCGAAGCTCAGGATGTCGGTGCCGGTCCGCTACACGGGGTCGGTGCCCGATCCCTTCGCCGCGGGTCGGGGTGTGCTTGTGACGGTGCGCGAGGGAGAGACGTCGACGTTCATCGGCGAGCCGAACTCGCTGACGACCAAGTGCCCCTCCAAGTACCAGGCGGCGGCCTCCAATTGATGGGAGGGGCCCGCTAGATGGCGGTCGTCGGTCGCTCGCTGCTGATCCTCGGTCTGTGCGCCTGTCTGTACGGCATCGGCGCCTCGGTCTACGGCGCCCGCGGGGGCGGCCGCGTCTGGGTCGACTCGGGCCGGCGGGCGATGTACGTGCTCGCGGGGATGACGTTGTTCGCGTTCGTGATCCTCGACGTCGCGTTCATCACCTCGGACTTCTCCTACAACATCGTCGCCACCGGCTCGAGCACGACGACGCCGACCTTCTACCGGGCGGCCGCGATCTGGGCGACGCAGCAGGGATCGCTGCTGCTGTGGGTGCTGCTGCTCTCGTCGTGGTCGAGCCTGGCCCTGTTCTTGACGCGCCGGCGGATCCCCGAGATCGTCCCGTACGCGCAGGCGGTCCTGTTCGCGCTGTGCACGTTCTTCACCGGGCTCAACGTCCTGTTCGCCAACCCGTTCGCGACCAGCGCCAACCCGCCCGCCGAGGGCGCCGGCCTGGACCCGCTGCTGCGCCACACGACGATGATGGTCCACCCCCCGATGCTGTACTCGGGCTACACGCTGTTGCTGGTCCCGTTCGCGTTCGCGGTCGGGGCCCTGATCAGCGGCCGCCTGAGCGCCGAGTGGATCCAGGTCACGCGCCGGTTCGCGCTCGCCGCCTGGCTATGTCTCGGGATCGGCATCCTGCTCGGCGCCCGCTGGTCATACACCGAGCTCGGCTGGGGCGGCTACTGGGCCTGGGATCCGGTCGAGAACGCCGCGCTGATGCCGTGGCTGTGCGTGACCGCCTATATCCACTCGATCATGATCCAAGAGAAGCGAGGGATGCTGAAGGTCTGGAACGTCTCGCTGATCCTGACGACCGGCACGCTCGCGATCGTCGGCACGTTCCTGGTCCGCTCGGGGATCCTCAGCTCGATCCACGCGTTCGTCTCTGACCCGACGCTCAACATCTCGTTCGTCGCCCTGATCACGGTGATGGTGATCGGCTCGCTGTACCTCGTCATCTGGCGCAAGGACAGCCTCCAGACCGAGGCTCGCCTTGACTCGCTGATCTCGCGCGAGGCCGTGTTCCTGTTCCAGAACCTGCTGCTCGTCGCGCTGACCGCGGTGATCTTCTGGATCACGTTCTTCCCGCTGATCTCCGAGGCGATCACGGGCACCGAGGTGTCGGTGGGACCGCCGGCCTTCAGGCCGTTCGTGGTGCCGCTGGCGATCTTGGTGGTGCTGCTGTCGGGAATTGGGCCGATCATCGCCTGGCGGCGGGTGACGGTGGCCAAGCTGCGGCGCAGCTTCACCTTCCCGGCGGTCGTGGCGCTTGTCGTGCTGGCGGTGCTGCTGGCGTTCGGGAGCATCGGCCCGCACGTGTTCGCGCTGCTGATGTTCGGCGCCGGCTCGTTCGTGATCGCGGCCGTCGCGCAGGAGTTCTACCGCGGCGTCCGGGCCAGGCAGGCGATGACCTCCGAATCACCGCCGGTCGCGCTGGGCCGGCTCGTGCGGCGCAACCGGCGCCGCTACGGCGGCTACATCGTCCACGCCGGCGTCGCGTTCGCGCTCATCGGGGTGGCCGCGTCGACCTCGTTCCAGGACTCGCGCACGGCGACGATCAGGCCCGGGCAGAGCGTGATGATCCACGGCTACAAGGTCCGTTATGTGCGGGCCACGGCGAGCGCCACGGCGCAGAAGCTGTCCTTCGGCGCGGTGCTCGACGTCACCAGCGGGAGCCACCACGTGACGACCCTGCACACGTCGTACGGGCTGTATCCGTCCCAGGATCCGACCCAGGGGCCGATCGGGCGCTTCTTCAACGGCTCGTCCGAGAGTCAGGTCGGTCTCCGGGCCGGGATAACCCAGGACATCTGGGCGGTCATCAACCCGAATATCACCCCGCTGCAGGGGCTGATCAGCAAGGGCAACGCGGTGTTGCAGAAGGCGCTGACCAACGCGCTCGCGCAGCCGCCGGCCGCCCGGGCTCAGGCGCTCAGCCAGCTCTACCAGCTGCGCGACATCGCGATCGAGAAGCTCACCGGGCGGTTCGTGACGCACCCCTGGGCCGCGACCTTCCTGCTGATCGTCTCGCCGCTGGTCACGTGGCTGTGGCTGGGCGCGATCATGGCCGCGATCGGCGGTCTGATCGCCCTCTGGCCGCTGCCGCCGCCGCGCCGCCGTCGGCCCGCGGCGCTGCACCGGCGCCGAGAGGTCACACCGCCCGAGCCCGAGGTCCGAGCCCGCGAGCTGGTCTGAGCCGATGGCGTTCGTGATCGTGCTGGTCGTGCTGGCGGTCGCGGTGTTCGTGATCTCGGCTCCGCTGCGCGCTCGGCGCGACCACCGCGGCCAGGAGGATCCGGAGGCGGCGCGTGTGTCTGAGCTCGAGTTCGCCCGTGACGCCAAATACCGCGAGATCCGCGACGCCGAGCTCGACCTGCGGACCGGGAAGCTGTCCCCCGAGGACTATGGCGCGATCGACCGGACGCTGCGCGCCGAGGCGATCGAGATCATGCGCGCGCTCGAGGCCAGCCCCGCGCCGCACGAGGAGTAGCGGCTCAGCGGCGCACGCCCGCTACCATCGCGGGTAATGGAAGCGGTTCTCGATCTGGTGCAGATCGTCATCTGCGTAGGCCTGATCTTCTTGATCCTGATGCACTCGGGCAAAGACGCCGGGCTGTCGGGCGCGTTCGGTGTCGGTACCGGCGCTGGTCCCCTCGGCGGCGGTTCGCTCGTGGAGCGCAACCTGAACCGCTGGACGGTCGGGTTCGCGATCGCGTTCGTGATCAACACGATCATCCTGATCAAGATCTCTTAGCCGCGGGTCGATCCCGACTGGCCAGCTCGCCGGCTTCGGCGAGGACCGAGACCACCGTTTGGAACGCTTTGCTTCCAGAGGGAGTAAACGGTTCCGAGGCCCCGCCGGCGGGCGGCAGCTCAGGCGCCTTCGCCGAGCCGATCGACCAGCTTGAGCAGCTCGAGCGGGCTGAACGGCTTGGTCAGGAACAGGTCGGCGCCGGCCTCCTCGGCCATCCGCTCAGTCTGGTCACCGTGCGCGGCGGTCAGCATCACGATCGTCGCGTGGCTCATCTGCGGATCGGCGCGCATTCGTCGGCAGGTGTCGATCCCGTCCATCCGCGGCATGTCGACGTCGAGGAACACGATCGCCGGCTGCGTCCCCTGGGCGACCTCGAGCGCCTCGACCCCGTCCGACGCCTCGTGGAGGTCGAACTCCGACACGTCTTCGAGCGTCGTCGCGACCAGCTTGCGAATGAACTGATCATCGTCGACCACCAGCACGGCTCGGCTCATCTGATCTCCTCGGCGATGCTCATGAAGGTCTCGTCGGCGATCCCGTTGAACGCCTCGACCACGTGTGGGTCAAACTGGCTCCCGGAGGCGTGCATGATCATCCGGCGTGACTCGGACAGCTTCAGGGCCGGCCGGTAGGGGCGGTCGGTCGTCAACGCGTCGAATACGTCGGCGACCGAGAACACCCGCGCCGCGATCGGAATCTCCTCCCCGCGCAGGCCGTCGGGGTAGCCGGTGCCGTCCCAGCGCTCGTGGTGGCAGCGCACGACCTTGGCGGCCTCCTCGAGAAACTCGATCCCGGCGACGATTTCGGCGCCGATCGACGGGTGGCGCGCCATCAGCTCGCGTTCTTCCTTCGTCAGGGCGCTCGGCTTGTAGAGGATCGCGTCGGGAATCGCGACCTTGCCGATGTCATGCAGGAGGAAGCCGAACTCCATCTCGGGCGCATCCGCGCGGGCCAGACCCACCGACCGTGCGATCTCGATCCCGTACGCGGCCACCCGCTCGGCGTGCTTGCCGGTGTAGGCATCGCGCGCCTCGACCGCATTCGAGAGTGCCCGCACGGTGGCGGTGTACGAGCGTGTCAGCTCCTGAGAGCGCGCGCGTTCCTGCTTGAAGGTCTCCCGCAGGTCCTCGGCATAGATCTGAAGCTGGCGTTCGTTGTCCGCGGCCTCCTGGTCGCGCCGTGCCAGCTCAGCCGTGAGGCGTTGCACCTCGGCTCGGAGCCGCTCGTTGTCGTCGGTCAGCTGGATCTCGCTTCTGAGCGCCATCCCTCTTCCTGCCTGGTCTCGTCGGTATCTCCCCGGAGAGCCTGGAGGAGAGCTTGCGCCGCATCCTCCACCGGTACGACCTCCATGCCGAGTTTCACGATACCCGAGGGCGTCGGGGTGGCACCGTCCGAGAACAGGATCACCGCGCGTCGCAGACGCCTGCCCCGCAGATCGAGGGCCTGCAGGGCGGCCTGCGGATTGCGGATCCCGACGTCGATCAGCGCGACCTCGAAGCGCCGTTCGTTGCAGACTCTCGCCGCGGCGGCCCCGGTGGTCTCCCACTGGTGCTCGATCCCGAGTTCGTCGAGCGCCGGCTCGAGCGTGACCTGCATGTTCGGCCGGCCGACCACCAGCACCCGCGAGCGGCCGGCCCGGACGGCCGCGGCGAGCACGTCACGGAGTTCATCGGCATCGATCGGCTTCGACACCACCCACTCGCCCGAGAGCTCGGTACGCCCCGCGAACACCGACACGAAAACGATCGGCATCGCCCGCAGCTCCGGGTCCGCGCGAATCTCGCGCAGAACTGCGAAGCCATCCATGCTCGGCATCAGGATGTCGAGCGTGATCGCGTCGAAACGCTCGGCGTGCAGCAGCCGCATCGCCTCTTCGCCGCTATTAGCGACCGTCGCCGCGATCTCGAGTGGCGCGAGCTGACCGGTGATCAGCTCGGCGATCTCGCGCTCGTCATCGATGATCAGGACCTTGCGGCCGCGGATCACCTCGAGCGACTGACTCGCCTGACCCGAGACCGCAGCCGGAATGAAGATGTGGAAGGTGGTGCCCTCGCCCGGTCGGCTCTCGACCTCGATCTTGCCCTGCTGGAGATCGACGAGCGACTTCACGATCGACAGCCCGAGCCCCGTGCCCGGGGAGTTGGCGCTCGCGCTGCGGGCCCGGTAGAAGCGGTCAAAGATGTGGTCACGCTCTTCGGGGGTCATCCCGACGCCCGAATCCGCGACGACGACCTTCACCCATGCTCGGTCCGCCTCGACGCCGACGTGGATCCGCCCGCCCTTGTCGGTGTACGTGTGGGCGTTGGTCAGCAGGTTCGCGATGATCTGACGGATCCGGCCGGGGTCCGCGTACGCGAGCGGAAGCGCCGGGGCGACGTACACCCCCAGCTGCTGCTCCTTGGCGGTGAAGCGCGGGCCCATCAGCTCCGCAACATCGCGGACGGCTTCGCCCATGTCGATCGGCCGCCGGTTGATCTCGACGCTGTCAGCTTCGATTCGGGCAACGTCGAGCAGGTCATTGACCAACTCCACCAGGCGGTCAGTCGAGCGCAGCACGATGTCGATGAACTCCCGCTGGCGCGCCGACATGTTCTCGGGACTGCGCTCGAGCAGCTCGACGAACCCCTTGATCGAGGTCAGCGGGCTGCGGAGCTCGTGCGACGCGGTCGCGACGAACTCGCTCTTGGCCCGTTCGAGACGGGCCCGCTCGGTCACGTCGCGCACGGTCCAGACGACGCCGTCGGCCGCCTCGCCGAGCGGGGCGGCGGTGACTGCCAGGATCCGGCCGGCGTGCTCGATCACGGTCTCCTTCTCGAGCGCGACCTGAAGCTGCGGGAGCGGGCTGCCCGGAGCATCCACGCGATCGCCGGGGCCGAGCTCGGGAACGAGGTCAGCCGCCCGGGGATTGGTGGTGTCGATCACGCTCGACCCGGGCTTGGTCACGAGCAGCGCGTCGCCGAGGCTCTCGATCGTCACCGCGAGACGGTGTCGCTCCTCCTCGATCCGCGCCTGGGCGCTGGAGAGATCCTCGCCCATCGCGTTGAACGCCTCGCCGAGGTCACGCAGCTCACGCGGTCCCTCGGGCCGCACACGACGTTCGAGCTGTCCGGCGGCGAGGGCCTTGGTGGCGTCGACGAGCGCGTCGAGCGGCCGACGCATCGAGTGCACCAGCGCGGCGATCAGGGCCAGGGCGCCGGCGAGCGCGGCGATCCCGGTCCCGATGACGAGCGTGATCGCGTGGCGCGATTGCGCATGGGCACGGTGGTTGGCCTGGCGCTCGAGCGTCTGCTGGCGCGTCTGGAGCATGTTTGCGATCGTCGTCGCGCGCAGGAGGGGTCCGCCCTTCGCTTCGGCGTTGTTGAGCTTGCCCGCTGCCGCGAGCCGCCGGGCCTGCGATTGCTGAGCGATCTGCTCGGCCAGGAGCCTGGCGCTGATCGGATCAGAACGGGTAAGCGAGGTCGCCTTCCTGGCTTGCAGATTGAAATTGCGCTCGGCCGCAGCGCGCGCGGCCGGAGCACCCGGGCCGCTCGAGTCGCGCAGGACCTCGGCCTCGGCGATCCCCACGCTCGTCAGGTTGGCGACCGCGGTCGATGCGGCCGACGTCTGTGCCAGCGTTCGCTCGTAGCGCTGGCGGGCCCGGTAGAGGTGCGCCACGCCGGTGGCGGCGACGATGGCAAGCGCGATCGTCAGCGCGATCAGCGCTAAGCCGAGCGAACGTGCGATCGAAAGGCGCATGTCAATCCTGGTCCCGAGGGGCGCTTGGGGGTGCCGCTCCCTCTAATTGTCATTTTCCCGGGAGATCGTACTCGCGGGTGTGCGCTCGCTCACACCGACGACGTTCGTCAGATAACCGTCGACCGCCTATGCACCGGCTAGGCAGCGAGGGGACGTGCCGGCGGGCGGCGCGCGCTTAATCGACACCTTTCGGTCGCCGAGCTCGCGGAGGTGCAAGCGTGCAAGTTTCGCTGCAGCGGCGCTCCAAACTCCCTGCTCAGAGGCCTACTTGCTAGGTTCGCGAAGTGGCCGCGAGCGCCCAGCGGCGTGGGTGAACGCGCGCGTATCCCGGTCCACACGACACCCACGCATGCCCGTCATTCGCCGCATCGCCCTCGTTCTCCTGCCGGTTGCCGTGTTCTTCGTCGCACTCGTGACGACCAGCTCGGCCGACCTCAACGGCAATTACCAGGCCGGCCAGCAGCGTGCGACGCAGCTACGGTCGACGATCCATGACGAGACCGGCCGGATCGACGACTACGAGGGCACTATCGGACAGCTCGAGTCGCGCCTGAGCGCGCTCGAGAGGAGCGCCGCAATCCAGCAGCAGCTGCTGGCCTCGGTCAACCAGCAGCTCGCGACGGCTCGCCGGCGGCTCGTCCAGCTGCGGGCCGAGTATGCGCATGACCTGGCCGTGCTCGGCAACGAGCTCCGCGCTGCCTACGAGACCCCACCGCCGACGCTCGTCGGCGTGGTGGTCAACGCCTCGGGCTTCACCCAGTTGCTCAACGGGCTCAGTGACCTGACGGCGATCGAGCGCCGCAACACGCGTACCGCCGAGTCGACGAGGGCGGCGCGGCAGGCGGTCAAGGCGCAGACGGTCAAGCTCGCCGAGGTCCAGGCGCGCCGCCGGCGCTCGACCGCGGCGGTGCTCTCGGAACGGGATGCGGTCGCGACGCTGAAGGAGTCGATCGTCGCCAAGGAGCTCAAAGTCGCCCGTCAGCGCAACCGCGACACCAGTCAGCTGAAGGCGCTGCAGAAGACGCTCGTGCACGAGCAGCACGTCCTCGACGCGCGCGCCGCCGCCGCCGGCACGCTCTCCTCGGGCGGGGCGGTCGCGCCCGCGAGCGGCTGCGTCAACACGCCGTTCGTCGCGCACGGAGGCGAATTCGGCTTCTTCCAGGCTCCGGGCACCAACTACAGCGTCAACCAGGAGCCGATCATCGCCGCGCGGCTCGACGCCCTCGGCAAGGCTCTGCAACTGCACCTGATCGGCATCTCGGGCTACCGGACCCCCGCGCATTCGGTCGCCGTCGGCGGGTTCGCCGACGACCCGCACACCCGTGGCGAGGCCTCGGACACGCCTGGCGTCGAAGGCGTTCCGGAGGCGACGCTCGAGCAGTTCTGCCTCACCCGCCCGTTCCCCGGCCCGGCCGAGGCCGACCACATCCAGGAGTCCTGACCGCCGGGGCGACCCGGTCAGAGCTTGGCGCCAACCTCGCGCGCGGCGCGCTCCCCCGAGCGCACCGCGCCGTCCATGTAGCCGTTGAAGACCTCCGAGGTCTCGGTCCCTGCCCAATGGATCCGATCCACCGGCGCGCGCAGGGCGCTGCCGAAGTCGCTCCAGACGCCGGGCGGCATGTAGCCCACGTAACAGCCGCGGGTCCACACCTCCTCGGACCAGTTGTGCTCGATCAGCATCCGCGGCCGGGCGGCGGCCTTGCCGAACAGCAGCTCGAAGCAGCTCAAGACCTGACGGCGCCGGGCGGCAGCGCCGAGTGTGCCGAGCCGGCGGGCGTCGGACCCGGCGACGAACCCGAGCAGTACCCCGGGGCGGCCGCTCGGGGGAGAATTGTCGAACGTGAAGCGCACCGGCGCCCGGTCGCTGTAGCTCTGACCGTTGAGGCCCTGCCCGCGCCAGAACGGCTTGTCGTAGACGGCCTCGAACTTGATCACCGAACCCTGCGGCACGCGCTGGGTCAGCTGATCGCGGAGCGCGGGCAGCGCCGGCTCGTAGTAGATCCTTCCGGCTAGCGTCGGCGCGAGGGCGACGATCACCCGCTTGGCGTGCCAGGAGCCCGCGTCGCTGTCGACCGCCACACGTCCTCGCGGCTGCGCGATCCGGCGAACCGGCGCGTTGAGCACGACGCGCGTTCCCAGCCGGCGCGCCATTCGGATCGAGATCAGCTGCGAGCCACCGACGAAGCGCGAATCCTGCGCGCCGCCGGCAGTCGACGTGAGGTTGATGATCCCGCGTCCCGAGTTCATGTAGAAGAGCGCGTGCAGGAGTGACAGGTCTCGCGGCTCGGCGACGAATACGGCCCGCGTCGCGAGATCGAACAAAAAGCGCGCCCCGGCGGTGGTGGAGTTGGCGAGTTTGAACGTCTCGAGCGTCTGGGAGTCGAGCTCGGCGGCGTTCGGGGCCGTCCATGGACGGTCGAGCGGGATCGTCGCCTGCAGCGCGACGGTCTTGCCCAACAGCGCGCCGAAGTCGCTGGCGTCGGGCTCGGGCAGCGGGGGGATCAGACCACTGAAGCGTGACAGCGCGCCGCCGTAATGCAGCAGCAGTTCGCCCTCGGTGTACGTCTTGAACGTCTTGACGGCGAGCGCCCGGGCGCGCGCCATGAGCCGATCCTGGCCCGGCCCGACCCATTCGCCGCCGACCTCGACCACTTCGCCGCCCGCTACCGGGTGGTTGAGCGTCCGGCCGCCGACCCGGTCGCGCGCCTCGAGCACCACGACCGAGTGACCACGCGCCACCAGGTCGGTGGCGGCGGTCAGGCCGGCGAGCCCGGCGCCGACGACCACGACGTCGGCGCGTTTGGGCGCGCGGCCGCGCCGCGGCCGGGCCTCGGCGGCGCCTGACTCGGTCAGCGCGGCAGCCGTCGCGCCGGCCGCGCCGATCAACGCCTCGCGCCGCGAGATCGGGGTCATCGCCCCGCGATCACGCAGCCGGGCCGCGTCGCGTCGGCGGGAAACGGGAGATCGGCGATCACCGCGGTCTGCACGTAACGGTGCCCGCCGCTGCCGCTCGCGAGCGCGGCGCCGACGCCCCGCAGCCGGGGACGGGACGCGTCGGGCACAGCCCACGGCGCGAGCGCCAGGAATTGCGGCTTGGCGCCCGCATACGATCTGAAGCTCGGCAGGTCCTGGCCGGCGACGAACGATCTGTCGCCGACGTAGTGGCAGCCGGTGCCGCGCCGCCCGCGCTGGAGGATCGCGCTCTGGCCGTCGAACGGGGTATCCGCGAGGTTGCCGACCATGAAGGGGTTGACAGCGTAGGTGAAGTGCACGCTCGGGTCGCTCACCGCGCGGTAGGCGGAGCCCATCCACGCGAGCGGCTGCCACTGCTCGGTGCCGTCGTTCCCAGTCCACTGGCCGTCGTTGGCATCGGCCTGAATCACGACATTGGCGCCAAGATGCGACAGGCAGCGCATGTATGTCACCGTCACGTTCGCGCACGGACGCCCGGTGGCGGCGCCGTACTGGAACGCGGGCAGGCTCGTCGCCAACCCGAGACGTGCGCCTGTCCGCGAGATCGTTACCGGACGCAGGTTGCGCCGGGCGGCGGCGCCGGTGGCCGGGCCGGCAGCGAACCCGAGGGCCTGCTCGAACGGCGTCAAGGGCACCTTGTAGTTGTCGGCCAGGAGATTCGCGAGCGGTGCCGGCAGGTGATGGTGGACGATCCGTGGGCCCCAGATGAACGTCTGGTCGTAGGCAACGCCGCGGGTCGGCGCGTACACGGCCTTGACCGACGGCGTGGCCGGATTACGCAGGGCAGCGACGGCGGCGCGGGCATGCGTGAGCCGGAACGGCGCCTGGGTGTTGGAAGCGATGACGTACAGGTGATAGCGCCGCGCGAGGCCGGCCATCGTTGTCATGAACACGCGCACGAACCCGTCGGTAGCGGCGACGAAGCTGCGCCCGAGCTCGCCGCTCAGGTTCGGGAACCGGTGCTCGAGATACGCGAGCGAGCGGGCGTAGCCGCCGTCGATCGCGCTCAGCGTCGCGAGCGTCGCGCACGGGGCCTGCTGGCCGGCGCAGGACGGAACGCCGCCGCGCAGCAACGCCCGAGCCGACCGGCCACGAGGGCCGACAGCGATCGTCTCGAGCCCGATGTCCTCATCGAACACGACCAGATTCGGGCGGCCGCGAGCAAGGTGCGGCAGGACTTCGGTTCGGACCGCACAGTCGATCGCATGGGCATAGTCGGCGGCCGTCGCGATCGAGGCCGGGCGCTGGTCGAACTGGATCGCGAACACGCGCAGGGCGTGTGGGCGCGGGTCGGCGGCAAGCGCCGGACGACCCCAACCTCGGCAGACCGACGGACGCGACGCGACGCGGCCCGCCGGCTCTCCGCTCGCGACGACCGAGCCACCGAGGATTCCCGCACAACCGGCCAGCGCAAGGATCATCCCGATCCTGGGTGCCCTCCTACTCACGGCGGCCCAGCGTAGCGTGATTGAGCCGCGCTCATCGTGGTTCGCATAGCGGACAAGGTGAGCGCTCTGCGCGCATGCAAAAGCATTATCGTCCGCCCGGGTGATGTCGCTTGGCTGAAATCACGACCCTCTCGGACGCGCTGGCGACGCTCGTCTCCGACGGCGACTCGGTGGCGCTCGAGGGCTTCACCCATCTGATTCCGTTTGCCGCCGGTCACGAGCTGATGCGCCAGGGCCGGCGCGAGCTCGAGTTGATCCGGATGACGCCGGACATCCTCTATGACCAGATGATCGGGGTCGGTGCCGCGCGCAAACTCGTCTTCTCCTATGGCGGCAACCCGGGCGTCGGCTCGCTGCACCGCTTCCGCGACGCGGTCGAGCACGGCTGGCCGCGGCCGATCGAGCTCGAGGAGCACAGCCACGCAGGGATGGCGAACCGGTATGCCGCCGGCGCCGCTCGGCTTCCGTTCGCAATCATGCGCGGCTACGCGGGAACCGACCTCGTGGGGCGCACGGCGGTGCGGATGATCTCCTGTCCGTTCACGGGCGAGCAGCTCGCCGCGGTGCCGGCGCTGCGCCCCGACGTCTCGGTCATTCACGCGCAGGAGGCCGACCGCGACGGTAGCGTCCAGCTGTGGGGGATACCGGGCGTCCAGAAGGAGGCGATCCTCGCCGCCGACCGGTCGCTGGTCACGGTCGAGCGGATCGTCGACGAGCTCGAGCTGCGCCCGGGCGGGGTCATCATCCCCGGCTGGGTGATCGACGCGGTCGCGCTCGCGCCGGGCGGATCACGACCCTCTTACAGCCATGGCATGACCACCCGTGACAACGACTTCTACCGAGCGTGGGATGAGATCGCGCGCGACCGGGGACGGTTCACCGCCTGGATGCAGGAGCACGTCCTCGACGGCAGCGGCGAGCAGCTCGGAGAGCCCGCGGCGAAGGCATGAGCACCCCGAGCACCGAGAGCCCGGCCACCACCGCGGAGCTGCAGACGATCGTGGCGGCGCGGCGCCTCGAGCACGCGCGCTCGGTGTTCATCGGCGTCGGGCGCCCGAGCACGGCCGCGATCCTCGCCCGGATGGTCCACAACCCGAACCTCGTACTGGTCTACGAGTCGGGCACGATCGGCGCCAAGCCGTACCACATACCGCTCTCGATCGGCGACGGAGAGCTGGCCGAGACGGCCGACGCGGTGGTCTCGGTGGCGGAGATGTTCAACTACTGGATCGGACCGGGGCGGGTGCAGATCGCGTTTCTGGGCGCCGCCCAGGTGGACCGATTTGGCAATCTGAACTCGACCGTGATCGGCGACTATGCCCATCCCAGGACACGCCTGCCGGGCGCCGGGGGCGCTCCCGAGATCGCCTCGAGCTGCGAGGAGGTGGTGGTGATCGCGCCTCACAGCAAGCGTACGTTCGTGCCCGAGCTGGACTTCCGCACGACGGTCGGCTACGGCGCCGGGCCGGGCGACCGCGAGCGACTCGGGCTGCGCGGCCGCGGCCCGACGGCGGTGATCACCGACCTCGGGGTGCTCGAACCCGATCCCGTGAGCGATGAGCTGACGCTGACGCAGATCCACGACGGCGTGACGGTGGAGCAGGCGCGTGAGGCGACCGGCTGGGAGCTGGCGGTCGTCGACGAGCCGCTGCGGACCCCGCCGGCCACCGACGAAGAGCTGGCGGCGCTGCGGGAGCTGCTGAGCCGATGAGCAGCACGACCAGCGACGAGCGCGATGACCCCCAGCCGCGGGTCATCTACGACCCCGTCGCCGACACGCCCCAGCAGTACGTTCGCGAGCGCCCCGAGGCCCATCCGCCGCTCGATTACCCGCCGTACAAGTCAACCGCGCTGCGCCACCCGCGCGAGCCGCTCGTGTACCTGCCGCAGACGGTCACCGAGCTCACCGGCCCCCAGCTGCGCGGTGAGTTGATCGGATCCGAGACCGACAACAACCTGCTCGTGCAGCACGAGGGTGAGCCGATCGGCGAGCGGATCACGGTCAGCGGCCGCGCGTTCGATACCGAGGGCAAGCCGCTGCGCGGGACGCTGGTGGAGATCTGGCAGGCCAACTCGGCGGGACGCTACCTCCATCGCTGGGACCGCTGGCCGGCGCCGCTGGACCCCAACTTCTCGGGCGCCGGGCGGTGTGTGACCGACGATCAGGGACGGTACGAGTTCCTGACGATCAAGCCGGGGCCGTACCCATGGGGCAATCACTACAACGCGTGGCGCCCGGCGCACATTCACTTCTCGCTGCTCGGGCGGGCCTTCGTGCAACGGCTGGTGACGCAGATGTACTTCCCCGGGGATCCCTTCTTCCCGTATGACCCGATCTTCAACTCGGTCAACGACGAGGCGGCCCGGCAGCGGATGGTGTCGCGATTCTCGATCCACGGAACGCAGCCCAACTGGGCCGCCGCGTACGAGTTCGACATCTACCTGCGCGGTCCGGCGGCGACGCCGTTCGAGGAGGACCATTGATCTTCGGCACCACCCCCTCGCAGACGGTGGGGCCGTATTTCGCGATCGGCCTGCCGTGGGCGGGCGGGCCATTCGTGGTGCCGGAGTCGACGCCGGGCGCGTTCAAGATCGCGGGCGCGATCTACGACGGCGCCGGCGAACCGGTTCCCGACCACCTGATCGAGACCTGGCAGGCCGATCCCGACGGCCGGTTCGCGGACCTGCACGGCTACGGTGAGCCGTCACAGGTCGACGGCTTTCGCGGCTTCGCCCGCTGCGGCACCGAGGACGGCGACGGCACGTTCGAGATCGTGACCGTCAAGCCCGGCCGGCTGCCGATGCGCGACGGCTCGCTGCAGGCGCCGCATCTGGCGGTCTCGGTGTTCGCGCGCGGGATGCTCAACCGATGCGTGACGAGGATCTACTTCGGTGATGAGACCGAGGCCAACGCGGCCGATCCGGTCCTGCGTCGCGTCCACCCGGATCGCGTTCAGACCCTAATCGCGGAGCCGACCGGGGGCGGATACCGATTCGACATCCGGCTCCAGGGCCGAGGCGAGACGGTCTTCTTTGACGTCTGAGTCAGACCTGCTGGGCAGCCTCTACGCGCGGGGCGCAACCGCCGCGCAAGTGCGTGACGAGGCGTTGCTGCAGGCGATGCTCGACGTCGAGGTCGCGCTCGCGCGGGCGTGCGCGGCCGAACAGTTGATCGCGCCCGAGGCGGCCGAGGCGATCGCGGCGGCATCGGTCGCCGACCGCTTCGACGCCCCCGCGCTCGCCCGCGAGACCGCCAAGCACGCGACGCCGGTCGTCGGGCTCGTAGCCGCGCTCCGGGCCGCGGTCGGCGAACGCTACGCCGGGGACGTCCATCTCGGCGCCACCAGCCAGGACATAGTCGACACCGCGCTCATGCTGATCGCCGCTCGCGCGCTCGTGCCGCTGCTCGGCGATGTCCACGCGGCCGCCGACGCCGCTGCTGCGCTCGCAGATGCACACCGGCGCACGCCGATGGTAGGGCGGACGCTGCTCCAGCAGGCGCTTGGGATCACGTTCGGGCTGCGGGCAGCGGCATGGCTGTCCGGCCTCGACGCGGCCCGGAGTCGCTTGAAGGAGATTCGCGAAGCGGAGCTCGCCGTGCAGATGGGCGGCCCGGTCGGCGCCCGGCCGCCCGCGATCGCGCGCGCCGTCGCTGCCGAGCTGGGGCTGGCGGAGCCGGCGTTGCCATGGCAGGCGATCAGGGTGCGGCCGGCGGCCCTCGCGGCCGGGCTCGGGACGCTCGCCGGCGTGCTGTCGAAAATCGCCCGCGACGTGACCCTGCTGGCCCAACAGGAGGTTGCCGAGGCGAGCGAGGGGGCCGACGGCGAGCGCGGCGGCTCGACCGCGATGGCCCACAAGCACAACCCGGTCGCGGCGGTCTCGGTACTGGCCTGCACCAAGCGCGTGCCTGGCTTGGTCGCGTCCATCCTGGCGGCGATGGAGCAGGAACACGAGCGCGCCGCGGGGGCGTGGCAGGCGGAGTGGGGGGTGCATCTCGACCTTCTCGGGCTGGTCGGGTCGGCGGCGGCCTGGTCACGGGAGCTGCTCGAGAATCTGATCGTCGATCCCGAGCGGATGCGCGCGAACCTCGACCTGCTGGTCGCCTCCGGCGCCCAGGGAGCGCGGCCGACCGACGAGCAGCTCGACGCGTGCGCGATGCTGGTCGACCGCGCGCTGGCGGGGCACGGCCGATGAGCGCCGTCCAGCTGTACTTCGAGAGTGACGGGGACGCGGGCGCGCCGCCACTTCTGCTGGGCGGCTCGCTGGGGACAACGCTGGCAATGTGGGAGCCGCAGCTCGAGCTTGGGCACGCCCGGCGATTGATCCGCTTCGACCATCGCGGCCACGGCCGGTCGCCGGTCCCGGCCGGCCCGTATTCGATCGACGAGCTGGGGCGCGACGTGCTCGCGCTGATGGACGGGCTCGGCTTGGAGCGGGCGTCGTACTGCGGGCTGTCGATCGGAGGCATGGTCGGACAGTGGCTGGCGATCAACGCGCCGGACCGGATCGAGCGACTGGTCCTGATCTGCACGGCTGCCTATCTGCCGCCGCGATCGAACTGGCTCGAGCGCGCCGATCTGGTCCGCACCGCGGGCACGCCCGGTGTCGTGGCGGGCACCGTCATCGAACGCTGGTTCACGCCTCCGTTCGCGCAGACGCATTCAGAGCTCGTGACGCGCTACCGCGCGATGATCGCTTCCACCCCCACCGAGGGGTACGCGAGCTGCTGCGAGGCGATCGCCGACCTCGACGTTCGCGCTGGCCTGCCTGGCGTAGCTGCGCCGACGCTCGTGATCGCGGGCGCCGAGGACCCGTCGATTCCCGCCGAGCACGGCGAGGTGATCGCGGAGGCGATCCCAGGCGCGCGGATCGAGGTCCTCGATCCCGCCGCCCACCTTGCGAACGTCGAGCGCGCGGCGGACGTGAACCGCCTGATCGCCAACCATCTGGAGGGATGACCCATGAGCGACCCCGTCTATGACGCCGGGATGTCAGTGCGTCGCGAGGTGCTCGGCGACGCCCACGTCGACCGCGCGCTGGGAAGTGCGACTGAGTTCAACGAGCCGTTTCAGGAGTTCATCACGCGCTACGCGTGGGGCGGCGTCTGGACACGCCCCGGGCTTGACCGCCGGACTCGCAGCGCGATCACGCTCGCGGTGCTGACCGCGCTCGGGCACGAGAACGAGCTCGCCATGCACGTCCGTGCCGCGCGGCGCAACGGACTGTCGGAGGCCGAGATCTCTGAGGTGCTCCTACACACCGCGATCTACGCGGGCGTGCCGGCCGCTAACGCCGCGTTTGCGATCGCTCAGGAGACGTTGGCCTCCGACGGCGAGTAGGCGGCTTTGGCCGGCTCCTCGGCGCGCGCCGTGGCGTCGGCCGTTAGCTGCGCGGGCGGATCATTCGTCAGCGAATGCTTGAAGCCTCTGAGCCCCTCGCCGAGCGACTTGCCCATCTCGGGCAGGCGCTTGGCGCCGAAGACCAGTAGCAGCACGACGAGGATCATCGCGATGTGAAGTGGGTTCTCGAGTCCGATCATCTGATCTCCGATCAGGTCGCGTGTCAGGACACGAGTACCTACGGTGCGCGGCGCGTTTCAGATCATTCGGGGCGTGACCGTACCCACGGGTTCGACCACCGATCAGGTGAGCTTGGCGGCGATGACCGGCGTGTGGGTCGGCGCGCTGCTGCCGCCGCTGGGTTCGGGCGTAACCAGCAGCGTGTCCAGCCCGTGCAGCTTGCCGACGTTGACGTCGCTGTTACCGCTCGCGGTGACGCTGAACAGGACGCCCGTCGGCCTCGGCTTCTGGGTGCCCCGGGTGAGCCACACCTCATAGACCTTGCCCGCCGGAGGCGGCGAGAAGTCGTGCACGATCAGGTGCGCGCGCCCATCGGTGACCGCAACCTTGGCGGACCCGCGCTCGCCGGTCACCTTCGCGGCGAATACGCGGGTCGACGAGCCCGAGTTTCCGATCACGATCGCGCCGACGGCGATCACGGCGACGGCGAGCAGCGTGCCGACCGCCAGCGCCGGACGCGAGATCGACCACCGGCGACGTTGGACCTCGCCTCCCCGGGCTTGGGCGTCCTCCCGCACGGCGGCAAGCACCCGGCGCCGAACCCGCCGCGGAGCACGATGCTGCGGCGCGGCCATCGGCAGGACGTCAGCCACTTCCTGGAAGGCGGCGAGGTCCTCGCGGCACGCCGCGCAGGTCTTCAGGTGGGCACCGAAGGCCTCGGCCTCGGCGGGATCGAGCGCTCCCAGCGCGTACGCCGCGACGTCGCCGCCGCAACCGCGGGCGTCTGCGCTGCGATCTTGCGGGCTCATCGTCTCGCCCCGGTCATAGCACGACCCTCGCGGTGTCCCCGCCGAGCGCCACCCGCATCTTCGTCAGTCCAAGGCGCATCCGGCCTTTCACGGTCCCGGCGGGCAGTTTCAGCATCTCGGCTATCTGAGTGTGGGTGAAGCCGCCGAAGAAGGCGAGCTCGATCACCTGGCGCTGGTCGGCCGGCAGTTCGCCAAGCGCCGAGCGGACGTGGCGCGCCTCGTCGCGGCGCTCGACCTCCGCCTCGGTTCGCTCGCTCGCGGCGACGCGCTCGGCGACTCCCTCGTCACCGACGTCACGGCTCGTCCGTACGGTCTCCCGGCGGAACGCGTCGATCGCGCGGTTGTGGACCACGCTCAGCACCCACGACCGTACGCTCCCGCGCGTCGGGTCGTAACTCGCGCCGCGGCGCCAGAGTGACAAGAACGACTCCTGGACGACGTCCTCGGCCATCGACCGGCGGCCGCACATCCGGTAGGCGAGCGAGAAGGCGGCGTCCGCGTGGCGATCGAATAGCACCTCGAACGCCTGCGCCTCATGTTCCTGCACGAGCGCCATCAGATCCTCGTCGGCGAGCGTCAGGAGGTCGGTGCGCGATTGGCGGAGGGTTCTTGGCGCTCGGAACAAGGGCCTCTGGTCACATTCAATCGCGTGGACGGATACATCCACGTGCGCCTTCCTACGGCGAGCCGGCCCTCGCGGATCACTGGCGGTGTCAGATCCGCAACCCGCGCGCCGAGGTTCAGCGGCCGCCGGGGCGGCGGGAGAAGGCGACCGCCTGGAGCTCGAGCAGCTCGCCCGGCGGCTCACCGGAGAGCAGCCAGCCATCGTCTGAGGCCACGACCCGGCCCTCGCGGCCGAGCTGGGTGAGCGCCGTGGTGACCGTCGGCCGGCGAGCCGCGACGAGATCCGCGAGCACCGCATGGGTCAGATGCAGAGGCAGGATCACTCCCTCGCTGCGAACCCGGCCCCACCGATCGGCGAGATGCCACAGGAGCATCTGGAGCCTGATGTGGACGCGAGCCTGATGCACGATCGCCATGTTGATCGAGAGGTTGCGAGCCCGCCCGAGAGCGCGGCCCACGAGGTTCCCGGTCACCTCCGGATAGGCGGCGAGGCAGCGTGCAGCCTCTACATCCAGCACCGCGAACCGGGTCGCCTCGAGCACACGCCACCGCGTCGTCTGCGAGAGCGACGAGTCGGTCTCGTCTCCCTGCCACGGGCGCAGCAGATCGCCCTCGCCGAGCAGTTCGGCGCCGAACCGCCCGTCGATCCCGACCCGCCGCAACAGCAGCCCGTCGAGAATCAGCAGCCCGATCCCGCCGCGCACACGGTCGTCCCACTCCGCCACCCAGCGTCCACGCGGAGCCCGCATCGTCGAGGCGACGCAGTCCTCGGCCGCCTGCTCGCGCTCACTCGGGCTCAGCGCATCGCCGAGCTCGGGATCCTCGTGCAAGATCCTGCATTTATTGCCGCCGGTGGGTGCCGTTTCGAACCCCAATCGCGAGAAATCGGTCAGCAACCTGACTACCCATGACCGTCGCCGGATACACGCGGAACCGTCCGAGGCGGAGGACCGCGGGTGAGCCCGGGTATCGTGTCGCCCCGTGATCGGCACCTCCGAGAACGTGATGCCGTCGGGCGAGCAGCACGAGATCGGCCATGGCGATCAACGCGCCGTCGTGGTCGAGGTGGGCGGCGGACTGCGCACTTATGAGACGGATCGGGGACCCATGCTCGACGGCTACGCCGTTGACGAGGTGTGCAGCGGCGGGCGTGGGCAGCCGCTGATCCCGTGGCCGAACCGCCTCAAGGACGGGCTCTTCGAGTTCGGCGGCGGCAGCCACCAGCTGCCGTTGACCGAGGCCGCGGCGGGCAACGCGATCCACGGGCTGGTGCGGTGGGCGAACTGGACCGTGAGCGACCGTGAAGCCAACCGCGTCGTCGTCGAGCACATCCTGCATCCCCAGCCCGGATGGTCGTGGCCGCTGGCGGTCGCGATCGAGTACTCGCTCGACGCTGGCGGCCTGACGGTGACCACCACGGCGACCAACGTCGGCCGCGAGCCCTGTCCGTACGGCGCCGGCCAGCACCCGTATCTGACGCTCGGTGACCCCTCGATCGACCGGCTCGTTCTGCGCGCGCCCGGCCGGCGCTACCTCGAGGCAGACGAGCGCGGGATCCCGGTCTGCAGCCACGATGTGCGAGAGACGAGGTTTGACTACGCGCAACCGCGTGAGCTCGGCGCCGACGTGCTCGACACCGGGTATACCGATCTCCGTCGCGACGACGACGGCCTCGCCCGGGTGATGCTCGAGAGTCCCGACAGCGGCCGGCGCGCGACGCTGTGGGTGGACGGCGCCTACGGGTTCCTGATGCTGTTCACCGGGGATACGCTCGCGCCCGGGGCGCGGCGCCGCGGGCTCGCCGTCGAGCCGATGACCTGTGCGCCGAATGCGTTCCGTTCGGGTGACGGCCTGGTGATCCTCCAACCCGGCGCCAGCCACACCGCACGCTGGGGCATCACGCCGGGCTGAGCGCGATCCCCGGCTCGCAGGCGGGCGCCGCGGACGCGTGCAGCGCGGCTAAGAGTGTCCTAAGTCACACACACAGGCCCTGCAGCGCGTCCAAGCGACGGTCGATACGGAGTACAGGAGGGTCGCGATCCAGTCGAGCAGCGGCCAGGTCATTTCGTGCGACGAGCAATGACAACACACCCGGTCCTGGCGATCGCGGTTGCTGCGGTAGTGGTGGGCGGCGGCTTTGAGGCGCTCGTGGCCGTGACGGGGATCGGCGGCCAGCAGCTCGAGACGATTGCCGACAGGTACGTGTACACGGCGCTCGAGCTGATCGCCGTCGCAGTCTGCGCCGCGAGGGTCGTGCGACGGCGCGAGGATCGGGTTGCCTGGGCGCTGATGACGGGGGCGCTGATCGCATGGACCGGCGGCGACCTCGTGTGGACGGTATGGCTCGACGGAATGGCCAATCCCCCGTACCCGTCGATCGCCGACGTGCTCTACCTGGCGATGTATCCGCCGGTGTACGTCGCGATGATGCTGCTGATCCGATCCCGGCTGCGAAATGCGGGCGCCGCGCAGTGGTTGGACGGCGCGGTCACCGGACTGACGATCGCGAGCGTGGGTGCGGCGCTCGTATTCGGTTCCGTCCTGACGACGAGCTCGGCCCAGCCCGGCGCGGAGATCGTCAGCGTCGCTTATCTGGTCGGGGACTTCGTGCTGTTGATCTTCGTCGCGGTTGCATATTCGCTCGCCGGGTGGCGTCCCGGCCGCGCCTGGCTGCTGTTCGGTGCCGGGGTGACGCTGATGGCCGCGGCCGACATCATCTTCAGCTACCAGACGGCGACCTCGACGTACGTTCCGGGGACGCCGTTGGACGTGTTGTGGCCGCTGTCGATGGCCTTGCTCGCGCTCGCCGCTTGGATGCCGATCGGCCGCCCGGGGCACGACCAGGTGGACGCGCCCCACACGATCGCGTTGACGCCACTGGCGGCGACGTGCGCGCTCGCGCTGCTGGTCGCGGCCGGGTTGGCGCCGATCTGCCCGCTGTCTGTGGCGCTGGCGGGCGCCGCGCTCGTGCTGACCGGCGTCCGCGGCGCGATGACGTATCTCGAGAACGTCAGGATCCTGCGCCGCAACGCCCACGCGGCGAGCACCGATCCGCTCAGCGGGCTCGGTAACCGCCGCCGGCTGATGGGGGATCTCGAGCTCGCGTTCGCCGCCGCGCGCTCCGAGGACGGATCGACGCTGCTGTTCTTCGACCTGAACGGTTTCAAGCGCTACAACGACATGTTCGGGCATGCTGCCGGGGACGCGCTGCTGGCCCGGATCGGAGCACGGCTACGTGCCGCTATCGGTGATAACGGCAGTGCCTACAGACTCGGCGGTGACGAGTTCTGCGTGCTGCTCGACGGGCGCCTTCCGAGGACCGACCCGCTCGTCGCGGCCGCAACGCAGGCGCTGTTCGAGCGCGGCAGCGGTTTCGCGCTCACCTCGTCGGTGGGGACCGCGATCCTTCCCGACGACGCGGCGGGCCCGAGCGCGGCATTGGCCCTGGCCGACGAGCGGATGTACGCCGACAAGGCCGGACGGAGCAGCAGCAGCAGGGCTCAGACCCGGGATACCCAGCGGCAGCTGCTCAGCGAGCGCGCCCACGGCCACGGCGGCGCAAGCGGAGGTGTCAGCACGCTCGTAGCGGTGGTCGCGAGCCGCCTGCAGCTGGTCGGCGAGGAGCTGGATGTGGTGCAGCGAGCTGCCGAGCTACACGACATCGGCAAGCTCGCGATTCCGGACGAGATCCTCAACAAGGCGGCCCCGCTGAGCGAGTCCGAATGGCGCTTCATGCGCCAGCATCCGCTGATCGGGGAACGGATCGTCGCCGCGGCGCCGGCGCTGCGCCCGGTCGCGCGGCTCGTCCGTTGCACGCCCGAGCGGTGGGACGGGAAGGGCTACCCCGACGGCATCTCCGCGGTCGGGATCCCGCTTGGGGCGCGGATCGTCGCGGTCTGCGCCGCCTACGCGGCGATGACGTCGCCCCGTCCGTACCGGAGCGCGCTCACCGACGCCGAGGCGATCGCCGAGTTGCGCCGGGGCGCCGGCTCGCAATTTGACCCGCACGTCGTCGAGGCTGTGTGCACGGCTCTGGGCGAGCCGCTGGCCGGGCTATCAACCCGGACGTAGAATCTGCCGAGAAACCCTGAGCCATGGAGGAGGGCAGCGATGGAAGCTGGCAAGGACCCGACGTCTGCCCCGTCCCATGCGCGCGGCAGCGAGTCGGTGCCGCTCTTTCGGGAGACGATCGGAGCGAACCTCGAGCGGACGGTGCAGCGATTCGGAGACCGCGAGGCGCTCGTCTCATGTTCGCAGGACGTTCGGTTCACGTACACGCAGCTGGCGGCGGCGGTCGACGAGCTCGCGCGGGGATTGCTGGGCGCCGGGATCGCGCGCGGCGACCGGGTCGGGATCTGGAGCCCAAACTGCGCGGAGTGGGTGCTCGTCCAGTACGCGACCGCCAAGATCGGCGTGATCCTCGTCAACATCAACCCGGCCTACCGAACGTCCGAGCTCGAGTACGCGCTCCGTCAGTCGGGCTGCCGGATGCTGATTTCCGCGCCCGCGTTCAAGACTTCCGACTATCAGGCGATGGTGGCGCAAGTGCGTCCGGACCTGCCCGAGCTCGAGCAGGTGGTGTTCCTGGACACGGATGACTGGGCGCAGCTGCTCGCCGGGGGTGGGCGCGTGCCGCCACGTGACCTCGACGCGCTCGCCGCCCAGCTCGGGCCGGAGGACCCGATCAACATCCAGTACACGAGCGGCACGACCGGCTTTCCCAAGGGCGCGACGCTCAGCCACGTCAACATCCTCAACAACGGCTTCTTCATCGGCGAGGGCTGCCGCTACAGCGAGCGCGACCGAGTCTGCATCCCGGTGCCCTTCTACCACTGCTTCGGGATGGTGCTCGGGAATCTCGCGTGCACGACACACGGGGCCGCGATCGTGATTCCCGGCGCCGGCGTTCGACCCGGAGGCGACGCTGAACGCGGTCGCCGCCGAGCGATGCACGTCGCTGTACGGCGTGCCCACGATGTTCATCGCCCAGCTCGACCATCCGCACTTCGCCGATCATGATCTGAGCTCGCTGCGGACGGGGATCATGGCGGGCTCGCCGTGCCCGATCGAGGTGATGAAGCGCGTGATCGAGCGGATGCACATGAGCGAGGTGGGAATCGCCTACGGGATGACCGAGACCTCGCCGGTGTCAACGCAGACGGCGTTCGATGATCCGCTCGAGAAGCGGGTCGGGACGGTTGGGCGGGTCCACCCCCACGTGGAGATCAAGATCGTTGATCCGGCCGACGGCGAGACGGTCGCACGCGGGGTCAGCGGCGAGCTGTGCACGCGCGGTTACAGCGTTATGGGCGGCTACTGGAACGACCCCGAACGCACGGCCGAGGCGATCGACCAGCAGGGATGGATGCACACCGGCGACCTCGCGACGATGGACGGGGAGGGGTACGTCAACATCGTCGGGCGGATCAAGGACATGGTGATCCGCGGCGGCGAGAACATTTACCCGCGCGAGGTCGAGGAGTTCCTCTACTCGCACCCTGACATCGCGGACGTCCAGGTGATCGGGGTCCCGGATGAGCGCTACGGGGAGGAGCTGATGGCCTGGGTGATTCCGCGCGGGGCGGCGACGCTCGACGTCGACCAGCTGCGGGAGTTCTGCCACGGGAAGATCGCCCACTACAAGATCCCCCGCTACGTCAAGCTCGTCGACGAGTTCCCGATGACGGTCACCGGCAAGGTGCAGAAGTTCAAGATGCGCGAGCAGGCGATCGACGAGCTCGGGCTCGGCGTCTCGGCGAGTATCCGGACTGCATGACCGGGTCCGAGCTGGGGCTCGCGCTATCGGTCTTCGCCGCGTGCGCGGTCGAGACCGTGGAGGCGGTGACGATCGTTCTGGCGGTCGGCATGACGCGCAGCTGGAGGTCCGCGTTCTACGGCGTGGGGGCAGCCACCGTGGTGCTGGCGGCGCTGACGGCGGCGCTCGGACCGGCGCTGACCGCGCTGCCGCTCGGCGTGCTGCGGCTGGTGGTCGGCGGCCTGCTGCTCATCTTCGGCCTGCAATGGCTGCGCAAGGCGATCCTGCGGGCGAGCGGACTCAAAGCGCTGCACGACGAGCAGGCGGCGTTCGAGCGCGAGCGCGCGGCGGCCGACGGTGCCGGCACCGTCGGCGCCGGCGTCGATGGGTACTCGTTCACGATCGCGTTCAAGGGCGTCCTGCTCGAGGGGCTGGAGGTCGTCTTCATCGTCCTCACGTTCGGCGCCAACCAGCATCGGATCGCCCTCGCGGCGGCGGCCGCCGCGGCCGCGGTGGTGGTGGTCACCGCGGCGGCGTTCGCCGTTCATGCGCCGCTTGCGCGCGTCCCCGAGAACGCGATGAAGTTCGGGGTCGGGGTGATGCTGACCTCGTTTGGCATGTTCTGGGGCGCCGAAGGGGCCGGAGCCCACTGGCCCGGCGGGGACGCGGCGCTGCTGGCGATCATTCCGCTGACGCTCGGCTTCGCGCTTGCGCTCGTGGCCGCTGCGCGGCGACGGGCGGGTGGCGCGCTGCACTCCGGTCGCGATCGATCGCCGGTGCATGCATGAGGCGAGTCAGCGCCGCGGCGCGGTTCGTGTGGGAGTTCGTGGTCGGCGACGACTGGCGGATCGCGGTCGGCGTCGTGCTGGCGCTCGGGCTGACGGCGCTGGTGGCCGGTGCCGGGGTCGCGGCGTGGTGGATCATGCCGCTGGTCGCGGCGGGGCTGCTCGCCACCTCGGTCTGGTTGGCGGCCGGTCCGCGCCGGTAGCCCCCGTGCAAGCGGTGCTCGAGCGCGTATGTACCGGGCTTACGTGAACGTTCCCGCGGGACCCCGGCCGTGAGTCCCGCGGGAAACGAGCGTCCCTAGTAGCTGTACGGAGTGCTCGGGGGTGACGTCGTGCCCGGGTTCGTCGACGCCTTCTTGGACGCGGAGGTCTTGACCACGTGCCAGACACCACCGAACGAGTTCAGGCCGTCGCCGTGAGCGTTGTCCCTGCTCTTGTCCATGGAGAACGTGTACAGCGGGTGACCGTTGAGCGTCAGCTGATTGACCCCACCGTGGCGCCAGGTGCCGAGCTTGCCCTTGATCCCCTTCTGAGCGGTCGGCTTCTTGCCCGACGCGATCGTCGCTGGAGGCCAGATTTCCCAGCAGCTGTTGGCCTTGGTGCACTTCTGATGGGTCTTGCTGTCGCCGCTCAGCGTGTAGACCGCGTGCCCCTTGGAGTTGACCGCGATGTTGGCGGTCGCCGCCATCGCGCCCAGGTCCGAGATCTTCGCGTTCTTCGCGATCTCGAGCGTGAATGTCTTTGCGACCGCGACTGAGACGAGCGCGGCGGTCGCGACGCCGACGAGCGCCGTTACGAGAATCAGTGCGAAGCGCCGCGGCCGCGCTGCCACACGTGGGGGTCTGACGTACATCTACTGGCCTCCTGTCGTGGTCACCTGTCCGTTGTTGACGCCACCGCGCAGATTTACTTCCCGCGCTTTCGCTCGCGGCACGGGCCGGGCGTTGCCCACCGGCACCTCCGCGGCCGGCGGGCAACGCCACGCTCTTTGCCTCGGCCGCCGGCGCTGCAGTGGCGCCTGGCGGCGGCGCAATCTGTACGGACGTGGACTCGTCGGGGTTGGCTGTACCTCTGCCCGTGGGTTGGCTGGAACCCTGCTGCCGCTTAAGACCGCGACGACCCGAGTTCCTTCCCGGCCAAATTCGGCAGGCCGCTGCTTGTCAACGTCGCCTGCCACTCAGACGCGCACGAGCAGGCGAAGTGGTTCGGTGACGACATCCGCGCTGAAGTCGGGCAAGTACGATCACGAGCCCGGAAGCCTGCGGGGGGCGGTTGCTGCCGCGCGGCAGCTCGGTTCGGGGAATCCTCCGCTGCACCGCTTCCGCGTCGGCCTCGAGTTCGCACTCTCGGGCCATCGCGAAGTGGACAAGATGATCGAGCACCACGCACGGCTATCGCGCGACGCTGGGCAGCCGAGCTGGGACTTACGGAGCCGGTCCAGCAGGCGGTCGGCGCCGCCTACGAGTTGTCGGACGGGCACGGCTGGCCGGGTGAGCTGGGAGGCGACCGGATCCCGATCGCGGCGCGGCTGGTTCAGTTGGCGGAATATCTCGAGGTCGCCCACCGGCTCGGCGGCGTGGAAGCCGCCAGGACAATCGCGCGCGATCGGGCCGGCAAGCAGTTCGATCCGCGGGTCGCCGGGCTGGTGGGCGCCGAGGCGGACACACTGCTCGCTGGCCTCGACGCGATTCCGACCTGGCGCGCCGTGATCGGAGCCGAGCCGGCGCTCGCGATGTTGCTGTCTGGGGAGCGTTTCGATGCGGCGCTGCTCGCGGTCGCAAACTTCGTCGACCTCAAATCGCCCTACACGCTTGGTCACGCGCGCGGGGTCGCCGACCTCGCGATGGCCGCGGCCGAGAGTCTCGAGCTGCCCGCGGACGTAGTGCGAACGGTCCGGCGCGCTGGGCTCGCGCACGGGCTCGGCCGGCTGGGAGTCTCGAACTCCATCTGGGACAAGCGGGGGCCCTCTTGGCGCGGGCGAGTGGGAGCGGGTGCGGCTGTACCCCTATTTCACCGAGCGCATGCTGCACCAATCCGAGGCGCTCGCGCCGCTTGGGGCGATTGCCGCTGCGCACCGTGAGCGACTCGATGGCTCCGGTTATCCGCGCGGGGTGACGGGCCCGGCGATCCCTCGGCCTGCGCGGATCCTCGGCGCGGCCGACGCCTACCAGGCGATGCGCGAGCCGCGGCCGTACCGGCCGGCGTTGACGTCCGACCAGGCGGCCGCCCAGCTGCGGGCTGAGGTTCGCGCAGGGCGCCTCGAGCGCGAGTCGGTGGAGGCCGTGCTCGGGGCCGCCGGACACCGGGTGTCGCTGCGCCGCGAGGGACCGGCCGGACTCACGGCACGCGAGATCGACGTGTTGCGGCTGCTCGCGCGTGGACTCTCGAACCGAGAAATAGGAGGCCAGCTGACCATCTCTCCCAAGACCGTCGCCAACCATGTCGAGCACATCTACGCCAAGATCGACGGGTCGTCGCGGGCGAAGGCGAGCCTGTTCGCGATGCAGCACGGCCTACTGCCGGAAGAGCAGCTGCTCGCCAAGGTGCCCGCCTGACGTTCGCGCCGACGTTCGCGACCCGCCAGCGCGGCAAAAATGGGTCAAACGCCTCATGACGGGGCGCCCGAGGGCACCTACCATGGCTCGACGTCAACGAGTAAGGAGAGTGGCGCGATGCCCAAGGTATCGAAGGCCAGCGCGACCCAGGTGGACCGGCCTGGGCCGGTCGAGGACCGTCACGAGGACCTCGACGGGTACACGGTCAACTTCGTCTCGCTCGAGCAGGACATGGATCTTGCGCCGCTGCTCAAGGGGCTGCCCGACGATTGCTGTCCGTGCCCGCACTGGGGGTACGTGTTCAAGGGCCGGATCACAGCGCGGTTTGGCGACCGTCAGGAGGTCTACGAGGCGGGCGATGCGTTCTACATGTCTCCGGGGCATGCACCTCAGGCGGAGGCCGGGACCGAGTTCGTGCAGTTCAGCCCAGCGTCAGAGCTGCGCTCCGTCCAGGAGGCGATGATGAACAACGCCCGCGCGCTCCAGGGGGCCAACGAGCACTGATCGGCGCTGGGGGCGGTGCCGCGGTTCCGCTGCCGTCATCGTTAAGGGAAAGCATGGGTTGGGTAACCCTCTGAACGAGGTATTTGACGAGCGTATGAAGACCAAGACAAAGGTAAAGCTGGGCGCCAAGACGGCAAAGACGGTGGCCAAGCGTCCCTGGCTGGGGAAGATGGCGTTCCGGGTCGGAAGGCCCGTCGCCGAGCACAAGGTGCGCCGCCGGGTGCAGCGGATCGGCACGACCGCGAGGGCGGCGGGGGAGTGGGTTGTGGTGGTTGGCCCCGTTGCCGCCGAGGCGCTCGGACTGGTGCCGCCGCCGAAACGTACTCACACGGCCGGCCGCGTCGTCCTCGGCGTCGTGATCGGCGCCACCGCGATGTACTACCTGCGGCGCGACAATCGCGAGCAGGGTCCCAAGCCGGTCTGAGTGATGACCGACGTGAGAAGGGCGCGTCGGGCGCGGCTGAAGTGGGTATGAGATATCTACTCCCGGCGGGCGATCGCCCGCGCTGGCGGCAGTGGCGCGCGCAGCGCCTGCTGAGCGCGGGATTTGACGTCGAGCTGGCCGATCGGCTGGCCCGTGAGGAGAGCGTGGACCTGCACGAGGTCCTTCTCGTCGACCGGGGCTGCCCGCCGCCGCTGGCGGCCAGAATCGTCGCGCCGCTATTGCACGACGAGCGA
Source organism: uncultured Solirubrobacterales bacterium (assembly GCA_963788005.1). Lineage (GTDB taxonomy): Bacteria > Actinomycetota > Thermoleophilia > Solirubrobacterales > Solirubrobacteraceae > Palsa-465. The sequence goes on along the minus strand of CAWBFH010000001.1, from coordinate 123,379 downwards.
ACCCCGCAGTGGTGAGCGAGTTGGCTGGTAGCGTCCCGACCGTGCAACGAGCTCCCGCGCTGGCGGCGTGCGATCGGGACGCGGAGGGGCGCGCCTGGATCGAGGCACTGCGGGCACGCGGCGAGCGAGAGGACGCCGCGGCGCGCCTGCACGAGTTGCTGTTGCGCGCGGCACCGTTCGAGCTCGTGCGTCGGCGGGCGACGCTCGACGGCCTCGCCCGCGAGCCGATCAAGGACGTCGAGACGCGCGAGCGCTTGCGGGCGATCATGGCCGCTATCCGGACCGAGCTATCACCCCACCAGCGCGAGGTGCTCGTTCCGCCTTGCTCGGGCCAGTCGGCCCCGAGTTGACCTGCGAGCAGTGCTTCGAGTTGCTCGACGTCTACGTCGAGCACGAGCTCGCCGACGAGAATGCCGACCGGCTGGTCGAGGGGATGCGAGCGCACCTGACCGGTTGCCCGGCATGCGCCGAGGAGCACGCCACCCTGCTCGAGCTTGTCGCCACGCTTGATTAGAGGACCAAACTCCGACGGGAGGTCGAACAAGATGAGCACCCAGACGTTCGTGATTGTGGGCGCAAGCCTGGCCGGCGCGAAAGCAGCAGAGGGCTTGCGTGGGCGCGGGTTCGACGGGCGCATCGTGCTCGTCGGCACCGAGAGCGAGCTGCCCTACGAGCGCCCGCCGCTGACCAAGGACTACCTGCGGGGTGAGTCAGAGCGCGAGAAGGCCTACGTGCACCCGGGGGAGTTCTACTCCGACAACGAGATCGAGCTGATGCTCGACACGACGGTGTCCGGGATCGATCCGGACGCCTCGAGGGTCACGTTCGCCGGCGGGGGTGAGATTGCGTATGACAAGTTGCTGCTGACGACCGGCTCCGAGCCGCGGCGGATCCCGGTCCCGGGCGCCGAGCTCGACGGCATCCACTACCTGCGGACGCTCCCCGATTGCGATGTGCTCCGCGAGCGCCTGGACGCCGGCGGACGGGTCGCCGTGGTCGGCTCCGGCTGGATCGGCAGCGAGTTCGCCGCGTCGGCGCGACAGCGGGGCCTCGACGTGGCGCTGATCGATTCGCTCCAGGTTCCCTACGAGAAGATCCTCGGGACCGAGATCGGCTCCTTCTTTCGAGACGTCCACGCCCAGCACGGGGTCGAGCTGCTGATGGGTCAGGGCGTCGACGGGTTCGAGGGAGACGGGGCGGTGCGCTCAGTGCGGACCAGCGGCGGTGAGAACGTGCAATGCGACTTCGCGGTCGTCGCGATCGGCATCGCGCCGCGGGTGGCGCTCGCGCAGGACGCCGGCGCCGCGATCGAGAACGGCGTCGCCGTCGACGAGCGTCTGCAGACCTCGCTGCCCAACATCTACGCCGCGGGCGACGTCGCCTCCGCCTGGCATCCCTTCTTCGAGCAGCGGATCCGGGTCGAGCACTGGGCCAACGCGCTCAACCAGGGACCGGCGGCAGCCGGTGCGATGCTCGGCGATCAAGCCGGCTATGACCGGCTCCCGTACTTCTTCTCCGATCAGTACGACGTCGGCATGGAGTACTCGGGATACGCGACGAGCTGGGACCAGGTCGTGTTCCGCGGCGATCGGGATGGGGGAGAATTTGTCGCCTTCTGGCTCACCGACGGCCGCGTCGTGGGCGGCATGAACGTCAACGTGTGGGACGTCAACGAGCACGTGCAGGCGCTGATCCGCTCCCGCCGGCAGGTCGACGTCAACGCCCTCACCGACCCCGACACGCCGCTCGAGTCGCTCGCCGGCGAGGTGACGGCCTGAACGTCTGAGATCGCCTACCGCGGCGATCAGGACGACTGCGGGGGCGGCACGTGCCAGCGCCGCGCGAGCTCTCCGACCCAGGCCGGGACCTGGGATGGATCGTCCGGCGGCGTCTCGATGAGGACGAGCTCGCCGACGCCGAGCTGTTCGAGCTCGGCGATGTCGGAGGGCTCACAGCCCGTGACCGCGGCAGCGATCGAGACCGCGGCCGGATCGCGCTCCGCCCGCAAGCAAAGCTCGCGCAGGGTCACGATCCGATCGCGGAGCGCTTGAACGCCTTCGACGTTGAAGCCATACCAGCCGTCGCCGTGGCCCGACACGCGCGCCAGCGCCGGGTCACTGTTGCCGCCGAATACGATCGGCAGCCGGCGGTCGCGCACCGGCTTGGGGTAGACGCGGATCGAGTCGAAGCTGGCAAAGCGGCCCGCGAACGACGCCGAGTCCTCGCGCCAGAGGACCCGGATCGCCTCCACGTACTCGATTACGCGGTCTCCGCGGTGGGCGAACGGGACCCCGAGTGCCTCGAACTCCTCCCGCGACCAGCCGATCCCGACGCCGAGTGTCAGACGACCGCCGGACAGGACATCGAGCGTCGCCGCCTGCTTGGCCACCAGCACCGGGTTGTGTTCGGCCAGCAGCAGGATTCCGGTCGCGAGCGTGATCCGTTCGGTCGCGGCCGCCGCGAAGCTCAGGCACACGAGCGGGTCCAGCCAGTCCGCGTCCGCCGGGACCGGTATCTCGCCGGCGTCGTTGTAGGGGTATCGCGATGCCGAGCGATCGACCATCACGACATGCTCGCCCGCCCACAGGGTCGCGAACCCCGCGTCCTCGGCCGCTCGCGCGACGGCGTCGATCACCTCGCGGCGCGCGCCTGAGCCGATGCCGAGCGCGTGCAGTCCCAGGCGCATCTCCTAGCGGGCGCTCGCGCCCGGGTCCTGCGCCGCGCGGACGCCGTCGGCGATGGCACGCGCCACGACCTTCGCGGCCGCCGACTCGACCGCGTCATATGAGGCCTGCACGGCCCCGGTCGCGAGGCAGAACAGGGTGTCGCCGTCATACATCGTCCGGGACGGCCGGACCGCGCGGGCGATCCCGTCCTGGGCGACGGTGGCGACGCGATTGGCCTGCTCCTTGGTCAGGGTCGCATCGGTCACGACCGCGCCGATCGTCGTATTGGTGCCGGCGAACAGCGGCGCCGGCCGGCTCCACGCTGCGTGCTCGACCACCCACTCGTGGCGCTCGTCGTCCCAGATGCCGCCCACGCTGTTGGCCACGACCGCCGCGGTCACGGTAGCCAGATCGGCACGCGCGGAGGCGATCCCGAAACCTCCCCGGCGGACTTGCGCCGGGTCCCCGCCCTTGGCGACGGTCGCCCCGGTCCCGGCGCCGACCGCGCCGACGGCCGGGTCGACGGTTGCCGCGGCACACGCCTGGTACCCGGCCTCCCGGTCAGGCCGGGCGTTCGGGTCGCCGTTGGCGAGATCGAAGATCACCGCGCCGGCGACGATCGGCACCCTGACCGAGGCCAGCGCATAGCCGATCGAGCGCTCCTCGAGGTAGCGCATCACGCCGGTGGCCGCATCGAGCCCGAAGGCGCTGCCGCCGGTCAACAGGATCGCGTGCGCACGCTCGACCAGCGTCCCGGGACGCAGCGTGTCCGTGCCTAACGTCGACGGCGCCGCCCCGCGCACGTCGACTCCCGCCGCGGCGCCTGCGGGGGCGAGGATCACCGTGCATCCCGTGCGCCCGATGGGGTCAGTCCAGTGCCCGACGAGAGCGCCTTCGGGGAGCCTGTGCCCGTCGTCAGCGGAAGCCGTCATCGCCGCAAGCACGCTACCTCAAGCCGACGTCAGTCCAGCGCCCGCCACGCCGCGACGGAGTCGGCCGCCCGAGCCGCGAGCAGTGCGACATCTGACCCGAGTACCACCGCGCTCGCGCCGCGACTTCGCCAGCGCTGCACGGCGTCGAGGTCACCGGCGAACACCGACAGTGTCTGCCCGGCGCCGCGGATCAGGTCCGCCGCGCGCTCGAGCGCGGCCCGAACCTCGGGGTGGGCGGGATCGCCCGCATGCCCGAGGTCCGACGACAGGTCGACCGGGCCGAGGAACCAGGCGTCGGGCGGTCGGTCGATCGCGAGCAGCTCGGCGAGCGCATCGAGGCCGGCGCGACTCTCGAGCTGGGCGATCAGCATGACCTCGTCCCGCAGCCGGTCCAGGTATGAGTCCGCGTCACTGCCGTACCCGGCGGCACGGTGCGAGAACGAGAGGCCGAGCTCGCCGTCAGGCGCGAGCGTCATCGCGCGGTGGGCCGTAGCCACATCCTGGACCGAGCCCACGGCCGTCATCTGGATCCCAAGCGCGCCCGTTTCGAGCGCGCGGCCGGCGTGCGACAGGTGCGCGGAGGCGAGCCGCACCAGCACCGGGACGCTGTGCACGTCGGCGACACGAACGATCTCCTCGACCGCCGCGAGGTCTAGGCTCGAGTGTTCGAGATCGGCGATCAGGTAGTCGAATCCCGCGCGCGCGAGCACCTCCGCGACCGCGGGATCGCGCGTCTTGACAAACGTTCCGAGCAGCGGCTCACCGTCGCGCAGCCGGCGACGGAGAGACGAGTTCAGCGGAAACGCTCCGGCGCGCTCGGACGGGCCGAGATCACGAGCTCGACCCCCGCCGGCGTCTTGAGCGAGACCAGGTCTGCGGCTCGTCCGGATCTGCGTGCTCGAGCAACCAGGCGCCCGCCCGCCGCTTCTGCTGGCGCAGTAGATCCGCGGCCCGCTCGCCGTCACCCGCCAGCAGCGCCTCGTAGATCCCGCGGTGCTCGGCCGCTGACGCCCGGACGCTGTGGACGTCGCCCACGAAGATCCGGCGGCACCAGTCGGTGGAGTTCCAGTAGTCACGGATCAGCGCCAGCAGGCGCTTGTAGGGCTGCGCCTCGTAGATCGCGAAATGGAACTCGCGATTGAGCTCGCCGTAATCCTCCAGGCGTCCGTCTTGCTCGGCCTGCTCCATCTCCTCCAGCAGCTCGCGGAGGTGATCGAGCTGATCGCGATTGATCGAGCGCGAGGCACGCATCACGGCCAATGCCTCGAGTTCGCCGCGGATCGCGAACATCTCCTCGATGTCCTGCGGGTGGAGCGTGGTGACGACGGCCCCCTTGTGCGTTTCGAACTCGAGCAGCCCCTCGGCCTCGAGGCGCTTGACGCCCTCGCGAACCGGGATGTCCGAGAAGTCGAGCTCGGCGGCGATCCGGCTGATGCGGACGCGCTCGCCCGGGCGCAGCTCGCCCGACAGAACCCGCTGGCGCACGTACTCAGTGGCGATCTCGGCCTTGCTTCGCGGGGCCGTGTCGCTCATCCTGCGGTGCGAGCTCATGCCAGCATCATAGGCAAAGTCTATAGGCTTTCGTTACGATCTATAAAATCGTGGCGCGGAGCGCTTCGCCGGGTACGCCGGTGGCACCATCCGAAACTGCCCGTTCGCTGGTCGCTCGCGCGTACGATCTCCACGTCCACGTCAGCCCCGATCTGATTCCGCGGCGAATCGATGACCTAACGCTGGCGGGCCGGTTCGAAGCGGTGGGGCTCGCGGGCTTCGTGCTCAAGTCCCACTACCAGGTGACCGCCGAGCGCGCCGCGGTGGTGGCCGGCGCGGTGCCGGGGGTCGACGTCCTCGGCGCGATCACGCTCAACAGCGCGGTCGGTGGCCTCAACGCGCTGGCGGTGGAGATCGCCGCCCGCGCGGGGGCGCGGTTCTTGTGGATGCCGACGTTCGATGCCGCGAATGAAACCGCCGGCCGCGGCGCGAGCGAGCCCGACGCGACCCTGCCGGTCTGGGCTCGCCTCCAGCGCGAGCTCCGCGCCGACGGTGTGCAGTCACCCACGATCACGGTGCTCGACGAGCGAGGTCAACTGGATGGTCGAGCTCGCGAGGTGATCGCAGCCGCCGCGCGCAACCAACTCGTGCTCGCGACCGGCCACCTCGCGCGCGACGAGATCTTCGCCGTCGTCGAGGCGGGAGTCGAGCTCGGGATCGAGCGGATCGTCGTCACACACCCGGACTTCCCATCCCAGGACCTGTCGATCGCTGACCAGTGCGCGCTCGCCGATCGGGGCGCGCTGCTGGAACGCTGCTTCGCGACCGCTCATACCGGCCGCGTCGCCTGGGAGCGACTGTTCGCGAGCCTCCGCGCGTGCGGCCCGGAACGATCGTTCATCTCGAGCGACCTCGGGCAGGTCGGCAACCCAGCGGTCGAGGACGGCCTGGCGCTGTTCGCCGACCGCCTCCTGGGCGCGGGCTTCACCGCGGACGAAGTGCACACGATGGCCGTCGCCAACACGCGCCGGCTGGCCGGCGCGAACGCCGAGGCGGGAGCTGCACAGGTGCCGCGCCGGCGCTGAGGGTGACGCCTCCGGAGGCAGCGGGGCACGCTATAGAATCCCAATCATTCTATATGATATGTCCGTAGAATAGATGGACATTCTCGGCAATCCGTGATCACCGGACGCCGGCGGCGAACTCAGTAAGGGGAGAGAAAGCTCGTGGACAGGGTCATCAAGGGCGTCGCCGATGTGAAGCGACCGGGGGGCGCGAGGTGACCCGGGAGACGCGGCTGTACGCGGTGCATTGCGGCGGTGACATGTCCGATATGGCCGGCTTCGATCCGCTCGACGAGCGCGTCGGCACGAAGGTCTACAACCCCTACTTCTTCTTCTTGATCACGCATCCGCAGGGCACGGCCCTATTCGACAGCGGCCTGCACCCCGCGCTGGCCACCGATCCCGAGTCGAGGCTTGGGCCCGAAGCGGGTTCGTTCCGGCTGCAGCTCGGCCCCGATGACCATGTCGAGGCGCTGCTGGCCACGCTGGCCATGAAGCCCGCTGACGTCGACCTGGTAATCCAGTCACACCTGCACTTCGACCATGCCGGCGGGCTCGAGGCCCTCAGTCATGCGCCGGTGCTGGTCCAGCGGCGCGAGCTCGAGTTCGCGCTGCGCCCGCCCGTCTACCAGCGCGACGTCTACGCGCGCGCCGACTTCGACCTCGACCTCAAATGGCAGCAGCTCGCCGGGGACCACGACGTCTTCGGCGACGGCACGGTGATGATCCTCGCGACGCCCGGGCACACGCCCGGCCACCAGTCGCTGATGGTCACGCTCGCCGGCCAGGTCGTGATCCTGCTCGCCGACGCCACCTACCTGCTCGACAAGATGCGGGCCCGCCGGCTGCCGGCGATCCTGTCGAACCCGGACGAGATGGTCGCGTCATGGGAGCGCCTAGAGGCGCTCGAGCGCGAGCACGACGCGCTGCTGATACCGACCCACAATCTCGATTTCCGGGCCCAGATGAAGCTCGCGCCCGACGGATGGTACGCGTGAGCCACCCCCGCAAAGCCGCCCACAAGCAACGGAGGAGCGATCCGCCGAACACTCACACACGCTGGCCACCAACCCTGACGCGCAGCCGCGCGCAAGTCAGTACGGATCCCGCCCGCAGCAACTGGAGAGGATGAAGATGGAAGCCGAAACATCAACTCAGAGTCGCGACTCGACGGCGACGGTGGACGGCAGCCCCGGCTCACCGCACCTGTTCGTTCGCAACTCGACCGGCCTCGTGCGCGCGATTTCCCAGCGCGACAACATGCTGCTGGCCGCGCTCACGGGGGCGCCGGCGGCGTTCCTCGCGCTGACGGTGTTCTTCGTGTTCACCGGGCTGCGCAACGGCAACCTGTACGTCGCGGCGCTGCTCACGCTTCCGCTCGTGTTCGCGTTCAGCTACGCGTTCGGTCTGATGACGGCGGCGCTGCCGCGCTCTGGGGGTGACTACACGATCGTCACCCGCGTGCTGGCGCCGAGCCTCGGGCTCGTCTCGTCGTTCTGCATGATGGTCGGCGGGGTCGCGCTCTCGCAGGCGTTCCTCGGTCGCTTCGCGGCGACGCTCGCGGTCGCGCCGAGCCTGCAGACGATCGGCGTCGTCGCCCACAGCCACACGCTGTTCAACTGGGGCAACGACGTCGCCACCGGCCACGGCTGGTGGTTCGCGATCGGGCTGTTCGTGTTCGTGATCGGCGCGCTCGCGTTCTGGGGCGGGCCGAAATGGGTCAAGCGGGTGATGGGGCTCGGCTTCTTCGCCAGCACGGCCGGCCTGTTGGTCGCGACGATCATCGCGATCTTCACCACCCACCAGGGCTTCATCAATGACTTCAACTCGACCACGGGCGCGTTCAACGGCGTCTCCGACAACTACCACGCGGTGCTGACGGCGGGCGCCAAGGCCGGCGCGACGGTCTCGTCGGGGTTCTCGTGGACGGACACGATCGCCGTGATCGGCGTCTGGGCGACCAGCCAGATCTACACCTATTTCGCCGCCTTCGCCGGTGGTGAGCTGCGACAGGCGAGCTCGCGTAAGACCTCGCACCGGATGGCGATCGGCGGCACGATCGCGATTCTGATCGAGATCTTCTGCATCTACTTCCTGATCCGTATCTGGGGCCGCCCGTTTCTCGCCGCTTCATTCGGCGGCGGCTTCCCGGCCTCGCTCGGGTCATCGCCGGCGTACTTCACGCTCAGCGCGTACCAGGTCGGGAACACGATCTTCGCGGTGCTGATCTGTCTGTCGTTCTTCCTCGTCTATCCGATGTTCGTGTCGGTCGCGTACCTGGCGCTGACGCGGACGCTGTTCGCGTACTCGTTCGACGGGATCCTTCCCGAGCGGGTGGCGTCGGTCTCCAAGCGCACGAACGCCCCCGCGTTCGCGATCGTGGTCGCGTTCGTGATCCTGGCACTGTTCCTCGCATGGGCCGTGTTCATCGCCACAAACGCGCTCCAGGTTGTGGTCTACGCGACCGTGATCCAGCTCGTCGCGATGATGCTGGTCGGGGTCTCCGCGGCGGTGTTTCCCTGGCGGCGGCGCGAGCTCTACCGGGCGAGCGGTATCACCTGGACGGTCGGCGGGGTTCCGGTGGTCTCGATCGCCGGGGTCGCGGCGGTCCTCGGCGGCGCGTTCATCATCTGGATCTACTTCCACTACCCGTACTTCGGGCTCGCCGACAAGGGCAAGTTCTTCGCCTGGTTCGGCGGCACCGCGGCGGCTGCGCTGATCGTCTATCTGAGCGCGAAGACCGTCCGGCGGCGACAGGGAATCGATCTATCGCTCGTCTATGCTGAGATCCCTCCGGAGTAGCCGCAAGGAGCGCGACCGGCCGGGCGACGCCTTCAGGCTTTACTACGCGTCCGATCTGCACGGCGCGGTGCGCGTCTGGCGGAAGTTCCTCGGCGCGGGGAAATTCTACAAGGCTGACGCGCTCGTGATGGGCGGCGATCTCGCCGGCAAGGCGATCGTTCCGATCGAGGTCTCGAGCGACGGCGAGTTCTCGGCCGAGTTCCTCGGCGAGCGCCACCGCGGCAGCAAGCGCTCCGAGCTCGAGGAGCTCGAGGACGCCGTCCGCTACAACGGCTTCTATCCGTACGCCGCCGACGCGGCCAAGCTCGAGGGCTACCGCAACGACGCCGTGGCGCGCGAGGAGCTGTTCGAGACGCTGATGGTGCAGGAGGCGCGTCGGTGGATCGAGCTCGCCGACGAGCGGATCGCCGATAACGGAATCCCGGTCTACGTGGTCGCGGGCAACGACGACCCGTGGGCGCTCGACGCTGTCCTCGGCGGCGGCAGGCGGGTCGTAAGCGCCGAGAACGGGGTCGTGATGGTCGGCGAGCACGAGATGATCTCCTGCTCGTACGCCAACCCGACCCCGTGGAAGTCACCGCGCGAGCTGTCAGAGGACGATCTCTACGCGCGCCTGAAGGCGATGGCGGAAACCGTCGCCGCCCCGGAGCGGGCGATCTTCAACCTCCACGTACCGCCGTTTGACTCGGGACTCGACAAGGCGGCGCTCGTCGACGACGATCTGACCTACGTGACGCACGGCGGCGAGCCGGTGGAGGGACCGGTCGGAAGCCGGGCGGTGCGCCAGATCATCGAGGAGTATCAGCCCTTGCTCGCGTTGCACGGACACATCCACGAGAGCCGCGGCGTCACGCGCCTCGGTGCAACGCTGTGCATCAACCCGGGCTCGGAGTACAACAGCGGCCGCATCCATGGCGTGCTCGTGACCATCGGTGGCGCCGAGGTCAAGCGACACCAGTTCGTGGTCGGTTGATGCTGACCCCGGACGCGGCCGGGACGGCCGACGAGCCGTCCGTCGTGCAGGACGCCGAGAAGCTGATCGGTCAGCTCGCACAGGGTGACGTCGTCGGGCGCCTGCTCGGCGGCGTAGCCGTGGCGCTGCGCTGCCCGGCGGCGCGCTCTCCCTCACCGCTGGCGCGCACGTATTCCGATCTCGACATCGTCATCACGCGCCCATCGCGTCGCCACCTGCCGGCAGCGCTCGCGGCGCTCGAGTTCACCGCCGCCGATCGCTTCAACGCGATGAACGGCCACGCGCGACAGCTGTACACAAGCCGTGACGGCGTCGATCTCGATGTCTTCATCGAGCAGTTCAAGATGTGTCATGAGATCGACCTCAAGGGCCGGATCGAGGTCGACGCCACGACGCTGCCGCTCGCCGAGCTGCTGCTGACCAAGCTCCAGGTCGCGGAGCTGACGGAGAAGGATGTGCGCGACTGCGCCGCGCTGCTCCTCTACCACGAGCTGACCGACGGCGACACCGCAATCAACGTGACCCGGATCTGCGAGGTCACCTCGCGCGACTGGGGCTGGTGGCGCACCGTGACCGAGAACCTCGGCAAGGTCGCGGCGCACGTCGGCGGCCTCGGGCTGCCGGCGGCAGACGCCGATGCCGTGATCGCCAGGGTCGACGGCCTGCTCGCGCGGATCGAGAGCGCGCCGAAGAGCATGCGCTGGAAGGCGAGGGCGCGGCTCGGCGACCGCGTCACGTGGCGCGACGAGCCGGACGAGAAGCGCACGTGAGCGGGGCAGGCGCGCGGTGAGAGATCCGAAGTACGACGTGCTGTTCGAGCCCGTGCGGATCGGCCCCAAGGTGATGCGCAACCGCTTCTACCAGACGCCCCACTGCTCCGGGTTCGGCAGCGATTACGCCGGCACGCAGGCCGAGTTCCGCGCCACGAAGGCCGAGGGCGGCTGGGCGGTCGTCAACACCGAGTACTGCTCGATCCATCCCGAGAGCGACGACGCCCCGTTCATCCAGGCGAAGCTGTGGGATGAGAGCGACGTGCACAACCTCGGCCTGATGGTGCAGCGCGCGCACGAGCACGGGTCACTCGCCGGAGTCGAGCTCAACTACTTCGGCCCCAACCACACCGGCCACGAGCTCCGGCACCCCGCGCGCGGCGTATCCCAGATCCCGAGCGCCCGGTTCGTGATGCACTCGTGCTATGAGATGGACCGGGAAGAGATCCGGGAGCTGCAGGGGTTCTACGTCGCCGCGGCCGAGCGCGCGCGCGACGCCGGGTTCGACCTGATCCTGATCTACGGCGCCGAGACCGTCCCGATCACACAGCAGTTCCTGATGCCGTACTTCAATCGGCGCAGCGACGAGTACGGCGGCTCGTTCGAGAACCGCGCCCGGTTTACGCGTGAGGTGCTCGAGTTGATCCGCGACGCCCTCGGCGACGACTGTGCGCTCGGCGTGCGCTTCTCGATCGACACGCTCTCCGAGGACGGGCTCGGGATCGCAGTGCTCGAGGACGGCGTTCGGTTCATCGAGCACGTCGATCATCTCGTCGACCTGTGGGACGTGCAGGTCGGCCCGCCTAGCCTGCTCGACACCACTGACTCGGTGTCGGCTTCCCGGGTTCGGCCCGAGAACTGGCAGAAGCCGTGGGTGGACCAGATCCGCCCGCACACGAGCAAGCCGATCGTCGGTGTCGGCCGGTTCACGAACCCGGACACGATGGTCGCCGCGATCCGCTCGGGACAGCTCGACATCATCGGCGCGGCGCGACCGTCGATCGCCGATCCGTTTCTGCCGAGCAAGATCGAGCAGGGGCGGCTCGACGAGATCCGCGAGTGCATCGGCTGCAACGTCTGCATCGGCCGCTTCAAGCAGGGCGGTGTCCGCCTCGTGCTGCACGCAGAACCCGACGGCGGGCGAGGAGTACCGCCGGGGTTGGCATCCGGAGCGGTTCACGCGTGCGCGTAACAGCGACAACGACGTGCTTGTCGTCGGCGCGGGACCTGCCGGGATGGAGTGCGCGATCGTGCTCGCCAAGCGCGGCATGCGCCGGGTTCACCTGGTGGAGGCCGAGGACGAGCTCGGCGGCGCGATGCGCTGGATCGCGCGGCTCCCCGGGCTCGGCGAGTGGGGGCGCGTGGTCGACTACCGCCGGATCCAGATCGCAGAAGCTCAAGAACCTGGAGTTCATCCCGCGTACGCGACTCGACGCCACCGCGGTCGCCGAGTACGGCGCCGAGATCGTCGTCGTCGCGACCGGCTCGCGGTGGGCGGGCGACGGGCTCAACGGCTGGACGCGCGACGTGATCCCGGGGGCGGACGCGAGCCTGCCGCACTGCCTGACGCCCGAGCAGGTGATGGTGCAGGGACTTCGACCGCCAGGCGGGCACGTGCTCGTCTACGACTGCGAGGGCTACTTCATGGGGGCGTCGCTGGCCGAGAAGCTCGCCCGCGACGGACAGCGCGTGACGCTGGTGACCCCCTACGCATCGGTCGGCCCGTACATGGCGTTCACGACCGAGGCGATCTACATGCACAAGCTGCTGCACCGCCTCGGGGTGGAGCTCGTCACCGAGCAGGTGCTCGGGCGAATCGAAGCGGGCGCCGTCACCGGCGGCACGCTGTCGGACCCCGCGCGCTCGGTCTGGGACGCCGACAGCGTCGTCCTCGTGACCCAGCGCGTGTCGTCCGACACGATCTACCGCGACCTGCGGAGCGCACCCGACCGGCTCGAGCGCGAGGGGATCACCGGGCTGTACCGGATTGGGGACTGCATCGAGCCGCGCCTGATCGCCGAGTGCATCTTCGACGGTCACCGGCTGGCGCGTGAGATCGACTCCGACGACCCCGCCAATCCCCGCGCGACGATCCGGGAGAACCTCGTCCTCGAAGCGGTTCAGCCGCCGACCGGATCGGTCACTCCGGCCAGCTCCTCCTGGGCGTAGTCCTCCCGCCTGGGACTGAACACGCTCAGGTCGATCGCCGGCTCGGATCCGATCGTCTGCGCCCAGTGGACCGTGTCCGGCGGGATCACGAGCATCGACCCCGGACCGACGATCGCCTCCTCGTCGCCGACGACGAACCTCAGTTCGCCCGACAGCACATAGACGATCTGTTCGTGCGGGTGCGAATGGGGATTTGGCTCGTGTCCCGGTTCGAGCGTCGTGAATGCCAGCGTCGCGTTGTCGCCCGAGAACGCTCGTCGCGTCACGCCGGAGCGGGCGATCGTGGCGTGCAGGTCATCGAGTCTGTTGAGCTTCATCTGCGCTCCTACCTCATCGGTCGGTTTCACCCTCAAACGGCGGCGTCGCGTACGTGTCGAACGACGGCGGGAACCCGCGGCCCCAGGCGCGCGAGGCCTTGTACTCGGACTCCCGCCAGATCGTGGTCCCCTCGGGGTCGGGATCGAGCACGAGGTATCCGCCCGAGGTGACCTCGACCCGGTTGCCTCCCGGCTCGTACACGTACAGATAGAAGGAGTGGATCGGGGTGTGCTTCGCCGGTCCAGCCTCGATGAACACCCCGTAGTCCTGGAACAGATCCGCGGCGCGCAGCACCTCCTCACGCGTGTCGACCCAGAACGCGACATGGTGGAGCCTGCCCCTGACCGGGAGCTGCTCGAGGATGTAGATGATCTCGTGACCTTGGACCGTCGCGGTCAGCCAGGCGCCGTACTCGCGGCCGTCGTCGAGTTCGATGATCTCGAGCGTCCGGTAGCCGAGCTCGCGCTCGAGGAACTGGCGGCACGCCCTGACGTCGGGCGAGGCGAAGTTGACGTGCTCGATCCGGCGGACGCCGACGCCGCGGCCGGTCCGTCGCTGGTGCTGGTTGCGCATCGGCGGGACCAGGTGGTCCGGCGGGGAGTAGCGCTCGGTCTCGTAGTAGATCTCGAACCGGCGGCCGTCGGGGTCGGTGAAGCGGTACGCCGGGCCGTGCCCGATGTCACCGTCGATCCAACCCGCGCCACGACCGGACTGCTCCAGCGCGGCCACGCGGGCCTCGAGCGCCCCAGCGCTCGCCGCCCTCAGCGCGACGTGGCCGAGCCCCGAGCTCGGGGACTCCGTGAGCTTGAGGCTGTAGCGCTCGTAGTCGCCGAACCCGCGCAGGTAGACGGACGAGCCCGCCTCGGCCTCGCGCTCCATCCCGAGCACGTCCTCGAAGAACGCCAGGCTCTCATCCGGCCTCGGTGACAGCAGCTCGACGTGTCCGATGTGAGCTACCTCACCGCGCGGGGACATCCGTGGATCATATACGACTTACCGAGTTCCGATATTGTTTGACGGTGGCCGCGACACGCCTGATCGCTGGGGAAGACGGAAGCGATCGGCCGGCCTCCCTCAATCGCGAGCTCGTGGCGGCCTGCTGGACTTCGGCCGGCGACATCGCGCCGCGCAGGGGGGACGGGCGCAGCCCGATCGACATTCGCACCCGGGTCGAGACCGTCGCGGCGACGGGCTGGACCGGAATGGGCATTGGGCACGCCGACCTCGTGCGGGCGCGGGACACGATCGGCTGGCGACGGCTCGCGGCGCTGCTGGCCGACAACGGCCTGCGGGCGCTCGAGCTCGAGTTCATCCACGACTGGTGGACAAGCGGCGAGCGGCGAGCGGCGTCCGATCGGGTCCGACGTGACCTGTTCGACGCGGCCGGCGAGCTCGACGTGGCCACGGTCAAGGCCGGCGCGAAGAACGGCGGCGGGCCGGTCGACCGGGACAACCTCCTGGCCGAGTTTGACCGGCTCGCGACCGAGGCGCGCGCCGCGGGGACGCGGATCGCGCTCGAGTCGACCGCGTCTTCGGACGTACTGCCGACGGTCAGGGAGGCGATCGCGGTTGTCAAGGCCGTCGGCAACCCGTACGGCGGCCTGTGCGTGGACGTCTGGCACACGACGCGCTCGGGCATCGCCCACGCGGAGCTCGTCGGCACGTTGCCGCTCGACAAAGTGTTCGGGGCCGAGCTGTCCGACGGCGACGCGGAAATGCCCGCGTCGATCTGGGACGACGAGATCAACCACCGCCTCCAGCCGGGAGCGGGGGCGTTCGACGTCCCCGGCTTCATCGTCGCGCTGCACGAGCTCGGGTATCGCGCGCACTGGGGCGTCGAGATCATGTCCGAGGCGCACCGCGCGCTGCCGGTCAAGACGGCGCTCGAGCGGGCACACGCGAGCGCGGTCGGAACGCTCGATGCGGCGCAGGCACGCCTCGGGGATCGATCTGCCGGGGACGAAGGGATCCCCTCACCGCGATCGGCCGGGGCCGACTAAGCGCTCGCGCGCCCACTCCAGCCCCACTCGGTCAGCTGGGCCCAGTCCGCGCGCAGACGCGGCGCCGGGTCCTCTCCGTCGACCAGCTCGTACACGGTCGGACCCTCCCAGCCGGTCTCGCGCATCGCCTCGGCGACGGCGCCGAAGTCGATCTCGCCACGGCCGATCTGCGTGTGCGCCCACCGGTCGCGAGCGGCGTCGCTGATGTGGACGATGTCGACGGTCGATCCGAGCTCGCGCAGATCGGCCGCGGGGTCGCCGCCGGCCCAGTAGACGTTGGCGCAGTCGAGCGTCATCCCGAGCGCGGGGACGTCGAACTCGCGGACCATCGCCGCGACCTCGGCCGAGGATTGGAGGAAGCCATAGGGAACGGTCTCGAGCGCCACCGTGATGCCGAGCCGCTGCGCGAGCGGCAGCAGCTGTTCCAGGCGCCCCCGCAACAGGTCCTTGGTGCGCTCCTCGGGCATCGGTGCGAGCGCGTTCGCGCGACCGCTGACCATCACCACGTAGGGTGCCTCGAGGTCAGACGCGAGCTCGATTGCGGCGCGATAGTGGCGCTGCGCTGTCTCCCAGTGGCTGAGGATCGGGCTGATCGGATTCATCTCGACCGGGTTCGTGGCCACGCACCGGAGCCCGTGGCGGTCCAGCGAGCGCTTAATCACGCGCCGCTCGGCCGCCGTCAGGTTCGACAGGTCGACGTGCGGCGGCGAGGTCGCGATCTCCACGGCGTCGTAACCGAGCTCGGCGATGTCAGCGAGCGCGTCATCGAGGGTTCGGAAGTAGACGTATCCGTAGCTGGCGGCTGCAAGTGACAGTGTCATCCTCGTTCCTCCGCGGCGCGCTCGATCCTATATCTGACTGTTGATTCTATAGATAGGGAAGGATCATATAGTTTCACGCGACCGCCTCGCGGCATTGCGCGATGACCGACCGGGCCTCCTGGAGGTTGTGCCACGGCGGGTCGATCGAGACCTCGTCGAACCCCAGCCGCGCCAGCTCACGTAGCGCCGGGACCCTCCCCTCCACGTCCCCGGCTCCCAGCTCCCCGGACACGCGCAGGACGGTCCGCAGTTCGGGCAACCGGGGCTCTCGCATCTCGCGGACGTGCTCGAGCTTGCGCGCCAGGTCATCGATGTCGAGGATGTCCCAGCGGCTCAGCGCGAGCCAGCCGTCGCCGAGCCGGGCGGCGCGCTCCCGCGCCAGCCTGCCCATCCCGCCGACCATGATCGGGACCCCGCCCGGCGCCACGGGCCGGGGAAGCAAAGCGTGCCGGGCTCGATCCGGAAGAACTCCCCTTCGAACGGCTCCGGACGCCCCGTCCAACAGGCTTTCAGCACCTCGATCGCCTCGCTGGTGCGACGGCCGCGTGTCGCGAAGTCCCGCCCCAGCGCCGCGTACTCCTCCGCATACCAGCCTGTCCCGACCCCGAGCAGCAAGCGCCCGCCCGACAGCCAGTCGATCGTCGCGGCCGTCTTCGCGAGCTGGATCGGATCGCGCAGCGGCAGGATCAGCACGGCGGGCCCGACGGCGATGTGGGTCGAGCAGGCCGCCATCCACGTGCAGGCCGTCAGCGAGTCGGCGAACGGCGCGTCGGCCTGCCAGGTGACCTTGCCGCCGGTGGCATACGGGTAGTGCGAATCGGTCCGCTCAGTCATCACGATGTGGTCGGACACCCAGACCGAGCTGGCGCCGGCGGCCTCCGCCTCCGATGCCATCACCGCGAGCCCCGGGTCAAGCGTCTGCGGTCCGACCGTCGGGATCTTCAGCCCGAGCGTCGACACGGCCGCGGTCAGGCCGTCGCCAGGCCGAGGTCGGCCGCCGTCAGCACGACCTTCTCGCGCGCGAACGCCAGTGGTGTGCCCGGATCGCCGGAGTCGATCTCGCGCGCCAGGCGGTGGCCGTCGAAGATGCAGTCCGCGATCAGCCGTGGCTCGACGCAGTCGCCGATCCGGTACAGGCCCGCGATCCCTTCGCGTTCGAGCCGCTCCGGATCGTCGTGCAGCTCGTGGTAGAGCGCGTCATTGGAGTTGCGCTGGGTGATCAGCACGACGCCGTCGGCGTCCCAGGTTACGGGCGGGCCCGGAATCGAGAACTCGCGGCCGGTGACCACGCCCGGTTCGATCGCAGTCAGCACGTGGTCGCAAGCCACCTCGACGCCGAGCCCGTGAAGTACGCGGCTCACGTGGGGCAGCTCGGCCGTGAACGCGAGGTACGGCCCCGCGTTCGGGTTCGGCGTCACCAGCGTGACCCGCTTGCCCTCGGCGGCGAACCGCTCGGCCAGCGCCGAGCCAAGGTAATAGCCCTCGCAGTCGTAGACCAGAACACGGTCACCGGGGACCGGCTTGCCCTCGAGCATCACCTGTTCGGGCGTCAGGCAGTGGGGCAGGCTTGCGTCTGCGCCGGGCACGACGTCGCGAGTCCAGCCGTTGCACCCGTCCGTCGACCAACTGGCGCCGGTCGCGATCACCACCAACTCGGCGCCGTACTCGGCGACGCCGTCGGCGTCGAGCCGCGCGCGCGGGATGAAGTCGAGGTTCTTGAGCTTCTCGATCTGGATCCGGCGGTAGTTGACGACCCGGGCCCATTCGCCGAGTCCGGGCAGTTGCGGCACCCAGCGCATGATCCCGCCGAGCTCGTCGGCGCCGTCGACGAGATGGACGCGTCGCATCCCGCGTTTGGCGAGCACGATCGCGCACTCCATTCCGGCCGGGCCGGCCCCGACGACGAGCACGTCGTTGTCGGCGTTGGTCGCCCGCGTGAAGCGCTCAGGGTGCCAGCCACGGCGGTACTCCTCGCCGGCGGTCGGGTTCTGGGTGCACACGAGCCGCATACCGCCGATCTTGAAGCGCGACAGGCAGATGTTGCAGCCGATGCACTCACGGATCTCGTCGAGCCGCCCCTGCTCGATCTTGCTGGGCAGGAACGGATCGGCGATCGACGGGCGCGCCGCGCCGATGATGTCGAGCTGCCTCGAGCGGATCGCCTCGACCATCACATTGGGATCGGTGAACCGGCCGACGCCCACGATCGGCTTGCTCGTGTGGGGGCGGATCTGCTCAATCCAGGGCTTCTGGTAGTTCTGAGGGCGGACGCGGGAGGAGGCGGCCGAGTCGGTCGTGTCGAGCAATGACGGCGGCCCGACCTGCACGTCCCATAGGTCCACCAGGTGGTCGACGTGCCGCACGAACGCGATCCCGTCCTCGCCGACCTCGACTCCGAGACCATCCTGCGAGAGCGTGTCAACCGAGAAGCGGCAGCCCACCGCGCACTCATCGCTGACCGCCTCGCGCACGCGCTCGAGCACCTCGCGCGCGAACCGCGCACGATTCTCGAACGAGCCGCCGTACTCGTCGGTCCGGCGGTTGAAGTACGGCATCAGGAATTGGTGCGTGATCGGAATCGCTTCCGCCATGTAGACGAGCACGAGGTCGAACCCGGCTTCACGTGCGCGCTCGGCGGCCTCCACGTAGTGGTCCTGGAGCGCGCGGATGTCACGGCGGTCCATCTCGTAGCACGAGCGCATCGGGAACCTCGGGCTCGGGATCTGCGAGACGCCGCGGGCCGGAAGCCGTGACTCATAGCCCGTGTGGTTGGGGCCGCCGAAGTGGAGCTCGATTCCGGCGAGCGAACCGTGGTCGTGCGCCCGCTCGCACATCAGGCTCAGGTTCTGGACGTCGTTGGAGTCCCATATCCGAGCCTGGACCGACGGCGTGTCATCGCTCTCGGGATGGATCGAGCAGTACTCGGTGTTGACGACCGCCCAGCCGCCCTCGGCCTTCATCCCGCGGAACTCCGCTTGCGTGCCGGCGTAGTCACTCCCGAAACCCGAGCAGTGCGGCGTCTGGTAGAAGCGATTGCGCATCACCTTCGGCCCGATCCGCACCGGCTCGAACAGCACGTCGTACTTGGGGTCCCGCGACACGCTCTGGGTCATCCGCCGGTGGCGTTCATGGGCCTCCGGTGGCGCCGCGGAAGTCCGCCGGGACACCGGCCTGCACGACCAGCGCCTCGAACCCGTTAGGCGAATCCCACCGCTCGCGGGCATCACCCGAGACGATCAGGCAATCGCCGGCGACGAACTCCTCGCGGGCGCCGTCGTCGCCGGTCACCATGATGCGGCCGTCGATCAGTTGGATGAACGCGTCACGGTCGCCGCGCCAGCTGTCGAGTGCCGTGCCCGCCTCGCCGGCGATCAGCCGGACCAGCAGATCGCTGCCGTGAACGTGCGCGCTCCGTGGCCCCGCGCCGTTGGCGCCGTCGTCAAGCGAGGGCGTCGCCGCCCGCGTATCGATCGCGAGGAACTCGCGGCGGCGCTCGGGGTCGACGATCCCGTCCTGGAACTCACGTGTGTACTCGCGCAGCCAATCTCGCGAGCAAACGGCGACCTCGCGATAGAAGCCCTCGTTGGCCCACGATCCCTGCCAGCCCTTCGGGATCAGCACGTGCTCGCCCTGCTCAAACGTCCGTGACTCATCGGTGCGCGCATCGGTCAGCGTCAAGGTGCCCGCGACCACGTAGACGAACTCGTCGCCGGGGAAGAAGGCAGCGACGTTCTCGCCGCCCGTGAACTCGTACAAGGCCACCCAGATCTCGCCTTCGAACACGGCCAGCATCTTCTGGCCCGGCTCGTGCGGCGTTTTGGCGACCATGTAGCCGGCCGACAGCACGCCGTCGCCGTACGGCTGCAGCGCCTCGCCGGACAGCTGCTCGTCGGTCAGCCGGAGCCAGTTCCCCGCGGGCATGCTCATGCTCCGCTCGACTGCACGAGCTCGGCCTCGTAGTCGAGCGTCGGTGTGTCGGCGACGAGCGCCCGCGTGTACGAATCGGCCGGCGCGTCGAGCACCCGCGCCGTCGGGCCCGCCTCGACGATTCGCCCGGCATTCAGCACCAGCACCCGGTCGGCGATGCTGCGCACGAGTGCGAGGTTGTGGGTGACGAACAGGATCGCCAGATCACGCTCGGCCCGCAGATCGTCGAGCAGCCCGACGATCGAGGCCTGCACTGAGACGTCGAGCGCGGACGTGATCTCGTCGCAGATCAGCACCTGCGGCTCGCACACGAGCGCCCGCGCGATCGCGGCGCGCTGGCGCTCGCCGCCGGACAATTGGTCGGGGTAGCGGCCTCCGAGATGGGTTCCGAGGGACACCTGCTCGAGCGCGGCCGTGACGCGTGCCTGGCGGTCGCGGCTGCCGAGCGTGAAGAACTGCGCCAGCGGAGCGCCCACCGACTCGGCGATCGTCCGCCGCGGGTTGAGTGCGTTGTACGGGCTCTGGAAGATGTACTGGAGTTTCTGCCGGACCTGCCGGTCGCGCTGGCGGGCCGTACGCGGCAACCGCTCGCCGGCGTACGCGACGTTGCCCTCCCACGCCTTGTTGAGGCCGACCACGCACCGTCCGAGGGTCGTCTTGCCCGAGCCCGACTCTCCGACCAGCGCGACGCACTCCTGGGCTCCGAGCTCGAGCGAGACGCCGTGCAGCACCTTGGTCGCTCCGTAGGACGCCTCGAGCTCGGTGATCTGGAGCAGCGGCGCGGCCTCGCCGGCGACGCCCTCGTCGAGCTTCGGAACGGTCGCGGCCATCGGGCGCGCGCGCATCGCCTGCGCCCGGATGCAGCGGACGGCATGGCCGGTCTCGACGGTCTCGAGCTCGGGCTCCGCCTGCGAGCACTCCGGAAGGCAGAACGCACAGCGCTCGGCGAAGCTGCAGCCGGTCGGGCGGCTGCCCGGCCGCGGCGGCTGGCCCGGGATGGTCGTCAGCACCCGCGCCTCGGAGATCACCGGGATCGCCCCGACCAGCCCGCGCGTGTAGGGATGCAGCGGGCGCTCGAGCACGCGCGTCGGCCCGAGCTCGACCGCTCGCCCGGCGTACAGCACGAGCACGCGATCGGCGACCTTCCCGACCACCGCGAGGTCGTGCGAGACGTAGACCATCGCCGCCTGGTGCTTCTCGCACAGGTCATGGACGGTTCGCAGGATGTGGGCCTGGGTGGTCACGTCGAGCCCGGTGGTCGGCTCGTCCATGACGATCGCCTGCGGCCGAAGGATCGCCGCCATCGCGATCGCGACACGCTGTTGCTGGCCACCCGAGAGCTGATGGGGGTAGCGGCGCAAGAACTCGGCGTCGCTCGGGAGGCGGACGTCCGCGAGCGTCTCGCGGATCGTCTCCTGCACGGCTCCGTTGCGGAGCTCGCGCGCGTGGACCTCGAGCATCTCGCTCAGCTGCCGCCCGATCCGCAGTGACGGGTTCAGCGCGGCGGTCGGGTCCTGGGACACGTAGGTCACATCCTTGCCGCGGCGGGTCCGGAGCTCGGCGGGACCGAGGCCGAACATCGGCCGCGAGTCGATCGTCACCTGGCCGGCGGTGATCCTGGCGCCCGCCCGCGTGCCGCCGCAGACGGCGAGCGCGACGGTCGTCTTGCCGCAGCCCGACTCGCCGACCAGCCCGAGCACCTCGCCCGGAGCGACCGAGAAGGAGACGTCGTGAACGATCTCGGTGCCGGTCATCGCGACCGATACCGACAGACCCTTGACGTCGATCCCGCTCGCCATCAGCCGACCTTTCGATCGATGCCGGAGACGGCCTGGCCGAGGCCGTCGGCCAGCAGGCTGACGCCGATGCTGAACAGCGCGATGCAGACCACCGGCGCCACGACCGCCCACGGCTGGATCGCGAGGCCGATGCTGTTCTCGTTGATCATCAGCCCCCAGTCGGAGTGCGGCGGCGAGATCCCGAAGCCGAGGAAGCTGATCGCCGAGACGAGCGAGATCGACCACGCGATCCGCAGGCCGAGCTCGACCAAGATGATCGTCATCAGGTTGGGCAAGATGTCGTTGACCAGGATCCGTCGCCGCGGCGTGCCGATCACCTCGGCGGCCTCGATGAACTCGCGCCGACCGATCTCGAGCGTCGCGGCGCGGACGGTGCGCGCCACGGTCGGCATCCAGCTGATCCCGACGAGCACGACGATCAGCAACGGGCTCGAGCCGAGCATCGAGATGAACAGCAGCGCGAACACGATCACCGGGATCGCGAGCAGCACGTCGAGCGAGCGCATGATCGCCTCGTCGACCCACTTGCGGCCGTAGCCGGCGATGATCCCGAGCGTGGTGCCACCGATCGTGCCGATCAGCCCGGCGGCGACCGCCATCCAGAGCACGAACCGCCCGCCGTTGAGGACGCGCGAGAGCACGTCCTCGCCGACGTAATCGGTGCCGAGTGGCGAGCTGCTCGAAGGACCGGCGAACGGCGGGCCGACGAGCTGGGTCGGCGAGTGGGGCGCGACCAGCGGCCCGAACACGGCCAGCAGGACGATCAGCACCGTGATCGCGAGGCCGACGCGCGTCCGTCCGTAGCGCCACGAGTCCTTCAGTCCGACCGCCCACCAGGAGCGGAGATCGGCCTCCTGCGGAGCGGCGACCTCGGGCGGGGCGGCGGTCGCGGTCACAGATCCGAGCCCGTCCGCAGCTTCGGCGTCAGGTAGATCGTCAGCGCGTCAGCGGTCAGATTGAACAACACGATCCCGATCGCGAACACCAGCACGACGGCCTGGATGACCGGCAGGTCACGGTTGTGGACGCCGTCGGTCAGCGCGCTCCCGAGCCCGGGGTACTGGAACACGTTCTCGACCACGACGACGCTCCCCAGCAGCCATCCGAGCACGATCCCCGAGCCCTGGATCGCCGGTAGCAGCGCGTTGCGCAAGGCGTGACGCACGATCACGATCCGCGGCGGCATTCCCTTCAGCCGCGCCATCGCGACGTACTCCGATCCCAGCACGTCGATCATCGAGGCGCGCACGAGGCGGTACAGGTAGGGCACGTTCAGCAGCACCAGCGTCATCACGGGGAGCACGAGCTCCTTGGGGTGGTCGAGCGGACTGGTGCCCGGCGGGACCAGCGCCACGCCCGGGAAGATCGTGAATACGACGGTCGCGAACAGGATCACGAGCGTGATCGCGATCACGAAGTCCGGCAGGGCCGACAGGACGACGCCGATCATCAGGAAGATCCGGTCAAACGGCCCGCGGCTCACGGCGGTGATCGTGCCGAGGAAGAACGACAACGGCAGCGCGATCAGCGCCGCGAAGAAGAGCAGCGTCAGCGAGTTCAGGGTCCGATGCCACAGCAGCGATCCGACGGGCTCGCCGGTCGCGAGCGAAACGCCGAAGTGTCCGCGCAACAGCCGCCCCAACCAGTGCACGTACTGCGTGAGGATCGGTTTGTCGAGGCCGAGTTTGTGGTTCAGCGCCGCAACCGCCGACGGGGTGGCGTTGCGACCGAGGATCGCCTGCGACGGGTTCGACGGCAGCGCCTGCGTCGCAAGGAAGACGAGCAGCGTGACCGCCAGCAGGATCACGACCCCGAGCGCCACGCGCCGTGCCAGCCAGCGCCCGAAGTGACCGCGGGCTCCGCGGACCGACATCACCGGCCCCGCCGGCCCCGCGGGTACCTCTAGGATTACCGTGGAATCGGTCACGGTCGGCCCACCGGTGGTGGAGTGGACGCCGCCAGGCATCTAGCTTGCGTGCCGTCGCAATTGCATGAGCGGGCGGCCATTATCGAGAGCCACGTTGGGACTGTCAATTAACTGGCCACCCGTTCGAACGAACCGAACGTCTACGCGATCGCGGACGGCGTAAGACCCGGTTTTCCCGCGCTCGCGGCACCGCGCTCGATGACCCGCGCCGGCCGGCCGTCCAACTCCGGCCGCCGGTCAGCGAGCACATCGTTGCGCTCGCTGAACTCCTTAGTCGCGCGCGCGCGCGAGGTTGACGGTCGCGGTCAGCAGCGCCTCGGCGGCCGCCTTGCCGGTCAGCATCCGCCCGTCGGGATCGACGATCACGCTCGCGCCGACCCAGTCGACCCCGCGCTCGGTCCCGGTGCGGTCAGCCTGCGCCACGTATACGCGGTTGATCTGGGCGCTCGCGCACGCCGTGATCAGGTCGGCGACCAGCGGCTCGAGCGGCGGCGCCAGCACGGGCGCGTTCATCGGCACCGCGATCACGTCTGCGCCGGCGACGCTCAGCGTCCGCATCACCTCGGGGAAGAACGCGTCGTAGCAGACCGCGACCCCGACGAGCCCGGCCTTCGTCGCCACCACCGGCGGCGGCGACGATCCGGGCTCGAAGCACAGTTTCTCCCGATCCCACAGGTGCGACTTGCGGTGCACAGCCCGCAGCTCTCCGGAGTCGATCACGACCGCGCTGTTGCGGACCGCGCCCGCGTCATCGAGCTCGCACAGCCCGGCGACGACGGCCAGATCGTGATCCCGCGCGAGCCCCCGCCACTGCTCGACGGACGGACCGTCGAGCGGCTCGGCCAGCGATCGCGCCTCCTGCGCATCCGCAAACACGTAGCCGCTGTTGCACAACTCGGGTAGGACCACCAGATCGGCTCCCGCCTGCGCGGCGTCGATGATCGCCGCTGCCGCCAGCTCGCGGTTGCGCTTGGGCTCTCCGATCCGCGGCGCGAGCTGCGCCACGGCCAGCGTTACCGTCAGCTCAGACGAACCACGCACTCTTGACGCCCCAGTAGTTCAGGTTGAAGCCGGTCTTGTTTGGAATGAAGCCGGTGACCTTGTTGCTGTAGGCATCGATGTTGTCGGCGAACGCGACGATGATCTCGCCGCCGTTTTGCCACAGCTGCTGCTGCATCTTGGCGGCGATCTCCTTCTGCATGGCGAAGTTGGTCGTCGATACGGCTTGCAGGTACCAGTTCGTGAGCTGCGGGTTGTTGTAGTGCGTCTCGTTGAAGTGGGAGCTCGGCAGCTGCGTGTACGCCGTACCCGACAGAAACGACTCCGCGTCCCACCAGTCGACCGAGAACGTGCGCTGCATGTACTGGTTGTTGTAGAAGGTCGTCGTGTCGAGCTTGGTCAGGTTGACGTTGACGCCGGCCGCCTTGGCCTGCTGCGCGAACACGACCGAGGACTGGACGACGCCGTTCTCGATCGGAGCGGTGACCAGGCTGACCGTCAGTCCGTCGCCGTGGCCGGCCTGCTTGAGCAGGGACTTGGCCTGCTCAATGTCCTGCTGGCGCTGCGGGATCGAGTGGTCGTAGAGCGGGTCGTCGATCGCGAACAGGTCATTGCCCATGCGCGCGTGGCCGCCGTAGGCGTCCGACAGCATCTGGTTGCGGTCGATCAGCAAGCGCATCGCCTGGCGGACGCGGGGGTCATTGAACGGCGGCTGATCGACGCGCATCGTGAGCGGGT
Source organism: uncultured Solirubrobacterales bacterium (assembly GCA_963788005.1). Lineage (GTDB taxonomy): Bacteria > Actinomycetota > Thermoleophilia > Solirubrobacterales > Solirubrobacteraceae > Palsa-465. The sequence goes on along the minus strand of CAWBFH010000001.1, from coordinate 97,983 downwards.
ACCAGTTGCCGGTCTGGGACACGAGCGCGTGCAGGCTCGGGTTGGCCTGGACTGACGGGAGCAGCGCGTAGGGGACCGAGTCGATCGCGTCGACGGCTCCCGAGACGAGCGCATTGACGCGCGCCGAGTCGTCAGTCAGATCGATGATCGTGACCGAGTCGACGTACGGCTTGGGGTGCTCCCAGTAGTTCTCGTTGCGGACGAACACCGACTGCTGGCCTGGGGTGAAGCTCTTGAACTTGAACGGCCCGGTGCCATCCGGCTTGTCCTCGGTCCAACCGACCGGGATGATCCCCATCGAGGAGCTGCCGGCAAAGTCCTCGAGCTGGTTGAACGGGAACTTGAACGTGAACCGCACGGTTCCGGAGTCGACGGCCTCGACCTTCTTGATAATCGTCGTGAACTGGCCGTACTCGGCGGCGCCGACGCTCGGGTTCATCACGCGCTGAAACGAGAACACGACATCGTCCGCGGTGAGCGGCTTGCCGCTGTGGAAGGTGACGCCCGGGCGCAGCTTGACCAGCATCTGGTCGCTGGAGCGGTTGGGCGTGAACTCGACGCCGAGCATCGGCTTGAGCACGTAGTCCGGATCGCGGTAGGCGAGGAAGTCGTACAGCTGGCACACGCGGGCGCCGTCAATCTGCTGCGCCCAGGTGTGGGGGTCGAGCGTGTCCTTCGAACTGCCGCCGGAAACTCCGAGGCGCATCGCGCCGCCCATCTTCGGGGTACCGACGAGTTGCCGGCGCAGCGGTGTTGGAGGCGGTGCCGCTGCTGCTCGAGCTGCTGCTGCCGCACGCGGCCAACAGTGAGCTCCCGGCGAGTACACCGCCGGTGGCAACTGCGTCCCGAATGAACCGTCGCCGCGATGTCCCGCGCTCGTAGAACCTTGACTCGGGATCCTCAGGACCCATCTCGCACTCCTTCGTTTCCGCTGTCGCCCGAATAGGCCTCGGCGCGGCGCAGTATCAGTCGCTCGCTCTAAGTTGTCAAGTTATTGATCATTGGTTCCGACTATTCGAACAGCGGCCTTTGCCGGTGTTCCTCGCGGGTTTCGGATCCGGTCTCGGCGATGGAGCCGCACCGAGCGGGCGCGGGAGGAGGGGACGCGCGCCGCTCGGTGCTGCGGAGTGCTGCAGCCGCGACGCCAGCGGGCCGCGGTAGTTCCCATTATGTCAGATTATTGGAACGGCTACCCGATTACTTGACATGTTTCGGGCCCCCCTCATAATTCAGCGCGCGGAGTCCTGAAACCGGGCGCCGACCCCGATTGGGACTTATGAGCACCCAGAGCCAGCTGCCGCTCGACGGCCTCCGCGTTCTCGACCTCGGTCAGATCTACAACGGCGCGTATGCCGGGTTTCTGCTCGCACAGGCGGGCGCGGATGTCGTCAAGGTCGAGCCGCCGGCCGGCGACAACCTGCGTAACCGGCCGCTCGCACACGGCGCCTGGTATCCGTTCGTGGCGCTCAACGTCGGCAAGCGCAGCGTCTGCCTGGACCTGAAGACCGAGGCGGGACGCGAGCAGTTCCTCGGGCTGGTCGCCGTCGCGGACGTGGTGCTCGAGAATTATTCCCCGGGCGTGATGGATCGCCTCGGCGTTGGCTACGACGCGATGCGGGCCGCGAACCCGCGACTGATCTACGCGAGCAGCAGCGGCTACGGCAACGACAGCCGTTACCGCGACCGGCCGGCGATGGACCTCACGGTCCAGGCGATGGTGGGCGTCACAAGCGTCACCGGTTACCCCGACCAGCCGCCGGTCAAGGCAGGAGTCGCGGTGGCCGATTTCGCGGCCGGCGTGCACATGTACGGCGGCATCGTCAGCGCGCTGCTGCGGCGCGAGCGCACCGGGGAGGGGGGCACGGTCGAGGTGGCGATGTTCGACGCCGCGTTCCCGCCGCTGCTCTCCAGCCTCGCGGTCGCGCTCGGCACGACGGACGAGAAGCCGGAGCGGACCGGCAACCGGCACGGCGGCCGCGGCGAGGCGCCGTACAACGTGTACGCCACGAGCGACGGATACGTGGCGATCATCTGTGTCACCGACGTGCAGTGGCGCGCGCTGGCCGACGTGATCGGAGGGGAACGGCTCGCGGCCGACGCACGCTTCTCGACCCGCGCGCTGCGCGTCGAGAACATCGACGCGCTGGATGTGGCCGTCGGTACGTGGGCTGCGACGCGCCGGCGCGACGACGCGCTCGAGGCGCTGCTCGCGCGCGGTATTCCCGCGGCGCCCGTCCGCGATCTGCGTGAGGTCGTCGAGGACCCAGACGCGCGCGAGCGCGGTCTGCTGCGCGAAGTCGTCGATCCGACCCACGGCCCGATCCGCGTGTTCGGCTCGGCGATCCGCTACGACGGCGAACCCGCGCCGGACCCGGCGCCGGCGCCGGCACTCGGCGAGCACACCGAGCACGTGCTGCGAGAGTGGAGCCGATGAGCGGCGTGCGCATGACGGGGCGGTGGCTGCCGCTTGACACCGAGCACGTCGAGCGGCTCGGCGGGCACATGGGCGTCTACGAGCTGGCGGCCGCCGACGGCGAGGTCATGCGGATCGGGTTCGCGGGCGGCCGCTCGGTGTTCGGCCTGCGTGGCGAGCTGCGTCGCGCACTGGATGGGGACCGAGACGATGTCGCCGCGAGCTTTCGCTACGAGATCACGACGTCGTACCTGAGCCGCTACCGCGAGTTGCTGATGGTGCACGCTGCCGACCACGGAGCGATTCCGGCCGGGAACGTCGACACCGATCTGCAACTGGGCCGACTGAGCCCCGGCTGAGAGGAGCGACGCATGGACCTGGAGCTGAGCGACGAGCAGCGCATGATCGTCTCGACCGTGCGCGACTTCGTGCGCCGGGAGATCGTTCCGCGCGAGGCCGATCTCGACCCCGACGCCGACGAGCTGCCGCGCGCGGAGTTCGAGGAGCTCGTCGCGAAGGTCAAGGGCATGGGCCTGTACTGCGCCGATGTGCCCGAGGACCTCGGCGGCCCGGGTGTCGACACGCTCACGTTCACGTTGATGTCGATCGAGCTCTCACAGCACCGCGCCGGCCTGTACGCACCGTGCTACGGCGTGTTCGGCGGCTCGGGCCTCGCGCAGCTGCTCGAAGCCAGCGATGACCAGCGCGAGCGCTACCTGTTCCCGGTGCTCGCGGGCGAGAAGCGGAGCTTCTTCGCGCTGACCGAGCCGTCCGGCGGCAGCGACCCGGCGGGCGCGATCCAGACGACCGCCCGGCGCGATGGGAACGACTGGATCCTCAACGGCACCAAGCAGTTCATCAGTGGCGCCGACCGGGCGGACTTCGGGATCACGTTCGCCCGCACCGACCGAGACAAGGGTCGCGATGGCATCACCTGCTTCATCGTCGACACCGATGCGCCCGGGTTCCACGTCCGCCGCGTGATCCACACGCTGCGGTCCGCGCGCTACGCGACCGAGATCCAATTCGAGGACTTGCGAGTGCCGTCGGCGAATGTGCTCGGCGAGGTCAACGGAGGATTCAGAATCGCGCGCGACCGCGTTGCCCGCCAGCGAATCCCGTACTCGGCCGGCTGCATCGGCGTGGCCACGGTCGCGCAGGAGATGGCCGTCGAGTACGCCAAGCAACGCTCGACGTTCGGCGCGCCGCTGTCGACGCGCCAGGCCGTTCAGTGGATGCTGGTGGACAACGAGATCGATCTGCGCCAGGCACGCTGGGTCACGCTCGACGCCGCCTGGAAGGCCGACCACTCGGACAATTTCATCGCCGCGGCCGCGATGGCGAAGGTGGTCGCGACCGAGGCGGCCGGGCGCGTGGTCGACCGCGCGATGCAGATCCACGGCGGCATGGGCGTCGCCAAGGAGCTGCCGCTCGAGCGCTGGTACCGGGAGCTGCGGATCCGCCGGATCGGCGAGGGCCCGAACGAGATCCAGCGGATGATCATCGCGCGCGACCTGCTGCGCGGTCCCCGAACCTAGTCCGACGCCTCGGCGAAGCGCTTCTGGGCTTCGGCGGAGATCGCCGCGTTGCCCTCGCGCCAGGCCACGTCGAGCACGCGGCGCGTGATCCGCCACCCGTCCGAGGTGCGGACGAGCTCGTCGCGGTAGGTGCCGCCCATCTCGTAGGTGTTCCCGCCGGTGCGCTGATCGGGCATGTAGTGCTGGCCGTGCAGGTAGCAGCTCGCCCGGGCGCTGTCACCGTCGATCTCGATCACTGGGTTGGTGATCATGTGTTGCGTCGATTCATATCCGCCGATCAGTGACGCGACCTTGTCGCCGATCGCCTGTGGCCCGGTGAAGTCTCCGTGCGCGCCGATCGTGTACACGGCCTCGGTTGCGAACACCTCGGCGAGCAGCGCCCAGTCGCGCGTGTCGAGCGCCGTGGCATAGCGATACAGGACGTCGGTGATGTCGAGCCTGTCTGCGATCCGTTCGAGGTCCATCTCCGCCTCCTAGTCAGTCGAGCGCCGACATCGCGGCGGCCGTGGGTTGACGCCACACGCGCTCGAGCACGATCCCGGCGAGGATCAGCACCCCGCCGACGATCTCGATCGCGTACAGCCGCTCCGACAGCAGCACGACCGCGAATACCACCGCCAGGAACGGCTCGAAGTTCGCGAACAGCGCGGCCCGCGATGGGCCGACGCGACTCATCGCCGTAAACCACAACACGTTGGTCAAAAACAGCGGGCCGATCACCGCGAAGGCGAACGCGAGCCAGGCGAGCCACCCGAACGTGAACTGCTGGGCGGCGATCTGGTGGGCACCGACGACGGCGAGCGGGAGCCAGCCGGTCGCGAGCACGACAGTCGAGATCCGAAACGGGGAGTAGCGTCGCATCAGCGGCGCGATCGCGACCGAGTACGCGCTCCAGGTGAGCGCCAGCGCGATCGCGAGCAACACGCCCGCGGCGCTCGAGTCAACCCGACCCGAGCCGAGCGCCACGAATGCGACCCCGACGACGGTCACGATCGCTCCGATCCAGAACGAGCGCCCGAGGCGTTCCAGCCCGAGCGCGGCCGAGATCGTGCCGATGAACATCGGCGTCGTGCCCAGCAGGAGGCCGACCGTCGAGGCCTGCGTGAACTTGAGCCCGTACACGAAGCACAGCTGATTGCAGAAGATCAGTCCGCCGGCAAGCAGCACGAGCTTGATGTCGCGCCGCGCGATCGCGAACGAGCGCTCGCGATGGTACGTGTAGGCGGCGAACAGGACGATCGCGAAGAAGTAGCGGAGCGTGCCGTAGGCGAGCGGCGACCATCCATTCGAGATCAGGTACTTGGTGGCGGTGATGTTCAGCGCCCACAGAACCACCGTCCCTACGAGCATCGCGTCGACGACGCGCGAGTGCCTCACATAGCCGCGCTCGAGCGGTCCGCTGGAGACCGTCACGCCGTATCGGAGAGCCGCGCGAGATCCTCCTCGCTCAGCTCGAGGGACAGCATCGGCAGCTGCTCGGCCAGCTGCTCGCCGGTCCGCGCGCTCGAGATCGGGGCCGAGATCGTCGGCTGCACTCGCAGCCACGCGAGCGCGACCGCCGAGTCCGTCGTGCCATGCTCGGCGGCAACCTCATCGACGGCGCCGAGCACGCGCCAACCGCGGTCATCCGCGTAGGCGCTGCCGTCGAGGCGGCCGCGCTCGGAGACCTCCGTCTGGCCGGGGCGATATTTCCCGGTCAGGAATCCCTTCGCGAGCGAGTAGTACGGAAGGCAGGCGAGACCGTGGCGCTCGACCAGTCCGGCGCGCGTCTGCTCGTACGAGCGCTCGAGCAGGTTGTACTGCGGCTGCAGGGCGACGAACCTCGCGAGCCCTGCGCGCTCGGTGATCTCGATCGCTTCCTCGATCCGCTCGGGCTCGTAGTTCGACAGCGCCAGGTAGCGCGCTTTGCCGGCCTTCACCACCTCGTCCAATGCACGCACGGTCTCCTCGAGTTCGGTCTCCGGGTCGTCGCGGTGAGCGTAGAGCAGATCGATCTCATCGATCCCGAGCCGCCGCAGGCAGTCGTTCACGCGCCGGTGGACGTTCTCGGCGCTGAGCCCGCCGAGCGATCCGATCTTGGTCGCGACCACCAGCCCATCGCGCCCACCGCGGGCAGCCATCCAGTGTCCGATGACGGTCTCCGCCTCGCCGCCGACATGGCCGTCGGCCCAGACCGAGTAGGCGTCGGCGGTATCGATGAAGTTGCCGCCGGCCGCGACGTAGGCGTCGAGCACGCCGAACGAGTCCTCTTCGCTCGCGGTCCAGCCGAACGGGTTCGTGCCCAGGCACAGCTCGAACACGTTGAGGTCGGTGCCGGCGATGGTCCTCATGCTGATCTCCTTAGTGGACGAAAGAACTCGCGCAGATCCTCTACGTAGAGCTCCGGTTCCTCCGTTGGGAGGAAGTGGCCGCCACGCGGCAACACGCTCCAGCGCGTGACCTGATACTGGCGCTCGGCGAAGCTTCGCGGTGGGATCCCGTGCGGCTCGGGCTCGGACAGGTAGAAGCCGGCGGGGACGCTCACCGCCCCGGGCGGCGGTCGCATCCCGGGTCGATCGCGCGCGGCCGTGTAAGTCAGCACCGAGGTCCCGACCGAGCCCGCGCACCAGTGCAGCATCACGTGCGTGAGCAGTTCGTCGGCACCAAACCGGGCGATCGGGTCCGCGGCGCCGTCGGCCCACTCCGACCACTTCTCGACAAACCAGGCCGCGGCGCCGAGCGGCGAGTCATTGAGCGCGACCGCGAGCGTTCGCGGTCGGGTGCGCTGGATGTGCTCGTAGCCGCCACCGTCGTCCCACCATTCGGCCTCCCGCGCCAGCCACGCGGCCGCCTGGCTCTCGGCCCGCGCGGCCGGCTCGTCCGGCGCCGAGATCGCATTGCAGCTGAGGTGCAGACCGACGATCGCGGCCGGTTGGAGCGCGCCGATCCACGCCGCGACGCGGGCGGCGATGTCGCCGCCGCTGGCGCCGTAGCGCTCGTAGCCGAGCGCGGTCATGAGGCCGTGGAAGCGCTGCGCCATCCTCTGGGCGCCCGAGTCCGCGAGCTCGATCGGCGGGGCGCTGAACGCGTAGCCGGGCAGCGACGCGATCACGACGTCGAACGCGTCGGCCGGGTCACCGCCGTGGTCGCCGGGATGGGTCATCAGGTCGACCGCCGGCAGGATCTCGGCGAACGAGCTCGGCCAGCCGTGGCTGATGAGCAGCGGCAGCGGCGCCGGCCCTTCGCCGCGCACGTGGACGGCATGGACGTCCATGCCCTCGACCTCGACCTGCACGTGGTCAAAGCCGTTGAGCCGCCGCTCGACCACGCGCCAGTCAAACCGCTCACGCCAGTGCTCGAGCAGGCGCGCGACGATCTCTGAGTCGAGACCGAGGTCAGGATCGGCGAGCGGGAACTCGGGCAGGCGGCCCGCCGCCAGCCGCCGCTGGAGATCTGCGAGCGTAGCCTCGGGGATCTCGATCGTGAACGGGCGGACGGGTCCTGCGGGCGGCGGCGTCATCGGTGGCGGTTGGTGGGGTCTACTAGGTGGACCATCCCCACTCCGACAGCTGCTCGAGGTCGCCGCGGAGCCTCGGCGCCGGGTCCTCGCCGTCGACCAGCTCGTAAATAGTCGGCCCTGAGTAGCCGCGCCGCCGCAGCGCCTGCGCGAAGGCGCCGATGTCGACCTCCGCCGTCCCGACCTGCGTGTGACCCCACCGGTCGCGCCACGAGTCGCTGATGTGCGCGAGCGCCAGGAACTCGCCGCTCGCGTCCACTTCTTGCGCCGGGTCGGCCTTGGCGAAGAAGCTGTTGGCGCAGTCGAGTGCGATCCCGACCCCTTCGATCTCGGACTCCGCGATGAATTCCGCCAGCTCGGCGGCGGTCTGGAGGAAGCCGTACGGCACCGGCTCGAGGCAGATCGTCACGCCGAGGCGCAGCGCCACCGGCGCGAGCCGCTCGAGGTGGTTGCGCAGCACGGTCCGGGGGAGCTCGTCGGGGCCGGGGATCAGGCCGTTGCGGCGCCCGGTGATCATCACGATGCTCTCGCCGCCGAGCTCGGCCGCCAGTTCGATCGCGGTGCGGTATTGGTGAAAGCACGCCGTCGATAGTGCCGTGTTGGTGCTGATTGGGTTCAGCTCGACCGGGTTCACCGCCACGCACTGGAGCTCGTAGCGCTCGAGCTCCGTCCGGATCCTGCGGCGCTCCTGCGCGCTGACGTCAGTGAGATCCAGCAGCGGCGGCACCGCTGAGAGCTCGACCAGGCGATAGCCGGCCTCGGACACCTGGCGCATCGCCTGCTCGCGGTCGGCCCGGTAGAGAAATCCGAACAGCGCAGCTCCGAGGGGCAAGCTCATGGTGTCTGCTCCACTCGGTAGCCGTCGGCGCGCTCGAGGATCCGGCGTGCCTGCGCCGCATGCGGCGCATCGACCATCATCCCCTGCGATACGGCGACGGCGAGATCGTTCGAGGCCGCTTCGTCGAGCGCGTCGAGAACGTCGCGCGCCCAGTGGATCTCCTCCGCGGTCGGGGTAAACGCGGCGTTGACGGGCGGGACCTGGACCGGGGAGAGGCACGACTTGCCGCTGAACCCGAGCTGAGCCGCCCACTCGGCGGCGCGTTTGGTGCCGGCGATGTCCCGATAGTAGAAGTGGGCCGCGTCGATGCAGTCGATCCCGGCGAGCCGCGCCGCGAGAATGCTCCGGCTCTTCAGATACAGCGTCTCGAGACTCTCGCCGGTACGGTCGAGCCGGTAGCCGTACTCGACGCTCATGTCCTCGGTGCCGAGCACGAGCGCGGTCATCCGCGGGTGGGCGGTGGCGATCTCCTCCACCCGGCTGAGGCCGCTGATGCGCTCGATCACGGCGGCGATCAGGATCTGGCCGTCGCGCAGGCCGTTCGCACGCTCGGCGTCGGCGAGCAGGGCCGCGATCTGGGTCATCTCGGCGGGCTCTGAGACCTTGGGGACCAGGACCGCGTGCGGAGCGACCGCGGCGACCGCCTCGATGTCGGCCCGCGCCTCTTCACTATTGGGCGGATTGATCCGCACCCAAACTTCGCGCCCGTTCCAGTCGATCTCGTGGAGCGCCAGCAGCGCCGCCTCGCGCGCCGCGTCCTTCTGGTGGGCGTGGACGCCGTCCTCGAGCTCGATGTGGATCACGTCGGCGCCCGACTGTGCCGCCTTCTCGAGCAGGTCGCGCCGGAGCGCTGGGGTGATCAGCTTCGTCCGTCGCTTCATGGGTTCTGGTACACGGTCACCGTCTCGGTGTAGAAGTCGCGCGCCGCACGTCCCTGTTCGCGCGGTCCGTACCCGGAGCCCTTGCTACCGCCGAACGGGACATGCGGTTCGCCGCCGGCCGTCGCCGCATTGACGCGGACGACGCCCGCCTCGATCCCCGCGACGAACCGCTGCACGGTCGCGGAGTTGGACGTGAAGATCGATGCCGAGAGGCCGAAGCGGGTGCTGTTGGACCGCTCGATGGCCTCGTCGAGCTCGGCGAACCGATACAGCGAGGTGACCGGCCCGAACACCTCCTCCCGGGATAGGAGGTCGTGCTCGGCCACATTCTCGAACAGTGCCGGCGCGAGCATGTACCCGTCGTCGCCGAGGCGCTCGCCGCCGCGCACGAGCGTGCCCCCCTCGCGTTGTCCCTGCTCGATCGCGCCGAGCACATCTGTGAGCTGCTGCTCGGATACCAGCGGGCCGACCTCGGTCGCCGGGTCGGTCGGGTCACCGACCGCACCGCGCTCGATCCGCCGCGTGAGCAGGACCCGGAACTGGTCGTAGGCGCGCCGCTGGACGTAGATCCGGCGCGTCGCCGTGCACTTCTGGCCCGCCGACCAGAACGCGCCCGCGAACGCGGCCTCGCTCGCCCGCTCGAGGTCGGCGTCCTCCATCACGACCAGCGGGCTGTGACCGCCGAGCTCGAGTTGCACGCGCTTGCCGAGCGGGACCGCCTCCCGGCGCACCTGCTCGCCGACTTCGACCGATCCCGTGAACGAGATCGCGCGCACCCCGGGATGCTTGACGAGCGCCGTGCCGACGTCACTGCCGGGGCCGACGACCACGTTGAAGACGCCCGGCGGCAGCCCGGCCTGGTGCAAGCAAGCGGCGAGGTGCAGTGCGCCCGCCGGCGCCTCGCGCGCTGCCTTGAGCACCACGCAGTTGCCGTACGCGAGCGCGGGGGCCGCCTTCCACAGCGGGATCGAGAACGGGAAGTTCCACGGGCAGATCAGGCCGACGACGCCGAGCGGGCGGCGCAGCACCTGGACCTGGTTGCCGGTCGCGCTCTGGCTGAATATCTCGCCCTGGGCGCGCCATCCCTCGCCGGCGTAGAAGCGCAGCTGATCGGCCCCGCGCGAGACCTCGGCGCTCGACTCGCGAATCGGCTTGCCCATCTCCCGGGTCATGTCGCCCGCGATCTCGCCAACTCTGGACTGGACTACTTCGGCCGCCCGAAACAGGATCGCGCCGCGTTGCTGGGGCGACAGGTCGGCCCACTTCCGGCGAGTCTCCGTCGCGGCGTCGACGGCCGCGTCGACGTCACTCGCCTCGGAGGCCGGAAACTCGCCCACCACGTCCGCCGTCCTGAATGGATTGCGGTTCTCGTAGGTCCGCCCGCCGGCGCTGGCGAGCCACTCGCCCCCGATGAAGTTCGCGGCCTTCACCCGCGCTCACGGCTCACTGGCGGACGATCCGCAGGTCGCTGTACTGCGGGTAGGACTCGCCCCACTTGTCGGGGTAAGTGCGTTCGACGCCGCGCACGAAGTACGTCTTCTGCTCGGTGTCGGTCGGGACGTCGAGCACGTACGGGCGCCGACTGGCGATCGCACGCTCGAGAGCGCCGCGCAGATCGTCGGGATTCTCTACCCGCTCTCCGAGGGCGCCGTACGCCTCGGCAAGCTTCACGTAGTCCGGGTTGTAAGGCTCGCCCGTGTCCTTGCGGCGGAACCGTCCCCAGGGGTGGGCACGCTTGAACAGCAGCTCGGACGCCTTGCGTTCGATTCCGAGCTCGTAGTTGTTGACGATCACCCAGACCGCCGGGAGGCTGTACTCGACCGCGGTGGCGACGATCGCCGAGGTCATGTTGAAGGCGCCGTCGCCGGTGACGGCGATCGCCGGCTGCGAGGGGTCGGCGACCGCCGCCCCGAGGACTGCCGTCGAGCCCGAGCCCATCTCCGCGAATCCGGGCGCGATCACGAACGAGCCCGGCCGCCGGATCCTCATGTACGGCTCGGAGTAAGAGATCGAGTCACCGATGTCGATGAACACGCGTCCGGTCTCGGCCACCGCCTCGCCGACTTCGTGCATCAGCCGGGCCGGAGTCGTAGGCGTGCTGGAGTCGGTCACGATCGGGCCCAGCTCCTCCTCCCACGCGTCGCGGCGCGCGACGGCGTCCTGCAGCCAGGCCGTCCAGCGTGAGCCGAGATCACGGCCTCGCACGGCTGCGAGCAGATCGGTCAGCGCCGCCTCGGCGTCGGCCAGCATGCCGACATCGACCGGATAGGTGCGGCCCAGCTCAGCGACGTCGACGTCAACCTGCACCACCCTCGCGCCCGGGATGTCGTAGATCTTGCCGGAGCGCCAGTTGCTGGTGTTGTTGTCGGCGAATCGCGCCCCGATCGCGATCACCAGGTCGGCGTGGCGTGAAACCTCAGCGGCGGCGGCGCTCCCCGATCGTCCCACCGGCCCCATCGACAGGGGATGGTCCTCGGAGATCGCCCCCTTGGCCGGAAGCGTGGTCGCGACCGGGATATTGATCTCCTCGACGAGCGCCTTCAGTGCTCCGGCCGCTCCGGGGGAGTGCGCGATCCCGCCCCCGGCGAGCAAGAACGGGCGTTCGGATCGTTCGAGCAGTTCGACGACCTCGGCGACGCTGTCGGCGTCGGGACGCATCCGCGAGGTGACCGTCTTCGGGATCCGGATCTCGCCCTCGACATCCGCGAGCACCACGTCGAGCGGGAGCTGGACGAACACCGGCCCGGGCCTCCCCGTGGTCGCGATCTTGTACGCCTGGTTGAGCGTGTCCATCACGGTGTCGGGCCGGACCTGGAACCACGCCCGCTTCACCACCGGACGCAGCACGTTGACCACGTCCTCGAAGCCGTGCTGGGTGAGCTCCTGCATGCTCTTGCCGAGGTGGTGCGTGGGGCCGCCGCCGCAGATCACCATCACCGCGGAGGTGTCGTACATCGCGGTGGCGAGCGCGCCAACGCAGTTGAGGATGCCCGGGCCCTTGGTCACGATCACGGGCGCGAGCCGACCCGTGACGCGGTAGTACGCGTCGGCCATATGGACCGCGTGGGACTCGTGCTTGGGCTGGATCGCTTCGATCTCCGGGTGGCTGACGAGGCCGTCGAGGATGGGGAGGGCCGCCGCGCCGGAGTAACCGAAGTAGTGCTCGATTCCGCGAGCGGCGAACCAGTCTCCGATTGCGTCAGTCACTCGCATGCAACTTCTCCTCGAAGCGTGTCGAACGGGCGTCGTCTAGTGCAGCAGCGCCGGGTGACGTCCGCTTCCCTCGTCGCTGCGCGGGCCATTATGGGACCGGCTCGAAAAAGCGTCAAGTAATCGGGCATCCGTTCGGAAAATTCGAACATGAGCGGATCTCGGCGGTACCAGGCGCCTACCGGCCGGCGCCCCCCGGCGGCGACCGGGAGGGACTATGCGCCGCTGAAATTGGGCTCACGCTTCTCCCCGAAAGCGCGCGCGCCTTCGCCCGCATCGTTGCTCTCGCGCACGATCCGCGCGATCGACTGTTCGAGCCTCAGGCCCGAAGCGAGGTCGAGGTCACGCGAGCGGTACGCGAGCTCCTTGGTCGCGCGAACCGCGAGCGGGGCGTTGCCGGCGATCTGATGGGCGTACGCGTAGGCGGCATCGAGCACCTCGGCGGCGGGAACCACCCGGTTCACGAGCCCCCAACGCAGCGCCAGCTCGGCATCGATCGGCTCGCCGGTCAGCAGCATCTCCATGCCGAGCGCGAACGGGAGCTGGTCCAGGATCCGCTGGGTGCCGCCATTTGCCGGCAGGACCCCGCGTTTGACCTCGGGGAGGCCGAAGCGTGCATGTTCAGCGGCTACGCGGATATCGGTCGCCAGCATCAGGGTGAGGCCGCCGCCGAGGCAGTACCCGTTGATCGCGGCGATCACCGGGGTCCAGACCTCGAGGCCGCGGTTGAGCAGCTGAGCGCGCTGGGTCAGCCAGAACTCGTTCAGCTGCGGCACCTCGGGGATGAAGCTCTTCAGGTCCGCCCCGACGGTGAACGCCCGCTCGCCGGCGCCGGTGACGACCACGGCCCGGATCGAGCCATCATCCCTGACTTCGCACCAGGCGTCGGACAGCTCAGAATAATGCTGTGCGTCGAGAGCGTTGAGCCGCTCGGGCCGGTTGATCGTGATCAGCGCCACGTGGCCGTCGCGGTCCAGCTCGATGCTCATCTTGCGCACACCACCAGTCGTTTCGCCGGTTCCACGGCCGGCAGCCGGATCGCGGAAGACGTCTGACGCTACCCCGAAAGTGTCCATTCATCAAGCATGCATTCGATTATTCCGAACAAAGCGGTACCATTTGTGCGATGAGCGTGTCTGAACGTGACGGGACCACGGAGCCGGGCGGTAGCCGGCCGCCGGGCAAGCTGGCCAAATCCGACCCCGGGTTCTCGCAGTCGATCGAGCGGGGGCTGGCGATCCTGTCGTCGTTTCGGCCGAACCGTCCGTTGATGGGGGTCAGCGAGCTGTCGCGTGAAGTTGGCCTCGGCCGCAGCACGACTCACCGCTACGTCGCGACGCTGTGCGCGCTCGGCTACCTCGAGCAGGACCCGCCGTCGCGTAAGTACCGGCTTGGCCCCAAGGTGATCGACCTCGGCTTCTCCGCGATCAACTCGATGGAGCTGCGAGCGATCTCACAGCCGTATCTGCAGCGGCTCAGCGACGAGACCGGTTACACGGCCAACATGGCGATTCTCGACGACACCGACATCATCTACATCGAGCGCTGCCGGAGCGCGAAGAAGGGCCCGAGCGACGTCGAGCTCGACCTCCACGTCGGCTCCCGGTTGCCCGCGTATTGCACCTCGATGGGCAAGGTGCTGCTCGCCCACCTGGAGGACGAGGACCGCGACGACCGCCTCGACCGCAGCCCACTGAAGCGCCACGGGCCGAACACCGTGACCGATCGGACGCTGCTCATCGAGGAGCTCGAGCGCGTCCGCGCGACCGGCATCGCGATCAACAACGAGGAGATCGCCTTCGGGATCCGGGCCATCGCCGTGCCCGTCCGCGGCCGGTCGGGGAACGTCGTCGCGTCGGTTGGCTTCGGCGTCCACAACTCGTGGATCCGGACCGAGGACCTGGTCCGGGAGATGACGCCGGTGCTGCACAACACCGCGGCCGAGATCTCGGCGCGCGTCGGATACCACTGAGAGACGGGGCGGCGGGGCGCGCCGGAGCCACCGGCGTGGGGCCGTTGTCAGACACCTGAATGGGGCGCCGGCGGCGGCAGCGGGCCGAGCCGGGCCGCTTGTCGGGCCCCGGTTGTTCGATTTGTTCGAACATCAAGCCAATTAGTTGACAACCTCTGAGCCGTGCGCAATTAATCGACTCAGTCGCCGCGAGTTCGCGTGCGTCGACGTCAGGAGGAGTTGTCCGTGCGAGAGCACGTAGTTGATCGTGCCGGCCGCGAGCCGGACGGGAGAGCACGCCCATGGAGGCGGGCGCCTCCACAACATGACCTCAGGCGAGGGAGGATCGTGATGTCAAGCCACACCACCGCACCAGACGCGCCGATTCAGGCGCACTACGCCCGCAAGGCGACCGGCCTCGTTCGCGAGATCCCGCTCGTGGACATGTCGCTGTTCAACGGCGCGTCGACCGGCGGTCCGCTCGGCGTGCTGATGTTCGGCGTCGTCGGCATTCTCGCGGTGCTGCCGCGTGCTAACTGGATCCTCGCCTACGGGATCGGCATCATCCTGCCGCTCGGCCTGTTCGTCGTCTATGCGCTGTTCGGCGCGACGATGCCGAAGTCCGGCGGGGACTACGTCTACAACGGGCGCGTTCTGCACCCGACGCTCGGGTTCGGCGGCAACGTCGCGATCGTGTTCGGGGCCGCGCTCTCGATCGCCCTGTGGGCGGCGCAGTTCATACCGCCGGCGCTCGGCGCGGTGCTGTCGACGATCGGCCTCGCCCTCAACGCCCACAGCTGGGTCCACGCGGGCGCCACGATTCAGGCCACGAACGACTGGAAGTTCGGGATCTCGGTCGTCGTCGTGCTCGGACTCTCGCTGCTGTCCGTGTTCCGGACGCGGCTGGTGCTGCGCGTGATGGCGATCCTGTTCGGCGGCGCGTTCTTCGCTTTCATCGTCTCGATCGTCATCCTCGCGGTGACGTCGCACAGCGGGTTCGTGTCCACGCTGAACTCCTACGGCCCGGGCACACACCCCTATCAGCGGTCGATCCTCGCGGCGGCGAAGGGTGGCGTGCCGCTCCATTCGCACGTCGGCTTCTCGACCAGCCAGACCGTCGCCGCGCTTTTCTTTGCGATCACGTTCACCTCGTACTTCTGGTACGGCACCTATCTCGCCGGCGAGATGAAGGGCGGCGGGCGCCGCAACCGCCAGCTGGTGTCAATTCTCGGCAGCGCCGCGGTCCAGGGGATCCTCGTGGTGATCGCGTTCCTCGTCTTCTACAAGACGGTCGGGCTGAACTTCATCCTCGCTTCGTCCGCCGGCAAATACAGCGGCCCTGTCCCCTCGTCCTTCTTCTTCCTGTCGGCGATCGCCACCGGAAGCAAGGTGCTCGCGGTGATCCTCTGCGTCGCGTTCCTCGGGTGGCTGTTGCCCAATACGTACGCGAACATGGCGATCATCCCGCGCTGCATGCTCGCCTGGACGCTCGACGGCCTGATGCCGGCATGGTTCGGCAAGGTCAATGACAGAACCCACACGCCGGTCAACGCGATCGTCGTCACCGCCCTGATCGGCCTGGGGCTGTGCGCGTGGGCGGCCTACTCGGTGTCGTTCATCACGGTGCTCGCGGCGATCACGTTCGTCGCGTTCCCGACCTGGATCATCCTCGGATTCGCGGCGATCGTGATGAAGCGCCGACGGCCAGCGCTGTACGACCACAGTCCCGCGGACTGGAAGCTGTTCGGCGTGCCGGTGATGCCGATCGCCGGCGTCGCCACGATCGCGATGAGCCTGTTCGGCCTGATCGACGGGATCAAGAACCACGCCGTCCTCGGCGTGACGAATCTGACGCTGACGATCCTCCTGCCGTTCATCTGCCTGATCGTCGGCTCGGTCTGGTACGCGATCGCGCGCTTCGTCCATCTGCGGCGCGACAACGTGGACATCCGGCTCGCGTACGACTCGATCCCTCCGGAATAGCCTCGGGGCTCGAGCTTGCGACTGTTCTCACGCTCCCCGGCGAGCACCGAGCCGACGGTCCGGTTGTTCTTCGCCACCGATATTCACGGATCGGACTTCTGCTTTCGCAAGTTCCTCGGCGCCGCGAAGCACTATCGGCGTCGATCACCTGGTGCTCGGCGGGGACATCACCGGCAAGTTCCTGGTGCCAATCATCAGAGATCACTCCGGGCGCTATCGCTGCCGTTATGGCGACAGCGATCACACCGACCTGGGGGAGGGCGAGGTCGAGGAGCTCAAGCAGACGATCCGCCGCTTCGGCGCCTATCCCGTCGTCGGGACCGAGGACGAGCTGGCCCCGCTCGCCGACGAGCAGCACCGCGAGCAGGTGTTCCAGACGCTGCTGTATGAATCGCTGAGCGACTGGGTCGAGCTCGCCGACGACCGACTGAAGGGCACCGGTCGGCGGCTGTTCGTGGCACCGGGCAACGACGACTTCCTCGAGCTCGACGGAGCGCTCCAGGGGTCCGACGTGGTCATGTTCGCCGAGAATCAGTGCCTGACCGTCGACGAGTCCCACGAGATGATCACGACCGGCTACTCCAACCCGACGCCGTGGGACACGCCGCGCGAGCTGTCCGAGGACGACCTCGGGGCGCGGATCGACGGGATGCTGGCGAATGTCGACGATCCCGAGAACCTGATCGCCGTGCTGCACCCGCCGCCGTATGACACGCGCCTCGACGGAGCTCCGAAGATCAACAGCGACTTCGAGCTCCAGAAGGAGTTCGGCGAGGTCGGGACGATGCCGGTCGGGTCGCACGCCGTCCGGCGCTTCATCGAGCAGGCGCAACCGCTGATCACGCTCCACGGCCACGTCCACGAAGGCCGCGGCGTGGAGCAGATCGGCCGCACGATCTGCATCAACCCGGGGAGCGAGTACACCGAGGGCGTCCTCAACGGAGTGCTGCTCGAGCTGGCGCCCGGGCGCGTCGTCTCCCACCAGCTCGTGTCCGGATAGGTGACCGCCCTGAGCGACACCGTGGCGCTGGCCGACCCGGGAGAGGAGGCGATGCGGATCACGCGCGAGGCGAGCGCTCGCTCGCTCGTCGTCCGCGTGGTCGGCGGAGTCGCGATCCATCTCCGCGCGGCGCCCGACACCCCCGCCGCCCTGACGCGCACCTACAAGGACATCGACGTGGTGACGACCTCGAGCGCAAGCCGCGCCGTGCAGGACCTGTTCGGCGAGCTCGGCTATCGGCCGGACCGCGAGTTCAACGCGCTCCACGCGCGCGACCGGCTGCTGTTCTACGACGACGCCAACCGCCGCCAGATCGACGTGTTCGTCGGCTCGTTTCAGATGTGCCACGAGATCGACCTGAGCGCGCGGCTCGAGCTCGATCCGATCACGGTGCCGCTGGCCGAGCTGCTGCTGACCAAGCTCCAGATCGTGCAGCTCAACGAGAAGGACCAGCGCGACATCCTCGCCCTGCTCCACGACCACCCCGTCGCCGATCACGATCGTGATGCCATCAACGCGTCGGTCGTCGCGCGAGCGTGCGCCGGCGACTGGGGCCTGTGGCGCACGACCAAGGGGACGCTCAGCTCTAGTCGTGAGTCGCTGACGGGCTACGAGCTCTCGCAGCCGTCGAGGGCGCGCGTCCAGTCTGGGCTCGAGCAGCTCGACGCGGCGATCGAGGGCGAGCCCAAGACCCGGCGCTGGCGCTGGCGCGCGCGGGTCGGCGAGCGCGCCAGGTGGTACGAGGAGCCCGACGAAGTGCAGTAGCGGCCGCGGTCCTTGGTCAGCGGATCGCGAGCGGGTTGACGGGGCCGCCGACCCCGCCGCGGATCGGCAGCGGACCGGCGGCGAGCAGGAAGTCAAAGCGGCCGTCGGCAGCGCACGCAGCGCCAGCGCGTCGAGCTCGAACATCTCGCCGAGCAGCAGGCCCATGTGGACGATCCCGACCTCGTGCACGGGCATCCGGATCACGTCAGGCCCGGTCAGCCATTCGACCGCCCAGTTGTCGCACGCGATCGCGCAGATCCCGTGCTCGTGCAGCCAGCCGAGCGCGGCGGCGCCGATTCCGGGCTCGCGCGGCGGCACCTCGTCGACCTCGGTGAAGCTCGCCCAGTCGCCCGCGGCGCGGATCCGTCCGAGGTGCCCGGTGCGGATCAGGAGCGCGTCACCCTCGGAGACCGACACCCGCTGGGCGTCGAGCGTGGCTTCGAGATCGGCGACCGTCACCTCGGCGTCGGGCTCGAGCGCGGGGACGCCGCGGTGGGCGGCGACGTCGACGAGCACCCCGCGCGTGACCATCGTCCGGGCCACGGGCACGATGTCGTTCGCGGCGGCACCTGCAGCCGTGACGGCGGTACGAGAGCGCGCGTTGTACATCCAGCCGCGGTGGAATACATGCGCGAGCGCGTCCCAATGGGTGGCGCCGTGCACGGCGATCGTCAGCGTGTCGTCGGCGTAGCCGATCGTGCGATCGTCGACGTCGGTCCCGGTAGCCGTCATCACGTGCTGCGCGTTCAGACGGCCGGACCCGGCAGGTTGCGGAAGATCGCCGCGCAGCTCGAGCGCGAGCGAGTGCACGCTGCCCGTGCGGATGCAGCCCGCCGCGGCGAGGCGGTTTCGTTCGCTGATCAGGTTGAGCGTGCCACGCTCGTCATCATCACCCCACCGCCCCCAGTTCGATAGCTCGCGGGCGAGCTCATCGACCTCCGCCTCGGTCGTGAGCCGACTGGTTGAGGTCATCGATCAGTCGCGGGCGGCGTCGGGTGCGGGTCAGTGGCCGCTCTGCGCACCGACCTCGCGCACCGCCTGCTCGAACAGCGCCAGCCCGTAGGCGAGCTCCTCTGAGGTGATGATCAGCGGCGGCGCGAGCTCGATCGAGCGCGCGTTCTGGCTCACGAGCACGCCGAGCGACCGCGCGCGGAGGACCATCGCTCGCAGCGTCTGGGGCGCGAGCGGCTCGCGACCGTCCGGCCCCGTCCCGAACTCGACTGCAGCCCACATCCCGAGACCCCGCACGTCGGTGACGAACGGCAGATCCGACAGGCGCTGAAGGCCCGCGAGCAGCTCGGCGCCGAGCTCCTTGGCGCGGTCGACGAGCCCATCGTTCTCGTAGATCGAGAGGGCGGTCAGCGCCGCCGCCGCCGATGCCGGGTGGCCACCGAATGTATGGATATCGGGGAACAGCTTCAGCGCGTCGCGGATGTCGGCCCGGACGATCGTCGCCGCCAGCGGCAGATAGCCGGCGGTGATCGCCTTGGCCATCGTCATGATGTCGGGCTCGATCTCCCAGTGCTGGACGCCGAACCATTCGCCGGTGCGGCCGAAGCCGGTGATCACCTCGTCGGCGATGAACAGCACCTCATAGCGCCGGCAGATCTCGAACACGCGCTGCAGGTATCCCGGCGGCGGCAGCTGCACGCCGTTGGCCTGGGGCATCGGCTCGATCAGGAACGCGGAGACGAGCTCGGGCCCCTCGTGCTCGATGTGGTCGGCGAGGAAGTCGGCGCAGCGGAGGTTGCAGCTGGGGAACTCGAGCCCGAACGCGCACCGGCTGCAAGTCGGCGCGGGGATCCGTGAGAAGCCGGGCGGCCCCGGCTCGGACGGGACCCGGACGCCGAGCCAGTCACTCGCCTCCTGCGCGCCGCCGAGCGACCCGTGGTAATCCTCCCACCGCGAGATCACCTTGAAGGCATGTGGCTTGCCGCGCTCGCGGTGGTAGAGCCGCGCGAGCTTGATCGCGGCCTCGTTGGCCTCGGAGCCGCTCCCGGTGAACACCGTCGCCGTCAGGTCATGTGGGGTCAGCGCCGCGAGTCGCTGCGCGAGCTCGACGGCGGGCGCGCCCGCCTGTGACCCAGTCCCGGCGTAGTGGAGCGTCAGCAGTTGCGAGCTGATCGCCGACACCATCCGCTCGTCGCCGTAACCGAGCGCCGATGCACGTGTCGAGCTGCTCATCAGATCGAGGTACTCGTTTCCCTCGACATCACGGAGATGGACGCCCTTGCCCTCCTCGAAGATCAGCGGGAAGCCGGCCTCGACGTCACCCCGCGGCACGCGCGGCCAGATGTAGAACTCCCGGGCGGCGCTGTACGCATCGCGCCCCGATAGCGGCACTGTCCTGCTCGACGTCATCGCCGACTGACACCTCCTGATCCGATCTCGACGCCCGTCACGAATCGCCTGGCCAAAGCGGGCTCGCCTGATCTTGCCAGACACGAGCTCGGGGAGCCAAGTATTTGGGCAGGTGTCTCAACCAGCGGAACAAGAGGGGTCGGCGAAGGATGGATTCCTTCGCCAGACGCGCCCGGTACGACAGAATGGGTGCCCACATGATCGGGGGCGAACACGTCGACGTCCTGATAATCGGGGCCGGAGTCTCGGGCATCAACGCCGGCTGCCGACTGCAGGAGCGCTGCCCGGACAAGACGTTCGCGATCCTCGAGGCGCGCGACGCAATCGGGGGCACGTGGGATCTGTTCCGTTTCCCGGGCATCCGGTCGGACTCGGACATGTTCACGCTCTGCTACCCGTTCCGGCCCTGGACCGGGTCGCAGGCGATCGTCGAGGGGCCGGCGATCCTCGAGTACGTGCGCGACACGGCGCGGGAGTTCGGGATCGACGAGCGGATCCACTTCAACCACCGGGTCGTCGGCGCCGGCTGGTCATCGGCCGATGCCCGCTGGACCGTCGAGGTGGAGCGCGGCGACACCGGCGACACCGGCGACACGATCTCGATCACGGCCGGGTTCTTGTTCTCGTGCACGGGCTACTACCGCTACGACGAGGGTTACACGCCCGAGTTCGACGGCATCGCGCGGTTCGGCGGCGAGATCGTCCATCCACAGTTCTGGACCGACGACATCGACCACGAGGGCAAGCGGGTCGTGGTGATCGGCAGCGGTGCCACCGCGGTGACGCTGGTCCCCGCGCTCGCGCAGGGCGCCGCCCACGTGACGATGCTGCAGCGGTCGCCGAGTTACATCCTGTCGCTCCCGGGCATCGATCCGGTCGCGGGGGCACTCGAGCGCCTGTTGCCCGCGCAGTCCGCCTACTCGCTCGTTCGCTGGAAGAACGTCGCGCTCACGGTCGGCATCTACGGTCTCAGCCGCCGGCGGCCGCAGACGATGAGACGCCTGCTGCGAGGGCTGGCCGCGCGCCGGCTGCCGGCCGGCTACGACGTCGACCGTCACTTCAGTCCCAGCTATGAACCGTGGGATCAGCGTATGTGCCTGGTGCCCGACGGTGACCTGTTCGAGGCGATCTCGGGTGGCCGGGTGTCGGTGGTCACCGACCACATCGAGTCGTTCACCGAGACCGGTCTCGCGCTCGCCTCGGGGTCAGAGCTCGACGCCGACCTGATAGTGACCGCCACCGGCCTCAAGATGGTCCCGTTCGGGGGGATCTCGCTGACGGTGGACGGCAGCGAGGTCCAGTTGCCCGACGCGCTCGTCTACCGGGGCATGCTGCTCACCGGCGTGCCGAACATGGCGTTCGCGTTCGGGTACGTCAATCAGTCGTGGACGCTCGGCTCCGATCTCACCTGTCGCCAGGTGTGCCGGATGCTCTCGCACATGGACGAGCAGGGGTACACGCACTACACGCCGCGCCGCCCCGAGGGCGTGACCGCGACGTTGCCGTTCGCCGAGCTCAGCTCCGGCTACATCCAGCGCGCGATGGCTCAGTTCCCGCGGCAGGCCTCCGATCAACCGTGGCGGCGCGAGCAGAACTACGTCAGTGACTGGCGCCAGTCGCGCCGTCTGGCGTTGGATGACGATGCGCTCGTGTACGCGACCGCGGCGGGCGCGCCGGTCGAGATCGCCGCCTGAGCAGTTGGACCGAGTTGTCTAACGGGCCATATGTTCCCGTCAGACAACTAGGTCATACGGTGGCGCCCGCGTGGGCGGCCGCGAGCTGCTCGGCGAGCCGCTCCATCGCGCGTTCGTTGGCCTTTCGCAGCACTGAGCGGACCACCGGGGCCAGGAGCCGCTCGCTGAGCGGCGCCCGCTGCCACGAGTACTCGAAGTTGATCCTGGTGGCGCCGCTGTCGAGCGCGTCGAGCGTGTAGGTGCCGTTGGCGACCCGCCGGCCGCCGGCGCCGATGTTCTGCTCGACGATGTTCGCCGGGCGTTGCGCCGAGACGACCTCGATGTCGACCGTATCGGTGCGGCCGCCGGCCGTGACCTTCACCCGCGCCTTGGAGCCGACGCCCCGATCGGGGCCCGAGTACTCCCAGTCGTGCATGACGTGGTCGGTGAACGGCTCGTGGTTGGCCATCACGTCGAGGAAGTCGAAGACCTCCTCACGGGGGAACGGAACTTCCTTGGATACGTGTACTGGTTTCATGTACCAGATGGTACACTGACCGGCGTGAGCGTCAAGAGCCCCCGCGACAAACTGCTCGACGCCGCGATCGAGTACACGTCCGCGCACGGGATGGGGGATCTCAGCCTGCGCGCGCTCGCCGCCGCGCTCGGCACCAGCCACCGGATGCTGATCCATCACTTCGGGTCAAAAGAGGGCCTCTGGGTCGCGATCGTGCACGAGGTCGAACGGCGCCAGCGCGAGCTGCTCGGCGGCATGCTGCCCGATCCCAACGGGAGCCTCGAGGACGCGACCTGGGCATGGTGGAAGCACATCTCCGACCCGTCGCTGTGGCCCAACGAGCGGCTCTTCTTCGAGCTCTATGGCCAGGCGCTGCAAGGGCGGCCGCACACCGCGGCGATGCTCGACGGGATCGTCGACAGCTGGCTCGATCCGATCACCGAGATCAACGTCGCCGTCGGGGTTCCGCGCGAGGCCGCGCGCGCTCACGCGCGGCTCGGGATCGCCGTCACCCGGGGGCTGCTGCTCGACCTGCTCGCGACCCGTGACGTCGAGGGGGTCGACGCGGCGATGCGCGCCTTCATAGACGTCTACGCGGGGTGGCTCGAGCAGGCCCGGGCCGCGGCCGGCAGCTGATCCCCCGGCCCCAGCCAGCCTGAGCCGGCTCCAGCCAGCCTGAGCCGGCCTCAGGCAGCCTGAGCCGGCCTCAGCCGGCTTCGGGTGCGAGCTCGGGCTCGACCGCGCGCGGCCGGGCGCTCCCGACCGGGACCAGCAGCCCAGCGATCGTGCACACCACGAGGAAGCCCGTCGCCAGCAGATAGCTGGCCGTGAAGCCGGTCACCGTCGGGAGTCCGTGGGCGGTGTTGTCGGCGATGAAGGTCGCCGTCAGCTGACCTCCGAGCGCGCCGCCGAGCGTGCGCATGACGGTGTTCATCCCGCTCGCGACGCCGGTCTGGGTCGGCGGCACGGCCTGCACGATCAGGTTGCCCAGCGCGGCGAACGCGAGCCCGATTCCTACTCCCAGCAGGGCCGCTGTGATCAGCATCTGGTACGGATGTGCGTGGGCGATCGTCGCGTACGCGAACGCGACCGCCGAGATTGCCGCGCCGGCGACCAGCGCCGTCTTTGAGCCGAACCGGTAGGCGACACGTCCGGCGAGCGTCCCGAGCAGCGTCATCGTTGCCGCCGAGGGCAGCAGGTAGAGGCTCGAGACGACGACCGAGGCCCCGAATCCGAACCCCGTGCTGGTCGGGAGCTGCGCGAACTGCGGGAGGACGATGAATGACGAGTACAGGCCGGCGCCGAGCAGGAACGCTGCCAGGTTGGTGGTCCAGACGCCGCGGATGCGCATCATCTTCATGTCGATCAGGGGCACGGCGCTGTGGAGCTCCACCAACACCCAGAGCACGCAGAAGACGGCCCCGATCAGGAACAGCACGATCGTCTTGCCCGAGAGCCAACCCCAGACCGTCGTCTGGGCGACCGCGATCAGCACCGCGCAGATGCCGATGCTCATTAGCGCTGCAGCGAGCCAGTTGATCCGACCCGGCGATCGGACCGGGGACTCCGGGATGTAGCGCCAGGTGCAGAACGCGCCGAACAAGGTGAGCAGGAGCGGGATCCAGAACAGCCAATGCCACCCCAGGTGCTCGTCGATCAACGCACCGACGACGAGGCCGAGGCCGCCGCCGATCCCGAGGATCGACGACATCAAGCCGATGCTTCCCGCGACCTTGTCGGTAGGGAGCTCGTCGCGCAAGATCGAGAACGCCAGCGGGAAGATGCCGCCGCCTGCGCCCTGGATGACGCGGGCGACGATCAGCATGTCGAGCGACTGCGAGACCGCGGCGAGCAGCGTCCCGGCCGCCAGCACGAGCAGCGTCCAGAGCAGCAGGCGTTCCTTGCCGTAGATGTCGCCGAGGCGTCCGATGATCGAAGTCGCCACCGACGCCGACAGCAGGAAGCCGGTCAGCAGCCAGGTGACGGCGGTCTCGCTGGCATGGAAATCGCGCTGGAACGACGGCAGCGCCGGGATCACGGCCGAGCTCAGGACCGCGTACGCGAGGCCGGCGATCGACAGGACCGCGAGGATCAGATTCGGATGAATGCGCCCGGTTTCGCGCGAGTGCCCGGTCATCGCCCTTACGGTAGCGACCGGTCAGGGAGTGGCTTCGGTTCCCTCGTCGGCCAGGTAGATGAGGGTCGCCTTCACGCGCCGGCTGACGTCCTGCGTCTCGGGCAGGTTGAGCTTGGAGAAGATCGAGTTGACGTGCTTCTCGACCGCACGCTTGGTCAGCACGAGCGACTCGGCGATCGCGCCGTTGCTCTTGCCGGCGGCGATCTCGGCCAGCAGCTCACGTTCACGCGGGGTTAGCTCGGAGAGGCGTGACTTGGACGCGCGTGAGCGGGCCTCGATCAGCACGTCGACGATCATCGGATCGATCACCGAATCACCGCGGGCGACGGTCTTGATCGCGCCGATCAGCTCGTGGCGGTTGCGGATGCGCTCCTTGAGCAGGTACGCCCGGCGGCTCGAGCCCTGATCGAGCAGCGCCAGTGCGTACGAGGGCTCGGCGTACTGGCTGAGCACAACCACGCCGACGTGGGGACGGGTCTCGCGCAGTCGCGCGGCGACGCGGATGCCCTCGTCGGCGCCGGACGGCGGCATCCGGATGTCGGTCACGATCACGTCCGGATCCCAGGTCGTGATCGCGGTCTCGAGCTCCTTGCCGTTGCTGCAGACGGCCATCAGCTCGACGTCCGGCGATGCGCTCAGCGTCGCAGTCAAGAACTCGCGGATCACGTATGCATCTTCGGCGATCACGACCCGGATCGGGCGCTCGGGCTCGTCACCGACGGATTCGGCCGCCGACGGCGCGCCGGCTCTGCGCTCGCCGTTCGGCGCGGTGCTAGGCGCCATCATGGCGACCACGGCGACTGCTGCGTTGAGCCTTGCGTGTCATCCGGTTGCTCGTCCCGGGATTGTGGCAATCGGGGTGTGCACCACCACCTCGGTCAGGCATCGTCCGCCTCGCCAAACGAGTGAGCAAGGGCGCAAGCCTGCCAACTGAGGGGATGTACGCACCACGGGCAGGCGAGCGGCCCCGCCGATGACCGCAACATCTCGTTGACCTGCGAGAAACCCTCGCTTGCTACGGTTGCGATGAGGCTGGAAGTCAACCTCGGCTGTGCTGAATGTTTTTGACCGATCGCCGAGTGGGGCCGTGTCTCGGGCATGAGCAGCAAAATAGTCGCCGATAGCGAGCAGGGCCGGATCGTCGACTCGTCGGGCCGAGGCCAACCGCAATCGTCTGCGGTGGATCACGACCGCCTCGAGCCGCTCGCGACCGCCGCGCGCCTGCGCCGGGAAAAGGCCGAGCTCGAGCGGCGACTGGAGGCCACCCGCGCCGATCTGGCGGCGTCGCGGACCCGGCTCGTCGAGGCGGCCGACGCAGAGCGCCAGCGGATTGAGCGCGATCTGCACGACTCGGTCCAACAGCAACTCGTCGGCATCCGGATCAAGCTCGAGCTCGCATCCGAGGCGGTCAGGCATGAGCCCGCGAGCGGGGAACGGATGATCGATTCGATCGGGCGCCAGATGGATGAGGTGCTCGAGGCGCTCCGCTCGCTCGCGCGCGGCATCTACCCGGCGGTGCTGCACGAGCGCGGCCTGGGCGAGGCGCTCAAATCGGCGGGGCGGCGCGCGCCGGTGCCCGTGTCGGTGCGGATCGCGGGAATCGGACGCCACCCGAGCGACATCGAGATCGCAGTCTACTTCTGCTGCCTGGAGGCGATGCAGAACGTGGTCAAGCACGCCGGCCGCGGCGTCGAGGCGGCGGTCCGCCTGCGGCGCGACTCGCGGCGGCTGTGGTTCGAGGTCAGCGATTGCGGGATCGGGTTCGAGCCCGCTCAGGTCCCGCGGGCCAGCGGTCTGGTCAACATGCGGGATCGGATCGAGGCGGTCGGCGGTTCGCTGACGATCGCATCGAGCACCGGTCACGGCACGACCGTGCGCGGCTGGGTGCCGGCCGCCTGAGCCTGATGGGATCGCACTTGCCATTGCCGGGCGCCGGTGAGATGCTCCGCGAGCAAGGCGGGAGCTGATGGCGCACACAGTCAAACTCGAGTCACGAGCACCCGGCGCGTCCCGGTGCGCTCGCCGGCGTTCAATGGGGCGGGGCCTGCGCCTGATCGCCGCCGCGTGCATCACGGTCCTGCTGCTGGCCGCGTGCGGGAGCAGCAAGCCGTCGTACTGCTCATCGGTGAGCGGTCTCGAGAAATCGGTCGAGAGTCTCAAGGGCGTCAACGTCATCTCCAGCGGAACCAGCGGGCTGAAGTCGGCCCTGCAGAAGGTCGAGAACAGCGCGAAGTCCGTGGTCAACTCGGCGAAGAGCGACTTCCCCAGCGAGACCAGCGCGGTCAGCAACTCGATCAACGCGCTCACGACGTCGGTCAAGCAGCTTTCCGGCACTCCTTCATCGGGGCAGATCGCGCAGATCGCGACGCAGGCCAGCGCCACCGTGAACGCGGTCACGAACTTCGTCAATTCGACGAAGTCCAAGTGCAGCTGACGCCGCCCTGTTCAGCGTCGGCGCGCGAATCCACAGACCGGCTCAGCCGACGATCAGACCGATCGCGCCCTTGACGATCAGCAGGATCCCGAGTACCGCCAGGGCTCGTTCAGCGAGCTTGCGCCCGCGGCGGCTGACGTAGGCCTTTCCGCGCTCGATCGCTCCCGGCGTCCATTCGGGCGCGACCGCGAAGGACACCAGCGGCCCTTCGAGCAGCGCCAGCATCACGATGTTGAAGCCGATCACGATCAGGACGACGACCGTGTCGGAGTAGTGGAGTTTGCTCAGCGCGTCGAGCGCCGCGAGGTAGGACGCGCCGGGGAGCGTGAGCACGGCGCCGATCACGAACGTCACACGGGCCGACCCGCGGTTCATGTACCGCTGCCAGCGCGGCGGCGGCTTGTCGCGGTTGGCCTTCGCCTCGCGCCGATGCTCGAGCGCGCGCTCGGTGCGGGCGCTGCCGATGACGAGCGCCAGCACGAGGGCGAGGGCGCCCAGCGCGATGTCGATCGCGGGGCTCACCGTGTGCTTGGTCGTCCCGACCACGCCGCTGCTGCCCAACGTGAGGACGATCACTACCCCCAGCGGGATGCTGATCGCAAACGCGCCGAGCAGATAACCGAGCATCAGCCGCTTGGGGTGCGGCAGGAGCAGCATCACCGTCGTGGCAGCGATCAGCGTCGGGTTCAGCGCCGACGTCAGCGAGAGAAGAGCGATCGTGCCCACGAGCTTGTGAAAGGTTCCTATTCGCCGTCCGCGGGCGAGGTCGTCATCCGTAACGGAGGATGACCCTACCTTCGCAGGCGGTTTGATCGCGTGAGTTGTCACCGACATCGATCACGTGGCTCGGCCATGCCACGGTTCTGGTCGAGCTCGACGGAGCCCGGCTGCTGACCGACCCGGCGCTCCGCGCCCACATCGGCCCCCTGGTCCGGATCGCGTCACCGGTGGCGCCCGATGCGGTCGGGAGAGTCGACTGCGTGCTGCTCTCGCACCTGCACGCCGATCACGCTCACGTCTCGTCGTTGCGCGCCGTCGGTCGCGCGACGCCGATCGTGGCCCCGCGCCCGGCGGGCAGAGTGGCTCGCGCGCCGCGGGCTGACGGCGGTCACCGAGCTGGCGGCCGGGGAAGCGACGAGCGTCGGACCGGTGCGCGTGACCGCGACGCCGGCGGCGCACGACGGGCGGCGCGCCCCGTTCGGACCGGGTGCCCAGCCGATCGGGTACGTGATCAGCGGCTCGAGGTCGGTCTACTTTGCCGGCGACACGGACCTGTTCGACGCGATGTCGGAGCTGCGCGGCTCGGTTGACGTCGCGCTGCTCCCGGTGTCCGGGTGGGGACCGAAGCTCGGTCCGGGGCATCTGGACCCCCAGCGCGCGGCGCGCGCGGCGGCGGCGATCGCTCCGGAGCTCGCGGTTCCGATCCACTGGGGCACGTTCGCGCCTGGGTGGCACCTGCGCCGGCCACGCGATCCACAACGCCCGGCGCGTGAGTTCGCCGAGCAGATCCGTCTTCACGCGCCGGCGGTGCAGGTGCGGATCCTGTCCCCCGGCGAGCGGACGGAGCTGTAGGCTGGCTGACTCAATATCGCGCGGTTTGCGCACAAAACGCGCCTCGCCAGGATCATCCGGTTGGGGTGATGCGGCGCAGGAGCGCAGTCGGAAGGATCGTGGGCCATGGTTAGCGTTTCAGAGAGAGATCCAGCGTCGCCGCTGCCGCATTTGACGGTTGCCGAGCGTGTTGCACGTGGCAAGGCTGCGCGGGCCGAGGTGCCCCGCTCGAGCCACGCCCGGTTCGAGCCGTCGCCCGATCGGCCCCCACCGATCCGGTTGCTCGAGCGCCAGGCCGAGACGCGGGTTCCCGAGCTGGTTCCGATCCGCTACGGACGGATGCTCGTCTCGCCGTTCACGTTCTACCGTGGCGCGGCGCTGATCATGGCGACCGATCTGGCCTCGAGCGCCCGCTCGGGCTTCAACGTCCAATGTTGCGGTGACGCGCACCTGTCGAACTTCGGCGTGTTCGGATCTCCCGATCGCCGGCTCGTGTTCGACATCAATGACTTCGACGAGACGCACCCCGGCCCTTGGGAGTGGGATGTCAAGCGGCTCGCGGTCAGCATGCTGATCGCTTCCCGCGACAACGGCTTCAGCGCCGCCGACGAGGAGCGGATCGTGCTCGAGACCGTCGGCCAGTATCGGAAGTCGATGCGCGACTTCGCCGCGCAGGACAACCTCGGCGTCTGGTACGCCCGGCTCGAGATCGAACAGCTGCTCGCCGAGCGGGCGGACGAGTTGGCGCCGCGGCAGGTCAAGCGCACGCAGAAGGCGCTCGCCAAGGCCCGCACCAAGGACAGCATGTCCGCGTTCGAGAAGCTGACTGAAGAGGTCGACGGCCAATATCGGATCGTCGACCAGTCGCCGCTGATCGCGCCGATCGACACGCTCGCGCCCGGGGACCGCGACACCGTCCTCGCGATGCTGCACTCGCTCGTTCGTGTCTACCGCTCGACGCTCGAGCACGACCGTCGCGTGCTCCTCGAGCAATACGACCTGGTCGACTTCGCGCGCAAGGTGGTCGGCGTCGGGAGCGTCGGGACGCGGGCGTGGATCGCGCTGTTCATGGGGCACGACGGCACCGATCCGCTGTTTTTGCAGTTCAAGGAGGCCGAAGCGTCGGTGCTCGAGGAGTTCCTCGTCCCGAGCGAGTTCGCCAACCACGGCGAGCGGGTGGTGACCGGGCAGCGGCTGATGCAGGCCTCGAGTGACATCTTCCTCGGCTGGATCCACGTCGATGCCGGCATGGACGGACAGCCGCGTGACTTCTACGGCCGTCAGCTGCGCGATTGGAAGGGGTCGGCCGAGATCGAGGAGATGGTGCCGAGCGGCCTCGAGGTCTACGGAAGGCTGTGCGGTTGGACGCTCGCCCGCGCCCACGCTCGAAGCGGCGACCGCGTGGCGATCGCTTCCTATCTGGGCAGCGGCACCAACTTCGATCGCGCGATCCTCGAGTTCTCAAAGGCGTACGCCGATCAGAACGAACGCGATTTCAAGGAGTTGCAGGACGCGGTCAAGTCAGGGAAACTCGTCGCCCAGACGGGCCTCTGACGCGACCGAGACGACAGCTGGGTTTGGAGGGGATTGGAGGACGATGATGGCGCGGAGGCTCTCGGCGCTCGCCAGCCTGCTGCTGATGGGCGCCGCGGTCGTCGTCGCGATCGCGATCGCGATCTCGAACTTCCCCAACGGGCTCGTCGTGCTGCTCTGCCTCGCGCTGGCGGCGGTCGCCGCGTGGAACGCGGTGCGTCACAGTGGGGCGCCTCGCGTGCTCCTCGGGCTGGCCGCCGCGCTGCTGGCCGCGGGGGCAATCGTGCTCGTGATCCTCGAAGGCTCGCTGCTGGGCAATGTGGTCGTCGTGGTCGCGTTCCTGGCCTCGCTCGCGAGCGCGCGGACGGCGTTCGCGGTCCACGTCAGCCTGCCGCGCGAGGAGCCGCCGTCGCATCCGGTGCTGCTCTACAACCCGCGCTCGGGTGACGGCAAGGCGGCGCGCTTTGCGCTCGCCGACGAGGCCAAGCGGCGGGGCATCGAGTCCGTCGAGCTCAAGCCGGGCGATGACCTCGAGCAGCTCGTGCGGGCGGCCGTAGAGCGTGGCGCCGACGGGCTCGCGATGGCGGGCGGGGATGGCTCGCAGGCAGTCGTGGCGATGATCGCCGCCGAGCTCGACCTCCCGTACGCGTGCATCCCTGCCGGGACGCGCAACCACTTCGCGCTCGATCTCGGGGTTGACCGCGAGGACGTGGTGGGCGCGCTGGACGCGTTCGTCAACGGGGGAGAGCGGCGGGTCGATCTCGCCGAGGTCAACGGCCGGGTGTTCGTCAACAACGTCTCGCTGGGGCTGTATGCCGAGGCCGTCCAACGTGCCGGCTACCGGGAGGCAAAGATCCGTACCCTGCTGGACACCGTGCCGGAAGTGATGGGGCCCGAGGCAAAGCCGCCCGTACTGACCTGGTCAGGTCAGGACGGGCACCGTTCGGCGGTAGCGATCCTCGTCTCCAACAACCGCTACCGGTTGGGGCGGCTGTTGAACAGTGGCACGCGTCCGAGGCTGGACACGGGTCAGCTCGGAATGACCGTGTTCATCCCGCGCGACGGCAGCGGACCGGCCGAAGGTTCGCTGGGTTGGGAGCAGTGGACCGACCCCACATTTGAGCTTGACTCGCAGGCCGCGGTTGCGGCCGGGATCGACGGCGAGGCGGTGACGCTCGATCCACCGCTGCGCTTCCGGTCGCGCCCGCGCGCGCTGCGGGTGCGGATCGCGCCCCAGCATCCGGGCGCCTCACCATCGGCGATCGAGCCCGAGTCGGGGCTCGCGACGATCGGCGCGCTTGCCGGCTTCGTCTTCGGGCGCGGTGTCGCCGCCGACGGGGACACGCGGTGATCGGCTCGGATCTGCTGTTGGCGGTGGTGCCGGGCGAGGGGCGCCCGCAGCTGTCACCGCTGTTGGGCTACGCGTCGTTCATGCTCGTCGTCACAATCACCTGTGTCGGCGTCTGGCTGCTGGTGCGGACGGCCCGTCGGGCGGATACCGGCGGGGACGATGGCGGTGACGGCGAGGAGAGCGGCGGCGGCCCGGGTGGGGGAGGAGGGGGGACGCCGCGCGGTCCGGGTCCGCGGCCGGACGGCGATCCCGACTGGTGGCCGGAGTTCGAGCGCTCGTTCGCCGCGCACGTGAACGCTCGTCTGACGCGCTCGCCGTAACGCTCTGCACCTCGCGCGGGCGCCGCCTTGGTCGCGCTCGCATCGTGGTCTGATTGGTGTTGGGCGACCCGGCGTCATCCGATCCGGAGGATGCGCGCCGCCGCAGCGGAGTGAATGCTGCCTGGCCGACAAGGAGTCACAGCTATCGCTACCCACTCGCTGATCAAAGACAGCGGCGCCACGCCGTCAGAGAGCCGCGAGCGGTACGGGCTGCTGCTGGTCGCGGTCCTGACGACGTTCGCGGTCGAGGGGATAGCGCAACCCGGCCCGTGGGAGCAGGTGATCGTCGCGGCGCTCCTGGCCGCCACGCTGCTGCTGGCGGGATGGGCCTCCGACCTGCGGCCGCGCGTGATGCGGGCGGCGGTCATCGTTGGCGCAGCCGTGGTGGTCGCCGCGGTGTCGGAGGCGCTGGCGGGCACGGTCAACGGGCCTGCCTCGAGGTTCGCGAACCTCTTCCTGGTGATGTTGGCGCCGCCGGTGATCGCGCTCGGCGTGGTCCGCGGCCTGCGCCGACGAAACCGGGTCACGATCCAAGCGGTGTTCGGCGTCCTCTGTCTCTACATCCTGATCGGGATGTTCTTCGCGTTCGTGTACGGCGCGCTTGACCGGTACGCGCCTCCGTTCTTCGCCGAACACGTGACGGGCACCGTCTCCAATTGCCTCTACTTCAGCTTCACGACCTTGACGACCGTGGGCTACGGAGACATCACCGCGGCGACCAACGTTGGCCATACGCTCTCATCGCTCGAAGGGCTGACGGGCCAGATCTATCTGGTGACGGTCGTGTCACTGCTGGTGGGCAACCTGCGAGCGCGCCGATCGTCAGACTAGAGGCCGCACGATGAGCACCGCTGGCGCGACTGATCACGAGCACGATTCGTGGCTTGAGGAGGCCGACCGGATCGATACCGCGATCTACGCTGCGGTGGCGGGGACGAACACCCCGCGGCTCGACGGCGTGATGCGGCGCCTCTCGAACGCGGCCAACTATTCGCGGCTCTCAATCGGCGCGAGCGCGGTGATGGCGGTCACGGGCGGATCCCGCGGGCGGCGCGCGGCCGTATTCGGGCTTGCGTGCGTGGCGGCGACATCGGCCACGGCCAACCTCGTCGTGAAGCCGTTCGGCCGCCGCGGTCGTCCGGACCGGGAGGGGCAGGAGGTTCCGGTAGCCCGGCATGTTCCGATGCCGGTCTCGCGGTCGTTTCCGTCAGGGCACACCGCCGCCGCGGTCGCATTCGCCTCGGGCGCCGGCCATGTGCTGCCGCTCGCAAGCGTGCCACTGCACACGCTCGCGGCGCTGGTCGCGTACTCGCGTGTGCACACGGGGGTCCACTACCCGGGGGACGTGCTCGCGGGCGCGGTCCTCGGGTCAGTGGTCGCCGACATCACGGTCGGCGTCCTCGATCAGCGCTGGCCGCCGTCCTGAGCCGCTCGACGCGCGCGCCCTGGACGCCGTCGGCGGCGCGGCGGCTACTCGACTATGGCGTCGGGTTCGAGGTGGCGCGCGGCGAACCCGATCGCGACCGTCGCGAGGCCGTTCAGGATCAGCCAGATGCCGGTCAGGATCGCGAGCGTCGCGTAGCCGATGTGGGGATCTGAGACGATCACGATCCCGGCGATGATCTCCAGCGCCGCGACCGCGATGTTGAGCAGCACGCGACGTCGCAGTGCGATCGCCCAGAAGAGGCGGATCACGCCGGCGGCGACCAGCCAGATGCCGATCAAGAGCCCGATCGCGGTCACCCCGTGGAAGGGATGGCGGATCAGGACGATCCCGATCACGATCCCCAGCAGGCCGATGATCGCCGCCAGGGCACGGCTCTGGACCGTGTTCCCGAATGATCTGATCAGCTCGGCGATCCCGTCGATCAACAGGAAGATCCCGACCACCACCGCCAGCGTGGCGAGGCTGTTGCTCGGCTCGAGGACGAGGATCACACCCGCGACCAGGCTCGCGATCCCCACGACGACGAACAGCCACCAGAGCCGTGAGACGTCGAGCGCGTCGTCTTCAGGTTCCGGCATCGCACACCTCCATCTCGAACTTGCACCGCTTCGAGCCGGCGGCTGCGCCAGTGAAGCCGCCTGCATGACTCAGTATGGACGGTGCGCCGGACCGCACGCCCGGATTTCACTCATCCGCGTCGATGTCGTAGCCGATCGCGCAGGCGAGCCTGGGCGCAATCGACACGACCCGGGCCAGACCGATCGCCGGCGCGATCGCGATCAACACGCCGACGATCTCCGATTCGGTCGCGCCGGCCGCGCTCGCGCGCCGGACCGCCGCCCGGAGCGACGCGGTCGCAGCGCCGAGCGCCAGCAGGGCTCCGAGCTGGACGAGCAGCACGGCTTTGGGCACCAGGGCCGGGACGCCGTCACGCTCGCGGCTGCGCGCCAGCACCATCCCGATCGACTCTTCGTCATTGAGTGCGAGGCGACGGAGCAGGAGTTCCTCTTCCTCCACGATCGAGGGAGGGTAGGTGCGCACCCGCGCACGGGCATCGCCCGAACCGGATGATCTTTCCGGCACCCCCGTGCGCGATCATTCGCTGCGCGCCTGCCGCAACGAGTATGCCGCCCGACGAGCCATCCCTCGACCGCAAGGACACCGACGTGACCCGGCGCACGTGGCTGGCCGCTGAGCGGACCTGGCTCGCTTGGTGGCGAACCGGAATCGCCGCCTCGGCGGTGGCGATCGCGATCGGGCGGTTTCTCCCGAGCCTGACCGGCGGGGTTCAGTGGCCGTACCGGCTGCTCGGCCTCGGGTATGGCGCACTCGCGGTCGCGATCCTCGCGATCGGCGCGCTGCGCCAGCGCAGCAGCAGCGAGTCGCTGCGACGCGGTAACTACGACCCACTCGCGTCACCGGTCGTGATGTGGATGACCGCCGCGGCGATCGTGCTGTCACTCGCGACGATGGTCCTCGTGGCGGTCGCGCTCTGAGAGCAAGCAAGATCGCACAACCGCAGTATCGAAAAACCGACCGCTCAGGCCGAAAATCACCATGTGGCTATAGAAGGGCACGAGTCCGACTCAAATCAGCGCGAGCTCGAGATGGCGGGGGCGGTCGCCGTCCAGGACATCGACGAGCGCAGCTTGCGGGAATCCGAGGCGCTCCTCTCGGCGGTCCTGTGCGCGGCCTGGCCCACGCTCGCGGCCCAGAACCAGTAACGGACTTCGGCCCGGCAGGCACCCGCCGCTGCTCAGCGCAGGACCATCCCGTCGCCGAGCGTCTTGGCAACGAGGTGGGCGCGTGAGCGGGCGTCGACCTTGGACATCGCGTTGCGCACGTGGGTCCTGACCGTGTGGTGGGAGATTTGGAGCTCGTCGGCGATCTCGGGACCGGTGCTCCCGAACGCGATCGCCCGGACGATCTCGAGCTCACGTTGCGAGAGCTCGCCGGGCTGTGCTTTGGGCGGCTCGGTACGGCGGAAGCGGACGCCCCAGCGCGAGGTCGCCATCGCGACGAACAGGACCAGGTAACTCCCGGTGACCTGTTCGGTGGTCGCCGCCCACTGGACCACGACCTGGGAGCCATCGCCGCAGAGCAGCTTGGTCTCACCTGTAAAGCGCCCCTCCTTCAAGCGCGCGTTCCATTCCCGCTTTGAGACGGTCGGCCCGCCGACGACGAACTCGTAGATCGGCCGGCCGACGATCGCGTCGCGCCCGTACCCGTAGAACCTCAGATGCGCTCCGTTGGCGTCGATGATCGTCCGGTCGCCGTCCACCAGGAGCATCGCGTTCTTGGACTGCTTGAAAGCGGCTGAGAACAACGCCGGCAGGCCCGCTCTGGGGCTTGAGCTCCCGGCAGGATTGGTCGCGGAAAACCCTCTCCAAGCAGCTGCAGACGACACCCGGCCACCTCATATGGCTGCGGCAACGAAGACTTGAGCAAGCGTACCGTCCCGCTTCGGGGGCGGCCATCACCCGGACGGGATGATGTGGCCCAACGCCTGCGGGGTAGCGTGCGAGCACCCGGCGGGCGTGGTGCTCGGGCCTAAGTGCGCCCGACACAGGGTGGTGCCCGCTTCCCAGCACGTGTGAGGCGGGCCTGCTTGTTTGTCGGGCTCGCATGCGGGACAAATGGGGGCCCCACCCCTCGGATCAGCGAACAGCCCATGCCATCAACCCGAACTGCTGCGCGCGAGCGCGGCCGGCCAACGTCAGGCCGCCGTCCGACCGAACGGACGGGTTCGCTGGTTGGGCAGACGGGAGTACCAGGGTTCAGGCGCGGGCTCGTGCGGCGTCCGGGGCTGGTGGACCGGCTGATCGAGGCCGATGAGGCCCGCCTCGCAGTCGTGGTCGCGCCTCCGGGATATGGCAAGTCGAGCGTCCTCTGCGAATGGGCCCAACGCGATCAGCGACCGTTCGTCTGGATCGCGCTCGAGCCGCGCGCGGCCGATGCGGCCCAGCTGACCGCCCGATCGATCATCGACGCCTTCGGAGCCGGTGACTGGCTCGAGTCGGAGATCGCCGCGGAGCTAGACGAGCAGACTGACGCCGTTGGCGCACTCGCGCGTTTGATCGGCGCGCTGCCGCGCAGCTTCGTTCTGGTGCTCGACGATGCCCATCTGGTCGCGCCACGGGCGCTGGCGACGGTTGTGGGTGCGTGCCTGAAGGAGCTGCCGGCGGGATCGACGGTCGCGCTCGGGTCGCGGACCGAGCCCGCGCTCCCGCTGGGACGACTGCGGGCCCACCGCCAGTTGGTCGAGGTGCGCACGCATGACCTGGCGATGGCGCCGGCCGAGGCCGCGAGCATGCTTCGGGGCACCGGGCTCGAATTCGATTTCGAAGAGATCCAGGCGCTTGTGCGGCGGACCGAAGGGTGGCCCGCCGCGCTCTATCTGGCCGCCGTGTCGATGCGTGAGCGTCCCGGCAACGGCGCCGAGGAGCACTTCACGGGCGACGACCACCTGCTCGCCGAATACCTACGCGACGACGTCTTCTCGGCAGTGCCCGACGACCTGCGGGACTTCCTGCTCCGCACGTCGGTGCTCGACGAGCTGTCGGGCCCGGTCTGCGATGACCTGCTCGAGCGCCGCGGATCGGCGCAGGCTCTGGCACGCCTGGCGCAGGTCAGTCAGCTCTTGGTCGCGCTCGATGGCGCCCACCGGACGTACCGCTGGCAGCGGCTGTTCGGCGAATCCCTGCGCGGCGAGCTGAGACGGCTGGAGCCGGAGCTCGAACAGCACCTGCACGGCCGTGCGAGCGTCTGGTACGAGCGACACGGTGAGACCGACCGGGCGATCGCCCACGCGGTGGCGGCGGGCGACGCCGCCCGCGCCGGCGAGCTGTTGTGGCCGAACATCGTCTCCTATCTCGCCCAGGGCCGTGGCGCGGTCATCGAGCGGTGGCTGAGCAGCTTCAGTGCCGACGCGATCGCTCGCGGCGGCCAGCTCGCATTGTGCGCCGCGCACACCGCGCTGATCGGCGGCGACGTCACGCTCGCACAACAGCTGGCGGCGGCGGCCGGCGCGACGCTGCCGCGCGGCCGTCGTGCCCAGCGGCGCGCGGGATCGGCGGCCACCGGCGTGGCGGTGATCGACACGCTGGCGGCGCGCCACGGCGCGGCAGCCATGCGAGCCGACGCCGAGCGAGCGTACGCGCTCGAGGCCGATACAAGCCCGTGGCGGCCGGTCTTGTGTCTGCTGCGCGGAGTCGCCGAGCACCTGACCGGTGACGGCGAGGACGCGCGCCGGGTGCTCCAGGAGGGAGCTGACCTCGGCGCCGCCCAAGCCCCGGCCGCGGCCGCGCTGTGCCTGGCGGTCGACGGGATGATCGCGATCGAGGGTCGCGATTGGGTATCGGCCACCGACCTGACCGACCGCGCGCGGGCACTCGTCGACGATCGCGATCTCGGTGATGTTCCCCTGATGGCGCTGGTGTTCGCGGCCGCCGCCGCAGTCCGCGCTCACGAGGGCCGCTCCGACGAGGCCAAGCGCGACCTGCGCAAGGGCGTCGACCTGCTCGCGATGCTCGGGGACTTCGTCGCCTGGTATGGCGCCGAGGCTCGGATCCTGCTCGGACATGCTTCGCTGTGGCTCGCCGACATCGTCGGGGCGCGGACGTTGCTCGCCGAGGCCTCGCGTCTCGCGCGGCGGACGCCCGAGGCGATCATCTTCGAGCGCTGGTTCGACGAGGCCTGGGCCCACATGGACACGCTGGCCGAGGCGAGCCTGTCGGGGCCGTCAGCGCTGACGATCGCCGAGCTCAGGATCCTTCGCTTCCTCCCGAGCCACCGTTCGTTCCGCGAGATCGCGCTGCAGCTCGGCGTCTCGGCGAACACGGTCAAGACACAGGCGCACGCCGTGTACCGGAAGCTGGGCGCTGCCTCACGGTCGGAGGCGGTGCTGCGCGCCTCGGAGGCGGGCCTGCTCGGACAGTAGTCGGGCGGTCAGCAGGCGGGCGTGCTCGGACAGCAGTCCGGCGGTCAGGTTCCGTCCCAGCCCTCGAGCTCGAGATCGAACCCGAGTGCCAGGGCCAGGCGGGGCGCGCTCGAGACGACCTGCGCCGTACCGGCCTGGTCAGCGGTCGCGACCAGCACCCCGACGACAGCCTCTGCCGTCGTTCCGGTGCTCAGCGCCAGCTCGACCGCCCAGCGCAGCGTGGTCGTGGGCGCGTCGACTGCGAGCAACGCCGCGATTCGCACGAGTCCCCTGAGCCGGCGGTCGAGGGCCTGCCCCGCAGTCAGCTCCGAGTATCCATACTCGGGCACGGGTGTGACCACCGCTTGGAGGAGCTGCTCGTCACCCGCCGACAGGCGGCGGAGCACGTCTTCCGGCTCGGCGCCCATCACACCTCACACGTGGAGCAGATGCGATTTCGCGGTTTCGTATTCCTCGGGGGTGATCGCACCGTTGTCGCGCAGCGTCGCGAGCCTTTCGAGCTGGTCAGGGAGCGACGCCGGCTGCGCCGGATTGCCGCTCGCGGGATGGCGGTGCTGCCGCCCCTCGCGAAGCGCATCGATGCGGCCGCGTATATGCGCCACAGTGTCGCCCGAGTGCGCGTCTGGAAACTCGACCGCCGTCTGCCGGCGCAGGAGCTCGGTTCCGAGGAGTGCGAGCGCGATGAAAACGAGGATTCCGATCCAGGTGCCCGTCGCCGGAATCGGCTGCCAGATGAAGATCAGCAGCAGGATCACGGCGACGACGCCGTAGGTCGCCGCGGCCCGTTCGCGCAGGAACGGCGCGATCGAGCGGCGGCCCGCGATTGCTGGGCGCGCGGGGCCGGCAAACCAGGCCGCGACCACGACGACGAGCCCGAACAGGATGAACGCGGCCGCGATCTCGCCGAGGATCGCGGTTCCGATGCCGACCGTCGCGCGAACCGCGGGCCGCTGGGCTTGGTTGTGCACCAGCGAGTCGACGATCGCATTCTGGAGGATCGAGCGGCCGGCGAAGCCGGCGATGCCGGCGATCGCGATCGCGAACCCGACCGACATCAACGTCCGGCGCCGGTGTTGGCGCGCGAGGAAGATCGCGAGGATGTACAGCAGCGGCACCAGGATCGACAACAGCAGCGCGAGGCCCTTCACGGCTTTGCCGACCTTTTGGATGAACGACAGCTGATCGGACTTGAAGATCGTCACCGTCGCGACGTTCGGCGGCAGCTTGGAGCTGAGCCCCGACGGCAAGCCGAACCGGGCGGCGACGTCGTCGAGGATCGAGCCCAGATTGAGCGTCACCACCCCCGATTCGGTGCCGATCGGGCCCTTCTTGCCCTCGACGACGGCGATGAGGGCCTTGTCGGCGGTCCGGTTCGCGGCCTCCCAAAGGGTTTGCACCAGCGGACGCTGGAGCGCGAACTCTGTGCCCTGCACGGCCACGTTCCGCAGCGCTCCGGCTGCCGGGCCGGCGAGCGGGTCGAGCCGCGGCGGGAGGCCGGACTTGAGCAGCCCGGCGACGTTGACGTTGTTGTAGAGCTGGTCGACGAGGTAGTTGGACGTGGCGCTGCGGATCTCGGGGTTCTCGAGCAGCTGCGTGCTCGTGTTCGCCCAGTTGTCGGGGTTGAACAGCAGGCGGTTGGCCCACACGGCGAGCATCCCGACGACCGCGAGGATCGTCGTCACCACGATCAGCGCGTCGACGCCGATCAGCCGCCCGCGGCTGATCTTGACCGGCCCCGCGACGGGAGCCGGCGCGGCTGGCTCGGCGGCGGGTGTCGCCGGCTCTTCTGTCGGGGACGCGGCCGGCTCGGCGGCGGGTGTGGCCGACTCTTCCGTCGGGGGCGCCGTGTCCTCGATCCGGGCGGTCGCGTCCTCGGAGGGGGGCGACGTCCCGCCCGGTTCGCCGGACCTCGGCTCGCCGCTGGCGTCGTTCGGTGACTCGTGTTCGTTCACGCGGAGATGGATCATTGCCCGGCGCGGAGCGCCACGCATCGTCCGAAGTGGGTGATGGTAAAGGCCGGTCCGGCGGATCTAATGGAGTCAAATGGATTACGAAGCCCGGCTCGCGGTGAGAAGATTGCGCCAGGGCCCCCGATGACAGACGGTCAGACAAGCCATTCCAGGCTGGGACCCCTGGGTTCTGCGGTCCGGCTCGGTGGCCGCGCGGCGGCGGTCACGCTGCGAGCGGCCGGCGGTCGGGGTCGCGGCGTTCGCGATGCGTCCGTTGAGCGGCGCCGCCGAAGCGGCGGTCGATGCGGGCAGAGGAATCGAGCGCCGGACGATGCAGCGCGTGCTCGACAGCCCCGAGATCGAGCGACTGCCGAGTGCCGCGCTCGACAGCGAGTGGACGCAGGCCGCGATCAGGAACGCGCTCGCGAGTGACGGCGCCAAGCAGCTGGTCGCGAGCCTGTTCGAGAGCGGCCTGTTCGACGAGATCATGGATCGCCTGGCCGAAAGCGATGGCTTGTGGCGTCTTGTCGACGAGCTCATCAGCAGCCCGGAGGTGATGGCCGCGATCACGCAGCAGGGTTTCGGGTTCGCTGACCAGGTCGGCGACGTTGCGCGGGCGCGGTCCCGAACGGCAGACGACTGGCTCGAACGCCGGGCGCGCCGCCTGAGCTTCTGGCGCTCCAAGTCCCGTGAGACGGACGGTCACCAGCCCGAGCCGGCAGAGCCATGAGCGCGGAACGGGAGTCGGCCGACCTACGGCCGGCGGCATCCAGCTCGCCGCTGGCAGAGCGCACACCGACAGCGACTGCGCCGCCACCCGTGCATTACGTGGGTCTGATCACGCGCGCGGTCGCGTTCGCGCTCGATGCGGCGGTGATCAATCTGGTCGCGATTGTCGTCGAGGTCGGAGCGGCGCTGATCCTCTCGCTGGTGCACGTAGCCAGTGACCTGAAACCCGCCCTCGTCACCGTCGCGGCAGTGGCGTACGCGCTGTGGGGTATGGGCTACTTCGTCGGCTTCTGGGCGGGGACCGGGCAGACTCCTGGAAGCCGGGTCATGCAGATCCGTGTCGTGTCGCTTCAGGGGGAGCCGATCAAGCCCGTCCGCGGGGTCGTGCGGTGCATCGGGCTGCTGCTGGCCGCGCTACCGCTGTTCGCCGGGTACCTGATGATCCCGTTCAACCGCCGCCGGCGCGGGTTGCAGGATTACCTGGCAAGCACGGTGGTGGTTGAGGCGCCGCAGCTGTCGGTTGCCGACGTCCGGCGCGTCAAGTTCCGTGCCGCGCACCCACCGAAGACCGTGCCGGGCGATGGTCGGCAGATACCGCCACCGAACCCGGGCCGCTCATCCGATTCGGGTGATGACCGCGACTCGGCTCGCGTGCAGGCTTGATTACAGTGTGGCGTCCCCACGCCTGACTCGACGGCGGGTCGTCAACGGAGCGCCGCATCGAGGTCAGCAAAACGTCGAAAGGAGCACTCCGCTTATGGCAACGCTAGTTGCGATTGGCTACCCCGATCAGGGCACCGCCGAGCAAGCGCGACAGACGGTCCAGCAGCTCGAGGGCGAGCTGATCATCCAGGCCGATCAGGTGGCGGCGATCTCTCGCGATCTCGAGGGCAAGTACCACGTTCAGACCACCCACGGAGGCGCGAGCGCCGGCGGCGGCGCGGCCTGGGGCGGGTTCTGGGGCTTGCTGTTCGGGCTGTTGTTCTTCATTCCGGTGATCGGGTTGGCGTTCGGTGCCGGCTTGGGGGCGCTGTTCGGTCACCTCGGCGAAAAGGGCATCGACAAGCAATTCCAGCAGCAGGTGCGCGACTATGTGAAGCCCGGGACCTCGGCGCTGTTCCTGATCATCGAGCAGGTGACCGAGGACAAGGCGGTCGCCGCGCTGGAGCAGTACGGTGGCACCGTGATCAAGACCTCGCTATCGGACGAGGACACGAAAAAGCTGCAGGATGCCCTTCAACCGCCCGCGGGCGCGGAGCAAG
The DNA here is from genome assembly GCA_963788005.1 of uncultured Solirubrobacterales bacterium. Taxonomy (GTDB): domain Bacteria; phylum Actinomycetota; class Thermoleophilia; order Solirubrobacterales; family Solirubrobacteraceae; genus Palsa-465. The sequence continues at coordinate 55,705 of CAWBFH010000001.1, read as the reverse complement.
CCTCTTAGCAACCGGCGTCTGTCCGAACCGTCGCTGCCGGCGGATTCTCGAGTCGGCGGCGGCCCTCGCTTGAAAGGAACATCGAATGGCTGTAGTAGGAGCTGATACCCACCAGACGCTGCGGAGCGTCTCGGCGGGTGACGGGAGCATCATCGAGCAGGCGATGGGCCTGCGCGAGCTCAACCACGAGGGCAGCGGCCTCGACGGCCGCACGTTCTCGCTGGTCAAGATCGCCGCCCTGATCGCGCTCGACGCGCCCCCCGCCTCGTACGCGTGGCAGGTGGCGAACGCCCTCGACGAGGGCGCCAGCCCTGAGGACATCCTCGGTGTGCTCCGCGCTGTGGCGCCGCAGGTCGGCGGACCGCGGGTCGTCGCGGCCGCCCCGGAGATCATGGTCGCGCTGGGGCTCTCGCTGGACGAGGAAGAGTAGGTCGATCGAGATGCCATTTCTTCGACGCCGTCCACTTCTGCGAGCCGCTGCGGTTGGCGGCGGAGCGTACGCGTACGGCAAGCACCGCCAGCGGGCGCAGGAGGACCAGCAGCAGCAGGCCTACGAGGACGGTCAGCAGTCGATGGCTCCGCCACCCCAGGCGGCGGCGCCCGCGCCTGCCGCGCCCGCCTCGACCGGGATCACCCAAGCGGACACCGATCGCCTCGCCGAGCTGGGCAAGCTGCACGAGCAGGGAATCCTCACCGACGAGGAGTTCTCGCAAGAGAAGGCCAAGATCCTCGGGCTATAGCTGGTCGCGGTCGCGCTCGCCGATCCGTCGCCCCGCGTGTGCGGCGTCGGCGAGCGCGCCACGTATCTAGGGCGGGTCCCGTCAGCGGGCCACGTGGACCTATGGGGCTTACCGGGTGCCGCGTCGGTTAGCGTGCCGAAGCTGTGCGCGGATACGTCGACTTGCCCGATGGCTGGGAACGTGTCGCCGCGGAGGGACCGGGGCCGTTTGTGACCAGCGAGGTGTTCCGTCGCCCCGACGGGACCGAGGTTCGCTGGCAGTCGCGCGCGCACCGCAAGCGGGCGCGGCACGACACCGACTCGGTCTGGTGGCGGCCGCACAGCCGAGGGTGGTGGATGGCGGTCCTGTTCTCGATCGGGTCGCTGTGTTTCGCGGCGGGCGGGATCGCGTCGCAGTGGGCCGCGACGTCGCGCCCGGCGATCGGCGTGACGTTCTTCGTCGGCTCGATCTTCTTCACCAGCGCCGGATACCTCCAGTTCTCGGAGACGGTCAACGTCGACCACCGCCTCGCGCCGGGGGCTCGTCACCGGCGGTGGCGCCCCGCGTCATGGGAGCCACGGCGGATCGACTGGCTCGCGGCGCTTGTGCAGCTGATCGGGACGCTGCTGTTCAACGTCAGCACGTTCACGGCGTTGAACGCGAATCTGACGACGCACCAGGTCAACCACCGGGTTTGGGCACCGGACGCGTTCGGGTCGGTGGCCTTCCTCGTGTCCAGCGCCCTCGCCTTCGCCGAGGTCTGTCATCGCTGGTTCTGCTTTCGGCGGCGCTCGTTGTCGTGGTGGATCGTGGCGCTCAACCTGCTCGGCTCGATCGCGTTCGGCGTCTCGGCGGTCGCGTCGCTGGTCGAGCCCTCGTCGGGCGAGCCCGTCAGCGCCCGGATCGCCAACAGCGGCACGTGGGTGGGCGGCGTCTGCTTCTTGATCGGCGCTGTGCTGCTGATGCCGGAGGCGGCGCGCCAACGCCGCGCCGCGATGGCAGAGGCGACTACTTGACGGCGTCGAGCACCATCTGTGCCAGCTCGGGGTGCCCGTCTGCGACGAACTGGCTGACGACCTGAGCGCCGCCGACCCGGTCGATCGTCTCGCCCAGCATCCGGGCCCAGGTGTGCTCGACCAGGACGCCCGCGACGGCTTCGCCGGGCCCCAGCTTCTCGGCCAGCGCGCGGACACCGTCACCGGCGCCGCTGGCGAGCACCCGTTCGGTGGCCTTGGTGCGGGCGCGGTCCTCGAGCCGGAACGCCAGCAGCTTGCCGATCAATCCGGCCGAGCCCTCGGTGGTCAGCGACACCGCCACAAGCTCGCCCGAGTCCGCCTGGCGGCCGACGAACATGGCGCCCAGGATCCGCATCGCCCCGCCGCTCTCGATCCGCTCGACCGCTCCGACGAGGCGCCCCTCGTATTCGGACTCGGCCGGGAACCTGAAGACGAGCAGTTGCCGGTTGCTGGAGCTCATGATCGCTTACCTCCGGTGGGCGCGGGCGGTGCTCACCGCCACTGCCCCAAGCGTCGCGACCGACGCGCGCGCGGCATCATCCCGATCGGGTGACGCCCCATCCGGGCAAGCTGGTGAACTACACGCGATGCGACTCCAGCTCGGCACTCCGGTGCACTGCTCCGATGGTGACAGGCGGGAGCTGGCCGACGTCGTGATCGATCCGCAGCAGCGCGCGATCACGCATCTGATCGTGCACCCGCGCGATCGTCGTGACCTGGCGCGCCTGGTCGCGATCGAGAAAGCGCACGGCGGGGAGGCGGACGGATCGATCCGGATCGACTGCACGGCCGCCGAGGTCGACGCTTCAGAGCCGGTGCACACCGCGCAGTATTTGCGGATCGGCGAGCAGATCAATGAGGACCCAGGGTGGGACGTCGGGATCGAGGAGATTGCCTCGATGCCGTACTACGGGGGCTTTGCCCCGGGCGGGATCGATGCCGGTACCGGCCCGACCGATTACGACCCGCACGTGACCGCGAGCTATGACCGTGTCCCGAAGGGGAGGTCGAGATCCGCCACGGCAGCGAGGTGACCTCGTCCGAGGGCGAACACGTCGGCCACGTCAACGGCTTCATCACCGACGACTCCAACCGGATCACGGGCTTCGTGCTCGCCCACGGGCATCTGTGGGGCAAGCGGGAGATCGTGATCGAGATCGGGTCGGTGGCGCGGATCGAGAACGACGAGATCGTGCTCGCCGTTCCAAAGGACGAGGTCGGGCGGTGAGCCCGTCCGGCGCCGACCGCTGCTGCTGAAACCGTCGGCGCGCGATGCTCAGCCTTGCCATCGCCGTGGTGGCGATCGCGCTTCCGGACAGCATCAACCCCTCATTGATCGCCGGAGAGCTGCTGGCAGCGAGCGGACGCCACCCCGGTTTGCGTGCGCTCGTATTCACGATCGCCGCATTCGTGGTGACACTCGCCGTCGGGGCGGCGGTGGCACTTGGACTGGGGGACCTGATCCTCTCCATTGTTCCGAAGCCGGGCCACACGCTGAAGTACTCGCTGATCACGGCGGCCGGCGCGGTGTTGGCGGTCGGCGGCGTGATCGTCTGGATCCGGCGCAACTCGCTGGGGGGCCACGCGCCGCAGGCCGATGCGAAAAAGCACGGGTCGGCCGTGGCGTTCGGGGCGGGAATCGCGGGCGTCGAAGTGCTGACGGCCTTTCCGTACTTCGCCGCCATTGCCCTGATCGTCGGCTCGCGCGTCTCGGTGGCCGAAAAGGTGTTCCTCGTCGTTCTCTACTGCGTGGTCTACGTGCTGCCGCTGCTCGGGATCGCCGTCGTGTGCCTGGTCATGGGTGACCGCGCCGAGGAGGTTTTGCGCCCGCCGGTCGATTGGTTGTTCAGACGCTGGCCGGTTGTCGTCGCGCCGCTCGCGGTCGCTCTCGGGATTGGGCTGGTCGTCTTCGGGCTCGTTCGTCTCGGCGCCTTCTGAGCCCTCGGATAGGCTTTCCGGTACCGGCGCCGATGGGAGCTCGAATCCCCTTTGAATGCGGCGGACTTCACCCCGATCGGGTGATGTCCGAAAAGTGGCTCAGTGGTGAACTCGCGGCCTTCGCCGCGGCGAGCACGCGATCCGATGGCCAGCCCCGTACCCCCAGATCTGTCACGGCACGATCTGCCGCGTGCCAGGCAGCTGCTGCTACTCGAGTTCGGTTCTCGCGACGAGTTCGAGGATCCGAGCCTCGAGTACCGGCGGCTGTTCTCGGAGCTGCTCGGCACGTTCCTGCTGGTGCTCGCGGCGGCGGGCGGCGGGCTGTTGCACGCCAAGGGACAGATCAGCCTGGCGGCGGCGGTCGTCGCGCCGGGGCTGACGGTCCTCGCGATCATCCTGTTCATGGGGGCGGTGTCGGGCGCCCACCTCAACCCGGGCGTCTCGCTCGCCTTCGCGGCGCGGGGCGACTTCCCCATGAAGCGGGTGCCGGGCTACATCCTCATGCAGCTGCTCGGCGCGACGTTCGCGTGCCTGTTTCTGCTCGCGGTGTTCGGCAACATCGAGCATCTCGGCGCGACGCTGCCCGGTCCGGGATACCACGCGTGGCAGGCGTTCCTGATGGAGATCGCGCTGACGGGGGGGCTCGTGAGCGTGATCCTGGGGACCGCATCGGCGGCGCAGAACGTCGGCACGCTCGGCGCGCTCGGGGTTGGCGGCTACATCGCGCTCGCGGGGCTGTGGGCGGCACCGGTGAGTGGCGTGTCGATGAACCCGGCGCGGTCGTTCGGACCGGCGCTCGTCAGCGGCGACTGGAGCGCGTATTGGGTGTACGTCGCCGGCCCGCTGATCGGCGCCGCGATCGCGGTCGGGTGCGCGTGGATCCTGCGAGGACGGGGCGGCGACCCGACCTCGATCGCCGCCGGCTCGGGGGTGCTGACCGAGCGCCTGCGGGCGGAGACGGCCAAGCTCGAGCACGAGCTCGGGGGGCGCAAGCACGCCGACCGATCAGATCCAGACCCCGAGTCATAGGAGCTCACCGATGAGACGGTTGCACCTACTCGCCGTGCTGACCGCAGCGCTGGCGATCGGGATCTCGAGCGTCGCTGCTGGCGCAGGCACGACCTCGACCCAGAGTCAGTCGACGACGACGACCACGACGACCACGACGGCGACTCAGACCTCGACCTCGACGTCGACCACGACGGCAACGAGTACCCAATCTCCGTCGACGACCACCGTCACCCACTCGACGACGTCCACGCCGGCGCACCATAACGCGAAGAACAGCTCGAGCAGCGGCCTTCCCTGGTGGGCATGGGTGCTGATCGGATTGGGCGTGATCCTGGTCGGATGGGCGATCTTCGTACTCGGCCGCGATCGCGGCAAGCGCGACGGTGACGGCGGTCCGTCCGACCGCGGTCCCTACGACGACGGGGGGCGCTACGAGGACGACGACCCGTATGACCGGGGCGGCCCGCCGCGGCCGCCACGGCCGCCCAGGCCGCCGCGCGCCTGAGCGCGACGGTCGTCGCCCGGCCAGCCGCCCGTCACGGTCCGGTTGATCGCGCTAATTCGCGCCTGCGCAACTCGCGCTGGACGATCAGGGTGAGCGAGGCGCCGACCACGATCATCGCCACGTTGGTGGCGAGCACGGCCAGCGCGCCGACGGCCTTCTCCGACTCACCGAGCCCCGTCGCGACGCCGAGGTAGGCCGCTGCGGGGATCGTCGTGACCGAGATCGCGACCCCGACGCCCGAGCTGGCGCGCGTCTCGAATGCCAGCATTCCGGCGATCCCGGCGGCGAACGCGACCACGATCGTCTCGTTGTCCACGTGAACCAGCCCCTTGAGGATGCTCGCGCCGAGATCGAAGTTCGCGGGCAGAAGCGAGAGCTGGTTCTGGCCGAACGCGATCAGCGCTGCGACCCCGGCCGTCACGGCCATCCCGACCGCCAGCGTCAGCAACGCGCGGCCGATGAGCCGTGGCGCACGGCCGACGACTCCAACGGCGGTCGCCGTGATCGGGAGCAGATCCGGGCTGACGGCCATCGCGCCGACGATCAGGATCGCGCTCGCGTCGATCACGCCGTAGCACGCGATCGCGCCCGCGACGGCCATCAGTGCCAGGTAGCGGCCGATCAGCCGGGCGTTGCTGCCCGCGAGACCGACCACGTCCGCCCAGATCAAGCTCGTGGCACGGTGGGGCGAGAACCCGCCGCCGAGCTCGTCCACCCGCGTCAGCGTGAGGTCGTCTTGGGACACCCCGAGCGACTCGAGGTGGTGGATGACGCGGTCGCACGCGTCGTGCGCGACGTGCGCCATCACGATCGAGTGCTCGGCTCGGTAGACCTGCTCGATCCGCACCCGCCGGACTCCCGCGATGTCGTGCAGGCGCTCGGCGACGAGATCCATCGACTCTGTCTCGCCGAACACCTCGAGCGCGATCATCCGCCGAAACGATGACTGACAGGGCCGACGGACCGCTCACCCCAAACGGGTGATGGGCCCGTCCTGCCAGGTGCCTAAGGTGCACCATGCTCCGCCGTCGTCACGCGCCCGCACCATGAGCGACTCCGCACCGGACCAGCCAGCTCAAACGCCGGATGCCGCCGGTGACGGGCCGCCGACCCCGACTCCGAGGATGCTCGCGGTCGTGTGCGCGTTCGCCGCCGTGGTCGGCGTGATCGTGTCGCTCGCCGCATGGTGCTTTCTGGAGCTGGTCCACCAGATCCAGAACGGCGTCTTCAACGACCTGCCGGGCGATATGGGGTATCACTCGGCGCCCTGGTGGTGGCTGCTGCTCGTGCTCGCCGTGGCGGGCGTCGTGACCGCGCTCGCGGTCGAGCGGCTCCCCGGCCGCGGCGGCCACGTCCCCGCTCATGGCCTCCAGGTCGGCGGCGCTCCTATGCAGCCGATCGACTTGCCGGGAGTCATTCTCGCCGCGCTCGCGTCCGTCGGCCTGGGAACGGTCGTCGGCCCCGAGGCGCCGCTGCTGGCGCTGGGTGCGGGCATGGGGCTGCTGCTGATCCGCGGCGCGCGGCCGGCAACCCCGCAGCAGGGGCAGGCGTTGATCGCCGCCGCCGGAAGCTTCGCGGCGATCTCGTTCCTGTTCGACCAGCCGATCATCGCAGCCGTGCTCGTGATCGAGGCGACGGGTCTGGCGAAAAAGCAGCTGCCGCTGGTACTGCTCCCAGGCCTGGCGGCCGCTGGGATCGGCTCGCTCGTGACGATCGGGATGGGGAAGCTCACGGGACTGAGCACGAGTGCTTTTGCGCTCAGCGCGGTCCCATTGCCGACCGAGGCACGTCCGACACTGGTCGACTTCGCGTGGACGATCCCGCTGGCGATCGTCGTGGCCATCGGCGCTGTGGTGATCTTCCGGCTCGCGCGAGCGGCGGAGCCGCATATCGTGCCCCGCCTTCTGGTGCTTGCCCCAGCGGTCGGGATGATCGTCGCGGGCCTCGCGATCGCCTTCGCGCACATCACGGGTAAGAGCTACAGCGAGGTGCTGTTCTCGGGCCAGGATCAGCTCCCCGGATTGGTTTCCGGGGCCTCGACGTGGTCGGCCTCGGCGCTGCTGCTGGTGCTCGGGTTCAAGGGACTGGCATATTCCCTGTCGCTGCCGAGCTTTCGGGGCGGTCCGACGTTTCCCGCACTGTTCCTGGGCGCTGCTGCCGGGATCCTGATGGCGCGCCTGCCGGGGTTCCAGCTGACCGCCGCAGTTGGCGTCGGGATGGGCGCATCGTTGGCTGCCGTGCTGAAGCTCCCGCTGTCCGCGGTGGTAATCGCAACGCTGCTCACTGACCGGTCAGGGCCGGGAGCCGGTCCCGTGATCATCGTCGGAGTGGTGATCGCGTACCTGGTCGCGATCGCACTCGACCGCCGTCAGGCGAGCAAGGCCGCGAGCGCGCCCGGCGCCGAGCAGGGCAGCGCAACCGGCGCGTCCGGAGGGGCTCAGACGGCGGTCGCGGAGAGCTGATCGCCGTCGGTCTGCGCGGCGATCACCTCGTCGCTCGGTTCTGACGCGCGCCGGACCCGGTCATCGACGAAGGCAACGGCGCCGACGTAGGCGGCGTGGGTGCCGAACGCGGTCGCGAGCACGCTCGGCGGCCACCGCCACGGCGGCGGCGTGCGACCGAGCAGCGGGAACATCGTCAGCGTCGCGGTCATCAGCGTCGCGCCGAACGCGATGCTGGCCCGCGGCTCGCCGATCTTGCGACGCAGAACGCCGTGCCAGAGCCCGAACGCGGAGCCATACGTCCAACGGAGCGCGAGTCCGAGATCGTTCGCCTCGCGGTCGCTGACGGCCCCGAGGTGCATGATCCCGGCGACGATCTCCCCGGGAACGAGGCTGTCGTCGTAGTCGAGCGGTCCGATCATGCCGCGCAGGCGGCGCTCGGTGGCGTAGGCGAGCGTCATCGCGGTGGTGCCCGCGGTGCCGGCGAGGACGCTGCGGACGGGCCAGGGAAGCGACATGCCGACAGTATCCGCGCGGCCGTCGGGCGCAGCATCGTCCGAATCGGATGAGGCAGCGTCGCAGCGCGGATCATCCGATCGGGACGATGGACGGCACCGCCCGCGGTCTAGGGTGATGGGCGTGACGACGTCGGCGGATGATGGAGATCGCGCAGCCGGGCCTGACGGCGGCGACCCGGGCTACGCGCAAGCGGTCGTCTGGGAGCCGTCACGCCCGCGGCTGAAGCCGCTGCGCCTCGTGGTCGCGCTGCTCGTCGGCGCGGTGGCGGTCTGGTTCGCGTCATTAGTGCTGCCGGGCGTCCACGTCCGCAGCTTCCTGGGAGCGATCGAGGCCGCCGCCTTCATCGGGATCCTCAACGCGATCCTGCCGCCGATCGTCGCGGCCGTGCGGCTCCCGTTCACGCTGATCATCGGGTTCCTGATCGTGCTCGCGATCGACGTCGCGATCCTCCTGATCATCTCGGCGCTCGATCCGAGCGACTTCAAGGTCGACTCGTTCGGCGATGCACTGCTCGCCGCGTTGCTGATCTCGGCCGCCAGCTTGGTGCTGCAAGTGATCCTCGGCGTCGACGACGACGACGCGTACTCGCTCAGCGTGATCGCGCGCATCGCGCGCCGCCAAGGCGAGCGGATCCGGACCGATCGGCCGGGGATCCTGTTCCTGGAGATCGACGGGCTCGCCACGCAGGTCCTGCGCCGCGCGATGCGTGACGGCACCACGCCGGTGATGGCACGGTGGCTCGAGGACGGCAGCCATGACCTGCTCGAGTGGGAAACTGACCTGTCGTCGCAGACCGGTGCCAGCCAGGCTGGAATCCTGCTCGGCTCAAACGAGGACATCCCGGCGTTTCGGTGGGTCGAGAAGGAGACCGGCAAGCTGATGACCTGCTCGGCTCCCGCCGACTGCGCCGAGATCGAACGCCGCCACGCGAGTGGCCGTGGGCTGCTGGTCGACGGCGGCGCGAGCCGCGGCAACCTGCTGTCGGGTGAGGCCGACGAGGTGATCCTGACCGTCAGCCGGATGGACGCCGAGAAGCGCGCGAACCCCGGCTACCGCGCGTTCCTCGCCAATGGTTTCAACGTCACCCGCGAGCTCGTGCTGTTCACCTGGGAGGTCGCGATCGAGTACACCGCTGCGCTTCGTCAGCGGCGGCGTCAAGTCGTGCCGCGGGGCAAGCGCGGCGGGCGCTATCCGTACCTGCGGGCGGCGGTGTGCGTCGTCGTCCGCGACCTGATCGTGTTCGGGGTGCTGACCGACATGATGCGCGGACGTCCGGCCGTGTATGCGACCTTCTCGAGCTACGACGAGGTCGCGCACCACTCGGGGCTCGAGCGCGCCGACACGCTTGAGGCGCTGCGCAAGCTCGACAAGCAGTTCGGGCGTATCGAGCGCGCGCTGCGCTACGCCCCGCGCCCGTACAAGATCGTGGTTCTGTCAGATCACGGCCAGACACAGGGAATGACGTTCAAGCAGCGCAACGGCTACGGGCTCGACGAGCTCGTCGAGCGGTCACTCGCGCGCGGGACCGTGTCCGGGATGGTCGGGGGCGACGAGCACGACACGGCAGTGCAGCAGGCGATGAACGAGGCGACGGGGCGGTCAAATGCACAAGCCGACGAGGAGCTCGGCGACGACCGCGCGATCGTGCTCGGCTCGGGAAACCTCGGGCTGATCTACCTGATGGAGGAGCGCCGCCGGCTCTCCAAGGAGGAGATCGATGAGCGCCACCCGCGGCTGCTCTCGGCGCTCGCCAAGCACCCGCACATCGGCTTCCTGCTCGTGCGCTCGTCCGAGCATGGGCCGCTGGCGATCAACGCCGGGGGCACGCACCGCCTGATGACGGGCGCGGTGACGGGCGAGGATCCGCTGGCTCCGTTCTCGGCCAACGCTCCGGCCCATCTGCGCCGCACCGACGGGTTCGAGCACGTGGCCGACATTGTGGTCGGCAGCTTCTATGACGCCGATCTCGAGCAGGGGTGCGCGTTCGAGGAGCTGATCTCGTTCCACGGCGGACTGGGCGGGCCTCAGACCCAGCCGTTCGTGCTGCATCCCGTCGAGCTGCCAGTGCCGGGCGAGCCGATCGTCGGCGCCGCGGCGGTGCATGAGCTGCTCATCGGGTGGCGGGCGATGCTGCAGCGCGACCCGTCGGCAGTGCCCGCGTAGGCGGCGAGCGCGAGGCGCCCGATGACCGACGCAAACGTCAGCGCGGACCAGTTCAAGGAGTTGTTCGACGCCCTCTCCAACTGGGGGCGTTGGGGCGTCGATGACGAGCGCGGCGCGCTTCGCCTGTTGACGGGCGCGCAGGTGGTCGAGGCGGCGCGTCTCGTCACGAGCGGAGAGAGCGTCACGTTGAGCATGCCGCTCAACACGCAGCTGGCGCCGCACAACCCCGTGCCGGCCGACCACCACATGACGCTCTACGGTGACCGCGAGCCGCCGGCAGACCCGGTCCACTTCGTCAAGGACTATGTCGGCGCCGATTACCACAACGAGAGCCACACGCACATCGACGCGCTGTGCCACGTCGCCTACAACGGAATGGAGTACAACGGGCGGCCCGAGGACACGGTCGGCGAGCACGGCGCAGCCGCTAACGCGATCTCGGTTCTCAAGGACGGCCTCGTCGGTCGCGGCGTGCTGCTCGACATCCCGGCTGTCCGCGGGGTGCAGTGGCTCGAGCCCGGCGAGCACGTGTTCGCCCGCGACCTCGAGGCCGCCGAGCGGGCGCAGGGCGTCGAGGTGCGCGCCGGCGACATCCTGCTGGTGCGGACCGGCCACCCGCTGCGGCTCGCCGAGCTCGGTCCGTGGGATACGCCCGCGGCCAAGGCCGGGCTTCACCCGACCGCGATGCGGTTCCTCGCCGAGCGGGGGGTCGCGGTGCTCGGCTCGGACGGCAACAACGACACCGCGCCCAGCAGCACCGAGGGCGTCGGCTTCCCGATCCACGTGCTCGCGATCTGCGCGATGGGTGTCCACCTGCTCGACTACCTTCAGTTCGAGGACGTGCGTCAGGTGTGCGAGCGCAGCGGGCGCTGGGAGTTCCTGTTCGCCGCGGCGCCGCTGCGGATCGTCAACGGCACCGGGTCACCGCTCAACCCGGTGGCGGTCTTCTAGGCGTCGGGGCTCGCCTCCGAGGACGCCGCGGTGGAGGCAGCTCCATCCGAGGCGGGCGCCGCCGGGCCGACGACGGGATCGTCGTCCCAGTCGATGTTGGCCGCATCGCCCCGGTCGAGCACCTGGGGCCCTCCCGACTTGCCGATGCTGTTCCAGCTCCAGTTGATGACTGCCTCGAACTTCGCGCGCGATCCCGTCAGGAGGCTCGCGTGCACTCCGAGCCAGGCCATGTGCGCCAGCTCGCCGTGCACCTCGTGGTGCTGCTTGCCGACCTCGGCGATCGCGGCGCCGCGGCCGATCATCGCCATGATCCCCTTGTCGTGGTAGGCGAACGCCTTGCGTTCTTTGCCCTCGAGCGCAGCCAGGATGTTGTCAGCCGCCCACGTGCCGCTCTGCTGCGCGACCGAGCCGAGCTGCGGGAGTGGATTGCCGTCGGCATCGGGGATGTTGGCGACGTCTCCGATGACGTAAACGTCCGGATTGCCCGGCAGCGTCAGGTCGGCCTCGACCTCGACGCGGCCGCCGCGGCCCTCGGCCAGGCCATTGCGTTCGGCGACCGTCGCGCCCTTGATACCACCGCCCCAGATCACGCAGCGGGTCGCGACGATCGAACCATTCGACAATCGCGCATGGCCGCTTGCGACCTCCTTCACCCCTGTGCCGAGGTCGACCTCGACCCCCTTGTCGGACAGCGCTTTGGCCGCGTATCCGTGCGCCTCCTTCGAGAACGGTTTCAGCAGCGCGTCACCGAAGTCGAGCAGGTGGATGTGGGCGGCGCCGGTGTCGACCGAGCGATACTCGGCCGGGACCATGAGATTGATCATGTCCGCGATCGACCCCGCCACCTCGACCCCGGTTGGGCCGCCGCCGACGATGATGAAGTTGAGCGCGCCGCGGTCGACCAGCGACGGTTCGTCATCGACGTGCTCGAAGATGCCGAGGATCCGCGACCGCAGCTTGGTCGCATCATCTAGCGAGTAGAGCGGGAACGCGTACTCCGGCGCGCCCGGCGTGCCGAAGAAGTTCGGCTGCGAGCCGGCCGCGATCACGAGCGTGTCTCCGGTCCACTGCTCGCCATCGGTCGATGTGACCGTCTTCGAGGCCGGGTCGATGGTCGCGATCTCGGCGAGCTTGACGTCGACATTCTCCTCGTCGGAGAACACCTCGCGCAGCGAGTGGGCAATGTCGCTCGGGGCGATCTGCGAGGTCGCCACCTGGTAGAGCAGCGGCTGGAACTGGTGGTAGTTGTCGCGGTCGATGAGCGTGACCCGTACCCGATCGTGCTTCGCCAGTTGTATGGCGGCGCCGAGGCCGGCGAACCCGCCGCCCACGATGACCACGTGGTGTGAGTTGTCGGTCGCGCTCATCGGGCTCCCTGCACCTCGGTCGAGGCCGGGACAGGTCGCGCCCATGCGCTCGAGCAGATGGTCGCCGACGCGCAGCGCGTTGGCCATCGCGGTCAGCGCCGGGTTGACGGCCCCGATGCTCGGGAAGAAGCTCGTATCGGCGACGTACAGGTTGTCGAGCTCGTGCGCCTTGCAGTCGGCGTCGAGCACCGATGTGCTGGCGTTGGCGCCGAAGCGGCAGGTGCCGGCCTGATGCGCGACGCCGGCGACGGGGATCTCGTTCTTGAGATAGGCGTTGTGCGGCAGCAGATGGTGGTGATGCATCCCGAGGTCGCCGACCATCGATTTGAGCTGCTCGAACAGGCGATCCTTCGGCTCGTTGTTAGTGGCCTCGTACGCGATCGTGATCGTGCCCTTGTCGTCAACCGTCACGCGGTTGTCCGATCGGGGAAGATCCTCGGTGGACAGCCAGAAATCCACGGCGTGCCTGGCGACATCCTCGAGTGACCAGTTCGGCGCGAACCTGGTCTCGCCCGGCTTCTCGCCATGGAACATCGGAGCCTGTGACTTGCCGACCATCTGGATGTTGCCCATCGGGAAATCGAAGTCAGGGCCACTGAGGTAGAAGTCATTGAGCCCCAGCGTCTTCTGGAAGATCGTCGGGTTCTCTTCCATCGACAGGGCCAGGACCGCCTGACTGTTGTGGAACATGTAGTTACGCCCGACCTGGTCTGATCCGTTGGCGAGGCCGTTGGGATGCTGATCGTTGGCTGACATCAACAAGAGCCGGGCGGAATTCGCCGCGCCGCAGCTGACGACGACCAGGTCGGCGGTGAACGTCTCCTGCGCTCCGGCGTGGTTGACCACCACACCGGTGACGGCGCGTCCGGCTGAGTCGGTCTCGAGCTTGACCGCCTCAGCGTCGATCAGCAGCTCCACGTTGTCATGCTCCAGCGCGGGCCGCACGCCCAGCACCTCGGCGTCGGACTTGGCGTGCACGATGCACGGGAAGCCGTCGCAGTTCTGGCACCGCATGCAGGCGCTGTACGGCATGTCTGACTCGTTGAGCAGCACTCCGCAGGGGGCGTGGAAGGGGTGGTGACCGAGCGCCGTGAGGTCGTCGGCGAGCTTCTGGATCCGCGGCTCGTGGGAAACCGCCGGGAACGGGTACGGCGCGCTCGCGGGCGGCTCGGTCGGATCCTCGCCGCGCGCACCGTGTACGCAGTAGCGCTGCTCGGCAAGCGTGTAATAGGGCTCGAACTCGTCGTAGCCGACCGGCCACGCGGGGGAGATGCCGCCGTGGTGTTGCAGCTCGCCGAAGTCCTCCTCGCGTAGCCGGTAGAGCGCCGCGCCGTACAGCTTGGTCGCGCCGCCGACGCAGTAGTGGACCCCTGGCTGGAACTCGTCGCCGTTCGGGTAGCGCCAGATGTCTTTTGGCACGTACCGGTTATTGACGAACACCTCCTCGGCGGAGACGTTCTGCGGCTCGCGCGGCAGCCAGCCGCCACGCTCGAGCAGCAGGATGCGCTTGCCCGACGGGGCGAGGTGGCGCGCCATCGTGCCGCCGCCGGCCCCGGTTCCGATGATGATCACGTCATAGTGGCTCACGCCATCATCTCCTGGAGTCGTTCGGCGACGATGATCCGCCCGGCGGCCTCGACCAGCGCGAGGTGTGAGAACGCCTGCGGGAAGTTGCCGAGGTGGCGGCCGGTCTCGACGTCGAACTCCTCGGCGTAGAGCCCGAGCTGTGAGGCTACCTTCACGAGCCGCTGCATCAGATCTCGAGCCCGTGCCAGCTCGCCGATGACGGCCAGCGCCGAGACAAGCCAGAACGAGCAGATCACGAACGTCCCCTCCTTGCCCGACAGCCCGTCGTCGGTCTCGTCGGTCCGGTAGCGAAGGACGAATCCGTGCTCGGTCAGCTCGTCGGCGATCGCGAGCACGCTCGCGCGCATGCGCTCATCATCGCCCGGCAGGAAACCGAACAGCGCGGCCAGGAGCGTCGAGGCGTCGAGCGCGTCGGTGTCGTAGTGCTGGCGCAGGACGCCGCGCTTGTCGACTCCGTGCTCGAGGATGTCGGCCTTGATCTGCGTCGCGGTCTTGGCCCATTTGGCCGCGAGCTTCGACTCGCCGCGAATCCCGGCCAGCCTCGCTGCCCGGTCGAGCGCTACCCAGCACATCAGCTTCGAGGAGACATAGTGCTGCGGCTTGCCGCGAGCCTCCCAGATCCCCTGGTCAGGCTGGCGCCAGATCGCGGTCGCGCACTCGGCCTGTGACTGGACCAGCGGCCACAGGTCCCGGGGCAGCCGCTGGCTGCGGACCGTATGCAGCAGCACCGAGTCGAGCGCCGCGCCGAAAACGTCGTTCTGGCGCTGGTCAAAGGCACCGTTGCCGATCCGGACCGGGTGCGCGCCCCCGTACCCGGAGAGCTCCTCGCGGAGCGTCTCGGTCAGATCACGGCGACCGTCGATTCCGTACATGATCTGCAGCGCGCCGTCGTCGTTGCGTTCGAGTTCGGCGATGAAGGCCATGAACTCGTTGGCCTCCCAGTCGAGATCGAGGTAATGCAGCGCCTGCAGCGTGAACGTCGAGTCGCGGATCCAGGTGTAGCGGTAATCCCAGTTGCGCTCACCGCCTGGGGTCTCCGGCAGCGATGTGGTCAGCGCCGCCACGGTCGCCCCGGTCGGCATGTACGTGAGCCCTTTGATCGTGAGCGCCGAGCGCTGGATCAGCGGCCGAAGCTCGTGGTCGGGGATCCGCGCCCGTGCCAGCCACTTGCGCCAGAAGCGACCGGTGGCGTCCAACTGCGCGTTGGCTTCCTCGAATGTCGTGGGCACCATGAGGTCCTCAGCCCACGAGAGCGCACAGAAGACCTGCTCACCCTCCTTGATGTTGTGGCGTGCGCGCACCCGGTTGTGCTCGATCCCGAGCAGCATGTCGGTGCTCAGACGGACGGTCTGGCCGGCGCCGGAGGCGTCCGCACAGTGGCGATCGTCACGGAGTGACCACTCCGCCGGCTCGCGCCCATAGTCGAATGCCGGCTCGCACACGAGCTCGACCTCGACTGTGCCCGAGATGCACCCGACGGTCCGCACGAGCGTGTGCCACGCGTCCTCGTCGGTCGGGGGACGCGTGTGCGGGGTGATCGTGTCCTCGCCGCGGCGCGGCCCCACGGTCAGCGCCTCGCGCACGACGGCCCACCCGCTCGGCGTCTTCCAGGCCGTGATCAGGATGTTCGTTCCCGGCTCGTAGGTGTGGCCGCTGGGCACGTTGATCCCGAACGGGCCGATCCGGAACGCGCCGGCGCCCCGGTCGAGCAGCGATCCGAAGATGCTCGGCGAGTCGAAGCGGGGGACGCACAGCCAGTCGATCGTGCCGTCCGGCGCGACCAGCGCCCCCGTGTGGCAGTCCGAGAGGAACGCGTAGTTGGCGATCGGCGTGAAGGGCGACGGCGTAGCGGCGCCTTGTCCCGGACGGATGGCCGCGACCGCCGCTTCGGCGTCGTGCGAATGGCCGTCAGAGCCTGCCTTTGGTTTCTTGCTCGACGTGGAGGCCATCACGACACCCACGGTTCCTGCCAGCGCCCGATCCCGGCGAGCAGGCGGTCCGCCTCGGGCGGACCCCAGCTCCCGGGCGCGTACGGATGGACCGGGGGCGGCTGGTTGAGCAGCGGCGCCATGATCCGCCATGTCTCCTCGATGCTGTCCTGGCGCGTGAACGGCGTGCTGTCGCCGTCCATCGCCGCCTGCAGGAGAACCTCGTAGGGCGTCGGACCCTCGCCGCCCTCCTGCTCGAACTCCATGTCGAGCTGGATCAGCTGCGGTCCCTGCAAGTCGGCGCGATGCGCGTCGACTTCGAGCCGCACACCGGTGGTCGGGTCGAGCCTGACGGTGAGCTGGCTTTGGATCGGGTCGCGCTGACCCGTGGGCGAGATGAATCCGAGCCGCGGGGGCTTGTGGAACACGAGCCGCATCTCGGTCTGCGTGATCGGCAGCAGCTTGCCCGTCCGGATGAAGAACGGGACGCCGGCCCAGCGCCAGTTGTCGATCTCGAGCCGCAGCGCCGCGTAGGTCTCGGTGGTCGATCCTGGCGCGACGCCGTCGATCTCGAGATAGCCGTCGTGCTGGCCGCGGACGTAATGCTCGGGATCGGCTTCCGGCATCGCGCGAAACAGCGCGTACTTCGCATCCTTCAGCGTCCGCGCGTCGGCTCCCGCGGGCGCCTCCATCGTCGCCATCGCCAGAAGCTGCATCAGATGGTTGACGACCACGTCCTGTAGCGCACCGACCCGGTCATAGAAGTGGCCCCGGTCGGCGACCCCGAACGCCTCGGCCATCGTGATCTGCACGTAGGCGACGTGGTTGCGGTTCCAGATCGGCTCGAGGTTCGCGTTCGCGAACCGGAGGTAGAGGAGCTCCTGAAGGCCCATCTTGCCGAGGTAGTGATCGATCCGGTAGAGCTGGGATTCGTCGATGTACTGGTGGATGTCGGCGGCGAGTTCGTGCGCCGACGCGAGGTCGTGCCCGAACGGCTTCTCGACCACCACACGCGCGTTGGCGGTGAGCCCAGCCTCCGACAGCCCCTTGATCACGGTGGCGAACAGAAACGGCGGAATCTCGAGGTAGAAGACGGGGTGCTGCGCGGAACCGATCGCGTCGCCGACGCGCTTGTACGTGTCGGACTGCCCGAAGTCCCCCTGGACATAGGACAGTCGCGCGGCGAACCGCTTGAACACCTCGTCATCGATCGTCTCGCCGGTCCCCTCGATCGAGGTGCGCGCACGATCGACGAGCTGGTCGACGGTCCAGTCATCGACCGCCACGCCGACGATCGGGCAGTTGAGCAGGCCGCGCCGTTCGAGCCGGTACAGGGAGCGGAAGGTCATCACCTTCGCCAGGTCGCCGGTGATGCCGAACGCGACAAACACGTCAGCGGCTTGCTCTGTCTGTGCCTCGGCGCCGGACTTCGCGGCCGGAGCGTCTTCAACTGTTGCCATCTCTCGACTCCTCGCTGTCAGTCAACCGCGCCGGCCCAGCTCATGATCGGCACCGGTCGCGTTGGAGCATTGCGTGCCCCTACGAGGGTCGCATCGGTCGCCGCGCCATGCATCACCCGGTCTGGGTGACGGCCGCTACTGAGCGCCGGCCGCGGCTGCCGGAGGCGTGTCGGTGCCGCCGGAAGCGCCGCTGACAGCGGCTGGCTGCTCGGGATCTGGCTCGGGCGGTGGACCCGACAGCCGCCCCCGGAAGACGTGGAATGACCACCCCTGGTAAAGCAGGATGACCGGGACGAACAGGACCGCCGTGATCGTCATCACCACCAGCGCATAATGGCCCGAGGCCGCATTGTTAACCGTCAGGTTGTACGCGGCGTTTGTGCTCGAGACCATCACATTCGGGTACAGGGAGATAAAGAGCTGGCCGACTGCCGCGGCGATCGCGAATGCGGAGGCGGCGAACGCCCAACCGTCGGCGTTCGCGCTCACGAGCCCAGTGGCGAAGATCACCGCGATCATCCCGAAGATCTGGGTGGGCTGAGGCACCGTACCGCCGCCGATCACGACCAGCGTCCAGATCACCCACGCGAGGTTGAGGACGATCGCCGCAGGCCCGATCGTGCGGGCCGCGGCGTGAGCACGGTCTCGGATCTCGCCGGTGGTGCGGAGCGCCAGGAAGGTGGCGCCGTGGAGCAGGGAGAGGGCAAGCAGCGTCACCCCGGTCATCAGCCCGTAGCCGGTGAGCAGGTTGAAGAAGTTGCCGGTGTAATCGTGGTGCTGGTTGATCGGTAGCCCGGTGAGCAGGTCCCCGAGAGCGACCCCGATCAGCAACGGAATCAGGACGCTGCCGATCGTCAGTGCCCACGACCATCCGCCGCGCCACCGAGCGCTGTCGCGCTTCCCGCGCCACTCGAATGACACTCCACGGGCGAACAGCGCGAGCAGCAGCAGCACGACCGCGAGATACAGGGCGGAGAACCACGTCGCGTACCAGCCCGGGAAGGCGGCGAAGGTGGCCGCGCCGGCCACGATCAGCCATACCTCGTTGCCGTCCCACCACGGTCCGATGGTGTTGATCGCGATGCGCCGCTCGGTCTCGGTCTTGCCGATGAATCGGTGCAGCACGCCGACCCCGAAGTCGAACCCCTCGAGGACGAAGAACCCGACCCAGAAGATCGCGATGATGATGAACCAGATGGTGTGAAGCTGCATCGAGTCAGTAGGTGAGGGCCGGGACGGCGGGATCGGAGGGTGTGCCGGCGGCCTCGGCGTCGGCTTGGGCGAGTCCGTGGCGGGAGTAGCGCAGCATCAGGGTCAGATCGGCGGCGCCGAGCACGATGTACGCGAGCACGAACGCGATCAGGCTGATCCAGATGTCGGCGCTGCTGACCGAGGGAGAGTTCGCGTTGACCGTCTTCAGCAGCCCTTGCACGACCCAGGGCTGGCGGCCGCTCTCGGTCAACAACCAGCCCGCCGTGTTCATCAAGAAGGGGGTCACGACGGCCCATATGGAGAGCCACAAAAACAGCCTCGAGCGGCGCAATCGGCCGCGGTAGAGCAACCACCCGCCCCACAGCCCCAGCAGCATCACCAGCGTGCCGAGGCCGGCCATCACCCGGATCGACCAGTACTGGATGAACACGTCAGGCACGTAGTTGCCAGGCCCGTACTTCTTCTGGTACTGCGCCTGGAGCTCGTTGAGTCCGGTGACCGCGCCGCCCCAGGTCCCGGTCGCCAGGATCGACAGCAGGTGCGGGATCTCGATGATCTGCGTCGGCGTCTTGTCGTTGGCGCCTCCGCCGATCTGCGCCACCGAGAACGAGCACGGCTTGCAGTTGGTCCACTGCGCCTCGGCGGCGGCGATCTTCATCGGCTGATAGTGGGCCTCCACCTCGCCGAGCTGATTGCCGACCGACAGCTGGATCACGATCGTCGGGATCAGGACGATCAGGGAGACCTTGGCGGTGCGATGGAAGGACTCGACATGCTCTCCCTTGCGCAGATACCACGCCGACACGGCCAGCATCACAAGGCAGCCGGTGACCAGCGAGGCGAGGATCACGTGCGCGTAGCCCCACACGAACGTCGGGTTCACAATCATCGCCCACATGTTGGTCATGACCGCGTTGCCGGCTTTATCGATCTTGTAGCCGACCGGGTGCTGCATCCAGGAGTTGGCCATCAGGATGAACATCGCCGAGAGCATCGACCCGGCCGCGACCGCCCAGATCGTCGCCAGATGCACGCGTTTGGGGAGCCGGTCCCAGCCGAACAGCCACAGCCCGATGAACGTCGACTCGAGGAAGAACGCGAGCAGACCCTCCATCGCCAGCGGCGCCCCGAACACGCTCCCCACGTACCGCGAGTAGACCGACCAGTTCATCCCGAATTGGAACTCCTGGACCAGTCCGGTGACCACGCCGATCGCTACGTTGATCAGCAGCAGCGTCCCGAAAAACCGGGTCATTCGCTTGTAGTCCGGATTGTCCGTGCGGTACCAGACCGTCTGCAGCACCGCGACCAGGAAGGCCAAGCCGATGGTCACCGGCACGAACAGGAAGTGGTAGATGGTCGTGGTCGCGAACTGCCAGCGTGCGAGGTCGTTCGTCATCTAACCCGGGGATCTATCCCATGTCGGAGGGTGCCCACATCACCTGGATCGGGTGACTGTACCTCCGCCACCGGCGCCGAGCCCTCCGGCCTCGCGAGCCCACATGCTCGCGTAGTACCCGCCCGCGGCAAGCAACTGGGCGTGCGTGCCACGTTCGATTGCCCGACCGCGATCGAGCACGATCAGCTCGTCGACCGTCTCGAGCCCGGCGAGGCGGTGCGTGATCAGCAGCACCGAGTGATCCGTCGTGGTCGCAAGCAGGTCCGTGACCAGCTCGTCGGCGGTCGCGGTGTCCAGGTGTTCTCCGGGCTCGTCGGCGACCAGGACCCGGAAGTCCGCCAGCAGCGCGCGGGCAAGCGCGAGCCGCTGGCGCTGACCGCCGGAGATGCTGGCGCCGTTGGCGCCGACCGGCGTCTTGAGTCCCAGCGGCAGGCTGTCGACCCAGTCCAGCAGGACGGCGCGGCCCAGCGCCGAGCGCAGCTCGTCCTCGGTCGCGTCACGTCTCGCGACCCGCAGGTTCTCCTCGATCGTCGTGTCGAAGATATGCGCGCCTTGCGAGACGAGGCCGATCACGCGCCGCAGCTGATCGCCGTCGAGCTCGCTGATCTCGACGCCGTCGAGCGCCGCCGAGCCCGACTGGTACGGCAGGAACCGCAACAGGATCTCGGCGAGCGTTGACTTGCCCGCGCCGCTGCGTCCGACGATGGCGACCGTGCGTCCCGGAACGAGGTCGAGATCGATGCCGTCAAGCGCCCACGGCCCGGCGTCCGAGTAACGGGTGCTCAGTCCGCGCAGCCGGACCTCGGCTCGGCCCGCAGGAAGCGCGACGGGCGCGATCGGGTCGGTCACCGGCGTCTTGGCGTCGATGATCGCGAACGTACGAGCTGCCGCGCGCCGCACGCGCGACAGCGCCTGGGTCGCCGTCGGCAGGTCGGTGAGGAACTCGAAGGCGGCGAGCGGTACGAGCGCGATCACGGCCAGCAGCAGGCCGTCCATCGCGCCTGACCGCACGGCGGCGACGCCGACCACCAGGGCGCCCCACATAGCCAAGCCCGAGAGCAACGTCGCCGATCCCTGACCGACACCCGCGGTCCGGGCGGACGCAGCCACGACCTCCGTCAAGCGGGCGTCGATTGCTGCCGTTCGCGCGACTTGCTCGTCGAGCGCGCCGAATACGGTCAGCTCGGCTCCGCCCTGGAGCAGGTCGACGACCGCGGCCGTCAGCTCGCCGCGCAGGAGCGCCTGTTCGGCCTCGGCGCTGCGTGCCAGGCGGCCGGTGAGCCACGTCAGCGCCGTGGTCGCGAGCACCAGCGCGACCAGGATGATCAGACCGGCGGCCGGCAGGATGAGCCACATCAGCGCGACCGTCCCGGCACCGACCAGGACGGCGATCGCAAACGGCGGGATCACGCGCAGCATCAGATCCTGAAGCGAGTCGATGTCGTGGACGATCCGCGCGAGCAGATCCCCGCTGCGGAACGCCGGCAGGCCCGCCGGAGCCAGCGCCTCGAGCCGCTCGTAGGAGCTGACGCGCAGCTGCGCCAGCGAACGGAACGCGACGTCGTGGGCGACAAGCCGCTGCCCGTAGCGAAACAGGCCGCGGGAGAGCCCGAAGAACTGCACCCCGACGATCGCGATCGTCAGCGCGGACTCCTGCGGGCGCTGCGAGGCGCGGGAGATCAGCCACGCGGATGTGGCAATCAGCCCGATTCCCGCACCGACCGCGCCGGCACCGAGGAGGCTGGCCAGCGCCAGCCGTCCAGCGCCCCGTCGCGCCAATCGCAGCGTTCTGGAAAGTGGCGCCTCCGCGCCATCGACCGACGTCGATCGCTCGACGGGTGCGGCGGTCGGCTCGGAGATCGTCGCCATCAGGCCGCCACCGCCGGCCGTTCGAGTTCCACAACCCGGTCTGCAAAGGCGATCAGTGCAGGTCGGTGGGCGACCAGGAGCGCCGTCCGTCCGCGCACGAGCCTGCCGAGCGCGGCCAGCACCTCATCCTCGGTGGCCCCGTCGAGGCTCGCCGTCGGCTCGTCGAGCAGCAGCAGGGGCGCGTCACGGACCAGTGCCCGGGCGAGCGCGACGCGCTGACGCTCGCCGACCGACAGTCCGGCGCCGCGATCACCGAGGATCGCGCCCAGGCCTTCAGGCCTGGCGCTGAGGACCTCGGTCAGCCCTGCCGTGCGCGCTGCCTGCTCGATCTCCGCGACCGTCGCGTCGCGCTTGGCGACGCGAATGTTGTCCGCGATCGAAGCCGAGAACAGGTGCGGGCGCTGCGGTACCCACGAGATCTGCGCACGCCACGCGTCGAGGTCCAGCTCCGCGAGCTCGGCATCTCCGACCGTGACCGTGCCCGCGTCGGGCGCGATCAAGCCAAGCAGCACGTTCAGCAGGGTCGACTTACCGCACCCGCTCGGGCCGGTGAGCGCCACGACCTCGCCGGGCTCGATCGTCAGCGAAATGCGGTCGAGTGCCGGGCTCGCGCGGCCGGGGTAGGCGACGGTCAGCTCGCGGACACAGATCGCCGAGCGCGTGAGGTCCGGGACCGGTGCGCGCGCCGACGGGAGAGCCCCCGTGTGTGCCGGCGGTTCGAGTTCGAGCACCGAGAACACCTGCTCGGCGGCGCTAAGTCCCTCGCTGCTTGCGTGGTAGTTCGCGCCCAGAAGCCGCAACGGGAGGTACGCCTCGGGGGCGAGCACGAGCACCACCAGCGCGGTGTGCAAGCCGACGTCGCCGCCCAGCAGCTGCAGGCCTACGGTGACCGCGACCAGCGCGACGGAGATCGTCGCCACCAGCTCGAGGATCAGCGACGACAGGAACGTGATCCGCAGCGTCGACATCGCGGCGCGCCGGTAGCGGTCGGTGATCTCGGCGATCGCGCGAACCTGCGCCTTGGCGCGACCGAACACCTTGAGCGTCGGCAAGCCGGCGACGACATCGAGGAAGTGCCCCGCGAGCTGCTGCAATGTGCGCAGCTGGAGTTCCATCCGCTCGCGGGTAGCCGCGCCGACGAGCGCCATGAAGATTGGGATCAGCGGCAGCGTCCCGAAAATGATCAGCGCTGGGATCCAGTCTCGGTCGGCGATCACGATGACGACTGCCAACGGCACCACGACCGCCAGCACCAATTGCGGGAGGTAGAGCGCGAAGTAGGCGTCGAGCGCGTCGACGCCGCGGGTTGCCAGCACGGCGAGCTCCCCGGCGCGCTCCTCGCCGATCCGGGTCGGGCCCAGGCGCCGCGACGTGGTCGAGCAGAGCACGGCGCAGCTGTGACTTGGCGCGCGCGGACGACCGCGCGGCCAGGAGCTCGCGCCCCCACGCGACCACGCCGCGGGCCAGCACCACTACCAACAGCGCTGCCAGCGGGGTGCGCAGCTGGGCAAGGTCCTTGCCCGACGAGAACGCCGCTGCGATCACGTCGGCGAGCAGCAGCGCCTGGGCAATGATCAGCAGGGCGGTGAGCAGTCCGAGCGCGGTCAGCGCGACCAGGAACGGGCGCGTCGCGCGCGCGTATTTCAGTAGCCGCGGGTCGACCGCGCCTCGTCTGCCGTCCGCCATAAACGGGTGCCTCCTTGGACGCGCGTCAGTCTGCCACGTCGTCAGCGTGCGTCGCTCCGGGGCGCTGGCTGGCCCACGGCCCGTGGCCGGGGGCCCCTCGACTTGGAGTCAGAAAATGGACGTAGCGTTCACGGTTTGACTCCAAGTGGGCGCCAGGCCTGCCGCGAGGCGGTGGACGGGGCGCGACCTCGGTCAGCTCGCGAGGGCCGTGATCGCGTCACCGATCAGCTTGGCTCCGATGATCAGGCAGATGACGCCCATGATCGTCGCGTTCTCGCGCGCCATCCAATCGTGCAGCTCGCGAGGATCTTCGTCGCGCGGTCGCCCGTCAGGTAGTAGATCGCGACGGGTGAACCGACGCCGAGCGTCGCGATCAGGATGAAGACCGCCAGCGCGACGGCCTGGGCCGCGGCATCGGTCCCGGTCTGCGCGATCGCGGCGGCGGCGGCGACCACCAGCAGCAGGTTCTTCGGGTTGATGGCGGACAGCGCGACGCCCATCGCGGTGGACCTCGCGGGTGTGAACTTGTCAACCGCTCGCATCCACTTCGGGAGCTTGGCTGCGCGTCTCCGCGAGGGCGGCCGTGCCACTGCTGGCCGCCAGCAGCACAGAGCACGAGCTTGACGATGCTTACCCAGGTCGCCGGGGCGCCGTGTTTGCTGGCCGCGGCGCCGCTCGCGATCAGCAGTACTGCCGTCCCCAGGACGGCGAGCCCGAGTACCCAGCCGCCGAGGAACGCCGGGCCGTTCACGCGTCCCTTCGGAGTCGCGAGCATCAGCACGACCGCGATGATCGGAACGGGGCTCAGGGCCACCCCGACGGCGAACGCGATCACCTGACCGATCGCCTGGCCCATCGGCTCAGCTCGTCGCGGGTATCACGCAGCGAAAGCCGATGTGGCTGGTGCTGGTGTCGATCGCCTCGCCCTGGCGCGCCGCCGGACGATAGCGAAGGCAGTAGTTGGGCGCGCACAGGTGCGAGCCGCCCTTGGTCACGCGCCGCGGGATGTGGGCGCCCGGGGCGCCGACGTCGTAGCTCTCGTCGGGCGAGGTCACGCGCGGGTTGTGCGGCGCGCAACACGGGCTCGGCGGCTCGCCGGAGGAGCGGGGGGCGAAGAAGTCGGCGGTCCACTCCCAGACGTTGCCGGCCATGTCATAGAGCCCGAAGCCGTTGGGCGGGAAGCGCTTGACCGGCGAGGTGCGCTCAAAGGGATCGAGCATCAGGTTCTGCCATGGGAACTGGCCCTGCCAGGTGTTGGCCATCATCTTGCCCCGCGGCGCGAACTCGTCACCCCAGCAGAAGACCTTGCCCTTGAGTCCGCCGCGCGCGGCGCGCTCCCACTGGGCCTCCGTCGGCAGTTCCTTGCCGGCCCATGTGCAGTAGGCGAGCGCGTCGGCGTAGGCGACATGGGTGACCGGGTGAAGCTCGCGCCCGTGCAGGGTGCTGGTCGGCCCTTCCGGATTGCGCCACTGCGCGCCCGGCGTCCAGCTCCACCAGTTGTGCACATCAGTGAGGTCCACCGGGCCATCCGTGGCGTTGAACACGAGCGAGCCGGGGACGAGCAGCTCGGGGTCCGCGTCGGGGTACTCCGCCGGATCCGGCGCCACCTCGGCGACCGTCACGTGCCCGGTGGCTTTGACGAAGCGGCGGAACTCGGCGACCGTGACCGGATGCGGATCGATCCAGAAGCCGTCGACCGCCACCCTGTGAGCCGGGCGCTCCTCGGGGTAGAAGTCGTCGGAGCCCATCAGGAATTCGCCGCCCGGAATCCAGACCATGTTCTTCGCCGGCGACGGCCCGGGCGGGCGCGCCCCATTGGCCGGCTCCGACGAGGAGGTGGGGACCGCGTCTGGCATGCCCGGGAGGATACGGGCGATATCTGAGCGCGGGTCTATGATCCGCCCACGATGACGCCTCGCGATGTGCGACGCGGGCGCATCGGCTCATTAACTGCCGGTCGGCGATCCGACCTCCCGGCCGGGACTCCCAACAGGAGGCTGTGCGTTGGCTCTCGTCGCATCGAGTTACCCGTTTCTGAACATCTTCTGGACGATCCTGATCTTCATGGCCTGGGTCGTGTGGATCTGGATCGCTATCACCGTCTTCATCGACCTGTTCCGCCGCCGCGACATGTCCGGGTGGTTCAAGGCGTTCTGGGTCATATTTGTGATCGTCCTGCCGTTCTTGGGCGTGCTGGTCTACCTGATCGCCTACCACGACTCAATGGCTGAGCGCAGCGAGAATCAGGCGCAGGCGCAGCAGAAGCAGTTCGACCAGTACGTGCGCCAGGCCGCTGGTTCAGGCGGCGCGGCCGCCGAGATCGAGAAGGCCAAGAAGTTGCTCGACGACGGCACGATCACCCAGGCCGAGTTCGACGCGCTGAAGGCCAAGGCGCTCGCACACGACGCCGCGTAATCCTGGCGCTCGCGGGCGGGTGGGCAAACCCCGCCCGCCCGGTGGGCGCGGGGCTGGGCTCAGACATCGCGCTCGGCGTCGACCTCGCCGGCTCTGACCGCTTCGGCCAGGCGGGCGTGGTCGAGTTCGTTCTGGTCCGCGTACCGGCTCGCGAAGCGCCCGATCGCCTGGTCGAAGTTCGTCCCGGAGCCGAGATAGGCACCGATCGCGAGGCGGTCACCCGAGCGCGCGTGCGCGCGTGCCAGCGACCACCCACAGGCGCGCGTATACGCGTGCAGGCCCGACTCGCTGATGGTCGAGAGGTCGACCGACGCCTTCCAGTCCCACAGCTGGCGGATGTAGAAGTCATGCTCGAAGCCGTCGAGCCCCTCGCTGCGCTGCCAGCCGAGGAACACGTCGAGCGCGGCGTGTGAGAGCCGCTGTCCGCGCACGACGCGCTCGCCGTGGTTGGCGAACTCGCTCGCTCCGAGGTAGGGCTCGAGCACCGACGCGACCGCCTCCTTCATCTGCAGCACGAGCGGATCCCGGCCCCGGCGCCCGGCGAACAGCAGTATCCAGGCCCGGGTTCCGACGCTGCCGACTCCGACCACCTTGCGGGCCATGTCCACGAACTCGTAGCTCCCGAACAGGTAGCGGCGGTCCTCGTCGAGGCTCGCCACGTAGGCGTCGAGCGCGCCTCGCACGTAGTCGGTGTCGCGGCGTTGGCCGGCCGGGTCGACCAGCTC
Source organism: uncultured Solirubrobacterales bacterium (assembly GCA_963788005.1). Classification (GTDB taxonomy): domain Bacteria; phylum Actinomycetota; class Thermoleophilia; order Solirubrobacterales; family Solirubrobacteraceae; genus Palsa-465. The sequence goes on along the minus strand of CAWBFH010000001.1, from coordinate 28,794 downwards.
GCGCAACGGCACCAGCAGCGGCGGCACGCTGCGGAAGCGCAGCTCTCCGTCGACGCGCTCGGTCAGCTTCTCGACCGCCCGCAGGCTCGTCTTGCGGCGCCCCTTGACGAACGGCTTCGAGAACAGGATCCGGCCCTGCTTTCCCAGACGGCCGCCGAAATGATCGACGAGCTCGCTCGCGTTGAGGCGGTCATACCAGACGTCGAGGTGGCTCTCGTTCGCGAAGGCGCGGATTCCGTTGCGGTACTCGCGCACGCACCCGAGCACGATCCGTCGGCGCCGGGCCGCCGGCAGACCGAGGTCGCGGCCGGCGATCTCGACGCTGGCGGCCATCCGCTTGACGTCCCACTCCCACGGCCCGGGAAGCGTTTCGTCGAAGTCGTTGGGGCCGAACACCATCCTGCGGTCCTGAGCCGCGAAGCCGCCGAAGTTCGAGATGTGCGCATCGCCACACGCCTGGACGAAGATCCCCGAGTCGGGGGTGCGCGCGAGGTCGGCCGCCATCACGGCCGCGGCACCGCGGTAGAACGTGAACGGCGAGGCGACCATCCGCCCGTAGCGGATCGGGACTAATTCGGGTAGCCGCGACGCCGCCTGGATCGTCAGCACGGCGACGGGGTCGGGACGGTTGGCCGCCGGCGTCCACTCTCCGTGGGCCGACCGCGGCGCGCCGGTGCGCGCTGCGCGGCCGCGCTCCGCGGACTCGCCGGGCTGCAGGGAAGCGTTGGTCTCAGTAGCCATCGCCAGCGACAGCTTATGGCGGACGGCCGCGCGCGGTGGCCGTAGCGTCATCTATTTCGGATGATGTCGCGATGCGCCCTGCGCGCACCATAGGATCTGGCCATGGCGGTCGCGGTCCATATCAACCCGCAGCACATGTCGCGGGAGGACTATGAGCGCGTGCTCGGCGAGCGGCACACAGGAGAGGCTGTTCGGGCTCCTCCAGGATGCGGGAATCAATCCCGGCATTGTCGAAGTACATCCGCTCCATTCGGCGCCTCCCGGGTGAAAGACGTTCAAGAGGAGTGACCTGTGCCTGACCAAGATCTCGCAGTCGTGACATTCGAGCGCATCAATGGTGCCGAACACGCATATGCCGACGTGCTCGACAGCGCCGGGCAGGCGCCGTGGGAGCGCGAGATCACGTTCGTCGAGCATCACGGCCACGACCGGATCGTGGTCCGGGGCACGTTCGCCGGCCACTACGTGGACGTCGACGACGAGGGCGACGTGATCGGTCGCAAGACCGCGGAGGGAGCCGTCGCCGGAGCCGCGATCGGGGCGCTGTTCGGGCCGGCCGGGTTGGCGGCTGGGCTCGTCACCGGTGGCTCGATCGGCGGCCTGGCGCAGGCGGACAGCGCCGTCCCCGAGCTCCGCGGCGCGTTCTTCGACGCGATTCGGGCAGACGTTCCCGAAGGATCATCGGCGGTGATGCTGCTCGCCGAGCCCGAGCACGTCGACGCGATGCTGGAGGCGTTTGCCGCTACCAAGGGCCACGTGGCCCGCCACTCGCTGTCGCGGGAGGAGGCGCAGGTCCTGCGGGCCGCGGTCTCGGAGACGCCGCTCGCGGCGGGAGAGTAAGGATGGCGACCGGACGGAAGATAGGCGCCCACCGAGGCTTCTTCGACGATGTGATCATCGTCCTCCTGTTGCTCAACAACGCCCGCCGCAAGGTGGTCTCGACCGCGTTCGGGCTGACCGGACTCAACGCGGATGAGTCGCTGATCATCACTCTGGTCGCACTGATCACGCTCTTCAGCGAGGCCGAGGAGGTCGTTCCGATTCATCGGCCCGCCAAGCCGCATCTTCAGAATCTCGTGATAGGCGGGTCCATGGTCAAGGAGCTGGGCCACACGGTCGGGGGCAGTGACTCGCGCGAGATCCCCGCGTTCGTCGGGCTGATCGCGTTTGCGCTGATCTGGCGCTACCACCCGCTCGCGCGCGGCTCGATCCGCGTCGCGCGGGGTTCGGTCCGCGCTGCGGAAGCGTCCGAGCGCTGGATTCGGAGCGTGTACGGCGGCGGCCGACGCGCCGGCGGGGCCTGATCGCGGCGTGAAGGCGGCGGGAGTCAGCGCGTACGGCGAGCCGGTCGGCGCGCTCGACCTGCCCGATCCACGCGCGCTCCGGGGCGATGAACTCCTGATCGAGGTCCGGGCGGCGGGCGTCGGAAACAGGGACGAGTTCGTGCGCACCGACGGCTGGGATGTCGGCGACGATCACCTCAGATCCGCCCGGGCCCGAGCGCGGGATCGCGATCTCGTCGGCGTACGTGAGACCGGACGGAGAGCAGCTCCAAGCGCTCGTCGAAATGCTCGTGGAGGGCAAGCTGAGCCTCGAGGTCGGATCGGCGTTCGCGCTCGACGATGCCGCCGAAGCGCTCGCGGCCGCCGTCACAGGGGATGGAGGCGCCGCGATCGTGGTGTCGCTATGACAAATCCCCACCGGCGACGCCGCAACCAATTCTTAACCCAATCATTTCGACCATATGACGCGGTGAGCGCGCATCACGTCGAGACTGTCCGGTGATGGCGGCCGCCCGGACACCCGAACACGCGCGCTTGGAGCAGGCCCGCACGGGCGAGGCTCCGTGGAAGGCCTGGGGTCCTTACCTGAGCGAGCGCCAATGGGGCACGGTGCGCGAGGACTACAGCGACAACGGCGACGCGTGGAACTACTTCACCCACGACCAGGCGCGCTCGCGCGCCTATCGCTGGGGCGAGGACGGGATCGGCGGGGTGTGTGACGACGGCCAGCGCCTGTGCCTGTCGCTGGCGCTGTGGAATGGCGCTGACCCGATTCTCAAGGAGCGGATGTTCGGCCTCTCAAACGGCCAGGGCAACCACGGCGAAGATGTCAAGGAGTACTGGTTCTACCTCGACAGCACGCCGACGCACTCCTACCTGCGCTGCCAGTACAAGTATCCGCAGCGCGCCTTTCCGTACGAGGACCTCGTGGCGACCAATGGCCGCCGCGGCAAGCAGGAGATGGAGTACGAGCTGCTCGACACCGGGATCTTCGACGAGGACCGCTATTTCGACGTCGTCATCGAGTACGCCAAGGCCGGCCCCGATGACATCCTGATGCTCGTCACCGCCCACAATCGCGGGCCCGACCCCGCCACCCTGCACCTGCTGCCGACGCTGTGGTTTCGCAACACCTGGTCGTGGGGCTCTGAGGGCACCAAGCCGTCGATCGAGGCTCTGGCGCAGGACCCGTCACTCGCCGCGGCCCGCGCCAAGCATCCCGAGCTGGGGGAGTGGCTGCTGCACGCCGACCCCTCCGCGCAGCTGCTGTTCTGCGAGAACGAGACCAACGCCGAGCGGCTGTTCGGAACGCCGAACGCGTCGCCCTACGTCAAGGACGGGATCAACGACTTCGTCGTCGCCGGCCTGACCAGCGCGGTCAACGCCGCCGGCGCGGGCACCAAGGTCGCCGCGCAGCACCTGCTCGAGCTCGGCGCGGGGGAGAGCGGCGAGATCCGCGTGCGGCTATCCGCCGAGGGCGCCGAGACCGCTCCGAAGAACAAGCCGCTGGGGCCGAAGTTCGACCGGACATTCGCTGACCGCCGCGACGAGGCGGACAAGTTCTACGCGACCCTGATCCCGCCGACGCTGGCGCCCGACAGCGCGATGGTGATGCGCCAATCGCTCGCCGGCCTGCTGTGGAGTAAGCAGTACTACGAGTACGACGTCCATCGCTGGCTGCAAGAGCACGGCACCGATCCGTGGGATCCGAGCGCGCCGAGCAGCTCGGTGCGCAATACCCCCTGGTTTCACATGATTGCGCGGGACATCATCTCGATGCCCGACAAGTGGGAGTACCCGTGGTTCGCCGCCTGGGACCTGGCGTTCCACACGGCGCCGCTGTCGCTGGTCGACGTCGACTTCGCCAAGGAGCAGGTCGAGCTGCTGCTGAGCACGCGGTACCTGCATCCAAACGGGCAGATACCGGCGTATGAATGGAACTTCAGCGACGTCAACCCGCCGGTCACTCCATGGGCGGCGTTGTTCGTCTACGAACGCGAGGCCGAGATCCGCGGCGAGGGCGACCGGGAGTTCCTGGCGCGCGTTTTCGACCGCCTGCTGACCAACTTCACGTGGTGGGTCAACCGCAAGGACCCCGATGACCGCAACCTGTTCCAGGGTGGCTTCCTCGGCCTCGACAACATCGGGATCTTCGACCGTTCGGCGCCGCTGCCCGGCGGCGGTCGACTCGAGCAGGCGGACGGAACCGCGTGGATGGCGCTGTATTGCCAGTGGATGCTGCAGATCGCCGCCGAGCTGGCCAAGACCGACCCCGTCCATGCGGACATGGCCCTGAAGTTCATCGCGCACTTCGAGTGGATCGCGATCGCAATGAACCCGCCCTCTGGAGACGCCGAGCTGTGGGACGAGGAGGACGGCTTCTACTACGACGTGATGCGGATGCCGGACGGGACCGCGATCAAGCTCAAAGTGCGCTCGCTCGTCGGACTGCTGCCGCTATGTGCCGCGACCGTGTTCGACCGCGACGTGATCGACCGTCATCCGGAGATGATGGAGCGCATCACGCGGTTCGTGGGCGAGTTCTCCGATTCGATTCCGTCACTGCTCAACCTTCCCGGCCCGAACCCGGACGGTGCACGGATTCTCTCGCTCGTCGACGAGCCGCGGCTGCGGCGGATGCTCGAGGTGATGCTCGACGAGGACGAGTTTCTCGGCCCGCACGGAATCCGGGCGATCTCGCGCCGGCACCTCGAGCAGCCGGAGGTATTCGAGTGGGACGGTCAGCGCTACGACGTCCACTATTTGCCGGCCGAGTCAGACTCCGGCATGTTCGGCGGCAACTCAAACTGGCGCGGACCGGTCTGGTTTCCGATGAACCTCGTGATCCTGCGCGGTCTGATCCAGCTGCACCGTTACTACGGCGACCGGCTCACGGTCGAGTGCCCGAGGGGATCGGGCAACGAGATGGACCTGCTCGAGGTCGCGACTGAGATCGGCAGGCGGCTGGCGACGACCTTCACCGAGGATGAGGACGGGCGCCGGCCGGTGTTCGGCGGGATCGAGCAATTCCAGAGCGATCCCCACTGGCACGACCTGATCCTCTTTCATGAGTACTTCCACGGCGACAACGGGGCCGGGATCGGCGCCAGCCATCAGACAGGATGGACGGGCACGGTAGCGCTTCTGTTCCTGCTCGCCGGCGGGCGCGTCGCGGAGCGGGAAGCCGTCGCGATCGTCGGCGAGTGAGCTCGTCGGCCGACACACCGCTTGGAACCATTGAGTCCACTATGGACTCAAGCGTTCCGAGTCTGCGCCTGCCGCGGCGCCCGACCGTGTACGAGATCAACACTGCCGTCTGGTTGCGGCGGCTGGCGGGCGACGCGGGCGGCGCGGGCGCCGCTGGAGCGCTGATGCTCGACCGGGTGCCGGCGTCTGCGTGGGACGCGCTGGCGGCCCTGCCGGCCGACGCCGTGTGGCTGATGGGTGTCTGGGAGCGCAGCCCGGCCGGCCTCGAGATCGCCCGGACCAACCCCGAGCTCGACGCCGGCAACCGCGCGGCGCTCCCCGATCTGCGCGACGAGGACGTGATCGGCTCGCCGTACTGCGTGCGCGACTACATAGTCGACGCACGCTTCGGCGGGCGCGACGCGCTCGCGGTCGCGCGAGCAGAGCTCGCGAGCCGAGGCCTCGGGCTGATCCTGGACTACGTCCCCAACCACGTCGCGCCCGACCACCCGTGGCTCGCGACCAGGCCCGAATGCCTGCTGGCGGGCACCGACGAGGATCTCGCGGAGCATCCGGACGCGTTCATCCGCACCCCCGCTGGCGTGTTCGCGAACGGGCGCGACCCGTACTTTCCCGCGTGGCCCGACGTGGTCCAGCTCAACGCCTTCTCGCCGACGCTGCGCCACGAGGTCGTGGAATTGCTGCTCGATGTCGGCGCCCAGTGCGACGGGCTGCGGTGTGACATGGCGATGCTGATGACCAACGAGGTGTTCGCCCGCACTTGGGGCGAGCGCGCCGGAGCGCCGCCCGCAGAGGACTACTGGCCGACGGTGATCGGACATGTCAAGCAGACGTTCCCCGAGCTGGTGTTCATCGCCGAGGCGTATTGGGACATGGAGTGGATCCTCCAGCAGCAGGGGTTTGACTACTGCTATGACAAGCGCCTCTACGACCGCCTCGTGCACGAATCGCCGGCGAGCGTCCGCGGCCACCTGCAGGCCGATGCCGACTACCAGGAGCGACTGATCCGCTTCATCGAGAACCACGACGAGCCCCGCGCGGCGGCCACCTTCGGGCCGGCGCAGGCGCGGGCGGCCGCGGTCGTGGTCTCGACCCTGGAGGGGGCGCGCCTCTACCACGACGGACAGCTCGAGGGACGGCAGACCCGGATCCCCGTATTCCTCGACCGCGGGCCCGACGAGCCGGTCGACGGTGAGCTGCGCGCGTTCTACGAGCGGCTGCTGGCGGCCGTTGCCGAGTCCGGCCTACGAGACGGAGAGTGGCGCCTGTGCGAGTGCAGCGGCTGGCCCGACAACCAATCGTTCGAACAGCTTGTCTGTTGGTGCTGGCGCGGCGCCCAGTCGCGCCACCTCGTCGTTGTCAATTTGTCGGCGGAACCCGCACAGGGGCGTGTCCAGCTCCCGTGGGACGACCTGCACGGCCGGCGCTGGGAGCTCAGTGACAGGCTCAGCGGCGAGTCGTTCCAGCGCGACGGCGATGAGCTGTCCGGCGACGGCCTATACATCGGGCTGGACCCGTGGGCGTCACACTTCCTCGCGTTCAGTTGACGGCGACCGATGACCAGCCCGGTTACCTCCCGCGCATTCCGGCCTCGGCGGGCGCGCTGATCTTTGATGCGGCCGGCCGGCTGCTGATCCTCAAACCCACCTATAAGAAGGGCTGGACGATCCCCGGCGGGCAGATCGAAGAGGGTGGCGAGTCCCCGTGGGAGGCGTGTAAGCGCGAGACGCTCGAGGAGTGCGGGATAGCGGTCGAGCGCGGGCGCCTGGTGTGCGTCGACTTCCTGCACCCGAAGCCCGACCGCCCGGGCGGTGCGAGGTTCATATTCGACTGTGGCACCGTCGACGATGCGACGATCGCCGCGATCTCGTTACAAGCGCAGGAGATAGCCGAGTACCGCTTCGTCGAGCACACCGACGCGCTGGAGCTGTTGAGTGGGCCGCTGCGGCGCCGGGTAGCGGAGGCTCGCGCCGACGACGGCTGTGTCTATCTCGAGGATGGGCGCCGGGTAACGGACGTTCAGTGACGAACTAAGGGAGTAACGCATGAGGGACGATGGCAGCGAGGTGGACGGCCGGATCGCGACGAGCCTCGTCGGGTCCTATGCGCAGCCGGAGTGGCTGATCGACAAGGCCCGCCTGGGCGACCGCTTCCCGCCGCGCGTGCGCGCGACCGAGCTGTGGCGCGTTGACCCGCGCTACCTCGAGGAGGCGCAGGACGACGCGACGGTGCTCGCGATCGCCGACCAGGAGCGGGCCGGCCTGGACATCATCACCGACGGAGAGATGCGGCGCGAGAGCTACTCGAACCGCTTTGCCACCGCGCTCGAAGGCGTCGACATCGACAACCCGGGTACCGCGCTTGACCGCAGCGGGACGCCCAACAAGGTGCCGCGCGTGACCGGCCCGATCGCCCGGCGCCATCCCGTGCAGGTGCGCGACCTCGAGTTCCTCAGGGCGCACACGAGCAAGCCGACGAAGGTCACGGTCCCGGGCCCGTTCACGATGTCTCAGCAGGCGCAGGATGACCACTACGGCGCGCCCGACGCGCTCGCGGCCGCCTACGCGCACGCCGTCCGTGACGAGATCGCCGACCTGTTCGCCGCCGGCGCGGACATCGTCCAGATCGACGAGCCCTACATGCAGGCCCGGCCGCAGGCCGCACGCGAGTTCGGCGTCGAGGTCCTCAACGAGGCGATCGGGGACGTCGACGGCACGATCGCCGTGCACATCTGCTTCGGCTACGCGGCGCTGATCCATGACCGCCCGAGCGGCTACTCGTTCTTGAGCGAGCTGGCCGCCGCTCGCTGTGACCAGGTGTCGATCGAGACCGCCCAATCGGGGCTCGATCTCGCCGTGCTCGAGTCACTCGCGGAGAAGACGATCATCCTCGGCGTAATCGATCTCTCGACCGACGAGGTTGAGACGGCCGACACGGTGAGTGAGCGGATCCGGCGGGCGTTGCCTTACGCGCCCGCGGAGCGACTGGTCGCCGCGCCCGACTGCGGCATGAAGTACCTGACGCGCGAGGTGGCCTACGGCAAGCTCGAGAGCCTCGCCGAAGGGGCGCGCCGCGCGGTGGCGTCAGGCAGATGACCGTCGGATGCAGCCGCTCGGCGACCGCGAGGATCGCGGCCGCCTCATCGCCCGTCAGTCGATCCTCCGCGTGGAGCTTGGCGGTGGTCGCGCGCACGTTGACCAGCGGCCGCGTGAGCGGGCGGTAATCCTCCTCGGCATCGGCATGCAGCACCGCGACATCGGCGTCCCCGGTCAGCCACCCGTCACGGTAATACGCGTAGATCTCCCCGACCCCCTCTATCCCGAAGCGGTCAAGCTCTGCGGCCCGCAGCGCCCCCATCGACGACGCGCCGATGACCCGCACCCCGAGATGGAGCGCATGCAGGATCTCCTTGTGCCAGACCGACAGGTTCTGGCTGAATTCCCCATCGACGATCAGGATCGCCGCCGGCCTCGAGCGCTCGAGCGCCGTTGACAGGTCGCCCTGGCAGATCGGCGGTCACAGCTCGACCTCTGGCGCCAGCCGGAGCGCTTCCGCGGCCGGTCAGGGCGCGGCGAGGAACGCCACCACGCGACTTGCCCCCAATCGTGCGAACCGGTCACCTCACCGCGCAGCTCACCGCCGTGCGCGCCCGCACTGACGGAGCAGACGGACGGTCAACGCCCACGGGTGGGCACCGCATCGGCGGGCGCGCGCGGATTGCCGCTCGCGCGCGCCCGGCGGCCGGCTATGAGCTCAGCGCGCCCCGAGAGCGCAGCGCACGCTCACCGAGTGATGCTCGCCGAAGGCTGGTGACGGCGACCGGCGCCAGCAGGATCGTGGTCAGCGCCTCGGACACGATCGCGATCAGGATCGGAGTGTCATATCCGTCCTCCATGAAGCCGAACAGCGGCTGGCTCTCGGCGATGAACAGCGCGACGAGCGAGCCGATCGCGATTGCGAGGCCGACGCCCGCGAGCAGGCCGGCAGCCAGCTGGGCCTGCCGATCGCCGAGCATTCGCTCGATCGGCGCCAGCAGGCAGATCGCGACGATCCCGGCTCCGATCGCGTTGAGCAGGAACAGCGGCCCGATCGTCGGGAGGACCGAATAGTCGTTGCCGATGTATTGCTGCAGGTGTACGGCACCGACGACGATCAGGGTGATTGCGCCCAGGCGGCGCATTATTTTCAGGGTCATGTTGAGACCTCCTTGCCAGGATTGCTTGGGTGTCCTTACCTATGTCGATGCCGAAGCCGACGGGTTATTCCCCGCATTTACATACTTCTTATGCGCGAACGAGCGTCACGCGCGGCCGCCTGGACGCGGCGACGGTCCGCGCGCGCTACGCGACGGTCGATCAGGTTGGCTGGTTGCCGCCGATCGCGACCGGCGGGGTCATGATCGGATGGGCCAGCTTGTAGAACGCGCCCGGTGCCGCGCCCTGGGCACCGAAGCCGACGCCCGCTTGGTTGAGCGCGGTCTCGATCCCGGCTGGGGTCTCGATCGAGTAGATCTCGAACCCGACGTCGTTGGGCGGGGATGCATTGAGCAGCGTTTGCGCCAAGACGCGATGCTCGGACTCACACCCGGCGATTTCTGCCGAATAGCGCGCGAACTTCCGGTTTCCGGCCCGGGCGAACTTCGTCACGCCGATCAGGTAGAGATTGACGAACAACGTCTCGCCGGCCACGAGCGCCTTCCCGACCGAAGTCAGGTCCACCGCGTTGCCAGGGCCGCCGAAGAACGCATCGGGGATCCAGAACTTGGTCGTCGTCGGCCGCCAGTGCTGGCGTGTGAAGCGGAAGTGATCGACCTCGGCCGCATACGCGCCCTCGAACACCGACTTCACCGCCGCCGGCACCGACGGGTTGAGATTCACTCGCCGCAGCAACTCCGCCAGCAGCGTGACGGTCAGCGCCTCGGTGGTGACCGCGACCGTCCCGAACTCGGCGATCGAGCTGCCTCTCGGCCGAGCGAGTGCGGCCTGCCGGGTCGAGCGCCGCCACGGCGGTGACGCTCGCAGCGCCGACCGCGGCCCGCTCCAGCAGCCAGCGGCGGTTGCCGCCCTCGGTCCCCGCGTCCCTCAGGGTCTGATCGAGAACCTCCACTGTCGACGGATGCGATTGATCGGGCATTCCGTCACCTCCTGCGGTGTGGTTTGGGATGTCACCCAACCGTATACCCGCCCGGCCGCCGAAGGGCGCTTTGGAATGTTTGACTCCGTAGCGGAGCAAAGCGTTCCAAGGCCCCGCTCACTCGTTGGCCAATACGCTGTCGGGATCAGCGAGAAGACGATCATCTTCTTCCCGGAGGGGGCGTTCGGACCGACGAACAACTGCGTCGGGATCGGGGACGTGCTCCGCCGGCGCGGTCACCGGATCGTGTTCGTGATCGAGGAGTCGTTCGCCGGGACGCTGGCGGCGAAGGGGTTCGAGGAGCGGCTGATGAGGCTCGGACCGCCGCCCGCCGAGCCCGAGGAGCCCGGCCAGTTCTGGAAGGACTTCATCCGCGATACGGCGCCCGTGTTCCGCGGTTCGAGCCTCGAGCAGCTCGGGACGTTCATCGCGCCGACGTGGCAGGCGCTGCTCGACGGCGCCCGGTACGTCGACGACCGACTGCAGGAGATATTCGTCGAGCTCGCGCCCGACGTGATCGTCGAGGACAACGTGTGCGCGTTTCCGGCGATCGCGGCCAGCGGACGGCCGTGGGTGCGGATCGCCTCGTGTAACCCGCTCGAGGTCAAGGACCCCGCGCTGCCCCCGACCTTCTCGGGCTTGCCGACCGACGACCGCGCGCAGTGGGCAGACTTCCGAACCGAGTACGCGCGCCAGATCGGCGAGCTCCAGGCGGGATTCTCGACCTTCTGCGCCGAGCGCGGGGCGCCGCCGCTGCCCGAGCTCGAGATGATCGACGAGTCGCCGTGGCTGAACCTGATGCTGTATCCGCGCGAGCTCGACTACGAGCGAAGCCGGCCACTCGCGCCGAGCTGGCACAACCTCGAGACGTGCGTGCGCGCGACCGACGAGAAGTGGACGCCGCCCGACACCGAGGGAGCGGCGCTGGTCTACATCAGCCTCGGATCGCTCGGCTCGGCCGACGTGCCGCTGATGAAAGCGCTGATCGACGCGCTCGGCCGGACTGAACATCGCTATGTCGTCAGCACTGGACCGCAACACCAGGAGTTCGAGCTTGCCGACAACATGACCGGCGCCGAGTTCCTCCCACAGGTGTCGGTTCTCCCGCACGTCGACGCCGTGATCACCCACGGCGGCAACAACACCGTTACCGAGTGCATGTGGTTCGGAAAGCCGATGATCGTCCTGCCGATCTTCTGGGACCAGCACGACAACGCGCAGCGGGTGGACGAGGCCGGTTACGGCGTTCGCCTGCCGACCTACACGTTCGACGACGACCAGCTGGTCGGCGCGCTCTCGCGGGTGCTGTCGGACCGCGCGATGCGCGCGGCGTGCGAAACCGCGGGACGGCGGCTGCGCGAGTCACCAGGGACCACGGTCGCCGCGGGGTTGATAGAGCAGCTCGCATCCACAGGCGAGCCGGTCATCCGCGCCGCCTAGGGCCGATCTGCGGCATCGACGACGACCGCTTCAGGTGATCTTGCGCGAGCGGGCGGCCGTCTCGATCGCGTCAGGGGTCAGCTCGTCGAGTGAGCCGATCACCAGCGCGGCAAGGGCGAGCGCGTCCGGCTCGGGCGGGTAATCGCGGTTCGGTGCCGCGATCACGACCATCTCCGCTGCAGCGGCGGCGCGCAGGCCGTTGGTCGAGTCCTCGACGGCGGCTGCGTGCTCGGCGTCGACCGCGAGCTTGCGCACCGCCGCGAGATACACGTCCGGCGCGGGCTTGCCGCGGGAGACCTCCTCGCCGGAGACCGTGACCGCGAAGCTGTCGGTCAGGCCGGCCCTCTCGAGCACGGTGTCGATCACCGGGCGGTTCGCCGATGAGGCGAGACCGAGTGGCCACCGCGCGGCCAGGCGACGGACGGCCTCCACCGCTCCATCGAGCAGCGGCAGCTCGCGGCGGTACCGCGCCAGCAGCGTCGCGACGACTTCGTCGTTGATCTGCGCCGGGGCGAGCGCGACGCCGAGCTCGTCATGGAGGTAGCGGCTCCACTCCGGTGAGCTCATCCCCATCATCGCCCGCGTGGCGTCCTCGCGCCAGTGGCCGCCGTTGCGCGCGACGACGGCGCGGCGCGCCTCGTCCCAGAACGTCTCTGAATCGAGCAGCACGCCGTCGAGGTCGAACACGACGGCTTCGATCGGTGCAGATGACGGTGTCAAGGGGCCACGGCTCGAGGGGACTGCCGCGAAATCTTATGCGCGACGCGGGCAGAGGCTCGCGCCCGCAGGAGCGCCCGCACTGGTCACGAAAACATGCGCGGTGAGCAGCAGGCGAGCCTTCAAGTCCTCGAGCCGGCGATGGGAGACCGGCAGGACGGAGGCGTTCAGCGACGGGGTGTTTGCGATCGCGATCACGCTGCTCGTGCTCGATATCGCGGTTCCCGAATCGGCACTTCATGATCTGTGGCACGGGATCGGCCAGCAGTGGCCGTCGTACCTCGGCTTCTGTATGTCACGAGCTTTCTGACGATCGGCGGCATCTGGCTCGGACACCACGCGATCTTCCGGCGCCTTCAGTATGCGAACAACGCGGTGATGAGGGTCAACCTGGTGCTGCTGATGGGAGTCTCGTTCTTGCCATTCCCGACGCGGCTATGGCCGAGGCGATCTGCTAGCAATGTTCATCGCCGAAGCGCGCCGCGGTGATCTTTTACGGCATCTCGCTGTGACGGCGACGATCGCGATCGTGCGGGCGCGCGGCGACGATCCTCCTGAGGAGGCCACCCAGGGGGCCTCCGCTCGGCGCGAAACGCGTCGTAGGGCACCAGGCCGATCTGCGTCAGCGTGCGGTAGCCGACGCGGACGGCGCCAGCCGGTAGAGCACGTGCCGGCGCAGGGGGCCATCGGAGATCGACGGATGGTCGAAATCGTCGGCGGGGTCGTGACTCATGCCAAGCCGCTGCATCACCCGCCGCGATGGCTGGTTGACGACCGACGTGAACGAGACGATCTCATCGAGCTCGAGCGCGTCGAAGCCGTAGGCGACTGCCGCGCGGGCGGCCTCGGTCGCGTAGCCGTTGCCCCAGTGCGCGCGCGCCAATCGCCAGCCGACCTCGACCGCCGGGGTGAAGTGCGCCCGAAAGCCGGGCTCGTTGAGGCCGACGAAGCCAACGAACGGCGCGACGCCGACGACCTCGACTGCCCACAGCCCCCAGCCGCGCTCGGTGAGTGCCGAGCTCGCGAGGGCGGCGAGCGCATCGCTGTCGCTCCGCGGCATCGGCGCGGGGAAGTACCGCATCGTGTACGGATCCCCGTTCAGGGCGGCGAACGGCTGGAGATCGTCATCGCGCCACTGCCGGAGTAGGAGTCGCCGGGTCGTGAGCTCGGCCATCGACCGCCAGGCTAGCCCGAGACGGCGGTCTCAATCGGCTGATCGGCTCTCGGCCGCGCCTCGCAGCGTCTCGATCGCGGGCTCCAGCTCGTCGAGAATCAGCGTGTGGGAATCGAGCGCGGTGAGCTCGAGCACCCGGCGGGGGGAGAGCTCGGAGGGGAGACGACGACCAGCCGGGTCCATCGCTGGCGCATCCGCAACGCGAGATCGTGCAGGAGCGAGATCCCACTGCTGTCGAGATAGACGAGCTCGCGCAGGTCGACGACCATCCCCAGCGACACTTGAGATAGATCCTCGAACGCGCGCGCGATCTCCGACGCATTGGAGACGTCCACCTCGCCGCTGATGGCCGCAACCGTGACGCCGCCATCGTCGTGAAACGCAACTCGGGCGAGATCGTGCATCGCGCCCCCGGGATGCTGATCAGGGCTCGTGGCCGGGCCCCCGCTCATCGCCAGGCGTCGCCTCGATCTCCGTCGACGCATCCTCGAGCGCCCGGCGGATCGTCACGGTGGTGCCATCGCTGCGGCGGTCGATCAGCAGTTCGTCGGCGAGCTCGCGCATCACCGCCAGGCCACGTCCGCCGCGGCCGACGCGAGGCTCGCGCCACCTGCCGTGGTCGGAGACCTGCAGTGAGATCCAGCCAGGCTCCATCGCGGCCCGGGCCGTGAAGGTCTGGTTCCGCGAGGCATATGCGTGCAGGACCACGTTCGTGCACGCTTCGGACCATGCGACCTCGAGGTCGGATCGAATCAGCGGATCGAGTCCCGGCGCGCTGGCGTTCAACCACGCGCGCAGGCGGTGGCGCGCGAGCGGGACCGAGTCGGGGGTCGCCGGCAGCGTAAGTTCGAGCGGGCCCGCGGAGTAGGCGAGCAGCCGGACGACGAGCAACGCCACGTCGTCATCACTCGGTTGCTCGGCAATCGTCCGCTCGAGCACGTGGTCGCAGATCTCCTCCACGCCGGCGGGGGCGCTCTCGAATGCACGCTGTAGCCGTTCGTAACCCACCGCGATCGACTCGCGCCGGCGCTCGACGAGGCCGTCGGTGAACAGCAGGAGGGTCGCGCCGGAGCGAATCGGGTACTGGGCCTCGTCCGGCGCGACGTGCCGGTCGACGCCGAGCGGGGGAGTGTTCTCGGTCTCCAGGAAACGCACCTTCCCGTCGACATCGCGCAGCGCGGGCGGCGGGTGCCCGGCGCCCGCGAGCGTCACGGTCCCCTTGCCGGCATCGATGATCACGAACAGGACGGTCGCGATCATTCCCGGGCCGAGCGTCGCATGGACCACACGGTTGAGCTGCGCCAGGGCCTCCCGGGGGCTGTGCCCCTCGACGGCGAACGCGCGCAGCGCGTTGCGCAGCTCGCTCATCGTGGTCGCGGCCTTGACTCCGTGTCCGACGACATCGCCGATCATCACCGCGGTGCGCTCGTTGTCAAGCTCGAGCGCGTCGTACCAGTCCCCGCCGATCCCGGGCGCGACGCCGCTGGGGAGGTAACGGGCGGCGAACTCGAGACGGGGGTGGCGCGGCAGCCGGTCGGGCAGCAGGCTCCGTTGCAGCGTCTCGACCAGCTGGCGGCCCTGGCTGAAGAGCTGGACATGGTCAAACGCGATCGCCATCCGATCGGCCGCGAGCGTCAGAAGTTCGAGATCGCCGCCGTCGAAGCGCTCCTCGGTACCGGCCCCGAGCACCATCAGACCGAGCAGCTGGTCAGCGGCGCTCAGCGGTACCACGAGCAGGCTCTTGATCGGCGGATCATCGGCTGCGTCGGCGCCGACCGGCTGGAGCTGCGCGAGTTCGGCGCCGCCGAGCAGGGCCGAGCGGCGCTCGGAGGCGAGCTCGCCGAGCGTGCCCCGGCCGAGCATGACGCGCTCGTGCGCGGGCGCCGGCAGCGGCCCGCCGCGGCTCGACTGCAAGTGCAGGCTCGCCGCGTTCTCGTCGCGCAGCAGCAGCGCCGCGGAATCGGCCTGGAACAGGGTGCCGACCCGGTCGAGCAGCTCGCTCGCGAGCTCGTCGAGGTCGAGGTGCCTCAGTGCTGTGTCGCTCAGGATCTGGAGCGTCCGCACGGTCCGCGCCACCGCCTCGGCCTCGGCCCGGGCATGGGATTGGCGCACGCGCTCGCTGCGCTCGCGACTGAGCTCGGCGAACACCGAGACCTTGGCACGCAGGATCTCGGGCTCGAACGGCTTGATCACATAGTCGACAGCGCCCGTCGCGTAGGCCATCGCGATCTCCTCGACGTCGCTCGCCTGGGCGGTCAGGAAAATGATCGGGATGCGGCGCGTCGCGGGACGCGAGCGGATGATGCGCGCGGTCTCAAGGCCGTCGAGGCCGGCCATCCGGACATCGAGCAGGATCACCGCGATTTCCTCGTACAGCAGCGCCCGCAGCCCCTCGTCGCCGGACTGCGCCGTCACCAGGCGCTCGCCGAGCGGCTCCAGTACGGCCTCGAGCGCGACCAGGTTCTCGTGGTTGTCATCGACGAGCAGGATCCCGACCGGCTCGCCGATCGCCGTCTGGTCACGCGCGCGCGAGCCGGGGACTGGGGTGGGCTGACCGTCGGCGCCGGCGGGTTCGGGTTCAGGCCCGGACTGCACGGAGCGCTCGGAGGTCATGAGTCAGTCTTCGCCAAGCCCTGTTCGACCGACAGCCATCCGCGGATCAGCGACAGCAGCTTGTCGGGATCGACTGGCTTGGTGATGTAGTCAGACGCCCCGGCCTCGATGCTCTTCTCGCGGTCGCCCTGCATCGCCTTCGCGGTGACCGCGATGATCGGCAGTGCGCCGAGGGCGGGCATCGCGCGCACGGCCTTGATCGTCTCGTAGCCATCCATCTGGGGCATCATGATGTCCATCAGCACGAGGTCGATCTGAGGATCGGTCTCGAGGATCTCGAGCGCGTCCGGCCCGGTCTCAGAGCACACGACCTTGAGCCCGCGATGCTCGAGCACGCTCGCCAGCGCGAACAGGTTGCGCACGTCGTCGTCGACGAGCAGGACGCGGCCGTCCAGGTGCGGCGACGAGAGGTCGCTCGGCGCCGGGTCCGCATCTGGGCCGGCGATCGCGGGACCACTGGCCGGATGCAGCAGCAGGGCGGCCTCGGCGGCGAGCTCCTCGTCGGACTCGGCGACCCGTGGGAGCAGCCCTGGCTCGTAGCGGCGTAGGCGCGCTCGGTCGCGCTCGGTGACTCGGCGATCAAGGCGCAGGATCACCGGCAGGCGCCCGTTGCCGTTGCGGTCGCGGAGCTCATCGAGCAACTCGAACACCGCGGTCTTGGAGATCCGGGAGCCGATCACGAGGCAGTCGGGCGGCAAGGACCTGATCACGGTGAGCGCCTCGTCGGCATCCAGCGCCGTCGTGAGCTCGACACCGCGGTCGCGTCCGACGAGCGTACGGATCGCGTCCAGGGCCAATCCGCCGCGATCGAGGACCAGCAGTCTGCGCGTCCGGTTGGCCGCGCGCGCGAGCGAGCGACGGTCCGCGGCGGTCACGCCGTCGTGTTCGTCGCGCTCGGTTGGACGCCCGGGCGGGAGTGCCAGCGCGGTGGTCGCGGGCACGTACCCAAGCTGGGCCTCGGGCATCGGCCGGCGCGAGGCGGCATCCAGCCGGAGGCTCAATGTGAACGTGCTGCCGCTCCCCGGCGTGCTGCGGACGCTGAGCTCGCCGCCGAGAGCCCGCGCCAGCTCGCGGCTGATCGACAGCCCCAGCCCCGTGCCGCCGTAGGTCCTGCTGGTAGTGCCGTCGGCCTGCTGAAAGGCCTCGAAGATCACGTCGAGCTTCTCCTGGGCGATCCCGATTCCGGTGTCGATCACCGAGAACGCGAGCTGGTCCGCTCCGGTCCGCTGGATCTGAAGCGTGACCCCGCCGTCACCCGTGAACTTGAACGCGTTCGAGAGCAGGTTGCGAAGGATCTGCTGTAGCCGCTGCTCGTCGGTGACGATCGTGTTGGGGACGCCATCGGCGAGCACGATGTCGAGCGTCAGCCCCTTGTCGGAGGCCACCGGCTCAAACGTCCTTCTGACGTAGTCGCACACGTCGGCGAGCGGCAGCGCGTCGAGCAGCAGATCCATCTTGCCCGCCTCGATCTTCGAGAGGTCGAGGATGTCGTTGATCAGCTCCAGCAGGTCACTGCCGGCGGCGCGGATCGTACGGGCGAAGTCCAGCTGCTTGGGGTTCAGGTTGCCGCCCTCGTTGTCGAGCAGCAGCTTTGAGAGGATCAGCAGGCTGTTGAGCGGCGTGCGCAGCTCGTGGCTCATATTGGCCAGGAATTCGGACTTGTAGCGCGAGCTGAGCGCGAGCTGGGCGGCCTTCTCCTCGAGCCCAAGGCGAGCCTGTTCGATCTCGCGGTTCTTGCCCTCGATATCCAGGTTGCGTTCCTCGAGCAACTGCGCCTGCTGCTCGAGTTCGGAGTTGAGCGACTGGGACTGCTGCAGCAGTTCCTCGGTTCGCATGTTGGCGATGATCGTGTTGAGCACGACGCCGAGGGTCTCCATCAGCTGCTCGAGGAACGTGCGGTGAATCCCGCTCGGGGGGCGCAGCCAGGCGAGCTCGATCACCCCGAGCACCTGATCCTCGAACAGGATCGGCATGATCATGATGCTGGCGGGAGCCGCGTCACCGAGGCCCGAGCTGACGCGGATGTAGTCCGCGGGCGCGTTCTCGATCGTGACCGTCTCTCGCTCGAGCGCCGCCTGACCGACGAGCGACTCTCCGAGCCCGAAGCGCTTGGGGACCCCGTCGCGGTGCGTGTACCCGTAGCTGGCGATCCGCTGCAGCTCGAGCGGCTGACCGTCGGCGTCGGCATCGGCGAGGAAGAAGGCGCCATGCTGGGCCGAGACCGTCGGCGTCAGTTCGGACATGATCAGCTGCGTGACGGTCGCGAGCTCGCGCTGGCCCTGCATCAGCCCGGAGATCCGCGCGAGACTGGTCTTGAGCCAGTCCTGATCCTGGTTGCGCGTCGTGGTGTCGCGCAGGTTGCGGATCATCTGGTTGATGTTGTCCTTGAGCTCCGCGACCTCTCCCTGTGCCTCGACCGTGATCGAAGGGGTCAGGTCACCCTGGGTGACCGCCGTCGAGACCTCGGCGATCGCTCGCACCTGAGTCGTCAGGTTGCCGGCTAGCTGGTTTACGTTCTCGGTCAGGCGCCGCCAGGTGCCCGACACGTCCTCGACCTCCGCCTGGCCGCCCAGCTTTCCTTCGGTGCCGACTTCCCGGGCGACGCGGGTGACCTCGTCAGCGAATGAGGAGAGCTGGTCGACCATCGTATTGATCGTGTTCTTGAGCTCGAGGATCTCGCCCTTGGCATCGACGGTGATCTTCTGTGACAGGTCACCGTTGGCGACGGCGGTGGTGACCTGCGCGATGTTGCGGACCTGATCAGTCAGGTTGGCGGCCATCAGGTTGACGTTCTCGGTCAGACCGCGCCAGGTGCCCGACACGCCGGCGACCTCGGCCTGGCCGCCGAGCTTGCCCTCGGTGCCGACCTCGCGGGCGACGCGGGTGACCTCGGCCGCGAACGAGCGCAGCTGCTCGACCATCGTGTTGATCGTGTCCGCCAGCGCGGCGACCTCGCCTTTCGCCTCAACCGTGATCTGCTTTGACAGGTCACCGTTGGCGACGGCGGTGGTGACCTGCGCGATGTTGCGGACCTGGCCGGTCAGGTTGGCGGCCATCAGGTTGACGTTCTCGGTCAGGCCGCGCCAGGTGCCCGACACGCCGGCGACCTCGGCCTGACCACCCAGCTTCCCTTCCGTACCGACTTCCCGCGCGACGCGCGTGACCTCGGCGGCGAACGAGCGCAGCTGCTCGACCATCGTGTTGACGGTGTTCTTGAGCTCGAGGATTTCGCCCTTGACGTCGACGGTGATCTTCTGTGACAGGTCACCGTTGGCGACGGCGGTGGTGACCTGGGCGATGTTGCGGACCTGGTCAGTGAGGTTGGCGGCCATGAAGTTGACCGACTCGGTCAGGTCCTTCCAGGTGCCGGCGACGCCGGGTACCTCGGCCTGTCCGCCGAGCTTGCCCTCGGTTCCCACTTCGCGGGCGACGCTCGTGACCTCGTCGGCGAACGCCGACAGCTGGTCGACCATCGTGTTGATGGTGTTCTTGAGCTCGAGGATCTCGCCCTTGACGTCGACGGTGATCTTCTGCGACAGGTCACCCTGGGCGACGGCGGTGGTGACCTGGGCGATGTTGCGGACCTGGTCCGTGAGGTTGGAGGCCATGAAGTTGACCGATTCGGTCAGGTCCTTCCAGGTGCCGGCGACGCCCGGTACGTCGGCCTGCCCGCCGAGCTTGCCCTCGGTGCCGACCTCGCGTGCGACCCGCGTCACCTCGTCTCCGAACGCGCGCAGGGTGTCGGTCATCGAGTTGATCGTGTCGGCGAGCGCGGCGACCTCGCCCTTGGCCTCGACGGTGATCTTCTGCGACAGGTCGCCCTGCGCGACGGCGGTCGCGACGTAGGCGATGTTGCGGACCTGGTCGGTCAGGTTGGAGGCCATGCCGTTGACCGAGTCGGTCAGGTCCTTCCAGGTTCCGGCGACGCCCGGTACCTCGGCCTGTCCGCCAAGGACACCCTCGGTCCCCACTTCCCGCGCCACGCGCGTGACCTCGTCGGCGAAGGCGCGCAGGGTGTCGGTCATCGAGTTGATCGTGTCGGCGAGGGCGGCGACCTCGCCCTTGGCCTCGACGGTGATCTTCTGGGACAGGTCCCCCTGGGCGACGGCGGTGGTGACCTGGGCGATGTTGCGGACCTGATCGGTCAGGTTGTTGGCCATCAGGTTGACGTTCTCGGTCAGGCCGCGCCAGGTGCCCGAGACGTCCTGCACTTCGGCCTGTCCGCCGAGCTTTCCTTCGGTGCCGACTTCGCGGGCGACGCGGGTGACCTCGGCCGCGAACGAGGAGAGCTGCTCGACCATCGTGTTGATCGTGTTCTTGAGCTCGAGGATTTCGCCCTTGACGTCGACGGTGATCTTCTGTGACAGGTCACCGTTGGCGACGGCGGTGGTGACCTGGGCGATGTTGCGGACCTGGTCAGTCAGGTTGGCGGCCATGAAGTTGACCGACTCGGTGAGGTCCTTCCAGGTGCCGGCGACGCCGGGTACCTCGGCCTGTCCGCCGAGCTTGCCCTCGGTTCCCACCTCGCGGGCGACGCGCGTGACCTCGTCGGCGAACGCCGACAGCTGGTCGACCATCGTGTTGACGGTCGTCCCGATGCGGAGGAACTCGCCCTTGACCGGCTGGCCGCCGATCTTGAGCGCCATCTTCTGGGACAGATCCCCCTCGGCGACGGCGACGATCACGCGCGCCACCTCGGTCGTCGGCCGGACGAGGTCGTCGATCAGCGAGTTGAGCGAGTCGATGCTCGTCGCCCATGCGCCACCGGCATCGCGCAGCTTGACGCGCTCGGTCATCCGTCCTTCGCGGCCGATGATCTTGCCGACGCGCACGATCTCGCCCGACATCTGATCGTTGCGGGCCTGGAGATCGTTGAACGCGCGCGCGATCTCGCCGATCTTCCCCTTGCCGGCTGAGGTCAGCCGGACCGAGAAGTCACCCTCGCGGGCCGCTCGCAGCGCGTCGAGCAAGGCATCGAGATCGGACTCACTAAGCGTTGGTGCGCCGTTCTGAGCGGTTCGACCGCGCTGATCACCACTGCTCATTCTCCGTCCCTCCG
Organism: uncultured Solirubrobacterales bacterium; assembly: GCA_963788005.1. Taxonomy (GTDB): domain Bacteria; phylum Actinomycetota; class Thermoleophilia; order Solirubrobacterales; family Solirubrobacteraceae; genus Palsa-465. The sequence goes on along the minus strand of CAWBFH010000001.1, from coordinate 7,427 downwards.
TAAGAGTGATGGTTTGGGGGCGCCCAGAGCGCCGCCGATCGTTGACTGCAGACGTGCCAACCCCTGCAACCGTACCGCCAATCGGGCCAAATCTGCACGATCGCGTCACCTCCCGGACCGGCATCCTGAGCCGCTCCGGCACGTGAGCCAAGGGCCGACCCGCGACTTGGAGTCAAAAAGCACCCACGACGGTCGCTTTTTGACTCCAAGTCGGTCTATCGTGCCGCGCCGCCGCCCGGTCAGCGACGGTGCCCGCCGCGCAGCGCCGACGCGGTGAGCACCAGCAAACCGACAGCGAGCAGCGCCCGCCCGAGGATCGAGTGCACTGCCGTCCACGCATTGGCAGCGAGCATCCCGGCGACGATGAAGCCGGCCGCCCAGAGCGCGCATCCCAGTGCCGTCAGGGCGACAAATCTGGTCAGGTCGACGTGCTTGGCCCCCGCCGGGAGCGATACGAACGTCCGGGCCAGCGGCAGCAGCCGGGCTACGAACACCGCCCGCTCCCCATGCTGCTCGAGCAGCCCTTCCCAGCGAAGCAGGACTCCGCGTACGATCGGGATCTGGTTGAGCACGTGGCTGGCCCCGAGCGCGTACGCGAGCAGCGACCCGACAACATTGCCGGCGGTCGCTGCGAGCACGGCCGCCGGCAGGCTCATCCACCCCTGGTGCACGGCGAATCCGGAGAACAGCAGCGTCAGCTCGCTCGGGATCGGAATGCACGCGCTCTCGGGCACCATCAGGAAGAAGACGCCCAGCACGCCGAAGCGCGCGATCACGGCGGTCATGTCAGAATCCGTAGGTCAATAAGCATTCTTAGATGTTAAGTCTACTTATCTAATGCCCGCACCGCGCGCTCGTCCACTGACCGAGGCCGCGGATGCGCTGATCGCAGTCGCGCCGCTGGTCACCCGTTGGCTGGAGCGGTTGCTCGCCGGGCATGCCCCGCCGCTGACGCTGGCCCAGTTTTCGGCGCTGCGCGCGATCGAGGCCGACGGGGTATCCGGCTCCGAGCTTGCGCGGCGGGCAGGCGTCTCCGGCCCGGCGATCTCACAGCTGCTGGCGGGTCTCGCCGACGCCGGCATGCTCGAACGCCGTGAATCCGCCAGTGACCGCCGCCGCCACACGCTGGCGCTGTCGGCCACCGGACGCCGCGTGCTGCGCTCGGCGCAGGCGATGCTCTCCGAGCGCGTTCGGGCCCTGCTCTCTGAGCTGCCGCCTCACGAGGCGCAGGCGTTGGCGCGCGCGCTGCCGGCGGTGCAGGAGCTCCTGTCGGGATCGCCGCCGCCACGCCGCCCGCCGCCACGCCATCCGCCCCCACCGCCGCCCGGCGGGGGCGGGCCACACGGCCGCGCCCGAGGTTGAAGGGGAGCGCCCCCCGCTAGCGATCGATGTCGAGGTAGGCGGCGATCATCAGCGTCGCGCGCTCGTGCGCAGCGTAGGTCGCGCGCAGCTGCGAGATCACGTCCGGGCCGTCGGCGCCCGCCGGCGGCGGGTAGGCGACGAGCAGCTTGCGGACCTCGAGCCCGAGCTCCTCGCCACCGGCCGCGTCAGCGAGCGATGCGAGCGCGTCGGCCCGCACCCGTGCTCCTTCGACAAACGAGCCGATCACCGTCTCGCGCGCCAGCGGCACGCGGCCGAACACGCGGGCGTGCATCACGGCCGGATTGACGGCGTGGGCGCGAACGAGGGCGCGGCGCTCGTCGGCGGAGAAGCCGGCCGCGCCGGCCAGGTAATCGATCGCGGCGGTCGCTCCCTGTGCGTCGACCGGGATGAAGCCGCGCAGCTCGGGCGACAGCCGGGACATCAAGCTGTCGTGCTCGGCGGCGGCGTCGGATAGCAGCGTCTCGACGCGATCGCGGTGTGTGGTCTCCACCGCCTGGACGGTAGAACGTCTGCCGCCGGCCGCGCGCGTTGATGATTGGCGGCGGACGGACCCCCTATCCGGATCGGCTCTCAGTTCCGGCCGGCTGGCGCAGAGTCGCGCCGCCGTCGTCCAGGCCGCCGACTTCGATCAGGCATCCGGCCCGTTCGGGGTCGGCGGGGACGAAGGCGAGCAGGGTCGCTGCGGGGGCGATCACGTCCAGGACGCCGCGCGTGATCCCCTCGTGAAGCGCGCACACGACCTCGGCGTTTTCGCGCACCGCGTCGCGGTATGGGCAGTTGCACAGCCGGTAGGTGAGCGCGGCGTCGGCAGCGCCCTCGAGTCGCGGCGCAAAGCCGAGCGCGGCGAGCAGTGCGGCGAGCGCTTGATCTGCGGGGCCGTCACTCGGCGGCGCGAGCTCTCGCCCGATCCGACGGCCGGTGGCCCCCGCCTGGCGGACGCTCGCCCTGCGCTCGGATAACACCCGCGCGAGCCATCGGCCGAGGTCCCGGTAGCCGCTCGGCGGGGCGCCGCCGGGTTGCGCGCCCGGCTCGATCGTCCACATGTCCCGCGGCCGGCCGCGTTTCTGGGGTCGGCGCTCACGGGCGATCAGACCGCTCTGGCGCAGATGCTCGAGATGAATACGCACGCCGTTCGGATGCAGGCCGAGCTCTGCGGCCAGCTCATCGGTGCCGACCGGGCGGCGCAACTCGGACATGATGGTGAACAACCGTGCGCGCGTCGGCTGGGCGAGCGCATCGCTTGGTTGCGCTGGAAGGTCCATCGCGCGCCAAGTTTTGCACAGGCACGTTGTAAGAAAGGTTCGCGGAGCGGTATTTTCACAGGCGACCTGTGAAAAACTCCAGAATGGAGGTTCGATGGCTTACGTGATCGCTGCGCCGTGCATCGGTGTCAAGGACAACTCGTGCGTCGAGGTATGCCCCGTCGACTGCATTCATCCGACGCCCGACGAAGCAGAGCACGCCGAGGTCGAGCAGCTCTACATCGACCCGGAGGAGTGCATCGACTGCGACGCGTGCGTCGAGGCATGCCCGGTCGACGCGATCTTTCCAGAGGATCAGCTGCCCGAGGAGTGGAGCGCGTTCACCGAGCTCAACGCTGCCTACTACCGCCGCCGGGCAGCCTGAGGTCCCTTGGCCGCGCCGCGGCGGCTTTGGGTTTAGGCTGGTGGCGATGGGCTCGCCAGCGCCGTTCACCGCGGAGGATTTCAAACGTCGCATCGAGCGCGCGGCGGGCGAGGCAGAGGAGGCCGGCCTCACCGGCCTGCTGGTGACGCCCGGCCCGGACCTCGTCTACTTCACGGGCTACCAGCCGTCCGTGATCAGCGAGCGGATCACGATGCTCGTGATCACGGCGGGAGCCGATCCGTCGATGATCGTCCCGATTCTCGAACGGCCCGATGCCGAGCGGGCGGCGGGGGCGCCGGTTGTCGCGCTGAGCGACTGGACCGACGGCAGCGATCCCTACGCGGTGACCGCCGACCTGCTTCACCCCCGCGGACGCTACGCGATCTCCGATTCCGCTTGGGCGATGCACGTGCTCGCGCTCCAGGAAGCGCTGCCGGACTCGAGCTACGTGTCGATGACCGCGAAGCTGCCGATGCTGCGCGCGATCAAGGACGCGGACGAGCTCGAGCGCCTGACAGATGCCGGCAAGGCCGTCGATGCCGCGTTCGAGGAGATCGCCCGGCTCCGCTTCGCCGGCCGGCGCGAAACCGAGGTCGGCGCCGACCTGGCTCGGCTGCTCCGAGAGCACGGCCACTCTCAGGTCGACTTCACGGTCGTCGGCTCGGGCCCCAACGGCGCCAACCCTCATCACGAGGTCGGCGAGCGGATGATCGAGGACGGGGACATGGTCGTGATGGACTTCGGCGGCATCAAGGACGGCTACGGCTCGGACATCACCCGCACCGTGCACGTAGGAGAACCGACCGACGAGGAACGCCAGGTCTACGAGATCGTGCGCCAAGCCCAGCAGGCCGGTTTCGATGCCGTCCGCCCGGGCGTCGCCTGCCAGGAGATCGACCGTGCGGCTCGCAAGGTGATCACCGATGGCGGCTATGGCGAGTATTTCATCCACCGTGTCGGGCACGGGATCGGCCTGACGACACACGAGCCGCCGTATATGGTCGAGGGCGAGACGCATCCGATCGAGCCGGGGATGTGCTTCTCGATCGAGCCCGGTATTTACCTCCGCGGTCGCTTTGGCGTCCGGATCGAGGACATCGTCGCCGCGGGTCCCGATGGCGGCCGGCGACTGAACAACACCGACCACGAGCTGCAGATCGTCGCCTGAATCGGTGCTGCGGCGTCTCGCCGACCCGCTCCAACGGATCCTCGATGCGCTGCCCCCGGCCTCGGCGCCGTGGTCATGGGCACCGGGATCGTGTCGGTCGGACTATCACTCGATGGGCGGGAGACGCTGTCGCGGATTCTGCTGGTCATCACCGCGATCGCCTGGTTGATCCTCGCCCTGCTGCTCGCCGCCCGGGTGTCGCGCGACCCGACCCGCGTGCACGAAGAGGCTCGATCGCCCGCGGGCCTGACCGGGGTTGCCGGAACCGAGGTCCTCGGCACGCGCATGACGCTTCTGGGCTGGACCTGGGTCGGGATCGCACTGCTGATCATCGGGCTGGTGCTGTGGCTGGTGTTGCTGTGGCCGGTGTTGGCCAACTGGGTGGTTCCGACGTTCGGCGGCTCGTTCGTGCTTGCGGTCGCGACCGAGTCCCTCGCCGTGCTTTCGGCCACGGTCGCCGCGGCGCAGCACGCACGGTGGCTCGTGGTGGCGGCGCTGGTGCCGTTCGTGCTCGGCTTGGCCTTCTACCTGTTCGTGATCCGGCGCTTCGATTTCCGGCAACTGCTCGTCGGACACGGCGATCACTGGATCACCGGCGGCGCGCTGGCGATCTCGACGCTCGCGATCGCGAGGATCACGCTCGCGGCGGACAGCCTGCACACGCTGACCGGTGCGATCGGGACGCTGGAGGAACTCACCATCGTGCTGTGGGTGCTTTCGATCGCCTGGATTCCCGGGCTGCTGATCGCCGAGGTGGCGCGGCCGAGACCGGGTTACGACGTCCGTCGATGGGCGACCGTGTTCCCGATCGGGATGTACGCGGCCTGCAGCGGTCTCGGCGGCTCGGCCGCCCACGCATCCGCGATGACAGACTTCGCCCGGGTCTTGGTGTGGATCGCGCTGGCCGTGTGGCTGGTCGTGTTCGTAGCGATGCTGCGCCGCGGCGTTGAGCTGGTGCGAGGCGAGCGCACCTAGGAGCCGGGGTCACCTCTCATGTGTGCGCCCCCCGACCGGCGTCGGCGTAGCGTCGCAGGAAAAGCGCCTCGGCGAGCGCCATGCGCTCGATCTCGGACGGGTCGACGCTCTCGTTCGGGGCGTGGATCAGGCAGCGGGGCTCCTCGACTCCCATCAGCATGATCTCGGCGTCGGGGTAGGTCTCCGCGAGCGCGTTGCAGAGCGGAATCGAACCACCCTGGCCCTCGCTCGTCGGCGCCCGACCGTAGGCGTCCTGGAGGGCCGACTTCAGGCTCTCGAATCCGAGGCCGTCGGTCGAGCCGATGAACGGCTCGCCGGTCGCCTCGGCCTCGACCTCGACCCTGGCACTCCATGGGGTCACCGCTTTCAGGTGGGCGGTCAGCGCCTGCAGCGCCTGATCGGATTGCATCCCGGGTGGCACGCGCAGGTTCAGGCGGGCGCGCGCCCTCGGTTGGATCGCCGCCGCCGAACCGACCACGGGCGGTGCGTCGATCCCGAGCACGGTCAGCGCCGGCCGCGCCCAGAGCATGTCCGCGATCGTGCCCGACCCAACCCGATCGACGCCGTCGAGCAACGTGGCATCGGAACGGAACTGCTCGGCCGGATATTGCGCACCGTCCCATCGTTGGTTGTTGTCGAGGCCGCGAACGGTCGTGTTGCCGTGCTCGTCACGCAGCGTCGACAGCATCTGGATCATCGCCTGCAGAGCGTCGGGCGCCGCCCCGCCGAACATCCCCGAATGCATCGCACTGCGCAGTGTCTCGACGGTCACGATGACGTTTGCGATCCCGCGCAATGTGGTCGTCAGCGTGGGCACGCCGACCGCGGAGTTGCCCGCGTCGGCGATGAGGATCGTGTCGGCCTCGAGGAGGTCGGCGTTCTCTCGCGCGTACGCCTCGAGGCCGCCGGTTCCCTGTTCTTCGGATCCCTCGGCGATCAGCTTGACCCCGACGGGGAAGTCTCCGCCGCCGAGGGCACGCAGCGCGGTCAGGTGCATGACCACATTGCCCTTGCAGTCGGCGCTCCCGCGCCCGTACCACCGTCCGTCCTTCTCGGTCAACTCGAAGGCCGGCGTCTCCCAGGCGTCTTCGTCGAGCGGCGGCTGCACGTCGTAGTGGCAGTAGAGCAGTACGGTGGGTGCGCCCGGCGGCGCAGGCGCCTGGCCGAAGACCGCCTTGCTTCCGTCCGGCGTCTTGTGCGCGGCGAGATCGCGCAGGCCCACCTTCGAGAAGGAATCGACCAGCCACTGGGCCGCACGCTCGCACTCTTCAGGCGGAAACTGCTCGGGGTCGGCCACTGAGCGGATCGAAACCAGCTCGGCGAGGTCGGTCTTGGCCTCAGGCATCAGCGCTCTGACGTTTGCTCGCAGCTCCTCGGTACTCATCAGGCGTCCTCTCTCTGGCTGGGGGCGGGCCGCCGCGGCGCCGCTCGATCCGCTGGTCGCATGTCAGCGTTGGCGCGGACGGTCAGCCGGCATCTTCGTTGGGCCGACGTGCTCGTCCAGCCACCCAGTCACCGGTGCCGCAGCGCGCCACGTCCGCGTCACGAACTGCAGGGCGTCGGCGCGGCCGATCCCCCGCCCGGATTTGATCCGGTCGCCGAGGGTCAGGCTCTTGCGACGCAACAACCCGATCCGCGCGTGGTCCTTCGGATAGCCGCGCGGTGCGGTCGCGAGGCCCTGCCCCCAGAGCTCGAGCCCCGCCTTTTCGGCATGGGCGACGCGCTTGGCCAGTTCCCGCCCGTGCGGGTCGTCGGCCACCGCCTCGCGATAACGCTCGAGCTGGTCACGCGCCATCACGTAGTAGCCGCTCCCCGCGACCAGGCCGTCGGCGGAGATCGATGCGTACAACCCCTCGCCGGCGATGTCGGCGCCACGCAGGAGGCCGTAGGTGTTGGTCTTGTACGGCGACTTGTCAGCCGAGAAGCGGATATCGCGATGCTGGCGAAACATCTTGACCTCGCCGCCGAATTGGCTGCCGAGCTCGGTGAGCATCGCCTCCATCTGATCGCGGATCGAACGTTCGAAGTAGTCACGGTTGGCAGCGAAGTACTCCTTGCTGTTATCCGCCTCGAGCCCCTTGAACCACTTGTGCACCTTGGGCCCGAAGCCTTCGAAGTCGGTCATGGCACGATCCTCTCATGGCCGTCCATGATTTTTCCGTCTCGATTTCGCGTTGCACCATGACCTGACAGTTACGTAGGTAGGTGCCTAATGACGATGACGATCAAGACATTCGTCCCCGTCGACGAGCGGAGCCTCAAGCAGCTCGAGCGA